>CAVQND010000042.1:0-346931 GCA_963713735.1 uncultured bacterium
GGCTTCGCCGCGCTGGGAAATATTCGGGCTATGCACATCCGGCAGGTGCAGAATCCCCCCTTCGCGTGGGGTTGCCGACCCTATTCGATCATGTTTCGAGGGCCCCGCCTCGTTGGCTTGTGGCATTCCATGACTGTCCTGCCGGTCATCGCCCGGGAGTTGCGCGCGGCGGCGCGACGGACCTCCACGTACAGCCTGCGGATCAACGGGGTGGCGGCGCTGCTGGCGGTCTGCGCGTGGATCACCGTCAGCCAGGTTGTTCAATGGAACGACGGGGGCGCGGTTTTCGCTTACCTCCATGGCGCGTTGTTTCTGGCGATTTGGGTCCTGGTGCCCCTGCTGACCGCCGATTGCATCAGCCGCGAACGGCGGGAAGGCACGCTGCCGCTGCTTTTCCTGACTCCGCTCAAGGCCGGGGATATTGTATTGGCCAAGGGCCTGGCCCACGGTTTGACGGCATTCACTTTGTGGTTGGCGGCGCTGCCGGTGCTGACGATCCCGTTTATTGCTGGAGGAGTCGGCTGGCGGCAAGCGGTGTGTTCGATACTGGTGAATTTCAGCTCCATCTGCCTGGCGCTGGCGGCCGGTCTTGTGGCCTCGGCGCAGAGCAAGGCGCATACCCGCGCCTTGCTGTCAGCCGGGTGTCTCGGTTTCCTGTTTTGCCTCGGTTTCATCCTGGGGACCGCCGATGTCGGGATTGGGGTTTTCCATGTCACGGGACGCGCCTCGGGAGCCCGGCTCCTATCTGACCTAACTGAAATGCATCGGCTGGCTGAGTTCGGGACGGCCCTGGTCCTGGATTGGAGTAACGCCTGGGAAAAGGGCGCCGGGTTCTATCGGCAGATGCTGGTCTCTCTGGGGCTCAGCGCGGGGCTGTCGGTTCTGGCGCTTTGGATATTGCTCCGCTTTGTTGCCTCGAGGGTCAAGCGCATTTGGCGCGAGCCGCCCCCGTCGCCCCGGGCGGTGTGGCTCGAAAAGAAGTTCTGCACCCCGGTTTTCTTCCGGCGCCTTTTCCGCCGTTGGATGAATTGGGAACTCGAGCGAAACCCGGTGGGGTGGTTGGAACGGCGGAGCTGGAGCGGACGGCTGGTAATGTGGAGTTGGTTTGCGGTGGTCGTCTCGATCTACACCTCGGTGCTGGCCAACCCGGAACTCTACCGGCGGCTGTTTCATATCATGCAGTGGTTCCTGGCGTGGGTCCTGGTGTGCAGCATGGCCATCAGCGCCGCCGGCAGCTTCCGGCGCGAGCGCGAGAACGGGATACTCGAGTTGCTGCTGGTGGCGCCCCTCAAAGAATGGCAGGTCCTGGGTGGCCGCGTGCGCGGGCTCTGGCCCAATTCCTGCCCGCAGTCGCCCTCCTGCTCGGCCTCTGGCTCTATTGCTCGACCTTCTTCACGGCAACGCCGGTTCCCCTTGCGGCTGGGGCCGCAGGCGGACGCCTCTGGCCCTATTACTCGACTTTCATGGCAACTCGGCGTGAATGGCCGTCCATCCTGTTCTTTGCGGGGACATTCCTGAGCCTGCCGGTCATTGGCCTTTATTTTTCGCTTGCGAAACGCGGGTTCTTGAGCGCCTTCCTCTGGACTTTGCTGGCGGGAGTGGCTCTCCCGGCTTTCCTTGCAGAAGGCGGACAGTTGATCGGCCTGGCAGTTTGGGCCCCTGTCGCCCGGGGCGTTCCGCAGGACGTCCCGATCGCCTGGCTCTTCACTCCTGTTCAAGCGGTCTTGGCGGGGCTGCTGGCCTGGCGGTTGCACGCGGATCTAAAGCACCGCCGGTTCGCGATTCAGAGGACGATGGAATGAATGGACCCCGGGATTCATAAGTAATCCGACATCCAAAGGTCGAGTGTCGGGTGTCGAGTGTCGGGGCTTCGCTCCCTCGACGGCGCGCTTGCCAGGTGGAACAGCCAATTGCTAGAGTCCGGTTTGAAGTATGGCGTCGGCAAGCCGATGAAAACCGCAAGGATACGAATAACTGAGCGTGGCGCAACCCCGCATGACCTTCCTGCCAATCATTGATCGCGAGCTTCGGGTTGCGGCGCGGAAACGGAGCACGTTTTGGCTGCGGGTGACCTCCGCGTTGGTGGGGATGGTCATTGGCGGCGGCCTCATGATGCTCAGCCGGACCGGCGCCTTTGGCGCATCGGCCATGGGCAACGCGCTTTTCGGCGTGCTCACCTGGCTGGCGCTGCTGGTGGCGCTGGCGGCCGGGCTGTTTTTCACCTCGGATTGCCTGAGTGAAGAGAAACGCGAAGGCACGCTCGGTTTCCTGTTCCTGACGGACCTGCGCGGTTATGACGTGGTCGGCGGAAAACTGTTGGCCACCTCGTTGCGTGTCACTTATGCCTTGATGTCGGTCATTCCCGTCCTGGCCGTCACGTTCCTGATGGGAGCGGTTTCGGGTCCGCAGTATTGGAAGACCGCGCTGGCGCTGCTCAATGCCTTGTTCTTCTCGCTCGCTGCCGGGCTGATGGTCTCGGCCCTGAGCCGTGACGCCCAGAAGGCGCTGGGCGCGACGGTCCTGCTGCTGCTGTTGCTCGTGCTGGGGGGGCCGGCCACCGACGACATCTACAGCGCGGCCCAGAGGCGCATGTTCAAGCCCCTTCTGAGCCTGGCCAGCCCCGGGTATGTGTTCAGGCTGGCGGGCGCCTGGGGCCGGAGTCCGTATTGGCAGGCGCTGGGCATTAGCCATGCCATTGGCTGGGGCATGCTGGCCCTGGCGTGCCTGACCGTGCCGCGTTTCTGGCAGGAGAAGGGCCGCAAACCCGGGGCCTCGCGGCGAAGTTACTGGTGGAGGTATGGTGGCACGCGGCGGCGCCAGGCGTTGCGGCGGAAACTGCTCGACCGCAATCCTGTCCTCTGGCTTTCCTGCCGCGAGCGGTGGCAATCCGTCGGGATGTGGGCGGTGTCATTGATCGTGGCGGGTGTGCTGGCAGCCTTTGTGGTGTGGAGGAGACCGCCAAGGGACATGTGGGGCCTCTGGAGCGCGCTCTCCTGGCTTTTGGTGGCGCTGCTCTATCTGTGGATGGCTTCCCAGGCCGGCCGGTTTTACCTCGAAGCGCGCCGCAGCGGGCTGGTCGAGCTGCTGCTGGTTGCGCCCCTGACCGTGAGGCAGGTGGTGCAGGGACACTGGCGCGCCATTGTGCGGATGTTCGGGCCGCCGGTGGCGCTCCTGTTGCTGGCCTTGTTGGCCGGAGGCTGCCTGGCCTATCGGACGAGCTGGGGGTCCGGCGTGCCGCGCCCATGGAGTCACCTGGCGGCGCTGGTCACGTCTGCCGCCTCGACCCTCTCGACGCTGGCCAGCCTGGCGGCGCTGGCCTGGTTCGGCATGTGGATGGGCCTGACCTCGAGAAATGCCAGCCTGGTCACCCTCAAGACGATTCTTTTTGTCAAAGTCATCCCCTTCCTGGTGATCTACTTTGTGACGATGTATGCCATGTTCCTGCTGGTGATCATGCCGCAAACCATGAGGATGAGCACGGCACCCGGTCCCCCGGTCACCACGACCATTACCAACGCCTCCGGCGGGACCACCGTTACGGTTAGCGCGGCAACTCCTTTTTCCGCCATGACGCCCTTGTACATCTCGCTGGTGATGACGTGCCTGCCGGCGGTGCTCAACGTGGCCGTCGATCTCGGTTTCATCGCCTTGGCGCGCAGCAGGCTCCATGCGACCTTCCGCCAACAAGCCGCGCGCAGCCTCGGGCCGGGGCGAGTCGAGCCTGCCAGCCCGCCAGCGCCACCCACGGCTGAGCCCCCTACGGCTGCGCCACCGGTAATGAAGACGCCGCGAATATGAGCGGCCCTGTCGTGCAAGAGCTTTTTGAAGTGTGGGTGGAAGGCCGAAGGCCGAAGGTCGAAGGCCGAAGGAAAACCGAAGCCCGAAGGCCAAAGTCCGAAAGGCTGTTCTGCAGACGGAGAGGTTTGGAGGCCGCAGATTGCACGAGGCGGCGAAGCTGCAACCGAAGAAGCGATAACCGCGGAATACTTGGAGCGGCGCAGCCGCAACCAAGCACCTCGACCATGATTTTTGAGCCACAGATTGCACAGATTGCACAGATGGGAATTCTCTTCTGTGTAATCTGTGAAATCTGTGGCTCAAGATTCTTCGCAGCCTGCGGGCAAATTGGGCTATTGCAGTGCGGAATACGCGGAAAGAGAACCGGCCCGCCTCGGAATTCCGCGTATTCCGCGTATTCCGCGGTTCATTCTTTCGGATTTATAGTATGACCTTTCTCCCCATTGTCGCTCGCGAGCTTCGGGCGGCTTCGCGCCGGCGCGGCACCTTTTGGGGTCGTGCCAGCGCGGCGGCAGTGGTATTCGTGGTGGGCGCCTGGTCCTTCCTGATGATGACGCCGGCGCCGGCGGGGACGGTTGCGCTGACGCTCTTCGGGATCATGACCGTGAGCGCGTCCTTGTATTGCCTGTCCAGCGGTTTATGGTCCACGGCCGATTGCCTGAGCCGGGAGAAGCGGGAGGGGACGCTGGGATTGTTGTTTCTGACGGACCTGCGGGGCTATGACGTGGTGCTCGGCAAGCTGGCGGCCACTTCGCTCAATGCGTCTTACGGCGTGCTGGCGATGGTGCCGATGCTGGCGGTGCCGCTATTGCTGGGCGGGGTGACGGCGGGCGAGGTTGGCCGCATGGCGCTGGTGATTCTCGACACGCTGTTCTTTTCGCTGACGCTGGGGATTTGCATTTCGGCGATGAGCCGTTCGGCGCGCAAGGCCGTGCTGGCCACACTCCTGATGCTCCTGCTCTTTACGCTCATCTTTCCGCTCTGCGGTGGGTGGCTGGATTATCTCAACCGGCCCCATCGCCTCACCGAGGCGCTGCTGCTGCCCAGCCCCGGGTTCACGTTCGCGGTGGCGTTCGACGCGCTTTACAAGAGCCAATCCAAGGAGTTCTGGTGGTCGCTCGGGCTCATCCACGGGCTGGGGTGGATTTTCCTGATAACCGCCAGCCTGGTGGCGCCCCGCTCATGGCAGGACAAACCCGCAGCCGCCCGAGGTTTGCGCCGGGGCGAACGCTGGGGGTCGTGGAACTTTGGCGAGGCGGACGAGCGCCTGGCGTTCCGGAGCCGCTTGCTGGATGAAAACGCCTATTTCTGGCTGGCCGCGCGCGCCCGTTTGCGGCCCGCTTCCGTTTGGGCCGCCCTCGGTATCGTGGCCTGCGTGTGGGCCTGGGGCTTGGCCAGGCACCACCGCGAATGGCTCACCTCGTTCATGTACTTTCTCACCTGCGGATTTTTGAACCTGCTCATCAAGCTCTGGGTCGCGGCCGAGGCGGGCCGGCAACTGGCCGAAGACCGCCAGGCCGGCACGCTCGAGTTGCTCCTGTCCACGCCGTTGAGCGTGCGCGAGATTCTGCGGGGCCAATTCCTGGCCTTGCAGCGCCAGTTTTTGGGGCCGCTTGCCGTGACCTTGGCAGCCTTCCTGGTCTTCCTGCCGGCGACCTTGTCCGACACCCTGGACGAGGGCTCGCGCGCCTTGTGGGTGTGGGTTTATGTTGCGGGGATGGTTAGCCTGGTGGCCGATGTGGCGGCGTTGCACTGGACGGGGATGTGGCAGGCGCTGACGGCCCGCAATCCTCAGCGGGCGGTGATGGGCAGCATGGCGCGCATCCTGGTGCTGCCCTGGCTGGGAATGGCCCTCGCCTTGCTCATCATCGTCTTCGCCTCTGCCGTCAGCCAGTACGAACCGCAGCCGACCCGGCTGGTCGCCCTATGGCTGGCGCTGGGAATCACCACGGACATCGGCTTTGGCGCCTGGGCGCGCCACAGATTATACACCGAGTTTCGCCAGGTCGCCGCACAACGATACACCCCTCCACCCGGCTTCTGGAAAAGGTGGTTTCACGCGGAGAAGCCTGCCGCACTCTCCTCCCACAAACCGATTGCAGCCTCATGAAACCCAACTGCTCACGTCGGACTGTGGACTGTGGACTGTGGACTGTGGACTATGGACTGCGGACCATGGAATATGGACTGTTGGCTATTGGCTATTAGCTATTGGCTATTAGCTATTGGCTATTAGCTATTGGCTATGGTGGCCCATGCCCCGCGCCGATCTGAAAAAAACAGCCAATACAGCCAATACAGCCAATAGAGCATTTGCGGCGGCTCCCCCAAATATGCGAAAACTGCCGTATGTCAATGCTGTACAACCTGAATTCGGCCCCCGGCCCCCGGCCCCCGGCCCCCGGCCCCCGGCCCCCGGCCCCCGGCCCCCGGCCCCCGGCCCCCGGCCCCCGGCCCCCGGCCCCCGGCCCCCGACCCTCGGCCCTCGGCACTCGCCCTTCGACACTCGACACTCGACACTCGCCCCTCCCCCACCCCATGACCCGCACCGGAAAAATCGCCCGCCTACCCGCCTCCATCCGGGACCAACTCAACCGCCGCCTCCTCGACAACGAGCCCGGCCCCTCCGTCCTCGACTGGCTCAACTCCCTCCCCGAGGTCCACGCCATCCTCGCCGCTGAGTTCGCCTCCCAGCCCGTCTCCGCGGCCAACCTCTCCCAATGGAAAAACGGCGGCTACTGCGACTGGCTCACCCGCCACGACGCCATGGCCCTCGCGCGTGACCTCGAAGACAAAGAAGCCCTCGGCGACGAATCGCTGGCCGGCCTCTTCGCCGACAAACTCGCCCGCTGGCTCTCCCTTCACTATGCCTCCGTCGCCCTCCGCGCCCTCGCCGCCGAAGACCTCGACCCCGACACCCACTCCCGCCGCCTCGGCCAACTCTGCGCCAGTGTCACCCGCCTCCAGCGCCAGGGCCATGAAGCCCAACGCATTGGCCTCGAACGCGAGCGCATTCAAATCCAGCTCTCCAACGCCGAATGGCAGCGCAAAAAAGAAATCCACGAAGCCGAAATGCGCGCCCTCAACCTCCAGTCCCTCCGCGACGCCCTCGCCTCACTCACCGCCGCCGCTGCGCCGTCCCAACCCAACCCAACCCCGGCCCCCGCTACTCCCGCTCCCCCGATTTAACCAATTATCACCAATTTTAACCTCTCGCGCAGCCTCACCCAATTCCCCACTCCGCACTCCGCACTCCGCATTGCGCCCAACCTTGACCAATTCCGCACTCCGCACTCCGCACTCCGCATTGCGCCCAACCTTGACCAATTCCGCACTCCGCACTCCGCACTCCGCACTCATTATGGCCCTCAACCCTCAACCCTCAACCTGCCTGAACTCACCGCATCCAAGCCTGGCCCTGTACTCCGGCCAACTCGACCACTGGTTCAAAACCCAAATCCCGCTCCTCCAGCAAGCCCACGACCTGTTACGCTCCCTGTTTCCCTTCGCTCCCCCTCAAGCCGAAGCCCCCAACCCAAGCCACCCACCCCAGCCCCCCGCCGCCGCGCTCCCAAAACCCTTGTCGGCGCCTTTGTCGAGCTGCCCGTCCATCCCCTCCTGCCCTGCCCTTACGCTCCACGCGCTCCAAACCGCCGCGGCGCTCATATTTCATAATTCATACCTCACAATTCATAACTCATTCCTCAAGCTCGCCAAACTCCTCCTCACCTGCCAGAAGCTGCAAAACAAAGCCGCCCATGCCGAAAAACCCCAGGCCACCGACTTTCAAGACGACGAGCAGGCCCACTCCCAAGCCATCGCCCTCATGCGCAAAACCTTCTTTGCCAACGTCAATGAATACGAACGCTCCGGCCGCCTCAAAATCCCCCCCGCGGCGGACCCCGGCCCGAAGTACGGCGCGGGCACCCTGCCCGTGGCCAACTCCAGCATCCCCACCGTGCCCAGCCCAAGCCCTGCCGGAAATCCCGAAAACGTAAAGGGGTGAAGGTAAAAGGTGGTTTCATGCGGCCAAGCCTGCTACAGTCCCCTCCGACAAACCGATTGCAGTCTCATGAAACCAAATCCCCTCCAATCCAGGTTCTTTCTCCTGCTCCTGCTCGTGAGCCTGACCCTCACGCGCGCCGCCGCCGACCCGCTCGAGCAAGGCTTTGGCAAGCCCCCGCCGGAAGCGCGTCCTTGGGTTTATTGGTTCTGGCTCAACGGGAACATTTCCAGCAACGGGATCACAGCCGACCTCGAGGCCATGCAGCGCGTGGGCATCGGCGGCGTCCTCATCATGGAAGTCGACCAGGGCGCCCCGGTCGGTCCCGCCGACTTTATGGGCCGGTCCTGGCGGGCCTTGTTCCAACATGTTGTCGGAGAAGCGCGCCGGTTGGGACTGGAGGTGAACATGAACAATGATGCGGGCTGGAACGGCAGCGGAGGCCCCTGGATCAAGCCCGAACAATCCATGCAAAAGCTCGTTTGCAGCGAAACCAATGTTGCCGGCCCGATGCGCCTGGACGGGGCGCTGCGGCAGCCGGAGACCGTCGCCGGGTTTTACCGGGACATTGCCGTCGTTGCCTTTCCCACGCCGGGTTCCTATCGCATCCCGGCCATTGGGGCCAAGGCCATGTACGAAGTCGGGTACGCCGGCGGCATCCCCCGCGAGACATTGCCCGCTGAGATGGTGATTGATAGCAAGGCCATGGTCACGCTCACTTCAAAGATGGACGCGGCGGGCCGCCTGGTCTGGGATGTGCCGCCGGGTCAATGGACCGTCCTCCGGTTCGGGCACACCACTACCGGGGTGGAAAACGCCCCCGCCCCAAAGACCGGACGCGGGTTGGAGTGCGACAAACTCTCGCGGGTGGGCATCGAAGCCAATTTCGCGGGCATGATGGACCAGTTGGCAGCGGATAACCGCCTCAAGCCCGGCAATGTCGGACCCGGCCTGGTGGCCACGCACATCGATAGCTGGGAGAACGGTTCCCAGAACTGGACCCCCAGGATGCGCGAGGAGTTTCAGAAGCGTCGCGGCTACGATTTGTTCCCGTTCCTGCCGGTCTTCACCGGCCGGGTCGTTGAGAGCCTTGAGGTCTCCGAGCGTTTTCTCCGGGATTTGCGCCAGACGGTCTCGGAGTTGGTGGTCGAGAATTATGCCGCCCGCACTCGCGAGTTGGCCCATGCCAACGGGTTGCGTTTCACCGTCGAGGCCTACGGCAGCCCCTGCGATTTCATTCCTTACGGCGGCCAGGCCGACGAGCCTATGGGCGAGTTCTGGAGTCCGAGCGGGGCGATGGAGACCTGCAAGGGAATGGCCGGCTGCGCTCATGTCTATGGCAAGACGCATCGTCGGCGCCGAGGCATTCACGGCCGGCGACCAGGAACGGTGGCGCGAGCACCCTGCCGCCATCAAAGCCCTCGGCGACCGGGCGTTCTGCGAAGGCATCAACCGTTTCGTCTTTCACCGCTACGCCCTCCAGCCCTGGCCTGAGCTGCGCCAGCCCGGCATGACCATGGGACCCTGGGGCCAGCACTATGAACGCACGCAGACCTGGTGGGAAGAGACCCTCGCCTGGCACCAGTACCTGGCCCGCTGCCAGTTCCTGCTCCGCCAGGGCTTTTACGCAGCCGACCTCTGCTACTTGCAGGCGGAGACCCCGCCCCAGGGCTTTGGCGACCATCCGCGCCGTGGCTACGACTGGGACGAATGCGGCGCCGATGTGGTCCTCGAACGCATGTCGGTCCAGGACGGCCGCCTCATCCTGCCGGGCGGCATGAGCTATCGGCTCCTGGTCTTGCCCGCAACCCAGACCATGACCCCGCCGTTGCTGCGGAAGATCAAGGACCTGGTCGAAGCCGGCGCTACCATCGTCGGCAGCCCGCCCCAACGTTCCCCCAGCCTCAGCGGCTACCCGCAGTGCGATGAGGAAGTCAAAGAGCTTGCCGCCCGCATCTGGGCCGATTGCGACGGCGTCAAGAAAGCCGAGCACCGCCTGGGCCGGGGACGGGTTGTCTGGCAGACTGAGCCTGAGAAAGTGCTGCGCCAGTCCGGCATCGCTCCCGATTTTGCCAGCGGCCAACCGCTCCGCCACATCCATCGCATCGCCGGCGAGGCCGACCTCTATTTCGTCGCCAATTCCGCTCCGCGCAGGGTCAATACCACCGCCACCTTCCGGGTGAGCGGAAAAACTCCTCAACTCTGGTGGCCTGAGAGCGGGCGTCGTGAGCGCGCGCCTCTCTATGAGGAGCGCGACGGCCTTACCACGGTGGCCCTGACGCTGGAGCCCAGCGGCTCGGTCTTTGTCGTGTTCCGGGCCGCCTCCGGCAAAGGCCAACCCGTTGTCAGCCTTGCCCGGAATGGCAAACCGCTCCTCTCGGCTGTGCCGGAGCCGCCGCTTCCAGTCGTGGTGCGCAGCGCCCTTTACGGCGTTCCCAACGACCCCCAACGCACCCGCGACGTCGCCCAAAAAGTGCGTCGCTTCCTCGAGCGCGGCGAATACAGCTTCCCCGTCTCCGCCATGGCCCAAGGCGATGACCCCGCCCCCAATGTGATCAAGACCCTCACGGTGGAATACAGCATCGATGGCAAGCATTACTCCGTAAAAGGCCCGGACCCGAGCACCCTTTATCTCACTGCGGATGTCTTGAAAATCAGTGTGGAAAAGGCGCGCTATGGCGTGTTGACCGACCCCAAGCGGACCCGCGACGTGCGCGACAGGGTCCAGCGCCTGGCCGACGCCGGCGAAAGCAGCTTCCAGGTCGCCCGCATGGCCGAGGGCGACGATCCGGCCTTTCTCGTCGTGAAAACGCTCGAGTTGGAGTGCACCAGAAACGGCGAGCATGTCTCCGCGCGGGCCACTGACCCCGAGGTCATCGATCTCAAACCACCGGTCTTCGAGCAGCCTGAGCGCGTGGCCGAGGTCCGCGGCACTTCCCCCGGCCGCATCCGCGTGCTGGCCTTTGAACCAGGACTTTATCAAGCCCGGACCGCCGCCGGAAAATGCCGTGAACGGAATCTCAAGGGCTGGCCGGCGCCCGTCCAACTCGGCGGTCCATGGGAAGTTCGGTTTGCTCCAAACCTGGGTGCGCCCCAGGCAGCGACGTTTGACCGCTTGATTTCCTGGACGGCACGTCCTGAGGCCGGGATAAAGTACCTTTTCAGGCGCTGCCACTTACTTTAAGACGATGCGCTTGCCGCCTCGGATGCTCTCCAGGCACAGGCGCATCTTCCTGGATTTAGGCCGGGTCGAAGTCATGGCCCGAGTCAAGCTTAACGGCAAGGACCTCGGGCTGCTTTGGCAACCGCCCTTCCGCCTCGACATCACCGATGCGGTCTCCTCCGGCGAGAACCAGCTCGAGGTGCGCGTCATCAATCTCTGGCCCAACCGCCTGATTGGCGACGAGCAGTTGCCCGAAGACAGCGAGCGCAATCCGGAGGGCAACCTCAAGGCCTGGCCGCAGTGGCTCCAGGCAGGCAAACCCAGCCCCGCCCGACGCATCACCTTCACCACTTGGCGCCTGTGGAAAAAGACCGATGCCCTCCTGGACTCCGGTTTGCTTGGCCCGGTCATGATCGGCGCCGCCGAACAGCTCGAGCTATAGCCGGGATATGCCACCCGTTAGCTCGAAGAATCTGCGGACTGGCAACGTCAGGGACGGCTACTTGAGTTGGCGGGCGGACGGCCCGGCCCCGGCGGCCGCCATTGAATTAGGCTGCTCCGCCGGCGTGTTCAACATTTCGGGAGTTTTGGATTGCTTGAGCATTTTATAGAGGCTGCTGCGGAAGCCCAAGTTCATCGGGTAGAACAGGTTCTTCCAGGCCGTGGTGCCCCATAGGCGGCGGAAGATGGAGGACAAGGAATAGAACTCCTTCATGACGTATTGGTAGCCCTCCAGCAGCTTCTCCGGCCTGAGGAGCTTGGGGCGAAAGACCACGTGGTTGGCGTCGTAGTAGTCCCAGTCCTGGGAGAGCAGCCGGTTCTCGGCCGCCAAACGGGCGTGGAGTCGTGTTCCGGGATAGGGCGTCAGGATGGAGAAGTAGGCGATTTCCAGTTTCGCCCGCATCACAAAATCCAGCGTGCGATCAAAGGCGGCCTCGGTGTCCTGGTCGAACCCGAACACGAAGGAGCCGTCAATGCCGATGCCGTGGTCGTGGATTTTCTTCACGATGTCGAGGTAATCCTTGGGCCGGTTGAACTTCTTGCCGACGCTGGCCAGGGACTCATCGGAGAGCGTCTCGAAGCCAATGAACAGGGCGGCGCATCCGCTCTTTTGCGCCAGGCGGAGGATCTCCTCGTCGCGGGCGATGTTGACCGAGGCCTGGCCGAACCAGTGAAGGTCGAGGTCGGCGATGCGGTTGAAGAATTCCTTGGCGTAGGCGCGGTTGCTCACGATGTTGTCGTCAGGGAAGAACACGCAGCGCTTGAGCGTAAGCCACCCCTCGAAGGAGCGCAGGCCGCGCACCTCGGCCACAACCTCCTCGAGCGGACGGGAGCGAAACCGCCCCCCGAAGGCGCTGGTCACGGAGCAGAACTCGCAGTTGTGCGGGCAGCCGCGCGTGGTTTCGACAAAATGCACCGAGAGGTAATTCTTGGGGCGCATCGGTTCCCAGTCGAGACGGGGCTGGTTGACCAGCGCAGGATAGGCGTCCTCATGGGTGTAGGTGCGCCGGAGGCAGTTGGCCCCGGCATCTGCCAGCACCCGCGGCCACAAGCCTTCGGCCTCCCCGATGACCAGGCTGTCGCAATGCCCGAGGGCCTCTTGCCGCATGTTCGAGACGTGCATGCCGCCCATCACGACCTTGATCCCGCGTTGGCGGAAATGGTCGGCGATCGCGTAGGCGCGCCTGGCCGTAGGGGTCATCGCCGTGATGCCCACAAGGTCGGCCTCCTGGGCCAGGTCCAGCGTTTCGATCTTCTCGTCGGCAATCCGCGCCTGCCAGTCCGGCGGAGTCAGGGCCGCCACCTTCATCAAACCGACCGGCGGGAGCCGGTAAAGAAAGTCGCGCCCCATGAGGCTGCGCGGGGCGGTGGGGGCGATGAGCAGAACTTTCTTCATGCAGGAGACTTCTTTTGAGATGAGGTTGGGCTTTGCGCCAGCGCCGGGGCCAGCCGCTGCGCCGCCGTCCAGTAACTCCAGAGCGGGCCGATGACGCCGCGCGACCGCAGCCGCGCCGCCAGTTCCACGTAGCGCGGCGGCGGGTCCCCTACGATCCAAGCGGGCGAGCGGCGCGAGAAATCCTGGAGCCGCTCGAAGACCTCGTCCTGGGTGAGCGCACCCGAGACGTAATAATGAGGTTGGAGCAGGGCATCGTCGGGCGGCAGCGGACGTTCCCGGCGCACCTGAGCGTGCAGCGGGGTGCCCGGATAAATGCGCATCCCCACCAGGGCCAGAATGGCGGCGTCCTTGAGCCGAAGCGAATTCCGGAATCCCTCCTCGAGCGTGTCCCGCGTTTCGCCCGGCCCGCCGCAGATGAGGAAATGACAGCAGTCCACCTTCGCCTGGCGCGCCATTTCGTGCGAGCGGAACACGTCGTCGAAGGTGAATCCCTTGCCGTATGCCGCCAGGACGGAATCGCAAAAACTGTCCGTGCCAAACTCCACGTGCGCCAGGCCGGCGCGGGCCATGAGCTGCATCAGGTCGGCCGTCAGGCCGGCTGGGCGCAGAAAGCAAGCCCAGCGCATCTTCAGGTTGCGCTCCAGGACCGCCTGGCACACCTGCTGGACGTGCTCGGCGGACGAGTTGAAGATGGAGTCCACGATGACGGCGTATTTCACGCCGCGCCGATGCAATTGGGCCATTTCCTCCGCCACGGCTTGGGGTGGCCGCCGCCGGAAGCGCGCGCCTTCGATCAGCGGGTAGG
This sequence comes from uncultured bacterium, assembly GCA_963713735.1. Lineage (GTDB taxonomy): Bacteria > Verrucomicrobiota > Verrucomicrobiia > Limisphaerales > UBA8199 > CAVQND01. The sequence goes on from CAVQND010000042.1 coordinate 13,667, forward strand.
TGCAATACTGGCAATGGCAGGAGCACCCGCGCTGGGTTTGGAGGTTCAACATGCCGGTCTCGCGGAGGTAGTAGCCCGTCACCGAGTCCGGGCGCGTGGGCGGGTTCAGCGCGGCCAGGTCCAACGGCTGCGCGGGATTGGCGACAATACTCCCGTTGCGCCGGTACACCAGCCCCGGAATCGCCGTGTAATCCGCCCGCTCTTCCAAAGCGCCCAGCAACGCCGGCAGGCTCGCCTCGCCTTCGCCCTGGATGCCGAAGTCCGCGCCGGAGAGTTGCAGCAGCGCCTGGGGGAAAATGGAGAAACCGGTGCCGCCCAGGATCACGGGCGCAGCGCAGGCGCAGCGGACTTCCCGGGTCACTGTCGCCAGCGGGTCAAAGAAGGTTTGGCGGCGCTTGATCACCACGTCGTCAATGTTGCGCAACGAGATGCCCACAAAGTCGGGCTGGAAGGACGCGGCCACGTCCTGGACGGACTGCGTATCGGCTTGCAGATCCAGCCAGCGGGTTTCATAGCCGGCAGGGCGGAGCACGGCGTCCAGGCAGGCCAGACCCAGCGGGAATACGGGGCAAGGGCTCTCACACCGATTGATGCTCAGAAGAAGAACCTTGCCGCGCATACCAGAGGTCAGCGTCTCGAATCCACACGGCCAATAGACCAACCGTGTCCAAAAAAACGGTCATGGCTGGTGTTCATTATGGCGGGCGGCCACATCGTGTTCGCCTGATTGATAACGCTCGCCCAATATGGCGTAGATGCCGTCTTCATGTTCTTCTTTTACCATGTGGTTGGCGGCGATGCCAGTTTCTTCTCCGTGCCATGTCCGTGAGAAGGACGTGCTGGACACGCCGGCGGGTGTTGTGCCGGAGGCTAAATGTAAGCGTTATCCCTGTTGGCCGTGGCCGCTCTTCATGCGCTCGAGGCACTCCCCGCAGAGGCCACGCAGCCAACCGGCGTCGAGCGGGCAAAGGGACCGCTTTTCATTCGGGTGCAGGTCCTTGGGGTCGCGACATTGCTTTCTGGCCTTGGCGGGAATCTCATGGCCTTGGTGGCAGCAATGCTCCCAGCACAATTGCTTGCCCCAGCCAGGGCACTGCGGACAGAGTTTGTTGTCGCATGCCTTGCAGGTCTTGAGCGGTGTGCCCGGCGCCAGGGCGTGACCGGCCGAGCAACCCTCAGGGGAGTAGTGGTCCGGGCACAGGCGCAACGCGTAGCCCGCATCTTGCGGGGCGACAGCCTTGCAGCAGAAGCCCTCCTGCGCCTTGCCTTCGCAGATCGGCGCGTGGACTTCGGCGGTCCGGCGTCCGCTGCGGGAGAGCAGCGCAACGGCCGGCTCGCCATAGAGCGTCAGGGCCAGCCCCAAAACCGTGCCGCCGTCGGCCGGATCGAGCCGGCGCTGACGCAGGGAGATTCGCGCCAGGCGCAGTGCTTCACCCACCGTGTAACCCGAGGCCAGCGCGTTGTAGAAGCTGCTGAAGACGCCGCTGGTCTTCAAGGCGGGAATCTCGACCAGGGCGCCGATGTAGTGAGGAATTCCGACTCGTTTGGCGGCGTCCACCATCCCGTAGATGCGCTCGCTCCTGGGCCAGTCCTGTTCCCAGCCACGCGTGATGGCGGATTCGCAGCTCAACGAGAAAACCAGCAGCGGCGGCACCTGTCCGGCGGCCAGGCCTTCCAGCAACTGGCGCGCGGTGAACGTCGTGCCGTCCGAGAGCAGGCAGCCACTCTGGTCCGGGTGGTCCTCGTCATATCGGTGGTGGGAGTAGAGGCTGACAATCTCGCGGGTCCGCAAGGCCCTCAGGACATCGGCGGCGGTGAAGCTGCCCGTGAGGTCGAGCGCATCGAACTTGACGGCGCTGGATTTCCCGGAATTGACCCAACCTGAGTAGAAGTCCACGGTTTGCTCGGAGATGCGCTCGCGTTCGGCAGCGTCCAGTTCCGGCGGAGGAACCAGGAAGAACCGGCCGGTAAAGGGCAGGCCGGCGGACCGGCGGAAGGAGTGCGACGCGGCCGCGATAGTGGAAAGCAACTCGCGCCCCACCGCAAAGCGGAACGCGAGGAAATCCCCGTCCAGCCACATCCAGTCGAAGGGAATGGCATTGAGGCGCGGATCGAAGCAGAAGGTCAGGTGGCGAACCTTCGCGTCGGCCTGCAGCAGGTGGACGAGTTCCCCCGGCACCAATTGATCGAGAAGCTGCGAGCCGAGCCGCTGCAGCTCACCGTAGAAGCTCGAGGCGGCTTGCAGGTTCACTTGCGGCCCCATGGCGGCGAGAGCGCCGCGAGCCAAGCGCACAAGCTGACCGGCCACCTCGAGCGCCACGTCAAGCTCGCACAGCCTCGGGTGGGTCTGAAGGAACAGAAACCGCCCGTCGTTTCGATGGAGGATGGGCACCAGCCCAATGGCAGAACGGCCGCCTTGGGGCTCAATTGTGTAATGGAGAATCAGCGTGTCCATAGAGGGTTGGTCACCCCTTGCCCGGCGGCTCGGCTGGAAGAGCGACTCCTACGACGATGGACCTGGCGCCCGGCACAACGATTTCGAGCAGACCGGCGGGGCTACGTTGGAAGCCGGCGATGCCGTTCTCGAGCGGGGCAACCGCCACTCTTCGGCGAGCGGGTTGGCCGCCTTGAGTGGTGAGTTGGCGCAGTTCTGCCACGCCCTGTGTGCTTTTGTCTGCCAACTCGAGCAGGACATCCACCTGTTGCCCTCCGGCCATGGTCAGGGTGACCTTGGTGCCATCCGGGGCGGTGACGAGTTGAGGAGGCGAAGCCTCTTCGGCCGCGGGCGTCGGAGGCTGCTCCCCGAGCATGAGGGTGCGCGGCGCCCCGAACGTCTGAACAGACTACCCCGGCCTGTTGAGCCAGCGCGACCAGGCCACGCGGCGTGAAAACCGCAATGGCGAGCAGGCCCGCCTCGAATTGCCTGGTGGACTCCTGGCGACTCTCGAACCAGCGTTGCCTGGCCGAAGAAACGAGTCTGGCCAATTGGAAGGCCCAACTGGTGTTCCGCGAGCGCGCTTCCGCCAGCGTAAGGCCCGACCGGGCAGCCACGGCGTCAAAGCTCCGGCGGATGTGCCCAGGCGCGCCTGGGCGGCCGGGTCGCCCGCGATATGCCACGCCAGCACGGCCTCCTCGTCCGGCTCCAACAAGCCGCCTGCGTAGGCCCATAGCCACCGCTCCAGTTCTCCGGGCTCGGTTCTCATTCTCATATCACTTACGGCAAATCCGCGCGGCTTATTCGTTTTCGTCCAGGCTCTCAAGGAGAGACTCCTTCCCGGCATAGCCTTGCAGCAGCTTGCGAACGTCGGCCAGCTCGCGGCCAATGGTTCCTTGAGGAGCACCCAGCAATTCGGCAAGGTCCTTTTGCGAGCGAATCCAAGGTTTCCTGAATTCGAGATGGTTCCTTAGGTTGCCGCAGCATTCCTCGTAGGCCTTGAGGCTGGATTCATGGCCTTTCCAGGCTTGCATGTATTCCACCTGGCAGGCCCATTTCTCCTGGCGAGCCGCGCGCGAGGCCTTAAGCTCCTCCTCTAATTCCCCTTTGGTGGACTGCCGGGCGATGAGCTTGAGGTCCAGCAGGCCGGCGTCCTGCAGGCCAAAGCGGCGTTGCAATTCTTCCCGCTTGCGCCCAAGGAGCGATGAGGCCGCTTCCAGGTCGGCGGCCCCTTCCAGGAATTGGCAGCGAATCTGCTCGAGCCTCTGCTGCGCCACCAGATAATCCTTTCTCAGCCTGGCCCTGCCTCCGACGACCTGGCGGATGACCCAGTCAGGGATGATGTCAGGTTCCACGTAAGCCATGTAATACAAGAAGACCAAGGCCCGGCGGCGCGCATCAACTTCGAGGTCACGCAGCCAGTCCAGAACATCCTCAAGCCGCTCTTTGGCTTGTTGAACCCCTTTGGACTGCGGCTCCGACGGAGGAATGGTCAGCGACATGGACGCTGCCGAGGCGTCCTCGGCCTCGTCCAGCTCATTTTGTTGCCCCTCGAGGTCCGGCGGCGAAGCTGCCTCGGGACCATGAACGAGGTCGAGCCATGACCGGCCAGGGCCTCTGTCGTCTGTTTTGGCGGGGCCGCCGCCGCTCAAGGACACGATTGGCGGTTCCTGTTTGAGAAACGACCTCACGCAGTCCTGCGCCAGCCGGAAGGCCTTCCAGAGCAGGTAGCGTTCAAAGGTGCGTTGTTTAGCCGGCTGGTACGAAGAGGTCAGCCTCCCAAAGCCGGCCTCCGATAAGAGCTTGTCCTGCACCTGGCCGCACAAACGCTCCACCGTGGCGTCTCCCGGACTCAAGCAGCCATGCCCATCGAACAGGGCCTCGATTTTGTTCTCGATCTCTCTGTTGGTATGAAGCCGGAACTCCTCGCGGATGGCGGCGCGCCTTCTCTTGCTGGTGCGGGGGGCCTGGTATTCGGCAACCAATTCGCAGTCCCGGACGAACGAGGCGGCGGCCACCAATCCGGCCTGCTGCTGCGCCTGCTGCTGCACCCAATCCGCGTGCCGGCCGGAACTGGCCGGCTGCTCTGCCGGCATTCCCTTGAGTTCCTCCAGGGGCGGCTTGTTGCGGCCCCACTGAGCCAGTGCCAGCTCGGCAACCGCCTGCGGGTCGGCGAAACGCAAGTGGTCTCCCAGGGCCTTGGGCAGGAGCACGCGCAATGCGTCGAGAATCTCCCCCCACAGGCCGCCCTCTGAACCAGGCTGGTCAAGCGCCATCGGCATCGGTCCGGTGTGATTGTCGACGCATTCTGACAGCGAGGGCCCCCTTGACAAGCCAAAAGGGTTGGACGCGGCATTCCTATAAACATGCCGCTCCTGCCGGAGTTGTCACGCAAGCCCCGGAGTGTGACGCCCTGAATGAATTGGCTGGATTTGACGTAAGGATTCTCGAATACTGGTCCTCCTGAGTTGCCCTGTGCTTCGGCGTGGCAACCAGGGGAGCACTGTGGAGACCACGAGCGATGAAAAAGCTTGATCAACGAATGGGCGACTAAAGATCGCACCATTATGCGACAACATCGCTGGCAGGGAGTTTCCCTTTGGGTTTCGGGTGGTGTTGGCGGGCGGGTCTGCCTGAAGGGCTGAACCGACTTAACCCTTGGCGGCCTGATTCTTAGACCTTGCATCTTAAGGCCTGGAAACCGCACGGAGCGCGGCCCCGGAGTTTGGACAGTTTGCACGCCAACCGCGTGCGGGCACATCAGCCCAGGGCAACGCCCTGGGAAACCAGCCCCGAGTGGCACAGGCCGCCCTGCAAGGGCGGGGGTAGTTTCTGTGAGCCTGCGCCCTTTCAGGGCGCAGGAGAAGTCTGGAGGTTTTTCGTTCGACTCGAATGAATCCTGGCGCTGATACTGGGCGGCGGAGAGCACCGCGAGGCGGGCTGTTCTATCACCCCAGCCGGGGGAATGGCCCTTACTTTAGACCCCGCTTGCGCATATTGGAAATTGTCCGGCGGCGATTACGTTTGGGGCGGTCCCTGAACAAGTGACGCGGCCTGCTCAGGCGCGGGTATTTGTTTTTGACGCGTTTGACCGCGCGTGGTTCGCGTCGCCCGGGCCGGTCGCGTACCAAATCCTTGGCCAGGGTTTCGAGCATTTTCGCCCAGAGTTCGGCGCGCTTCCTTTTGGTGGGGGCCTGGCATATCGCCTCGCTGAACTGGCGCAGTGCATCCAGCGTGCCCTTGAAACTGATCCGCTCCAGCGGGACGGCATGCTCGGCCGCCGCCTGGGCCATGGTGCAGCGGATGAGGTTATGGGCGATGAGATGGCTATAGACCTCTTTCTGGAGCATCTCGGGCGTGCGGCTGCGAAGCATTTCCATTTGCAGGGTCGTCTTAAGGTCGTCCAGGCACATCTCCAAGCGCCAGCGCCGCAAGTAGGCTTGAAGGATCTCCCGGGCGGGGTAGCGCTCCGCGTCGAGCAGCGTGGTGACCAAGGTGAGCCGGCGCACCCGGAAGCCTTTGACGTAGCAACTGCCGCGCACGACGCGGAGGGTCATTTGCTTTGGCAGGGCCAGCAGCACGAAATTGCCGAAGCCCCGGTCCCCCATGAGGATGTCGTTGGGCGCCAACAGGCTGAGCATCTGGTAGAGCATCGGCAGTTCGGCGGTGCGCAAATCACCACTGGTCAAGCTCAGGACCGCGCCGCTGAGCAGGGAGAAGAGCACCATCACGCGCATCATGGGGAAATTGGGCTCGGTCGTTTGCACGGGAGCATAGCGTTTGCGGTTTTTGGGGGTGTCGGCCGTCGTGAGCGTGGAGCCATCGGCGACTTTGACGGGTCGGCCCCGGAGCAGCGTCACGGGGGGTGCCAGCTTGTCGGCGGCTTGGGCGGTGGCACTGAGGGCTTTGGGGAACTCGCTCAAGGGCAGGCGGGCTTTGGCGCGGCAGTAAGGCGGCGTAAATAAATAAAGGTATCAACTTCTGAGAATCGTGGTATGATAGCTGCACATGAGTGCTATTGCCGCGCTGACGCAGAAGTTCAGGGCCATTTGGCCACTCCTAAATGAGCGGACCCGGCGCCTTACCGCCGCCAATGAAGCTATGCAGATGGGTTATGGCGGTGTCTGCGTGGTTCACCGGGCTTGTGGCTTGTCCCGCAAAGCCATCCTCAAGGGTATTGGCGAAATCGAGCGGGGCGACTCCTCGCTGGCGGAGCGCATCCGGCGCCCGGGCGCCGGACGCAAGAACCTCACGGTGTTGGATTCCGGGCTGGTGGCGGCGCTGGACGATTTGATTGAGGGCGGAACTCGCGGCGATCCGGAATCTCCCTTGCGCTGGGTCTGCAAGAGCACTCGGACCCTGGCCGAGGAGTTAAGCCAGCAAGCTCATCCGGTGAGCCACATGCGGGTGGCCCAACTGCTGCACGAGCAGGACTACAGTTTGCAGAGCAATCGGAAGCTGGAGGAAGGGGAGGACCACCCGGACCGCGACGCCCAATTTCGGCATATCAACCGGTGCGTGAAGCGGGCCTTGGCGGCGGGGGAGCCGGTCATTTCGGTGGACACCAAGAAGAAGGAACTGGTGGGCAACTACGCCAATAGCGGCCAACAATGGCGTGTGGCGAAACAACCGCAACGGGTCAAGGGGCACGACTTCCCGGGTCCCGAAGTGCCTCGCGCCTATCCCTACGGCATCTATGACTTGGGGCGCAACAGCGGATTCGTAAACGTGGGCACCGACCATGACACGGGGGCCTTTGCGGTGGCCTCGATTCGTGGGTGGTGGCGCTTTGAAGGGCGAAGACTTTATCCTGCGGTCCGGACGCTGTGGATCACCGCCGATGGCGGAGGCAGCAATGGGTGGCGGCTGCGACTCTGGAAACTTCGAGTTGCAGGGCTTTGCCGACAAAAGTGGGCTGTGCCTTTCCATCTGCCACTTTCCGCCCGGCACCAGCAAGTGGAACAAGATCGAACACCGACTCTTTTCGTTCATTTCGTCCAACTGGCGCGGTGAACCGTTGCGAGATTACCAGACGGTCGTGAACCTGATTGCCAGCACAACGACGGCCAAAGGATTGACGGTGACCTGCCGGCTGGATCGTCGAAAGTATCCGACGGGTAGAAAAGTCTCACGCGAGCAGATGAAGCAAGTGAACCTAAAGCCTAACAAGTTCCATGGTGAGTGGAACTATACCATCGAGCCTCACGGGTGAACCAACTTGATACCTTTATTTATTTACGCCGCCTAAGCGCCGTCCTTTTCGGAGACGTTGGGCCCCCCGTGCAGTTCGAAGAGGGCTTGGATTTCGAGGGCCACCTCGCGGCAGGAGGCCTTGGGATTGAATGCCTGCCAGAGCATGGACCAGAAAGTGCGGAGTCGGGTGTAGGCGCGGACGGTTTTGAAGGTCCGGGCCAGGCGGGCGCCCATGGGGGCGAGTTGGGCTCGCCAGAAGGGGAAGAAAGGAGTGTCCATACGTTTATGGCCAGTATTACTACTGGACATGGTTGACAGGCAAGCTAAAATGAGCTCCGTGAACAAAAAAACTCAGCCCCTCGCCCAACTGCAGCGGCAATATGAGCAGTTGAGCCGGTCTTTGGGTGAGATGGGTCTCATCAGCCAGGGCTCGGTCCAGGATCGGAGGACGCGCCAGGGCGGAGGTGCCGGTTACCAGTGGACCCGCAAACTGGACCAAAAGACCGTTACCGTCTCCTTGACCGCTGAACAGTTCGATAAGATGAAAGAGGCCGTCGGCAATTACCGAAGCCTGCGCCGCCAACTAAGACAACTGGAGAAGCTCTCTCGACGCATCATCTTCCGGGGCACTCCGCACCCGGGACGCCGCAAGCGCCTCTCCCAGAAAGTTTTAGGCACTAAGTAAGGGCCATTCCCCCTGCCGGGGTGAAATGAACTGTTTTGTTGCCTGCCCGGAGGTCGCCCCCCTTTGCCCCTGGCGACCTCCGGCCACTCTCTTGCAAGCTTCCGGCTTGCGACGGCGACGGGAGCCGATGACGATGTCCAATCTCCGGAAAATGTCCAAATTCCAGGCCTGCGCGCTTTCAGGGCGCCGGGGTGTAGCCGGCCTTCCCAGGGTGTTACCCTGGGCTGATATGCCGGCGTGCTTTCAGCGCGTGCTCCTGCGGGAATGGGCTGAAGGGCAAGAATGTCCAAACTCCAGTGTGGCACGGGGCGCGGCCGAGAAATGTTTCTATGTTGCGAGAATAGAATGCCGGAAAAAGCCGTAATGGGGAACGACCAGATGGGCGCAAGTCAGCATTTTAACCCACTTTGCACTGGAGGCTCTGTAGTGAAGGGGCGGCCGAATCGGCGTTTGGTTTTCAACCGTCCCTCCGGGACGGGGCTTGTCTGCGGGCCGATCCCGGCGTTGAAACGCCGGGCTATTCTCAAATGTCCCTCCGGGACAGAGTGCAGGCGCCACGTCGGCCAAGCTCCGTCAGGAGCGGCATGTCAGGGCAGCACAGTCCAGAGCGCTGTCATGCCGCTCCTGACGGAGCGCGTGAGCCGTAGAGTGCTAGAACCAAGTCAGTTAAACGGTGCAGTTGATGGTAACAACAACTAAATCCTACCGAGGCGGGTCCGCGCCCGTCTCGAAAACGTGGTCAAAACCCTCGGTCTCCAACCGAGGGGAACGAAGCCAGTGCCGCACAGTAATGGGCGGTAGCGAAGAGGCCGGGCCACGTCATTCCGAGGGGTCTTGCATAGGCTTGGCCGTTGGGCGAGCATCCGCTCCGTTTGCGAAGCCTGAGCCGTTGGCCCCACAACGGCTCCCGTGTCGGTGCGTGCGGTTATCCGGCGCGGCTAACCGGGTCATAGGCGTGGTCACTCGGAAACAATGGTCCTCGCACTTCACCGGCGAAGTCCCACCGCGTCCTGGTTCTCCCAACCAGGCAACGGTCGGCCATAAGCGTTCGTCCGAAAAGCCGACCCCATGCGCGGGTGCAGCGAAGGCGGTCTCCGCCGCCGCTGCTTTGGGGATGTCAGCAGAGCCAAAGTAGGTCGGCCGCAGGGCCAACTGAAAGGCAAAACCTCAGTCAGCATCCCGAAGGGTTCCGGCACACGGGGCCAGTTAGCCCGCCGACTCCAGCCTCATTTTGGCTCGCTGTGGCCTCTTGCGCAGCAACTCGGCGTCAGCTAAGAAACAGCCCCCAACTGGCCGGCGCCAGGGCGGGATGCAGTTCGTCAGTGTGGGAGACAACAGCATGGTTGTAGAACCAACAGTCACAATGCGCCCAGCGCCCAAACGCAAGGCTCATTCGCTAACCGGCAGAATCACCCTGCCTCTGCTGGCCGCCGCCTTCAAAGCGGTCAAGGCCAACCGGGGCGTTGCGGGCGTGGACAAGGTGAGCATCAAAATGTTTGAGGCCAACCTTGCCCAAAACCTCCACGCGCTTATGCGACAACTCAAGGATGGCTCCTTCGAGCCTTACCCGCTGCGGCGTGTTTTCATCCCCAAAAATGAAACGGAGTTTCGTCCGCTCGGTATTCCCGCGGTTCGAGACCGAGTCGCTCAGGAGGTGGTTCGTCGCCTTCTGGAGCCCATCTTTGAACCGCTGTTTCACGAGGCGTCCTACGGCTTTCGCCCAGGACGTAACTGCCATCAGGCGCTGGCGGCGGCATTATCGCTCCACGACCAAGGCCACGAGGTTGTCCTCGACGCCGACATCAAGGGGTTTTTCGATAATCTGCCGTTGCGCGTCATTATGCAGGCTGTGGCCGCAGAAGTGGCTGACGGCAACATCCTGCGCCTGGTCGAGAAGTTACTTCGCTCCGGGGTGATGGAAAACGGGCGGTTCAAGCCAACGACCCTTGGCACTCCGCAAGGCGGTGTCATCTCGCCGTTGCTGGCCAATATCGTTCTCAATCACTTGGACTGGCAACTCCATGATGCCGGCTTCCGCTTCGTGCGCTATGCCGACAACTTTGTGGTGCTCTGCCTCACCCAAACTCAGGCCCAAGAGGCGCTGACCAAGGTGCAAACCGTCCTGGGGGAATTGGGGCTGAGCCTCAGCCCCGAGAAAACGCGCATCACAACTTACCGCAAAGGCTATGCCTTTCTGGGATTTGTGCTCTCGCGTTGCTCCCGGCGGATGCGCCCAAAGTCAGTCAAGAAATTCAAAGACCAGGTGCGGGCGTCCACCCGCCGAAAGCACAACTTCGACCGCCGTGTTGTCGAGAAACTCAACCCGCTCATCCGGGGCACCGGACACTACTTTGGCACCTCGTGGAGCACGAACCGAGAACGGTTCAACCAACTCGATTCGTGGGTCAGGATGCGGCTACGCTCTATGAAATACAAGCGCAAGTCCCGTCACGACAACCGCAAGCTGCGCATTAAAAGTTTTGTCCGACTCGGGTTGTTCACGCTGGAAAGCATCCTGTTGGGCCATGCCAACGCACACCGCCCGGACTCCCCGCAAGGGGCAAGGACTGTTCACCGTGAGGTGAAACACTGGTGGCGCTTTGATGTGGAGCCAGTGCAGGGGTCGCCCGGAGCATGAAACATGCACGCCGGCAAATATGAGGAATCAACTTCATTGCGACAATGGGGAGGGGGTGGCCACGCGCCACCCCCTTACCCGCTTTGAGAGGGGCATTATGGGACCGCATTCCTATAAACATGCCGCTCCTACCGGAGCTGTCACGCCCGTTCCGGGGTGAAACACTCAGAATGAATTCGCCGGCTTTCACGTAAGAATATAAGATTTCAACGATATTATGAGCACAACCCTGGATCTGAACCCGCCCATGCTGGAGGCCATCAAACCGGAATGCACGACCCGGCTCTTTGGTCTGCGTGGGGGCCAAATCAAGGTTCCGGACTTCGACCCGGAGCACTGGTTGTTCCACGTCATCATCGCGCCGGACGGCAGGCGGCAATTCAGGGCCATCACGCCGCAGGAGGCGGGCGGGAGGATTCCCGGCAACCCTTATGACCTGCTGGCGCGCGTGCGGCGGCAGTGCGCCGGCTTTCCGCTGTCTTTCCCGCGCCAGCATACGGATGCGCGGGGCCACGCCTGGGACCTGGTCTTCAAGGGCACGCTCACGGTAGCCGATGCCAAGGGTTTCGCGGAGCGGGGCCTGGGCCTCGTGTCGGTGGGCGCCCCGCTGCGGCGGGACCAGTTGGCGGCCTGGCTGGCGGAGGACTTTGGCCAGGCGGTGCAGGACTGCTTGCGGGCTGAACTGAGCAGAAAATCGTTGGAGGCCTTGCGCGAGAAGAACGTCCTGCCGGCAGAGTGGTGGGCCAAACGATTTGCCCCGGGCCTGGCGCGATTCGGCCTGGAACTGACGGACCTTGGGGTGCGATGGGAGAGCGCCGAACTCGAGGCGGGCAGAACAGGCCGAGCGCGACCGCCAGGCGCAGGAGCGAGTCGCCAAGCAGGTGGAGGCAGAAGACCGCCAGCGCCTCGAGCAAGCCCGGCGGGAGGCGGAACTGGCCCAATGCCTTGTAGATATTGATGCCGCGGAAATCGACCGCAAAGGCGATCTCAAGGTCAAGGGCCTGGCGAGCCAGGCCCATCTGGAGGAGGTGGAAGAAGAGTTCAAGCACCGGCGCCTCCAGGCGGAGCAGAAGTATCGCGAGGCGCAACTGGCGGGAGAGATACGACTGCAGGACCTTCAACGCGACCTGGAGAAACGCGCCCTCGAGCACGAGCAGGAGATGATTGCCTTGCGGGGAAACCGGGAAGAGGTGCAGCGGCTGCAAGAGCAGCGCCGGCAGGCGGAGCTTTCCTACCAGGCCCAGGCCCAGTCCCTGAGAGACTTGAAGGAGGAGTTGAAGAAGCTGTTCAGCGGATTCACGACGGAGGTGCTGACGGGCCTGTTCCAGCACAATCAAAGCGCGGCGTACAACGCGGCCAGCTCGATTACCGCTCACGGTTTCAGCGCGCAACAGCTTCGGGCCATGGGCATTAGCACAAAACTGGACTTCGTCGAGCGCCTGCAGGATTCGGCCGTGCAGATCCGCAAGAACAACCTCAAGCGCAAGCGTTACTCGACTCGCGACACGATCACCGGACCGGCGCGGGAAGTGGAGTTCGACACGCTATTGGTCCACGAAAAGGTCAATTTCGAGTTTGCCAGTCCGCGTCCGGGCTATGTCACTATTATCAACCCGGGGACCAGCGGGAAGTTCTGGCTGCATGTGCCCAACGCGCATCGGCCCATGCCGCGCATCGAGGGGCGCCGCACTTACCAGGTGCCCGGCCCCGAGCTGCTGCCCGAAGACAAAATCGAGGCGGCCGGCCTGGCATTCTACGAGAACGGCCCGGCGGGGTGGGAATACATCGTGGTCATCGTCTCGGACGAACCGTTGATGGAGACTGCCGTCGTGGGCCGGTCCCGTGACCAGGCGCCGGTCATTGAGCTTTCCCCGGCGGAGCTCCAGGGCGCGCTCGACCGCCTCGAGCGATTGGGGCGAGACCATTGGGCCGCGGGCGTGGCCAAGTTCCGCGTAGAGCGGGCAGCCTGAAGGTGCAGGTGCGGGGCATGGTTTCTCCCGGAGGCCGCCCCTCCGGCGCTGACATGAAGTTTGGGTGACTTATCGGCCAAGGGGAAACGCAGGCTGAGGCGGGGCCAAAAGCGGCGGGATACGCCGCACTCCAAACGCTTCGCGATTTCGGTTCGTTGAATAGTTTTTTGCTTCTGTTCGTATGGCTGAGTGGCGCTCGGACCGCTGACGGCAGGCGGGGGCAGTTCGAGGCAGCCAGGGGTGGTGACGGTTATGGGGATGCAGATGATAATCGAGAAAGGTCCTGTTATGTTTCGACTTTACCGCTGGTTGGTTGGTTTCTTGACTTTGGTCGGGTCGCTGGCGCTGGTTTCCTACTTGTTGTGGCTGGGGTGGACCCATTTTGGGCCACGCAAGCCCCAGGTCAGCGCCTTGCGTCGGCAAGTGGCCGAGCAGGTGGTCACGTCGGTGATCGAAGACCTGCGGAAGAACAAGGGTTCGATCCAGAGCGTCGCTTTGCTGCACCTGGTCAATGACCCGGCGGATTACGTCACGGACCGGCTTCGAGCCAACATCGAGCAATCGGGCTTTGTGGACCTGTTGGAGCCACGGGTGGGGGAAAAGGCGGCGCGCGCGCTCAACTTGCGGATTGAGTCGGTCGGGGAACTCGAGGCGGCCGCGCGGGAAGGCCGGGAATTGGGCGTAAAGGGGGTCATTTTTGGCAAGGTCAACTCGTTGGAGTCCTACCCCGGCGGGGCGAAGATGGACCTGGAGATCAGCCTCGCCGAGGTCGGGGGGCAGCGGGTGCTCTTTACGAGGCGTTACAGCAAGGAGATTCCGGGCGGCCCGTTTAATTCCGCGGCCGTCGAGGAGAGCGCCGGCCACCTCGGGGGCGTAGAACGTCTGCTGGCGTGGGGCGTGATTGTGCTGCTGTTGCCGGTCTTCACCGTCTCCTTCATTCGCGCGATGGTGCGCAAGGAATCGAACCGCGCCAACGCCTTCACCCTGGGCATTTATACCGCCGCCGATGCTTTGCTGGCGTATCTGCTGCTGGGGGCGGGCCTGGGTTCCTGGCTTTCGGCCCTGCTGTTTGTGCTGGTCGTCGGCCTGGCGTTCGCCTACAATGTGTTCATCATGACGTTTGCCTTGAAAATGGAACAATGAATTAGCGTTGGCCGCTGCGGCACCAAGAAAGGATTCCCATGGAGCACTTCAATGACCTCCTTAGTTCGATCGCCTCGCGCTTGAAGCAGGGCCTCGGCCTGGAGCCCTCCGATGAGCGGCAACTGGCGGCCTGGAAAGCCAAATACGCCCAGGACAAGGCCGACAACCAGGACCGGCTGGAGTCCATCAAGGACGAGGTTGGGCAACTCGAGGCCCGCATCCTTCAGAAGAAGGGGAGGTTCGATCAATCCCACGGGCCGGTGCAGAAGATCCTCGGCGCGGAAATCGAGCAGGCCTTTCGCGAACTCGACCGCAAAGAAAAGCAGGTCAAGATCATCGTGGACAGCATCGAAGCGATTTCCATTGCCCTGGACAAGATCAAGGAATTGGAGCACGCCAAAGCGCACCGGGTAAAGGAGGGCGAGCTGGATGCGGTCTCCATTTTGACCGAAGATGCCATCGAAGAGAATAAGCAGGTGGTCGAGGCGCTCAAGGACCTTCAGCGGCTTGAACATGGCGGCCTGGAGACCGAACCGGTGGATGTCAAAAAGCGTATGCGCCAGATGGCGGGCCCGCCCGAGAAGGAGGCCGGCTTGTCTGAGAAAACGCTGGAACGTCTCAAACAACTGCAAAAGCAAACCGAGGGCTAGTGAGGCACGATTGGGCAATCAACTCTTAACTCCCGAACCGAAAGGAAACAAGACCTATGGCAATTGGAGACCTGTTCAAGTCCAAGCAAGAACGTGAGCGCGAGGCGCGGGCCAAGCGTCGCAAGGCCTTCCGTGAGGCGGAAAACGCCGTGGATGCGGTCAAAGATCGGGTCAAGAAACTCAAGGGGGAGCGGGACAAGGCCTGGAACGAGGCCCGAGGGTATCTCAAAGATGGCCAAAAGGCCGCCTCCCAGCGCTGCCTGCAGACGGTTCGGGCCAGCGAGGTCATGATGGCCAAGCTCGAGACCAAGAAATGGGTCTTCGAGCAGCTCCTGACCAAGCTGGACATGGCCAAGACCGACCAGGAGTTCACCGGCGCCCTCAGTGCGATTAACGCGGTGGTCAATATTGACCCCGAGGCGGTCGCGGACGTGCTGGGCGAGGTGGAAGACAAGCTGGGCGACCAGGTGGACACGGACAAGATCTGGGAGAAAATGCACGAAAAGGAAATGGAAGGCGTCGGCAGCCAGATGACCGACTCGGTGCCGAGCGTGGACCAGATGTTCAAGGACCTCGAGGGCGAAGTCGCGGCCGAGATCGGCGAGGAACGGCCGGCCACCGGCAAAGTGACCCCCGCCAAAGAGGGCGGACTGAAAGAGGAAATCGGCGAGGGCCGCCGCCGCCTCAAGGACCTGTTGGAGGGTGAGAAATGAGCTTCATCGCCGACAAGAAACGCGAGCATGAGGCGGTGGCGGGGGCGGCGTTGGCCGAGAAAGATTATGCCAAGGCGTTCTTTCACACTGCCAAGGCCGCCGATTTTGGCCTGCGGCTCGCCGAGCAAAGCGAGGGACTCATCGCGCGGCGGTACGTCGAGGATGCCTACGAACTCATCGAGATTGCCGGCAAACTCAAGGCCAAGGCCCAGACCCAGGACCGGACCTCGGTGGACAAGATCCTCAAGGAGACGACCGGCGGGGCGGGCGATGAGGGCGCCGGCGCCGGCTGGGTTTTGCAGGAGAAACCGACGGCGAAACTGGCCGACGTGGCGGGCCTGGATGAGGTCAAGGAAACCCTCAAGGAGAAGGTCCTGCTGCCGTTCCAGAAGCCCGAGGTCTTCGAGCGGTTCAAGGCCAAGTCAGGCGCGGGCGTGCTGACGTACGGCCCGCCGGGCAACGGCAAGACCTTCATCGCCAAGGCCATTGCCGGCGAACTGGACGCCGCGTTCTTCCCGGTCAACGCCTCCCAGATCAAAGACAAGTACGTCGGCGAGAGCGAAAAGAACATGCAGCGGCTCTTCGACGAGGCCCGCAAACACGAGCGGGCCGTCATTTTCATTGACGAAGCCGAGCACCTGCTCTCGCGGCGCGGCAACCGCAAGATCGGCGTGGTGACCCAGTTTCTCATGCTGGCCGACGGCCTGGTGGAGAACAAGAACTGCCTGTTGCTCCTGGCGGCCACCAACAAGCCCTGGGCCCTGGACGAAGCGGTCGTGCGGCCCGGCCGCCTCGGCACGCACATCTACGTGGGGCCGCCCGACGCCAAGGCGCGCGAAGCCATCGTCGCCTACAACATGCGCGAGGTGCCCGTGGGCAGCGACGCGTTCTTTGCCGACATTGCGGCGCGCACCGAGGGCTACAGCGGCGCGGACCTGGCGGAGACCTGCGATGCGGCCAAGATGCTCGCCATCAAACGCCAATTGAACAGCGGCAGCGCGGAGCAAGTCACCGCCGCGGACTTCGCCGCCGCGCTTGAGCGAGTGAAACCCTCGGTCACCGAGGCGCACGTCAAGGAATACCTGAAGTGGCAAACCTCGAGGCAAAAGCCCTCTGAGGCGGCTGAGGATGAAGACTAACGTCGGAGACAATCCATGAAACAGACGGCATTGCTGGTCGGAATCAATCGGTATGATGATAACTCCATCGTCAACCTGGCTTATGCCGAGCAGGACGCCCGGGAGATTTACGCCTTCCTCAAGCGCACGGCCCTTTACGATGAAGTCCGCCACCTGCCGGCGTCCGAGGCCGACGAAGACCGAATCCTGGATGCCGCCTGCCACCTGACCGAACATCTGAGACCGGGCGACCTGTTTCTGTTCTTCTTCGCCGGCCACGGCGTCCAACACCAGGGGCGGCACCTGCTGCTGTGCCCGCAAGTGCGGTTTCACCGCCTCGAATTTGGCCATCACACGGTGCCGGTGGATCTGCTCAAGCGGGAGACGGCCCGGTCGGGCGTGTCGCGCGTCTTCGTCCTGGACGCCTGCCGCGGAAACCTGCTTGCCGCTCGTGAAGGCACGGCGCAGGGGTTCCGGGGGGCGCGCGGCCTGCGCGATATTGTCTCCTCGTCCCCGCCCCAGGAAGGCCCGTTGTCAATTCTCTGTTCCTGCGACGAAGGGCGGCAAGCCCAGGAATTGCCGCGCCTCGAGCAAGGGCTGTTCAGCCGCGCCTTGCTCGAGGAGTTCGAGAGCGCGGCGCGAGAGGGCGGAGAACTGAAGTTGGACGACCGCCTCGAGCAGGCCCTGTGCGAGCGGATGTCCCGTTTGGCTCGCGACCACGATCTGCCGTTGCTGGACCAGCGGCCATGGATACAACGCAGCGGAGAGGCGCCGGCCCTGCTTTGCGGCCGGCGCAAGGAACCGTCGGCTCCGGACCTTTCGCCCACGCAGGCAAGCACTCCCAGCCCGCCCCCGTTACCGGAACGCCGGCTTCAGCCGGCAGCCGCCGCCGAACCCGCGCACGCGAGCCTTCTTAGGCTGCCCCCGCTACTGCCGGGCCATCGGCCGCCCGAAATCGAGCCTAAACCCGCCGCGCCAGCCGGCCCGGTTGTTTCCGAGCGCCCCTCCCCCGACCGCCAGGGCCAGCCGGAAAAGCCGCGGGAAATTCGTAAGGGCGGCGAGGGTCGTTTGGCCGGGCGTGACGGTCCGATGGCGGCGCCCGCCCGGCTCGCCCGGGTGACGATTCGCAGCGAAAGGCGGTGGCTCGAGCAGGACGCGGTCTATTCGGTATTGGTGGACGGCGTTGAAGCCGGCCGCGTCGGCAACGGCGGCGTGAGTTCTTTCTCCCTTAGTCCGGGCCGCCACACGCTGGCGGTGGGATATTCCTGCTATCCGCGGGCCTGGCGAAGGTATCTCCACCGAAAGCCGCTCGACGTGTCGGCGGCGCCGATCGACCTGGATTTGGACCCGGGCATCGAGCGGGTGGTCGATTGCGACGTTAACGAACTGTCCTGGCTTTTGGCCGTTCCGGGCCTGCACGTCATCATGATGCTCCTGATCGAGTTCACGCCCTGCCGCTGGCTGCAGCTTCGCCAGACCGCCACGTCCCTCCCCCTGCCCGCGCAGCCGGCGGCAGAAGTCTCTCCCCCTCTGCCACCAACTCAACGTGCGACCCCGCCTGCGCGCGCACTCAAGTCACATCGTGGCGGCACGATTCTGGCCTTGGGCATTCTCGGCTTCTTTACGTTCGGCCTGGCCGGCATCAGTGCTTGGGTAGAAGGGAACAAGGACTTGCAGGAAATGAGGGCGCGAACCATGGACCCGAGCGGATGGCACTTGACGAGAAAAGGCCGGAATTTGGGCATACTGGCCACCATCGTGTGGGCAGCGATAATCTTGGGGAAGCTCAGACCGCACCTGTTGCTTTGGCCTTTCCGGCTACACTAAGCTGGATATTTCTTAGCCTAAGAGGGCTACTGGGCTCGCGAGGTTGTGTAGCGCAGGTTTCCAACCTGCTGTATCGCCGACTTCCAGTCGGCAGGCCATGCCTGCCTGGGAACATTTGCGGATTGGAAATCCGCGATACAGCAGGCTGGAAGCCTGCGCTACACCCTCCTGAGGGCCGGCCCGCCTGGCCCGGGTTGACACCCTCGGCCGGCCGGCCTAAGCTTCCAATCATGAGCACGGTGATCGAGCAAGCGGCGAAAATCTGGACTGAGGCCGAGATTCAGGCCTTGCCTGACGACGGCTACAACCACGAGGTGGTCAACGGCGAACTCGTTATGAGCCCCAAGAACAATTCTCAGCACGAGCAGATCTGTGGACGGTTGTTTTTCGCGCTGGAGAGCTTCAACCGTATGCATCGGCTGGGCGCTGTTTACGGCTCCAATATGGGCTTTTGGATGACAAACCGGAATTGCCGCGCCCCGGATGTCTCCTTTGTTCCCAAAGAGCGCCTGCTCCGCCTCGGCTTCAAGCCGGATGCCAAGACTTTCTTTCCTGGTGCGCCCGATTTGGCCGTCGAGGTCTTGTCCCGCAGCAACACGCGCGCCGAGACCGACGAACGATTGCGCGACTTCTTCGGCAGCGGCACTCAAATCGCGTGGATCGTTCATCCTGAGGAACAGTTTGTGGAATTGTGCCATTCGCTCAGTGACCGCCAAATCCTTGGCCCCGGCGGGTCGCTGGCTGGGGAGCACCTCTTGCCCGGGTTCTCCATTCCTGTGGCCGACCTGTTCAAGGGATGGGAATGGTAGGAAAAAGACGGAGGCAAAAGGCTGAAGGCGTAGGTGAAAAGGGCGCCGCCGCTGCGCCGTCTCCGCCCGGGCGCAACTGACCGAGTGCCGGCAGGACGTGAAGGACTTGCTGGGGGGGTAATCTGCGAACTGGCCAGCCCAGACCGCACCTGTTGGGGCCGGTCAGATCGCGCCGATAAGCAACTGGTGTCAAAGCGTCTCTTCGGAACTTGATGTATTCTGTGTCTTTCGAGTTCCCAATGGCTCTTTTCGCCTGAATGATTTTCCTGGTTCTTTCGTAGGAGGAGGAGCATGATGACGTTGCGTCTATGTCGGCACGTCGGGCCTTGCGCGGGCGTCCATACGGTATGGATGGATGCCTCGGCCGGAAAGTGGCCGAACTCGTAAATCGGAGCTTGGAAGCCAATGAGTGGTGACCGTGCGAAGCAGAAACGGGCAGCGGTGGTCGGGATCAATTCGTATCCGCTGGCCTCTGGTTTGTTACCGCTCAAATATGCCGAAGCCGACACTGGAGCCGTCGCGGAGCGTTTGCGCCATTTTGGCTTTCAAACCGAGCTGCTGTT
Source organism: uncultured bacterium (assembly GCA_963713735.1). GTDB lineage: Bacteria > Verrucomicrobiota > Verrucomicrobiia > Limisphaerales > UBA8199 > CAVQND01. The sequence continues at coordinate 33,410 of CAVQND010000042.1, forward strand.
GGGACCTCAGGCCACACGCGACCATTTGGAGGAGGCATTGCTCGAGGGCATTCGAGACAAGGGTGATGTATTTATCTTCTACTTCGCGGGCCACGGACAGTTAATTGGTGGCTCCCTCGTCTTGCATCCGGTGGACAGCAAGCGTGGGGGGCAGAAGGCCTTGGGCTTTCTGCAATGCTACCGGACTTGGCACAGCGATTCCGGATATCAGAAGATCCTGGCCATCCTCGATGCCTGCCGCTACGAGTTGGGGGGTGCGCGCGGACCCGTCACATGCACGCCGGAAACCACGCGTGATATTCAAGCCCTCGCTACGCAGGGACAAGGCCGGGTGGAAGTGCTCTACGGCTGCAGTGAGGGACAGGTGAGCTACGAGGATGACGGTCTTCGTCATGGTGTGTTTACCCGACACCTGTTACAGGCATTCGATATGCACCCCAACTACCTGGATTCGGACATTCTGTCAGGCGAGACCGTGGACCTGATGCGTGACTGGTGCCGCCAGGATCCGATGGGTCGCTTCCAGACAGCGCACCGCTATTATGAGCCCCTCGCTGCGTGAGAAAATTGTTCTGCTGGGCGAGGGTCATTTGCCGGGCGGCCGAAGGCGCAACCCGTTCAACCGGCAGCCAACGGGCCTGACCCTGACAGGGTCGTGGTGCAAGAACCCGCCATTGCCCCGGCGCAAATCGAGGTCGCCACGCGGGCCAAGAGCCGGAGGGTTGCGGCCACCGCCTGCGTTCTGGGGCTTGCCCTCCTTTTGTGCGCGGTCGTCGGCAAGCGCGTAGTTGATGCGTGGCAGGCACAGGCGGAGCGAACGCGGCAGCAGCAAGCTCACCAGGCCGGAGCGCCACGGCAGGAAGCGGCCCGTCTAAGGCCCGATTCGCGCGCTACGAACTTGGCCTCCGCCGCGCCGCTCGCGAGCGAGAATGTCGGCGCGTCGCCTGAGCCGCGATCACGCGTTGCTACCCTCGCCAGCCTGGAGTTGTCGGCCGGGACATTATCCCCTGGATTCGCCTCCGCGGCGACAAATTATAGCGCCAGCGTCCCCAACAGCATCGCCAGCGTGATGCTCACACCTGCTGCCTCGGACCCGAACGCCACGATCCGTTTGGGGGTCAATGGTGGCGCCTTCAACTCGATGTCTTCGGCCCGGGCCGGCGACCAGTTAGCCCTCAAAGTGGGAAGCAACTCCATCAACGTGGAGGTGACCGCTCCGGACCGGACCACGGTCCGGACCTACACCCTCACGATAACCCGAGCGCCGAGTGCCAACGCCAACCTGGCCGGCCTGGAGTTGTCGGCAGGCGCGTTGTCTCCTGGGTTCGCGTCAGCGACTACGGGTTACAGCGCCAGCGTCCCGAACAGCGTGACCAGCGTCGTCCTCGCACCTACTGCCTCGGACCAAAACGCCACGATCCGCTTGCGGATCAGCGGTGGCGCCTTCAACCCAACGTCTTCAGGCGGGCCCAGCGACCGATTAGCCCTCAAAGTTGGCAGCAACCGAATCGAGGCGGAGGTGACTGCTCAGGACCGGATCACGGTCCGCACCTACGCGCTCACGGTAACCCGAGCGCCGAGCGCCAACGCCAACCTAGCCAGCTTGGAGCTGTCGGCCGGCGCATTATCGCCCGGATTCGCTGCCGCGGCGACGAGTTATAGCGCCAGCGTCCCCAGCAGCGTAGCCAGCGTCACCCTCACGCCAACCGCCTTGGATCAGAACGCCACGATCCGGGCGCGGGTCAACGGCGGCGCCTTCAACACAGTGTCCTCGGGCGGGCCCAGCGGCCAGTTAGCTCTCAAACCCGGCAGAAACCTCATCGAGGTGGAGTTGACCGCCCCAGACCGGACCACGGTCCGGACCTACGCCCTCACGGTAACCCGGGCGCCGAGTGGCAATGCCAGCCTGGCCAGCCTGGAGTTGTCCGTCGGCACGTTGTCTCCCGGCTTTGCCTCCGAAATGACTGCTTACGGCACTACTGTTCCCAACAGCGTGACCAGCGTGATCCTCACACCCACCGCGCTGGATCAGAACGCCACAATCTGGGTGCGGGTCAACGGCGGCCCCTTCAACCCGGTGTCTTCCGGGGGCTTCCAGCGACCGGTTAGCCCTCAAGGTGGGCCAGAATCATATCAATGTGAAGGTCACTGCCCAGGACCAAACGAAGGTCCGGACTTACGCTCTCACCGTGGCACGTGAATCCCTTGCCGGTGCGCCAGAACAGCGGTTCGACAACCTCGCCGTCGCTTACAGGGGGATTCAGAGTGCGCACGTCCTTGACGCACAGGTCATTGTTGAGCTCGATCTTGAGAACACCGGCGACAAGAACTCGATCGCCGTTGCACTCTACTGCACGCCCTCTGGTCCTGTGTCAGAAGAGGAGCGGGCGAGGAGATTGGCCGCTGGCCCTTTTTACACTCCTTCTACTTCAGACGCAGACCAGATAAGAAGCCGGCTGGTCTTTTCGGATGGAACGGTTTTTCTCTGTGAGAAATCAGAACTCTTTGGAATCAATCGCATGAACGCCAACCCACGCAACTTGACCGAAGTCCGGCCGGGTGAAACCAAAAGAATATCACTCGGCTATAGTACGGGTAAACCTTGGGGAACTTCTGTTAACCTGGCTTCGTTCAAGCTGCAAGCCGACTTTGTCGTCAATGCTGCTTACAGCAGCAATTCATACCCCGAGAGTTATCAGCCACGGCCGGGTGTATTGCCGCCCAATTGCAAGGTTTATACGCTCCTTATTGACACTTCAGAAGGGCGGCAGCCACCAAACGACCAGGCGAGCGAACCCAAGCGCGGCTTCCCCCAGCCTGAGGCGGGCGCGACGTCGTGGCTTGACCTGGGCCAGGGCGTGAAGATGGAGCTTTGCGGCATTCCGCCGGGTGAATTCATGATGGGCAGCACGAAGGTGGAGCGGGAGTGGGCGGCGGGGCCGGAGGGATCGGGCGGGGGAGGGCGGTTTGAGAACGAAGGGGAGGTGCCGCGGTTGACGCGCATCACTAACGGCTTCTGGATGGGGCGGACGGAAGTAACAGTAGGGCAGTGGAAGCGCTTCGTGGCGGAAAGCGGTTACCAGACGGACGCGGAAAAGGCGGGCCAAGCCTATTGCTTTGACTGGGACAAGAATAATTGGGATTGGCTGAGAGGCAAGTGCTGGCGTGATCCCAACTACGGGTTTGCGGTGCGGGACGAGCATCCGGTGGCGTGCATCAGTTGGAACGACGCGGTGGCGTTTTGCCGCTGGCTGACGGAAAAGGAACGCGCGGCGGGGCTGCTCAAGGCGGGACTGGAAGTACGGTTGCCAGCGGAGGCTGAGTGGGAGTATGCCTGCCGGGGCGGGCGCGCCGGGACGAAGTTCTGGTGGGGTGATTCCGTGGCCGAAGGCCAGGGGCGGCTGAACGCCGCCAGCGACGACAAGCCCGGCTACTGGCTGGCAGACTTCAGGGGGCCGAAGTTTCCGTGGAGCGACGGATATGCGTGCGTGTCGCCGGCGGATGCCTTCGGGGCCAAGGGGCGGAATGGATTCGGGCTCGCGGACATGTTGGGGAACGTGTGGGAGTGGTGCTTGGACGGGTATGACGAGAAGGGCGCGCACGAAGACGTGTGGACCGGACAGACTGGCTGGCGCGTGTTGCGCGGCTGCTCGTTCTACGACGCGCCCGGCTGCGTGCGTTGCGCCTTCCGATCCGGGACCCACCCGTCCTGCGCCAACGCCAACGGCGGTTTTCGGGTGGTGTTGGGCGTTGTCCGCTGAGGCGAGGAATGGACACATTGCGTGGCTCGATCGGCGTCTGGGTGCGAGTCGGAGCAATTACGCTGGTTTTTTCGTGCAGCCATTCGTAAGAACTGCGGACTCAACGGCACAACGACTCAGATTATGCCACCGCGAACTGCCAGGTTCAAAAGGCGGCCCTCATCCCTTGGCGGCCATTCGTGGCGTTTCGCCGCTCATGGTCCGGGCCCTGAAACAGTGTTGAGTGGGGACGGCCGAGGAGGTTCTCGCCTTGTCAGCCACGCCGGAGGGGCGCGCGGGGTGATTCTGATCGACGAAGAGAAGCGGCGCTTCAAGTTGGAATGGCTTTCCGCGAGGACGCTCGATCCGTCGTCTGATGAGCCGCGGCATCCGGCGCGAACGCATCCTTGCCGGTCACCGGGACCGCGACAGAAATCGTTGGATTTCGCCAACCCGCAGACCCGGAAATCCCATGAATCCTAATCTCCTCGGTCGTCACCGGCGGCGAATAGGCGGGTAGCCGGAAAACCACGAGCCCGTCCTTCTCCTGGGAGGGAGTGGGGGCGCTCAGGCCTCGTCGCAAGAGGTGCGACACGGTCTGGCTGAGCGAGACGAAATACCACCAAAAGGATATCCGAGCGACGCTGGATCCTGGGGGCAAGGACCCGCCAATGTGCATTGACGCCCCGCCAGAGGCGGTCCAATATCGGCGCTCATGAAAGATCGAGCGCAACCCTCGCGCGCGCTGACTCGCCGGGGATTCATCCAGGTCTCCACCCTCGCGGCCACGGGAGCGGTGGCGGCGATTTCCAACGTCACCGGCACCGCCACTGCTGGCAGGGCCCGCCGCCGAAAAGCCGGCCTCGTCCGCTGCCGCCGCTCTGCCGTGCGGGCGGCTGGGCAAGGCGAGCATCAGCCGCCTGTTGCTGGGCGGGAACCTGATCGGGGGTTGGCTGCACGCGCGCGACTTGAAATACAGCGGCGCCCTGTTTCGGGCTTACGTAACCGAGCAGAAGCTCATGGAGACACTCCGCCTGGCCGAACAGCACGGCATCAACACGGTTTTCGAGACGGGCGCGGATTACGTGCAGCGTTACAACCGTGAGTTTCGCGGGCACCTGCAGATCATTCCGCATATCGAAGTGCGGGCCGGCCAAAGCGACCAGGCGCTCTCGGACCACATCAAGGCGCAGGTGGATACGGGGGCGGTGGCGTTATATGTCTGGGGTGTTTCGGGTGACCGGTTGGTGCAGGCCGGGGCGGTGGACAGCATTCGGAAGGCGGTCGAAATGGCCAAGGCCCACGGTTTGCCGGTGGGTGTGGGCGGGCATTCGCTGCTGGTGCCGATGGCTTGCGAGAAAAACCAGGTGCCCTGCGACTTTTACGTAAAAACTCTCCATAGCGACAATTATCCCTCGGCGACGCCCAAGCCGTTGCGCAAGGAGTTCATCTGGCTGGATGGCGGCCAGGGTTGGTACGACAACATGTGGTGCATCAATCCGGAGGAGACCATCGCGTTCATGAAGACGGTGACCAAACCCTGGCTCGCCTTCAAGGTGCTGGCCGCCGGGGCCATTTATCCGCGCGAGGCCTTCCCTTACGCCTTCAAGAACGGGGCGGATTTCATCGCCGTCGGCATGTTCGATTTCCAGATCAAGGAAAATTGCGAACTGGCAGCCAAGGTCATCCGCCTGGTGCAAACCCGCGAGCGCCCGCGCGCGGCGTAGGCGCGGACCGGGCCTGAATTCTGGTCAGCACGATGGCGTGGCACTCGGTCGGGCCGGCGAGGTTGATGTTCAAGCCGCCGTTGAGGTCTGTGTTCAGCCTCGTTGTGCGCATCGGCTGCCAGGCCTGATCATAGACCTGGGCCTGCCAGTCGCCGTTGACACCTTCCAGCCGAGTCACCGTGCGCTTGCTCAAGGCGTTGACCAGGGTGATCTTGTTGACGGGTTTCGTTACCTCGATGAGGCCCGGCAGGGCCTCAAAAAAGCCGAAGAAGGCCTGTGTTTCCCCCTCGATGCGCAGGGCGGCCGAAGGGGGCGTGGGCAGCAGCGGCGTCAGCCGCCCGAGCACGAGGTCGCCCTTGTTCGGCTCGTAGAAGGCCAGCCAGGCCTTGACGATGGCATTATGAGCGGGGGGCGACTCGGCCAGCTTGACCGAGAAGGCCGGCACGCCGGCCAACACGATACTGGCCATCTGCCGGGCAACGTTCACATCGCTTTCGGTGATCGCCCAACTCGTGCAGCAGGCGTGGGTCAGCACCCCCGCGCCGAAAGTTTTCATATAGACGATGTCGCGCCGGTTCATGTTGTAGTCCTGCGGCGTGTCCATCGGCCAGACGTGCGTGCAGCAGGTCTTGGCGTTGAGGTTGGCCGAGGGGCGGCGCAGGATGATCACGGCATTGGGGTTCAGCGCGAGGCATTGGTTATAGAGCCCCTGCATCAGTTGCGTGTAGGCACCGTGCAGGTCGGGCGAGACGACCTCCATCCCGGACGCCGGCGGGTCGGCGCGGGCGGGGATTTCCAGAAAGTCGTACCACAGCCCGTCAATGCCATACTGGCTAAAGAGGTGCTCCCAGGAGGCCAGCAGGTAATCATGCACCTTCTTGAGGCGCGGGTCCAGGTGGGCGTCGGGCTTGCCACCCACCCTGATCATGCAATCTTTCATCCGCGCCCAAGACCTGGAGTTCTTGCCCATCACCAGCGGGGCGACGTGCAGGAGGACGCGCTGGCCGGCGGCGTGCATCGCCTCGATCATCCCCTTGGCGTCGGGGAAACGGCCGGAGTCGAACTCGTAGTCGCCCTCGTTATCGAAGGAATAGCCGGCCCCAGGCGGCATGTTCCAGCCGGCATCGAGCTCGATTGTGGTGGCGCCGAGGTCTCTGGCACGGCGGGCGTCGTCACGGATCTGCGCCTCGTCAATTCTGTCGGCGTGGGCATACCAGGAGTGCCACATCGGGTTCAATGCCCATGGGCTCACCGGACGGACTTTGAAGCCGCGCGCCGCGTCAACGGCCACGCTGTAGCCCTCGAGGGCCTCGAACCAGGTGAGGTCCGCGTCGGCGTTGACGTAAAGGGCGTCCTTGAAGACCGGCGCGGGTGCGCCCTCGGGCGATGCCCGGCTCAGGGTCACGCGCACATAGCTGTTGGCGATGCCGGGCGCTTCGCCGCCGTTGCCGGGGTCGTACGTCGAACCTTCAAAGCCGGTGACAGAAACCTGGTCCAGCAAGCCCAGGGTCAGCGTGTTATGGCCGTCGGTCTGCTGCATCCAGATGACCGGCTGGTCGAGCTCGGCGCGCGAGCCACCGTTGATGCGGAAGGGCAGGTCGAGCTTGTAGTTCTGCTGGCTGAAGGACCCCGGCTCGAAGATCTTATAGACGCCCGAATAGCTGGTCTTGCACTCGATGCGATTCTCAAGCATCCGGAAGGGCTGGCCATCAGCGCGCGTGAGTTCATAGTTGATAACGCAGGCTTGTTTGCCCGCGTTCTTCTCGCCAATCTTGAGCCGGTAGGCCCCGCTCTGGTATTCGCCGCCGGCCAGTTGGGCGTGCTCGCGTTTGACTGTGTCCCAAGCGGCAGCGGGCGGATCGAGGGTGAAGCTCAGGCGGAAGTGGCCACGCAACGTATCCCAGACCAATTGACCGGAGGATTCGGGGTAGGGTGATTGCGCCCCCTTTGCCTCATCTAAATGGGCAGAATCTCTTTCGGTTGCCAGCAGACTTGCTCCGGCGACAACTGCAGCCGCAAAGGTCGCAAGCCGTTTGGCAAAAACTCCGCTAGAGGGGCTGGCCAAGGGTTACTTCTCGTCCTTTTCCTTCTTCTCCTTCTTCTTGGGTTCTTCCTTCTTTTGCGCCTTCTTGGGCTCCTCACGACGCACTTCCGGCTTCCTGGTTTCCTGAGGACGCACATCTGGCCGCCTGGGTTCCTCGCGACGCACATCCGGCCGCCTGGGTTCCTCGCGACGCACATCTGGCCGCCTGGGTCCCTCACGACGCACCTCCGAACGGTGGATTCTCTCAAGCTCTCCGAGGCTGCGAACCTCCCTCGCGCGATAGCCCGCTGGCGGTCGCCAGGCCATTGGACGATAATACCAACGGTGAAACTCCGGATGGAAGTAGGCGTAGCGGCCACCGATCAGAACGTATTCGACCCCGATCGGGGGAGCCACGAACACCGCGCCGCCCACGCCCACGCCTTCCTCCAATACTACGGGCGGAGTCTCAACGACTACGGGCGGAGCCTCAACGGCAACCGTCGGCGGAGTCACAACGACGCCTGGTTCCCTGACAGTAACCTCGCAGCCGGTCAAATACGCCAGGGTGCCAAGCCCCAGCACGAGCAGGACTGAAAACGAAAGCCTCTTTCTCTTCGATGCCCTTTGGGCGAAGAAGATTGTTTCAATGAGTTTGTAGGTTTGGTTGGTGAGTTTCATTGGTTTTATAGTTCAAATGATAGAAAAACGCCCTTGGACGCCACGGGGGTGCGTGGGAATTGGTTGTCGCTCTGAATCAGTTTTGACCACATTTCCCGCGATTATGGGTTGGGTTGGGCGGCTGTCAATACTAAAAAGCCGCGGCTATCCGCAATTGCATGACTGTCTCCTATTCGGAAGACTGGCCCCCGCGGGGCAACCACACGGCCATCGGCCCGGCGCCGCGGTGGTTCCACGCGTAGTAGGGAATGAAACTCACGGCCGCCGGCTCGACGCGGCGGGAGCTTCCGCCGGCCATGCGCCGGCCAGCCGCCTCGATGACGGTGATGCCCCCCAACAAGTCCGAGCGATCCACCGTTCTGAGACTCGACGCCGTCCGGCAGAATCAGGTCCAGGGCGTGCCCATCGTTGTCGGCGCCCTCCACGCAATAGACCAGCGGGCCGCGTTCGAGTGCGACGCGGCCGGCGTCGTCCTTGACCTTCTCCTGAGCCAGGACGCGGCGAACCGGCATCGGGAGGTTCAGCTCAACGCTGTCGCCCGGGCGCCACGCGCGGGGCAGGACGGCGTATCCTTTCTCCTCGGTGACGGGCACCAATTGGCCGTTCAGCAGCATCGTCACCGGGGGGGCGACGACCTCGGCGTAGCGGTAAAGCTCGGTCGGCAGCGGGTGGCCTTTGGCCCAGCCGGGAATGCGCACGTGGAGGGTAACCGGTTGCTCCGGCGCCGCCGCGACTTCGATGCGGACTCTGCCGTCCCACGGGTAGCGAGTGGCCTGGCGCAACGCCAGTTCGCCGCTGTGGAGGCGGATGCGCGCGCGGCCGGCTGCAAAGAGGTTCACATATACATCATCCCCTTGCGCCGCGTAGAAGTAGTCGCCAACGCGCGGGATGAGGCGCACCAGGTTGACCGGACAACAGGGGCAGCCCGTCCACCCGAACCGCCCGGCCAGGCCCTGGTTGAACTTGCTCCGGCCATCGGCGGCGAGCGGGTTCACGTAAAAGAAGCGGTCGCCCTCGAGGGCGACGCCGGCCAGGACGTTGTTGTAAAGGGAACGTTCCAGCACGTCCACGCAAGCGGCGTCGCCGTGGGCCAGAAACAGGCGGTGTTGCCAGAAGACATTGGCGATGGCGGCGCAGGTTTCGCAGTAAGCGATGTCGTTGGGCAGGTCGTAGTCCGGGGCGAAGCCTTCGCTGTGCCCGCTGTGGCCGAGGCCGCCGGTCACGTAGAGCTTCCGGCCCACGATGTTGGTCCATTTGCGGCACATCAGCTCGGCCAGCGCCGCGTCGCCCTTGAGGCGAGCCAGATCGGTGGCGGCCGAGTAGAGGTAGAGCATCGCCACCGCATGGCCGTGGGCTTCATCCCCCGCCAGCGGGGGAAGGCCCTGCGACCAGAGGGTCGTGACCCGCCGGGCGTTTTCGATGAGCGAAGCGGCGAGTTCGAGCCAGGCCGGTTCGCCGGTGGCTTGGTGCAGCTCGATAAGGGCCAACTCGATTTCGGGATGTCCCGACACGCGCAGCAACTCGCCGCCCGCATGGGTGCGGCGCAACAGGTCAGCGGCCTTGCAGGCGACGGCGAGGCCATTCGTGCGGCCGGTCAGGCGATAGTGCTGCACAGCGCACTGGATGAGGTGCCCGATGCTGTAAGATTCGCAGGTGCGGGTGGTTTCATCGGTGAAGTGGCGGTAGTTCGGCTCGGTGATTTGGAGATGGGGGAACAGGTACCCATCCGGGGCCTGGGCGGCCGCGATGCTGCCGAGGATCTGCTCCATCTGGCGCGCCAGCCCCGGGTCTGGGTGGAGGCGGAGCGTGGCGGCGATGCCTTCGAGCGTCTTGTACACGTCCGAGTCTCCCCACATGTAGCCGTGGTAGCTCTCGGACTTGTCTCCCGCCAGAATCCGGAATCCGCCCAGCGAGCCCTGTTTCTCCAGCTCGCGCAGCAGATGCGGGATTGTGGCGACGCGATTGGTCTCGATCCGGGCTGCCCAGAACGTATCGGAGAACGTGACCTCGCTGAACGGAATGCCATGCAGCGGCTCGGCCGCGGTTAGGAGTGGAAGCCCCAGCGCCAGCAAGGCGGCGAGGCCTGTCATAGTCGCGACTCTCCGTTGGTTCATTGTCTGTTTGTTCATTGTCGGTTTGTTCATCGCCTGATGGATACTAGGCCGGATGTTTGATAGGCTGAGAGCGGTAACGCGCTCCCGAGGCCACGTAGCGCAGGTTTCCAACCTGCTGTATCGCCGACTTCCAGTCGGCAGGCTGTAGCTGCTCGGTCGCATCTGCGGATTGGAAATCCGCGATACAGCAGGCTGGAAGCCTGCGCTACGCCTTCCAATTGGCGGGGTCTCATAAAATATCCGGGCTAGTCTGAGTGGACGGCCTTTGTCTCCGAGGGGGCCTTTCATCCCGCCGGCGCCAGGAGTTGATTGGCCCTGGCCAGCACGACGAACGCCAGGGCCAGGATGATCACGCCCCCGAGCATCAAGGCGCGGGTCCGCGCCGTTGTTCCGCGCCACTCGCCCCGCAGGGCGCCGACACCGTTGCCCGTAAGGATCATGGCGCCCAGGAACATGGGATAGGCCGTGTAGGCCCCGTAAGCGCCCAGGCGGTTGACGCCCATGCCATATACCACCAGGCACATCGGCCACGCCAGACCCATGAAGAGCGCCTGCAGCCAGTATCCGGGGGAGCCTTCGGTCCGCAGGAGCGGCAGCGTCTTGCGGCGCACCATCAGGTAAAAGGCGTAACCGCCGTTGATCAGGTAGTTGGCGGTGAAGAGCGGCGCCCACATGGCGTTCATCTTGCCCAGGTCGGATGCGCCGGAGCCGGCAGCGGCCTGGACAATCGGCTGACCGAAGATGGGCCCGAAGTTGTTCATGGCGGACAACGAGCCCGCCAGCAGGCAGAAGATGAGGGCGACTCCGAAGGGTTTCTTTGCCGCCCCTCCGGCCTGCCCACTCGGGGGCGCCAACTCCGCCTCCCGCGCCTTTCCCGCCAGCGCGCACACGGCCACGCCAAGGATGAGGATGGCCATGGCCAGCAACAGGACCAAGCCACCCGGACTGGCCAGCTTGGCCGGGTCTTTGATGGCCAGCGGCACCGGCGAGCCGAACACGTTGACCAGGCCGACCATGATGCTGGTGCCCAGCCCGAGGCCCAGCAGCACAATGGCCTGCCCCCAGAAAATGCCGCCCAGGCCCCAGCCGATGCCGAACAGGAAGGCCAGCGCCACCGGCCAGAAGCCCGCCGCCCGGTACACCCCCGCCAGATCGGGGACCGTGATCAGGGCCAGCGGCCAAGGCACCAGGATCAGGGCCGCCAGCGACCCGACCCCCCAGATGTTTTCCCATTTCCAGCGCGGGGTCGTCGTGGTCGGCACAATGAACAGCGCCGCCAGCACTCCGCCCATCACCACTAATCCAAACGCGCCTGCCATGTCATCCTCCGGTTTCTACCAGCGCCGGACACGATTCAGAATGTCCCGCTGATCTTTCGGCTCGGCGTTGACCCACAGCATGATGCCCGCCGGGTCCACCGCCTTGACGAAACTGTCCACTTCGGCAACCTGCAGGTCCACGATCACGCTCTTGCCGGCCTGCTGGATTTTGCGGATCAGGGGCACCCACTGCAGGATGGGGGCGTTGGCGTTGGAGCCTTGCGCCCACTGCACCGCCACGAGATTGGGCAGGGTCAGGATCGAATCCAGGTGCCTAGCCACCCCCGGGCCGTCCATGTGAAAGACATTGTGCCGGAACAGGGCGGCCTCGCAGCGGAGGATGGGCAGGCAGAAGGCCTCGAAGTGCCGCGGCGAGATGTTCACTGCAAAATCGCACGCCAGCACATTGAAGCTTTCATAGGAGGGCAGGTTCATCCAGGTGACCGACAATTGCCCGTGCTGCTTGAGGCAGCGGTCGAAGTGGTCGTAAACCGCCGGATACTCGCGGAACACCCGCTCGATCAGCTCCTGGAGCTGCTTCGGCCTCACCACCATGTCCAGGCACATCGCCTCGGTCCCGCGCAACGCCGCCGTGCAGTCGATGCCGGCATACATGTCCGTGTACCCGACCAGGAACCGGCCCTGCCCCAACTCCAGCCCCCGGCGGGTTAGCGCCTCAACGGTGCGAAAATACCTGCCCTCCCACTGGACCTGCAGCGGAGGCGGGGCCTCCGGATCCGTGACCCAGGGATGCGTCCAAGCCGTCATGTCATCGAAGTCGGCCGCCTGGCCCAGAAACAGGTTGTAAACCACCGCGCTGAGATTCGGCCAGAACACCGGGAAGGTTTCACCCAGGAATTGCGCGCCTTCAAGCGAGCGCAGGAACGTCTTCACCTGGAACTCCACGTCCAGCCAGCGATCTTCCGGGGCCTTCCACGAGCCCGCGACCGCGCGCTGCCGCTCGTATTCCACGTTGTGATGGTGAAACCGCACGGGGGGCCGGTCCACGATCTTCTGCTCATACCAGGCGTTGATGCGCGCCATGCACTCATCGAAGTCCGGCTTGCACGCGAAGCGTCGGGACTGGGCAGGAGGGTTCGGCATGAGATTCGTCCGGCGCATCAGGGGCTGGCCTGGACTCGATAGAACTTGCGCGGTCCCGCCGGGACTACGGTGTAAGGCGATGAGGGATTGCCGTTCACCGGAGTGTCAGGCCCGGCCACATTGGCAGATTCCAACAGCGAGCCTCCCGTCCAGCTCAAGGTGATGTTTTTGCCGGACAGTTGAGCCTGCAATGTGATTGGGATGGGCACGACGTTCGGCCCGGCAGCGTAATTCTGGGCAATTTGGGCGGCGGTCAGCGCGCCATTCCAGATGCGGAACTCATCCAAGGAACCGTTGAAGAACGGATCCAGAAACTGGGATCGCCCCAGCCAATCATTGAGGTCGCTAATGGAACTTAACGGCACCGTCGTCGTCATGGAAGCAGCGAGCACGCCGTTGGTAAAAATGCGGAAGTCATGCAGGCTATAGTTATAGACGACGGCCACGCAGGCAGCCACTCCCACGGGCAATGGGGCGCCGGTTTCCAGGATCTCATCAGGGCGCTCCTCGGGCGGCCGGAGCTCGGCGCGCACACCGTTGCCGGACTGCGGGGTCAGGAGCAGGTATGACACGCCCCCATTCTGCAGGCCTTGGCCGCCGACGCTAGTGCCGAAATCAAAGATGCGCTCCCAGGAGTTGGTGGACTGATCATTCCAGGTAACCCAGGCTTCAAAAGACACGTTGGTCAGCCCGGAAATCATGCCACTGGGCAGGTCCACGTAGGCGGCTGCAGGGTTGAACGTGCCGTTGGCGTTGGCCGTGCCGCCCGGCAGGGTCAATTGGCCATTGAGGAGCGAAGCGTTGGCGGCGCCATAAACGGCGCCGTTGGCGCCGCCCACCGAATCCACCAGGTTGGTGGTCCCCTGGGCCTCACTAAAACTGTAGCGGTGGATGAGTTGAGCGGCCGGGAGTGTCTCGATGACTGCCACCGTCTGAGTCGTTTGCCGGTTCAGGAAGCTGGCCGTAATGGTGGCAGAGCCATGTCCGACGGCCTGCAGCGAGTTGTCCGCCAGCACGAGAATGACATTAGTATCACTGGGTCGAGGGAAGCAAGACGGCTGATGTCAATACCGATCTGACTGGCGAAATTGGCTGCGACGGCGGGCGTGCTGAAACCGCCGAAATAGAGTGGAGGCGCTTTCAAGGAAATGGACTGGAGGGGACCGGGGGGCGAGGCGCCTGGTCCTTCAAGGTAATTGTTGAGGACATCCGAGGCGTTGAGCACTCCACTCTCGACGCGGACAGCCGACAGAAAGGCCGTGAGCAGCGAGCCGGTCCCGACCTGGCCCCCGCCACTGTTGGACTGCGCGCCGATGAGTATCGGGTCAGCCGCGGGTGTGCTCAAGCCGGTCCCTGCCAAAGTGTAAGTGTTGTAAAGCAGGCCATCACAATAGACGCAATTATTGCGAGCGCCATCATAGGTACAGACCAGGTGATGCCAAACGCCGCATTGGGGCACGACGGGTCCCCAGCCCATGTCGTCAGCCCAGTGAGCCGCCGCCCCCCAGTCAGCATTATCGGAATAGTTGAAGGCCTGGTTGGAGTCCTGAGGGCCTCCGCGATGGCCCCAAGCGACCAGGGTCTCCTCGCCACCCAGGTAGGGATTGAGCACCCAGACCTCGACGGAGCGGGCGCCGTTGCCGGTGATGGCCGCCGGAGCGACGGGTCCGAGGAAGGCGTCAGGCAGGCCGCTGTTGGTATCCACCCCCTGGAACTGCACGGCAAGGATGCCGGTACCGTTCACGTTGGTCACCAGGGCCGGCGCGCCAACGGCAGTAAAATCCCCTGGGCTGGCAGAGGCCCTATTCGCCCACACGCCACTGGCAGGGTTGAAGTCGGCCGCCCTGAGATCGACATAGAGGGTACCCGCCACCGCGATTCCTTGCAACGGGTTGACCGTGACCGTCACGGGACTGCTGGCCTGGCCCCGGTACGTGGCGGTGATCCTGGTTGTGCCGGGCCCCACTGCGGAGACCAATCCATTTCCATTGACGGAAGCGACACTCGAATCCTTTGAGGAATACGTGATGCCGTCCGAGCCCTGCAAAATGACACCGGTAATCAGGGCGAAATCCACGGTCACAGCACTGGATGCGGTATGGCCGGGAGTCATGTTGGTGCTGGACAAAGTAAGGTGAACTGCCTGAATGGCGCCCGGGTCCGTGCTGGGAACCGCCGTCCCGGAAACATAACTTCCGGCAATCGCCCCGGAATCCAACGCCCCGTTGTAGATTCGGAACTCGTCCAGGGAACCGTTGAAGAAAGGATCCTTAAACTGCGACCGGCCGAGCCAGTCATTGATGTCATTGATCGAACTTAAGGGAACCGTTGCCGTTCCGGAAACAGCCAGGATGCCGTTCGTATAAATGCTCATCCTGTGAAGGCTGGAATTGTAGACGCCGGCGACATGGGTTTCCTGGTAGATGGGCATGGGGTGGGCAGTGGCTACGACCTGGTCCGGCCGCCCCTCGGGGGCGCGGATCTCAAAATCAATCCCTGTGCCGTTGTAAGGAGTGAGCAGCAGGTATGAGACGCCCCCATTCTGCAAGCCTTCGCCGGCGGCGCTGGTGCCGAAATCAAAGATGCGTTCCCAGGGGGTGTTAAACGGATCAATCCAGGTGACCCAGGCTTCCAAAGTCACGTTGGTCAGCCCGGAAATCAAGCCGCTGGGGAGGTCCACATAGGCGGCGCCAGGGTTGAACGTGCCGTCGGCATTGGCGGTGCCGCCCGGCAGGGTCAATTGGCCGTTGAAAAGCGTAGCGTTGTCGTCGCCATAAAGCACGCCGGCGGCGCTGCCCACCGAATCAACCAGGTTGGTGGTCCCCTGCTCGCTAAAGCTGTAACGGTGGATCAGTTGAGCGGCCGGGAGGGTCTCGATGACCCCCACGGTCTGAGTAGTCTGTACGTTGGAGAAACTGGCCGTAATCGCGGCGGACCCATGCCCGACCGCCTGCAGCGAGTTGTCGGCCAGTACGAGGATGACATTGGTATCGCTGGACTGGAGCGTCGCCAACCGTCGGACATCGATATTGGTTTTATTGGCAAAATTCGCTGCGACCGTCGGCACGGAGAACCCGCTGTAGTAGAGAGGCGGAACGCCCAAAGAAACGGTCTCAAGCGCGCCTGGGGCGGTCAAGTCGATACCCAGAAGATAATTGCTGAGCACCTGTGAGGAGGTCAGGGTGCCGCTCTCCACGCGCACCGCGCTGAGAAAGGCCGTGAGCAGCGAGCCGGTGCCGACCTGGCCCTTGCCACTGTTGGACTGCGCGCCCAGGAGAATCGGGTCAGCGGCGGGTGTGATCAAGCCGGCCCCGGCCAGGGTGTAAGTGTTGTATAGAACGCCGTCACAATAGACTTTATTGAGTCGAGCGCCGTCATACGTGCAGACCAAGTGATGCCAAACGCCGCATTGGGGCACGACCGGTCCCCAGCCCATGTCGTCAGCCCAGTGAGCAGCCGCCCCCCAGCCAGTATCGGTAGCATAGTTGAAGGCCTGGTTGGAGTCCTGAGGGCCTCCGCGATGGCCCCAGGCGACCAGGGTCTCCTCGCCACTCAGGAAGGGATTGAGCACCCAGACCTCGACGGAGCGGGCGCCGTTGCCGGTGATGGCCGCCGGAGCGACGGGTCCGAGGAAGGCGTCAGGCAGGCCGCTGTTGGTATCCACCCCCTGGAACTGCACGGCAAGGATGCCGGTACCGTTCACGTTGGTCACCAGGGCCGGCGCGCCGACGGCGGTAAAATCCCCGGGGCTGGCGGGGGCCTTATTCGCCCACACGCCACTGGCAGGGTTGAAGTCTGCCGCCCTGAGATCGACATAGAGAGTTCCGGCGACGGCGGGTCCTGATTGGGCCCGGGCATGGGAACCGAGCGCAACGAGCAAGGAGCAAACGAGCGATGTGGTTCTTGAGTTCATAAATGAATTGTCTTGACTTCAGGGCCATATTGGGGCTTCCGTTGAAAAGCACCATGCGCGGGAGTGGAAAAAAGCTTTGCGAAAACGAAACCGTCGTCATCTCGAACCGGTGCCGGGAGCGCTTCCTGCCGTTGGACGCGCCGGAGCTGCGCCTGCTCGCCGACGCGGGCATGATGTTTGCCGGCGCGTCGGCGCTCCGCCCGCGCTATGAGATTCGCCGGCTGAACCCGCGCTGGCACACGCTCCTGTGGACCACCGGCGGTTCCGGGCGGCTGGTTACCGCCGGACAACGCGAGCGGCTCGTCGCCGGCACCATCTGGGTCGCGCCGGCCGGCTGGCCGCATCATTACCGGATCGAGCGCGCCCCGTGGCACCTGGCCTGGGTCTGCCTGACACCGGACAATCGCTGGCATTTTGAGCCGAAGGAACCGAGCGTGGCGCCGTCGGATGCTGCGGCTGAGATCAGCCATGTGCTCCGCCGGATTGCGGCCGAGGCCGAGTCGCGGCAAGCGGAACACGCCCTGGCCATGGAAACCTACGCGCGCCTGCTCCACCTGCTGCTCAAGCGCGAAATCCAGGCCCGACACCTGCCGCCGCTGGATACCCGCCAACTCGCGCTCGGGCAACTCTTCCAGCAGGTCCGCGAGCACCCGACCGAGCACTGGACGCTGCGCTCGTTGCAGCGGACAAGCGGGCTGTCGGTGGGCCGGAGCGCTTCCGCCAGTTGTGTGTCGCCTGCCTTGGCAAGACCCCGCTCCAACTGGTGACTGACATCCGGATGGAGATCTCACGCGAGCTTCTGTCGGCGACCGACTATTGCATCTACACCGTGGCGGGCCTGGTAGGCTACCAGAACGAATACGCCTTCACCGCCGCTTTCCATCGCGAAACGGGTCTGACCCCGTCGAGCTACCGGGCCCGCTGCCGCCGATGAGTTCTTGCGCTAATGATCAAGCGTGCCAGCGCCGGCCTGGTCGTATGTCCAAGTCGGCACAGCATCGCCGTCCTGGCCGTCATGGGCCCGGTTGTCGAGGTTCCAGCGGCGCCGCCACAGGTTGTTGTTGGGGTTGACCAACGGCGGTCGCTGGGCGGTGTCGCAATGGGTATCCGTGAACAGGATGTCGATCCGGTAATTATGGCGGTTGGAGGGCCATTGGGGGTGGCCGGGGAACTCATCCGTAGGATCCAGGTTCGCATCGAAATCGATCCAGTTTGGGTTCTCCTGGGCCGGACGTCCGCCAGCATGATCATCTCGCTGGGCCGGGCCACATCGCCATCCTTCACCGGACCTTGATAATAACCGCCGTCAATATTGCCGCCCAGACCGAGTTGCGGCTTGTGGACCAGGTAGAGGCCCCAGTCATTGTAACCGAGGGAAAACCGCGCGGCGGGGGTGACCACAAAGGGACTATAGACGCCGTTTTCGCCATTCCCTCCCAGCGTCTTGTTGACATTGGTGTCCCAGGAACTGTCCAGTGGGGCGGCCGGGCAGTAGAAGGCGCTCCGATTGTTGCCCATCAGGCTGAAGATACGCGTGGGCCACACGTAGCAGTTATGGGCGGGCGAATAGTCGGCGGGATACTGTTTGTAGTCGCTCAGATACATGGTCATGGCGACTCCAATCTGGTGCAGGTTGTTGAGACAGGGGGCCTGTTTGCCCCGGGCTTTGGCCCTGGAGAGCGCCGGCAAGAGCATCGCTGCCAAAATGGCGATGATGGCGATGACAACGAGGAGTTCGATCAGGGTAAAGGCCCAACGGCCCGCGCCAAACGGGAGCGTCTCCCGGTTCCATCCGCAAGCGGGTCCTTTCGCGAAGCGCCGGGACCGGGGAGGAAGGCTCGGCATGAGATGCATCGGTTCTATCCGGCTCACTAACTTCATTTGACGGCAATCTTGGCCCTTTTGGTTGAAAGATGCCATGTGCGAAAGTCGAAAAAAGCTTCGCGGAAACGAAACCGTCGTCATCTCGGGACGGCCGCTTTCCGTCGCGCGACGGGTCTGACCCCGTTGCGCTAGGCGTGCAACCCGGAGGGTTGCCAGAAGGTAGCCGGGGGTCGCGGCGCCGCTGCGATCCCCGGTTGACCCCGGCGGTGATCATGCACCCGGAACCGGGTGCCAGAAAACCCGGCGCGGCGGCGGGAGCGTGAGTCGCCTTCTGGCATCCCTCCGGGATGCGGACGCATGGCGTCGCTGGAGCGGGGGTCTCGCTGCGCTTCGACCCCCGGCTACCTTCTTTCATCCCTCCGGGATGGAATCCGGCAGACCCGGAGTTCGCTTCGTAGTTCTTGCCCCGATGGCGGTGCTGCCCGGCTGCGCGAGCGCATTTCCCTTAGGTCTTTTGGTGGTCCTACCCCCATGATCGGCACGGCTACATTGAAGAGGTGAACTATTCTCCGTGGAAATCCAGGCTAATGATCAAGCTGGGCCGCGCCGGCCTGGTCGTATGTCCAAGTCGGCACAGCATCGCCGTCCTGGCCGTCATGGGCCCGGTTGTCGAGGTCCCAGCGGCGGCGCCACAGGCTGTTGCCGGGGTTGACCACCGGCGGTCGCTGGGCGGTGTCGCAATGGCTGTCTGTGAACAGGATGTCGATCCGGTAATTATGGCGGTTGGAGGGCCATTCGCTGTGGCCCTGGCCCTCATTCGTAGGGTCCAGGTTCGCGTCGAAATTGATCAGGTTCGGGTTCTCCTGGGCGCGGACGTCCGCCAGCATGATCATCTCGCTGGGCCGGGCCACGTCGCCATCCTTCACCGGACCTTGATAATAACCGCCGTCAATATCGCCGCCCAGACCGAGTTGCGGCTTGTGGACCAGGTAGAGGCCCCAATCATTGTAACCGAGGGAAAACCGCGCGGCGGGCGTGACCACAAAGGGACTATAGACGCCGTTTTCGCCATTCCCTCCCAGCGTCTTGTTGACATTGGTGTCCCAGGAACTGTCCAGTGGGGCGGCCGGGCAGTAGAACGCGCTCCGATTGTTGCCCATCAGGCTGAACAGACGCGTGGGCCACACGTAGCAGTTATGGGCGGGCGAATAGTCGGCGGGATACTGTTTGTAGTCGCTCAGGTACATGGTCGTGGCGATGCCGATCTGGTGCAGGTTGTTGAGGCAGGAGGCCTGTTTGCCTCGCGCTTTGGCCTTGGAGAGCGCCGGCAAGAGCATCGCCGCCAAAATGGCGATGATGGCGATGACGACGAGCAGCTCGATCAGGGTAAAGCCGGAACGACCCGGACCCGACCGGAGCGTCTCCCGGTTCCCTCTGCAACCGGGTCTTTTCGCGAGGCACCGGGACTGGGGAAGAAGGTTTGGCATAAGATTCATCGGTTCTATCTGGCTCATGGACCCGAGTTGTTTGCAAGCTTAGCGCCGCTGGTTGAAAAATGCAACGGGCGAATGCCGAAAAGAGTGGAAGAAAGTGTTGCGAAAGGGAAACCGCCCTCGACCCTGGTTTTGCGCCGGGATGGGCCCGCCGGCTCCGGGCTTCCGAGGCGGATGTCGCCGGCAGATGTTGCTTGTCTTGGAAAGCGGAGAGGAAGTAGAAACGGGGCGGCGGCAGCAAACAACGCGAATGCTGTTATGTTAGATACCGGACGGCAAACCCTGAATACGAGCAACGTGCTGTGCGTGATTATGGGCGGAGGGCAAGGGACGCGCCTTTTTCCTTTGACCAAAGAGCGGGCGAAACCGGCGGTGCCCCTGGCGGGGAAGTACCGGCTGGTGGATATTCCGATTTCCAACTGCATCAACTCGGGTCTGCGGCGCATCTACTTGCTGACGCAGTTCAATTCGGCGTCGCTGCACCGCCACATTTCGCAGTCGTACAAGTTCGATCATTTTGCCGGGGGGTTTGTGGAGATCCTGGCGGCCGAACCGACCTACTCGGACACGTCATGGTATCAAGGGACGGCCGATGCGGTGCGCAAGAACATCATCCACTTCCTGAATCATGAGTGGGATTACCTGCTCATCCTGAGCGGGGACGCGTTGTACCGGATGGATTTCCGGGAGATCATCGAGCGTGCACCAGGAGGCGGAGGCGGAGATCACGATTGCCACCATTCCGGTGGGGCGGCAGGAGGCGCAAATCGCTGGGGATTCATGCAGACGGACGCCACGCGGCGCATCACGCGGTTTGTCGAGAAGCCCAAGGAGCCGGCCTTGCTCGATTCATTGAAGGTGCCCAAAGAGTGGTATCGCGCAATTGGGCATCAACAAGCAAGGGGAGCTGTTCCTGGCGTCGATGGGCATTTACGTTTTCAACCGGGCGGTGGCCGGGCAGTTGCTCGATAACACCTTGACCGATTTCGGCAAGGACATTATCCCCAAGGCGATCCAGGACCGCCGCGTTTTTTCATTCGTGTTCCAGGGATACTGGGAAGATATCGGGACGATTCGGGCTTTTTTCGAGGCGAACCTGGATCTGACCAACGAGTTGCCGCGTTTCAATTTCTTCGACATGGCGGCGCCGATCTTCAGCCGCCCCCGGTTTCTGCCCGGCTCGAAGATCAACGGGGCGCAGGTCGACCACGCGATTATTTCCGACGGCTGCATCATCAATCGCGCGACGATCATCCACAGTATCATCGGCCTGCGGTGCAGCGTGGGCGCCGGGACGGTGCTGAACCGGGTGGTGCTGTTGGGCAGCGACTACTACGAATCGCTCGAGTCGATTACTGCGGCATGAAAAGGAGGGCATCCCCCGGGTCGGCATCGGCGCCAACTGCCGCATCGAGAACACGATCGTGGACAAGAATGCGAGGATTGGGGACAACGTGGCCATTTCACCCGCCGGCAAGCCCGAGAGCCTCGACGGTCCGAATTATTACATCCGCAATGGGGTGGTCGTCATCCCCAAGAACGCGGTGATTCCGCACGGGACGGTCATTTAGTCTTGGAGAGCAGTTGCTTGGGAGAGGGCATCTGCGAGGCATCCCAGCCGCCACCAACGGCCTCAACCAGTTGGACGTTGGCAGTCATCTGCTGTATTCGAAGATTCACGAGGGTTTGCCGATTGACCAACAAGGTGGTTTGAGCGGTGATCACGTTGAGGTAGCTGTCGATTCCCTGGGTGTATCGAGCGGTGGCCAAAGTCAGATATCTCTCCGAGGATTTGACGACGGTTTCCTGTTGCTCTATCTGGCGGGCGAGGATTCGCAGAGTTGCCAGGTCATCCTCGACCTGTTGGAAGGCGGTCAATACGGTCTGGCGGTATTGGGCCACCGTATTATCGTAGGCCGCCCGGAATTGCTGGACGGTGGCTTTGCGCAGGCCGGCATCGAAGATGGTCTCCGCCAGCCCCGAACCCACGGACCAAACGCGGCTGGACCAATTCAGGAGGCTCGAAGTTGCGGCGCTTTGGAATCCGCCCGAGGCGCTCAAGGTGACATTGGGATAATAAGCCGCCTTGGCGATGCCGATGCGGGCATTGGCCTCGGCCACGCGGCGTTCGGCGGCGGCAATATCAGGGCGCCGTTCCAGAAGCCGGGAGGGAACACCCAGCGGAGGGGCCGGCGGGCTGGCGCTCAGGGGCTCCACAGGGATGGAGAGGCCGGCAGGGGGTTTGCCGATCAGGAGGGCAATGGCGTGCTCGAGTTGGGCGCGCAGGATGCCCAGATTGGTGGCTTGCGCCTGGGCGGTTTCGAGCTGGATCTCGGCTTGCGCAACGTCCTCGTCCGAGGCGATGCCAGTCTGAAAGCGGACCTTGGTCAAATCGAGCGACTCCTGGTAGGCGCGGACGGTATCATCGAATAAATGTTTTAAGGCATCCTGCCCGCGCAGTTGGAAAAAATCCACGGCCAGTTCTGCCTGGGCTGTGAGGCGGGTGTTCTGGAGGTCGGCGGCGGTGGCCTGGGCTTCAAAGGCATTGGCTTTCACGGTGTTTCGAATCCGGCCCCAGAAATCAGGTTGCCAGGAGGCATCCAGCGGGAGCGAATAATCCGTGAGCGTCGCGGCGCCGGATTGGCTGCCCGGGACCTGCTGCCGGGAGCGGGTGACGCCCGGGTTGGCGGCCAGGGTTGGGAACAACTGGGCGCGCGCTTCCTTGACCAGGGCGCGCGCCGAAAGGAAATTCGCGAAAGCGGCGGCAACGTTTTGGTTGGAAACGGCGACTTGCTCTTCAAGCGCGTTCAATTGGGTGTTGGTGAACATTTCCCACCATTTGCCGCGAATGAGGGCGTCGCTCGGCTGCGCTATCTTCCAGAGGTTGGTGGCCTCAGGACTTTGCGGGGGGAGTTCCTTGAAAGCGGCGGGAGTTTGGACCGCAGGCCGCTGATACTTGGGAGCGAAGCTGCAGCCGCCGTCAAAAAGCACCCGGCGCCAAGCGCCAAGCTCCAGACCAGCGCCAGACTCCAAGCACCCGAGACTGGCCGAAACGCGCTTCGGCGACTCGGAAGCTTGAAGCTTGCTCTGGCGATTGGAGCTTCGGATTTGGAGTTTCCTTCCCGCCTGCTATGAATAGAGCTTGGCTTGTCATGGTTCATCCTAAAGCCGGTTGCGGGCCGGGGGCCACTGGACGGCGCCGCCAGGCCTCCCATCGGAGCCGCAAGCGGTCAATGGAGAGGTAAACAACCGGTGTGGTGTAAAGCGTGAGGGCCTGGCTTACGAGCAATCCCCCAACGATGGAGATGCCCAGCGGCCGGCGGAGCTCCGAGCCGGTCCCGGTCCCCACAACCAAGGGCAAGGCGCCAAACATCGCGGCCAGGGTGGTCATCATAATGGGCCGAAACCGCAGGAGGCAGGCCTGATAGATCGCCTCAGCGGGAGGCTTGCCCTGCTCGCGCTCGGCGGCCAGGGCGAAATCAATCATCATGATGGCGTTTTTCTTGACGATGCCGATGAGCAACACGACGCCGATCAGGGCGATGAGGCTGAGATCGGTATGAAAGAGCATGAGGGCCAGAACGGCGCCGACGCCGGCTGAGGGGAGGGTGGATAGAATCGTAATGGGATGAATGTAGCTTTCGTAGAGGATGCCCAGGACAATGTAAACGGAAAACAGGGCCGTGATGATCAGAATCGGTTCGCTGGCCAGGGAGGTTTGGAAGGCCTGCAAAGTCCCGGAGAAGCTGCCTTGGACGCGCGCCGGCATTCCGATGCGCTGTTCCATCTGCCTGGATGGTCTTGACGGCATCGCTCAAGGCCACGCCCGGGGCAAGATTGAACGAGACCGTGACGGACGGGAAACTGGCCCTGGTGGCTTACGGTGATGGGGGCGGTGGTGGGTTCGAACCGAGCGATGGCGCTCAAGGGAACCTGCCCGCTGTTGGTCGAGCGCAGGTAAATGCTCTCCAAGCCTTTGGGGCTTTGCCAGAACTTGGGGTCGACCTCCATAACGACGTGGTATTGGTTGCAGCGCGGTGTACATGGTCGAGACCTGGTTTTGGCCGAAGGCATCATAAAGGGTGTTATCGATCATCTGCGGCGTAATGCCCAAACGAGCGGCGGTCAACCGATCATAGACCAGCGAGGCCTGCAGGCCGTTGTTCTGCTGATCGCTGTTGACATCCGTAAAGCCCGGCAGTTTTCTCATTTCCTGCAACAGCAAGGGCCCCCATTTGACCAAATCCTGGAGGGTATCACTCTGAATGGTGTATTGAAATTGGGCGTTGCTTTGGCGCCCGCCGATGCGCAAGTCCTGCCCGGCTTGCAGGAAGACCCCCGCGCCCGGGCACCGGCGCCAGCTTGGGCCGCAACCGGTTGATCACCTGGCTGGAAGCAGATCTTGCGCTCTCCAAGGGGCTTCAATCCCACATAGACGAAGCCACTGTTTGCGGCGCCGCCCCCGCCGGTAAAGGCCATGACGTTGGCCACGGCGGGGTCGCTTTTGATCAGGTTGACAAAGCGGCCGGCAACCTTCTGCATGGAAGGGAAGGACGCGTCCTGGGCGCCCTGAATGCCGCCGAAAACCGTCCCGTTGTCCTGCTGGGGGAAAAAGCCCTTGGGCACCTTGATGAACAAGAAGACATTGAGGGCAATGGTGAGGAACAGGACACCCAGGGTGATGGCGGGATGGCGCAACACCCGGGCCAGGCTGCGCTCATAATGGCCCAGCACCCAGGCGAAGGCCCGCTCACTGGCCCGATAGAGGCGCCCGTGGTCCCCGGCGCGGCGATGTTTGAGAAGCCGGGAACACATCATCGGCGTGGTCGTCAGGGAGACCGCCAGGGAGACCATGATGGCCACTGAGAGGGTGACGGCAAATTCGCGGAAAAGACGCCCAACGATCCCGGCCATCAGCACCAGCGGAGTAAACACCGCTACCAGAGAAACACTGATGCTCAGGACCGTGAAGCCGACCTCGCGCACCCCTTTGAGGGCGGCTTGCATGGGAGTCATGCCCTGCTCGAGGTAGCGGGTAACGTTTTCGATGACCACAATGGCGTCATCCACCACAAACCCGGTGGAAATCGTCAGGGCCATCAGTGAGAGGTTATCGATGCTGTAATGGCACAAGTACATGATGCCGAAGGTGCCGATCAGGGAGACCGGAACTGCCACGCTTGGGATCAGGGTCGCCCGCGCGCTGCGCAGGAAGACAAACACGACCAGGATGACCAGGGCGACGGAGATGCACAGATTGATTTCCACGTGCTGGACCGAGGCGCGGATGGTCGTCGTCCGATCCATCACGACGGTCAGGTCGATGGCCGAGGGAATCGAGGCCTTGAGCGAGGGGAGCGTTTGCCGAATGCGGTCCACCGTTTCGATAATGTTGGCTCCGGGCTGGCGGAAGACGATCAACAGGACGGAGGGTTTGGCGTTGACGAAACCCGCGGCCCGGATGTTTTCCACCGAATCCTGCACGTTGGCGATGTCCGAGAGCTTGATGGCCGCGCCGTTGTGGTAGCCGACAATGAGCGGCTTGTAGTCCTTGGCCTTAAGCAACTGATCGTTGGCCAGCGAGATCGGCGGTGGTCTGGTCGTTGGCAATCTGGCCTTTGGGCGAATTGGCATTTTGCTTGCTCAGGACGTTGCGAACGTCCTCCAAACCCAGGCCGAAGCTGTTCAACTGGGTCGGATTGACATCCACGCGCACGCCGGGAAGCGAACTGCCCCCGACGGAGACCTGGCCGACGCCCTGGACTTGAGAGAGGCGCTGCTGGATGATCGTCGAGGCGGCATCGTAAAGCCGGCCCCGGTCATAAATGGGCGAGGTCAGCGCCAGGATTAGAATCGGCGCGTCGGCGGGATTGACTTTGCGATAGGTCGGGTTGCTCGGCAGGTTGGGGGGCAGATAGGCGCGGGCGGCATTGATGGCGGCCTGGACGTCGCGGGCGGCCCCGTCGATGTTGCGGTTCAGGTCAAATTGGAGGGTGATCGAGGTGGTGCCCAGAAAGCTGGAGGAGGTCATCTCATTGACGCCGGCGATATGGCCGAGCTGCCGTTCCAGGGGCGCGGCGACCGCTGAGGCCATGATCTCGGGACTGGCGCCCGGCAATCCGGCCCCGATGCTGATGGTAGGGAAATCAATCTGGGGCAGCGGCGAAACCGGCAGGAATCTGAACGCGACCGCCCCGGCCAGCGCCACCGCCGCCGTGAGCAGCGTGGTGGCCACCGGGCGGCGAATGAATGGAGCGGAGATGTTCATAGCGGCTATGCCGGCACGGGCTGGACACTGCCCTCAGCTGGCTTGTGCTTTGGAGGGTTTGAAAACCAGGCGTTCGAGGAAGAGGTAAATCACGGGGGTGGTGTACAACGTCAGCAACTGGCTAAAGAGCAGTCCGCCGACGATGGAGATGCCCAGAGGCCGGCGCAGTTCGGAGCCGGTGCCGGTTCCCAGGGCCAGGGGCAAGGCGCCCAACAGCGCGGCCATCGTGGTCATCACGATGGGCCGGAAACGGAGCAGGCAGGCCTGGTAGATCGCCTCGAGCGGGCTCTTGCCTTCCTTCCGCTGCGCATCCAGGGCGAAATCGATCATCATGATGGCGTTCTTTTGCACGATGCCGATGAGGAGGATGATGCCAATCAGGGCCACGATGCTCAGTTCGGAGCCGCACACCAGCAGGGCCAGGATGGCCCCCACTCCGGCCGAGGGCAGGGTCGAAAGGATCGTTATGGGGTGAATGTAACTTTCGTAGAGAACGCCCAGCACGATATAGACGGTGACCAGCGCGGCCAGGATGAGCAGCGGCTCGTTGCTCAAGGAGGCCTGGAAGGACTGGGCCGTGCCTTGGAAGGCCGCTTGGATGCTCAGGGGCATATTGAGTTCTTTCTGCGCCTGCTCGATGGCCTCGGTGGCGTCGCCCAAGGCCGCGCCCCGGGCCAGGTTGAACGAGATGGTGACGACGGGGAATTGCCCCTGATGGCTTACGGTCAGGGGGGCGTTGCCGTGCTCAAAATGGGTGAACGCGCTCAGCGGCACCTGGCCGCCGCTGGTCGAGCGAACGTAGATGTCCTGTAATTTGGCCGGATTCTTTTGGAACTCCGGCATCGTTTCCAGGATGACGTGATACTGGTTCAACTGGGTGAAGAGCGTCGAGATCTGGCGTTGGCCGAAGGCATCGTAGAGCGTGTCGTCAATCGCCTGGGGTGTAATCCCCAACCTTGAAGCGGTCTGGCGGTCAATGACCAGCCGGGTGGATGCGCCGCCGGTTTGTTGGTCGGTTGCGACATCCCGAAGCTGGGGCAGCGTCTTGAGCCTGCTCCAACAGCCGGGCGGTCCACAGGTTCAACTCGTTAACATCAGGGTCCTCGAGCGTGTACTGGAACTGCGTTCGGCTGACGCGATCCTCCAGCGTCAGGTCCTGTAT
Organism: uncultured bacterium; assembly: GCA_963713735.1. Classification (GTDB taxonomy): domain Bacteria; phylum Verrucomicrobiota; class Verrucomicrobiia; order Limisphaerales; family UBA8199; genus CAVQND01. The sequence continues at coordinate 60,778 of CAVQND010000042.1, forward strand.
GGGCTGCATGTAAAGGGTAATGCCGTCCACCTTGGCCAATTGGGCTTGCAGGCGGCGCATGATCGTCGTGGCGTCCAGCTTGCGCTCCTCCAACGGTTTGAGATTGATGAGGATGCGCCCGCTGTTGAGCGTGGTGTTGATGCCATCCACGCCGATGAACGAGGAGAGACTCTCCACCGCCGGGTCTTTGAGGATGACCTCGGCCAGGGCCTGTTGCCTGGCGGCCATGGCCGCGAAGGACGTGGTCTGCGGCGCTTCCGAAATGCCTTGGATCACGCCCGGTATCCTGGACCGGGAAAAAGCCCTTGGGCACGATGACATAGAGCAAGATGGTCAGGGCCAGCGTCCCCGCCGGCGACCAGCAAGGTCGCCGTCTGGTGTTTGAGCACCCATTGGAGCGTCCTGCCATAAACCGCGATGACCCGATTGAGCGCGTGTTCCGAGCAGCGGTAGAACCAACCCTGCTGGGCCTCGGGTTTGTGGCGCAGCAATCGCGAGCACATCATGGGCGTGAGCGTGAGCGAAACGACCGCCGAGACCAGGATGGTCACCGCCAGGGTGACCGCGAACTCCCGGAACAACCGCCCGACGATGTCGCCCATGAACAGCAGCGGGATGAGGACGGCGACCAACGAAACGGTCAGTGACATGATGGTGAAGCCGATTTGCTCGGCTCCCTTCAAGCGCGGCCTGCAGCGGGCGGCTCGCCGGCCTCGATGTAGCGGGCGATGTTCTCGATCATCACGATGGCGTCATCAACCACAAAACCGGTCGAAATCGTCAGCGCCATCAGCGTGAGGTTGTTCAGGCTGTAACCCAGGAGGTACATCACCCCGAATGTGCCCACCAGGGAGAGCGGGACCGCCACGCTCGGAATGATGGTCGCCGAGAGCGTGCGCAAGAACAAGAAGATCACCATCACGACCAAGGCGACGCACAGCATCAGCGCGAACTGGACATCCCTGACCGAGGCCCGGATCGTTACCGTGCGGTCGGTCAGCAGCGAGACCTCGATGCCGGCGGGCAGGGTGGTCTTGAGCTGGGGCAAGCGCGGCCTTGATGCGGTCCACGACCTGGATGATATTGGCGCCGGGCTGGCGCTGGATGTTGAGGATGACCGCCGGGGCGTTATTCATCCAGGCGGCCTGTTTCACGTTCTCGACGTCATCGATCACGTTCGCCACGTCCGAGAGCATGACGGGCGCGCCGTTGCGATAGGCAATGACGACCGTCGAGCGGTAGTCCCGGCTGGTGAGGAGCTGGTCGTTGCCGTTGATTTCGTAAGCCTGCTGCGGCCCGTCGAAGTTTCCCTTGGCCTGGTTGACGCTGGTCGCTTGCAGGGCGGCGCGCACGTCCTCGAGATTAATTCCGCGAGAGGAGAGGGCCGTCGGATTGACCTGGACCCGCACGGCCGGCTTCTGGCCTCCGCTGATGCTCACCAGGCCAACCCCGGGTATCTGGGAGATCTTCTGGGCCAGCCGCGTGTCCGCCATGTCTTCCACCTGGGAGAGGGCGATGGACTTTGAGGTCAGGCCCAGCGTCAGGATGGGCGCATCGGCGGGATTGGATTTGCTGTAGATGGGCGGGGAGGGGAGATTTGCCGGCAGATAGGTCTGGGCGGCGTTGATGGCCGCCTGGACCTCTTGCTCGGCCACATCAATGTTCAGGCTCAGGGCGAATTGAAGGACAATGACCGAGCTGCCGCCCGAGCTGGTCGAGGTCATCTGGTTCAAGCCCGGCACCTGCCCGAACTGCCGTTCCAGCGGCGCGGTCACCGCCGAGGCCACCACATCCGGGCTGGCGCCGGGATAGAAAGTCACCACCTGGATGGTCGGGTAATCCACGTCCGGCAAAGCCGACACCGGCAGTTGCTTGTAAGCGACCAGTCCTGCCAGGAGAATCGCCGCCATGAGCAGCGAAGTGGCCACCGGCCGGAGGATGAATGGACGGGACGGGCTCACTGCGCGACGGCTCCGGTTGCGGCCACATTTTTGGCCTTGCCACGACCCTGCTTGGGCTCTTCCTCCGGTTTGCGTACGGCGACTTTTATGCCCTCCTGAAGGCGGTTGAAATTGTCCGCCGCGATGATTTCACCCGGCTCCAACCCTTCCACTGCGGTGACCTCCCCTTCGGCGGGGCCCTCCGACACGGCGCGCATGGCGACCGTGTCGTTGGTCTGGACCACGAACACATAGGAGCCGTCGGCGTTGCGCTGGATGGCGGCAGTGGGAACCAGCATGGCGCCGCGCTCGGTGCGCACCAGCAGTTTCACGTTGACGAATTGGTTTGGGAAGAGGGAGTTGTCCTCGTTGGTAAACCGGGCCTTGAGCTTGAGCGTGCCGGTGGTCGTGTCGATCTGATTGTCCGTCGTCAAGAGCGTCCCGGTCGCCAGTTTCTTCTGTTGCTCGCGGTCGTAGGCCTCGACCGCCAGCTTTTTGCCCTGGCCTATCTGCTGTTGGATTTCGGGCAGGGAATCTTCGGCGACCGTGAAGACCACGGTGATGGGTTGAAGCTGTGTAATCACGGCCAGCGGATTGGCGTCGGTGGCATGGACAATGTTGCCGGGGTCCACCAGGCGCAGCCCGACGCGTCCTGAAATGGGGGCGGTGATGTGGGTGTAAATGAGTTGCACCACGGCATTACTCAAGCGCGCCTTGATCCAACTGCACCGTGCCTTCGTACTGGTGGACCGTGGCCACCTGGGTATCGAGCTGCTGCTTGGGAATGGCGTGGATGGCGTTGCTGGCGTAAGCAATCTTGTAGCGCTCCAGGTCGACCTTCGCATTTTCCAGCAGGGCCTGGTCGCGGACCAACTGCCCTTCCATTTGAAGGACCTGGGCCTGATAAGGCCGGGGATCGATTTCCACCAGCGAATCGCCCGCGTGAACCATCTGGCCCTCGACGTAGTTCACGCTCATGAGCTGCCCGTCCACGCGGCTCTTGACCATCACGGTATAGACGGGGGTCACGATGCCCAGGTAATTACCGTAAACTCCGATGTCGCCTTTGCGCACGACGGCGGTGGCCACCTGCACGACCGGCGGGGCGAAGCCGCGTTTGGCTGCCCGGCCTGGGCAGGCGCCTGCCGGTGGCGCGCCAGCACGGCAATCCCCAAAAAGAGCAGGCACACGAAGATCACCCAGACCCAGTAACGCGGCCGCCCCTGGGCAGAGGGCTGCGGCTGAGGGGGCGAATTCTCGGGCTTTCCGGCGTTTGGTGTTGATTCAGGCGTGTTCAATGGACTTGTTCCTCATTGGGGATGAAAACCGGGCTGGGCGCGCGACTTGCCGCGGCGGGTGTGCGGCAACAAGGCAACCACGCCGTGGAGAGCCCAGCGGGGCATCGGTTCTCTGGCTGCACGATTGTATCTATATGGATACACGATTGCGGTCCTGTCCCGGAGGGACAAGCGAGAATAGAAGGCGATGGCAGGCGAACGCAAGTCCTGAGTGGCTCCCGGGCTGCGCCAAACTCGGGCGGCAGAGCCAGAGCCAGGGGCGCAGCCCCAGACATCCTGAAGCCCCGAGGGAGTTTTGGCTTTGCGTGGAAATTGGGTGAGCCTGGCTCGCCCAGTGAGGGCACCGGGCGGCTCACGCATTTTCTACGGGGTCAGGATGTCTGAGCTTGTCTGCAGGAGTCAAGCGGGCTGGAGCTCGGGCTTGGCGCATTGGAGGCCCCAGTAGTGGGTGATGGATTGGAAGAGGCGCTCGACGGCCCGGTAGTCCACGGGTTTGACCATGTTCTCCGCAAACCATTGGATCAGAGATTCCTTAGCCCGGATATTTCACAGCCTAAGAGCGGCGCTGGGCTGCCGAAGCTATGTAGCGCAGGTTTCCAACCTGCTGTATCGCCGACTTCCAGTCGGCAGGCTGTACCTGCTTGGGAGCATCTGCGGATTGGAAATCCGCGATACAGCAGGCTGGAAGCCTGCGCTACGCCTTCCAGTTGGCGAAACCCGTGAAATATCCGGGTTAGGTCGTCCCCTCCAGTCAGGGGATGGGGCCTGTTTTGGCGGCTTTGTCAACGGCCCCGGGCGGCGCACGGAGCGGGCCGCAGGAATAACCCATTTACAGGGGCGGCGGGGGTTGTTACAAGATGCGGGTGCTTGATGACGGAACAATTTGGGGTTCTCTGAGCAGCGGCAAGGCCCTGGTTTTGATTGCCGGGCCGTGCGTAATCGAGAACGAAGAGTTGTGCTTGCGGGTGGCCGGCAGCCTCAAGGAGACGTGCGCACGCCTGGGCATTTTTTACGTCTTCAAGGCCAGCTATGACAAGGCCAACCGCACGTCGGGGCAGTCGTTCCGCGGCCCGGGACTGAGGGAAGGATTGAGCATCCTGGCCAAGGTGCGGGCAGAGTTGGAGACGCCGGTGCTCACGGATGTGCATACGGAGGCCCAAGCGGGGGCGGCGGCAGCCGCAGTGGACATACTGCAAATCCCGGCGTTGCTCTGCCGGCAAACCGACCTCATTACCGCGGTCGTCCAGACGGGCCGGATTGTGAACCTCAAGAAGGGACAATTCCTCTCACCGGCGGAGATGGGACAGGTGGCCGAAAAGGCCAGGAACGCCGGAGGCCGGAGGCTGCTGCTGACCGAGCGCGGCACGACCTTCGGCTACAACAACCTGGTCTCGGACATGCGCTCGATTCCCATCATGAGCCGGTTTGGATGGCCGGTCATTTTCGATGCAACTCATTCGGTTCAACTGCCCGGCGGGGGCGGTGACAAGTCTGCGGGGCAGCGCGAGTTTGCGCCGGTCCTCGCCCGGTGCGCCCTGGCTGCGGGCGCCCATGGACTTTTCTTTGAAACACACCCGGAACCCGACCGCGCATTGAGCGACGGGCCGAACATGATTGCCCTGGCCGAGATGGCGGACTTGCTCGAGGGCCTGCTCAGAGTGTGGGAAGCGGTCCATCCGTGAGCTGTTCGTCATTGCGGGGGGCGGCATTTCGGGCTTACGATTGAGGCCGTGTGAGCGCATCAATCCTTAACGCTGGGGCACAGGGCGGGACCGGGGGGCCCGGCAGAATGTGTGTACTGGGGGTAGTGGTCTTGTTAGGGTTGGCCGGTGGAGAGGCGGACGGGCAGCGGGCACCGGAGGCAAGGGGGAAGCGGGCGGAGCCTTTCACTCGCCCGCGCGCTAATCGCGATGATCGTCCCCGGTTGCTGGAGGCCAGCGGGAAGCGGGCGGAGTATTACGGCCCGCCGAACCAGACGCGGATGAGATCGTTCCTGGAATGGGCCCAGGGTCAACCGTTGACCAATGATCAGTACCTCATCACGGAACCGAGGTTGCAGACGTTCAGCGTCCAAGGCGAGCGCACGATGGGAGTGCAGGCCCCGCAATGTGTTCTGGACACTCGGCGGGGGACCCTGAGTTCGTCCGGCCCGATGCAGGCGCAGTTGGCGGAGGGCAAGTTCTCGATTTCGGGAGACGGCTTTCTTTGGCGGCAAACCAATTCCGACCTCGTCATCTCCAACCATGTCCGCACGCTGCTGCATCCGGACCTGCTGGCGCGGGCCTCGGCTGAGGCGGGGCCGGGAAAAGGGCCGGTCGAGATTTTGTCGCGGCAATTCGAGTACTCCACCAACTACGGGCAGGCGGTGTGGCAGGGGGATGTGCGGGTGAAGGGCGAGCAATTGGCGCTGAGCTGCGGTGTGCTCAAAGCGAATTTGCTCTCGGGCCGGCGCGACGTTCAGAGCCTGGTTGCGCCCTCGACCGGGGCGCCGGCGCCAGGGCCACGGCAGGACACGTCTTTGAGCCAGGGCCGGTTGGAAAGCATTACGGCCGAGCAGGAGGTGAGCGTGGACTATGCAGGGGTCCAGGCCACGGGCGACACCGCGATTTATACGGCGGAGACCGACCAGGTTCACCTGTCCGGGCATCCGACCTGGCGGGCGCAATCGCGGGAAGGGACCGCCGACAAGCTGGTTCTGGAACGGACGAACCAGGTCTTGCGGGCCACAGGCCATGGGGTTTTGAAGATGCCCGGCCAGGGTCTGGCCAGGGTTGGTTTGCTCTCGCCGGGCGGGCCGGACCCAACCAACGCGGTCCCGGCCAAGGATCAAACCCTTGAGGTCCGCTCCGAGAGCTATATCATACGGACGAACCTGGCCCAGTTTCGCGGCCCGGTGGAGGCAAGCGAACGGGCGGGGGATGAGGTTCGGGGAACAATGAGTTGCGGCCTGCTCACGGTCGGGTTTGGCCAGACAAACCAACTGGAGCGGATGGTGGCCGAGCGCCAGGTCATCATCCGGCAGGAGGGCACGCAATTTCTGGCCGGCAAGGCGGTCTATGAGGCCACCAACGGGGTGATGGAATTGACAGAACAACCCAGGTGGCAGGCCGGGTCGCGCCAGGGCCGCGGGGACCTGATCTGGCTTTCGACCAAGCCCGAGGGAATGCTGGTGGTGGGCAATGCCTCGATGCGTTTGCCGGCGGAGCAACTGGCCTTAGCGGAAGTGAGTTCACATGGGGCTTCGGGCCGGCCCGCCGCCTCGAGTGCGGGCCGGCCCGCCGACGGGGCGACCAACCGTCCGCCGGCCGCCAGGCTGGCCGGGACGAACCCGCCGGTTGCGGTCATCACCGCCGAGGAATATACCGTGACGGCAGGAGGGGCCGTCTTCGAGCAGGATGCGCACATCGAACATCCGCAGATGAATTGGTCCAGCCAAACGATAACGGTGCAGTGCCCGGAGGGGGGGAAGAGCCGGCATATCCTGGCGGAGAGGGCGGTGCGCTTTGAGCTGACTGGCGAAAAGGACCAGACAATCGAGGGCCAGGGCGACCAGGCGGATTATGCGTATAGCGTCACCAACGGCATCACCAACGAAGTGATGGTGCTGACGGGCCATCCGGCCCAGTTGGTGCTGAGGCGGCCTGCGGCCCAGTCGGCGCCAACGGGGAATCCCGCCCAGTCAAAAACGGAACAGGGCACCGTCAGGGACACCCTGATTACGCTGGATCGAACACGTGACCGGATAAGGACCTCCAAGGGCATGCGATGGGAGATTCATATCGAGGCCCCGCCGATGAATACGAATTCCTTTAGAATGCCCGAGTACAAGCTTAAGAAGAAATTCGACGAGAAGCGGATGGGGCGACCATGAGCGAAACGCAGACACAGCCTATGAGGGAGAAGGACGAACTCGAGGCGCCGGCGCCGGGGGGCGTCCGCGAGCGATTGCTGGCCACCTACGGGTTGGTCAAAGAGTATCGGCACCGGCGGGTGGTCAATGGGGTTTCCATTAGCGTGGCGGCGGGCGAGATTGTCGGCCTGCTCGGTCCCAACGGCGCCGGCAAGACCACCACGTTCAATATGGTCGTGGGGGTCATCCGGCCCGATGAAGGCAAGGTGAGGTTCCGGGAACAGGACATCACGCGCCTGCCGATGCACCGGCGCGCGCGGCTGGGGATCGGCTACCTCACGCAGGAACCGTCGATCTTCCGCAAATTGACCGTCGAGCAGAATATTCTGGCCATTCTCGAGACCTGCCGCATGAAACGGCGGGAGCGGGTGGTGCGCTTGAAGTATTTGTTGGAGGAACTGGACCTTGGGGGGCTGGCCCGGAGCAAGGCCTACACGTTGAGCGGCGGCGAGAAGCGGCGGCTGGAGATCACCCGCGCCCTGGTCACCAGCCCGAGGCTGCTCCTGCTGGACGAACCGTTCAGCGGCATCGACCCCATCGCCGTTTATGAGGTCCAGAAAATCGTCCGCCGCCTGCGGGAGCGCGGGCTGGGCATCCTCATTACGGACCATAACGTGCGCGAGACGCTCAAGCTGGTGGACCGGGCCTATCTGATCCACAAGGGCGAGGTGGTTTATGAAGGGGCGGCCGAACAGTTGGTCGACGACCCCAGGGCGCGCGAGATCTATCTCGGCCCGGAGTTCAACCTCTGAATCCTTCCCTCTATGCAACGCGATGTCGTCACAGTCGAGCGGTTTTACACCGACCACGCCGGGGACCTCGATTTGAACCTGGTCGCCGGGGCGAGCGGGCTCAAGCGGGTCATCCGCGAGCCGACCGTCAACCGGCCGGGCCTGGTCCTGTCCGGATTCACTCGCTATTTCGCATTCAAGCGGGTTCAGGCCGTCGGCAACGCCGAGGCCTTCTTTCTGAAATCGTTGAGCGAGCCAGAGCGGGCGAAGCGATACGAGACTTTTTTCTCCTATAAGCTGCCGTGCGTGGTTTTCTCGCGCAATCTGCACCCGGACAAGTTGTTTCTGGCGGCGGCGGAGCGGGCGGCGGTGCCGATCTTCCGCTGTTCGCTGGTGACGATGAAGTTCATCAACCTGGCCACGCTGGCCCTGGAAATGATGTTCGCCCCGCGCGGCACGGAGATGGGGAGCATGGTCGATATTTTGGGCGTCGGGGTGCTTTTGCGGGGCGAGAGCGGCATCGGCAAGAGCGAGAGCGTGCTGGCCCTGATCGAACGGGGCTACAGCCTGGTGGCCGATGACGTGACCAAGGTGATGCTGGTGGACGGACGGGAAGTGGTGGGCACGAGCGCGGAGGTCACACGCAATCACATGGAGGTGCGCGGCATCGGGATCATCAATGTGGCAGCCATGTTCGGCGTACGGGCCATCCTGGAGAAGAAACGGGTGGACCTGGTCATCACCTTGAGGGCCTGGAGTGAGGTCCCCGACGTGGACCGCCTGGGCATGGAGCAGGAGTACGTGAAGATCCTGGGCATCGATGTCCCGCATATCACGCTGCCGGTGCGGCCGGGCCGGGACCTGGCGCGGCTCATCGAGGTGGCCGCCTTCCAAGCCAAGCTCAAGTCCGCCGGCCACAACGCTGCCAAGGAGTTGAATGACCGGCTCATTTCGCGCATGACCGCCGCCGCCAAGCTGTAGAATTTATTGGAAAAATGGCCCCGGTGCGTTTACCTATAAGGGGACTACACAATGAATGAGCGCTAAGAAAATCCCCGATAGCGGTTCGAGCATGACCAAAGACTTTCTGGTCTCGAACAAGCTCGGCATCCATGCCCGGCCCGCTGCCATGTTTGTTAAGACCGCCAATCGGTTCAGTTGCGACATCTTCGTCGAAAAAGACGGAGAAAAGGTCAATGGCAAGAGCATTATGGGTCTGATGATGCTCGCCGCCGGCCCGGGCAGCAAACTGACTGTTCATGCCTATGGCCAGGACGCCTCCCAAGCCCTGGCCGAGATCCAGACGCTCATTGAGGCGAAATTCGATGAAGAGTGACTCCATTGATGTGAAGTACGTGGCACACCTGGCTCGGCTATCGCTTTCCCCGGTCGAGGAGGAGAAGATGGGCGCGCAGTTGGGCCATATCCTGGGCTATATCGAGAAGCTCAAAGAGGTGGATGTCAGCGGCGTCGAGCCGACCGCGCACGCCTTTCCACTGGTCAATGTGACCCGCCCCGATGAGGTCCGCCCTTCAATGTCCCACCAGGAGGCCCTGCGGAACGCCCCCGCTCAAGCCAACGGGTTGTTCATCGTGCCGAAGATCGTCGAGTAGGTTGCATCGGCCCCTAAGGGTTCGTGCAAAAATAACTTCCGAACATCAGGCGTGAATCGTGCATTGTCGTGATCACTGCCAGCTCCGTGCAGGTGGCGGTCAAAGACCCTTGGCGTCTGTTGGTAGAGGCCCAGCGCCTCTCTCGGCGCGAGTGGGAAGGACGTTATCTCTCTTGTGCCAGTGAGCGGGTGCGGCGGCAGGAACAATGGGCGGCGCGGGCGGCGCAGGCGTCGGCAGGAGACGGCTAAAAAACCCAACTCCCTCCCACAAGCCATATTTCTGTTTCCTTCCGCCTGAATCTGTGGTCAAAATCCGGCGCACGCCAAATAACGATATGAACTCTTTCAATTCCCAGCGGGCGGCCGGCTCGGCCACTCTCTTCCTGCTCACGGTCCAGTCTCTCGTTTTGGCCGGTTCAGGCCCAGGCCAGACCTATGACCAGCCGGACCGCGCCGAACCGGGCGACGCGATGATTCAGGCCTATCTCCGCCAGGAGGCCGAGAAGATCGAGGCCAATTTCCCCGGGACGATCAAATCGCCCCAGGACTGGATGCAGGCGCGGCCGCGCTTCCGTCAGGAGTACTTCGACATGCTCGGGCTTTGGCCGCTGCCGGAGAAGGGGCCGCTCCGGGCGGCGGTTACCCGGACCCTGGAACGGGGAGATTACGCAGTCGAGATGGTGCATTACCAGAGCCGGCCGGGGCTTTACGTCACCGGCAATCTTTATCGGCCCGCCAAAAGCCCCGCCGGTGAAAGGCTGCCGGCCATTCTGTATGTGTGCGGGCATTCTTCGATGGGGCGGAACGGCAACAAGACGGCCTACCAATCGCACGGCATCTGGTATGGGCGCCACGGCTATGTTTGCCTGGTGCTCGATTCGCTCGAGCTGGGAGAGTTGACCTGCACGCATCACGGCACTTACCGGGAGGGCCGCTGGTGGTGGCTCTCGCGCGGCTTCACCCCCGCCGGCGTGGAATGCTGGAACGGAGTGCGCGGCCTTGATTACCTCGCCAGCCGTCCGGAGGTCGATGCGGAGCGCATCGGGGTGACCGGCATTAGCGGGGGCGGAGCGGCCACGTTCTGGATAGCGGCGGCTGACGAGCGGGTCAAAGCCGCCGTGCCCGTCAGCGGCCTGAGCGACCTGCTGGCCTACGTCCCCAGCCGCGTCATCAACGGCCATTGCGACTGCATGTTCCTCTACAACACCTACCAATGGCCCTGGGCGCTCATCCCCGGGCTCGTCGCCCCTAGACCGCTGTTGTTCGTCAACAGCGATGCCGATGACATCTTCCCGATGTACGGCAACGAGCGAATCATCAACCGCCTCGAGCGCCTCTACAGCCTCTTCGGCGCCGGCGATTGCGTGGATGCCGTCGTCAGCATCGGCGGCCATGCCTACCGGCGGGACATCCGCCAGGCCTCCTTCCGGTTCATGAACACCCACCTCAAAAACGACCCGCGCCCCGTCCTGGACAGCGAGGTGGACCTCGTCACCGGCCCTCCCAACCCATTCCATCCCATTCCACCCGAGCAACTGCGCGTCTTCCCACTGGACTCCGATCTGCCCACAGACGCCATCAATGCCCGAACCGACCGCGAATTCGTGCCCCTGGCCAAGCCGGAGCTGCCCAAACCCGGACAGTTCGATGCCTGGAAAACCGACCGGCTCGCCCGGCTGCGCCAACTCTCCTTTCACCATTTCCCCGATAGAATTCCCCCGGCCCGAGCCATGGAAACCAACGCCGCGGGCCTCGTTCGCCTCGAGACCGAAAGCCCCATCCACATTCAATTGCGGGCGGTGCGCCTGCCGAGCGGGCGCCCCGAGCGCGTCTGGCTCGTGGCCACGGGTTCGAGCGCCGATGACGCCCCGCCGGCATGGTTGGAAGGGCTCGCCGGCGAGCGCGATGCGGTCTATGTCTGCGAACCCCGGGGCATCGGCAGCAGCCGTTGGACGCAAAAAAACCCGCCCAACTATGTGGCTCGCTCGCACTACCTGCTGGGACGAACTGTTGACAGCGGCCGCGTATGGGACCTCGCCGCCGCCGCCCGTTATGTCCGGGCGCTGCACGATGGGCAGACCCCGGTCTTCCTGGCGGGCGAAGGCGCGGCCGCCGTCTGGTCGATTTATGCGGCCCTGCTCGAGCCGGACATTGGCGGGCTCGCCCTCTCGCGCTTTCCAGCCACCCACATGGACAACTCGGCGCCGCCGCTGCTCGGCGTTCTCAGGGTGTGCGACGTGCCTCAAGCCCTCGGGCTGCTGGCGCCGCGCCCCGTCACGCTGGCCGGCCCCGCTCCCGATTGCCAAGACGCCGCCACCCTCTACCGCGCCGCCGGCGTCCCGGACAAGTTCACGGTCAAAAAGTAGCCCGAGCTGGCGGATTTTGTCCCGAAGGGATGAAGCGGGGTTGCCGAAAGACTTCACTGTGCGGAAGGCATGGGCCTATTTGACGAGTTTTGAAAACCGATGAATGGGCCGGATGAAATGTGGCACAGAACAAGGGTGTGAATTGCGTCTTTGATTTACGGCGGGGTTATCCTAATATGCTGAGTGGCAACGGCTTGCCGGCTACCCCTATGAATACGTAGTGTCTGGCGTCGTTTCCGCTGTGGTCTGCGGGGCAGCCTGAGCCGCTGGCCTGATCGAGCGTCTCCACCTGTCTTGCCGCTCCGAGGCCCCGGCTCCTTAGGTAGCCCCATGGCTGAATCTGTGGGTGAAAGCGGCCCTCCAGCGTAGCCAGCCCCCACCTCCCTCATGGGACAGCACGGCGCACAGCCCCGCTGGCCGCGGATATTGATGGGTTTTTCGCTATAGACCCCGGATTGCGGGGGCACCGCCGAGAGGGGGACCTTCACGCGGCGGGGACATCTTCCTGGCCATCGCGGCCCGGAGCCGGCTTCGCTGCCGCGCAACTTTCAGCCGCTGAGCAGGTCCCCAGGCGCGAAGACACGCCAGCGCCCCCGTGTTGCGCCGAAATCGGCAAGAAACCGGCACAATTTGCGGCCTGACACACTCTTCCCCGTCTGGCAGCATGGGATCGGAGTGAGCGGGACGCAAAAGCGATTCTCCCTCACCCGCGCAGCGTCAATAGACCGGCGGCGCCTCAAAAAGCAAATTCCTGCCAGGTCACTGGCGCGCGTTCCTTGCCTGGATTCGAGGCTTCACGAGTTTCCGAGCTTGTGAGTGGCCGTCTCATCGTTCTTGCTGCTCTCGGCCGCGCCTGCTAATGTTCCATCGCGATGCCGATTTCATGGAACGAGATCCGCCAGAACGCGATCGAGTTTTCGCGCGAATGGGCTGGCGTCAGAAGCGAGAGGGCCGAAAAACAAACCTTCTGGAACGAGTCTTTCCAGGTCTTCGGCATCAAACGCCGCGTTGTTGCCAGCTTTGAGGAGGCGGTGCGGAGGATTTCGGGCGACTACGGGCGCATTGATCTGTTCTGGCCGGGCATCCTGCTTGTCGAGCACAAATCCTTTGGCGAAGACCTCCGCAAAGCGGAGACGCAAGCCTTTCGATACGTACGCGATCTTGCCAACGACCCGTCTCGGCTCGATCAAGTCCCGCGTTACATCATTGTTTCCGATTTCGCGCGCATTGCGCTCCACGATCTCGAACCGGAGGAACAGCGCGGCCTGCCGCTGTTCGACAAAAAGCGCGGCGTCACGTATGAATTTCCGCTCGCCGATTTTTATCAGCACGTTCAGCACTTCGCGTTCATTCCCGGCTATAAGCAGCACACCCTTCAGGAGCAAGACCCCGTCAACATCAAGGCCGTCGAGATCATGGGCGAGCTTCACGACGCGCTCGAGGCCGGGGGTACACGGGCCATGACCTTGAACGGTTTCTAGTCCGTATCCTGTTCTGCCTGTTCGCCGAAGACACCGGCATTTTCGAGCGCGAATCGTTCCGCCTCTTCATTGAGAACCGCACGGCGCCGGACGGCTCGGACCTGGGACAGTGCCTGGCACGGCTCTTTGAGGTCCTCAACACGCCGCCGGAAAAGCGCCAGAGAAATCTCGACGAAACCCTCGCGGCCTTCCCCTACGTTGACGGCGACCTGTTCAGCGAGCATCTCGCCTTTGCCGATTTCAACCGCGACATGCGCAACGCGATACTCGGCTGCACGCGCAAGGATTGGTCCCGCATCTCCCCGGCCATTTTCGGCTCGCTCTTTCAGTCCGTCATGGATGACAAGAGGCGCCGCCAGATTGGTGCGCACTACACAAGCGAACGCGACATCCTCAAAGTAATTGGTTCGCTGTTCCTGGACGAACTCCGCGCCGAACTTGAAAGCCGCAAAGCTGATCGCTCGACCGGACGGCGCGCGCGACTGGAGGAATTCCATGACAAACTGTGCAAGCTGCGTTTCCTCGACCCGGCTTGCGGCTGCGGAAACTTCCTCGTCATCGGCTACCGCGAACTGCGCCAGCTTGAGCTCGAAACGCTCAAGGAAATTTTCGGCAAGCAAAAGGAGCTGACGCTCGACGAAATCAACAAGCTGTCACAGGTGGACGTTGACCAGTTTTACGGCATCGAAATTGGCGAATGGCCGGTGCGCATCGCCGAAGTCGCGCTCTGGCTGATGGACCACCAGATGAACCTGAAGGTATCCCATGCATTCGGCCAGCTTTATCAGCGGCTGCCGCTAAAGAAATCTCCGACCATCGTTTGCGGCAACGCCCTCCGGCTCGATTGGAAAACAGTTCTGCCGCCGGAAAAATGCAGCTACGTCCTCGGCAACCCTCCGTTTGCTGGTAAGAAAGAACAAAACGCCGAGCAAAAGTCTGACATGGCCCTTATTTGGGGGGAGGAGGACGGAACTGGGGTTCTTGACTACGTCACCTGCTGGTATGTGAAGGCGGGCGATTACATTCGGAATTCAAGAATCCGCGTGGGATTTGTTTCGACGAATTCAATCAGCCAGGGAGAGCAGGTCGGGGTTCTCTGGCGCGGCTTGCGCCGGCGGTACAGGTTACACATCCATTTTGCCCATCGGAGCTTCGCATGGGTGAGCGAAGCCCGGGGCAAAGCCCACGTTCACGTCGTCATCGTCGGGTTCGCTGCGTTCGACCGCCCGGACAAAGTTATCTTTGAGTACGCGCACTCGAAAGCCGAACCTTTGAAGGTGCGCGCGGCGAGAATAAATCCCTATCTCGCGGACGCCGTGGATGTCTTGCTGTTCAAGCGAGGCAAACCTCTCTGCCATGTCCCTCAAATTAACTACGGCAGCATGGCCAATGATCAAAAGCGGGGCGATGAGGGCGCTGGGAATCTGATTCTCGATGCAGGAGCCCGACATAAGCTGTTGGAGGAGACCCCGGAGCTTGCGCCGTTCGTTCGTCGATTCGTTGGAAGCAGGGAGTTTATCAATAACACCGAGCGTTGGTGCTTGTGGCTTGTGAACGCGCCGCCCCAACTTCTCGGCTCCAGTCCGGAATTAAAACGCAGGATCGATGCCGTGCGTAAATGGCGCCAGAGCAGTGGGCGGGCCGAGACCGTCCGGCTTGCCGCCACACCTGCTTTGTTCGGAGAAATTCGGCAGCCGAATTCCGACTATCTGCTCTTGCCGAAGGTTTCTTCGGAAGAGCGTCGGTATTTGCCGATCGGCTTTCTCGCTCGCGACGTTATCGCAAGTGGAAGCTCCTTGATTATTCCCGCCGCGACGCGTTACGAATTCGGCGTGCTTGAGTCGGCGATGCACATGGCTTGGATGCGCTATACCGGCGGGCGGATGAAGTCGGATTACCAGTATTCGAGCCAAATTGTTTACAACAACTTCCCCTGGCCGAACGCCACCGCCGCGCAGCGCGAGCGCGTGGATGAAAAAGCGCGGGGCGTTCTCGCCGCGCGCGAGCGGCATCTGCCACCGCGCGGCATGGCTATGCTGGCCGACCTTTACGACCCGCTCGCTATGCCGCGCGAATTGCTCAAGGCCCACACCGAACTGGATCACGCCGTCGAGAAGTGCTACCGCGGGGAACCCTTCCACTCGGACCGCGACCGCGTCGAATTTCTTTTTTCGCTCTACGAGAAGCTCAGCGCCCCGCTGTTGCCCGTCGCGCTCAAGGCGCGTGGTCCCGGTCCCGGACCGCCCCTACAACTCCCCGCACCGGCCAACGCACGCCCGCGTTGCCGGGCCAAAATCTACCGGCAAAAACGTGAATTGCGAATCCACGATGCAATCTGCACTCGCCCGCCCAGCGTCAATGAAAGAGTGGCGCAGCAAAAAGCAAGTTCCGACGGAATTGCCTGGGCGAGTGGCTGCGGTCCGGTCTTGATGGGCGACTCGAATGAGCGATTCTACTGAGACAAAAGCTTTCGGACACAATAGAACCCGCCGCCACACCGGGATCGCCGAGCAACTTCGCGGCCACTGGTGGAGGAACGCCCTTATCTGGCGAAATACAAGCGTTTGATGATGTCCTTGAGCCGCTAACTCCCCAAGACTTGGCATCCCCGGGTACACAGAAACTAATCGTTTACATGCTGAGGCAAGCTAAAGCAGAAAACGCACGACTTGGCGGCTACGTCGAGCGGTTCGGTGAGGCTGATAAGCGAGCGGCGGTTCTCGAGCAGCAATTTGAGGGCGAAAGAAAGACCTCCAGAGCTGTCGAAATCATCGTGATCGTTGGGACAACCATCGGTGGAGCTATCTTCGGCGTCGCTTTCTACTTCTTTGGGAAGACACCTCCTGATACGACCAGCGGGGTTATCGCCCTTGCTGTCGGCGTGGTCATGGTCGGAGGCGCGATAGCCGCGAAAATCGCACAGCGATGAAAATCACGATTCAAAGCATTGCTGAACGGGGTGTGCCGGGCAAAGAGCGGCTTGTCCTCAAAGTTCTGTGTGATGTCAATCTGACGTTCTTCATAGTGCTAGACACTTTTCTCGTGTCTCCCCGAACTGTTTCGTCGAGGCCGAGACGCGCCTTCTGGTTCGACCCTAAGCCAGTTAAGGCGGGAGACCTCGTAGTTTTATATACCAAAGAAGGGGTGCCGAGTGAGACGAAGCGCGATGATGGCACCACTGTGCACTTCCTTTATTGGAATTTGAAGAACGTGCTCTGGGATAAGACCGGCAACTGCGCCGTTCTGATGGAAATTGATTCATGGGAAACTTCAGCATACGAGTAGTACGAGCAACGTCTTTGAAACGGGTCAAACTGGTCTGAGGACGCCCAGGACAAGTGACGGCGGCACTTTCGTCTTAAATGGGGGAACGGACCTATCGCCCCACCCGCGCAGCGTCAATAACCGGCGGCGCTCACATGGGGCGGTCAGACTGGGAGGAGTTCGGCAACCTGACCGCGTACGGTTGGACGGACTTGCAGGGGCACAAGCAATTGGAGGCAGAGAAAGAAGCAACCAGAGACGGCGAAGCCGCCACCGATGGCTCGGCCAGAAGCCTACGCAACACGGCCAGCGGTCAGATCCTTCTCGGCGTAGCCGATGGGCGCGGCTGGGTTCCGCGCGGACTTCGAGGCGCAGCGCGTCAAGAGATTGCCGGGCCAGGTGGATAATCAGGCCGAAGTGTCGGCGGATGCGGTAGTGGGGAGCCGAGCCGCTTCGCCGATTGCTGCCGGGTATAGCGCCACGGGAAGCTCTCGTGCCATGCGATCCGGTACGGCGGCAATGCGGCATTCATGCGTCCGTCCTACGGTCGGCTGACAATGGGCTAAATAGAGCTTGTCCCAAAAGCCCGGCGAATCCCGATTCGGAATCGGGATCGAATTGGCCATTTTTCGACGAAGTTGGCGACGAAGGTTGCGACAAAGGTCTGGAATCGGAGTTTTTCGGACAGGCTCTGTTCAGGTCAACGGGCCGGCGGGGCGGTGCGTTGGCCGCGGGCGGCGGCAACGGTTTCTGCGGCGAGCGGCCCGGCGCCGATCTGGGGGCGCTGCCCTTTGTGCCACCACAACACCAGGGCGCTGGCGATGTAGATGCTCGAGTAAGTGCCGGTGACGATGCCGATGAGGAAGGCAAAGGCAAAGTCGTTGATTTCGCCGCCGCCGAAGATGAACAGCGAGAATGTGGCCAGGAAGACCGTGCCGGAGGTGATGATGGTGCGGCTCAGGGTTTGGTTGAGGGACAGGTTCATCACTTCCTTGAAGGTGCCCCGGATGCCCAGCTTGAGGCTCTCACGGATACGGTCGAAGATGACGATGGTATCGTTGGTGGAGAACCCGATAATGGTGAGGATGGCGGCCACGCTGGTGGCGTTGAACTGGCGGGGGAAGAGGCAATAAATCCCGATGGTCATCAGGACGTCATGGATGACGGCCAGGACGGCGCCCACGGCGAACGAGAACTCGTAACGGAAGGCCACATAGACCAGAATGCCGAACAGCGAGAGCAGGGAGGCGATGATGGCCGAGCGGGTGATGTCGGTGCCGACCGAAGCGCCGACGTGTTCGCGGCTCCGGACAGTGAAGTTGCCGCGCTCCAGTTTTTCGAGCGTGGTCAACACGACATTGTTGGTGTCCGCGAGCGTATCCAGGCGCAGGGCCTCGGCGCCGGTGCCCAGGTCTTTTTGATACTGGATGCGGGGGTCCTTGATGCCGGCGGCCTCGAGGGCGGAGCGGATGCGCGCCGGATCGGTCTTGTTCTTGAAGAAGCAGGTCACGGTGTCGCCGCCCAGGAAATCGCGGCCGAAGGTGCTCTTGCCGCGGTAGAAGCCGTAAGACACGCCGATGGTGATGATGACCCAGGAAGTGATAAAGGCGGGCTTGGCCAGCCTCATGAAATCGAGCTTCATCGTCGCAGGGATGAGATGGAACATCTTGACCGCCTTAAGCCAGCCGTGGTCCACCACCCAGTCGAAGATCATCCGCGTGACCACCAGCGAAGTGAACAGGCTGGCAGCCACACCAATGGTCAGGGCCACGCCGAAGCCCTTGATGGAACCGGTGCCCATGAAAATAAGGATGACCGAGGAGATCAGGGTGGTGACGTGGGAGTCGAAGATGGTGCTGAAGGCACGGCTGTAGCCGGCGGCGATCGCCCCGCGCAACGACTTGCCTTTGCCCTGTTCCTCGCGGATGCGTTCGTAGATGAGCACGTTGGCATCCACGGCCATGCCGGCGGTCAGGACGATGCCGGCGATGCCCGGCAAGGTCAGGGTGGTGCCCACCGAACACATCACGCCCAGCAGAATGATGATGTTGGCGATAAGGGCGACATTGGCGACCATGCCCGCGATGAGATAATAACCGAGCATGAAGGCCGAAACGGCCAGGATGCCAACGATCGAGGCCCTAATGCCGCTGTGAATCGCGTCCGTGCCCATCGTCGGATCGACCTGGCTGGAGGCCTCGCGTTTGAGCGGGGCGCGCAGGGGGTTCTCCAGGACGTTGGCGATGTCCTGGGCCTCTTTATAGTCAAATTGACCGGTGATTTGGCCGCTGCCCTGTTCGATGGGGCCGCGGATGACCGGGGCGCAGCGCACCTCCCCGTCCAGCACGATGGCCAGGCGGTTGCCCACGTTCTCCCGCGTGACCTGCCCGAAGATGTCGGCCCCTTTTGCGTTGAGGGTGAAGTCAATATCCGGTTCCCCCAGGTTGCCCCGCCCGACCATGGCCCTGGAGATACTGCTGCCGGTCAACTCCGGGCGCTTCTTGACCAGGAGGTTCTCGATGACCATGCGCCCATCCCGCTTCTCCTTGAGCTTCATCGTCTCATAGCCCGGCTCGATGATCCCCTGCTCGAGCAGTTCCTTGCTCTTGGGGTGGACCAGGCGGAACTCGAGATAAGCGGCGCGGCTGATGGACTCGATAGCCTCCTGCTGGCTGGCGGCCGACAGGCCGGGCAACTGGACAAGGATCTCGTCTTTGCCCTGCGGTTGGATGAGGGGCTCGGCGACGCCGAAGCGGTCAACGCGGCGCCGGAGCACCTCGACAGCCTGTGAGAGGGCCGCCCCGGTATCCGAGGAATTGGTGAGGGTCCCGGTCTCCATTCTCACCAGGAACGAGGTCCCGCCTTGCAGATCCAGGCCCAGCCGGATGCGGCCGGCCGCCTCGCGCTGGAGCCGGTTGAGGATGTAGCGGGTGGGGTCCGCTTCGTCCTTGGCCTCGAAGAACGGGAAATAGCGCGTGATATCGTTGGTGCCGATGGCCGCCCTGAGATCGTCGTACGGTTTCTCGGGGGTCTTGGACTCCAGTTCCCGGGCCTTTTGCATGATGGCCGCAAAGGCGGCATCATGGCCTTGGGCCCGCTGGCGGAAATACTGGATGAGGTCGCGTCCTTTGGGCGGATAAAGCTCGTAGAGGGACCACAGGATGACCATGACGACCAGGAAAAATCTCCAAAAATTATTGCGATTCATGAGAAAATACTAGGATTCGCTCGACTCTCCACCGCGGTCGGTGATTTCGGCCACAGCCGCCTTGGTGATCTCGAACTTCGCATCCGCAGAGCGGATGTTGAGGGTCTTGTCTTTGACGGTGATGACGACGGCCACCACGCCGCCGCTGGTGATGATTTTGTCGCCGGGCTTGACCGTCTTGAGCATCTCGGCGTGTTCTTTGGCCTTCTTCTGCTGCGGGCGAAGCAGGATGAAGTAAAAGACCACGAAAAGCAGGATGAGCGGCACCAGACCGGTCCAGGCCGGCGCCCCTCCCTGTTGACCGGAGGGCGGCGGCGACCCCATCCCCAGCACCGGTCTGACACTTGACAAAATCATATTCTTAAATGAGCCGTTAAATCTACGGATGCAAGCACATTTGGCAAGCTTAACGTTTAATAAAGCTGCCCTCGGGGCGTCCGTCCGGAGAGGCGGGGCGAAATGCGGTGGCACACGGCCCTCCCCGAGGGTGGCCGTCGTTTCGTCAAGGGCACTTGCGCCCAGGCGGAGGCGCCAAAAAAAGAGCCGAGCACAACTTCATGCCCGGCGTGATGAACACCTTCCCAAACTGAATTGGGAGAAGATGTTTACTTGTTCGTGCTGGCGGGAGCGTTTGTCGCTCCGCCGGCGGCAGGCTGAGTTTGGTTCTCGCCACTACTGCAGCCGGTCAAGACCGCGCACGCAACAAGACCCAATAGTGCCATAAGGGCAATGATCCTTTTCATAGGTGGGCGTAGGTTCCGCAGAAACGGAACAAAGAACAAGCAAAATCTTTAGAAACTTTCAAGCAATCTCAAGGCCGCCGGGGCTGTTCCTCCAATTCAGAGGCCTCGGACCCCGGCGCGGAGTTGCGTTTGCGGGGCGGAAGTGGCAGACTCCGGCTCAAAGAGAGTGGCAGAGGCGAGCATGAGAAACGTGGTATTCCAGGGCCTGGCTGAGGCGGCGCGCGACGGGGAACCGGTGGTCCTGGGCATCATCACCGGGGCCCAAGGGTCCAGCCCCCAAAAGGCCGGGGCCAAGGCGCTGTTCCATGGGGACGGGCGGATCCAGGGCACGCTGGGAGGAGGTTGTTTGGAGGCGGAAGTTCAGCAGCGGGCGCTTCAAGTCGTTGCGAACCGGCCAGGGAGCGAGGTTTGAGTTGGTGCTCGACCATGATTTCGGGTGGGATGACGGCCTGCTCTGCGGAGGAACGGTGAGCGGGCTGATCCTGCCCAATGCCCAAGGGGCCGGAGAGCAGTTCTGGAGGGAACTGGCGGAGCCGAGGGGCGCCCGGACGTGGGGAGTCAGAGCAGATTATTCGGTGGCGGGGATTGCGGAGCCGGGGGATGGAATCGAGGAGGGGGCCTCTCCGTCCAGTCTTGCCCAGGACTGGCTGTACCAGGAGAAAGTGGCTCCGCCCTGCGCGTTGTGGATAGCAGGGGCGGGGCACATCGCCCAGGCAGTGGCGCCGCTGGCGCTCAAGCTGGACTTTGACGTGACGGTTTTCGACGACCGGCCCGCGCTGGCCAATAGCCGGTTTTTCCCGGCGGAGGTTGCGTTGCACGCAGAGGACTGGGAGAGGCTGCTGGCCTTGCCCCTGCCGTCGGCGCCCAGTTTTGGCCTCATCGTCACGCGCGGTCATCGCCACGATGCCCTGGTGCTGGCGAATTGGATTCACAAGCCGTTCCGGTTTCTGGGCATGATCGGCAGCCGCCGGAAGGCGCGCACGATCTTCGAGCATTTTGCCCAGGAGCGGCTGGCCACGGCGGCGGAACTTCAACGGGTCGCCTGCCCGGCAGGGGTGAGAATCCGCTGCCAAACCGTGATGGAGATTGCGGTGAGCATCATGGCCCAGTTCATCGATAAACGGGCGGAATTGGCCGGGTGAAGAGGCGGGCCTTTACCCGGCAGCGGCTTCCTCCCGGCTCGGGCGGCACGCAGCCGGCATCCCTGCCGCGCAACTTTCAGCCGCTGAGCCGACCCTCAGGCCCGACCACGCGCCAGCGCCCCCCATGATGCGGCGAAACACTTCAAAAACCGGCAAAACGTGCCTCTTGACCCTCTGGTCCTCTCCTCGTAGCATCCGACCGTAATGAGTGAGACCAAGAACCAATTCTCCCTCACCCGCGCAGCGTCAAGAACGGCGGCGCGGCAAAAAGCAATTTCTTATCAGTTCCTCATGAGCAGCCCCGCAATCCCGCCAGTTATTCTCTGCCTGGCCCTCGTGTCCCAGGCCGTTGTCGGACAAGAGACCGCAGGGGAATGGTCCTCCGAGCACCAGTTCCTCAAGGCCCGGTTGGTGGCGCGTTACCACACCTTTACGTTGGACGGGAAGCCCGGCGGACCCTATTCGGAATTCCTGGTCTATCTTGAACTGCGCAATACGTGTCCCCCGTCCGGCACGATTTCGCTGAATCTCGATATTGATGCCGCCACTAACATCACTTACACGGTCACGGACGAGACAGGCGGCGTTGTGGAGCCTGAGAGCGCACGCGCCGGAGGCCGCAGCACATTCGCGCCAGGGGTCCATCACCTCGAGCTGCCCGTGGACAGCGACTTGCGATTTTCGATCTCCATGAACGGCGCCGGCGTTTGGCCTGACAGAACGTTGCTCGATCTCGATCCGCGGCAACGGCCTTGGTACTTCGATAACGGCACCAATCGGCAGTACAGCCTCTCCGGCACGCTGCGGGTCCCGCGAATTCGGGGACGGCAGACGACGCGGTGGTGGAGCGGCGAACTGGAGATCCCCCCGGTGAAATTGAACATTCCGGGCCCGGGCGGCAAGAGAGACGGCTCGGAGCAAGAGGAGCGGCAATCTCGCAGCGTCTCAAGCCGGCGTGGCGCCGCCGCCGCCGAGAAAGGGGCCAAACCATAGCATGGTTCGCTTTTTCATTTGGTTGACGTTGCGAGTTGAGCAGGATCCGCGGAAACAGCCGCGGCTTGGCTGCGCATCCAGGCGTGAAGGCGGGCGTTGGCGCTTTTTGAGGTGCCCAAATGCACCGGGGTGGCAATGCTCTTGATCGGCAGCGTCGTCTCTCTTCGCAGCCGGGCTGAGATCGCCAATTTGTCTGGATCGCTCTTGCGCCGCGCCGCCAAGTCCGCCCCCGTCCAGCCCCGCCAGAGTAATTCCTCGGCCATGATCCGCTCGGCCTTGGCTTCGGCAGTCTCTTGGCGCAATTGCCCGGAGTGGTTCTCGCCGAGTTTGCCGTCCATCAGCGCCAGCATTTTCTCCTTGAACTCTTTGCTGCCCAAACACCAGCCGCGGCGAAAGACCTTGAGCGTTTCCTCACGTCCAGGAAGATATCCTCGCGGCGGTCGCCGCGGTCCATCACGTGGTAAATGGCTCCTGGCTATTCTACCCGGAGGCGGCGCGGCATGGCGGGATTATGAAAGGGCTAGAGGACTTCGTCAACAGCGAAAACGAACCATGCTACGGTCTGACCCCTGCTATGGGGTGGTTCGTCAACAGGAATGTTCGTTTTAGTTTCTTTTTCTCATTTTTCTCCGCTGCGGAGGTTGAATGTTGCGTTGCGTCTTGGATCGCCTCCTCTGGCGGAGCACCGGTCGTTGGACCTGGCTTAACCTGCTATCCGTACATCCTTTGCGGAGTACACTATATCGTTTCCAATCCGGCCAGAGGAGCGCACGGAGACCAATCTTTAAATCGGGCCATCCAAAGGCCCAGGGGTCAGTACGGTCTCCGTTACGCTCCAAAAGTGTCATGACGAAAAATGTTTAGCGTGGCTTATTGTTTACTTCAGCAATCTCGTTTAGTGTAGCTTATCCCTTACTTTAGCAGTCTCGGCCGGGTTCCTTTTGCCCGTGACAGGCCTTGCCCCTGCCCTCATGCTCCTGGCGCGGCTCGGGGGACAGGGGCTCTGCAGGAGTGCAACCCGAGCACCGGGCCGCCCTTGGATTGCGGATGCATCCAGGCCTGTCCCGACCGCGTTTGGGGCAGGCCTTTCAGTTGAGGGATGGCTTCGCAACCCAAGGCCCAAAGCGAAAAACTCATCGTCTTTTTTCTCTGATCTTCTTTTGTGTTCATACGTCGCTTGGGATCTGCGTTCAGTCTTTAGAGTTCTGTGCGGCCTTGGTTTTCTTGGCCGGCGGCGCGGGCGCAACGGCCGGCGTCGCCGGGTTTGTTTTCAAGCCCAGGTCGGCGGCTTGGCAGCGGCCGGTGCGCACTCGCCACCAGTCCACGCTGAACTGCCGACCGACGGCCACGGCGATCTGCTTGCGTTTGGAGCGGGTGGTTTTGGGATTGGCCAGCACCGGCAGCCACTTGGCGACCGGCTTGTAGGTGGGCTGGTATTGCATCAGGCGCCAAGAGGCCTCCACCAGCACGGTGCGCACGCGCGGGTTGCCGTGCTTGTTAATGGACCCTTGGAAACGGCGCTGTGCTGAGCTGTCTTCCCGGGGACACATTCCGGTGTAGCTGGCCACTTGCCGCCGGTTGTCGAACCGGTTCCAGTCAGCCACTTCTCGTTCCAACACCTCGTAAGTTAGCTTGCCCAGGCCCACCGGCAGGTCCGCAGGCGCGGCCTCCGTCAGGGCTTTACCCAGTGCTCTGAGCTCCTGGTCCACCGCTTCGATCAGCCGGCGCAACGGCTCCAACAATTCCAACACGATGGCCGGCAACACCAGTTCCTTCCACAGAGCCTCGGTCCACCAGATGCCCTTGATGTGGGCGCCATAATAAAGGGCGTGGCTGCGCCCTTGGGCCGCCAGGCGTTGCTTCTCCTTCTGCAAACTCTCCCGCTGGCGAGAGCGACTCCGGGCTTGCTCCTGAGCTTCGGTGGGCACGCGCACCACGCAAAAGGCGTCCTGATTGCCGGCGACATACCGGTCCAAGCCCAGCACCAACGCCTTGGCGTCACGCTTGTCGGTCTTGACGTTCTTGCCGTACTCGTCCCAATCCCGAGGCCGCACCACGTAGTTGGTGATGCCAAACCCCGCCAGCTTCCGGTGCAAACTGTAGCCAAAAGGGCCCGCCTCGTAGCAACTGTAAACCTGCTTGGCCAGCGCCGTCTGTTTCCTGGCCCAGTCCAGGAACTGAGTCGGGCTGAATCCTTGCGCCGGCTGGGGTGCGCCCCCGTCGATCTGGCGTACCACCACGTAGCGATCCAGATGCACGTCGATGCCCAGCTTGATGACCTGATGCGGTCGAGGACCGCTCTCGCAGTTCGGAGCCGATGCACCGGCGACGCTCGGCACCTTGCCTGCGCTCAAGATCGTCTCGACCAGCGTATCAGTTTGTTCCTTGACCGAGGGTAGTGCTTGCTTCGCCGCGGCCTTCGTCCTATTTGTTTTCTCGTAAGTTAGTTTTATCATTGGTGGTCAGGTTGCCGAATTTTTCCCAGCCTGACCACCCCATGTTATCTTTTCCGGGTAAGTCACATCGGGTCGCGATTTACGTCCTGGTAACAGATGTAACTGGCGGGCACGGCGCCGATGGCGGCAAACCATCGAGGACAGTATGGGGCGGTCCAGATCACGTCGCCGGCCTGGACGGGGAGCCAGTGGGTATCGAGGCGAAAGATCCCCTGGCCGCGCAGAACGAGTAATCCCTGTTCCATGACAGGGCTGCCACTGCGGGCAGGGTGGCGCCGGGTTGGAAGGTAAGGATGTTGACGGCCATGTCGAAGGCGGGTTCGGCGGGCAGGAGGGTCTGGAGGCGCACGGCCTGGTTGCCGAGGAAGGGTTGGGCCTTGACCTCGCGTTCCTGGGCGACAAAGAAGGCGGGGTTGGCAAGGCCGGGCTGGCGTTGATATTCCTTTTGGAAGATGAGGAGGCGCGCGGTCGGGCTTCCGTTCCTGATCTGAATATCTTTGCCCGGCGGGACATAGGCGCAACTGCCGGCCTCGATCCGGTGCCGGCGATTATCGGATTGAAGGCTGACGGCGCCTTCGAGGACGTACACACAGAACTGATTGCGGCCCGTATTGCCTTGGCCGAGACCGTCGCTTTGCAGAGAGACCAGCAACAGGCAGAAGCGGGCGCCCAGGGCAGGGGAGATGGCGACGTGGCACAGGGCCTTTTCCCAACCGGGCAAAGCACTCGGCGCCAAGCCGCCGGGCGTGAGCAGGGCGTAACGGTTCCTCACGAGGTTGCGAGCAGAATCAAGAAACTCTTTCATGAATTGTAACAAGCTGCCTTTGCCTGGCATCCAGATCTCGGAATTGTTTTTGCACGAGCCCTTATCGTACAGGGGCAAGGATGATCGCCCAAAGCAGGGCTGTCAAATCAAACGGCGTTGACCTGTCGAGGTCTCCTGCTATCCTGTGCGGGCCTCAAAAGGGCACTCAACCAGCGGTCGCGCTTCGATGGAACGGTCCGTTGGCCGGACGATATTCATGAGCAAAACTGTCAAATCGGCCAAAGCGGTCGTGGCGAAGCCCAGGCGGGAGCCAGGTTGCGGCGGGGGCACGCGGCGACTCCTCACCCTTGACCGGGCGGCAACGGTTTCTGGCCGCCTGCCGCTGCCGGCCGTTGGACTATCCGCCGATCTGGCTGATGCGGCAGGCGGGCCGCGCCTTGCCCGAATATCGCGCGCTCAAGCAGAAGCACGGCTTCCTGGAGTTGGTGCAGACGCCGGAACTGGCGGCGGAGGTCACTTTGCAGCCGGTCCGGCGGTTTGGTTTTGACGCTGCGATTTTGTTTAGCGACATCCTGGCAGTGGCCGAGGGGATGGGGCAGCGCTACCAGTTCCGGGAGCAAGGCGGCATCGAGATGGAGTATCTGCTCAACTCGGCGGCGGACATCGAGCGGCTCGAGGAGTCCGCGGTGACGGAGCGGTTGCAGTATGTGGCGCAGGCCCTGCCGCTCATCCGGTCCGAATTGGGGGACGGCACGGCCCTGCTCGGTTTTGCGGGTTCGCCGTGGACCCTGGCCAACTTCATGATGGAGGGCGCCGGGGTCAAGGAATACACCAAGGCCAAGGCGCTGTTTTATTCCGAGCCGGAGCTCTTCGATCG
Source organism: uncultured bacterium (assembly GCA_963713735.1). Lineage (GTDB taxonomy): Bacteria > Verrucomicrobiota > Verrucomicrobiia > Limisphaerales > UBA8199 > CAVQND01. The sequence continues at coordinate 87,565 of CAVQND010000042.1, forward strand.
TTTGCTTGGGAAGCTGACCCGGGCGGTCACGGATTTCCTCCAACTGCAAATTGACGCCGGGGTGGATGCAGTCCAGATTTTCGACAGTTTGGGCGGCGTTTTGTCGGCGATTGCGTTTGGGCGCGCCTCGGCGCGCTGGATGAAGCAAATCATCGGCTCGCTCAAGGGACGGGCGCCGGTCATCGTGTTTTCCAAAGGGGCGCATGGCAACTGGGATGACCTGGCGGAGACGGGGGCGCGGGTCCTGGGGCTGGACTGGACTGTCGGGTTGGCGGAGGTGGGGGCGCAATTGCCCTCCCGAGTGGCTTTGCAAGGCAACCTGGATCCGCTCCTGCTGTGCGCCGCGCCCGAGGCCCTGGCTGCCGAGACGGTCCTGATGCTGCACGCGATACGCAATCGGCCGGGCCATGTTTTTAATCTGGGCCACGGTGTGCCGCCGGGGGCGAAACTCGAGAACATCGAGCGCCTGGTTTCGCTGGTTCGGGGTTACCGGCCGCCGAAATAGTGTTAATTTGTCGATATGCTTAAAGTCGATCTCGAGCTGATCAGGAAATACAACGTCCCCGGCCCGCGCTATACCTCTTATCCGCCCGCAACCCATTTCACGGAGGAGATTCCGGCCGGAGGTCTTGCTGGAAAAAATCCGCGCCAACAACCGGGCTGAACGGGATTTGTCGCTCTATTTCCATTTGCCGTTCTGCCAATCGCTCTGCTGGTTTTGCGGATGCACGACGGTGATCACGCTGGACCCGAAGAAGAGCGCGGAGTACGTGCGTTACCTCGAGCGGGAGATGGATTTGATGAAGCCGCTGCTCAACCCGAGGCGGAAAGTGGTCCAGCTCCATTTCGGGGGCGGGACGCCGACTTTCTCGGGGCCCGACGAAATCCGGGCGCTGGGGCAGATGATACATGCGCGGTTCACGCTGGCCGAGGAGGTGGAGGCGGGGGTGGAAGTGGACCCGCGGCGCTTGACGCGCGACCACCTGGTGGCGCTGCGCGAGGTGGGTTTCAACCGCGCGTCGATGGGGGTCCAGGACAACGACCCGCTGGTGCAGAAGGCGGTGCATCGGATTCAGCCCTTCGAGATGACCCGGCAGGTGGTCCAGTGGATGCGGGAGACGGGGTTTCACTCCGTGAACCTCGATTTGATTTACGGCCTGCCGTACCAGACGCCGGGGTTGTTCGTCAAGACACTCGAGGAGACCCTGTCGTTGCGGCCGGATCGCTTTGCGGTATTCAACTATGCGCACGTGCCGTGGATGAAACCGGCCCAGAAGATTTTGAAGGTGGAGACGCTGCCGACGCCGGAGACCAAGCTCGAGCTGCTCAAGCTGACCATCGAGAAGCTTACGGCCGAGGGCTATGTGTATATCGGCATGGACCACTTCGCGCTGGCGGGGGACGAGTTGGCCGTGGCACAGAAGCAGAAGACCTTGCAGCGCAATTTCCAGGGCTACAGCACGCGGGGCGGGGCCGACATTTACGCCTTTGGCATGTCCTCGATCTCGCAGGCCGAGGGCTTCTACTGGCAGAACCACAAGGAGTTGCCCGAGTATTACGCCGCCCTGGATGCCGGCAAGCTCCCGGCGCACCGCGGCTATCTCATGACCGGGGAGGACAAGCTGCGCCGGGTGACGATCATGCGGCTGATGTGCGACCTGGGCCTGGATTACGGCGCGATGTCCAAGCTGCTGGGGCTCGATTTCAAAGGACATTTCGCCCAGGAACTCGACTCGCTCGAGGATATGGAGGCGGACGGGTTGCTGGTCAAAACGCCTGAGGGCGTGGTGGTGACCGATTTGGGACGCTTGTTGATTCGAAACATCGCAATGCGGTTCGATGCCTATGCCATGACACGCAAGGAGAACCGGTTCTCGAGGACGATATGAGCCGGGAATTGCGTTCAGTGGCCGTTATCGGCGGCGGCATTACAGGTTTGACCGCTGCGTTCTGTTTGAAGCGCAAGGGCGTGCCTGTAACCGTCTATGAGGCGAGCGGGCGTGTGGGCGGGGTTATCGAGTCCATCCGCGAGGGAGGGTATCTGGCGGAATTCGGACCGAACACGATTCTCGAGACCTTCCCCAGGATTGGGCAGTTGGTGCGGGATGCGGGACTTGGCCGGGCAGGCGGCTTGACCCGCATCCGAAGGCAGAGGCGCGCTACGTGGTGCGCTATGGGCGGCCGGTGGCCATGCCAGGCTCGGCTTTGGGGTTCTTTACTAGCGAGCTTTTCACCGCCAAAGCCAAGCTGGCCCTCCTGCGCGAGCCGTTCGTGCCGCCGCGCCGCGACGGCCACGAGGAGAGCGTGGCCGAATTCGTCATCCGCCGCCTGGGCCGGGAGTTTCTGGACCATGCGATTGATGCGCTGGTAGCCGGGGTTTATGCGGGCGACCCTTACAAGTTGTCGGTGCCGCAGGCCTTTCCGAAGCTGGGCCAGCTTGAGGCGCGCTACGGCTCTCTCATCAAGGGGCAGATTCTTGGGGCGCGCGAACGCAAACGGCGGGGCGAAGTGGCCAAGGACCGGGCGCCGAAGTTTTCCTTTGACGAGGGCCTGCAGGTGCTGCCCGACACGTTGCGCGAGCGGCTCGGCGAGGCCGTTCGCCTGGGCGCCAGTGTGAGATCGTGACCGAGGCTCAGCGGCAGGAAGGCCGGCCCACTGGCGGCTGGACGGTCCAGGCGCGCCAGGACGGCCGGGAGATGCGCGCCGAGCACAGCGCGGTCATTTACGCCGGCACGGCTTATAAGCTGGCGGAGATGCCGATCGAGGCGCAGGCGCCGCTGAGCTTCGCGCCTTTTGCCGAGATTCGCTACCCGCCGGTGGCCAGTGTGGTGCTGGGCTTTCGCCGCGAGGATGTGGCCCATCCCTGCCAGGGATACGGCATGTTGATTCCGAGAATCGAGGGGTTCAAAATCCTGGGCACGATATTCTCTTCGTCGCTCTTTCCGAACCGCGCGCCGGCCGGGCATTTGACCTTGACCAGCTATGTCGGCGGCGAGCGTTACCCGGAGCTGGCGTCGCTGCCGCCGCCCGACCTGGTGGCATTGACTTGCCAGGACCTGCGCGTGTTGCTCGGGGTCAAGGGCAAGCCGACCTACCAGCACGTCGTGGTCTATCCGCGCGCCATTCCGCAGTACAACCTGGGCTATGGCCGCTACCGGGAGCTCATGACGGACATTGAGCGCCAGGCGTCGGGCCTGTTTCTTGCGGGCCACTACCGCGACGGCATTTCGCTGAGCGATTCGATTGTCTCAGGGTGCAATGTGGCCGAACGGGTTGAGAAATATGTCCTCGTGTAATCTTAATCTCGCTCTTAATCTTAATCCTAATCTTAATCTTAATCCAAATGAATCCTGTATTCGACCATGAAAAGCTGGATACCGGTCACACGAGGGAGATTAGGAGCAGGATTAAGATTAGGAGCAGGATTAAGATTAGGAGCAGGATTAAGATTAGGAGCAGGATTAAGATTAGGAACAGGATTAAGATTAGGAACAGGATTAAGATTAGGAACAGGATTAAGATTAGGAACAGGATTAAGATCAGATGAGCAAGGCCGTTCTGCTGGTGAACCTGGGTTCGCCTGACGCCCCGTCGGCGCCGGCGGTGCGGCGGTATTTGCGGGAATTCTTGATGGACGGCCGCGTGCTGGACGTGAACTGGTTGGTGCGCTTCTGTATTGTCCACTTCGCCATCCTGCCCCGGCGCCCGAAACGATCGGCGGAGGCTTATCACCAGATCTGGACTGCTGCCGGCTCGCCCCTCATCGTGGTTAGCCGGAATGTGCAGGCGGAGCTGCGGCGGCGTGTGGCTGTGCCGGTTGAGCTGGCGATGCGCTATCAGCATCCGTCCATTCCGGAAGCGGTGCGCGCCTTGGCCGGGCAGGGCGTCGAAGAGGTGTTGGTCATCCCGCTTTTCCCGCACTATGCGATGTCCAGCTACGAGAGTGCCGTCGAGCGGGTCAGGGAAGTCGCCGGCCGGCTGGCGCCGCGCATGAGACTGGAAGTCCAGCCCCCCTATTTCGATGAGCCTGATTATATTGCCGCCCTGGCCTCGAGCGCGGCGGATTATCTCAAGCGAGATTTCGACCATCTGCTCTTCAGTTTTCACGGGCTGCCGGAGCGGCACCTTCGCAAGTCGGACCCGACGGGGTGTCATTGTCTGGGGGTCGAAAACTGTTGCCAGACGGCCAGCCCGGCCCATGCAAGCTGTTACCGGGCGCAGTGTTTCAAGACCGTGGCGGCCTTTGTGGCCAAGGCCGGGGTCCCTGCCGGCAAATATTCCGTCGCCTTCCAGTCGCGCCTGGGCCGGACCCCTGGCTCGAGGCCCTACACGGAACGGACCTTGGCGGGAATGCCGCAACGGGGCATCAAACGGCTGGCCGTGATCTGCCCTGCTTTCGTCTCAGACTGCCTCGAAACCCTCGAGGAAATCGGCCTGCGCGGGCGCGAGACCTTTCTCGGGGCCGGCGGGAAGGAATTCACGCTGATTCCCTGCCTCAACGAGAACCCGCTTTGGCTGGAGGCGCTCGAACGGATGGCCGCCCGGTTTACAAAACCGCCGCTCCGCCGCTGAGCTAAACTGGCCTGCAATCAGGCCCACAACAGATTCCTTCTGACGCCCTGCCTGCCGCATTTATGCGGCAGCGAAGAATTTCGCCATGCGCCCCCTGCATTCACGCGGGTCGTTCGCTTCTTGCAGCCATGCAAGTCGAGGTGTAACTTCATGCGATGAGCTATCTGACACTTGCCGTCGAAATTGACCACGGGCGCGTTTTGCCGAAAGGCACCGAGGCCCTGCCGGAGAAAGCGTCCGGCCTGCTCACCATTCTGAATCCGCCGCTACTTTCTCACCCGCGTCCGATTGGTTTGGCGAAGGGCCAGTTTACCGTGCCCGATGACTTCAACGCCCCATTGTCGGAAGACGTATTACGGACGTTTGAAGGCAAATGAGGATTCTTCTGGACACTTGCGAATTTCTTTGGCTCGTGGCTGGCGATGCCAGGTTGTCTCCGCCAGTCGCATCGGCAGTGCGCGACCCGCAGAACGTCTTGGCCTCGCGGAACAAGCGGTCTGGAATTTCCACCGTCGTTTTCACGCCGCTACTCTCCCGTAAATACGGGCGGCGGTCAACCCGCGATTCTCTATTCGGCTGACCCCTGGCTCGTTCTCCGCCTGGCCATCGAACTGGCCGAGGGGGGAGAACTGAGCGCCACGCTCATCCGGCTGGCGGCATCCGAGCTTGGCGTGGAGGACGGCGCCCCGGTGCTCCCCCGCAACGGCGATGACCACATCCAAACCCCCGACGCCCCGGCCCGCGCGGTCGTTGACAGGGCCAATTCATGAAAGGGGCGGGGACGGCTCGTCCAATGCCGCTAGGATTTGGTGCCCGTGGCCGGGCCCTTTTTCACGGCTCGACGGTGCTGCCTAAGCAGTTCCGGGCCCGTGCGCGAGAGGACTTTTTCGATTTTCCGCCCGTTTTGGAGTGCCTTCTTTAGCGTCGGGACTAACGCCAAAGGCACGTACATCGTTTTACGGCGGCCCTCGGAGCTAACAGACAGGAGCCAGGCCGGGTGCTTGTCCCCGCGGGCGCAGGCGCGACAGTTCTTTCGGATACAGGGTTTGTAAACCTTGGCCAAGGAGCCTTTGATAGCCGGCCACAGGGTGGCGAGTTGAGTCTGCCATTTTTGTCTTGCTGGTGAATCGTCGTTCATGGTATGTATGTATATCATATTACATACATACATATCCAAACCAAAATCTCCTCCCCGGACCCCTAAACACCCCACCTCCAGCGCCAAGCCCGGCTCCGGCCCACCAAACCTCTCCCCTTTGCTGCACACCCGCTTCTCGGCCTCCCAACTCCTGGCGCAGTTCCGAAAGCTCCTCCCAGCGGCCCTGCTCGCCTCCTGGAAGCTGCTGCTGGGCTGTATCGCCAAGGCACATTTGCCAAAACACCGCAAGCCCCGCCCTTCGGAGCCTCGTGCCGCCCGACGATTCCAGAAAAACCACGCCGAACTCGTGGGATCCCGGGCCGAAGCACGCCAGAAACTCGCCGCGGCTAATGCGAAATCCTAGTGGCATTGGACGGCTCGTCCCCGGTTCCGCTCTCCGCCTGCCGGCAAGAAGTCCCGATTCCGAATCGGGATCCCCGCCCCTGGTTTTGCGGCTTCATGAATTGGCCCTGGGTCGTTGAGCACTTTTTGCCTTGCGGCCGGATTGTCGAGCCGAACTCCGTCAACGGCGCCTTCCTCCGGGCGCTACCCAAGGGCGCGGATTGGTTCGAGATTCGAAACGGGAGGGACTTCCTCAAGGCAGAGGGGCGCTGGGACTGCGCCGTCGGCAACCGGCCCTTTTCCTGGTGTGGTGTCTTACAAACGCGTTGGCATTTGCAAGAGACCACACTGGTTCCGCGCGTTTCTCCAGAAGGCCATGCAGGTCGCCGACAACTTGGTCTTCATCGGGCTGGCCCCCGCGCGGTTCGTCCGAGCCCGCCAGGAGGACATGCGGCAGGCGCGGTTCGCCCGGGTGGAGCTATGGAGGCTATTGGCGCGCTGGGCATCGCGCTGGCGCACCAACACGGCCCTTTCCGGCAGGCGCAAAGAAGACCGAATATGAAAACAGCGTGGTGGTTCGCAGGCGCGCATCCGCCGAGCGGCGTCGCTTGGCCGCTGAAAGATCCGTTGCGGTCCCCTTCCAGGTGAAAATCAATGGCTGACCCGTAACTTGCTCTGTTGCGACATGATCGTGGTCGCAGCCTCGTCCCCAGTCGCGTCAATGCGCTCCAGGAGGCGCCGCCCGGCCTCCGAGGGGATCCCCAAGGCCGAGACGTGGTCTGTGTCAAGGACCAGCAAGTTCTTTGTCGTACGTCTGCTGCTTCCGGTACTCGCGTCCGAGCCTTTCGGCCTCCCGAGTCGTTGCGTCGTCTTCCAGCGTGCCGAAAGTGCCCCGCCAATCCTTCTTCCGCCGCCGCACATCAAGCACCTGCTCGCTCAGAGCAAGGTACTTTCGCTCCAGGTCTTCCACACGTCGTTCAAGCGTCTGCGACATCCCTGCAGCATAGCCCATCGCCGGCCGATCTCAATGAGGGATTTCACTGGGCCGGTGGCGCCAGAAAACCTGACTCCCGGACCTTTTGCGGAAGGCCATGCAAGTCGCAGACAACGTGGTCTTCATCGGGCTGGCCCCCGCGTGGTTCGTCCGGGCCCGCCAGGACGACATGCGGCAGGCGCGGTTCGCCCTGGTGGAGCTATGCGCCCTGCCCATCCAGCCAACCTGGCCCCAGTTCGGCATCGAACTGACCGCCGGCTGGGCGCGCCAAGGCTGGCAGGGCGCCATTGCCCACACGCGTCTCCTCGAGGAACCGCCCGGATGGTCAGCCTATTCGTGATAGCTGGGTGACCCCGTCCCGGCGCTCTGGTGGTGACTGCCGTCACGATGCCGGCGCCGTGCCCGTTCAACTCGACCGAGAAGCCTTGGCCGGTCCGCACTGGCGACCATCCTGGCCGCCTGCGGCTCCGGCTCGACATCAAGGCGGCCACCGTGGCCGACGCTGGACTGACATCGCCAGGCGGTCTCCGCCGCCTCAACAACGAGGCCCATGGTGGTTTCGCAACCTGCCGGTCGCTACCGGCTCAACCGCGAGGATCTGGCCGGCATCGGTGCCCTGCTGGTGACCAGCGGCCCGACAGCGAGGCCCAGGCCGCCCTGCCCGCCTCAACGCCCACAGCCCGCCGCCTGGTGCCCAAGCCCTCGACACCCAGGCCCACAGTGGCCGGGCTACTCGCCTGGCGAGCGCGCGGGGTTGAGGTTCACTGGGCAAGCCGGGCACGATAAATTTGCTGCGGCCTGACCTTGGCGCCGGGATCGCTGAAATAGAACAGGCCGCTGCTAAGGCTGTTCGTCTGCAGCGGGAGCCAGTTGACGAGGTCGCTCGAACGTTCCACCGCCACGGCTTGGCTTGGCGCGCTGCAGACATTGAAGCCAAATGCGCCCGTGCTGAAACCGAACTGGCTGTCGTCCACGATGATCCGCGGCTGCTGCCCGCGCGGCGGTGTGGACCCGCTCGGCGTGCCTTTTGTGACGCGGTCGTTGCCTGAGTCCGCCACGTAAACGTTGCCCGCGCTGTCCGCGGTCACGCCGGCAGGCTCGCCGAACCGCGCTGCGCTGCCTGCCCCGTCCGCGCTGCCAATAACGCCCGCGCAGTTTGTCCCGCTGCAACGCCAAAAACACCTTATCGCGCCGCTTGCGCTAGATGAGGCCGCCGTCGGGCAGTTGAGCGGATTACCGGCGCTGCATCGCGATCCTTTCGACCGGATGTTGGTCTGCCAGGCAAAGGCTCATGGTCTGACGCTCGCCTCCTCCGACTCTCTCGTAAGACAGTATCCCGTCGCGGTGCTTTGAACGGGCAAGCGCCAGGCGCAAAATGTTGACTGACTCGCATGTGCTGTGTAGTTCAAGGAAACGTTCATTCGGCTGTTGAATCTCGGCCGTTGAACCGCCTCACACGTCGATGCGAGACGCGATTGAACGTCCGGACTGTCACCTTTCAGGCAATGATTTGGTCCTTTGTCCAACGTCCCGTTTAGAACCGCACATCCGCGCCCTCGGGGGAATGTGCACGGACCGCGCGTTGGCGGAAATGCCGCAGCGGGGGTCCGAACGGCTGGAGGTGATCTGCCCTGCTTTCGCCTGCCGGGGCCGTGTTCACCCAGGCTTGCCGGGACTTGGCCAATGCCTATATTCAAGGCGTGAGTGACGCCTTCGAGTTACGCGACCCCATCGGCGCGCAGGCCCTCCTGGGCCGCGTCGTCGGCGAGTTGCGCCGTAAAGGGGAAGCCCTTTTCCGCGCCGGCCGGGTGGAAGAGTTGGTCACGCAAGAACCGGGTCTGGCTTATTCGACTCAAGTCGCGGGCGAGGGCGGAGCGTGCCGGGTAAGCCTGCGCCACCACGCGGGCGAGGGGTGGTGGGGCAGTTGCTCCTGTGCGAGGCACTTCGAGTGCGAACACGTCTATGCCGCCATGTGCGCCCTGCTGGCGGAGTACCGAACGGTCGTGGTGCGCGGTCTCAGCGCCAGCCTTCGCTCGGCCATCCCCATTGCCGCCAGCCCGGCGAGCCTGCCCGCCCCCGAAGATGCCGGCCCGCTGCTCGAGCGGTTGAGGGGGACGCTGGGCCGGCCCCTGACGAGGCAGGAATTGAACTTTGTGCAGCACGTCAAAGCCGCCTATGTCCGTTGCCGCCAGACGCAGCGTATTTCGCATTGGGATTTCGCGGAGATGGGTTTGCCGCTGGGGCCCGGCAACTTCGCCTGGACCCCCCTTGAAATCTGGCCGGCGTTTCCGTCCACGCTCCTTGAGTTCTGGCTTTACGTGGCCCACACAGCCGTCGAATGCGGCGTCCAACTCCCCGATTTCATGCGGCCCGTGACCGACCTGCAAAGCGTCCGCGAGCGCATTGCCGCCTGGCGCCGCGCGCGTGAAATCCAACAATGGAAGCAGACCCTCGACCATCTCGGACAGGCCGCCGCCGGCCCGGCGCCCGCCGCCGAGGGCCAGTATGACCTGCGGTTGATCATCGAACCGGAGGCGGCCCGCCTCCAGGTGCAACGTCCGGGGGCCAAGGACTTCCAACTGCTCCAACACGGCCAGTTCAACCGCCTCTGGCGCCAATATGAGCAGGGTCAGTTGCAGTTGGCCTCGGGGGCGGAGTTGCTTTGGCAGCTTCTGTTCAGCGGACTCTATGGCCAGGCGATGGTGGAGGTCTATTACGAGCGCTACACCGCGATGACCCGCGCCATCCTGGGACGAATCCTGCGCGCGCCCCTCCTCGAGAGCCGCATCGTCACTCCCGCCGGCCAGCCTCTGGCCCGCCCCTCCGAGCCATTGCGCTGGGAACTCCTCCCGGCCGCCATCGAACAGGACGACTACCGCCTGCGTCTGGTTCAGGCCAACGGCGCCCCCGCGCCGAGGTTCTTCTGCTTCCTCCAGGGCCGCCCGGCGCTCTACCTGGCCGCCGATGCGGTGTTCAGAGGACCGCCCCCGCTGGACCCGCAATTGGACCTGCGCAAAGAAATCCGAATCCCTGCCCCCGCCGTCGAAAGTCCCCCGGGCGTGGCCTTTCTCCAGGCCCTGCGGCTGGAGTTGCCGCCGCGCCTGCGCGAGCGGGTGCGCACGCTGCCCTTCGAGGTTGCGATTCATTGTGAGCTGCAGCCCGTGCATCCCTACAGCGGCAAGGAGCACTGTATCCTGCGCGTGGCGGCCCAAGCCCCCGACGGCCACCGGGAGGTCTTCAACGGCTGGCAGTGGATTGATTCGACCGCGCGCGGCGCCCTCAAACTCGACCCCCATGACTCCGCCATCAAAGTGTATGACCGCGCCGCCCTGGAGACCATCCCGGCCCTGCTCGAACCGCTCAACCTCAGGTTCGAGCCTCACGCCTCGGACTTGGTCCTGCGCGTAACCAGGAAATTCCCGGAGCAGTTTGCTGCCTGGCTCAAGACTGTGCCCGCCCCTGTCCTCGTCCAACTCGGAGGCGAACTGGCCTCCTTCGGCTCGGCAGACGTCGCCGGGCGCGTGCGATTGGATGTGACCGAGGCCGAGATAGACTGGTTCGACCTCCGGGTCGTGCTCGACGTGTCGGATACGACCCTGAACCCGGAAGAGATCAAGCTCCTGCTCAACGCCAAAGGCCGCTATGTCCGGCTCGAGGGCAAGGGGTGGCGCCGCCTCCAGTTCGACCTGACCCAGGAGGAAGACGAGCGCCTGGCCCGCCTGGGCCTTAACCCGCGCGAACTCTCCGCCGAACCCCAGCGCCTCCACGCCCTCCAGCTCGCCGACGATGCCGCCACGAAGTTCCTGCCCGCAGCGCAAGTCGAGCAAATCCAGCGCCGCGCTTCCGAACTCAAGACCCGCGTCACCCCCCGCCTCCCCGCCGGCGTGACCGCCCAGTTCCGCCCCTACCAGCTCGAGGGCTTTCATTTCCTGGCTTACCTGGCGGCCAACTCCTTCGGGGGCATCCTGGCCGACGATATGGGCCTGGGCAAGACGGTCCAGGGCCTGGCCTGGCTGGTCTGGCTGCGCCAGCAGTCCCTGGAAGCCCAAAAAGAAAAAAACGGCCCGCCCGGCGCCGCGCCGGGCTCCTGGCCCAGCCTGGTGGTCTGTCCCAAGAGCGTGATGGACAACTGGCACGCCGAGGCGGCCCGCTTCACGCCGGCCCTCCGCGTGAAGGCCTGGCCGGCCGCCGAACTTTCCGGCCTTGCCGCCCGCCTGGGCGAGGCCGACCTGCACGTCCTGAACTACGCCCAACTCCGCTCTGCTCGGCAAGACCCTCGCGCCCATCTCCTGGCTCGCCGTCATCCTCGATGAAGGCCAGTACATCAAGAACCCCAGCTCCCAAACCGCCCGCGTCGCCCGCGCCTTGCGCGCCGCCATCGCCTCGTGCTCTCCGGCACCCCCATCGAGAACCGTCTCCTGGACCTGTGGAGCCTGATGGCCTTTGCCATGCCCGGCCTGCTCGGAAACCGCGCCCAATTCGCCAAACTCTACGATGCCAAAGACGATCCCTTCGCCCGCCGGCGGCTCTCCGCCCGCGTCCGCCCCTTCCTGCTCCGCCGCACCAAAACCCAGGTCGCCACAGACCTCCCCGACCGCATCGAGGAAGACCTCTTCTGCGAAATCGAAGGCGAGCAGAAGACCCTCTACCGCGCCGAGCTCAAGCGCGCCCAGCAATTGCTCCTGGCGCTCAAGACGCAGAAGGAACTCGCCGAACAGCAATTCAATTTCCTGACCTCCCTTCTGCGCCTGCGCCAAATCTGCTGCCATCCCCGCCTGCTCGACCCCCACTCAAAGGCGAGCCAGCGCCAAAACCGAGGCCCTCCTCGAGCAACTCGGTCCGCTCATGGAAGAGGGCCAAAAGGTCCTCGTCTTTTCCCAGTTCGTTACGTTGCTGGACTTGCTCCGGCCCGAGCTCGAGCACCGCGGCTGGCCCGTCTTTTACCTCTCCGGCCAAACCGAAAACCGCGGCGAACTCGTCCGCCGGTTTCAATCTGCCCAAGGCCCCGCCGTCTTCCTCATCTCCCTCAAAGCCGGGGGCTTTGGCCTCAATCTCACCGCCGCCAGCTATGTCGTCTTGTTCGATCCCTGGTGGAACCCGGCCGTGGAAAACCAGGCCATCGACCGCACCCATCGTATCGGCCAGGCCAGCAAGGTCATCGCTTACCGCCTCCTCATCAAGGACAGCATCGAAGAGAAAATCCGGCACCTCCAGCAAAAGAAAAAGGCCCTCGCCCAGGAAATCCTCGGCGAAGAGCGTTTCGCCCAAAGCCTGACCCTGGAGGATCTCCGGTTTTTGTTTGCGGATTGAGCACCGGAGTAGGTGTTCCGGCGCATTGAGCGCATGGGGTGCAAATTCCCCTCACCCTGACCCTCTCCCCGAGGAGAGGGAACAGCCGGGGACGGCCTCCGAAATCTCGAACCACTTTCGCTATGCCAACTGACTGCGAGTAATTCCCCCTCTCCTCTGGGGAGAGGGCCGGGGTGGGGAAACGGGCTGCCCGACAAGACGGTCTCCCGAAGACCGGTCCGCCCGCACCTGAACAATTACGCGCCGAACAACCCTGCAATTCTGCGCTGAAATTCTTCCGCCCTCGCCCTCGGGTCGGGAGCGGTGCGAATCGGCCTTCCCACTACGATGTAATCGGCCCCGTTCAGAAAGGCCTGTTCAACGTCCGCCGTCCGCTTTTGGTCGTCGGGATGTTCCCGGTTTTGCACTGGCCGGATGCCGGGCGTCACGATGAGAAACTGATTGCCGAGTTCCTTTCTCAACCTCGGAACCTCCAGCCCGGAGGAAACCACGCCCGCGCAGCCAATCTCCAAAGCTCGTTTGGCCCTCGAGAGCACCAGTTCCTCAACCTTGCATTCAAAACCAAGGGCCTCCAGGTCCGCCTGGTCCAGGCTGGTCAGGACCGTAACGGCCAGAATCTGCACCCCCGCTTGACTCTCAACGGCCGCCTTCAGAATCCCGTCATTGCCATGCACCGTGGTGAAACGAACTCCCCTGCCCTTTAACTGTTTGACCGCCAGCTTGACCGTCTCAGGGACATCGAAAAACTTCAGGTCAACCATCACTTGCTTCCCCTTCCCGATGAGCCATTCGACCAGTTCCCAATAGCCCCCGGCCATCCAGAATCTGAAGGCCCAGTTTGTAAAACACCACGCTCTCCCCGAGCAACTCCACCCAGTGCTTGGCCTCCTCAACCGTTGGCACGTCCAGGGCGAAAATCAGGCGCTCGGCCGCCGGAATGGACTTGGTGGACACGAGGACAGTGCCGGAACCTGCCGGTCTTTCTTGGAATGCGTTGTCCATATTCATGCTCATGACCAGGCAGCCATATACAACAGGCCCCTGCGGAGGGCGAGTGAAAACTCGGGCCCATCTGGAAAAGGGGTGCAGCTCAGACATTTCCGAAGGGGCATGTGTCCTGAGGCATTGAGGATTATTGAAAATTGGCCGCTCTTCGGCGAAGTTGGCGACAAAGGTCGCGAAAAAGGTCTCCTCGATATACCGCTTGCATTCCGCGCGCAGGGCGCGTAACACTGCACAGAAAACCTGAACACCTCTAATCTCAACCTATATGCGCTCAAAACGAATTCTCCTTTCCGCTCTCTGTGCCCTTGGCGCCGCGCTGGCGGCCGGCTCGCTTTGCGCCGAGAACAAAATCCCCGAGGAATGCAGCATCGGCGGCTTTTTCATCGGTTGCCAGGCCTACACCTTCAACCAGTTTACCGTCTTTGAGGCCATCGAAAAGACCGCCCAGGCCGGCGGCTCCATCATCGAGTTCTTTCCCGGGCAGAAACTGAGCAAAGAGGAGCCTACCGTGGTTTGGGACCACAACGCCTCGGCCGAGACGATTGAGAAGGTCAAGGCCAAGCTGGCCCGGCACAAAATCAAGGCGGTCAATTACGGCGTCGTCAATGTGCCCCGGGACGAGGCCCAAGCCCGCAAGCTGTTCGAGTTTGCCAAGGAAATGGGCTTCCGGGCGATTACCACCGAATCGGTCGGCGCCTTGGATACCATCGAGAAGATGGTCAAGGAGTACAACATCATGGTCGGGTTTCACGACCATCCCAAGCAACCCGGCAACCCCAGCTACCGCATGTGGGACCCCAATTACGTCCTGTCGGTAGTCAAGGACCGTGACCCGCGCATCGGCTCCTGCGCCGATACCGGCCACTGGGTCCGCTCCAATCTCAAGCCCCTCGACTGCCTGCGCATCCTCCAGGGCCGCATTATCAGCAGCCATCTCAAGGACCTCAACGAGATGGGTCCGAACGGCCATGACGTGCCCTTTGGCACCGGGGTCTCGGACATTCCCGCCCTATTGGATGAACTCAAGCGCCAGGGCTTTGCCGGCAACCTCTCCCTCGAATACGAGTACAACTGGCAAAACTCGACGCCGGAAGTCGCCCAGTGCATCGGCTTCGTCCGCGGCTACGGCGCCGCCAAAAAGTAGCCGCCGCTCATTCCAGGCTACAAGCGCCAAAAGTGCCAGAGCCACCGATTGCACAGATGGCACAGAAAAGAATTCCCGTGGCTGTTCAGGTGGAGCGCAGATACGCTTTTGGGAACTGGTTTTGTTGGGCAGCCAGTTCCTCCTCACCCCGACCCTCTCCCCGAGGGAGAGGGGGCAGCCAGGGCCGGCCCTTGAACATTCCCACACTGCTGGATTCGCCAACCGGCTGACGACAATTCTCCCTCTCCCCGAGGGAGAGGGCCGGGGTGAGGGGAAACGGGACGCTCAAAGTGCAGCAGGTGCTCAAAAACAGTCGGCCGGAACAGTTACCAATTCCCTTTCAGTGCCATCTGTGGCTTAAAAATCACGAGGGTCAGAGACTCCTTAGGTCGTCTCCTACGATGGTCCGCGGAGCACTTTGTCACCGGCCCCGCGCCGGCCCTCGAGTGTGGCATTTTAGCCTTTGACGCGGAGCCCTAACAATCTACCTTGGGCTCCGATGAAACATTCGGGCAAAGCCAGAAAGGCTGCGTTCAACCTGATCGTGCTCTCGCTGATCGCGGTGGTGGTGGTCTGGGTCATCGGCTTCCTGGTCATGGTCATGGGCATCTCGCTGATGGTCATTACGCCGGGCTTAGTGGTCGTTTGGGCGCTGTTCGCGGCTTTCACGTTGTTCTTTTTTCGCGACCCGACTCCGCGCGTGCCGGACGGGGCCAACCTCGTCATCTCCCCGGCCCATGCCAAGGTCAACGTCATCGATACGACCCTCGAGCCGGAATTCATGGGCGGGGAGTGCCAGCGCATCTCGATGTTCCTCTCGGTCTGGGATGTCCATGTGCAATACGCGCCCGTCGACGGCACCGTCGCGATGGCCAAATACACCATGGGCCAGTTCGTCAACGCGCTCAGGACCGAATCGGCGGCGTGCAACGAGAACGTCCTCCTGGGCTTTGTCGCCAGCGAGCCGTCCGGACAAAAGATCGGCGCGCGGCTGATTGCCGGGGCCATTGCCCGGCGCATCGTGACCTTCGCCCAACCCGGCGACCAAGTGGCCCGCGGCGAGCGAATCAGCCTCATCCAGTTCGGCTCGCGCGCGGACGTTTACTTGCCGGCCAACGCCAAAATCAAAGTCACACTCGGCGAGCACGTGGTCGGCGGCGAAACCGTCCTGGCCGCCCTCGAGTGACCTAAAATCTTAGTCAGCCATGGATTCCCCGTCCTCGCTTCCTCCCGCCTCCGACTCAGCCGAGCCGAAACTCAAGATTTATTTCCTCCCGAATCTCCTGACCGCCGGCAACCTCTTCTGCGGCTTCGTCGCCCTGACCAAGATCGTCGAGGCCCACCTGGCAGACGGGGATTTTTACCCCATTAAAGTCGCCCTCGGTTTCATCCTCCTGGCCTGCATCTTCGACTTGTTCGACGGCCGGGTGGCGCGAATGGGCGGCATCGAAAGCCCCTTCGGCCGGGAATTCGATTCGCTGGCGGATCTGATTTCCTTCGGCGTGGCCCCCGCCTTCCTGGTCCACCGCGTAGTGCTCAAAGACGTCTTCAGCGCCCACCCCGAGCTGGGCTGGTTTATCGCCTCGATCTATTTGATTTGCGGCGCCTTCCGCCTCGCGCGCTTCAATTGCCTGGCCGCCCTGCCCAACAGCGGCAAGAACAAGGATTTCCTGGGCTTCCCCATCCCCTCGGCGGCCGGGTTGGTCGCCTCGCTCACCCTGCTCATCATCCAACTCAATGAAAAGGACAAATCCCTCGGCCCCTGGAAATATCTGCCGGTGATCGTCCTGCTCTTTCTCTCGGCCATGATGGTCAGCACTATCAAATACCCCAGCTTCAAGTCCCTGGGCCTGCGCTCCGTGAGCACCTTCACCAAGATGCTGGTCTCCGCCTTGACCCTGGGCCTCATCCTGGTTTGGTGGCGAACCATCTTCTTTTACGCCCTTCCCGGCCTTCTTCACCCTTTATCTGCTCTATGGCTTTATCCGCCCCCGCATCTCCCGCGAAGTCCGCCGCGAGATCGAGGAAGAAGAGGAAGACGAACAAGCAGAGGATCGCTCAGGCGCCTGAGGACAACCACTGCCGCAACGCATGGATAATCTGCATCCCATCCTCGTTGCCGGAGTGACCGGTTTGCTCAGCGGCCTGCTGCTGTCCATCCCGGTTGGCCCGATCAATCTGACCATTCTCAATGAAGGGGCGCGGCGCGGGTTTTATTGGGCCGTGATGATTGGGCTGGGGGCGACCGTGATGGAGGTCATCTACTGTTTCATCGCCTTCACCGGCTTTGCCTCTTTTTTCACGCGCGGCTACGTCAAGGCGGCGATGGAACTGTTCAGCTTTGTCTTCATGCTCTTCCTGGGGGTAAAATTCGTCATGGCCCGTTCGGTGCGGACCGCGCCGGTGCAACTGGGCAGTGCCGCCCACAGAATCGAGGAGCGCCTCGGCGAACGTTTGCATCCGCATTCGGCCTTCATGGTGGGCATGGTGCGGGTGATGGGCAACCTGGGCGTGCTGGTGTTCTGGATTATCCTGGCCGCCAACTTCATCTCTCGCGAGTGGGTGACCCCTGATTGGCCGGGCAAGCTCGCCTGCGTCGCCGGCGTCGCCGTGGGAACCGGCTTCTGGTTCGTGAGCTTAAGTTGGGTGGTGTCGCTGGGCCGGGGAAAATTCAGCGAAACCACACTCTTGCGCATGGAGCACGCCTCCGGAGTGGGCCTGCTGATACTGGCCCTCATTCATGGAGCCATCATCATGAGAGAGATGTCCCTCGGGCACCGAAGCCTTTTGGCGCCACTAAAAGTCTCCCTGCACCCCCCAAGCGGGGCTCACGCCAACAGCATGACGACAGCCCTGCTTCTCCGTGTCCGCCGGTGCTCGTCCATGCCAATGGAATCAGACCGAACCAAGCTTGTCCCGGTTCTCATAGACCTTGAGGATGCCGTCGGCGATGTCGTCCATGTCCGAGCGCGTGCCCAGGAGCGGCCCGGAGGCCCAGATCATCGCCATCTCCTGGCAGACCCGGTCGCAGATGGGGCAGTTGATCTCATCCCGGTATTGCTGGAGCCGGCGCGGAGAAAACATCTTCTGATAGATCTTGCTCTTGAGGACGTTCTCAACCCAGGGTTCCCGGTGCAGTCCTTGCCCGATGTAGGGACTCAGGCTGAGCCCCTCGGCCTCGACCGCCTTGAGGAAGCCGCGGCGCTCCACCTCGTTCCACTGTTCCTTCTTGTAGCTCATCGCATAGATGTAGAACGAACCGCTGGCCGTGCCTTCGTAGAGCTTTTGGGGGACGATGCCCGGACACCCCTTGAGCCGGGAGGTCAGGTAGGCGGCGTTTTCGTTGCGCCGCTGGAAGCGCTCCTGCGCGCTGGCCAACTGGGGCAGCAGGACGGCGGCTTGAAACTCGTTCATCCGGTACTTCGGGCCAATCACTTCGGTCCGGCCCCGGCGCGATGTCCCATGATTATGGACGGTGTAGCACTTGTCCATGAGCGCCTCGTCGTCCCCAACAATGGCCCCCCCCTCGCCACAGGCTATGGTCTTGCTGGCCTGGAAGCTAAAACATCCCAACGGCGCGATCGTGCCAAGCTTCTTGCCCTGGTACTCGGACAGGTGGGCCTGAGCGGCATCTTCGATCACCGCCAGGTTATGCTTCCGCGCAATGGCCATAATACGTTCCAGGTGACAAGGCTGTCCCATCATGTGAACGGGCATGATCGCCCGCGTATTCTCCGTAATCCTCCTTTCCACGTCGTCCGGATCCAATTGGTAGGAAGCCGGGTCCAGGTCCGCCAGCACCGGCAGCGCCCGTGCGCAGAGGATGGCCTCGATGGTCCCCGGATCGGTGTAGGGCGTGGTAATGACTTCGTCGCCGGGGCCGATGCCCAGCGCCTCCACGCACGTGTGCAGCGCCTGGGTCCCCGAGCCCGTGGCCACGCAGAACCGCGCGCCCATCAGCTTCGCATACTCCTTCTCGAACGTGGCCACCGCCCCGGTGGCCGACTGGATGCGACACCAGATGCCGCTCCGGGTGGTCTTGACAACCGAGTCCACGACACCTTCATCAACGTAGGGCCAGACCGGCCATGACTTCTTCTTCTGCCGCACCGGCTCCCCGCCCAGGACCGCCAGTTTGCCCGCAGTCCGGGTCACGTCCGCGTAGGTAGTGAGTGAGGTCGAGGCCACGGCCGCTATCGAACTGGCCGACGCCGCCGCAATGAACTGTCGCCGAGTCAAATCATGCCTTTTCATTTGTTCAACGAGGTTGACGTTTCGTCTGGCCATCCAGGGTAGGACGATAAACCTGCCCTGGCAAGCGATTCATTTCTTCTTGCATGGACTGTGCGGACTGGCAAGATTGCGCGTGATGTTGGCCCCCCCGCTCACCGCGGGACAAAGGCCGGCAGCCCAGCGCGCTCATCTCAATGGGCCGAACAAAGACAACCGCCCCCACGGCGGGCCGTCATGGCTCGCCAGCGGGTCCAAACGCAGGAGCGTTGGTGAGCGGGCTGGAAAAGGCGCTGCGAACCGACGGGGGCGAAGCCTTGTCTTGCGCCGGGCGGCATCCGCCTCATGCGATTCATTGACTTGCAAACGCAGTACCGGAGGTATCAGGCGGAAATTGATGCCCGCCTGAGAACGGTCCTCAACCACGGCCAATTCATTCTGGGCCCCGAGGTTGCCGAACTGGAGGGGGTGCTGGGGCGGTATGTCGGAGTCAAACACTGCCTTACGGTGGCCAGCGGCACGGACGCCCTCGAGATCGCCCTGCGCGCCCTGGGGGTCGGAGCGGGCGACGAGGTCATCACCGTTCCTTTCACCTGGATCAGCACCGCCGAGGCGATCGGCCTGGTGGGCGCCAAACCGGTGTTCGTGGACATCGAAGCGGACAGCTACAATCTCAACCCAGGGCTGCTCGAGCAGGCGATTACGCCCCGCACGCGGGCCATTGTCCCGGTGAGCCTCTTTGGGCAAATGCCCGACTACGACCGCATCAACGCCATCGCCTTGAGGCACAGGCTCCCCGTGATCGAAGACGGGGCCCAGAGCTTTGGCGCGACCCAGCGCGGACGGCGCAGTTGCGGGGTGACGCTCATCGGCAGCACGAGCTTCTTTCCGGCCAAACCGCTGGGCTGTTACGGCGACGGCGGGGCGTTGTTTACGGGCGACGACGGGCTGGCGGAGAAGATGCGCGCGATCCGTACTCACGGTGGCCTCCAACGCCACCATCACCCGTTTCTGGGCATGAACGGCCGGCTTCGACACCCTCCAGGCAGCGGTGCTATTGGCCAAAATGCCGCATTTCGAGTGGGAAGTGCAGGAACGCGCCCGCCTTGGCGCCCGCTACACCGAAAAGCTCCGTCCCGCCTGCGTCGCCCCCGAAGTCAGGCCCGGCAATGCCCACGTCTATGCCCAGTACACTATCCGGGTTCCCAACCGCGACTCCGTGGCGGCGAAACTCAGCGCCCAAGGCATCCCCACCGCGGTTTACTACCCCAAATGCCTCCACGAGCAGCCGGTCTTTGCCGCCTGCGGCTACAAGTGGGGCGACTTGCCCGTCTCCGAGAAGGCCTCCCGCGAAGTCCTAAGCCTCCCCATGCACCCCTTCCTGCCCGAGGCAGACCAGGACCGAATCGTGGCCGCGGTGGCAGCCGCCGTGGCCGAAAGCAAAAATTGAGAAAGCAGAAATCCAATCCAACCCGGAAGGAGTTTCTCGTGTTCGGCGCGCCTCGCATCGAGGCGGCGGAGATCGAAGAGATGGTCGAGAGCATGAGAAGCGGCTGGCTGGGCACCGGGCCGAAGGTGGCCCGGTTCGAGGAGGCCTTCCGGGCCTACAAGGGCGGCTGGGGTCATGCCGTGGCGGTCAACTCCTGCACGGCGGCCCTTCATGTAAGCATGATCGCGACCGGGTTGAAGCCAGGGGACGAGGTGATTACGACGGCGCTCACGTTTTGCGCCACCGTCAACGCAATCATTCATGCCGGCCTCCGGCCCGTGCTGGCGGACATCGATGGGGCGACGATGAACATCGATCCGGCCCAGGTCCAGCGCCGCATCACCCCGCGCACCCGGGCCCTGGTTCCGGTTCATTTCGCGGGGCGCCCCTGCGACATGGGCCGCCTGTGCCAGATAGCGCGAAAGCACGGGCTAATTATCATCGAGGATTGCGCCCATGCCATTGAAACGACCTGGCAGGGAAAGCCGGCCGGCACCTTCGGGGACTTTGGCTGTTTCAGTTTCTATGTCACCAAGAACGTGGTGACCGGCGAAGGGGGCATGATTTTGGCCCGTTCGGCGGCGGCGGCGGCCCGGTGCAAGGTCCTGGCGCTCCACGGGATGACCAAGGACGCCTGGGAACGCTTTGGAGACCGGGGCTTCAAGCATTATCAAGTCGTGGAATGCGGTTTCAAGTATAACATGATGGATTTGCAGGCCGCCATCGGGATTCACCAGCTCGAGCGCGTGGAGGCATCCTGGGCACGGCGCCGGCAGATTTGGGACTACTACGACCGCGAGCTGGCGTCACTCCCGATTGGCCTCCCGGCGCCGCCGGAGGCCGGCAGCCGGCACGCGCGCCATCTCTACACCATCCTCGTGGACCAGGCGCGAGCGGGAATTAGCCGCGATGCCTTTTTGGACGCCATGACGGCGCGGCGCATTGGGATTGGGGTGCATTACCTGAGCATCCCGGAGCATCCGTACTACCAGCAGAGCTTTGGCTGGGCGGCCAAGGATTACCCCGAGGCCATGCGGGTTGGGCGGCAGACAGTCAGCTTGCCGATCTCGGCCAAGCTCGAAGATGCAGACGTGGAGGACGTGGTGAGCGCTGCGCGCGGGGCTCTCGGCGCCGAGTAGGACGGCCATGAAAAAAGCATTGATTACCGGGATTACCGGCCAGGACGGCTCCTACCTGGCCGAGTTGCTCATCTCGAAAGGCTACGAGGTGCATGGGATTATCCGCCGGGCGAGCACGTTCAACACCGGGCGCCTGGAGCCGCTCTATGCGGACCCGCACTCGGGCAAGAGTTCGATTGCATTTGCACTATGGCGACCTGGCGGACGCCAGCGCGCTGGCCCGGCTCATAGGCAAGGTGCAGCCGGAGGAGATTTACAACCTGGCCGCCCAGAGCCATGTGCGGGTGAGCTTCGACAGCCCGGAGTACACGGCCGACATCGTGGCGACGGGGACCGTGCGCCTCCTGGAGGCGATACGGGAGACGGGCATTCGCCCGCGGTTTTACCAGGCCTCCTCCAGTGAGATGTTCGGCAAAGTCCAGGAGACGCCGCAAACGGAGCGGACGCCGTTTTATCCGCGCAGCCCCTATGCCTGCGCCAAGGTCTTTTCTTACTATATCACCGTCAACTACCGGGAGTCCTACGGCTTGCACGCCAGCAACGGAATCCTGTTCAATCACGAGTCCCCGCGCCGGGGGAGACCTTCGTCACGCGGAAGATTACCCGGGCCGTAGCGCAGATCCAGGCGGGTTTGCAGGACAAAATATTCCTGGGCAACCTCGAGGCCAAGCGCGACTGGGGCTACGCGCCCGAGTATGTCGAGGCCATGTGGCTCATGGTGCAGGCTGACAAGCCGGACGATTACGTCGTGGCCACCGGGGAGACACACTCGGTGCGGGAATTCCTCGAGCTGGCCTTTAGCCATGCGGAGCTGGATTGGAAGGACCACGTCGAGACCGACCCCCGCTACTTCCGTCCCGCGGAGGTGGACTTGCTCATTGGCGACAGCAGCAAGGCCCGGCGCCAGCTTGGCTGGCAAGCCAAGACCCGCTTCGCGGACCTGGTCAAGCTCATGGTAGAGGCGGACATCGAGTTGCTGCGCCGGCACCGGCGGGGGCAAACCAGGGTCAGCGGCTGAGAAAATCCTCGTAGGCCAGGCGCAGACCGGCCTCCAGGCCCACCTGCGGCCGCCAGCCCAGCGCGAACAGCCGCGAGCTGTCCAGCAACTTGCGCGGCGTGCCGTCCGGCTTGCTTTTGTCCCAGAGAACCTCCCCTTCGTATCCGACCACTCGCTTGACCTTTTCGGCCAGTTCGCGAATCGAGATTTCGGCGCCGAAACCGGCATTGATGAATTGCTCCTGGCTGTAGTTCTGCATCAGAAACACGCAAGCCCGCGCCAGGTCATCCGACCAGAGGAACTCGCGCACCGGCACGCCGCTGCCCCAGCATGCGACCCCGGCTGCGCCCGCAACCTTGCCCTCGTGAAACCTCCGAATCAGGGCAGGCAGGACATGGGCGCCCAGCGGGTCGTAATTGTCATTCAACCCGTAGAGGTTCGTGGGCATCACGCTGATGAAATCGCACCCGTATTGCCGCCGGCAGGCCTGGCACAGTTTGATGCCCGCTATCTTGGCGACGGCGTACCACTCATTGGTCGGCTCCAGCGGACCGCTCAGCAGGTATTCCTCCTTGAGGGGTTGCGGCGCCAGCCTGGGATAGATGCAGGAACTGCCCAGGAAAAGCAGCTTCTTCACCCCGTTCAGATAGGCCCCATGTATGAGATTATTCTGGATTTGGAGGTTTTCGTACAGGAACTGGGCCGGGCGGCTGGCGTTGGCCATGATGCCGCCCACGCGGGCGGCGGCGATGAAGACGAACTCCGGCTTCTCGCGCGCGTAAAAGCCGCCGACGGCGGCCCCATCCGCCAGGTCCAACTCCGCATGGGTGCGCCCGAGCAAGGCCGAGAAGCCTTGGCGGCGCAGCTCCCGCCAGATGGCGCTGCCCGCCAGCCCCCGATGCCCCGCAACATAAATACGACTGTCCCGCAACATTTGCACTCGACTCAACATATCCCCCCCGCCGCCAGGACTGCAACCAAAGTTCTAACCAGTGGAATCAGCAGATTGAGCTTGAGTTCCTTAGCTCCCGTTGACAGGATATCTGCTTGGCTGCAACGATCGGCTTATGTGGTTTGGAGTGCTCGTCCGCGACCCGGCTCGCGCGAACTGACGGGGGCGGAGCCTTGCCTGGCCCCTCCGCTGCGGCCCCCGCTTAGACAATGAATGCCCGTGGTTGCGATTTGCAGGGACTGCTCATACTGGAACCCAAGGTCTTCGGAGACGCGCGCGGCTTTTTCATGGAGCTTTGGCACGCGCGCCGCTACGCCCAGGCCGGGCTGGAAACCGGCTTCGTCCAGGACAACCTCTCGCTGTCCCGCCGCGGCACCCTGCGCGGCCTGCACTTCCAGAACCCCGACCCCCAGGCCAAGCTCCTCCAGGTCCTCCAAGGCGAGGTCTTCGACGTGGCCGTGGACCTGCGCCGCACTTCCTCCACCTTCGGCCGCTGGCACGGCGTCGTCCTCTCCGCAGAAAACAAGCGCCAGTTCTACGTCCCCGCCGGATTCGCCCACGGCTTCGCCGTCTTGAGCGAGACCGCCCTGTTCTACTACAAGTGCTCCGCCTTTTATTCGCCCAAGGACGAGTTGGCCCTCCGCTGGGACGACCCGGACATCGGCATCAAATGGCCCCTCAAGGACCCCATCGTCTCCGAAAAGGATGCCAGGGCCCCGCGCCTGCGCGACCTGGCCCCCGAACGGCTGTTCCCCTGAACGGGCCGAGGCGCCGGGGACCAGCCCCGCCCCGGCACCGGCTTGCCTGATGTTGTTCCACCAGCACTCTCCTTCCAGCAGCAAGGAATATTGTGCCTGCGTTCTGGCAACAAAACCCTCAAGTTTTTCGCCGATTGGCCGATAACACGTGAGTAGTTACATAAACGTTTTATTGACCATCCATGAAAACAACCCGCATCAGCGCCGGGTGGCTGGTGGTTGCTGCACTGGCAGTGCTTTGCTTTCACCCCTCACCCGGCCTTGCCCAAGGCACCGCATTTGCCCGCTACGGCCAATTCAATGACAATGGCAGCCCGGCCAACGGACTTTATGATCTGCAATTCGAGCTCTGGGACGCACTCACCGATGGCAACCTCGTCGCCGGGCCGGTAATAAGCCCCGCCGTCAGCGTCACCAACGGGTTCTACGCGGTGACGCTTGATTTCGGCGACGGCGTTTTCACCGGGCCGGCGCTTTGGCTGCAACTGGACGTGCGGACGAATGGCGACACCGAGTTCACGGCGACGCTTCCGCGCGAGCAACTCCTGCCGGCGCCATATTCCATTATGGCCAACACCGCCAGCAACCTGCTGGGCGCCCTGCCGGCCTCCCAATTGACCGGCACCTTGCCTCCCAGCGCGCTGGCTGGATACTCCGGCACCGTCACGCTGACTAACGGCGGCAACAGCTTCAACGGTTTGTTTTCCGGTTCCTTCGGGGGCGACGGGTCGGGATTGACAAACCTCAATCCCGGCAACCTCCCAGGCCGTTTGCCGGCGCTCTCGGCGGGTGCCCCAGTCTCGTCTCTGACCGCGACGAATCTGAATATTACCAGCTCGGCCTGTACCGCAACCGCCTTCGTTCCACCGTTGCCCTTCGAGGGGCTCAATCGTTTTCGGCGACGGCGGCTCGCTACTGACTACGAACCTACCGTGGCCGGTTTCGCCGACACAAGCCGAAGCCGACGGAGCCGAGGCTGGACAGATGAACACGTTTTTGGGGATAGGCGCAGGTACCTTCACCGGCTCTGGCGACGAAAACACCTTTGTCGGCCACGATGCGGGCCGTCTTAACATCAACGGCACTCAAAATACGTTTCTGGGTACGTTCGCCGGATCTTCGAACTCCTTTGGTTACCACAATGTCTATATCGGAGCCTACGCGGGAGACAACGTTCCTGGCGGGGCTTACAATACCGTCGTTGGATGTGATGCTTATGCCATGACCGGCGCAAACGGCCGCGGCAACACGATCATTGGAGAAGCGGCTGGACAATCCTCCACTTCTTCCGGTTACAACACCTTTGTGGCTCCGGGTCTGGTGGGAACATAGCTGAGCCTATGCTCGCAACGTTCCTTGGATTCGGCGCTGGTCAGAACGCGATGTCAGGGAGCGAAGGCGTACTCACTGGGTTCCCTGGCCGGGCTGTATGCTTCTAACTCGCAGAACATGATATTTATAGGCTCGGCCTCGGGCTATAATGCGCAGTATGCGTCTTGGTCAGTCTTCGCCGGGGACCAGTCCGGGATGGATGCGACTGACGCACACCATAGCATCTTCCTTGGTCCCAACTCCGGCACGAATTGTCCGAACACCTTCTGGATGGACACACAATCCACGGCCACAGACGGCAGCTACGTGCCGCTTTATATGGGCTATTTCGACACCCGGCAGGCCTTCATCAACGGCAGCGAGACCATTTCGGGGGACTTGTCGGTTGGCGGCAACCTGACGGCCGCCAGCTTCACCGGGAACGCCGCCGGGCTGACGAACGAGACGCTGGTCGGCAATTCAATACCCACCAATGCCATGTCCTCCTGGCCAACCGCTCCTGCTTCTCCCGGCGCGATCTCGCTGGTGAACAGCAACGGCACACTTTACGAACTCCAGTCCGGCGCCAATGGTCTAACCTGGGTGGCCACCAACCTGATCGGAGAAGTTCACTGATCCGAGTCCACCCTGAAATCGGTCACAACCCACCTCTGCGTTGACGGGGTCACCGGCACCTTAGGACAACATGTCTCGATGTGGAGGACACGCCGGGCGCCGAGCCAGCAGCGCCCCTGAACTGGCCGGGCGCCGCGATGCCAGCCTTGGAAACACTGCGCAATATCTTTAGCCTGGTTAGGCTGCGGGCGTTCGACGTTTCGACCGAGGGGGGACGCTCGAAGGAGCGGCTCCGGCGGGCGGCGCTGACGGCGCTGGCAGCCGGGCTGGCTCGAGCAGTTTCGGCGGCCACCCCCTTAGTGACCATCAAGCTCTCGTTGGCCTATCTGGGCAAGGAGAGGTACGGGCTGTGGATGGCAGTGTCCTCCTTGGTTGGGATGCTTGGATTCGCGGACCTCGGGCTGGGCAACGGGCTGGTGACATTTCTTTGCCGGGCGCGGGGCCGTGACGATTTGAGGCTGGCCAGGCGGGCGGTCTCGAGTACCCTGGTCATTTTGCTGGGAGTCGCTTGCGCGATGGTCTTGTGCCTGGCTCTCCTTTGGCCGTTCGTGCCCTGGGCGCGGGTCGTCAATGCGCAGACCGCCCAAAGCAGCGGGGACGCCCAGGCCGCGGCGGCGATTTGTTTGTTAACTTTCATTATGAGCCTTCCGCTGGGGGTGGTGCAGCGGACGCAGGCGGGCTTTCAGGAAGAGTATCACGGGCAACTGTGGCAGGCGGTTGCCAGCATATTAGGCATGCTGCTCATCGTGCTGCTCGTCAGGAGCAGCGCCAGCTTTCCCGTGTTTCTATTGGTTGTGGGCCTGGCGGGGCCGATGGTCATGGCCTTGAATGGCCTCGTCTATTTCGGCTGGCAACGGGCCGAACTGCGCCCCGGTTTGCGGGAATGGGACAAGGAAACGGCGCGCCTGATGCTCAAACAGGGGGTCTGGTTTTTTGTTCTGGGAGTGATGACTCTTTTGGCGACCCAGGCTGACAACCTTGTTGTCGCCCAGGCCCAGGGCCTAGCGAGCGTGCCTTCCTATTCGATTCCCTCGAGGATGTTCGGCATACTGGGGTCGGTTGGGATGATGATTTACCAGCCGATGTGGGCGGCCAATGGCGAGGCCATGGCGCGCGGGGAGCTCGGTTGGGTGCGGCGCAATACCTGGCGTGTCTCCATGCTGGGGACGGGGCTGGTTCTGGTCATCGGCATTGCGTTTATCTTGTTGGCCCGGCCCGTTTTTCGCCTTTGGCTCGGTCCGGGATTTGAGCCGAGTTACGCCCTGACCGCCGGCCTGGCCGGCTGGACCGCTCTTATCTCGTTTGTGGGTCCCTACTTCATGGTGCTCAATGGGGCGAATGTGGTGCGCCCGCAGGTTTACGCGCTTGCCGCCTTCACCGTTGTATCGCTGGCGCTCAAGTGTCTTTTCGCCAAATATGTTGGCACCTGGACCGTTCCCTGGGCCGCGGTCGTTCCTTATGCCATCATCGTGGTGCCTTTCGTCCTCTACCAGAGCAAGAGGGTGTTGAGCCAGGGCAAGCGCCCCTAACCCGGATGTTTCACAGCCCGGCGCAGCCGGAACCAAAGCAGCCAATTACCACGGATTTCACGGATTTCACGGATTCCTTTTATCTGTGCCATCCGCGTAATCCGTGGTTGATAATTCTTCGCGAAAACGAGAGACTTCTTTGGATAATAATACAGCCGACGAGCGGTACCCAGCTCCCGAGGCTACGTAGCGCAGATTTCCAACCTAATGTCACTCAGATTTGGCCATGAACCCGGAGGCGCGCCCCGGCCAAGTGCTTGTCCCGGAGGGACATCCGACAGTAGCCCAACGTTTCAACGTTGGGTGGGAGCGCCCAAACCGTCACAAGTCCCGAAGGGACGGCTGACGCCGCCCGTGATTTCAGCCGTCCCTTCGGGACTTGTTGGCCTTTGTGTGGCTACTGCAAGGATGATATGAGCGTGACGGACCTGAGTCCGAGAGCCAAAACCCAGTCCCCTGAGGAGACCGCCCCGGCGCCTGCCCCGCAACGGCCGAACCGCGGTCCGAGCACCCGGGGTCGCCCGGAGGCAGCCGAGGCCCGAGCCGGCCCGGGGATGAGGGCGCGGGTGCCCGACGACAAAGAAAGGCTCACGCCCTATGCCGTCCTGGCGATTCTGGCCATCCTGTTGGTCTGCGCCGCCCAGGCGGCGGAGTATGGACGAGGCCAGATCAAAGTGGAAAACGGAGAAGAGGTCTTTGAGTTCCTGGATTCGCCCCTGGGACGCTACTTGCGCCTCTGGGACGCTCTGTTTTGTGGGAACCGGGGCCGCATGGGCTTCGATGGCAATGCGAGGCAGGCTTACAGGCGCGGTGCTCTTTTGGCTGGCTGCTTTGGAGGGGACTTGCGCGGTGTGGCTAGTGGCGCTACCCGGAGAGGATTACAGATATTTAGTGTGGGGTACCCTGAGTCCTGCCGTTTACGTCATGTGTCTGGGCATCTTCCTCGGTTCCGATGATACCTTGTGGCCCCGCTTGCGAAAACTCTCCCCGATCATTGCCTATGGGTTTGGCGTATTGGGGATTTACTACATCTGGAAGGAGCCTTGGGCCGGGACTGGCAGTTCCGCCCAACTGCCCCCCACCGTCTTCCTGCAGACGACCTTCTGGTTTGGCGTGTTTTACCTGTTCCAACTCCCGGCCGATCGCATCCGGTTACAGTTGATTTCGTGTCTGCCGATCGCCTTGGCGGCCATTGAGGCCATTTATTTGAAAAACCGAAGCTGGCCCTGTCAATGCATCCTGGCAATCGCCATCCGTTTTCTCATTCTCAACCGGGCTGGCGGCAGGGGCCGCAGTATGCGATACGTTCTTGCCCTGATGGCGGGGTTGATGCTAATAGCAGCAGTATTCTTTGCGGCGGCGGCGATCTTTCCCGAGGAACTGGCCGGCCTTCGCGAGCGTCTGCTGGACGACACCAGAACGGAGCAGTACACGTCCTTTTTCCAGCAGGTGCCCGCTAAGCTCGCTCGTGCTGGGCACGGGTCCGCTCTCGACCTACGGTTTCGGCAAGGATTTGAACTTCCTGTGGTTCGACAACCAGCTTCTGATGATCTTATGGAAGTTCGGGGTCACTGCAATGTTGGGGTACTTCATGCTTGTCTTGTGGCCCGGCCTTAAGCTGCTGGCCTCGGCGGAGACGGACGAGGAGCAGGGCTTGGGCATGACAACGCTGCTTTGGTTGCTGGCGACACTGGGGCTGGCGATTTACCACGGGGTGGTACAGAACCCGCAGAATTTCCTGACGATCCTCATTGCTGGGCGGTGTTACGCTATCCTCCGGGACCGCCGCACCCAAGGGGCATGACCGGGAGCCTGAACAGGTTGCCGGGAGCCGAGCTCCTCAAGGCCGGCCACCGGTTTTGGCTCAGGACCAGGCTCCGGGTCAGTTACTGGGCGGTGGCCCCGGCGCACTGGTATTGGTGTGCTTCGCAGGGTGTGCGCTGGCAGCCCGGTTGGCGGCTAAGCGGACGCCCGTTGTTGCGGATGCGGGGGGCCGGGGCGCGCATCGTCATCGGAAAACGCTTTGGGGCGCACAGCAAAAGCCGCGGCAACAGCATCGGGGTTTTCCAGCCGGTGATCATTACCGCCTGGGGAGATGGCGCCCTCGTGGAGATTGGGGACGACGTTGGGGTGAGCGGCTGCAGCATCACGGCCCTCGAGGCATGTCAGCATCGGTAGCCGTGTCATGATTGGCGCCGGGGCGCTTATCCTGGATTCGGATGCGCACCCGCTGGACCCCGAGCAGCGCCGCAAGGGCGGGCCTGCGCGAACCGCCCCGATTACGATTGAGGACGACGCGTTTATCGGGGCCAGGGCGATAGTGCTCAAAGGCGTGCGCATCGGGCAGGGGGCGGTGGTTGCTGCGGGGGCCGTTGTGGCTAAAGACGTTGCCCCGCGCACGATTGTGGGCGGCAACCCCGCCCGGCCCATAGGAACAGTCGGTTGTGAAACCAGAACCTGATGCGGCTGAGCCAGGCCCCGCCCTCCCAGAGGTGCTGCTGGTAGGCGATTTTCGCTTTCCTGAGGGAGACGCCGGGGCGAACCTCATGCGGGGGCATTCCGTGGCCATTCAAAACGCCGGCTACAGCGTAGGGGCGCTCCCGGACCAGGTGGGCGGACGGGAGGAGGACCGGCAGGCGGACGGCGGGTATGCCTACCGCGGCGTGCCGTACTGGCCCGTGCGCAGGCCGCGCGTATTGAGGCGAGTGAGGGCGCACCTGCATTATTGGCCGAAAATGTTCTTTGCCAGGGACGATGACGCGATGTGCTGGCTTTCCAGGAGAGCACCGCCGCGCGGGCTCCGGGCCATCATCTACTATCCGGGCATGGGCGGAACCGTCCCGCTGCTGCTGCGGCTGCGCGCCTTCTGCCGCCGAAACCAAATCCGGCTCTTCACTTACATAGTTGAGTGGCACGAACCCGGGCTCAACGGCACGCCCCGCTTTAGCCACGTCACGATAGATGCGGAGATCCAACGCCGGTTACTCAACAGAACCACCGACGGGGTTATCTGCATTTCCAGGTACCTCGAGGACTACTACCAGGGCCGCGGCGTCCGGACGGTCCTGATGCCCCCGCTTGTGGATTTGAGCGATCCACTCTGGGCGATTGCCGATGATGGCCGGCGTCAAACCAATGGCGGAGAGTTACGCCTGGCGTTCTCCGGGACCTGCATCCGGGAGCGGCATGATATCATTCTGGGAGCGGTCCTGGAGTCACGGCGGCGGGGGTTCCCGATCGTCATGGAATACGTTGGCTCCTCGCGGGCCGATGTCGCGGCAACGAAGGGCGTCGGGCAGCCGCTGCTCCAAGCCTTGGGAGAGGCAGTCCGGTTCCATGGTTTTGTCCCGCTCCGGGAGTCCTTGAGGATTGCTGCCTCCGCCTCGTTCGGCATTTTGTTGCGGCATGACTCACAATGGTCTCGGGCGTGCTTTCCTTCAAAAGTGCCGGAGCTTCTCGCCCTTGGCGTGCCGTTGATGTGCAACCTGACCAGCGACCTGGGCACGTACCTGAGAGACTCGGAGAACGCCTTTCTCGTCGAGGGGTTGTCGGTGGATGCCCTCTGCCACGCCCTCGAGCGGGCGGCAACCACAGGCGAAGGGCGCTACCGCGAAATGAAGGCCGCGGCCCGCAGGACGGCGGCCTTGTTTGATGGCCGTGCCTACAGCCACGTTTACCGGCAGCTTATCGGCGGAGGGCCGGCTTAGAAATCCGGCAACTGTCCAGGTGCGCACCCATGCATTTGCCTCGGCATCGCAGGTGTCTCTTGAGATGTCAAGCGGCTTGCGGCCGGTTCTTGTCCCGGAGGGACATCCCGACAATAGCCCGGCGCTTCAGCGCCGGGAGAAGCGGTTTAGAGTTGCGTCCGTCCCGCAGGGACGGCTGAACCTCCTCAAGAGCTGTCCTGGAAGAGGGGTATCGAACACTATGCCTAGACTCTTAGTGACCGGTTCGTCGGGATTGATTGGTTCGGAAGTGGTGGACTTTTTCTGCCCCCTCGGCTGGGAGGTCCACGGGGTTGATAACAACATGCGGGCCGATTTTTTTGGGCCTGCCGGCGACACACGATGGAACCAGCGGCGATTGGAGGCCCTGCACCGCGGGTTCCGCCACCATGAACTCGATATTCGGAACCGGCAGGAGGTGCTCGCCTGCCTCGAGACGCTGCGTCCCCAGCTCATCGTCCACACGGCGGCCCAACCGAGCCACGACCTGGCGGCTTCGCGGCCTTTCGACGACTTCGATGTCAACGCCGCGGGCACTTTGAACCTGCTCGAGGCGGCGCGACGTTACGCCCCGGAGGCCGTCTTCGTCCACCTGAGCACCAACAAGGTCTATGGCGACCGGCCCAACACTATCCGGCTGCGGGAACTGCCCGCGCGCTGGGACTACGATGACCCGGCGTTCGCCCAAGGCATCGCGGAGGACTTTCCCATCGACCAGACCAAGCACAGCCTTTTCGGGGCCTCGAAAGTGGCGGGGGATGTCATGGTCCAGGAGTATGGCCGCTACTTCGGGATGAAGACCTGCTGCCTGCGCGGCGGCTGCCTGACAGGACCCCATCATAGCGGCGTGGAGCTGCACGGTTTCCTGAGCTACCTCATCAAGTGCAACGCCCAGGGACAGCTTTACAAGGTCTATGGCTACAAAGGCAAACAAGTCCGCGACAATATCCACTCCCTCGACGTGGCCCGCTTCATCTTTGCATTCTGGGAACAACCCCGTTCCGCGGAAGTCTATAACCTCGGCGGCGGCCGGGCCAACAGCGTCTCGATTCTCGAGGCCTTCGACCGCGCGGCCGCCCTGAGCGGCAAGAAAATGAATTACGAGTACCTCGACCAAAACCGCGCCGGGGACCATATATGTTACATCAGCGATCTGACCAAGATGCGCGCGCACTACCCGGGCTGGGCTATCACCAAGACGCTCGATAGTATATTTGAAGAAATCTACCAGGCCCAGAGCCAGGCCAGGAAAGGCTGACAAGCCTGCGGGAGGGCGGAGTCTTACGCGTGGCATTTTTAATTGGATCTCGCACTGGCCTGCTTTCCAGCCCCGCTTTCACAGGGTGGAGGGTGGGTTTGACCCTGTGGGTCCGGATTATGGCGCGCGCTATGCCTCGGAGGAGTGGAAGCTTTGCGAGGAGGGCTGTGTGGCACGAACGATCGATCGGATCGAGGGGTTGTGCGGCAGGTTGGCGGGCTTGCGTGTCCTGGACCTGGGCGGCGGTCCCGGGCAGTACACTGTTGGTTTCGCGCTCCGCGGGGCGAGGGTGACCTGGCACGACCCGAGCCGCACCTACATGCGCATCGCCCAGGACCATGCGCGGGAGGGCGGGGTTTCCTGCGAGTGGAGCCTTGGTTTTCTGGAAGCCGCCTCGCGTTTGCAGGACAATCCATTTGACCTGGTCTTCTGCCGCATCTGCTGGTACTACTGCATCTCGGACGCCCATTTTGCGGATTTGGTTTTGAGGTTGACCAAGCCGGGAGGGGCAGCCTGGCTCGACATCCCTACTGCCGACTGGGCCCGAGCACAGAACGCTTATTCACGTTATCCGGCAAGGCTGCTCTTTGCACTCTACCGCTGGACAGGGATAAAGTCTGGCTATTATTTCATGCCTGAAAGGGGGCGCATCACCCGTATCCTAGCCTCCCGCAAGTCGGTCAAGCGGTTGACGGTGGAGTATTGCCCCATAGGCACGGAGCTCATTTGGGTCGAACGGGAGTGAATTGGGTTTATTATGTGCGGAATCGCTGGATATTGGAGCGGTGAGGCAGCCGAGGCGGCGGCCATGGCGGCGGTAGCCGAGCGGATGAGCGCCACTTTGAGGCACCGCGGCCCGGACGACGCGGGGCACTGGGTGGATGCCTCGACCGGCGTTGCGTTCGGGTTTCGGCGTTTAGCCATCCTGGATCTTTCGCCCTTGGGCCATCAGCCGATGGTCTCGGAGAGTGGGCGCTATGTGGTTGTGTTCAATGGGGAGATCTACAATTTCAAAGAGCTGCGGGCCGAGTTGGAGGGGCACGGACACCGGTTCCGGGGAGGCTCGGACACCGAGGTCATCCTGGCGGCAGCGGAGCAGTGGGGATTCCAAACGGCAGTCAAACGGTTCAACGGGATGTTTGCCATCGGTCTGTGGGACCGGCAGGAGCGGATGTTGTCCCTGGCACGGGACCCCCTGGGGATCAAACCGATGTACTATGGGTGGGCCGGAAAAGTGCTGCTGTTCGGTTCGGAGCTTAAGGCCTTGCGAGCCCATCCGGCCTTTGTGCCGGGGCTGAATCGGGGCGCGGCCGCCCTTTACCTGCGGCACGGCTTCGTTCCCGGCCCATACTGCATCTACCGGGATGTTTTCAAGCTGCAACCGGGCTGCCTGCTCATACTGCGGTCGCCGGAAGAGCGGGCCCAGCCGGGGCCGTATTGGTGCCTCAAGACCGTAGTGGAGCGAGCGATGGCAGATCCGTTTCCGGGAGGGGAGGATGAGGCCATTGACGAGTTGGATCGCCTTGTTAGGCAGGCCGTGCGGCGGCAAATGGTGGCCGATGTGCCCTTGGGCGCCTTTCTTTCAGGCGGCATCAATTCCTCGCTCGTCACTGCCCTGATGCAGGCGCAATCGGGCAAGCGGATCAGGACCTTCACTGCGGGGTTCACCGAGCATGAGTATGACGAGTCACCACAGGCAGCGGCAGTGGCAGCCCATTTGGGCACCGACCACACTCGATTGCTCATCACTGGGGAAGAAGGCAGGGCACTGGTCCCAACGTTGCCTTCGATGTATGACGAGCCCTTTGCGGACTCTTCGCAGATACCGACGCACCTGATTTGCAGGGCGACAAGACGGCATGTGACGGTTTGCCTGAGCGGGGACGGCGGAGACGAGCTGTTTGGAGGCTACAGCCAATACTCGGCTCTGCCGACAAAGGTGCTGTGGCTGGAGCGGATTCCGCCGGCGTGCCGGCCATCCTGTCGGGTGATGGCTCGGGGATTGGGAACCGTGCTGAGGCAAAGCCGAATTGATCGCCTCCAGCGCCTGGCCGGCGCCTTTGAAATCCGTTCCGACTATTTACGCGCCCGCTCCGACCTGGATTTCATACTGATCCGCTACTCTTATTGGCGCGACGGCAGGGGCATGCCGCCCGTTGCCGGTGAGCTTCCTTATTCGCTGGTCAATGCGGGGGCCTACCCGAGGGACTTGGATTGTCTCTCGAAACTGATGTTCATCAATACCGCTATGGGTTTGCCGGACAACATGCTGACAAAGGTGGACCGGGCCAGCTCTTGGGTCAGCCTCGAGGTTCGGGTCCCACTCCTGGACCAGGAACTGGCTGCATTTGCCTGGCGCCTGCCCCCGGGGATGAAGGTCCGATCCTATGGGCACGGCAAGTGGCTCCTGCGCCAGTTGCTCTATCGCTACGTGCCGCAGAAGTTGGTGGACCGCCCCAAGCAGGGGTTTGGCGTTCCATTGGCGGTCTGGCTGCGCGGGCCTCTGCGCGAATGGGCCGAAGAGCTGCTTTCAAAGGAGCGCCTCCAGGAGTCCGGGGTCTTCGCCCCGGGGCCTGTTCTCAGAGAATGGCGCGGTCTGCTGCGCTCGAGTGCGACCTGGGAGGCACGCATTTGGATTGTGCTCAGTTTCCAGGCCTGGTGGAACCGGTGGATGAGACGGCCGGTCTGCGCCTAAGCGGTCAATTTCCCAAGCGCCTTGCAAGAGGGGTCGGGTTGTGCTCGAATGAGCCCGCTTAGAAAAGCCACGTTGATTCTCGACAGCCTGGGACCCGGGGGGGCCGAGCGGGTCATGTCGACAATGGCTGATTACTGGGCCAAGCGGGGTTGGCGCGTCGTTTTGCTGACCACCGATTCACCTCGAGAACCACGTTTTTATGAACTCGATCCTGCGGTCATCCATCGCCACGTGCATCTTGAGGTTCAGGGCATTCCGGGCCTGTTACGGCGGGGATGGAGGATTTTCCTGAGGCACAGAATGCTCCGCCGCGAGATCCTCGCATCATCTCCTGACGTAGTGATCTCGTTCCTGACTACGCTGAACATCAGGACGCTCCTGGCGACCCGAGGCACGGAGGCCCCAGTGATCATCTCCGAGCGGACTAATCCGAATCTGGAGCCACTCCCCTGGGCCTGGCGGGTGCTGCGCCGTTTCACGTACCCGATGGCTGACTGCCTCGTGGCCCCGACCCAGCGAGCGCTTTCCTTTTTCCCTGCGGCCGTTCAACGCCTGGGCTGTGTGATTCCAAACCCGGTGGCGGTTCCGCAAGGGACCGACTGTTCATTGGAGGCGGGCGGGGGGCGGGCGGAGAGGAGGGTCCTGGCCATGGGCCGGCTGGGATGGGAAAAGGGATTTGATTCATCGATCGCCGCCTTTGCCCAGGCAGCCCGGCGCCACCCGGACTGGAGGCTCGAGATTTGGGGCGAAGGCCCGGAACGGGCCCGTCTGGAGGCCCAGGCGGCAGGGACTGGCCTGGGCAGCCGGATACGGTTGCCTGGGCCAACGCATGAGGCCTACCAGGTGATGAGTCAAAGCGACCTGTTCGTGCTCTCGTCCCAATTCGAGGGATTTCCCAATGTGCTGTGCGAGGCGATGGCCTGCGGGTTGCCCGTCATCAGTTTTGATTGCCCAAGCGGGCCCCGCGAAATCATCTCCAACAACCTGGATGGCGTCCTGGTCCCGGCGGGAAACGTCCCGGCCCTGGCGGCTGCCATGGACCGGCTCATGGGGGATGGAGGGCAGCGGGCGCGGCTGGGGGCCGCGGCGAAGAAGGTGCGCCAGCGTTATGGCCTGGAAGGCATCATGAGCTTGTGGGAGGGCCTGATAGACAGGTTGCTCGGGGCATGAGAATCACGATGGTCATCGCGCACCTTGGACTTGGCGGGGCGCAACGGGTCCTCACGCAAATGGCGAACTATTGGATCGAACGCCAACACGACGTTGCCGTTATATGTCTGCAGGACAGCCATGCGCAGTCGTTCTTCCCGCTTCATCCCCGGGCCAGGCAGGAAGGTCTGGGGCTGCTTGGAGAGTCCCGCAATTCGATCGAGGGCCTGTTCAATAATGTTCGTCGCCTGGCGGCCCTCCGACGGGCCATTCGCATGACGAGACCCTCGGTCATCATCTCTTTCATGGATAGAATGAATATTCTGGCCTTGCTGAGCACCGCGGGGTTCGGTATCCCGGTTTTGGTGGGTGAGCGGACCTTCCCGAAAGGGTCTCCGATAGGCCGGGGATGGGAGTGGCTGCGAAAGGCGGTGTATCCCCTGGCGGCATCTGTCGTCGTGCAAACTGAATTGGGGCTGCGGTGTTTCTCGACGCGAATCCAAAGGCGCGGGACCGTTATTCCGAATCCTGTCACGATTCCGCCTGGGCTGCGCGGATGCGCCCTTGAGAGGATGGCGTCGGGCGCAAAGAAAACGTTGATTGCCGTGGGCAGGATGGACCCCCTCAAAGGGTTTGACCTGTTGGTAAGCGCCTTCGCGGCGCTGGCATCCCGGCATGCGGACTGGACGCTCGAGATATGGGGAGAAGGGGCCGAACGGCCAAGCCTCCAGCGCCGGGTAGAGGCGCTGAACCTGGCAGAGCGGGTGCGCTTGCCCGGGGCGACGCGGGATGCGTTGGAAAGGCTAAGAGCGGCGGACCTCTTCGTGCTGTCTTCGCGGACAGAGGGATTTCCGATGGCATTATGCGAAGCGATGGCGTGCGGTTTGCCTGTGGTGAGTTTTGACTGCCGGAGCGGCCCCCGGGAAATCATCCGGGACGGGGTTGACGGGGTGCTGGTCCCTCCCGGTGGTGCCACGGACCTGACAGCAGCCCTGGACCGGATGATGGGTGATGAGGGACTGCGGCGGAAGTTGGCCGCCCGCGCGCCCGAGGTGCTCGACCGGTTCAGTGTCCAGAGTGTGATGAACAAGTGGGAGGCGCTAATCGCGAGGGTGACGACGTGAGGCGCAACGCAGTGCAAAAGCACTCCGAAGCAGCGTGCAGAAGCCGAAGGAAATCCGGCTCAAAACGCACCACTTTAACAGATATAACCGCGAAGCGCTCTGCGAGCCCGGGGCGTCGCCGGTGGTCTCCAGGCATTCGAGCGAGAGCGTTGGCTTGGGTTCTCGCCGCCATGGCGGCGGGCAGCACACCGGTCAGCGCCGGTTCGGCGCAACTTCCCAAGAGGCTGATCGCTACCGGATGGGACAGCCCCGACACGACCCAGTTCCGACGCGACCTCCGCGCGATGGAAAAGCTGCCTTTCGACGGTGTCATCCTCTACGCCCAGGGGCGGACGGGGGACGGCGGGAGATTCGACGCCAGGCTCGCCTTCGGAACAAACCACTGGGAGCGGAGCTTTTTCACCCAAGCGCTGGCCGACCTCAAGGCGGCGCATTCGGAGCGGCTGACGGACAATTTCCTGCTTCTCTGGACAAATCCAGGCAACGTGGACTGGTTTGATGACGCCGGGTGGAACGAAGTCGCGGAGCACTGGCGGTTGTTGGCCTGGCTGGCGCGGGAGGGAGGCCTCAAAGGGCTGGTGTTCGATCCCGAGCCCTACACTGAGCCCTTCAAGCAGTTCCAGTTCCCGGCCCAGGCCCGGAAGGGGCAGCACACCTACGAGGATTACTGCGGCAAGGCGCGGGAGCGGGGGCGGGAGGTGATGCGGGCGGTGAGCGCTGAGTTCCCGAACGCAGTCCTCTTTGCCTACTTTCTCCTGGGACATTGTGCGCGCGACGCCGCCAATGGCTACGGTCTGCGCATTGAGTTGGAGCGCGGCCGGTATGGTCTGCTGCCGGCGTTCGCCAACGGCTTGTTGGAGGTGCTTCCGCCGGGGGCGGCAGTCGTCGATGGCAATGAGGACGCCTACCTGTACAACAGCGAGGCCGAGTTCAATGCCGCTTTTGTGCGAATCAGGCAGGAGTGCCTGGCACTGGTTTCTGCGGAGAACCGGTTAAAGTACCGGGCGCAAGTACAGGTTGGCCAGGGGATTTACCTGGATGCCTACGTGAACCCGGCGTCCTCTCGCTGGTATGTCAACGGCCTGGGCGGCCCGCGCGTGGACCGTTTGGAGAAGAACGTCGCCAGTGCGCTAAGGACCGCTGACGAATACGTGTGGGTTTACGGAGAGCACGCTCGGTGGTGGCCGCCGCGCCAGCCAGGTGAAAAAGCCCCACCCACGTGGCGTCAGGTTTTGGCCGGCGCCGATTCAGCATTGTGGCGGGCTAAGGACCCTGCGGAATGGGCGCGAAGAAAGTTGGCGTCGCTGCTCCAGCGTGGACAGCTCACGAACCTCGCGGTCAACGGGGACTTTGCTGCCGCTCGGAACGGACAGCCCGAGTCGTGGGTCCCCTGGCAAGAGAAGGGCGTCTCGCAAGGTCAATTGAGCCAGGATCCGGAGGTGGGTGCCGCCGGCAAGGGTTCAGCGTGTTTGAGCGGGGTGCAGAACGGGTGCTTCAGGCAAGAAATAAAGGCAAGTCCAGGCCAGCGGTTCATTATATGCGCCAGGGTCCGGCAAAGCGGCGCGGGCGGAGGGTGGGTGATGGCCCGCTGGAAGACTTGGCTCGGCATGTGGACCGCCCTGGACCATGACGTGAAGTTTGCCGCTCCTGCCGAGGTCGATGCCTCTGGCTGGAGTCAAATCTCGGGCACGGCGACCGTGCCCTTGGGCGCCGGGCGCCTTGTCATCCTTCTCGGCGCTGCCGGACAACGTCGCCACAGCGATCAGGTATGGTTCGACGGCGTGGCCGTGGTGCTGGCTGCGGACTGATCCGCTCCTCCAGATTCGCATGGATTCGCGCGCACTCGAGTGGATTCGCGCTTGCAGATGCGTTTTTGAGCATAAATACTTGAGGGGCGCAGTGTAACGGGGCCGCCTCGCCTGCATCCGCGCCCCAGATGCTAGGTTTATGATTATCTCACTCTATAGGCGCTGGTGGATGGGCCGCCTCAAGCGCCAAGGCCTGCAAGTCGCGGACGATTGTCGGATCATGGGGTGGCCGGACTTCGGGACGGAGCCATTCCTGATCAGCATCGGCAAGCATGTGACGATCAGCTCTCGAGTTGGCTTCATCACCCATGACGGGGGGACGTGGGTTTTTCGCGGCCAACCTCGCTACCGTGAGGTCATAAAATATGGGCGGATTACCATCCACGACAACTGCTTCATTGGCTACGGCAGCATTTTACTGCACGGAATCGAGATCGGGCCAAATTCGGTCGTTGCGGCGGGCGCGGTGGTGACTCGGGCAGTGCCACCCGGAACGGTCGCCGGCGGAGTGCCCGCGAGATTCATTGCCACGACTCAAGATTATGCGGAGCGGTCATTGGCCAAGACCCCGAAATACGACCGGGCTGCTTACAGGGCGAACAAGGCGCAGGAACTGCTGCGCCTTTATCCGCGCCCTTGGTGAGGGCGTGTGCGGCAACAGTTAAACGCGGCAACGGGCCTGTGAATAAATCCGGGTCGGGCGGATTATTGGCCCTGCCGCTAACCCCGCGCAAATCGCGATGAAACCGGGCAACGCTCAGTTTCTGCTCCGCTTCGACGACATTTGCCCGACCATGAACTGGTGGATTTGGGCAGAGGTTGAAAGGGTGCTGGTGGATCGTGGGGTCAAACCGATACTGGCGGTAATCCCGGACAACCGGGACGAGAGGCTATATGTGGGCCCAGCGAGGGCTGATTTCTGGGAACGGGTGCGGAGTTGGCAGGCCTCTGGTTGGAGTATTGCCATGCACGGGTATCAACATCTTTATGTGAGCCGGGATCCTGGCATCTTGCACTTGACCCCCCGTAGCGAGTTTGCCGATGTGCCTTCAGCAGAGCAAGAGCGGCGGCTGGCCGCAGGCATTTCGATCTTCCGGCAAAACGGCGTCACGGCCGATGCGTGGATCGCTCCTGCGCATTCGTTTGACTGGAACACGGTCCGCCTGATGCCGAAGTTTGGGATACAGGTCATCAGTGATGGCCTTTGGCCCTGGCCACATACGGACGAGTGGGGAATCACCTGGGTCCCGTCCCAAATGTGGGGCAGGATAGCGCCGAGGCGCTCGGGTGTCTGGACGGTTTGCTACCACCACAGCGTCTGGAAGGCTGAGAATGCAGCCCGTTTCCGAAAGGACGTGGAAGAGTTTTCTTCGCAGGCGAGCAGCCTGGCGGCGGTCGTGAAGCAGTTTGCCGGACGGCAGTTGAGCCTGGCAGATCGGCTGGCGGCAGCCTGGCGTCTATTCCGCAACCATCGAGCCAGGCCGATTTTGGCTCGGCTGTTGGGTCGGCAGGCCTAATGCTTCGGGTGCTTTTTCTGATCCGGTCCCTTGGCCGGGGCGGGGCTGAGCGGCAGTTCTCGGTGCTGTTGCGGGGCCTGGACAAGGGACGATTTGATGCCTCCGCGGCGTGTTTTTATCCGGGGGGCGCGTTCTGGGAAGAGGTGAAGGACCTCCCCGGGCTCAAGCTCCTTTCACTGGATAAGCGCGGGCGCTGGGAAGTGTTCGGCCTCCTCCGCCGGGGCTTGCGCCTGGTGCGGACGACACGGCCCCAGGTTCTGTATTCGTTTGGAGAGGCGGCGAACCTGGTGGCCCTGCTGCTTGGCCGGGCAGCGGGCGCGAAGGCAGTTTGGGGAATTCGCCGCTCGACTACCGAACTGCCCGTTGAGGACAAACTGGCGCTGGCTTCCTTCTGGGCCGGAGCGGCCCTTTCGCGGCTGGCTCATCGGGTCGTTTATAATTCGGAGTGCGGCCGGCAGCGATACCGGCATCGAGGCTACTCGGCCCATAACGCCGAGGTCATACCGAATGGATTCGATTGCGAGCGTTTTCGCCCGGATGAGGCAGCGGGACGCCGGCAGCGAGAGGCGTGGAGAATCGGGCCCTCCGATCGGCTCTTGGGGATTGTCGGGCGGCTGCACCCCGTGAAGGGCCACCTCCTGTTCCTTAGAGCTGCCGACGCGATCAGCAAGCAGATCGGAAACGCGAAATTCGTCGTCATCGGCGGCGGCCCTGGCGGCTACCGGCAGAGCCTGCAAGCGTCGGCTTGGGCCCTTGGCTTGAACGACCGCATGCACTGGGTCAGCGAATGCGATGATGTAGCCTCAGCGTACAATGCGCTGGATGTGCTGGTTTCGTGCTCGAAGGAGGAGGGCTGTCCGAACGTGCTGGGCGAGGCCATGGCCTGCGGAGTCCCTTGTGTGGCGACGGACGTGGGAGATGCTGCGGCCCTGATTGGCGACGCCGGGACCGTCGCCCTGACGAACGACGATGCGGGGATCGCGCGGGCTTGTTCGGCCTTGCTCCAACTCGAGGCGCTCGACAGGAAGCGGCTCGGTCTGGAGGCGCGTCAGCGGATTCTGCAGCACTTCAGCGTCCAGAGCATGGTGCAACGGACCAGTGTCCTGCTGGAGAGGCTTGTTGCGGAATAGGACCGGCATGGCTGGTGTAGTCAATGTGCTGCATGTCATCACCGGCCTATCGGTCGGCGGGGCGGAGACGATGCTCTTCAAACTGCTCAGCCGCTGGGACAAGAGCCGCTTTGGCGGCGCCGTCGTCTCGTTGATCCCTGCCGGGCCAGTCGGCCCCGCCATCGCTGCTCTGGGCATCCCGGTCAGTTCTCTGAACATGCGCCGCGGTGTGCCCAATCCGCTGGGGGTTCTGAGGCTGGCCCGCAAGATCAGGCAATTCGCCCCGGATGTCATTCAAACCTGGATGTACCAAGCGGACCTGATGGGAAGTTTGGCGGCGGTGCTCGCGGGAGGCTACCCGGTAGTTTGGGGCATCCGCAACGGAACGCTTAAGCCTGGCAAGAGCAGCGTCAGTGCAATTTGGTCGGTCTGGGTCTGTGCCCGCCTGTCCCGCCTCTTGGCGAAGAGAATCTTGTGCTGCTCGGAATCAGCCAGGCAAATCCATGGCGCGCTTGGCTATGATCCGGGCAGGATGTGTGTGATAC
This sequence comes from uncultured bacterium, assembly GCA_963713735.1. Classification (GTDB taxonomy): domain Bacteria; phylum Verrucomicrobiota; class Verrucomicrobiia; order Limisphaerales; family UBA8199; genus CAVQND01. Next base: position 130,041 of record CAVQND010000042.1, read on the forward strand.
CCAATGGCTTCGATCTGGAGCAGTTCAAACCCGACCCGGCGGCTCGGCGCGCAGTCCGCCAGGAACTGGGCTTGGACGCCAAGACCCTCTTGGGGGGCCTGGTCGCCCGTTTCGACCCCCAAAAGGATCATGCCAATCTGATTCGCGCCTCTGCCCGGCTTCGGGAACCTTGGCCTCAGTTGCATTGGGTCTTGTGCGGAGACGGGGTCACCTTTGAAAACCCGGAGCTGGCAAGGCAAATCGAGGCGGCGGGCATGCGGGGCCGCTTTTTCCTGCTTGGCCTGAGACAGGACTTGCCACGGCTCACCGCCGCCCTGGACATTGCCTGCCTCTGCTCGACTTACGGCGAGGCCTTTCCCAATGTCCTGGGCGAGGCCATGGCCTGCGGCGTCCCTTGCGTCGTGACCGATGTAGGGGACTCTGCGGCAATTGTGGGCGACACCGGCATCGTTGTTACCCCGGCGAATCCGCACGCGCTGGCCGGAGCCATCAACCGCTTGCTTGAGAGGGGGGAGGAGGGACGCCGGAGGCTGGGAGAGGCCGCCCGGGCCCGCGTGCGCGAGAAGTTCAGCCTCCACCGGGTTGTGGGAGAATACCAGGACCTTTATTGCCAGGTGGCCCATGCGGGTTCTCTTCATTAGCACGCTTAGCACAACTCTAAAGGCATTTCTTTTGCCCATAGCCCAACATTTCCGGAATTTGGGCTGTCACGTTTCCGCCATGGCCTCGGGGGTTTCCTCATGCCCGGAGTGCGCCAACGGCTTCGATCGAGTTTTCGATGTTTGCTGGAATCGCAATCCATTTAGTCCAGCCAGTCCAGCCATCCTGTTTCGCTCCACGCGGCAAATCAGGGAAGTGGTGCGGGAAAACCAATTCGATCTCGTGCACGTCCATACTCCGGTCGCAGCCTTTGTTGCCAGATGGGCGTTGCGCAGAAGCAGATTCGCAGGCCGGCCAAAGGTAATTTATACAGCCCACGGCTTTCATTTTCATCGTGGCGGTTCCGTCCTTATGAACCAGGTCTTCCTGGCGCTGGAGAGGCTCGCAGGGCGGTGGACAGATTTTCTGGTGGTTATTAACCGCGAAGACCAGCAGGCGGCAACGCGGCATAGGCTTGTGCCGGCGGACCGGGTCGTCTTCATGCCCGGAATCGGTGTTGACACAACGATCTATCATCCGGCCCGGGTCCCCCAGGAAGAAGTCGCTGCCATCAGATCCGATCTGCGCTTGTTGCCTGACGACCGCCTTTTTCTCATGATCGCCGAATTCAACCGTGGGAAAAGGCATCGGGACGCCCTGAATGGGTTTGCCTTGCTCGGCAACAGGAAGACGCACTTGGCTTTTGCCGGGGAAGGCACGCTCCAAAAACGGATGGAGGCCCTGACGCGGAGCTTGGGAGTCGCCAACCGGATTCACTTTCTTGGCCTCCGCGAAGATATTCCAGCCCTTATCCGGGCCTCCACGGCCACGTTGTTGCCGTCGGAGAGGGAGGGGTTGCCTCGATCGGTCATGGAGTCGCTTTGCTTGGAAGTCCCCGTTATCGGCAGCAACATTCGAGGGGTGCGTGACCTTCTGGAGGATGGCTGTGGGTTACTGGTGCCGGTTGGCGATCCTGCAGCCGTGGCAAAGGCCATGGACCATGTCCTCTGCCACCCTGAGGAAACGGCAAGCATGGGCCGTCGCGGCCGGCAGAAGATGGCAGCCTACGACATACGCCATATCCTGAGACTCCATGAGGAATTGTACGCGCGGGCCCTCGGATTCCCTGCCCAGACGTGCTGCCCTTCATCATGACTGCCGGGAACCCGATTACAGACTGCCCAAAGGTGAAGGTTTGCAGTATTATTCTGCTGCAGCCTGAATCGCCCCTTTGGCCCTTGAGCCTTTTGGCCCCGCCGTGAAGCAGACGCGCCAGCCACGGGTCCTGCTCACTTACGGCTGGGTGCGCTCAACCTATGCAGCCTTATGCAATCTCCATTGCCACGGGATCGGCGTATTTGTCGCGGATCACCATCCCTTTGGAATGTGCCGTTTCTCCCGCTACAGGACGCGTTTCTTTCGAACTGTAAGCCCATTTGCGGAGACGGCCACGTACATCGCTCAGATTCGCGGGATACTTGAGGAGACGGGTGCCCGGGTTATTATTCCCTCTCATGATGAGACGGAGTTGTTAGCCGGAAGACTGGATCTCCTTCCTGTTGGCGCCAACTTGCCGGTGGCGTCATTTGGGTTGTTGGCCAAAGCGAATGATAAGGCCTTTGTGCGGGGGTTCGCGGAGTCCATTGGAATCTCCACGCCGCGTTTGGTCCCTTGGAAGGCCCTCGCCAACCTGCCTTCAGCGCTCGGCCAGTGGGACTGGCGCAGAAGGTTGGTCGTTAGGCTGCGGCGGAGCAACAGCGCCAAAGGTGTTTACTACGCTTCATCGGCTGCGCAGGCCCTCGCCAAGGTCCAAGAGTTGATTGTCACATACAATCTCTCGCCTGAGCATTACCCCATTATTCAGGAGTACGTCCCGGCCGAAGGGTGGGGTGTCTCCTGTTTGTACTGGGAGGGTGACCTGATAGCCTCGTTCACTCACAAACGTTTGCGTGAGAAGATTGAGACCGGGGGTACCAGGACGTTGCGCGAGCACGAGCCCAATCCCCACCTCGAGGGGATGGCGCGCAAGCTGTTGAGCGCGATGCGCTGGCATGGGTTGGCGATGGTCGAGTTCAAGTACTCACCGCAGACCGGGCAGGCCTGGCTCATCGAGATCAATCCCCGCTTGTGGGGCTCGATTCACCTGGCCGTCTCCGCCGGCGTCGAGTTCCCGTATCTGCTCTATCTCTGCGCCACCCAGGGACCGGATGCCGCGCGCCAGTACCAAAGCCGCGTCCAGGTGAAGCATCCATGGCGCGCCCGCTGGTACCTGGGCGATTGCATCGCGGCCGTTGGCAGACTCAGAGCCGGCAAGTTTTTGCAAGCGGCCCGGTTGCTGCTCCCGGGCGGTGCCGATACCTACGACAATTTCCGTTGGGATGACCCTGGGGCCTTCGTCGGCAAGGTGTTCCACTACGGTTGGCAGTTCCTCAAGTCCCGCAGCCTCAACCCGGCCGAGGAGGGGACGGTGGGATGAAGGCGGAGCTCTGAGTTTTCCGCCTTCCAACTCCTGGCGTTCATGCATCCCCCCACCCAGGCCGTGCCCGCCGTCGCCTTCGACTTCGATGGGACGCTGACCTCGACGGATACCACCAAGTTGCTGGTGGCCGCCTTGCTGCGCGCCTGGCCGTTGCGGGCCCTTGTCCTGGCCCCGCTGGTCCTACGGCTCCCAAGCAGGCGGAGGGCTCCCCAGGAGCTCAAGACAGCGGCCATCTCCAGGCTGGTCCGGGGGACTTCAGAGCGCGCGGTTCAATGTGCCCTTGGCCGGTTTGTTACCTCGGTAGCCGGAGTTCTCCGTCCGGACCTCTATGCCCGGCTCCGCCAGCACTCGCGCAGAGGTGACCTGGTTATTGTCGCCACCGCCTCCCCGGCCTTCGCCGTCCGTCCGGTGTTTGCCGCCGAATCGCTCGAAATCGTCGGCACCGAGTTTGAAGTCCAGGCCGGCCGATACACCGGTCGCTCTTTAGGGAACTGTTACGGCGAGGAAAAGGCGCGGCGCGTCCGCGCTTTCATTGAGTCGCGTGGGCTGGCCCGGCTGGAATGGGCTTATAGCGATCATCATTCCGACGCTCCCCTACTCGCGCTGGCGCGCCACGCAGTCCTGGTGAAGCCGGGGCCGCTGGACTACGAAACTGCGGAGCCGAGCGACAACGGGACAACGGCGCAACGCGACACCGGACCCCGGACCACAAAGCCACCGGCCCCAGCCCCCTGACCTCTGTTCTCCGTCCTCTGCGTTCACCTGCCTCTTTTCGTGAGATGACCACCATCCCCCTCTCCAACCCCTTCCTCCACGGCAACGAGCAGTCCTACGTGATCAACTGCCTGAAATCCGAGTGGATTTCGACGGGCGGCGCTTATGTCGGGCGTTTTGAAGCCGCTCTCGCCAAATCGGTCAATGTCCCGTGCGCTGTCGCCTGTGTCAATGGCACTGCCGCCCTCCACATCTGCCTGCTGCTGGCGGGGGTGCAACCGGGCGAGGAGGTTCTCGTCCCGGACCTCACTTTTATCGCCCCCGTCAACGCCGTGCGGTATGTCAACGCCCAACCCGTCTTCCTTGACTGCGATGATTACCTGAACATGGACGTGGCGAAACTCGAGCGACTTTCTCCAAGAGGGGTGCCGCCCGGCCCCTGAGGGAGTGGTCAACCGAAAGACCGGCAACCGGATTCGCGCGGTCGTGCCGGTGCATGTCTTCGGGGCCATCTGCGATATGGAGCCGCTCCTGGCATTGGCGGCCAAGTACCGGCTGGCCGTGATTGAGGATGCCACCGAGGCCCTCGGCTCCCGCCTCAGAACCGGGGCCCTGGCAGGAAAGCACGCCGGCACGATGGGCGATTTTGGCTGCTACTCCTTCAACGGCAACAAGATCATCACTTGCGGGGGCGGCGGCATGATTGTCGCCCGCGAGGCCGCAAAGCTGGCCAAGGCCAAATATCTTACCACGCAGGCTAAGGATGACGGCGTGCATTATGTGCATCAGGAAATCGGCTACAATTACCGCCTGACGGCCTTGCAGGCCGCCTTGGGCCTGGCGCAGCTCGAGCAGTTGCCCGAGTTCATCCAGCGGAAGAAAAAGCGCTATGCCCAGTACCGCAAGGGAATCGAGCGGATACCGGGGTTGTCGCTCCTGGGCGCGCCGGAGTATTGCGACAGTAATCATTGGTTTTACTCCCTCTTGATTGACCCCGCCCGTTATGGCGCGGACCGCGATGAGCTGATGCAAAGATTCGCGGCGCAACAAATCCAAACGCGGCCCATCTGGAAGCTCAACCATACCCAGAAGCCTTACCTCCATAACCAGGCCTGCCAGATCGAAAAGGCCCCCTTCTTCTTCGATCACATCCTGAACCTCCCTTGCTCCGTCGGCCTGACCGACGAGGAAGTCGAGCGGGTGCTCGCCGTTTTGAGGAAATAAAGAACACGGCGCCCTGTCCTGTAACCGGCAGGAAACCGGCAAAATGCGCCGCTTGACACACTCGTCCCCGTCTGGCAGCATCGAAAAAGTTGTCCAATCGCATGAGAATACTTGTCACAGGCGGCGCCGGGTACATCGGCTCAACATTAGTATCAATGCTGCTGGGGCGAGGCCATCACGTCCGCGTGCTGGACAGCCTCCTGCATGGCGGGCACTCGATGCTTGGTTTCTGGGCAGATCCTCACTTCGAGTTTGTTCGGGGAGATATCCGCCACGCAGAACTCGTTCTGCGGGCGCTCAAAGGCATCGATGCGGTTGTGCATTTGGCGGCCATTGTCGGAGATCCAGCGTGTGCGCGGCAGCCCGAGCAGGCGCAAGCTGTCAACCTGGATGCTGCCCTGCTTCTTCTAAGGACCGGCCAGGAAGCCGGCATTTCGCGTTTCGTTTGCGCTTCGACGTGCAGCAACTATGGGAAGATGAAGGACCCTTCGCGGTGGATGGATGAGAGTTCGGAGCTCCGGCCTGTTTCTCTCTACGCCAAGACCAAAGTGGAGTTGGAAAGTGCGGTGCTCGATCCTCTGCAAACAAAAGGTATTTGCGCGACCCCGCTGCGGTTCGCAACAGTGTACGGAGTGTCACCGCGAATGCGCTTTGACCTTACAGTCAATGAGTTCACCCTGGCAATGTTGACCCAAAAGCATTTGCAAGTCTATGGCGAGCAGTTTTGGCGGCCTTATGTTCATGTGCGCGATGTTTCCCGCGCGGTCATGGCAGTGCTGGAGGCCGAACCGTCCAAAGTCCGCAACCGGGTGTTCAATGTTGGCGATTCGGACCAAAACTTCACCAAGGCACAACTGGTGGACCTGATTCGTCCGCACGCAGCCGATGCCGTAATTGAGTACGTCCATAAGGCCGAAGACCCGCGTGACTACCGCGTCTCTTTTGAGCGCATCAAACGGGAGTTGGGCTTCTCCATAACGCGTACCGTGGCGGACGGAATCGCCGAAGTGGCAGGACTGGTGAGGGACTCCGTCATCACCGATTTCGACAACACCGTTTATCGCAACTGACACATCCAGACCTCCCAGACCAGGCCGGCGCAGACAGTATGGTGAGCCGCTCCTATCTTTTTGCGAAGCGGAGCATGGATATTCTGATTTCAGGAACCGCGTTGCTGTTGCTCCTTCCCTTGTTGTTGCCGCTGGTGGTCCTGTTGCGGTTGACCGGAGAGGGTGAGGTGTTTTACCGGCAAACGCGAGTCGGATACAAAGGCAGGCCCTTTCAACTCATCAAGTTCGTCACCATGCGGAGGAACAGTCAAAACACCGGCTCCCGGACCATCACCACAAAGGATGACCCGAGAGTCCTGCCTGTGGGCCGTTGGCTGAGAAAAACCAAAATCAATGAGCTGCCCCAAATCCTCAATGTCCTCAAGGGCGACATGTCGGTCGTGGGGCCGCGTCCGCTGACGTTGGAGGTCTTTTCGCTCTACTCGGAGCAGGTCCAGCGGGTCGTCGCGCGCAATATTCCCGGCCTTACCGGCATCGGTTCGTTGGTTTTCCGCAACAAGGAGGCCTTGCTCAACCTGCCGGGCAAGTCGGCCCTGGACTGCATGCGGGAGGAGATCGCTCCCTACAAAGGAGCATTAGAGTTGTGGTATGACGTTCGGAAGTCGGTCTCCGTCAATATCCTGATCATCCTTCTGACCGCTTGGGCGATCCTCCGTCCCGGCGCGGAGACCCACAACCGGGTTTTCCGCGATTTGCCCCAACGCCGCCAGGCACAGCCGCCCCAGCCCGACGCGCCTCCGATGCCTGAGGCTCAAAGCGAAAGTCCTCGCTGATCCGCTGTCTGAAATGTCACATAAAACCTTGCAGTTTTCCAGCGCCCATGCTCAACTGGGCTCTGCGATGCTGAGCCAGACCATTTTGAACGAAATCAGATGGGCAACCCGAGCGATGAATTGTTGGCGACAAGTGTCGCCCAAAGCAGGGTGAGCACGACTTTCGGACAGGGACGACTGCCGCATGATTTTTCTTCCAATAGCCGCATGCCTTGTGGGCGCAGGTATCGTGTCGTTTCTGATCCCGCTAATCCTCAGGGAATGCGCGCGGAGACGGATCCCGAATCGTTACCCGGACCTGCACCACGCCCTCAAACGGCCCGTCCCACGGCTGGGAGGCCTGGCGTTGGCGGCGGCTTTCATAGGCATCGAGACCTTCATTGCGTTGGTCAATCCGGAAAGCCGCCATGAGACCCCCGAACTCAGTATCATCGTCCTGAGTTGCCTGGCCATGTTCGGGCTGGGGTTGTGGGACAACCTCCGGGGATTGGGGGCAAAAAAGAAGCTTGCAGGCCAGGTCCTCATTGCCCTGACGGTCTATTTCTTGGGCCTTGGCATCCAAGTCGTGAAGATCCCCTTTGTTGGCGGAGGTCCCATTCAACTGCACGGCTGGGGAGCGGCGGTAACGGTCCTCTGGCTGGTCGGCATGACCAACCTAATCAATCTTATCGACGGGGCTGATGGGCTCGCCGGGGGCATTTGCCTCCTGCTCATGGTCTTGCTGGCCTACGTCGGCCATCAAGCCGGCCACTTCGAACTGCTGGCCTCCGGTATGGCGGGGGCGTTGCTGGGCTTCCTGTGGTTTAACTTCCCCCCCGCCCGGATTTACCTCGGCGACGGAGGGGCCTACCTCCTGGGCTTTCAGATTGGCCTGTTTTCGCTGGTCAATTCCCACAAAGGCGAGGTGTTTGCGGCCCTGGCCGCCCCGATGTTGGCCCTGGCGCTGCCGATCCTCGACACCAGCCTGGCGATCGCCCGCCGGGGCCTCTGGGGATTGCCCATCTTCAGGCCCGACCGGCGGCATCTGCATCATCACCTCCAGCGCATCGGGTATTCCCGGCGCAGAGTCGTGTTCTCCTTTTACGCAGTGACACTGGTGTTTTTTATGCTCGGCGCTGCTGCCGTATGGTCCCGGGGTCAGTGGCTGCCCGGGCTGCTCGGATTGGGCGCGCTCGTCCTGTTGGTTTGCGCCGGGCACCTCAGCTTCAGCCGCCAATGGTTCGATGTGGGTCGCGTCGTGGGCAATTCCCTGGAACTGCGCCGCGAGATCCGCTACGCCCTGAGCCTGATGCACTGGCTGGAACTCGAAGGCGGACGCCAGACCGCCGTCGAGGAGCTTTGGCACGACTTTGTCTTCATGGCCAAAAAACTGGGCTTTACAACGATCAAATTGTCCCTGGCCGGCGACCAGCGAGTATGGGAGCAACCCGGCGTCATCGGACCGTTCCATGCCATCCGCCATGAAATGCACGGCGGAGCCTCCGGAACCCTCGAGTTGTTCGCTCCCACTTGTCAGTGGAAGGATGCCCCGCCCGGCGTGGCCCCGCCGGGCTCTTCCTGCGAGCGGCCATTATCATGCCCCTGCGTCTCGGATGCCAAACTGTTCGAGATCTTGAGTGAATTGCTGGCCGAAGCTTGGATGAAGGCAATCACCCACTGGAAAAACGGCGAGCAAATTCAGGTCCGCTTCGATTCCTGCAGCGTTGCCTCGAACAACCCTCTCAAGCGCTGGCCCATACTCCCCGACTCCGTCACGCCCGCCCGCCTGGCCAGCGCCAACGGCAAAAGTCCAACGCCCCAGCCGAAGGTTGATGCCCTGACCCGCAACGGCCAAGCCGTAAGTGCTCAGGCAACCACCGCCCCGTCTATCCGCTGAGCACATTGGGTGAAACTTCTCGCTGACCCGGTCTCTTTGCTCTGGTTCGCGCTGTGTGGGACATCCTGTGTGCTCCTGGCGCGGCGCCAGTGGAGGGGGGCCTGTCTTGTCTTGGGTTGTGTCGTGGCCGGTTGCCTCGTCGAGGCGTCCAGGCTTCCCGGGCGGCTCCTGGCGAGCCTGGAACAGCCCTACGCGCGGCAGACAAGAGCGCCAATCGAGCCGGCAGACGCCGTCTTGGTGCTTGGAGGTTATGTGCGGCCGTCTTCCAACAACATTTTGGGGCTCAGATTTGGCGACGCTGCCGACCGCATCATGACGGGCATCGCTTTGGCGCGCCAGGGAAAGGGGCGCGTATTGGTCTTGGGCGGAGGGGGCAGAGGCATCCCGCCCGGAACGGGCCTGCCGCCCGAGGTGCGCGGGACCAGGGACTGGATTCGTTCATGGGACCTGGCGCCGGTGCCGATCGAGGTCCTGGATTGGTCCCTGGATACTCATGAGGAGGCGCTCCGCCACGCGAGCCTGGCCCGCAAGCATGGCTGGAAGAGGGTCCTGCTGGTCACGTCGGCGTGGCACATGAAGCGGTCAGTGGCGGCATTTCGCAAGGCCGGGATGGAGGTCCTTCCGGTGGCCTGCGATTTTCGTGGGCTGCCCGACCTTGCGGCAGACCGCCCCCTGTCCTTGATCCCGCGCACCGGCACCTTGGTTTCGCTGGATCTCTGGATGGAGGAGACCCTGGGCTACATTTATTACCGTCTTCGTTCCTGGGCCTGACTTAACCTTTTAACAAGTCGCCCGCAGCCGCCCCGGTTTTCCCAGGGCGGCTTTTTTTGTTGTCCGCATCCCCGCCGCGCCGCAAAGCAGCTTCGAGCGCGCCTCCCAGTCGGCCCGCTCTCTAACCCGGATATTTCACGACCCAGGAACGGAACCGGGCTACCGAGGCTGCGTAGCACAGGTTTCCAACCTGCTGTATCGCCGACCTCCGGTCGGCAGGCTGTACCTGCTTGGCGGCATCGGCGGATTGGAAATCCGCGATACAGCAGGCTGGAAGCCTGCGCTACACCGTCCGGCTGGCGAAACCCGTGAAATATCCGGGCTAAGACCATCCGAAAAAAGCCAAACCGGCCATGCTCATCCTTGGAGCAGTTGGAGCACTTCCTCGTCGGTCGTTTGCGAGAAGACATGGTAATAACGGCCCACGGCTTCAAAGTCCGGGTCGACCAGGAGCGCTTTGACCTGGTCTGCCAGGCCTTGCAGCCGCTGGACTGCATGGCGCGAGGCGACCGGCGCCGCGACCACGACGCCTCGGGCGCGCTGCTTCTTGACGGACAACACGGCAGCCTCCATGGTTGCGCCGGTGGCCAGGCCGTCATCCACGAGCAGGATGGCCTTGCCGGCCAGCGCCGGCCTGCCTTGGCGGTGAAATCGAGCGCCGTAGGCGGCCAGACGTTCTTTTTCTTCCTCGATGATCTCCTCCAACTCCCCCTGCAGCATCGGGTTGATGGCGGCCGCCGCCTCATCCAGCACCACGACGTCCCCCTCCGCCAGGGCGCCGACGGCGAACTCGCGATGGAACGGATGCCCGATCTTCCGCACGATCAGCACGTCCAGGGGCAATTGGAGCACCTGCGCCACTGCGGCCGCAACGACCACCCCGCCACGTGGCAAACCCAGGACCAGGTCGGCCGCCACCTGCTCGTCTTTCAGAGTACCTGCCCCAGCTTGCGCCCCGCATCTTCACGTGACGCGAATATCATTTCAGACCCGGGAATTTGTTTTTGCACGAGCCCTTACCCCGTGACCATCGTCCCGACCCGTTCTCCCATCACGACGCGCTTGAAGTTGTGCGGGCGGAACAGGTCGAACACAATGATGGGCATCTTATTGTCCATGCAGAGGGAGAAGGCGGTGGAATCCATGACCTTAAGTTGTTTCTGCAAGGCCTCCAGGTAGCTGATGCGGGAAAACCGTTTGGCGCGCGTGTATTTCTTGGGGTCGCAATCATAAACCCCATCGACTTTCGTGGCCTTGAGAATGACCTCGGCCCCGATCTCCGTGCCGCGCAAGGCCGCGGCGGTATCGGTCGAAAAATAGGGATTGCCCGTTCCGCCGCCAAAAATCACCACCCGTCCCTTCTCGAGGTGGCGCACCGCGCGCCGGCGGATGAAAGGCTCGGCCACCTGGGCCATCGTGATGGCGCTTTGGACGCGCGTTGGCACGCCGAGTTTTTCGAGGGCATCCTGCAGCGCCAGGGCGTTGATCACCGTGGCCAGCATCCCCATGTAATCGCCGGTGGCCCGCTCGACGCCCCGTTCGCTGCCGCTCAGACCGCGAAAGATGTTGCCGCCGCCGACCACCACTACCACCTGGACGCCCAACACCCGCACCTCGCGAATCTGTTCGGCCATGTTCCGCACCGCCTCCGCGCAGATCCCCACCCCGCTTTCGCCCCCGAGCGCTTCGCCGCTGAGCTTGAGCAGGACCCGCCTATATTTGGGGCGCTTGGTTCTATTCATCGCATCCATCCGGCTTAGTGGTCATGAACACTTAAGTTTCTGAGTGCCGGGGGCGTTGTACCAGTCCGCCCGCGGAAGGTCAAATAAAAGCCCGCTTGAGAGTGGAGCAGACAACTCGGTCGCTGGCGCCCGGACTCGCGAAGCGTATGGAGTGCGCGGAGCTTGCTCCGCGCAGTCCAAACGCTTCGCGGGCCGGTCAACATCGTTTGAATCCGGGGCTTGCGCGGGCCTTCCGGCTCCTCTAGAGTTCGCCTCGGCTTGGCCGCCCGGACAACGTGTTCCGGCAGCCCATTGGCCCGGATATGCCCTTAACCCACAGCCCGCATTTGAACATCATGAAACAGCCTCTTCGCTCCCTCGCTCTTGCTCACCGTCTTGGCGTGCCTGCGCCGCCGTAACCGGCGCCGCTGCGCCGCCCTCCTACAACGGACTGGGCCAAAACCTGGGCAATCTCTATCTGACTTCCCGCGCCGAGACGCGCTCGATCAGCCCTGAGAATTTCACCGGTGAAAAGGGAAAGGCGGGCATGGCAACCGAGGGCACCGGCAAAGGGGCGGCGCGCGACCTGGGCCAGGGCTGGAAAGTGTCGCCCTCGGTGGTCATCAAGGCCAAGAGCACTTTCACTCTAGGCCAAATCGAAGGGCCGGGCTGCCATCCAGCAAATCTGGATGACGCCGACCGGTAACCTCCGCAAATCCATACTGCGTTTCTATTGGGACGGTGAGACCGAGCCTTCGGTCGAGTGCCCGGTGGGCGATTTCTTTGCCTGCGGCTGGGGCCAGTACTGCCAGATTAGCTCGCTGGCCGTGTGCGTCAATCCGGGCAGCGCCTTCAATTGTTATTGGCCCATGCCCTTCCACAAGTCCGCCAAACTCACCCTGGAGAACACTGACGACAATGACATGGTCCTCTATTATCAAATCAACTACACCCTTACCACCGTGCCGGCAGCCGCCGGTTACTTCCATGCCCAGTTCCGCCACGAAAAGCCCCTCAAGCAACCGGGCCTCTACACCATCCTCGACGCCGTCGAAGGCCAGGGCCAATACGTCGGCACTTACCTGGCCTGGGAGACCGTCAACTCGCGGTGGTGGGGCGAGGGCGAAATCAAGTTCTTCCTGGACGGCGACCGGGAGTTCCCGACCATCTGCGGCACCGGCACCGAGGATTATTTCTGCGGCTCCTACGACTTCGTCAACCCGGAGACGAAGAAAACCCAGCCCTTCTCGACGCCCTACACCGGCCTGACCCAGGTGATTCCTCCTGATAAAGTGGACCAGCCCGGCCAGCATTACGGATTGTATCGCTGGCACATCGCCGACCCCGTGCGCTTCCAGAAGGACCTCAAGGTCACCATCCAGGCCCTGGGCTGGAAAGCCGATGGCACCTACCTGCCGGCCCAAGACAACATCGCCTCCGTCGCGTATTGGTACCAGAAAGAGCCGCACAAGGCCTTCCCCAAGCTCCCGCAGGACTAGGCGCGGCAGATGAGTCTCGCTTTCATGGCTGACAACAAATCTCAGAAGCAAATGTAAAAAAGTGTAGATCCGACCCCAATTCTATGAAAACCTGTAATCCTCTGTCCCGGAGTTCGCGGGGGCGCTCGATTTTGTCCCCCCACGCTCGGCCCTCGGCCCTCGGCGCGCGGTTGCGATTCACGCTCTGCCTGGTCATTGCCGCACTCTGCCTCTGCTTCCGGGCCGCGCCGGGCCGGGCGGCGGAGACGGCGAGTTCGCGCGAACGGCTCTTGCTGGATTGGGGTTGGAAATTCTATCTGGGCAACGAATGGGGCACGGGCGAAGACCTGGCCAAGGCCGGTTCGAGTGTTGGACCGGCAAGGCGCGATTTCAACGACGCGCTCTGGCGCACCGTCAACCTGCCGCATGATTGGGCCATCGAGCTGCCGTTCGACCGGAACTCCGACATGTCCCACGGCTTCAAGCCGGTGGGGCCCGGTTTTATCACCAACAGCGTCGGCTGGTATCGGCGGACCTTTGCGTTGTCGCAGCAAGACGCAGGAAAACGGCTGTGGCTGGAGTTCGACGGGGCCTTTCGGGACAGCCGGGTGTATGTGAACGGCTTTTTCGTTGGGCACCATGAGAGCGGCTACAGCGGTTTCCGCTACGATATTACCGACGTGGCCAATTGCGGCGGCAGGAACGCGGTGGCCGTGCGGGTGGATGCCACGCAATTCGAGGGGTGGTTTTACGAAGGCGCCGGCCTCTACCGCCATGTCTGGCTGACCAAGACGGGACCGCTGGCGGTCGCGCCAGACGGCGTTTTTGTCTATAGCACATTCACGGGCCCCGCCCCGGAAGGCCCGGCCGAGCTCCACGTTGAAACGCGATTGGACAACTCGCTGGATGCGCCGGCAGAGTGCGCGGTCCGATGCCAGGTGCTCGACGCCACGGGCAAGGTAGTGGCCCGAGGGAACGGGTCGGCCAGGCTCGGTGCCTTCTCCCAAAGAACGGTCCGGCAATCCCTGCAACTGGACTCCCCTGTCCTGTGGTCGCCCGAGTCGCCAACGCTTTACAAACTGGTCACCGCCCTCGAGTCAGGCGGCGCTGTGGTTGACCGGATAGAAACCGAGTTCGGCGTTCGCACGGTCGGGTTCGACGCCCGGAAAGGGTTCTTGCTCAACGGCAAGCCCTGCGTGCTCAAGGGCACCTGCAATCACCAGGACCATGCGGGCGTTGGGGCTGCCCTCCCGGATCGGCTCCAGTATTTCCGCATCGCGCGGCTCAAGGAAATGGGAGACAACGCCTACCGCACCTCGCACAACCCGCCCACGCCCGAGTTGCTCGAGGCCTGTGACCGCCTGGGAATGCTGGTCATGGACGAGAACCGTTTGTTGGGCAGCGATGCCATGAACCTGGACCGGCTCGAGCGCCTCGTCCGCCGGGACCGCAACCACCCCAGCGTCGCGGTCTGGTCCATCGCCAATGAGGAAGACGAGCAGACCACCCCGGCGGGCGGACGGGTGGCCGAGACGATGCAGCGGCTCATTCACCGGCTCGATCCGACCCGCCAGGTGACCATGGCGGCCAACGTCGGCAATACCTTCGCCGGCCTCAACCGTATCATCGATGTGCGCGGCTGGAACTATCACATCGGCAAAGAGATGGATGATTACCATGCCGCCCATCCGCTCCAGCCCAATGTGGGCAGCGAGCAGGCCAGCACCGTTTGCACGCGCGGCATCTACGCCAACGACCCCCGGCGCGGCTATATGAGCGCCTACGATGACAACGCCCCCCCCTGGGCGCATACGACCGAGACCTGGTGGAAATTCTTCGCCGCCCGGCCCTGGCTTTCCGGCGGCTTTGCGTGGACCGGCTTTGACTACCGGGGTGAGCCGACGCCCTACGGCTGGCCTTGCATCAACTCGCATTTCGGTATCCTGGATACTTGCGGCTTCCCCAAAGACAATTTTTATTATTACCAGGCTTGGTGGACCACCCGCCCAATGGCGCACCTGCTGCCGCATTGGACCTGGCCGGGCAAAGAGGGCCAGGAAATCGATGTCCGCTGCTTGAGCAACTGCCAGGAGGTCGAATTGTTCCTCAACGGCGAGAGTCTCGGCAAGCAATCCATGCCGAGAAATTCGCACCTGGCCTGGAAGGTGAAGTATGCCCCGGGCACACTCTCGGTCAAAGGCTACAACGCGGGCCAGGTCGTTGCCCAAGACAAGGTCGAAACGACCGGCCCGGCGGCCGCAATCAAGCTCACCCCTGACCGGCCCGCCATCAAAGCCGATGGCGAAGACCTCAGCATTATTACCGTAGCCGTCACCGACGACCAGGGCCGGGTCGTCCCGGTGGCCGGAAACCTGGCCGACTTCGAGTTGAGCGGTTCGGGCCGGATTCTGGGCGTCGGCAACGGCGACCCGAGCTGTCATGAAGCCGATGTGTTCATCAGCGAGCCGGGGGCCCGTTCCGTGCCCCTGGACGGCTGGCGTGTAAAGGAAGTGCCCGACACCAAAGACCGGCCGGAAGCAGCCAAAGAGTTCAGCGATCAGAACTGGCGCAGGGTGAATGTCCGGGCAGACTCTGGCCCGCTGACCCCCGGCCAATGCGCCGTGTTTCGCACCCACTACCCTGCGGCGCCGGCGGACCTGTCGGCCACGAACATCCTCCTGAGCTTCGGCATGATCGATGACGAGGGCTGGGTGTATGTCAACGGCCAACTCGTCGGCGAGTCGCATGACTGGTCCTCCTCGCCCGCCTTCGAGGTTGGCAGGTCCCTCCGGGCCGGCGACAACACGATTGCCGTGGTGGTCAAGAACAACGAAGGCCAGGGCGGCATCAACAAAGGCGTGGCTCTCGTGGTACAGGACAAACCCGTCCCTGCCAATTGGAAACGCAGCGTGTTCAACGGCCTGGCCCAGGTCATCGTGCAGTCCGCCAAGCAAGCAGGCGAGTCAAGTTAACCGCCCGGGCGGAGGGCCTCGCCCCGGCCACGCTCACCCTCTCGACCGAGCCCTGCGCCCCGCGGCCCGCAGTGCCCTAGCGCCAGTGCAAAAACGAATTCCGGGATCTGAACGCCTGGGGTGGAGCGTGGAGCGTGAAGCGTGAAGCGTGAGGGCGTGAGAGCGTGGAGCGTAGCAAGTGCTACGATGCCCTCACGCTCCACGCTCCGGACGCTCCACGCTCCTACGCTCCTACGCTCCCGCCGTCAGGCAAAGGGCGGCGCGGACATCCCGCACGACGCTGACCCAGTCCCCGGGCCGAGGCTGGCGGAACAAGCGCAGGGTGGGGTACCAGGGACTGTCGTTGCGACCCAGGAGCCAGCGCCAGTCCGGCGCGCACGGCAGCAGCAACCACGCGGGCTGCCCAAGCGCGCCCGCAAGATGAATAGTGCTGGTGTCCACCGAGATCACCAGGTCAAGCTCCTTCATTAGAATCGCGGTATCTCCGAAATCGTGAATCATCCCGCTCAAGTCGATCAGCTTGTCCAATGGCGGCCTGAGCGGCGGCTCGCCAGGAGGCGCCCCAACCTGGAGGCTGTAGAACGCCACACCCGGCACGGCCAATAGCGGCGCGAGCAACTCCGCCGGAATCGAACGATGGCGATCATTCTTATGCTGCGGATGTCCTCGCCAAACCAGTCCGACCTTAAGCTGCCCGCTTTGCGAATCGGGGGCTGCCGGCAGCCGCGCCTCCCGTCCGCTGGGCGGCCGCAAGTAAGGTGTCCTGGCGGGCACCGTATCCAGCGTGACTCGGAGCAGGTGCGGCAGGCTCAACAGCGGAACGTGCCAGTCAAAGCGAGGAAGCGATTCGCCTCGGGCAATGACACGGTCCACTCCTTCAACCGACTCAAAGAGAGCCGCCAGGGAGGAAGGACATTCGAGCGTCACGCGCGCGCCGCGCCCAGCCAGCGCCGTCACCAGGCGGACGAACTGGATGGCGTCGCCCGCTCCCTGCTCGGCATAGACCAGCAGCGTCCGGCCCCGCACCTCCTCCCCCCGCCATGCCGGGAACTCGAATTGCCGGGGCGCGAAGCGGACCCTGCGCCAGCGCCACTCGTATTCCTCGAAGCCGCGCAGAAAATCTCCTTGAAGCAAGAGCGCGAACGCCAGGTCCCAATGCGCCTCGGCGAAATCGGGACGCAATTGGATCGCGCGGCCAAAGGACTTCTCGGCCTCGGCGAGATTCCCGCTTTCGCGCCAGGCGTTGCCAAGGTTCAGATGGATCTCCGCATCCGCCGGGGAGTGCCGCAAGGCCTCTTGGAAACAGGCGATAGCCTGGGCGTGGTCAAGCAGGTTGCGCAAGGCATTGCCAAGGTTGTTGAGCGCGTCCGGCGCGCCCGGCCTGAACCGCAAGACCTGGTGGAAACAGTCCAGGGCCTCCTGGATTCGGCCTGCATCGCGACAGGCCACTCCCAGGTTGCCCCACGCCATCGCGAAATCCGGCTTGATCCGCACTGCCTGGCCATAGCAGGTGATGGCCTCCTCCACCCGGCCCATCTCCTGGAACATCAGGCCCAGATTGTACGCGGCCTCGAAAAAGCCGGGAAACAGTTCCAGCGCCTCCATGTAGCAACGGGCGGCCTCGAGCCGGCGTCCCTGGGCCTGCCATTGGCGGGCCTGGTCAAATCGAGCCTGCGCTTCTCCGGGTCTCTCAGCCATCAGTCCGGCAGTATGCCTGGGCGGCGGGGGCCGGGCAAGAACCTGTCCCAAACAACGCGGCGAGCGGAAAACTTCATCGCGACCTTTGTCGAAACCTTTGTCGGATTGGCCATTTTTCGACAAAGGTGGCGACGAAGGTTCGGAATCGGAGTTGTTGGGAAAAGCTCCCAGGCAACCCCCGAGGCAGGCACATGGAACTTGGCAAAGAGATTGCTTGGCAGAGCACTTGTCTTAAAGACGCGATCAAATGCACTATGCCGGTTACTATATCAACCTGGACCGCAATTGGGACCGGAAACAGGAGTTGGAGCGGCAGCTTGCAGCCTACAACCTGCTGCCCTTCTACAAGCGCCACCCCGCCTCCCTGGGCAATGCGCTGAACCTGAGGGCGCCCTCCCTCAAGCCGGGAGCCGTTGGGTGTTTCACTTCCCACTACCTTCTGCTCCAATCCCTCAAGAACACCTCAACCCACGTGCACGTCGCCGAAGACGACATCATTTTCGGCCCGACCACAGGGCTGGCGATAGACTCCCTGGCCCGCAGCGGGGACCTCGAAAAGTGGGACATGCTCTACACGGATGTGTGGGTGCCGCCGGACATCAATTATATCCGCGAGTTGAGCGTGCTCTACCGTCAGTGCACCACGCTGAACCCGGACGGCACCCTCAAGACAGTCGAGAGGTTTACCATGCTCAACCTCAGCGGCCGGGTCTTTGCCTCGACCGTTTCATACCTCGTCAACAAAAACTCGGTCAACAAGCTCGCCGACATCCTGGCCGAGGCGGTCCAAGGCGAACTCTCGATGCCCATCGATCTCTACTACCGCCAGCAGATCCACCGGGGCCGCATCTCGGCGGCCTGCATCTTCCCTTTTGTCACTTCTGTCAATATCCGCCAAAACCTCCTCTCGAACATAACTGACACCGCCGACAGCAACTTGCAGCGAAGCATTCTCTGCACGACCAT
Organism: uncultured bacterium; assembly: GCA_963713735.1. Taxonomy (GTDB): domain Bacteria; phylum Verrucomicrobiota; class Verrucomicrobiia; order Limisphaerales; family UBA8199; genus CAVQND01. The sequence continues at coordinate 148,422 of CAVQND010000042.1, forward strand.
GCTCCGCAATCTCTTCTTCCTGCACTGCGAGCCCAGGAGCCTCCTGAGGCTCGGCGCGGAGTATTTGCAGGTCAACAGGGTGGATGCCCGTGACCAGGTCATCGATGACATCCTGCGCTTTTGCGTTTCCCCATCTTTCCAGGCGTTCTAAGGCAAGGGGCGAGGGGCGAGGGGCAAGTGTCGAGTGTCGAGTGTCGAGGGGCGGCACTCCGTTCCCTCGCCCCTCGACACTCGCCCCTCGCCCCTCGGCTGCCCCTGAACTCGGCAGATCCTTCTCAGTCCCGGCATATTCTGCTGCCCTGCCCCGAACGTTCCTTCTGGAGTTGGGCCGGGCTGTGGGTTAAACAATGATATGCACAGAGATGCGCGAGCCGGCCAAGGCGCTCAGGAAGGGACGACCCCGGCGGTTGACCCGACGTTTGCCGCCAAGGCGCGTTCCACCTGGGCGGTCCTGGCCCGAGTCGCCCGGTATCTCCGGCCCTATAAGCTGTTGGCGGCCGGCACCATCGGTTGCGCCCTCTTCTCCATGGCCTTTGCCCTGGCCTATCCCAAGCTGGCCCAATTCGTCATCGACGAGGTCATTCGCGGCAAAAGGGTCGAGCTGCTGACGCCGATGATGGTGGCGCTGCTCGGAGCGTTTGTGCTCCGAGACCTCTTCAACGCCCTGCGAATTCGCATCAACAACCGCTTCGAGCAAAATGTGATTTATGACATGCGGCGGGATGTCTATGCCCGCTTGCAGCGCCTGCCGGTCGGCTATTTCGACCAGCGCGCCTCGGGCGACCTCATGACGCGCGTCATCGAGGATGTCAATTCGGTGGAACGGGTGTTGATTGACGGCACCGAACAAGGCAGCGTGGCGCTGCTGAGCATCGTCGGGGTCACGGCCATTCTGTTCGCGACCAATCCCAGGCTGGCGGCAGTCTCGATGATTCCCCTGCCCTTGCTCACGGCCGGGGCGATGTGCTACACCCTCACCGCCCATCGCCGTTACCGCGCCCAGCGCCAGGCCGCCAGCGCCATGAACGCCTTGCTCATGGACAATCTCCAAGGCGTCCGCCAGATCAAGGCCTTCGGTCGCGAGCAACACGAAGACCTCCGTTTTGCCCAGCGGGCCGACGCGCTCAGGGAGGGGACGCTCGGCATCATGCGCGTCTGGTCCGCCTACTCGCCGGCGATGAGCCTGGCCGGGTCCCTGGGAATGGTCCTGGTGTTATGGGCCGGCGGCAGGGAGGTCCTGGCCGACCGTATGACGCTCGGCCAATTGGTCGGTTTCCTCTTTTATCTCGGCCTGTTCTACGAGCCGGTCGCCCGCTTGCACGGGTTGAACCAGATGCTCCAAGGGGCGCGGGCCGCCGGAGAACGCGTCTTCGACATCCTGGATGCCCCGCTCGAACGGGCCAACGGCCGGCCGCGCGCCTCCTTGCGTGAGCCGGTGCGCGGGGAGGTCGTTTATGAAAACGTCAGCTTCAGCTACCAGGCCGACCGGGTGGCCCTGCGAAACGTGTCGCTCCACGCGCGCCCCGGCGAGATGTTGGCGCTCGTCGGGCCTACCGGTGCGGGCAAGTCCACCCTCGTCAATTTGCTGCCCGCATTTTATGAACTCACCTCGGGCCGCATCACCATCGACGGACAGGACATTACGGGGCTTTCGCTGGAATCGCTGCGCTCGCACATCAGGGTCGTAAGCCAGGAGGCCTTTCTCTTCAACGGCACCATTCGGGAAAACATCCTCTATGGACGGCCCGAGGCAACCCAGGAGGAGTTGCTGGCGGCCTCCCAGGCGGCCAACTGCGACGACTTCGTCCTGCGCCTGCCTCAACGATACGATTCGCGAGTAGGCGAGCGAGGCGTCAAACTGAGCGTCGGCGAGAAACAGCGCGTGAGCATCGCCCGGGCCCTGCTCAAAAACGCGCCCATTCTCATCCTCGACGAAGCCACCGCCAGCGTGGACACCGCCACCGAACGGCTCATCCAGGAGGCCCTGGAACGGCTCATGGCCAATCGCACCAGCATTGTCATTGCCCATCGCTTGAGCACCATCCGCAAGGCCGACCAGATCCTGGTCCTGCGCCATGGGCAAATCGTCGAGCGCGGCACCCACCAGGAACTCCTCGCCAACGCCGGCCTCTACAGCCGCCTGGCCCGGATCCAAGGGACCCACTTCATTGAAGAAACCCTGGCTTGGGAAGACGGGGCGGAAGCCGTGAGCGCGGAGGTGCCGCGGAACATCAAGGCGCTGCCATGAACAACCATGCGAATGATGGGAAGAATGGTTGTCTATGACATCACGTTCCGCTTCGCACACAAGTTTTCCTCCAAGGGCGACCGCGCCATTGACCAGATGAGAAGGACTTTCTCCAACAAGGCGGCTTTCCGACACATGGGGCTAACACCCCATATACTTTCGCAACCTGGCTGCTATAGTCTCTGTGGCCGCCGTCATTTCTGGTTCTCGGGCCGTGAACCTCCAGTCTTGCTGACAGCGGGCCTAAACGGTGACTACGGCCTGGGAGACTAATGAAAAACGCAGAAACAGAGAGATCGCTGAATTGAAAACTCGCATTAAGAATCTATTCCTCTTGCCGGCGCTGTTGGCCGGTTTCGCTCTGATCCCGGCCGGCCGGGTGACGGCACAGACCTTTACGAACCTGCATAACTTCACTGGCGTCAGCGACGGAGCTAATCCGTATCCCGGAATGATTTTATCGAGCAACAAGCTGTATGGCACGACGAGTGGTGGCGGCAGTGCGGGCAATGGCGCGGTGTTCGCCGTTAACACCGATGGCACGGGTTTTACGAACCTGCATAGTTTCGCGTTCAGCGAAGGAATTAATCCATTTGCCGGATTGCTTATCTCGGGCAATACGCTGTATGGGACGGCGAGTCAGGGTGGCAGTTCGGGTAATGGCACGGTGTTTGCCATCAACACCGATGGCACGGGTTTTACGAACCTGCATAATTTCACCGGTGGCAGCGACGGGGCGAATCCGTTTGCCGGATTGGTTATCTCCGGCAACACGCTGTATGGGACGGCGACTGGTGGCGGCAGTGCGGGCAATGGTGATGTGTTTGCCATCAACACTAATGGCACGGGTTTTACCAACCTGTACAGCTTCACTGGCGGCAACGACGGCGCTAGTCCGTATGCCGTATTGACTTTATCGGGCAACACGCTGTATGGAACGGCGAATCAGGGCGGCAGTGCGGGTGACGGCGATGTGTTTGCCCTCACGACTACCGGCACGGGTTTCACGAACCTGCATAGTTTCACTGGCGCCAGCGACGGGGCTAATCCGAATGTCGGATTGATTTTATCGGCCAACACGCTGTATGGGACGACATCGCATGGCGGCGGTGCGGGTGATGGCACGGTGTTCGCCGTCAACACCAACGGAGGCACGGGTTTTACTAACCTGCATAATTTCACTGGCGTCAGCGACGGAGCTAATCCTAATGCCGTAATCTTATCGGACAACATCCTCTATGGGACGACATCGCATGGCGGCAGCGCAGGTGATGGCACGGTGTTCGCCGTCAGCACCAATGGAGGCGCGGGTTTTACAAACCTCCATAGCTTCACTGGCAGCAGCGACGGAACGCTGCCGCATGCCGGATTGATTATATCGGGCAACATCCTGTATGGGACGGCGAGTGGCGGCGGCCGTGGTGGCGATGGCACGGTGTTCGCATTAAATCTGAATGGTTCAACTTCCACTCCTCCCAATCCTATTCCGCTGGAAATTGAATCGGCTGGCAGCGCCGTAGTCTTGACTTGGACAAATTCAGCTTTTTCATTGCAATCGGCGCCCGCCGTTACCGGCACATTCACCAACCTGCCCGGCGCCACCAGTCGCTACACCAATCCTATCACTGGCACTCAACGGTTTTTCCGGTTGAGCCAGTAATTGTCCACAATGCGCCGAGCAGCCGGTCCACGTCGTCCTGCAAAATCTCCTCGCGGCGGTCGCCACGGCTCCTGGCGCGACAAATGGCGCCAGGATACTCTACTGTTAGTTTGCGCGGCATGGCCCTTGTATGGGCTTTGCCGCCAGCTTTGTTGACCGCAAGGGAACCGCGCCATAGTTTGGCCCCCTTTCCAAGCTCATACCAGCCCTGTCGATCACGGCTTCCGCGTGGAATGTTCCATCTCCCAAAACACATCCACGTTCTTTCGGACTGGGGACATCCAGCTCGAACTGACCGACGGGCGGTCTTGTCCGTGCGTCCCTCCATTTGTGGATTTCGGAATGGCCACTGAGCATGGAGATGCTCCGCTGCCGCGGGACTGTTTGGCCCTTGAGCGGCCCGTAGGTCGCCAGGCGGGGACGGGCGTGTCAAGTCGAAAGGACCGCTGGCGGGAGCCGAGCCTCCCTGCTTACTTGGGACGGGTGGCCGGCGTCACCCAGCCATTGTGCCAGGTGAGCGTCCAAAGTTGTTCCAGCTTGACCGGCCCGGCATGGCCATCGACAAAGCCAAGGTTAATGCTGCCCGCCAACGGCGCGCCCGAGGGAACATTTCTTGGCGCAGCGCCAGCCGCCCTGTAGCCATGCCGGGCTATCGTAACGCGGTCTATGCCGCCGGAAGTGTCCGACCCGCTGTATAAGTCCCTGGCGGGTGGGTCAGCCTCCTCAGGGGAGCAGTCCACCCAAATCGAGTCTGAGAAGTAGGGCGTTTGGGATGGCCTCAGAATATTGGACTCTTTATGAAAAACCTGCGCCGTCGGCATACCGAAGACTTGATCCGCATTCCCGTAACACCAGGCATTTATGGCATAGCTGCCGATATACGTCGTTACGTTCCCAATCCAACGCCACGGGTAATCGGCGGTGCCAGCCGCGCCCGCCAGCGCCGGCGCCTCATCCTGCGGCGCCTTCCACGAGCTTACCGGTGTCGGCGGCGGCGTGGCTGGACAACACCGCACGCCTTGAAGCCCGTTGTAATTCGTCTGGAGTCTTGCGATCCAAAGGTAATCACCCGTGTCGTTGTAGCTGATCATGGCGCCGTTCGCGTCGTCCACATACATCCTCATGCTCAGCAGCATCTGTTTGGAGTTGCTGACGCAGTTGAGGTCTAGTGCCTTTCGCTTGGCGCTGGCCAAAGAGGGCAAGAGCATCGCCGCCAAAATGGCGATGATGGCGATGACCACCAGCAATTCTATCAGAGTAAACCCGGCGTGAACGCCCGGCTCGCAGGACCTCAGGGGCTTCGATTCCCTGCTGAGCCAGAGCTTCCTGTTGCGGGGCGTTGGCGCCTCGGACTGAGACGATGAACCAGAGTCTGGCCGAACCCCTTCTTTCACCGCAAGAAGGGCAAGTTCCTGGCAAAAGTTCCAGAGGCTCATGAACCGAGCTTGGACTTTGTCCTGGATGCGTCAAGGGCGAATATTCCAACACCTCTACCCCGTCCACCTCGAAGCCCTCCACAAAAAAAACCCTCGCCTCGCGCGAAGCAGGCCTGGCCCGCCTGGCCCAAATCCAAGCCAACCTCGAAGCCGCCATCACCCAACGCGACGAGCCCGTCTCAAAAACTCCGATTCGGGACCTTTGTCGCAACCTTCGTCGCTGACTTTGTCGAAAAATGGCCAACTCGACAAAGGTTGCGATGAAGGTTGCGACAAAGGTTGCGACCAAGCTTCCGTTCGCCGCGCTATAAACATGTCGCTCCTACCGGAGCTTGGCCAAGTGCCTCCCGGGCTCTTGAAGATCCGCGCAAGGCGCAGGCTCTGCCGGCGCACTCCGATCCGGACTTGTCGGGATGTCAATGGCCCCACCCATCTGGTCGGTAATCCATCTCGTGGCTTGAACTCCCTCGAATTTATTTATACAAATGACTCGCGTTTGGTGTCTATCAGGTGAATGCTGCAACTGTGAATTCTGGCGAGAAAACCGGATGGTGCGAGGCCCTCTATCACGCCAAAGCGTCCGAACTGATTCTTTACGGCCGGGCGCTGGGGCTGAGCCATGGCGAGGCCGAAGACGTCTTGCACGAGACGTTTCTTGCGCTCATGCGGCGTCCCGAGTCCCCTGCGCTGCCAGAGCATTACTGCGTGCGCAGCTTTCGCAACCGGGCTTTGAACTGCCGGCGCAGCCTCTGGCGCCGGCTGGCCCGCGAGTGGGAGGCCCGGAACTGGTTCGAGCCTTCTTCCGCCGAAAGTCCGGCCGAACGCGAGGCGATGCAGGGCCTGACTCGCCTGCCCCGCGAGCAACGCGAGGTCATTGTCCTCAAGATCTGGCACGATTACACCTTCGAGGAAATCGGGGAGTTGCTCGAGATTTCCCCGAACACGGCCGCCGGTCGTTACCGTTACGGCCTTCAGAAACTGCGGCAACATCTGAAGCGAACTGAGGTCCAGTATGAACGAGATGAACGAATTGGAAGCGCAATTGCGCTCGTGGGCGCCTCGCCGCCCTTCGGCGAGCCTTGAAAAACGCCTTTTTGCCCGCGGCCCTGAGGCGGCCGAACTGCCCCCCGCCTTCCGCCTGAATTGGCTGGCCCCCGCAATGGCCGCCCTGCTGCTGCTGGGCCTGTTCCTCAATGGGCACGGCAACACCGCCATCGGCTCATCCAATACCGTGCCGATGGTGGCCATGATTCTAAGCAACCAAAGCGCCGCCGCCTACCTGCTCCGGCAGCCTCCCGCACGCCGAAAACCGTCTGCCTGCCGATGCCTATCAATGGACCGTCCGGGGCGGCGCGACCTCCGTCATCAGCGCCGTTCTCGATCCCCGAAGGCGCAAATAAAACCCATCCATGGCTACTGACCAGCCGAGAGCGGCAGGCCAGACCCCGCCGCTGCCCGCAGGGTATCCGGTTGTGCCCTCCACTCCCGCGCCCCTGTTCCGGCGAATTGACTGGCTTACCTGCCTCATCACGCTCGCCGCTGTCTGGCTCGGCTACTACCTGACGCTCGCGCCCGAGGTGACGCTCGAGGATTCCGGCGAACTGGCCACCGGCTCGTTTTATGCCGGCATCCCCCACTCGCCCGGTTACCCGGTCTGGACCCTCTACACCTGGCTGTGGACGGTCCTGGTGCCTTTCAAGAACATCGCCTGGCGGGTGCTCTCTGGGCGAGGCGACCAGCGGGGCGGTTGCCGCCGGGTTGCTGGGCCTGCTGGTCTCTCGCGGCAGCAGCCTCCTGATCGAGGGCGTCGAGGAACTCAAGGCCATGGCCGGCCGCTGGGAAGGGGCGATTTGCATGGTCTCCGGCTTCGTGGCAGGGCATGCTCCTGGGCTACAACGGTTTCATGTGGAGCCAATCGGTGATTGTCGAGGTCTATTCCTTCAGCGTCCTCTCGCTGATGATTGTGCTGCTCTGCCTGCTGCGCTGGATTTACGCCCCGCAACAGCGCCGCTATCTTTACTACGCCCTGTTTTTCTTCGGCCTCTGCTTCACCAACCACCAGACCCTCATCGTCGCCGCCATGGGCATCGAGGTCGCCATCGCCGCCGCCGATTCCCGCATGGGCCGAAACCTGTTCCTGGGCAACAGCATCATCTATCTTGGCCTTTGGCTCCTGAGCGCCGAGCATGTCCTGACTGCCCTGGCCGCCAACCCCGCCGTCTTTGTCATCTTCCACGTCGTCGGGGTCTGCTCCATGGTTGCTTATGGCTGGTTCGCGCTGCTGACTCAGGGAGCGCCCGATCGAGCTGGTCCTGGATGCGGTTTATGCCGCGTTCTGGCTTTTGCCTGGCCGCCATGCCGGCCATGGGCGTTTTTGGCGCCCTGCTCGCCCTGGCGGCCCTGGCAGGTTTCCTCCGCCTGGCCTGGCAGTCACGCGCAGCTGGGCAGCGAGTGGCTGGTGGTTTTGCTCTGCGGCCTGTGTTGGGTCGCCGGGGCGGCCTTTTACTTCTATATGCCCTTGGCCTGCATGACCAATCCCCCCATGGAATGGAGCTATCCGCGCACGGCCGACGGCTTCATCCATGCCCTGACGCGCGGCCAATATGAGAAGACGCACCCAACCGACATCATCCATCACCCGGAGGTTTTCGGCCTCCAGTTGTTGAGCCTGGGCCGGGGTATCATCGAGGAGTTCAACTGGGTCTATGCCTTTCTGGCGCTGGTCCCGTTCCTGTTCTTCCGCAAATATCATCGGCGCGAACGGGCCTGGCTCATCGGCATCGCTGCGATTTACCTTTGCCTGGGCATTCTGCTCCTCATCCTGCTCAATCCGCCGCCCGACCGCAACGCCCAGCAACTGGTCCGCGTCTTTTTCACCGCTTCGCACACCTGCATCGCCTTGCTGGTGGGCTACGGGTTGGCCCTGACGGCGGCATTCATGGCGACGCATTATCACCGCTTTCGCCGCTGGGGTTTGATGGGCGGACTGGCGGCGGTGGCCCTGGCCGCCATCTCCTTTACCGAAATGACCCAGGACACCTTTTTCGGCGAGGGCGCCGAGTTGAGCCTCCCGAGGCTGCTGGCCTTTGTTGGCCGGGTCTTCTCCAACTCCAATCAATACGGCCTGCCGGTCTATGCCGGCTTGATGCTTTTGGCCCTGACGCTGGTTTTTGTGGGCGCTCTCTTGTTCTATCGCCAACGCGCGCCCCTGGGCATCACCCTGGCCCTCTTTGCCTTGATGCCGGTGCACTCCATTCTCACCCACTGGTCGGACAACGAACAGCGCAATCATTGGTTCGGATACTGGTTCGGCCACGACATGTTCAGCCCCCCTTTCCAGGGCCCCGATCATCAGCCGCTCTATCCTTCCATGGCCAGGGATGCCATCCTCTTCGGCGGCACCGACGCGGGCCGTTTCTGCCCCACTTACATGATCTTCTGCGAGAGTTTCATTCCGCACGATTGCCAGCCGGCCGAGGATCGGACTTTCGACCGCCGCGACGTTTATATCATTACCCAGAATGCCCTGGCCGACCCTCCCTACCTCAACTACATCCGCGCCCAGTACAACCACAGCCAACAGGTTGATCCGCCCTTCTTCCAGGACTTCTGCCGGCTGCTCCTCCAGGACAAGGACAACCAGACCAACTTCCTGGCCCGCTGCGTGGAACCGCTGGACCGCTTCTTTACCCGCCTGGGCCAGCGCATCGAAAAGCGGCGCCGCACCTCCACCTCCTGGTTCGCGTGAAACGGACTTTCTGGACTTGCCGGCCTTCGCCGCCCGCCTCCGTCCGGGCCCGCGCCAGGACGCCGCTCTCGAAGTATATTTGCCAAAACCTCAGTCCCGCCGACCCTAACCCTCCTTGGCGGCAAAGCTGACGACGCGGCCTTGCGGCGTGCCCTGGCCCAGGACCTGAACCGATTGTTGGAACGGGAGCAGCTTGAAACGAAGATTGGCAAGTTGGCCGCCTCAGGCCCGCTCTACCAGCCCGACCGCTTCAAACAGGTCCCCCTCTCGGCATCGCTGGCCGAGTTCATCAAGGAGAATCCTCAGGGCGATACCCGCATCCGGCTCAATCGGTTGCTCCTCGAGGCGGCCTATCCTAAAGAACTGGCCCGGAGCCTCGGCGGGGTCTATCCGGACAGGGAGATCAATACCCCCCCGGCATCCGAGGCGCTGCGCTGCACGCAGGAGTATATGGCCGATGCCCAGCGAAGACTCCGACTCAACCAGCTTGAGCCGGGGGAAGACGTCGTGGAACTCCCCGACGGCAAAGTGCAGATTAACGGCCAGGTCTCCGTCATGGCCATCAACGGTCTGCTGACCAAGATCATTTTCGACCAGAACCCCGGCAACGAGTTTTACGTCGAGGAAAGCGCCCCCATTAAGTGGATGTACCCGTATCTGACGCCCTTCGGCATCATCATGAAGCTCAATCGCCAGCCGCCCGCCGAATTGACGGAGGACATGGTCAGGCGCGATCACGAATTCTGGACCCGCTACTCCGAGCGCCTCATCGGCAATTGGATTACCTATGATACGAGCATCCAGGACATCGTCGCCTGGGTCGAACGCGTCTATCAGCGCCGTGATTTCACCGGGTTCAAAGGGGACCGCAAGTTCGTCCGCGATGACGACGCGCAAAAGGTCTTCTCGAAGCTGCGCAACGCGATTGCCGGGCTTTACAATTACCGCCTGTTCTTCATGGCCAAGGCCCCTGCCGAACAGCAGCGCCTGCTCAAGGAAACCGAATTCGCCCTGCGCCAAGCCTTCGCTTTTTGCCCCTACAACATCGAGGTCGTCGGCCGTTACGTTCAGTTCCTGGCCAATTTCCACCGATTTGACGAGGCCCTTCTCATCGCCAACACCTGTCTGAAACTGGACCCCAACAATGAACAAGTGGCCGGCATCATCAAGACCATCCGCACCTGGAAGGACCAGGCCCACGCGCGCGGCTGCTCCCCGACCAGGCCCTCCGGCGTCTCGAGCAGGCCGTTCAAGACAACCCTACCAATTTCCAGGCGGCATTTGACCTCGCCGCAACCCGCCTCCAGCTTCAGCAAACCAATCTGGCGGTCGAAGTCCTGGACCGTGTCTTCAACAGCCCGCAGATCAATCACCCCGCCCTGGACGTCCTGGCTCAGGCCTATGCCCAGATTCGAGATCTGCCCAGGCTCCAGGCCGTCCTCGACAAAGCCGTCAAGCTCTTCCCCGATTCCCCGGAGGCCTGGTACAACCTGGCCGGCCTGCAAGCCGCCCTCGGCAATTCCACCGATGCTCCCGTCAATCTCCGCCGGGCCCTCGAACTCAGCGCCCGGCGCCTCAAGCATAATCCAGCGGCACCCGACCTGGCGGAGCAGGCCCGAAAAGACCCGCGCCTGGCCTCCATCCTCCAAAGGCCCGACTTCCAGCAGTGGCTCGCGCCCGGGAAGTAGGCCGTGGCAATGCTGAGATCGAGCCGCAAACGGGGCCAAAAGCGGCGGGACACGCCGCACTCCAAACGCTTCGCGATTTCGAACCGCTTTCGCTTCGTCAACTGGCTGCGGGCAATTCCCCCTCTCCTCTAGCCCGGATATTTCCCAGGTTTCGCCAACTGGAAGGCGTAGCGCAGGCTTCCAGCCTGCTGTATCGCGGATTTCCAATCCGCAGATGCTCCCAACAGTTACAGCCTGCCGACTGGATGTCGGCGATACAGCAGGTTGGAAACCTGCGCTACGTAGCTTCGGCAGCCCAGTGCCGCTCTTAGGCTGTGAAATATCCGGGGTAGGTAGAGGGCCGGGGTGAGGGGGAATTAGCTGCCCAACAAAGGCAGGTTCTCGAGACAGATCCGCGCCTGAACGGCAGCGGAAATTGAAGGCAATCGCTCCAGAGATCGACTATCATACGGGAGAATGCCGACAACGAAACTACGGAGCACTATGGCGATACAAGAACATGACCTGGTTATCATCGGGGCGGGGCCGGGCGGGTACGTGGCCGCCATTCGCGCCGCCCAACTCGGGCTCAATGTCGGGTGCGTCGAGCAGGAAACCGCCCTGGGTGGCACCTGCCTGCGCGTCGGCTGCATCCCGAGCAAGGCCCTGCTCGAATCCAGCGAACGCTTCTTCGAGGCCCGCGAGCACCTCGCCGACCACGGCATTCGCGCGGGCGACCTTGCGCTGGACTTGCCCGCGATGCTCCGCCGCAAGGAGCAGGTCGTCGCAGCCCTGACCCGCGGCGTGGACGCCCTTTTCAAGAAGAACAAGATTACCCGCTATCACGGGCGCGGCAGGCTCGAAGGCCCCGGGCGCGTCGCGGTGGTCAATCCCGGGGGCACCCTCGAGCTCAAGGCCAAATCCATCCTGATTGCTGCCGGCAGCAAACCCGCCCCTCTGCCCGGTGTGGCGCTGGACGGCCAATGGATTGGGACCAGCACCGAGGCCCTTTCCTATTCCGAGACGCCCAAACACCTCGTCGTGATTGGCGCAGGCTACATCGGCCTCGAGTTGGGTTCCGTCTGGCGGCGGCTCGGGGCCAGGGTCACCGTCCTTGAGTTCCTCGATCGCATCCTCTTCGGGCTGGACGCCGAAATCGCCGCCGAGGCCAGGAAGCTCCTCGAGCGGCAGGGCTTGGAGTTCCACCTCGGGCGCCGGGTCACGGCCGCGCGCGTCCGGGACGGGCAGTGCGTGGTCGAAATCGAAGGCCAGGAGCCAATCCTCTGCGACCGCGTGCTCGTGGCTGTCGGCCGCGTGCCCAACACCGAGGACCTCGGGCTCGAGAGCGTCGGCATCGAACTGCACCCCAAAGGGTTCATTCCCGTCAACGAACACTTTGCCGCCGCCGCTGAGGGCATTTATGCCATCGGCGACGCCATCGGCGGGCCGATGCTGGCCCACAAGGCGCAGGAGGAGGGCCTTGCCTGCGTCGAACGTCTGGTCACAGGTTACGGCCATGTAAATTACGACGCCATTGCCGCCGTGGTCTATACTCAGCCGCAAATCGCCGGCGTCGGAAAAACCGAAGAGCAGTTGAAGGAAATGGGCGTTGGCTATCGCAAAGGCATCTTCCCATTCCGCGCCAGCGGCCGCGCCCGCACTCTGGGCCAGGTCGAGGGCCTGATTAAACTCCTGGCCGACGCCCTCACCGACCGTATCCTGGGCGTCCACATCCTCGGTCCCCATGCCGGCGACCTGATCAACGAGGCCGCCCTGGCCATTTCCTTCGGCGCCAGCAGCGAAGACCTCGCCCGCACCTGCCAGGTCCATCCCACCCTGGGCGAAGCTCTCCGCGAAGCCGCCCTTGCCGCCACCGGCCGCGCCATCCATCTGTGAATAACGTGGCGGCGGCTTGGCAGAGCGCCGCCAATTTTTCCGAAAGGGCATGTGTCCTCGGCTATTGAGAATTATTGAAAATTGAAAATTGAAAATTGGTCAATGGTAATTAATGTCCGCTATCAATGCTGCCCGGGTTCATTTACCAATGACCAATTCTCAATAATCGATTCTCAATCAGAGCCTTCCTAAAAGGACACTCTTCGAAAAACCTGAATGCCCACCATCCCTCGCCCCTCGACACTCGCCCCTCGACACCTTGCCCTCGATACCGCTAAACTACCGTCCAACGCCACCCGATATGATGCGCATCAAACCATTCCCACTTACCCAACTACGACCTCTGAACACCCGTTGGCCGCTCTGGCGCACTGCCTGGCATCGGGGGTGGCTGGCGTTCTGGACGCTCGCGGGCCTGAACCTGTTGTGCGTTGAGGCCCCGGGCGCTGCCTCCGTCAAAGTCACCGACCTGCGTTGCGAATACCTGCCGGAACCCCTCGGACTGGACGTGGCTCAGCCGCGCCTGAGTTGGCGCCTGGAGGCCGTCCACCCGCAGGCCAGAGGCCAGAGACAAACTGCCTGCCAGGTGGCCGTGGCCAGCAGCCCGAATCTGCTCGCAAAGCCCGATTTGTGGGATTCCGGCATGGTCGAGAGCAGTGAATCGGCGAACATCGTTTATGCCGGCAAACCACTGGCCTCCGGCCAGGAATGCTTCTGGAAAGTGCGCATCAAGGACGAGCATGGCGCCCTCTCGCAATGGAGTCCGCCGGGACATTGGACCCTCGGGCCATTGACCCCGGCAGATTGGCAAGCCAAATGGATCGGAACAGACGCCGTGTTCACCAAAGGCCAAGGTTCCCCGCCCCCGGACAACACGATGCCCGACCCTTGGTTCCGCAAGACGTTCCTGCTCCGGGCGGCCCCGGCCCGGGCCGTGGTCTATGTCGCCTCGATCGGCTACCACGAGCTTTATGTGAACGGACGCAAAGTCGGAGACCACGTCCTGGCGCCTTGCGCCACCGATCATCGCCACCGCGCCCGCTATGTTACTTACGACATCGGCACATACCTCAAACCCGGGCCCAATGTCCTCGGCCTCTGGCTGGGTGTCTCCTGGTCCATCTTCCCGCAGTACCAAACCAATGACCGGCCCTGCACCCCCTTGGTCCTGGCCCAGGCCGACATCCGCCTCGCCGACGGCTCCTCCTTGCGCGTCGTCACCGACGAAACCTGGAAAACGCATCCGAGCCCAAATACACTCCTGGGCGTCTGGGATTTTATGCACTTCGGCGGCGAGTTATATGACGCCCGCCGCGAACTGCCTGACTGGTGCAACGCCAGCCTCGATGACTCAGCCTGGAAGGCAGCCTCGGTGTTTCATCCGCGCCTCACTCTCTCGGCCCAAAAAACCGAGCCTAACCGGTTGCTCAAAGAACTGCGCCCCATCGGCCTCCGCCAGACCGCCAACGGAGTTTACCGCCTGGACATGGGGCTCAATTATGCCGGTTGCTTTGAGATGCAACTCGCCGGACAGCCCGGCGACCGCATCGAGTTTGCCTTCTCGGAGCGGGAGGACCGGCCCATGACTCACAGGCTGCACAGCGCCTACATCATTGGTCCGAGCGGCAAGGGGACCTTCCGCAACCACTTCAATTACGGAGTCGGACGCTGGGTGGAAATCCGCGGCCTCCGGCAGGAACCGCAGTTGGCCCAGGCGCGCGGATGGCTCGTCCGCACTGATTACGCCCGCGCGGCGGACTTCGATTGCGACCAACCGCTCCTGAACGACATCTATCGAACAACGCTCTGGACGTTCGAGAATCTGAGCCTCGGCGGCTACGTCGTGGATTGCCCCCAGCGCGAGCGCATGGGCTACGGCGGCGACGCCCACGCCACAACCCGCACCGCCCTCAACAACTACAGCCTGGGCGCCTTCTACACCAAATGGATCGAAGATTGGCGCGACGTGCAGGGCCCCGACGGCAACCTCCCTTATACGGCCCCCACCTACTGGGGCGGCGGCGGCCCGGGCTGGAGCGGTTTCTGCATCACCCTGCCCTGGGAAATCTACCGCCGCTACGGCGACACACGCATCCTCCAGGAAAACTTCCCCATGATGCAACGCTGGCTGGCCTTCCTGGAAACCAAGTCCGCCCACGACATGCTCGTCCGATGGGGCGGCGAATGGGACTTCCTCGGTGACTGGCTTTGGCCTGGCGCCACCGGAGTCAATGGCGACACCCGCGAATCCCTTTTCTTCAATAATTGCTACTGGCTCTATAACTTGCAGACCGCCGCGCGCGTGGCCGAGGTCTTGGGAAAAACCGCAGGCCGCCCAGGCCTGGCAAAGCCGCGTCCAGGCCGTTCGCAGCGCGGTGCACGCCACGTTCTTCAATCCCGCTGACAACAGCTATGTCAACGGATTCCCCGCCTACCTGGCCATTGCCCTGCTGGTCGAACTTCCGCCCCCTCCTTTGCGCCACGCCCTGTGGCAGCGGCTCGAAAAGGAAATCCTGGTCAACCGCCACGGGCATATCCATGCCGGCATCACCGGCGGCGCGTTCCTGTTCAAGGCCCTGCTCGAAAACAATCGCTCCGATTTGCTCTACACCATGGTCAGCCAGCCGGACTATCCCGGCTGGGGCGACATGCTCAAACGCGGGGCAACCACCTTCTGGGAAGATTGGGAGCACCGCGAGTCCTGCCTCCACAGTTCATATCTTTATGTCGGTAGCTGGTTCATCGAGGGCCTCGGCGGCATCCGTCATCCCGAGGCCGGCGGCTTCAAGCAATTCGTCATTCAGCCCTGGCTCGACCCTCAGCGAGGACCCCGTCGGGTCAAGACCCACTACGACTCCCTCTATGGCCGTATCGCCACCCAGTGGACCATCCAGGGCGACCGCCTCAAATTGAGTGTGACTGTCCCGCCCAATACCGAGGCAAAGCTGCTGTTGCCACCGCTGGCTGCCGGCTCGCTCCGCGAGAGCGGAAAACCGCTCTCTGCCGTCCCTCCCCGCCTCGAACCCGGAAACTACCAGTTCGACGCCATCCTCCAGCCAAAGGGGTCGGTCCCGGAAAGCTGAATTGGGCCTGCAAAGGGGTCGGTCCCGGAAAGCTGAATTGGGCCTGGGCACGAGTGCGCCGCTCTGACACTCTGCACTTATTGAGCCACAGATTGCACAGATTGCACAGAAGAGAATCCCCATCTGTGCAATCCGTGCAATCTGTGGCTCAATACAGCGCGTTGACCTTGGCGGCAAACACGAAATCGCTCTCGGTCAACCCGTCAACTTTATGCGTCCAAATTGTGGCCTTCACTTTGCCCCAGGCCAGATAAATGTCGGGATGATGCCCCTGGGCCTCGGCGAGGGCGCCAACCCGGTTGGTAAAGTCCAGGGCCTCCCGGAAGTCCTTGAACGAGTATTCTTTCTCGAGGTGGTGCTCCGCCACCACGTTCCAGCCGCCGCCCAATTGCCCGGCCAGCTCGGCCAGTGCCTGTCCCTTTAACGCCGGCGTCCCGCCCTTGCAGGGAACGCACTCTCTTTCAGCCAAGGTTGCCATCACTCATGTTCCTTTCAATTATAAATCAATCTAACCCAACTCAAGGCAACTGCAACCCACATCGCTGCCGGGAGGGCTGCCGGCAGGGCCATTGACAAGGTCGCCGAAAAGGGCGCTATTCTCTCCCTGTAGGAGACGACGTAAGGAGTCTCTGATCGATGGCTTCAGAGGGGAGCAGGCTTTCGCTGTACCCAAGAATTAATCAGAGACTCCTCACGTCGTCTCCTACAATGGTTTGCGGAGAACTTTGTCACTGGCCGTGTGGCTGCCGGGAGGGCCGGGAAGATTCTCCTCGACAATCCTGGCGCGCTGCCGTAATTACGCTGGCGAGTTGAAGGCGAGCGAATGGCAAGGTTGCTAATCAAATCCGAGGGGTTTAGGGACCGGGTCATCGAACTCAAGCTGGGAGTCAACCGGTTTGGGCGAGGCCCTGCAAACGATTTTCAAATTGAACATGCGACTGTCTCGGCCAGTCATTGCCAGATCGTGCTCGGGGGTGAGGGCATCGTGGTGCGCGACTGCGCCTCGACCAACGGCACGTACATCGAAGGCCGCCCCATCCGCGAAGCGAAGCTGTCCGCCGGGCAGACGTTGCGCCTGGGTGAGGTCGAATTCCTGGTCGAGAGCACCGAGGTGACGGTCGCCATTCCCAAGTTCGACGCGCCCCGCCCGGCCCCGCCGGTGGTGCTAAGGGATGGCTCGATGCTCTGCCCCCGCCATCCCGAGGTCCGCGTGACGCACCAGTGCACCCACTGCCGCGAAGTCATGTGCGATGAATGCGTCCACCGCCTGCGCCGCCGCGGCGGCAAGACGCTCAAGCTGTGCCCTTTGTGCAGTCACAAGTGCCGGCCGCTGGCCGCTGAAAAACGGAAGAAGAAGTTCTTCTTCGGTCTCTTCGACAAGACCGCCAAGCTGCCCTTGCTCGGCTCGAAAACTCCAAAAGAGGATGAGTAAAATGGCAGTCGAGAATCGCATCGTCAAAGTGCAGAAGCGAAACCGCGCGCTGGTGCGGTTCGACGAGGGCCGGATTCATCGGGCCATCCTGGGGGCGGCGCAATCCCTGGGCGGTTTCCACCATGACCTGCTGCCGGGCATCAACGAGGGCATCTTCCGGGCTTGCGGCGGAGCCGACGAGCAGATCGCGCAGTTCCTGGCCGACACCGCCGTGGTGTGCCTCAATTCGGAAGCGCACCATCTGATCGCCAATTTTCCCCCGACGATTGAGCAGATCCAGGACGACGTGCTGCATGCCCTGCGCAGCTATGGCTTCCAGAACACGGCGGACGCTTACGCCTGTTATCGCTGGGGGCGCCACTGGTTGCGGGAAGCGGCCATTACGCCCGACAAGTTCGTGGGCAACGGCCTGCCGCGGGCGCAGATGGAACGCGTCCTGGCCTGGAATCGAGAGCGCGGCTGCGACACCGTGGCCGGCCTCAACGAACTGGTCCGCAGCGGCCGGCTCCGCCCCCTGGTGGAGGAATCGCTGGCCCTCTATGAGCAATCGCTGGATGAGGCGGCCGCCAAAGTCATGGCGCGCCTGAGCGCCGGCGACCCGCTGCGAATGCTCTGGGTTTCCGGTCCCAGTTCCTCCGGCAAAACCACCACCACCGTCAAACTCACGCAGCGCCTCCAAAAGCGCGGCCTGCGTTTCCTCATGCTCAACCTGGATGATTATTTCTGGTCGCTGGTCGAGCATCCGACCGATTGGATCAACGATCGAAACTACGAGACGCCCGAGGCGATGGACATCCAACTGCTCAACGCTCACCTCAAGGGCCTGCTGGCGGGGGAGACCATCGACAAACCGATCTACAGTTTCAAAGACGGCCGCCGGGTGGCCACCAAGCCGATTCGGCTCGAGGGCGACCAGGTACTGCTGCTGGATTGCCTCCACGGACTCTACCCGCCCATTACCGAGGGCATCCCGGCCTCCGCCCAGTTCCGGCTCTACATCGAGACCCGGAATGTGCTCTGCGAAGGGGACGACCGCACCGGCCGGCTGACCAAATTCATGGACGTGCGCCTGCTGCGCCGCATCCTGCGCGACGCCCGGCATCGCAATCACACCCCGCTCCTGACCATTCTCCACTGGCACTATGTGCGCACCGGCGAACTCTTCAGCATCATCCCCTTGAGCGGCCTGGCCGACCACGTCGTCAACGGCGGGTTCCCTTTCGACCTGCCGGTCCTGAAACCCTTTCTCTGCGGCCCCGGAGGCTGCCTGCCCGGCCCCGAAGAGCTTCAGCCCTACGCCAACTTCCTGGACGCCCGCATCCGCTACGAGCGCGTCAAGGGCCTCCTGGATTCAGTCGAGGGCCTGACCCGGGAACAGGCCACCGGCTGCGACATCATTCCCGGTGACGCCCTGGTTCGCGAATTCATCGGCGGCAGCACCCTGCGGATTCCGCATAATCAATAATGAGCAATGACATTCAAATTATCCCGTTGTCTCGCAGCCGGCGGGATGTGAAGCGATTCCTGGCGGTCAGCTACGGCATCTACGCCAACGACCCGCTTTGGGTGGCCCCGCTGCTGATGGATTTGGAAAAGGTGTTCACGGACGCCAACCCTCTTTTCGAGCACGCCACGATGCAGCTTTGGGTCGCGCGCCGCAACGGAGGCGATCTCGGCCGCATCGCCGGCCTCGTCGACCATCACTACAATCGCTCCGCCAAAGAACCGGCCGCCTTCTTCGGCTTCTTCGAGTGCGTGAACGATGCGGCCGTCAGCCGCCGCCTCTTCGAGGCCGTCAGCCATTGGGGACACCAGGCCGGCCAAACACGCCTGCTCGGGCCGATGAATCCCACCACCAACGACGAGTGCGGACTCCTGGTGGAGGGCTTCGATTCCTCGCCCGTGTTCATGATGACCTACAACCCCCGCTATTACGCGGGCCTGGTGGAAGCCCAAGGCTTCCGGAAGGCCAAAGACCTGCTTGCCTTCCACATCGACCTGGCGACCCTGCCCATGGACCGCCTCCGCCGCATCGCCGCGAAGGTCAAAGCGCGCTGCCCCGGCCTGGCCTTCCGTCCGATCACCCGCAAGACCCTCGCCCAGGACCTGATCAAAGTGAAGGAAGTCTATAACGCCGCCTGGCAGGACAATTGGGGCTTTGTGCCGATGACCGACGCCGAGATGGACTTTCTGGCCGCGCGCTTGAAGCCGCTGCTGACCGAGGGCCTCATCTGGCTGGCCGAGGCCGGCCCCGAACCGGCGGGCTTCCTGCTGGCGCTGCCCGATTTCAATATGGCCTTGAAACCGTTGAAGGGCCGGCTGCTCACCCCTAAGCTCCTCGGTTTCATTCCTTACCTCCTTGGCTGGAAATGCCCTCCGCGCACGCGCGTGCTGATTCTCGGGGTCAAAAACCAATTCCGCGCAAAAGGAATCGAATCCGCCATGCTGATCGAGGGACTCAATGTCGGCATTAAACTGGGCGTCCGTGAGTCCGAGGCTTCCTGGATCCTCGAGGACAATGTCATGATGTGCCGCATCCTCGAGGCCATCGGCGGCCGCGTCTATAAGAGATATAGGATTTACGAGAGGATTATATGAGCTACACTGGCATGGCAACCACATCGCAAGAGTTCCCGCCCATCCCCCGCGATTGGCTCGAGGAGTTTGAGGCGGCTGCCTGCCGCCCGCTCAAGACCCGCTTCCGTTATTCCTTCATTCATACTTACAAGCCCGTGCTCGATGACGAGCCGTTCCGCGCTTTTGCCACAACGGAGGACTACCGCCGCTGGTGCGAAGCTAACCTTCCCGATTGGCTGGGTTATGGCCGCGTTTGAGTACCGCCAGGCCGAGGAAATCCGCGAGGCCTTTGGCCGCCATCGCGTCCGCTATCTCTTTATAGGCAAGTCCGGGGCTATCCTCCTGGGCTTCCCGGACACCACGCAGGACGCCGACCTTTTCGTGGAGCGCTCCCCTGAAAACGGGCAAGCCCTGGTCCAGGCCCTGCGCCAGTTGGGGTTCGCCCTCCGCGACGAGCAGGCCGCCGACATTTTGCGCGGAAAGGATTTCGTGCAATTGAAAAACGGCCCTTTTGATCTGGACCTGGTTTTTGCTCCCGACGGGATTGAGCGATTTGAGGATGCCTGGCGCCGACGAATCGAGGTGGAGGGCTTCCCGGTCTGCCACATCGACGACATCATCGCCAGCAAGGCCGCAACCAACCGCCAAAAGGACCGCGAATCCCTCCCGCGCCTCCGCTCCTTCCGCCAATACTGGCTCGAACACCGGCCCCCGCGCTAGCGCGGCGTCCAAGAAACAGGTGGTCATTCCGGCGCATAGCTGCACACTTCACTTTGTAAAGGCATTGCCCTTCCCGAGGTTGCATTCTGTGCATTTTGTCTGGAGGTTTTCTGGAACGGTCTCCCCACCCACGGACCATGGAACGACGTGGTCCACATGCAACTCGACGCCTGGAGATTTCAAGGGGCTGCGCCCACACGATAAGCAACGGAAACCGTCTCGTAGCAATATCGAGAACCTCAGTCGTTCCGAAATATCTCTTTTGGTTTTTCTCTTCTTTTCCTTGTCTTCGCCTTTGCTGACCTTCTCTTCGGCTGAGTCGCCGAGGTCCTCATTCACCCAATGATCAAAAGCTTCCAATGCCCGATTCCAAGTACCAAAGCGGTTCTCGTAGGTCTTGGCCGAATACTTGGATCTAGGACACTGCATGTCTTTATAGCGTGGCTGGCGCTCCAAGGCAGTCCAAACACATTTCAGATTATCTAACAGCTCTCCGCCGCTAACATTCAGCTTCGATCTGCTTTCTTTCAACCCGGCGACCTCAAGAACACGAAACCATGATCGGAATCTTCTCGTGAGGGTCGATGGGTGAAAAGCCCCCTCCGTCTCATATTCCGCAAGGGTGATCGTGTTCCGGTTGATTTTCTTCGCACAGCGTTGCACGTCCTCGAACCAATTCAGAATCAGGAACATTCCGTCGCTGTGGTTTGAACTCAAATATCATGTTTTCTGTCGAACTTGAAGCAGTGTATCCGCCGTGCTTCCAGGTCCAAGAATAAAATGTGGCACCACATGTGCCTAACGCGCCTGCTCAACAACTACAGCAATCGGCCCATCTGACAACCCCGCCGGGCGCAATCCTCACAATTGGCAGCGCCCTTACTTGAGACATGCGCGAGGAGTGACCTGCGCCCTTGCAGGGCGCGAGAGCCGAGTAAGGCTGGCTTCCCCAGGGTGTTACCCGGCTGGTATGCTGTGCGCTTTCAGCGCGGGCTCCATAGACAGTCGTCGGGCAGCTCGAATGTCCAGACCCCAGGCGTCCCTCCGGGGCAGGCTGCGGTGGCGACTGGTGGCTGACCGGAACGCGCGCTCACGCAAAATTGATGTTGTCTCTCAAACCCGATTCTCCGGCGGAATCCTGGAGCCGGACCAACGCCGCCCGCTCCAGCGCCCGGGACCTGCGGCGGATGAGTATGATGATGCCGTGGTGCGCGACGCGCCCCGCGGCAGCCAGAAAATCATCGCGATTGCAGGTGATAGGCACGCAGTCGCGCTCAGCGGACAGCCGCAGCACCTCGTCATCCGGCGTGGTTACGGGCAGCACTTCACGCAGCTTGGCGGCACCGTGGCCCAGTGCTTCCAGTGAGAACGCGGCGTCATCCGGCACGTCGTGGTCGAGCAGGAACTTCACGGTGTCGGCGCGGACATCTGGCGAGCCACGAGCACGTCAATCTCGCCGCGGTGGTCCTCGTAATACGCGAGGCACTCGTACACCTGGGCGCGGGTGATGTTCGGGAAGCAGCGAGCGACAACGCTCTCCACGGTTTCCCCATTCTGGAGGAGACTGATGACGTCGTGGACACCGACGCGCGTGCCCTCGATGATGGCGTGGCCGCCGCGCACGCCCGGCCGGCGTGTGATGTAGCGGTACCCGACGGTCTCAATGTTTCCGTTCATGCTTTCAAAAATACCTCAAGTCAGTTCCTCAGGCGAGGCTTTGATGTCGGGGACTCAGGCCGCCGTCTGCGGCCCCGGGCCCTGGCCGGGGTCGTGAGAAACCACGGTCGGCTCTGGATGGACTGTGACATCGGCCCCTGGCAGGACTTCGCTGACGGCCTGCTCGACCCGCTCCGTCACGGCATGGGCGTCCTGGAGCGGTAGCCGGCCATCCAAAGTGATGTGCAGGTCCACAAAATAGTTGGGCCCCGAATGGCGGACCCGGACGGCATGGCAGTCCATGACTTCCCGGATGGATTTCGACTTTGGCCTTGATTGACTCGGCCATCCCCAAGGGCGAGGTATCCATCAACCCCTCGATCGTCCGCATCCCCAGCCGGACGCTCACCACGATGACCAGGCCGGCCACGAGCAGCGCCGCTACTGCGTCCGCCTTTTGGAAAAAGCCCAGACTGGGAAACCAGGTTGCGAGCCTGACCCCCGCCAGCCCGAGGATGACCACGGCCGAACTCCAAATATCCGTCTGAAAATGCAGCGCATCGGCTTCCAGGGCCTGGCTGCGATGCTTGGCGGCAACCCGGTAGAGCATGCGGGAGCGCAAGACATCCACCACAATGGAAAGGGCCATCACGACGAAAGTCCAGAGCGAGGCCTCAACCAGCACTCGCCGGGCGATCAACCGATAAACCGACTCGTTGATGATCCACCCGCACGTCACCAGCAGCAACAGCGATTCAAAGAGTGCCGAGAGGTGCTCGATTTTCCCATGACCATAAGGATGGTCGCTGTCAGGCGGCTTGCCGGACAACCGGACTGCAACGTAGGTCGCCAGCGCCGCCAGGAGATCCATCCCCGAGTGGGCGGCCTCGGCAAGGATCCCCAGGCTGCCACTCCATAAGCCGATGATGATTTTCAGCCCGGTCAGCGCCACCGCCGCCGCGATTGAGCTCAGCGCTGCGGTTCTCATCTCGAGTTGGCCCGCACCTAATCTCATGCTTATGCCAGAATAACCGGACTGCCCTGTTTGCGCCATAGAATCATTGAGCGCGCTGGAAGACCAGCACCTCGGAGACGATCAACTGGTATTTGCGGCGGTGTTCACGGATCACCAGGGGCAAGTCGCGCCGTCGGCGCAATCGGAAATGCGGCCTGAGCAACAGCCGAACCTGGCGGCTTGTGAGCCACCGGCGGCGCGGCGTGTACTGCTCGAGCCAGGAAAAGGGCGAGGCGATAAGCAATTGGCCTCCGGGCGCCACGAGGCGAGGGACCTGCTCGAGAAACCGCCGTGGAGACCCAAGCCGGCAGAGCAGGTTGACGGCGGCCACGACCTGAAAGGCGGCGTCGGGCAGGACGCTCAAATCGAGCGCGTCGGCCGTGTCGAACTCGACCACGCTCGAGCGCAAGGCCTCGAGGCAGGACTAACGTGCGCGACACAAATTGTCCCCTGGATTCGAGGACTTGCACGGTCAGGGCCTTGTCCCTGGCCATGCGCCGGGCGGCGTTCACAAAGCGCCGGGAGCTGTCCAGCCCCAGCGCCCGATTGGCGACGCGCCCCAGTTCGAAGGTGAAGCGTCCGACGCCGCAGCCAATGTCCAGCGCGGAGGCGGGACCCGTGGCGCGGATGGGCAGGAGGCACTCTCGCCGAAGGCGCTCGTGGAAGCGCAGCAGCGCGGGGCGGGATGAAAGGGAACGGGCAAACCCGCCTCGGCTGCCCGTAGTGAAAGAGCAGGTACTCGTCGAGGTAGCGCAGGGTCTCGTACGGATTCTCCGTCACAAGGCGACGCTTTTGACAAACTCGGTCGGTTGGTAATTTTTGATGAGCAGGACTTCCCTGCCCTCTTTGTGCATCCAGACACCATCGAGATCGATCTCCGGCGTCTTGTGCGGGGCAAACAGGATGTCCTCGTGCGTGGCGTGGCGCGGGTCTTTGAATTTGCTCGGGTCCAGGTGGCCGCCGAGGTGATCGTCGCGCCCCGTGGCGACATGGAGGGTGCCGAGGATCTTCTCGTCCTGGATGTCCGCGCCGGCGGGCGGGAGCACTTGGGTGCCCAAGCCCAACTCGCCCAGTTGGCCCGTAGGCGGGTCTGCCTGGAAAAGAGTCAGTGCTTGCTGGAGCGTCGCCGCAGTGCCCCTCAACAATGTCGCCTTCTGGATGCGCCGGCCCGCCACATCCATCAGTGCGAAGGTGCCGTCTGCCTTGAACTTCATCGGGAAATGGCCGTGCGCCCCGGTCGGCACCCAGTAAATCTCCCCGGCGGGCAGGTTGGCAATTTCCCCGGCACGCGGCAAAGGCCGTGGCTTTTCTGGGCCTCCTGGCGGCCCATCTCGAGCGTGAGGCGCGACCGCTGCCCCAGCGCATCGAAGTCGACGACCACGTCATCACAGCGGGTCAGGGCGCGGCGAAACCGCTCGGCTTTGGCCGACACGTCGGAGTAATCGCGGGCCAGACCGGTGCGCAGGATCGTCTCGTTGCACCCATGGAGCGGTCGCGCCGCGAAATCCCATTTCTTGGCCAGGGCGGTAATCGGGGCGCGTGGCGGAATAGGTGGAAAGGTAGAGCACGATGTCCAACTCTCGAAGCACGTCCTCGACCAGACCCAGCGTTTGGCCCTCCGGATCGACGACCGTCGGCGGCAGGTCAAGGTTGCTGCCGCCGGTCGGTGCGTAGGCATAGAACTGGACCTTGGCGAAGGGCAGTTCCGACTTGCGCTCGAGCAGCCCGAGATAAAACACCTCGTAGGCAATGCGTTGGGTCACAGACGGCGTGTCTTGCAGGAACTTCCAGCCTTTGACTTCCAACGGCTCGGGCAAATCGATGAACACTCCCACTCGCTCGCCCGCCTTGGGCTCGAACACCGTCCGCATCAGCCGCACCAGATCGAATTCAGGGATATTCATTACCCTATCATAGCCTGCGCGGGCGGATCTGCAACTGGGCCTATTTCGCCATCACGACATCGGCAGCGCGCTCCTCGGCCGGTGGAGCCGGCTCGGCCGGGTCAAGCTCGGGGGCGGACCGTTGGCCGTTCCCGCCCTCGCCGGATTTGTGGAACTTGACGCTCACGATCTTGCTCACGCCCTGCTCCTGCATGGTCACGCCGTAGAGCACGTCCGCCATGCCGATCGTGCGCTTGTTATGCGTAATGATGACGAATTGGGAGCGAGCCAGGAACCGCTGCAAGATGCGGGTGAAGCGATTGATGTTCGCCTCGTCCAGCGACGCGTCCAATTCGTCCAGCAGGCAGAACGGGCTCGGTTTGACCTGGTAGATCGAGAAGAGCAGCGCGACCGCCGTCATGGTTTGCTCGCCCCCGGACAACAGCGAGATGGTCTGCAACTGCTTGCCGGGCGGGCGGGCGACAATCTCGATGCCGCTCTCGAGCAGGTCGTTCTCGTCGGTCAACAGGAGGTCGGCCTTGCCGCCGCCAAAGACCTCGGTGAACATGGCGCAGAAGTTCTCGCGAATCTGGTCGAACGTCTGCCTGAACATCTCGCGCGTCTGGAGGTTGATGCGGTTGATGACCTCCAGCAGTTGGGCCTTGGCCTGGACCAGGTCGTCGTGCTGTTTGCTCAGGAACTGGTAGCGTTCCTCCGTTTCCTCGTATTCCTCGATCGCCACGAGATTGACCGGGCCCATCTCATCCAGGCGCCTCTGGAGGGCCTCGACCTGCTCTGCCACCGTGCTCCAATCGGTCGCCACACCGGCGGCGGCCATTTCATCCGGCGTCATCACATGGACCTTCGCAGGACCTTCCTCGGCAAAGGTGATGGTGATGCACTCGCTGCGGATGTCATCGAGCCGAACATGGTACTTCTCCTGCACCCGGTCGCGCAGGTTCTGCGCGGCCATGGTTTTGCGCGCCAGCTCGACCTCGAGCGTCGCCCGCTGCTCCTGAATGGCGGCCAGAAGGCGGCGCTGCTCCCGCAGTGCCTCCTCGCGCGCGGCAACCTCCGCCTCCTGCCCCTGCTTTTGCGCCAATAACCCGGCCGCCTCCGCGCTCACCTGCTCCCGCTCATGCCCCAGCCGCTCGACCTGCCTCCGTGAATCCTGAATCTCGGATTCGGCCTGCTTCCTGCCGCGCGCCGAAAGAGCCGAGTTCGCCCCGGCGCTGCTCGATGAGCTGAGTCAATTCCTGGAGTCGCTGCTCGAGTGACTGTTGCTGTTGCCCATAGGCCGCGCACATCTGTTGCTCGGTCGCCAGAACCACCCGGCTCTCGGTCAGCCCGGCGTTGGCCGTGTCCCGTTCCTGGCGCAAGCTCTCGAGCCGGGCGGCGGCCTCGGCCAGGCGCCCCTGGCGCGCCTGCTCCCGCGCTTCCATCTCCCCCGCTTTGGCCCCAGACCGGCGCGCTTCTCCATCCCCTCCCGTTCCTGGGCGGCCAGGCTCTCAATCTCATAGACGACCGTGTCGATCTTCTGATGCAGCAGCCACTGAGAATTGCCCAGCGCGTTGAATTCGCCTTCATGCGTGGCAATGGCCACTTCCTGCGCGCGAAGTTCGGTCTGCGCTCTCTGCAAGCCCGCCTGCACTTCGATCTGCTCGCCCTCAAGGGCGCCCTTGCCGCGGCTGAGTTGCTCCGCCTGCCGCTCTATCTCCACCACCGCGCTCTGCAACTCGGCGATTTGATTCTTCCGGCCGAGAATCGAAGCGGCGGCTTTGCCGTCGCCGTTGCCGCCGTTGAAACCGCCCGTATAGACGCCATGCGCGCTGAGGATTTCCCCGCCCAGGGTCACGTAATGGAACATCCCGCCGCTCTCGATCCAGGCGGCAGTGGCGGCCTTGAGGTCCCGCACAATCCGCGTCGTGCCCAGCAGGCGCTCCAGGAGGCGGCGCACCGAGGCCTCGCCATGCACCACTTCCATGGCAGCCAGCGGGGTGCCATCCAGCTCCGGAACCGGCAGCGTCGCTGCGTCAAGCTCCGCAACAGCCTCGCCTCCGGAAACACCGCTCGCACCTCGCCCGCCGGAGTCGGGGCTTGCCGCCAGGCCGACTGTGGACTGTGGACTGTGGACCGTGGACTCCTCGTCGGAAGTTGGGCGCGGCGCCAATGCCAGAGGCGCGATGCTGGCCCGGCCTTTCCGGTTCATGGCCAGGTCGGCCAGGATCTGCTGGGCGGAGTCCGGTCGCTCGGTCAGCACCAGTTGCAGGTGATGCCCCAGGGCGGTTTCGATCGCCGTCACATAGGCCTCGGGCACGTGGATTTTGTCGGACAGCGAGCCCAGGACATGCTGCGACTGCTCCAAGGCAGCCAAAGAGCCGGCGCTGAAGCCCTCGTGGCCCGCCTGGAGTTGCTCCAGGATGTTGAGCCGTGACCGCTTTTCAGCCTGCTGCCGAAAAATCTGGTCAAGCTCTTTGGCGGCGCAGTTCAATTCTTCCTGTATCTGCCGAAGCCGCTCTTGGCGCTCTTCAACCGTGCCGCGCTGCGTCTGGGCGTTGCGCTTCTCGGCCTCCACATTGGCGGCGAACTCCTGCAACCGCGTTTCGAGCCGCGCGCGCTCCTCCTCGAGCTGGAGCTTCTCGGCCGACAGCTTCTCGAGCCGGACGACATTGCCCTGCTTTTGCAGGTCGAGGGCGTTGATTTCGTTTCGCAACCGGCTCAAGTCCTGGGCGGCCGCAAAGGCCTCCGCCTGGGCCTGGCGCACGGTCTCCTGGCATTGGCCCAGGTCTTGCTCGAGGCTCCGCAGGGCTCCCTGTTTGGCGCTCAGGGCCTGGCGATGTTCCTCCACGACCGCTCCCGAGGCGGCCAGGCGCCCGCTGACCGCGCCGAGTTCTTCCTCGGCCGCCCGCCGCCGCTCCTGGGCCTGGGTCATGTCAGCCACCGCTTTGGCATTCTGCGCGGCCAATTCGCGAAGGCGCTCCTGGTTGAAGTGAATCCGGCTCTCGTGCCGGTCACTCTCGCTCTTGAGTTGGAGGCCATGCTGCTGCCGGAGGCCGATTTCATGTTCCAACTCCGAAAGCCGGCCCCGCAGTTGCGCCATTTCATCCTCGCAGCGCAGGACGTTGCCCGAGGCGGCCTCGATTTCATGGCGCAGGCCCTCGGCCGCCGCCTGCCGCTCCTGCATCTCCGCCTGGAGCACGTCAAACTGGTGGCGCGCGAACTGAGTATCCAGATATTGGAGTTCCTGGGAAAGTTGCTTGTAGCGGCGCGCCTTGCCGGCCTGGCGCTGCAAGGAGCCGATTTGGCGCTTCACCTCCCGGACCAGGTCTGCCACGCGCAAAAGGTTCTGCTCCGTGTACTCGAGTTTGCGCAGCGCCTCTTTCCGTTGCGCCTTGTATTTCGTTATCCCGGCCGCCTCCTCGAAGATCATCCGCCGATCCTCGGGCTTGCTGGAGAGGAGTTGCGTGATGTTGCCCTGCGCCATGATGCTGTAGCTCGTGCGCCCCACGCCGGTGCCCATGAACAGTTGCTGGATGTCCTTGAGACGGCAGGGCGTCTTGTTCACGAAATACTCGCTGCCCCCGTCGCGGAACACCCGCCGCGTCAGAGTCACTTCGTTGTAGGCCACTTCCACCCCGCCGCGCTCAGATGTTCCTCATCCACGCCTCCAATCGTCAGCGAAACCTCCGCCATGCCCATCAGGCTTGCGTCCGTCGGTCCCGTTAAAAATCACATCCGCCATCTCCTCGCCCCGCAAAGCCTTGGCAGATTGCTCCCCCAGCACCCAACGCACCGCGTCCGACACATTGGACTTGCCACACCCATTGGGGCCCACGATCGCCGTCACGCCCGGCTGGAAGGTCAGGGTCGTTTTATCCGCAAAGGACTTGAATCCCAAGACAGTTAAATTCTTCAGATACATGATTCGCTAAAAAAGACAACCACAACATCGGCCTCTAGTAAAGCAAAAACCACAACATAGAGGATACGCCCGCTAACCAAGCACAACTAATGGGTGAGGAACCGAGAGTTGAGTCGTGCCTATCAACGCTAAAACCTGTCAATACCGCTCAAAATATACTGCTCTCTTCTTTTACCGCAACCGCAGGCCCACTTTCAACCTTTTTTTTCAAAAATCTTTCTTCAGCCTCATTACTTCTCTCTGCCCTTTTCTTTCTCTCCTTGGCCCCCGCCAGACTTCAGTTGAACTCTCTGGAGGAGGTCTTGGACGCCGGCTCTCTGGCGGTAGTCTTGGACGCCGGCTCTCTGGCGGTAGTCTTGGACGCCGGCTCTCTGGCGGTAGTCTTGGACGCCGCCTCCTTGGCGGTAGTCTTGGACGCCGCCTCCTTGGCAGCGGAACGCTCGGCCTCAGGCCTGGCCGCCGGACGAGCGACGGACACCTGCCGAGTTGCCTCCACCTTGTGACCGGAGGCGGCCAGCTTGTGGTCTTCTCGCCTTTCTACGACATTGCGGCGCTCTTCTTGCGCTCTCACGTCGCGGGCCACCTCGCGTTTGATGTCCCGCAGGTCACGATGGCTGAGTTGCGCCATCCGTTCCACGCGGATGCCCTCGTTGACAAAGCGGCCATGCTCGACGTGGTAGCGGTTAATGACCGTGCTCCGGCCAAAGACCAGCACCAACCGTTCCCGGGGCACGATGAAATGCCTGAAATCATGCTCCCAGAAATGGTCGCAAGCCACGAAGCTAAAGAAACCCGCAGACAATCCGAAATCGAAATCCACGGCCACCCGGGCGCCGCGAAAGCGCCACTCGCCACCGACCAGGACCGCGCCGAACGGCAAGGGGGCCCAGCCGCAATACTCGTCGGTGTGGCGCCATACGACCCAGGCCGGGGCAAACTCAAAACCCGGCGCCCAGACCCAACCGTAATTCGGGCATGTAGCTCCAGCGGCCATAGTGAAAGGAAATGTCTCCCCAAGGATAGTCGGACTGCCAATACCATCCCTCATCGGTATGAAGCCAATGCCCGCCGTCATAATAGGGCCGCCAACCGGGGGCCACGGCGGGCTGCCAGCAGAGGCCGGCGCCGGGCACTTCCACCCACTGACCGTAAGGCGTGAGCTGTTCTCGAAAGTACTCCAGCGTGGGGGTTGCGGGGACGACCGCCGCCTCCGGAGCAGGCGCCGGCGCCGGCGGGGTCAGTTGGGCTAACTGCCAATTCGCGTATGCAGGGCCGACACGCCCGTCCAGCAGCACGTAGAACGGGCCGGAGCCGACCGGCAGGCCGTTGCGTACGGCCAGGGAGAGCCCCGCAGCGTTGAGCAGCGCAATCGAGGCCGTGCCATCCGCTCCCGCCGAGACCTGGACGGTATAGGGCACGCCGGCCACCGGGACGTCGTACAGCTTGTATCCGAGGCTGGAAATCGGCTGGCCGCTGCCCGTGTAGTTAAGCCAGACCCCGTAATTGGGCGAAGACCCGCCCACCGGAACCTCAACCGCTCCGCGAAACACGCGCCCCAGGCCGCCGGCGATCCGCACTTCCCCGCCGGCACCCTGCCCGCCCAGGTGCCCGGCGATAGTGACCCATTGCCGCAGATCTGCGCTCACCAGGCTGACCTCAAAGGGGACCCCGTGAGCGGCCATCCCCACGGCGGTGGCACTGAAGTTAAAGGGCGCCATGAAACCTCCCACGGACTGGATGCCCATCATCTGGTCCGGGAAGGTCAGGCCGGACATTTGCATCCCTCCCGGCCCGAAAGCCAGTGCCGGCATGACCAGGCGGCAGCCCTTCACCGCGGCGAACCGCATCAGCAGGTCGGATTGCGGCGTCCACAATGTCGGGTTCAGGCCGGCGTCCGAGGCGAAGTTGTCCAGCAGGCCGGCCGGGGCAGGCGCCGGGGCCGCCATTTGCGGGGCGGGCGCCGGCGCCATGCCCAGGGGCGGGCTGGCCGGGGCCGGCGCGCTGGCCGGGTTCGGCGCGGCCGGGGCCGGACCTGGAGGTGCGGAGTCGAGCGGCGGCGGTTCGGCTGGCGCCGTCGCCGGGGTCGCGGGATTCGTCACCCCCGCGTTGGCGGGGGCTGCCGGCAGGCCGCCGGGTTTGCTTTGCATCAGGGCCGCGATGGCGTTCTGCGACATGCCCGAACTGCTCAAATAGATGATCTGGTCGGTAGTCAAATTGTAACTGACGCCGTCGTTCTTGATCTTGGCCAGAATGACCTCCTCGCTCAGTCCGGCCCGGGCGAGTTTGACCACCTCCGTCAGGGCCGGGGGTAAATCGCCTGGCGGCTGCGGTGCGTTGGTTGAGGTTTGAGCCTGGCAGAGGCCGCCCAGGTTCAAACCAGCCCATCCGAGTGTGGCACAAGTCAGGACCACCGCCGTGGTCGTTTTCAAGCTTCTCAAGTTCTGTTTTTTCATACGGATGTTTTCCGTTTCAACTGCTTTCTTTTTCAAGTTCCCATGCGTCTTTGGCGCCTTTCCCATAGCCTATACGGTTCCCATGGTGAAATCTTGCACAATGATTTGTGCCCATGTGAGTTTGAGCCGGTTGACGGCCAATCGGTTCAAAACCACTGCCTCATCGTTAGCGTCTCCGCCCATGCGTGGCAAGAGAAAACCGGGCGAGCAGGGCTGGCCTCACGGGCGCGCATCCGGGGCGAACTTGAGCGACCACGTTACGGGGCGGCTCTCTTTGGAATTGATCAGCACGCGCAGCCAACCCTTTTCGCCGGGGGCAAACGGCCTGGCCTCAACCGTGACGCCGAGGACATTGTCGGGAGCAGAGACCGTGGCCGAGGCGAGCTTCCACTTCCTGGGGCCATCCTCGAGGCCCGCGACGCGAAGCTCGTATGGGTCGTTGCCGATGATGCGGCTGGTGCCGGAGAGCGTTTTGGCCGAGGCGCTCCACTGCTCGGCGCTCACCTCGAGGATGCCCTGGGAGACGTGCCGCGAGGTGCTCACCAGCACGGGATGGTTGGCGGCGGCGCGGAGGGCGATGACCCGGCAGGATTGCGCGGGCACCTCGTAATTGAATTCCCCCGAGAAGGAGCGGGCCGGGGCGTTGGCCCAGAAATCAAAGGCGAAGTAGGTCTTTGCCGGGTCCAGGCCGGCCCTGGCGGAGGTGCAGGCGATGGCCTGGTCTTGGTCTTCCCAGTTGAACAGGCCGAGCACGTCCCGGCGCGGGGCATGGCGCGCATCGGTAAGGAGCCAGAGCCGAGGCATAGTCGTGTCGAAGTAGTCCACCGGCCGCGCGGCAGCGCCGTGTTCGGGGATCGTGCGTTTGATGATGTCGAGCCGCTCGGGCGGCAGTCCGGGAATCCAGTCGCTGTTGAGGTAAAACTGGCCGCTGAGGGCGACCCACGACGTGATCAACCGGGCGTGGGGCAGCGGAATCGAGGCTCGAACATAAGTGGGATCGGGGTCGTTCCACCAGACCCGTCCGTTCAGGAAATAGAGCCGGGTGCCCCGCACCGGGCCGGTGATGATCGAGCCGGAGCCGTTCCGGGCAATCTCCTGGCGGTAGTCGCCCCAGCAGTGGCCGTTATCCGGGCCGATGCGCATCGAATCCACCAGGCCGAGGCAGCCACCCAGCGTGCGCATGTTCTGGCTTACGTTGCACCCGGAGAAAAACACCTCCGGACCGGCGGCCTGGCGGAGCAGCTTCAAGCCGTCGCGGAACGCCTCGAGGTTGGTCTTCCTGGGATTATGGAAGGGGGCGTTGCTGCCGATATGGTCATCGCGGTAGCCGTCGTTGACGTAAATCTGTTCCGTGGCGGTGCCGGTCCACAGACCGTCCATTTTGAAATAGTTGAAGCCCCAGCCGTGGATGGCGCGGACCATCCCGGCCAGGTAGGCCTGGACGTCCGGCCGCGTCAGGTCAAGGGAGGTGTTGCCCCACGGCGTCTCAAAGGGCCTGCCGTCGGCGCGCCTCACAAACCAGTCTTGCCGGTCCTTGAATTCGGGGTCCTGGTAATCGCCGGCGAAGGGCAGGAACCAGAGGCCGCCGATCAGTCCGAGTTGCTGGAACCGCTCAGCGACCGGCTTCATGCCATGGGGATACGGACCGTCGGCTCTGGCGCGCGAAAACCGGCGGGCGGGCCCGTTCCGTTCCTGGCCGTCCTGCCATTTGTCGTCGATCTGAACAAATGAAAATCCGAACGGCTTGAGTTCCCTGGCCGCAAACGCCGCCAACTCCACGATCGACTTTTCGTCGGCGGCGCCGCCGTGCGGGTTCGAGTACCAGGTGCAATAGCCGGCCAATGGCGGACGGAGATGGATGCGGTATTGGCGGGCGATGGCGGCGGCAAACAGCTCTTGCCCGATCCGCGCGTCGTCGAACACGCCGATCGCCAGCGTCTCGAGGTTGGCGGACTCACCGGCCTGGAGGGGCAGATGTCCGTAATCAACCTGGCCCTGAACCGGACCTGGTCCTCCTGCACCTCGGAGAAGAGCGCGCCGCTGCCTCGGTCACTCGTGAGCCAACCGGCCACCACGCCCCGGCGCGTCGCCGGTTCGGCCAGAGTCAGGAAGAGATAGCTGCCGGGGTTCTGCTCCGGCGCGGTAAGACCCGCCGTTCCCATGGTGCGCAGGCTGCTGGCGGGCTTGCCCAAATCGAGGGCCAAAGTGGCCGCCGTCAGGCGGGTGATCTCCGCCGGCACGAGGCTGCCGTTGCGCAGTTCGCCGCGCAGCAACAGGAAGGGCAAGTCGTCATAGAGTTCCAGCGAAACGACACCGCCGCCGCCCCGCCCCGCGACGATGCGCTTGCCGGAGCCGAACACGGCGTCTTTGGTGGGTTCGATCCGGCCCCGGCAGCGGCCCCGTCGAGTTGGCCCTTGGTGATGAACCGGCGGCCGGAGGCCTTTTCGGTGACGGAAAAGACGCGGGCAGCATTGTCGTAGCGCGTTGAGAGCGTTCTGTTTTCAATGCCAAGAGTGGCTGCCGCTCCATTGTCTGGGCAGCGAAACAGGCCCAGGATACAGATCCATAATGCGGCTGCCATCCCGCAGCGATTGGCTGAGTGGGCTTTCATTTCATAATAGAGGTCTATTCGGCGTCCGCGATGCCGACGGGCGGCAGCGCCGCCCAAAGCTCCGCCCCAAGGCTGGGGCCTTCGGCCAGATCCTCGAAGTCGTGGGGCGGCATCGCCAGTGTGTCCACGCCGGTTGCCTTCATGGCCGCCAGCATAACCGCTTGTCCTCGTCTTTCAAGGCGTTTTCACCCATTTGGGGTCGGATTTAAACTTTTTTACAATTCGCGCTAGGCGTTTTCACCCGCCCGTTTGGGGTCGGATTTAAACTTTTTTACAATTTGGTGCGAATTGTAAAAAAGTTTAGATCCGACCCCAAAATCTGAGGTGGAGGGTCTGGCTCGGAAGGCCCCGGTCGAGCGGGGCCTTGGCGCTGGCGAGGGATCGGGGGGCCTGGGGTGAACACCCCATTGAAGGCTCGTCGATTTTCCCGATAATCTCGCGCCGTGACTTGCGTTCAGCCAGGCAAATACACCGAGCCGGTTCGAATGGTCCCGTCAGGAACGGGCGCAACTTTCTTTGAGTTTCTCCTTCGCCGCCCACGGGTCGTGCGTTTCCAGTTTTTTTCATTGCCATTTGCTCACCCCAAACAAGGAAAAGCAACACGAAAAACGATGGGAGGGTCGCATGAAAACCGTTCTGCTTTGGGCGGTCCTGCTATATGCCGGGACAAGCCTTGCGTTGGCGGGTCATCCGCCTAAGCAGGGCCTGGCCTCGTGGTACGGGGAGGGGCATCGGGGCAAGCTGATGGCCAATGGCAGGAAGTTCGATCCCGACAAACTGACTGCCGCCTCCTGGTTTTATCCGCTGGGCACCAAGCTGCGCGTCACCGTGAAATCGACGTCAGGCCGGCAGCGGAGCGTGCAGGTGACGGTGACTGACCGGGGCCCGGCGTTCGGCTTGGTGCGCGATGGCCGCATCATTGACTTGGCGCGGGCGGCGTTCGAGAAGATTGCCCAAGCGGACGTCGGCCTGGTGGCCGTGACCGCGCAAGCAGTGCAGTAGCCTGTGGTCAGAGCAGGTGTTGGCGGTACCAGGCCATTGCGAGATCCAACCCCTGGGCGATTTCATGGCTGGGCGCGTAGCCGAGCAAGCGTTGCGCCTTGCTGATGTCCGCCAGGGAATGCCGGACGTCTCCGGGCCTGAAATCGCAGTAAACGGGTGGTTGGTCCGGAAGGGTCGGATCGTGCTTCCGCAATGCCCCACTGACGAGGCCAAAGAGTTGGTTGAGGGTGGTTCGCTGACCCAGGGCGACGTTATAGACTTGATTGGCCGCTTCCGGCCGGTCCGTGGCGGCGGCCAGGAGGTTGGCCTGGACGACGTTGGTCACAAAGCAAAAATCGCGGCTGGTCTGGCCGTCGCCGTTGATCTGGACCGGGGCCCTCGGAGCAGCGCAGCAATCCATTTAGGAATGACTGCGGCATAGGGTCCCTCCGGGTCCTGGCGGGGGCCGAACACGTTGAAATAGCGCAGGCCGATGCTGGCGAGGCCGTAGCAGCGCCCAAACACGCCCGCATACAATTCGTTCATGGCCTTGGTCGCCGCGTAGGGAGAGAGCGGCCGCCCGAGGTTCTCCTCAGTCTTAGGCAACTGTGGGGAGTCACCGTAAACGGCGCTGCTGGACGCATAGACGAATCGTTTGACCTGAGCGGCCCGCGCCGCGGCGAGCATGTTGAGAAAACCGGTCACGTTGCTGCGGTGGCTGCCCAGCGGGTCTTCCAGCGAGCGCGGGACCGAACCCAGGGCCGCCTGGTGCAAGACAAAATCCACGCCGGCGCAGGCCCGCTCACAACCCTCCGGCTCAACGATGTCGCCCTCCAGGAAGCGGAACTCCGCCCATTGCTCCGGGCTGACGAGGGCCTGAACCTGCTCGAGATTGACGCGCTTGCCTGTCGAGAAATTGTCCAGCCCGACCACTTGCTGGTCCAACAGGAGGAGCTTCTCGAGCAAATGGGAGCCAATAAACCCCGCCACCCCGGTGACCAGCCATGCCTTCGGAGCGCCCTTCAATTCCACCTGCAATCTGTCATAGTCAGCCATTGAATCTCGGGGACACGGCGCTGAGGGAGCGAGGGGCTTGCTGCAGGTCGTCGCGGTCCTCGGGGTCTTCGGGGCCCTGGCTGCCGCCGGCGGCTTGGCCGGAGTATTCATTGAGCTTGTTGCGGAGGGTGCGCACGCTGATGCCGAGCACCCTTGCGGCTTGTGTGCGGTTGTTATTGCAGCGCTCCAGGGCAGCATAGATGTGGCGTTTTTCCAGCTCGTGCAGCGGGGGGAAATGGTCCGGGTTCTGGGCCGGGGGAGCTTGGGCGAGCGGGCAGGGACCCACCGACGCAGGGGCCGGCGATTCGGGGGCGGGGGCGGGCAGGGGAGCCGGCGCGTGCGGGCCGGAGGAGGTCCCGAGGCAGAGATGAGCCGTTTCGACCACAGGGGAATCACCGGCGAGGATGACCGCGCGTTCGATGACGTTCTGGAGTTCCCGGACGTTGCCGGGCCACGGGTGGGCGCTCAGGATGCCGAGGCAGGGATCCGAAAGGCGCTGAGCGGCGCAGCCGTGCTTGCGGGCAAACCAATGGAGGAAATGCTCGGCCAGGCTGAGGATGTCCTCCCGGCGGTCCCGCAGGGGCGGGACGTGGATGGGGACGACGTTAATCCGGAAGAAAAGGTCCTCGCGAAACTCCTTGCGCTGGACCGCATGTTCGAGATGGCGGTTGGTGGTGGCGATGACGCGGACATCCACTTTGATGGTACGGGCTCCGCCGACCCGTTCGAATTCGCGTTCCTGGAGCACGCGGAGCAGTTTTGCCTGGATGCTGGGGGCGATCTCGCTGATTTCGTCCAGGAGGATTGTGCCGCCATGGGCCAGTTCGAAGCGGCCCTCGCGCTTATTGATGGCCCCGGTGAAGGCGCCTTTCTCGTGGCCGAAGAACTCGCTTTCGATGAGGTTGTCCGGGATGGCGGGGCAATTGACCTTGATGAGGGGGGCGGAGGCGCGGGGACTTTCCTTATGGAGGGCACGGGCGACCAGTTCTTTGCCGGTGCCGCTTTCGCCCTGGATGAGCACGGTGGCCTGGGTGCGGGCAACCTGCCGGATCGACAGGCGCAACTGTTCGATGGCGGGGCTGCTCCCTAGCAATTCCCAGTCGGCATCGGTTCCCTTGTTCAGGAACTGGTTCACGCGGACGATGCGCGAGAACTCATCGGCCTTCTTGAGGACGATATCGAGCTGATTGTCGGAGAAGGGCTTGGTCAGGTAATCGAAAGCGCCATTGCGCATGCAGTCCACGGCCGACTCGACGGAACCGGCGCCGGTCATAATGACGACCAGGGGCCGCTGGGGGCGCTGTTGGAGTTCCTTGAGCAGGTCGGTGCCCTCCTCGCCATTGGGAGCCGCACATCGAGAAGGACCAGGTCGAAGGTGTCTTTGGCGAGGGCTTCCCTGGCGGCAGCAAGATTGGACACGGCCAACACGTCACAGCGTCGCTGCCGGAGCTGGGCCTCATAATTGGCGCGGTCGATCTTGTCGTCCTCGACCACGACTACTTTCTCGATGGACATAGGGGATGAATTACGTCTGGGTGTGGCGCTGGTAAAGCCGGGCCACATAGTGTGGCCGGCTTTGCTCGGCGGGCGGCAGGCAACGCGCCGGGAGCAACCCCCGTCGCAAGAGTTGCTGTTCGTTTTCGCGGTCGAGCACCAGCACGCGCATAATCGTATCCAGAGCGGTCTGGAGGAGCCGCGTGGACCGAGGGTCGCCCGGTACCCGTTCTTTGCCGGAGCAGTTCCATAGAGCACGCTTCTGACCGAGGACTGTTAAAGCGCATTCGAGCCGGCATAGCAAGGCTTTTCTTTCCACGTGGATGGCCAGGGCGGGAAAAGGGGCGGGGTGGTTCAATGCCTGGGCCTCTTTGTGGGCGAGCTCGAGCAGGGCATTGCACACACCCAGGTGCTCGCGGAGAGCCTCGGTCATCTCCTCTGCCGGAGAGCTACTGGCGCGCGGGGGTTGGAAGGGCATAGTCGTTCGTATTGGTATGGAGAGGATTGGCTACTGTGCGGCGGAGCTCCAGGCTCACCAGTTCGGCGTTGGTTTGCCAGGTGAGGAGATTCTTGCGCCATTTGGCCATTTCCAGGACGGCCTGAAGGCTGGCGGGGGCGGTGGGAGGCACCTCCTTTTCGCGGCTGACGACCTTCTGCAAGTAGTCAATGGCCTTGGCCTGCTGTTGCAACCGCTCGAACACCAGGGCAATCTGGTACCAGACCGGGAGTTGCCATTCGGCCGAGGAGTCTAAAGACGCCAGGCAAAGGTAAATGTCCAGGGCTTTCATCGAGTCGCCCTCGAGGTAGAAGCGGTTGGCCAATTCGTTGCCTGCCCGGCGTTGCCAGTAGGCGAGGGTCTGAGAGTCTGGCGGGGCGTTGGTGCGCTCTTCCCGGAGGAGGTCGAGCACTTGGCGCAGGGCTTCGCTGTCCCGATGGATCTGCTTGAGCGCGGTGGCGCAGAGAAACCGCACCTCGGGCCGCTCCGGGGCGGCGGGGAACCGGCCCAGGAAGTCGCGGGCCTGAACGATGGCCTCCCCTGGCCGGCCCAGGGCGGCCAGGCAATGAAGGTACTGGTATTGGACCGTGCAGCAGTTGACCGGGGGCGAGTCCGATTTCAACAGGCGGTCAAAGGAACCGGCCGCTTCCTCGTAATTGCCCAGTTCATACTGGGTCTGGGCGATCTCATTCTGAGCGAGTTGAACCAACTGTCGGTAATATTCCAACCGCTCGGTTTTGAGGACCAGGGCGGTGGTCATCACGGAATAGAATTTTGCAACCGCCAGGGCCGGCAAGCCCATTCTCCGGTAAACCATGCCCTGGCGAAGGAGCAGCTCGGGCACCCCGGGGTCCTTGGGCCAACGGGCAAGGCACTGGGCTAAGATTTGCTCGGCTCGAGGCAACTCGTTCTGCTCGAGGGCTATCTGCGCCAACTCGAACAAAGCGGCCCGCTGGACCTTCGCCGGCGCCCGGCTCTGGACCAGGCCGTGCAGGTTGCCGCCGCCTCTGTAAACTGCCGTGCCAGGCGCAGGTGGCGGGCTATTTCGAGCTGGGTTTGAAAATCGGCGAGGGGGTTTTTTTGGACTGCCGCGTTGGTTGCCGTGAAGAAGCGCCAGGCGGCGGTCACGGCGTCATTGGTTGGGTTCCGCGAGGACGCCGCCACCGCATTCGTGAGCCTAGGCAGTTCCGGAGACGGGGAGGACGAGGCCGAGGGAGGGACGTTCGAGTCCTGGGCGGCGGCCTGGGCCATCCACAGAACAGCGACCCCCATGCGCCAACCAGCCCGCCCCTTCCGGGCGGGAGGCAAATCGGTCTTGGCGGATGGGGCGCCGGGTTTCATCGGCTCTCGTAAGTGGCTTGGCTGGAGCGGGCAGGAGCGGGGGCCACCGGCGGGACAAAGACCGGGCACGACAATTCGTTTCGGGCAGGACGGTTTGTTGGAAGAGGCGCCAGGTATTCGAGCAAGAGCCGCGAGTCGAGGCCCTGAGCCGGGGAGGAGCTCTGTTCTTCCGGCGCAGGGAGGGACGGCAAGTCCTCGAGGCGCTGGGACGGAACGGGAAGAGGGGATGAGTTGGTTACGCGCACGGCAGAGACTGGGCGGTTTGTGGCCACAGCCGGGATCGCGGCCGGTTGGGTCGAATTGGTGGCTGGACCCTCTGTGCCGGCGCCCGGACGTTCCGTCAGCAGGAGCGGGGGCAACACGCGGCGGGAGATGGAGCGCGAGGATTGGAAGCGCAACGAGGGGGGGCCGGCAGCCGGCAGATAAGAGGTCGACGCCGCGCGATGAGCCGTGGTCCGCGCGGCCGTTACGGCGGAGGCGCCCAAGCCGCAGACCCCGAGCACCAGGCCGGTTGTTTCAAGCCATCGCAAGAGTTTTCCCATTGAGCACAGCCAAGGCTTCCTGGAACGAGTTGACAAACTGCCAGTCCTTGGTTTCTTCGTAGTTTTTGCACTCGCGGCAGACCGCCTCGGACCCGATGAGGCCGTAACGCATATCCAGTTCGACGCAGAGCTGAATGACCTGGAGCCCGAGCTTGATCAAGGTGAGGTCGGCGGCCTTGAGTTGGCTCATGTCCAGGACCAGCCGCTTGAGGCCGGCATCGACGGCCTCGCAGACTTTCTGGCGGAGGTGGGCAAAGATATCGTTGGCCACCAGTTGGTTGAAGTTGGCGGGCAAAGTCAGCGCCAGGACGTTGTCGCGGCGCTGCAGGTACTTGTGAGAGGTGTCCAGGCTCAGCGCCCGGGTGATCTTGAACTGGAGGTCGGCCGAGTCGATGGGCTTGGTGACCAGGCCGGTGAAGCCAAGCTCCTGGGCGCGGGTTTGCTCCTCGATGGCGGTCTTCACACTCAAGGCGAGAATCGGCACGGCCTTGGTGCGCGCGCTGGCGCGCAGCAATTGGAAGAGCGTGAAACCGGCACTTTCCGGCAGAGACAGGCTCACCAGGACCACGTCCGGCAGGGTGGCGCCGCAAAAGTCCACAGCCTTTGCTGCCTCGCCCACGCCCGACACTTTCCAGGGAGTGCCCGCCAGGCAGGCCAGGATTTGCTCCACGATGGCGGGTTTGTCGTCCACGACGAGGATCTGGAGGGGGTCGTCAAAGCGCCTGGCGTGGAAGGCAGCGTCACTCTTGGCCTTGAGGTCAATTATCCGGCCCACGCGCTCGGTGATGAGTTCCTCCTTGAAGGGCTTGATGACGTAATCGCGCACCCCGAGCTTGGCGATGCGGAGCACGTTTTCCCGGCCGGACTCGGCGGTGAGCATGACGACGGGGATGGAGCGCAAGTCGGGGGCGGCCTTGAGCCGGGTGAGCATCTCGACGCCGTCCATGATCGGCATGGTCAAATCGAGCAGGATGATGTCGGGCCGTTCGCGGTGCGCCACCGTAAGTCCCTCCACCCCGTCGGCCGCCTCGAGGACCTCGCAGACAAAGCTCTTGAAGGCGCGCGCGACGATCATGCGAATCGTCTTGCTATCGTCCACCGTGAGGATTTTGGGTCCCATAAACAGGCAAGTCGTTGGCTCTCGGGTGTAAGGCTCAGGTTTGGTCAGTTGGCTTGAGCAGGCATTGGACGAAGATTCGTTTGCCTTCGGCCTCGAAGCTCAAGAGGCGCCCTTGGGTGGAACTGATGCCTTCAACGCTGAACTGGCTGCCGCGCACCACCGAAGGGATGGTCAGCACGCACGGCATTCCCCGGTCCGAGAGGCGGGATTTCAAATGACCGACCAGCATGTTGGCAATCTCGCCGATGGCGTCGTTGATCATGTCGTCCCCTGCCACCTCCGAGTTGCCGAGATGAAGCAGGGTGGCCGTCATGCGCCGGGCAAAGCCGGCGGTCGTAT
This sequence comes from uncultured bacterium, assembly GCA_963713735.1. Classification (GTDB taxonomy): domain Bacteria; phylum Verrucomicrobiota; class Verrucomicrobiia; order Limisphaerales; family UBA8199; genus CAVQND01. Next base: position 189,798 of record CAVQND010000042.1, read on the forward strand.
GGACGTAGATGACCCCGGTGAGCCGCCCGATGAATCCAACCGCCCCGGCGATGTGGGGCTCGCCATTAAGGGCGCCCGTCTCGATCGGCACCCGCGCCACTTCCATGCGCAACATGGTGCTGAAAAGATCGGTTATGGCAGCCGTTATCAGCTCGTCCAGGTCCTTTATCATGTCGTCCCTTACATCGGCAGGTTGCCCGGTTACTTGAGCCGAAACCGGACGCGTTTTTTTTCAGTTTCCAGTTCAACTTCCTGTCCCGCAGACCGATAAAGAGAGAGCACGAATATGGACATGCCCGTCAAGTCACCGCCGTTGCCCCGCTTGAGTTCGGAGCAGATCGAACGCCGGCTGGGGACTTGTCCGCGTCTGCCCTCGCTGTCGAGCATCAACAGTGTGTTGCGGGAGCTGCTGGATGCCGAGCAGTGCTACACCTCGCAGATCGCCGACGTCATCCGGCGCGACCCCAGCATGACCACCCGCCTGCTCCGGCTGGTCAATTCGGTGTACTACGGTCTTTCGACGCCCGTGAGCAGCATCGAGGAAGCGGTCTTCTATCTCGGGGTGCGCCAGATCCGGCGGCTGGCCTTGGTGACCCCAATCATCGAGGATCTCCAGCGCCTGGCGGGACGAATTCGCTTTCCCTGGCGGGAGTTCTGGCGTCACTGCATTGCCACGGCCATTATGACGCGCGAGACCCTGGGCGACATTCAGCCCAGCTCGGACGAGGCCGATTACGTGGCCGGCCTCTTGCACGATGTGGGCAAGATCGTCATGGTTGCCGCCTTCCCGGAATACTTCGAGCAAATCCAGGCGCGGATGCAGGAGGAGCAGACCGACCTGTTGGCCGTGGAGGGGGAACTCCTGGGGATCGACCATTGCGAGCTGGGCGCCCGCTATCTCAGCGCCCACAAGCTGCCCTCGACCGCCATCCAGTCCGTGCGCTTTCATCATCACCCCGGCCAGGCGCAAAACGAGGTCCGCATCGTCGCCGCCGTCCAGGTAGCCGACCTGTTTGTCCGCCATGCCCGGATCGGCAACAGCGGCAACCCAACTCCGGTCTCTTCTGAAGTCTGGATGGCGGCCGAAGGATGGGACTTTTTGTTCCCCGGCTCATCGGGGGAGCGCGCCCTTGGGCGCGCGAACATGGAGCGCAGTCTGGAGCGGCTTGCCACTATTCTCGAAGGCTTGGTTTAGGAGGCGCGATGTCCAACGAACCTTGCGCCGCCGAGGAGCGCCTCGAGGGCCGGACTTGCCCCCGGGAGCTGCCGGCGGGCGGAACTCAGGCCCTGGACAGCGTGATCAGCCTGGTCTATGAGCGCTCCCGGATTCGTTTGAATCGGAGCAAGGAAGCCCTCGTCCGGGCCCGTTTGGGCAAGCGAATGCGCGCGCTGGGTCTGGAGACCCTGGCCGGCTACTGGGCATATCTATGTTCTCCGGAGGGCAGCCCGGAGACAACCTGCGCCATCGATGCCCTCACAACCAATTACACGCGGTTCCTGCGCGAAGCGGACCATTTCCGCTTCCTGACGGGCGAGGCCCTGCCCGGTTTGCTGTCCACTGGCCAGAAACGATTTGCGCTCTGGAGCGCCGCCTGCGCCACCGGTGAGGAGCCCTACACCATGGCCTTCCAGCTCGAGGAGCGCTTTCCCCTGGCCGAGGGATGGGATTGGCACATCCTGGCGACGGACATCTCCACGCGGGCGCTCGAGCAAGCCGCCGGCGGGATCTACGCGGAGGACCGCTTGCAGGGCCTGCCCTCGGGCTGGCTGCCTCGATACTTTCAGCGCGGCTTTGGGGCGAGCGCCGGCCTTTGCCGGGTCAAGGCCCGGCTGCGGCAACGCATCCTCTTCCGGCAGGAGAATCTGCTGGCCCAAGGCAACCCGGACCGCAGCTTTGAGGCCATCTTTTGCCGGAATGTGATGATCTATTTCGACCGCCCCACCCAAGAGCGCCTGGCGGGCCAACTGAGCCGGGCGCTGGTGCCGGGCGGATACCTGTTCACAGGCCGCGCCGAGAGCCTCAATGGCCTGGAGATACCCCTGCGCTGCCTCTCTCCGAGCATCTACCAAAAGCCCGCAGATTAAGGCCCGCTTGTGCTGTCACCTGCTTTCATCTCGTTCGAACGCCAGGTCGTCATCGGGCTGGCCGAATTGGCAGTATCCAACAACCCGAACGCCATTCTGACGACCTATGCGCTGGGCTCATGCCTGGGCGTGGCCATTTATGACCCGGTGGCCAAGGTCGGCGGCCTGCTCCACGCCATGCTGCCGGAGTCCAGCCTGGACCCGGCCAAAGCCGCGGCCTCTCCGGGCATGTTCGTGGATACGGGCCTGCGGGCTTTGCTGGAGAGCGCCTGCCGGATGCGGGCCGAGAAATGGCGTCTCAAACTCTACGCCGCTGGCGGGGCTCAAATCCTGGATGACACCAAGATCTTCAATATCGGCAGCCGAAACTGTGCCGCCCTGGCCCAGTTCATCCGCCAAGAGAATCTCCATCTCGACGCGCAGCACTTGGGGGGACAGACTAATTGCACAATGTCTCTCTGCATCGGCCTCGGCCGGGTGAACCTGAAAATTGCCGGCCAGCCACACCAAATCACCTTATGCTGAACCTCGACTCGTTTCTCGACAGTGTCGATTACCTGCCGCCGGCGCCGGGGAACCTGAACCGCCTCATCGAATTGCTCCACCGGGGCGATGTCGATGTGGATGCGGTGGTCGGCCTGATTCAATACGACCCGGCGCTGACGGCCCAGATCATGCGGCTGTGCAATAGCGCCTACTTCGGCGCCCGCGGCCCGGTTGCCGACCTGCGGGAGGCCACCGCGCGACTCGGATTCAGCGAGATCTTCCAGCTCGTCACGGCGCTGAGCACGGCCGCCCTGATGCGTCCCCAGCAAAGGGGCTACGGCATCGAGGCGGGCGAGCTCTGGAAACACTCGATCACCGCCGCCCTCATCGGGAAGCTCGTCGCGACCGACCGCGACGACAATGCGTCGCTGGTCTTTACGGCCTGCATCCTCCATGACCTTGGCAAGGTGGTCCTGTCCCGAAGCCTGGAAAGGCAGTACCATGAAGTCCTGGCCGAGAGTAAACGCTGCCAAACCCCGATGCTCACCGTTGAACAGCATATCCTGGGTTTCGACCATGCCGAAGTCGGCGGGCGTTTGCTCGAGCGGTGGAACTTCCCGCCCGAACTGGCCCTGGCCGTAAGATTTCATCATGACCCCGCCCAGGCGCCGGCCCATCGCCGCATGGCGGCCTATGCCTGTCTGGCCAATCTGATCGCCTGCTTCATGGGTCACGGTTGCGGACACCAAACCCTGGCCTTGCGCGGCCGAGCCGAGGCGCTGGATTTGCTGGGCGTGAGCGGCGAAGACATCCCCCGCTGGATGATCCGCGCCTTTGACGCGCTCCGAGACACCCAGGCCCTGCTCGATTTCTCCCTTTAGCCATGGACCCCAGGATTCGGGTGCTGATCATTGATGACTCCTCGCTGGTCAGGCGGGCCCTGACCGAAGCCCTCTCGGACTGCCCGGACATCCAGGTCGTGGGCAGCGCCATCGATCCTTACGTAGCCTGGGACAAGATCCTCGCAGCTTCATCCGGACGTCCTCACACTGGACCTCGAGATGCCCCGCATGGACGGTCTGACCTTTCTCAAGCTGCTCATGCAACGCCGGCCCATGCCGGTCGTCATTCTCAGTTCCCTGACCGGCCCCGGCTCCGCCAAGGCGCTCGCGGCCTTGCAGGCCGGGGCGGTGGAAGTCCTTGGCAAGCCTGCAGGGGCGCTCTCGGCCCTCGAGGATCATGCCCGGTTGGTCCAGGTCATCAAAGCCGCCGCTCGGGTCAGGCCAAGGCCGGCGGCCGAGACTCCTTCTTGGACCCGCCCCACCGCCTCGCCCCCGGCGCGCCCCCCGGTCTGTCTCCAGACCGGGCGGCGGCAGTATGACTCGCGCCAAATCGTTTTGATCGGCGCCTCCACGGGCGGGACCGAGGCCCTGCGCGCCATCCTGACACACCTGCCGGCTGACTTGCCCGGCATCTGCATCGTGCAGCATATGCCTGCTTATTTTTCGCGCGCCTTTGCCGAAAGACTCAATGAACTGTCCGCACTCGAGGTGCGGGAGGCCAGCAATGGCGGCGTGGTGCAACCTGGCTTGGCGCTGGTGGCTCCGGGCGGCTACCATGTCGTGCTCAAACGGCGCGGTAACCTCTATGAAGTGCGGCTCAACCAGGGGCCCTGCGTCCATTACCAGCGCCCGGCGGTGGACGTTCTCTTTGCCTCCGCGCTCAAGGCGGGGGCGGCGCCCCATGCCCTGGCTGTCCTGCTGACGGGCATGGGTTCGGACGGCGCCGCCTCGATGCTCGAATTGCGCCGCGCCGGCGCCCGCACCATCGCCCAGGACGAAGCCTCCTGCGTTGTCTTTGGCATGCCCCGCGAGGCCATCCGCCTCGGCGCCGCTGAACGAGTTCTGCCCCTGGACCAGGTAGCTCCGCAGATCGAATGTTTTGCCGGCCAGAGGGCCTTGCCCCCGTAGGTTCGCTCAGGAATAGGATTGCCAGAGGTGAGCGTTGAGGCCGCCGTAGGCGCGGCGCACGCCCTGGAGGTTGCGGATCGTTTGGCTCAGGCCTTGCAACTCGGCGCGTTTGCTCCGGCACTTGGCATGAAGGGCGTCGCTGTTGCGCTTTTGCAGGGCGATCAGTTCAGAGGCCGCAGCCTCGAAAGGGTCCGCAACCGGATCGACAGCGGTTTGGTGCGGGGGCCGCGACAGCCCGGACTTGCTCGAGGGCCTGGGTGATTTGCGGGCGCAACCGGGCCTTGTCCTGTTGATGCCGGGCGAGTTCCGGCCAATGATCGTGGAGGATGGCCTGCCATTCCAGCTCGGTGAGGCGCCGCCACTCGGCCAGCAAGCGGGTTAGTTCGGCGGCAGGGTTCATCGGGCGGGCCGGGCTCTCAAGAAACGGCGGCAAGGGCCTGGAAAGACCCCGCGCAGGGCGGCGTTTTTCTGGCGGCGCAACATTTCGTTCCAGGCATCGCGCAGGACGCCCAGGCGGCGGATGGTATCATGAATGCCGTCGGGGGTTTTGCGCGCGTTGCTGCGCAAGAGCTGGCGGTTCATGAAACAGTAGAGGCGCTCGGAGGGTGGCCGCCAGTTCACCGCCCTGGGCCAGGTCGAGCGAGTTGTTGAGTTCGTTGATGATCTCGCGGGCACGGAGGATGTTGTTGTTGATCGTCAGGTTGAATTCCAGCGGGTCATCATGCTGGAATCCCTCCAGGGCGCGTTCGAGAAACCGGATGGCGCCATCGTAAAGCATCACGACCAACTGTCCGGGCGAGGCCGTTTGGGTCGCGATGGTTTGATACGACTTGAGAGGATGGGGAAGGAAGGGCGGGTGTTCGGGTACATGGGGCGGAGATCGGAGTGATGGTCAGGCAGACTGCTGCGACGGGTTTGGCGTGTTCAGGTGAAGGGCCAGCAGGCCGGAGATGTTATGAATGACTTCCATGGGCGGATAGGAGACATCCTGAACCAGGCCCGTGGCGCGGGCGACTTCGTCGGGACGCGCCAGGGGAGTTTGTTGGAGCGCGCGGTTCAGGTCGTCGGTCGAGCCCAGCGTCAGTTGATCCCGCCCGAGGCCCGGCGCCGGCGCCAGGGAGCGAGCGGGGATTTCAGTTGCACTCAGCAATTCGCTGTTCGGATTCACACGCATAGCCGGGTCACTCAAAATGGCAGGCGGTCGCTCTTATCCGGGTTATCGGCAGAATCAGGGGAGACTTTAGCACAAAAATCAACGGTGAGGCAGTGTGCTGGCGACGGCCCAGGCGGTGTATTGGCCGAACCGGCGGGGAGAATGCAGAACGCCGGTGTCGCTCAGCAATGGATTGGGCAGATTCAAATCGGCCCTGGCGTAGGCCTCGGCCGCGACGGCGACGGGGTCGGCCCCGGCGTCAAACAACTCGTCGATGCTCCACCAGGTGAGATGCTGGCTGGAATCCACCAGACGGGCCCGCCAGCCGGCGCGCAACGGCGGGTAGGCCTGGTAAGCGGTGAGGCAGGCAAAGAGCACGGCATCACAGCCGGTGGCCTGGCGCAGGCGCTGGAAGAAGTCCAAAGGCAGCTCGTCCTGGGCCGACCAACTGCTGCGCCCGGTGAAGGTGTGCAGGTCCTCGGCCGAGACGGGCACGACCTCGAAGATATTGCGCTTGACCAACTCGGCCAACCAGAGCGGTCCGAGCGAGTCCGCCCCGGCAGCCTGGTCAGCATCCTCGGGGTTGCGGGGCAAGGGGAGCACGGCGACGCGGCGGATGGCCTGGGGCAACACCGGTTGGCGCACATAGACATTGGCCGGTTTGTAGGGCGCCGTCAGGGCCCGGCGCAGGCCGGGCGAGGCGGCACACCCTCCCGCCAGGGCGGGTATCAGTGCCGCAATTACCAGAGATCGAACCTGCACCCTCCTTCTATCGGCCGGACGGACGGAGGACTTTAGGCGAAAAGCGAAGGCCGGACGGCGCCCCAGCACCGTCCGGCTGCTCCTTGCCAGAGGAGCCGCACCGAGAAACCAAACTAGACTCCTATGAGTTTCAGGACCGACTGCGGCAGCACGTTGGCCTGCGCCAACATCGCCGTGCCGGATTGAACCAGGATGTTCAACTTCGCATAATTCGTGCTCTCCTGCGCCACGTCCACGTCGGAGATCGCGCTGTTGGCGGCATCAACGTTGGTCTTTTCGACCGCCAACTGGTTGCTGGTGTAGCTCAGGCGGGACTCGTTGGCGCCAACGGTAGCGCGGTCTGGCGCCAGTTGCGCAATCGCCGAGTTGACGTTGCCACAGCGCCGTCGGGGCCGCCGCCGAGGTGGCGATGCTCGCGCTCGCCAGGTTGAGGTAGGGGGTGTTGCCCATGTTGATGGCGGCCATCGACCAGGTGCTCGCGTCGCTATCGATGGTCACCGTCTTGGCGGTGTTGTCGAACAGGCTCACCCCGTTGAACTCCTTGGTGGCCACGTTGGCGATGTAGCTGCCCAGTTGCTGGAACTCCGAATTATACAAGCTCCGGTCGCGTGTCCGTTATGGTGGCGTCCTGGGCCGAAACGGCCAGTTCGCTCATCCGGTTCAGTGCAGTGGAGATTTGCTGCAAGTACCCGTCCTGCGTCTGAGTGAATGAGGTAGCGTTGGTGACGTTGCCTTGAGCCGCAGTGATTGCGCTCGATTGGGCGTCGAAACCCATCGACACCGCCAATCCTGCAGGATCGTCAGCCGCCGTAACAATTTTCGAGCCGGACGACAGACGCTCCAGTGATGTAGCCAGTTTCGCGGACGAACTCGCCAGCATTGAGGCGCTGGTCTCGGCCGCGATGTTTGTATTGATAACCATACTGACTCCTTCCATGAGTCACCCCGGGTGGGGATTTCTTGTTCTCTAACGGCATCCTTGCCGCGAGGCGGAACTTGAGGCATCCGCCGTTGTCCTTGCCGGCTTTTTGAGGCTGCCGGCCGCCTGTTCTGTTCGATGGCTTATCGGCAGGATGGCGCCGGACATTAGCTCAAAAAACAAACAATTTCGCGATTGAGGGCCGCCAGGAAGCCGGCGCAATACGCCCGGCAGCCGCCGAGCAACTGCCGCGTCATCCCGGCTTGGATTGGCTCCTCAACGCGACGCTGGGGGCGCCCCGGTCTGGCTGGGGCTTCCGTTGGTCCCGGTGATGGCCCTCGCCGCAAAACTGGAGAACCCGAAATCAGCATTGGAGCCAAGGCCCCGCCCGCCCTCGCACGCAAGAAACTCGCCAATTCCAGGTGCGCCCGTCGGAAAGGTGTTATCCGTGGCGCGGGCCTTCTCCACCCCGTTGATATACACCGTGATAACATTGCCGACGATCAACGCTTTAAGTATGTCCCCATGCTTGAGGCAGTAGTTGGCGCCGCGCTTGTCAGCCAGGTAGGTGAACTTTCCCAGCGGCCCGTCCCACCGGACGATTTGCACGTAAGATGAACTGCTGTTAAGGCACCTGGCAAAGCATTCATACCCTGTCGTGCGATGCGCTGAACTGGTAAAGCGCAAAAGTATTTCCAGTTCCTGGATGCAGGATGAATCAGGCCTGGCGATATACGCCTCTCCCCATGCTTCCTGGTCCGGCGGAAACCCGGAGAGATGAGCGTATGAATCATTGAATTTGTATATGCCGGTATTCGTCCCGGCTTGAGTGCCGCAGGCGATGCCGTCCTGCTTCCTGATTCTAGTCCAGTCAGAACCGTTATTAATCCAGCTTCCATTTTCAGAAACCGGATTTTCCGTCCCCTCAAAACGGGTCGTGTAGGTTTGAGCAGAGCCGATCGTGGACAAACCGGCTGAGGCCAGCAGCATCATTAGGAGAAAACGGCGCATAGTAATCGGGTGCATAACGGCGCACGTTCTGCCGATGCCGGAGCCAAGTCAAGGGCTTTTCGGGCCTGTCCATCACGACCCGTCGCCCATCAGGGGCGCATCTTGCCAGTACCACCAGTCGCCAGGATGCTCGCGTTGGTAGCGCAGGTTTCCAAACCTGCTGTATCGCCGACTTCCAAGTCGGCAGGCTGTAACTGCTTGGCCGCATCTGCGGATTGGAAATCCGCGATACAGCAGACTGGAAGTCTGCGCTACGGTGGCACCGGCAAGATGCGCCCGCCCATCAGCGACAGGCGACTTGACGGTTTCCGGGGTTGGGCCGATGATGCCGCCGGTTGGACCCGGTTCCGCCCGTGCCATGGGTAGCGTCCTGCTCGGAATCAATTCGGCGTACCATGAATCTGCCGCCTGCCTCTTGCAGGATGGCGTGCCGGTGGCCTTTGCCGAGGAGGAGCGCTTCAACCGGCGCAAGCATGGCAAACTGGCGCGGGTGGACAATCCCGACGAACTGCCGCGTCAGGCCATCCAATTCTGCCTGCGCCAGGCGGGCATCAGTCTGGCCGGCGTCGAGGCCATCGGCTACTCCTTCAACCCGCCTCTGCGCCTGCGCAATCTCGGGCTTGGCGGGCTCATGGACTCGACAGACTGGGGAAGCGTCGCCGGTGAAGAGTTGTTCCAGCGCCGGCTCCGCGCGATCCCCGAGGCGTTGGCAGAGCTCGCCGGCGCGCCTGTCAGCGGCCGATTCCACTGGCTCGACCATCACCTCTGCCACGCTGCCAGCGCCTTTCTGGTCTCCCCGTTCGAGGAGGCTGCCGTGCTCGCCGTCGATGGCATCGGTGAATTTGGCACCGTCTGGCTCGGGCACGGGCAGGGTGTCGAATTGCGCAAACTGGGCGAACTGGAGTATCCGCATTCGCTTGGATTCCTGTGGGAGAAGCTGGCCCAGTTCCTGGGCTTTGGCGAATACGATGCGTGCAAGGTCATGGGCCTTGCGGCCTACGGGGACCCGCAGACCTTCGCGCCGGGCTTCGCCACACTGGTCTCCAGCAACGGGCAAGGCGAGCTGCGCCTGGCCGCCGACACGTTGCGATTCCGCAGCGATGAGTTCGGCCCGCTTGAGTCGCTCCTCGGTCCGAGGCGGCGGCCGGGTGAGCCCCTCACCCCGCGTCATGCCGACATCGCCGCCGCGCTTCAGAAAGCCACGGACAAGGCCCTGCTCGACCTGGCCGCCGCTTTGCGCCGGCGGACCGGGAGTTCCCGGCTTTGTCTGGCAGGGGGTGTTGCTCTCAATTGCGTCTCGAACCGCGTCTTGCACGAGAGCGGCCTATTTGACGAGCTATACATCCAGCCTGCCGCCCACGACGCAGGGACCGCCCTGGGCGCCGCCGCCTGGCTCTGGGGCCGGCACTCAGGGGGGGACCGCAGGTTCGTCCTCGAGCACCCGTATCTGGGCCCCGGTTACTCGGACGCTGAGCTTCTCGCCGCTCTGGGGCAGAGCGGACTGCCCTGCCGGCGCTCATCCGATCCGGCAGCCGAGGCCGCGGCGTTCATCGCCGCCGGCGCCGTGGTCGGCTGGTTCCAGGGCCGAATGGAGGTTGGACCGCGCGCGTTGGGCAACCGTTCTCTGCTGGCCGACGCCAGGCGCCCTGAAATGCGGGCCGTGATCAACGAGAAGGTCAAACATCGCGAGAGCTTCCAGCCCTTCGCCCCGGCCGTGCTCGCCGAGCGTGCCGCAGACTGGTTCCGCATCCCCGGCCGCTCACGGTCCTCGGACTTCATGCTCTTGGCCTGCCACGCCTGGCCGGAGCGGGCATCCCGCATCCCCGCGGTGGTCCATGCCGACGGAACGAGCCGCATTCAGACTGTGCGGGTAGAGACGAACCCGCGCTTCCACCGCCTTATCGCCGAGTTCGAGCGCAGAACGGGTGTGCCCCTGGTGCTGAACACCTCCTTCAACGACAGCGAGCCGATCGTCTGCAGCCCGCAGGACGCGTTGCGAACTTTCGGCAGCACGCGCATTGACGCGCTCTTGCTGGGTGACTTCGTGGTCGAGCGGGAGGATGCTTCATGAAGGGCGACCCGGCCATCCCCGAACCGGCCTTGCTGTTCGAGCCGGTCCAAGACAGGTACGGACCACGGTTGGCACTGGTGTTTGGCAACGAGGCCCCCGGCGGCGTCTGCCCCTTCTACAACCGGCAATGCTACCATTGCGATATCGGCGCCGGCGAGGGCGCGCAGTTCGATTCAGCGATGAACCGGCGGCGCTTGGACTTTTTCCGAACGCATTACGCCTCGGTGCTGCCCAAGGTCGCTCACCTGGTGCTCTACAACTCCGGCTCGGTGCTCAACCCGCGGGAACTTGCCGCGCGGAGTCTGCAGGCCCTCCTGCATTATGCCGCCGGGTTGGCCCACTGCCGCGTCATCTCGCTCGACTCGCGCGAGCCCTACATCAATAGAACCCATCTCGATCGCGTGCTGGGCTGCTTGCGCCCGGACCAGCAGCCCCGGCCGATTCTTGGCCTGGAAACGCAGAACGACGAGGTGCGCCTGCGAGTGCTCAATAAAAAACTGCCGCGCAGCGCCGTGGAAGCCGCCTTCCGCGCCATCGACCGTTACGAGGGCCGGGTCGGCCTGGACATCAATATAGTCTTTGGTCTGCCTCCACTCCAAGGCCGCGCGGCAGTCGCCGAGGCCGAGGCGACGGCCCGCTTCGCCCTCGAGCTGGCCGCACGCCACGGCGTGCCTGTGGATTTCAACTTCCATCCCTATTACCCCAGCCGCATCGCCCGCGAGCATTTCCCCCATCATCCCCGCGCCGAGCTCGGCGCCGCCCTTGAGGCGGTGGCGCGCATCCGCGAGATCATCCGCCGCACCGGCCGGCCCTCGATGCTTTTCATTGGCTGGCAAGATGAATGCCACGACCAGGAGCCGGCGGCGCGCCGTGCCCAACTCGCTCGCTACGCCGCCCTCTTCCACCGCTTCAACGTCACGCTCAAAACATAACGCTCACGCTTAGCTTGAACAGAACCGGCGCGGCCAGTTTGATTGCCGGTGAAGTTCTGATAGACGGGAGACGGCACATGCTTGTTTTAATGGGTCAGGAGCTGATTTCCTTGAGAGTCGGCGTAACGGGCTATCACGCCGGTGTCGCCGGTGCGCGTGTACCAACTTTCGCGGTTTAATGGGGCATAAGTGTCTTGCGCTTTCGGGCTGTTCGGCTGGGCCCCAAACTCCAGACCACCCAGCGAATCGGGCTGAGTTTCGCATCGGTGAAATACTGGCCTCCGCCCGACATAGTCGCCAGATTGGTGGGCGCCCACAACGCATAATTGGCAGTGGGCCTGCCGTTGAGCAATTGCGGGCCAGGGGCGGCATATTTGTACGTGTGCTGGGGATTGAACACGTCCTCCAAATCCGCCTCCAATCCGCCTTTGTAGCCGTGCGGCAGATAACGTTGGTTGGCTAATTCGACAGGGAGTTCGCACCAATCCGAGCGCAAATCAGTGTTGCAGTTGACGCGCACGGGCGGAATATGGCCGTCATTGTCGGTTGCATACATGTCCAGCGCCAGGCCGATGCCGTAAAGCTCGGCCCGAACCCTGGTGACCCTGGCCGCTTCCTTGCTGCGCGCCAAGGACGGGAGCAGCAAACTGGCGAGCAGCCCAATGATGGCGATCACCACGAGCGTTTCCACGAGCGTGAATCCGGAACGTCCCTTCTCGGCTGAAAGAGGCTCCTCCATCATTCTGGCTTTCAAAATTGGAATCATGGCGCCCGTTTCGTTATTGCACACGTTGAAGTTTATAAAACTGCCTCGCCGCCGTCGATGACAATGATATGGTGTTTTGGTTGCCCACCACCACGGCTGAATTGGTGACCGGCGTCCAACTGGGCGGGGAAAGCGAGATGCTGCCGAGCAGTTGATAGTTGGAAAGCGAACCCGGCCAAGAAATCGTGACGGTCTCCGAGCCATTCTGTTGAGTGATGTTCAGAATGGGCAGGTCGGAAGGGGAAACTTCCTGGATGAACAGTTCGTAACCGAAGGTGCCATCGGTGGCGGAACCGGATTCCTGGAGGAAAACCCCGGTGGCGTCAAACCTATTTGTCGGCGCTGGACCAAGATCGTAAAGAGGATGAATCAGAGGAAATTGTCGGCCTTTTCCATCCGTCGCCGTGCAGTACCGCGAGCTCCAATCGGAGTTGGTCGTCCAACCACCCGTGGTGGCCAGCGTCAGCCCGTTGATGCGCACGCGCATCCCCTGATAATACTCGCCGCCGGTCTGACGGGTAGGATCGAAAATGTCGTAATGGCCGCTGGCGCTAAGGTTGGTGCTGATGACCGAGGAAAGTGAAATCACCTGCGGGGGCGGCACTCCGTAGTTCGATGAAACCAAAGAAATGGAAAAGTCGTAGGTGGGATCAGTGCTGTGCTCCTGGTTGATGTTTTGCATTCCACCGTAAAAGAGCGAGCCATTGGCAGTGACCGTGACCAGATCGCCCTTTCGAAAGGCGTATCCGGTGGACGGGTCATGACTGACAAGGGCCGCCTGGGTTGTCCATTGGGCATCGGTATAGCTGTCGCTCCCATCGTGAGGCTCCCAAGGCAGATTGCCGTAATCCTGCGCTATCCAGCATTCCACCCCGCCGCGATCGCCGGGCGTGACACTTTGGATGAAAATCTGCCACTGGGCGCCTAAGTTGTACGCGTTGGCGCCATCGTCCCACGGCAGGTAATCGGGCGTGGCGTCGAGCATTTCGCCGGGGTCGTTCAAAATCACCCCCGTCAGGACAATGGGAAAGGGCCCGTTCCACGTGCTGACGCCGTTGAGGTCCACAGCTTCGAGGTTTGTAACGGTCTCGGCCCGAACCGAGCCGCCAACGAGGAGCGCCGCAAGGGCGAAGGCGAGGGCGCCAAGGTCTAGTTTCATAGTTGTTCTGTTCATGTCCGATTGCGACCGCCGGCGGAACATCCCTCAGGCTTGACGGGCCCGCCCGGCGGTGTTACGAATGCAGAGAAAGTTAATACTGCAATCGATTATTACGCAACAACAAAATCGTATGACAACACAACAGGCGGTGGTGGCAGGTCTGGCGGTGGCGGCCGGCCTGGACCTGGTGGCGGCGGCGCATGACCGGGAGCCGGGATCAACGCTCGTTCAATCTGAGCCGGGCAGCAATGCCTGGAACGTGGGCAAGGCGCCGGCGGATTGGTATGGGGAGATCCAGCGCTACCACGGGCACGTGGGGCCGTGGAATGTGCTGGGCTGGCGGATTGGGCAGGCCGCGCTGCGGGAAATGAAATCGGAATGGGGGAAGCACGAGCTGGAGGTAGTCTGCTACGTGCCGCCGCAAACGCCGTTCACGTGCCTGGCGGACGGGTTGTCGGTGGGGACAGGCAACAGCATGGGACGGCTGGACCTGCGGTTGGCGGAAGTGCTGGTCTGCCAGGAGTCCTTCGTGGCGGTGCGGCGGAAGGATGGGAAAGGCGAGGTGCTGGAGTTCCGGCCGGAGCCGAGCTACCTCAAGTTGATCATGGACCAGCCGGTGGGCAAGCTGGAGGCGTTGTGCCAGGAGTGCGCCAAGATGCCGGAGGACAAGCTTTTCACGGTGCGACGGTGGGGGCCTTAGCCCCAATGCCTTTCGGAAATTCACCGGCCCCTTGTCCCGGAGGGACATCATGAGACTCTCAACGCTTGAGCGTTGGGTCCAGCCGTACAGGGAGAACAAGTCCCGAAGGGACGGCCGAGCTCGGACGGCATCTCAGCCGTCCCTCCGGAACGGTGCCCCTTGTTAACCCGCTAACCCAACGCTAAAGCGTTGGGCTATTCTCGTATGTCCCTCCGGGACAAGAAATTAGCGAGACACTGTGAATTTCCGAAAGGCATTGCCGTTAGCCCGGATATTTCACGGGTTTCGCCAAGTGGCAGGCGTAGCGCAGGCTTCTAGCCTGCTGTATCGCGGATTTCCAATCCGCAGATGCGACCAAAAGGGTACGGCATGCCGACTGGAAGTCGGCGATACAGCAGGTTGGAAACCTGCGCTACGTAGCTTGGGCAGCCCGGTACCGCTCTTAGGCTGTGAAACATCCGGGTTAGGAGCGGCATATTTATGGCGTAGCGCCGCTCGGTATTAATGGGGTAATCTTTTCCTGTTGACAGACCTGCCTCTCCAATCAGAATCACTTCTTACGTGGGAAGGGTGTTCTCCCTTGTTGCAACCCACGTTGGCAAGGGGGGCCGGCTTCCCGGAACTCAAGGTAACATCAAAACATGAGAGTATTGAGATACCACCACAGGAGATCGAGCTCCTCCAATCCTCGAATACGCATCCCCATGCAATGAAAACCATCAATAATATTGGCTTGGAGAATGTCCAGGCCGTCTACAGCGGCCCGGAGGGGGACCTCTGGGAACTGGTCATGGGCGAGCAAATCCATATCGGCGGCTTCCACTCCTCGATGGACCTGGCGCAACGCGCCGGCATCGGGACCGGCCTCGAGGGGGTTGACCTCTGCTGCTGCAACGGCGCCGGCATGCGTTTCCTGGTGAAATTCCGCGGCGTGGCCTCCATGCGGGGCGTCAATGCCACCGCCAAGGTGGTCGAGCGCGGCCGCCAGCGCTGCCAAGCCCTGGGGTTGGCTGACAAAATCACATTCACCCTCGCCAATGTCTGCGCCACGGGCCTGCCCGCCGAGAGCGCCGACTTTGTATGGGGCGAGGACGCCTGGTGTTACGTCGTGGACAAACCCAGGCTGATTGCCGAGGCCGTCCGGCTGGTGAAGCCCGGAGGACTGCTTGCCTTTACCGATTGGGTCGAAGGGCCGGCCGGCTTGTCGGCGCAAGAGGCCGAGCGATTCCTCACGTTTATGAAGTTTCCGAGCATTCAGGACCGGGAGGGATACGCGGACCTGCTCGAGGCCAACGGCTGCAAAGTGCAAGTGGCCGAGGACACAGGCCGCTTCGCCCCTTGCGTGGACCTTTATCTGGACATGCTCAACAAGCAACTCACCTACGACGCCCTGCGGATCATCGGGTTTGATCTGGCGCTGATGCAGGCGATGGGCAACGAGATGGTCTTCATGCAACAACTGGCCCATCAGGACAAGCTCGCCCAGGGCATTTTCATCGCCATGAAAAAGCGCTGAGTTCCAACACGCCTGAGTAACCGTAGCAGCCGAAGCAAGGAGGTCGGCTGCCAGGCGGAGAGCCTCTTTGCTCCGGCTGCTACGGTGAAAGGCGAATTGCCAGACCCGCCCTCGACATACGTTTAGACGCGCGGTCTGGCGGCGCGAACATGGCGTTCGCGCGAAAATGCCTGCTCACTACCAGGGCCTCCAACGGCTGTGGCGTCAGGACTTGAGTCGCCAAGGCCGCTGAAGATGCGACTCATCTTGCCGGATGCGCGCCATCGCGCGTACGCTCTTGGGAGGATCAAAACATATAACTCACGCTTAGCTTGAACAGCACCGGCACATCCAGTTGCAATTGCGCAAACCAGTCCCACTTGTGGTCCCGGGTCAGGCTGTCGCGATAAAAACCGCCCAGCAAAATGTCCGTCGCGCCCGTGCCGAGCTGTGTATCCCGGTCAACCACCTCAGAGTCAAAGCTATAACTCCCCGTCGGCAACTTCACCCCTAAGATTGCGCCCGCGGACATGTCCGCGAAAAATCCCGTGTAGATTCCCTCGAGGCGAACGTCGCCAAGCTGGCTCCAATTTCGCGACACGATGTTGCCCGCCTCGTCCTTGGTCTTGAAGTAGCGAAAATCATAGGGCACCTCGGCTTGAACGCCCCAGGTTCGATTGAACATATACTGCAGGCCAACCGTGGCAAAATAGGTCTCAATCTCCTTGTCGTCATTGCGGGCTGCCGGCGCTTGGGAGGCGCCGCTCCAAGCTTCATGTCAAATCACCTGCTGAATAATGCTTGACCCGGGCCTCGCGCTGAGATTAGCCTGGCCCATGAAACACAACCTTATGAAAGCCCTATCGACGATTCTTGGATTACTCGTGGTCCTGTTTGTGGCTGGATGCGCCAGCGCCCCGAAATCGGCTGTCACCGCTTCGCTATCCGCCAAAGCGGGGGACTCCATCTATGTCTGCACCTGCGCGACTTGCGACTGCCACGTCGTGGCGTTGAAACCGGGCAAATGCGGCTGCGGCCATGATTTGGTCAAAGTCACCGTGACGGAAGTCAAGGACCAGGTGGCGAGCTACCAGATCGAGGGCCAGACGAAGACCGCCAAGCTCACCGGGAAATATGCGTGTGCTTGCTCGACCACCTGTTGTCAAATGATCAGTGACAAGCCCGGCACGTGCTCTTGCGGCCACGCCTTGGTCAAGGCCGGCAAGTGACCCGGCGCCAGCTAGCCCGAATTGTTCCCAGCCTAAGAGCGGTACTGGGCGGCCGAAGGCACGTAGCGCAGGTTTCCAACCTGCTGTATCGCCGGCTTCGAGCCGGCAGGCTGTACCTGCTCGGGAGCATCCGCGGATTGGAAATCCGCGATACAGCAGGCTAGAAGCCTGCCCTACGCCTTCCAGCCGGCGAAACCCGTGAAATATCCGGGCTAAGCGGCCCAGGACGCCGGCGTCACGGGGCCAGCGGGAGAAAATCGATCCGGCGGACATACCCGGCGTCGTTTTCGACGATGAGGATATTCCCTTGGGCATCCATGGTGACACTTCGGACCTCGCTGACTTTATAGCCGGGCGAATAGAACCATTGGCCATCGCCGGAGTGATAGCCGGGCTGGCCGTCAACCAAGATGTGCAGGAGGCCCAACGGATCCACGTAAAGAACCTGGCACCCTTGATCGGTGCCGAGCAGGTAACCGCCGGTTGGCACCGGCCACACGGCCCGCACTTGATCAAGCCCGGCACTGCTCGCCGGGGTCCCGTCCACCACATTATCGGTGCCGCCACTGCCGAACAGGTGGGTGGGGTTGCCGGCATTGGCGCCGCTCGTCGGCAGAAGATACACCTGGTTGGCCCCGCGATCCGTCACAATCAGATTGCCGGCGGCGTTGACGATGAAATTGCCCAAATCGTTGAAGGTGGACTTGTTGACGGTCTGGATGCCGCCCACCGGGGTCCACTGGTCCAGATTTTGTCCGTCGCCAAAATAAGCCAGCGTCCGGTCGTCTCTGACCCACAGGCCCCGTCCGGTCGTGATGCCACTAATGTCGGTGAACAGGGTGGTCAGGACCCCGTTCGTATCCAGCCACCGCACCTTGCCGTTGCCGGTGTCCAGGACATAAACCACGCCGTCTCCGCCCACCCAAAGACCGTTGGGAAAACTGAGCGCGACGTTCGTGCCCTGAGTCGGAGCGTCGGGACCATTGCCGGACACATGGGTCCCGACGACGGTGTGGATGCGGCCGTCGGGTGTGAGCTTCATCACCGAATGGCTGTTCTTATCTACGATGACGAGGTTGCCCGATCGCTCCGCCAGGGCTATATGGGGGCGGGACAACGCCGCATTGGTGGCGAACCCGCCTTCGAAAATCTTTTGCCAGTAGTTTACCCCATCCACCCCGCCGTCGTTCCCGCTCCCGGCCACGGTGTGCAGGTTGCCAAACGAGCGCGTCAAGTTGTTGAAACCGCCCGGGTTCCCGGCCGAAATATCGACCGCCAGGAGCCGGTAGAAGGCACTATGCGGCGGCAGGGTCAACCCGGCCTGGCCTGCCGAATCGCTCGTAAACGCGGAAAGCAGCGGGAGCCAAGGGCCTGCCAGTGTGCTGGCGCTCTCCACCGTGCAAACGCCGGCCGGGAACGCATTGGTCCAGCAGACCAGGCCATTCCGGCTGGACGCCGAAACGCGCAAACCCGTGAGCATGAGGGGGCGCACGTCAGGGACAAAATCGAGCCCGCGAAAGGCGGTGGCGCCCGAAACCGCCAGCACGGCGGGCACCGCATCTGGCCCCGTATCCACAAGGCTAATCAGGCGGTTCGTGGCCGAGGAACCGCTATCCACCGTCGTGGCATACAGGACCGGGTCGGGACCTGAAAAATCCACGGCCACGCTGTAGGCGCCATTGCCGGCGCCCGTCGAGAGCGTGTAGGCCAGTCGCCAGGTCCCAAGGCCATTCGTCCATTTTTCGATGCCGCCCCCGGGCGAGGTCCGCTGGTCGGCCACATAAGCCACCGTCAGGTCCGGACTGAGGTCGAACCCGGCTGGCTGGCTGGCGGAACCGGTCGCAAAGAGCAAGTTGGTCGGCGTGCCGGCCTTGGGCAACCCGCCGCCCTGGAACGTGTAAATGCCGTTGGCCCCTTTTTGCGTCGAGAAATAAAGGTCCCCGCCCCGGTCCGGACCGCGATGGTATTGCCGCCGCTGGGCTGGACGTTCACGGGCGTCTGCGGGGGATTGAACCAGTAAGTGCCTCTGGGGCTGCCGGCGGTCCAGAAGTTGTTCGTCCCGTCGGCCGTGGCGCATCGGATATTGTTGCCGCTATAAACGGTGGTGCTGGTCTGCATCAACGTGTAAAGGCCCTGGGCGTTCACCGTGGCAAGGCCGCGCGGCACCGCCGACCCGCTTTGGTTCGCCAGCGAGCCGCTGACCGCGCCCCGGTCGGCGTGGTAGCCGGCGAAGGTGAGCAGAGTCCCGTCCAGCGACCGGGCCAACCCACCCTCGGAACCGGCCGTGCCGCTCACGAGCAGGGCGCCCTCGCCCGCGTCCGGAACCGCCACGCTATTCACCAGCGTTCCGCTGGGGGTGAATTGGTTGATATAGACCGTATTTCCGGAGCTCGTCAGCGCCTGGCTGTTATCGCCCACGCGCAACACCGCCAGGTTGCCCGGGGTATAGAACGGATTCTGGGCGGCGGCCGCCAGAGCCAGGGCCAGGGTGGCGAGTGCGAGCAATGGCCTAAAACCGGAAGCCACAGCAACCGCCCCCCTCTGTCTCAATATTCGGCACACCCCTCGACCCTATCCTGAGCCTGTCCCTCAGGTCAACTGCAGAGGCAAATTGGGGTCACATCTCCACATTCCACATTCGATACGTCTTGTTCGCTTCCAATCACTCTTCGAGCCATTATCACCCTGGAGTCCGCTCGGTTTGCGGCTTTAGCTCGGATATTTCACAGGTTTCGCCAACTGGAAGGCGTAGCGCAGACTTCCAGTCTATCAGTATCGCGGATTCCCAATCCGCAGACGCGACGAACCAGGGACAGGCTGCCGACTGCAAGTCGGCGATACAGCAGGTTGGAAACCTGCGCTACGTAGCTTCGGCAGCCCAGTACCGCTCTTAGGCTGTGAGATACCCGTGTTAGGAGTTTCCGGCGGGTTGCGCCCCAGCCTGGACCATCGCCTCAATCAACTGGTCCAGTGTCCACTGGTTGCCTGGCATGATATTGCGGATGCGGCCGCGCGCATCCACCACTATGGTGTGGAGGTTATGGCTGATGCTCCCACCCTCGCGCCGGTATGTTTCTCCCATTTGCGCGGCCAGACCACCGATTTGGAGTTCGTCGCCCGTGAGGAAACTCCAATGGCGCGCATCGTAGCCGGCGCCCAGGGCGTAACTCTTCAGGCGTTGCGGGGTGTCGTTGGCGGGATCGAAGGAAATGGAGAGCAATTGCCAGGCGAACGGGGCGTTGGTCATGCCGCGCAGTTTTTCCGCGGCCAGGGCGAAGTTGCTGGTCATGCGCGGACAAAAATCCGGGTAGGGACAGCTTGTGAAGAAAAAAGTGAGCGCCAGCACGCGGCCTTTGAACTGGCCAAGGCTGACGGCCCGGCCCAATTCATTGGTGAACTGGTAATCGGGGAGCAGGTCGCCCTCGTTCAACGCCTCCGGCACCCGGGCGGAACGCGCCTGAGGTGGCGGAGTGGACGCCGGCGCGGGGGCATCCAGTCTGGTGATGTGGTTGATCCAACCCTCCTTGGGCGTGACCACCAGGTCGAACGCGATAGCGTCGCCGGGTCTCAACCCGCGCGAGACGTTGGTGTCCCGGACTGCGAAGGGCATAGTCATGGCAGGCATGTAATTGGGAATGGCGGTATGCTGGATGACCGCCGTTCTGCCGTCATCCTGCAATTCCTTGACCACGCCCGTGACCGCGAACGTTTGCCAACCGGCAACGGCCGCCGGTTGGGTCGGGGGCGCGGGCTGCCGCCCGCAGCCCGCCACGAAGGCGATTAGTAACACCACGCCTGAGAGGCCCCGCATCTGGCTTCTATAGAATGGGTGCATAACCTTGGACCCGCCCGGACCACGCAGCGCCGCTATTGCACTAGAATGCGGAAAAACACCGGATTCCCGGGCGGTGTTCCGCAAATAATCTCGTTGGTCCCGTTGGCGAAACTGCGGCTTTGCACTGTGAGCGCAAACCAATTCGTCGTGGCCAGGTTGGTGTTGGCCTGGGGAATGAACGAAAAGCCATTGGTGCTGGCTTGCGCCGCGGTCAATACGACATTGGTTCCCACCTGCAACCCGACGAGCTTCACCTCAGGGGGCGAGGGAGGATTGATCATGTGGAGCTGACCGCTAAAGAAGTGAACGGTGCAATAATAGACGCAGTCCACCGCGTTCGTAGGCACCTTAAAGGTGACGGTGCCGGAGCTGGAGCCTTTATTGCCGCTGACTCCGGCGCCGCTGACTCCGGCGGGCGCAGGCCCGCCCACACTCGTCCCAATGGCGAAGGGATGGTCCGAGCTTGTGCTCAGGGCAAAGGTGTATGTGTGTCCCCGCACCAACGTGAGAGTGGGGCTACTGGGAAAATCGTTCACACCGTTAATCACGTAGGCGTGTTGGTCGTTGGGCGTGGTGACCGTGAAATCCGCCCCCATGCCGGCCCCAGCGCCCAGCAAAGCGAAGACGGCCGCGATTCCCACCCGTTGAACCCAACTGCTCCCTGGCAGACTGCCTCGACCTCTCATAGATATCATTGCTAATCTTCTCGTTCAGATGTGGCCCTATGGCCGGTTTACGGATAAGATGCACCAACTTGCAGATTATTCCAGCGGGAGCCAGCACGGGCTGAAATCCCGCGCGGGCGCCGCCCCTCGTTCGCCGGCCTCGACATCACTCGCAAGTCGCTGAGGCCGTGTGGCTTGCGCGCTCAGGCCGGCCCTCGCCCCGGGGCGGGTCGAGGCCGCGTTTTTTTTGCCGATCCCCCGGGTTCCGACGGGCTTTTGCCCGGCCCAAACCCACCGAGGGAGCGCGGCTCATTTGGTTCGAGGGACCGGTGTGACCATCCAGCGGGGATCGGCCGTAAATCCGACCGGGCCCGGTTCTTCGCGCATGAACCCGGTTAACCTGTAGTAATTCTCAGATGTTTATTCATGATGGCCTCGGCGCCCGGTCAAACCGTGCCGCCGTCACGGCAGGTGATAGACCTCTTTGGTGTCTGCCCAGATCTTCCCCTTGGCGGCAGCGTCGGGCAGCGGCGACTGGCACGGATCGGTCTCCTTCCACCACCGCTGCGTTTCGGGGTCGCCGGCCATCTTCTTCATGTCGGCGTCAAAGTCCGTGCCGTTGTATTCGAGGTAGGCGAAGAGGTAGAGCTTGCCGTCAATTTCGCGTTCGAAGATCGAGAAGTTCCGGATGTGGCAATTCTTGATCGTCTGGTTGACGGTGGGCCATGGGTGGGCGTGAAGCTGGCGATAGTATTGGGCCTTCTCCGGCTTGAGGCCCGTAACCCAGGCGTAGCGTTGGGGTTCGTTGGAGGTTGTGGCGCAGCCGCTCAACAGCGCGACGGCCAGCAGAGGCAGGAGTCTTTTCATGGTTGGGTTTAATTCAGCGGAAGACGACGTAGAGCGCGACAAAGATGACGAGGATCACCCCTGACATGATGCGGTAATCCGACAGGCCCGAGCCGCATTTCACGCGCAGCGGCTCGCCCCAGCTCTCCCAGACGAGCGTCCTGGCCTCGGTCTTGAGCGCCTCCGGGAACAGGAGGGACGTCACCACCATGATGACCAGGCACGCGACGAGCAGCAGGAACGCCATGAGCATGAAATCGCCTTTGTAAATCCCGTTCCAGTCCACGACGAACATCACGGCGCCCAACCCCATGCCGGCCAGCAGCGTGATCAACGCCGACTTCCCGGACGCGCCTTTCCAGAACACGCCCAGCAGGAACACGGCGGTAATCGGTGGCGCGACGTATGAGATGAGCTTGTTGATGCCTTCGAAGATCGTCGTGTAATGGCCAAACAGCGGGGAGGCGCCGATGGCCAGGAGCGTGCCCAGCACGGTCGTGACTTTGCCAATGGCGACGAGCTGGTGGTCGCTGAGGCCGGGTTGGTGGCGCTTGAACAGGTCGTAGGCGACGAGCGTGGCTGTGGAATTGAGCGCGGCAGAGCAGGTTTGCATCGCGGCCGCCAGCATGGCCGCGGCCACGAGACCCTTGAGCCCGACCGGCAACAGGTGCGTTATGAGGAACGTGTAGGTGTCGGCCGCGGTCTGCGGCGCGGCGTCACCGAAGGCCCGTTGCTGGACCAGCGCGACGCAGATCACGCCGGGCAGCACGAAGAAGAACACTGGCCAGATTTTGAGAAATGCGCAGAACAACGGCCCGAGCCGGGCGTTCTTCTCGTCCTTGGCGGCGAGCACACGCTGGACGATGGTCTGGTCGCAGCACCAATACCAGATGCCCAGCACCGGGTAGCCCAGCAGAATGGAGTACCACGCCAGGCCGGAAGGATCGCCGGCCGCGCGCGCCAGGTGGAGAAAGTTGCCCGTCCCCCAGGTGACTTTGCTGTCCGCGACGCCGGCCAGCGGATGCGGGTTGGAGGCCAGCGTCTGCGCCAGCGCAGTCCAACCGCCGACTTTGCAGTAGCCCGCGACCGTGACGACCACCGCCCCAACCAGGAGCAAAACGGTTTGCGCGCTCTCCGTCCAAACCACGGCGAGCAGGCCGCCGAGCATCGTGTAAATGCCGGTGAGCAGGCCCAGCAGGATGATAAACACCATGAGCGCGTCCAGGCCAAGAATCGTTGCGCCCGGCGCCAGACCGAGAATGCCGCGCAACACCCACGCCGCGGTGTAGAGCGCCACACCCATGTGGATGACGATGGCCGAGAACAGGGACACGGCCGACAACACATCGCGGCAGGGGCGATTGAAGCGGCGTTCCAGGAAGTCCGGCAGGGTGGCCACCCTGGAGCGCAGATAGAGCGGCGCGAAGAAGAGCGAGAGCAGAATCAGCGTGAAGCCCGCCATCCACTCAAAGTTGCCGAAAACCAGGCCGAACTTGTAGGCGGTCTCCGCAAGGCTGACGAGGTGGACGGTGGAGATGTTTGCCGCGAACATCGCCAGCCCGATGACCGGCCACGCCAGCGTATTGCCGGCCAGAAAGTAGTGCCCGCCCTCGCCGCCACTTTCGCCTTTACGGCGCAGGAAGCCCGCCGCTACGCCGAGGCCCACCACCGCCAGCAAATAGAGGGCGATGATCGCCCAGTCCAAACCGCTTACGGGTGTGTTCATCTCACTTGCACATGGTTGGTCTGTTGTTTCCGATCAGCTTAAAATCACAGGGCAGAGACTCATCCGCTCGAAAACGACGGGCCTCACTGGCCGGAGTTTTACACATTGTGTCATAGACTGCCTCGCCATGTCCATGTCCGATTCGGCATCATTCAGGTCCTGCAAAACGGGGCGCATCTTGTCAGTGCTACACAGCCGCGCATAATTAAAGGGACAAACGCAGAGGCGCATGCTATAGTTCCGGCATGCGCGCGAGATTTCTTCGGTTGACGGCCAAGAAGGCCCAGGAACTTTCTTTCTTGAAACGCGAGGCCGAAAGGGACGGGGCACACCGTGTTGCCCGCCGGATCCACGCCGTCTTGCTCAACCACCAGCAGCATACCAGCGGTGAAATCGCACAACTCCTGGAGGCGCCACGCTCGAAAGTGTCGCTTTGGCTGGGTCAGTATGAGGATTACGGATGGGAAGCTCTGCTGGAGGGCCATCGTTCGGGGCGCCCCAAGGAGTTGACCTCAGCTCAGTTATCGGAATTGGATGGCTTGATCGACAGTGGACCGATTGCCTATGGGTTTTCCTCGGGCGTATGGACCTCTCCGATGATTGGGCGCGTCATTGAGGAGGAGTTTGCGGTACACTACCATGCTGGCCACGTGCGCAAAGTCCTCAAGGCGCTTGGCTTTTCGGTGCAGCGACCGCGACGGAAGTTGGTCAAAGCCGATCCGGTGGAGCAAGACCGATGGCAACGATACACCTACCCCAGGCTAAAAAAAACGGCTGAGCGCAAGGCGGCTCTGCTTTTCGGCGACGAAGCCAGTTTCCGCCAGGACCCGACCCTCTACCAGACCTGGTCGCGGCGCGGGCATCAGCCGTTGATTGGGACGACGGGCCAACGGAACACGCAAAAGATATTTGGGGCAGTGGATCTTTACCGGCCCAGGTTCTACTACGCCCATGGACCCGTGTTCGAGGGCGATACCTACACGATGTTTCTCACGGCTGTGGCGGAGCGCTACCGCAAGCAGGAGGTCTTCTTCATTCACGACAACGCCCCTTACCACACCGCTCCCGAGGTGCAGGAGTGGCTCTCGTGCTACGGACATCGCTTTCATCTCTGCCCGCTGCCGCCGTACAGCCCGGAATACAATGCCATCGAACCGGTTTGGCACTACGTCAGGATGCACGCCACCCACAATCGCTATCATGCGTCCGAGCAGGAGTTCATATCGGTCCTGGATGGGACGTTATCCGGCATCGTAGAAAATCCCAAGCAGGTGCAGGGATACTTGAATCCATTTCTGTAGTTACTATGTCTCTTTAATTATGCGCGGCAGTGTACCACCTCCAGCCAGGAGCGCCGGCTCGGGCCAACCCGGAGGGTTGCCAGATGGTAGCCGGGGGTCACGGCATCGCCGCGACCCCCGGTTTGCGGCCAGAGGGGGCCTGCACCCCGGAACGGGGTGCCAGAAGGCTGCACAAAGGGAGCAGGCCGCCTTCTGGCATCCCTAGAGGATGCCGACCCACACACCGCCGCTGAACCGGGGGTCTCGCGACGCTTCGACCCCCGGCTACCATCTGTCATCCCTCCGGGATGAATTCCTGGGCGGCGGGCACTCTCCTTGACCTCGTGGCTCCCATGGTGGTACTGACGAATGTCGCGTAGTTAGTGCGTAACATACGTGAATTCAACTACTTGCGTTTCTTCACCCCGGGCACTTTGTTCACGATGGTTTTCATTGTCAGTGCCTGCATTCGTTTCACGATCTTTTGGAAGCGGCGATTGTTTGCGATGGCCTGTGCCAGGAGCTGATACTGGAGTCGGGACAGCGCCATGCACACGGTCCTGCCCTTCACCTTGGAGGTCCACAGATAATAGGGTCCCTTTTTGACCTTCCGCCCCCGGACTTGGCGGAGCCAAGGGCGACAGACCAGGGTGCCCTGGCAGATCCAGGAGCTTTGGGCCAGTTGGGCTTGGAGGTGTTGGTAAGCCGGGGGGTGAGGGCCCAAGTCGGTCAAGTGGGTGATGGGAGTCGGCGGCAAGGCGGGGGGCATGGGATTTTTGCACAAATTCTCAAAAAAAGGCTTGACTGTCAAGCATAATATCTGTACTGGACAGTGAAACGTTCATGCAGCGATGTCCAGATCAAAGGCGTCAAGATAGCCGCAGCGGGCTGGACTGATTTTAGTGGCAAGGAATTTCTTGAGGATGGCGTTTTGGGGTAAACCACAGAGAAAATCCGGCCAGGTGTGACGGAGGGCCTGCGAGACGACCCACTCGGAGGGCGGTTTTTGCGGGGATACGGTGCGGATGTAGGAGTGGAAATTGAACCAGGCCACGCGCCGGAAACTCAGCGCCAGATATTGGAGCAGTCCCTGGGCGATGAGGCCCAACTGAATGTGCCGTTCGTAGGCGGCGAGCTTGCGGCGGACGTGCTCCCGGTAAAGCTCGGACTTGCGCTGCACATATTGCTTGCCGCTGCCGCGGTGGAGGGGATTCATGTCCTGCATCCAGAAGTGATACGCGTAGGCCCCGACGGTGTGAATGGCCTGCTTGAAGCTGACCTCAATCTTGAAGCGCCAGCCGTAAAGGCGAATAATCTCCAGCGGGGCCAAGGTCAAGTCGGTGCAGAGGAGGATCAAGTTCCCGCGAGTCGGGTGGCTCACCCAAACAAAGCGCACCAACTGACCCAAAGGGCGCCACAGCAGGTCGTGGCTCAGATAGCGGAGGCTGACGCCGGATTCCCCATAGACCGGGCTGGGGGCTTTGAGGAATTGCGCGCGGTAGCGAAACCAATCCTGGAGGGGAGTCTTGTGGCCATAGGCACGGCGTCGCCCGCGGCGCGGCTTGCGGGAACGCCGTGGGGAAGGCGGGAAATAAGCGACGGCGTTGGAGCGCACGCGCGTGACCAGGTGGTGACCCTCGGCCAGTAGCGAGCGGGCGAATTTGGCGGCGGCGTAATAGGCGTCGGCCACGACGGTCAAAGGGCCGTTCCAATGCAATCCGAGCAGCAAGGCGCTGAGCTTGTCCAACAGCGTGCGCCGGTCACGGGCGCTCCAGACGATGCCTTCGTGGATGCGAGCCGCCACCGGCACGGCCAGACAAACCCCGGCCACCTGCACCAGCAAGGCGACGGCCTGCAAGGAGTGCCCCATGATGAAGGAAGCCTTGGCATTGCAGCGGGATTCCTGGTGCAGGCTTTTGACCCCCGGCATTTTGCGGCCTTCCTTGGGGCGCTTGAGGCCATCGGCCAGCACGACCGGGCGGCCGTTGACCCGCACCAGGCAGCGGCGGAACAAGTGCTGGAGGGTCTGCCGCCACAATTGGGTCAAACGGTCCAGGTCCAGCGCAGGAGAATGGAAGAAGTGCAGCAGGCAGTAATAACTGGCGTCGGAGAGGCCGAGGCTGCGGATCAGGCTGGTCACGCCGGCCAAGTCGGGGCGCAGGCACAAAGCCGCCAGGACGACCACCAGCCACAGGAAGGTGGTGGTGCGGGAGCAGGCTGGGCGGAGGGGGCGGAGGGCGCGCAGCCAGGCCAGCCACAGGAGGTGCGAGCGTTTGGGAAAGGCGGGGCGAAAACAGAGGTTGCGCATATCCGATAGTATATTTATGCTATCGGATATGAAGACTACTCAAACGGTTAAGAAACTGGAAGCTCAAATCGCCCAAATTAAAGCCCAACTCCAAAAGCACGGAGCGATGCGCCCGGGCAGCCTCTCCCGCCAATACAATGTCTGCGGCAAATCCGGCTGCCGGTGCAAGGACCCCAAACATCCCCGCCGACACGGCCCCTATTACCAGCTCAACTACGTCTATCGCGGAAAAAAGACCTCCCAGTTCATCCGCCGAGCAATCCTCCGCCAGGTGCGGACTGAGCTGGCCAATTACAAACAGTTTCGGCGGCTTACGGAACAGTGGATTGGATTAGCCCTCCAGGTGGCTCAAGCCAAAGATAAACAGACCGCCTGAACCGCTCTGGCGAGGCGAGAACGTTTCACTGTCCAGTCTGTAGTAATACAGATATATATGTTCACCACCGCCGACCTCTTCGGTAAGTTTCACTCCCCAAGGCGTCCCCTCAAGGCCGCCCGCGACCAGCTCCCCTCCAGCCCCAACGAGTTGGCCACGCTCTTTAAACCTTTGTTTCCCGCCTATTGGCTCTCCCCAACCGACAAGGACCCAACAGCCGAGAGCGCATTTTCAGCCTTGGCATCACCTTTTGGACCTTTCTGTGGCAGGTGCTCAATCCGGGCAGCTCCTGCCACGATGCCCTCTGCGAAGTCATCGCCTGGTTTGCCTGGCTGGGCCGCCCCAGAGTCCGTAACGATACCAGCCCCTATTGTCAGGCGCGCGCGCGCCTGCCCAAGGCGACTCTGGAGGGCATCCTCCAAGCCACCGCCCAAGCCGCCCAACAGCGGGTGCGCTCCCATTGGCGTTTCCATGACCGCGACGTCAAGGTGGGCGATGGCACCAGCCTCTCGGCCCCCGATACCAAGAAAAATCAACGCGCTTTTCCCCAGTCGGCCAAGCAGGAGCCGGGCTGCGGTTTCCCGGTGCTCAAGATGGTGGCCTTGTTCTCCCTGGCCAGCGGCGCCTTGCTGGCCCTCACCCTGGGCAACAAGCACAGTTCCGAACTCAAGCTGTTCCGCCGACTCTGGGAGCAACTCAAAACGGGGGATATCTTCCTGGCGGACCGGGGCTTTTGCGATTACGTTACCATCGCCTGGCTGTGGTTGCGGGGCGTCGATAGCGTCCTGCGCCTCAATGAGAAGCGCCCGCGCGATTTCCGCAAAGGCAAACGCCTGGGTAAATACGACCGTTTGGTGACCTGGCGAAAGCCCGAGCGCCAACGCAAAACCGCCACCCGCAAAATCTGGCGCTCCTTGCCCGAAGAGATCACCCTGCGGCTCATCTGCTACCCGGTGTGCATTCCGGGCTTTCGTTCGCAGGAAATCTTCCTGGTCACCACGCTCCTGGACCCAGTGGCCTATCCGGCCGCCGAGTTGGCGGCGCTATATCTGCGGCGCTGGTCGGTGGAATTGTTCTTCCGGCACATCAAAACCACGATGCAAATGGACGTTCTGAGTTGTCTGAGCCCGGCCATGCTGGCGCGCGAAGTCCTGATGCATTTGATCGCCTACAATTTGATCCGGGGCTTGATCGCGGAGGCCGCCGCCATCCATGATCAAGATGTGGCTCGCATCAGTTTTAAGGGCTCCGTTAATGCGCTGCGCCACTTCAGCCACGTCATTGCCAAGGCCAAAAGCCGCCGGCAAGCCCTCCAGTTGACCAACAACTTGCTGGAAACTATGGCCCTTGGCTTGGTGCCCGATCGCCCAGGTCGGGTTGAACCCCTCGTCAAGAAACGCCGGCACAAGCGCTATCCGTTGATGACCAAGCCCCGCCATACCTGCAAGGCTGCCGCATGCCGCCGCACTCACCTCAAAAAACATGGGGCTTAACTACGCGACATTCGGTGGTACTGACAAGATGCGCCCTGCAAAACCTCCGCGAAGAGATTGTGCTTGACCCTGCTCCCGCCCGGTGATCAAATGCGGCCTTTGGACGGTAGAAATCGGCATTCGACCGCCAGGGCGTGGATTCGCCGCCTGACTCCATGCCGATCGAACTCACGGATTGACCATGAAAAAGAAGACTCAAGCTGCTTTTCCTTTCGTCTGGGCGGTCGCGCTTTTTATGCTGGTGGAGCGCCCCAACGTCATGGCCCAATCACCACCGCAGGCGGCATTCGATTGGGATGGATGGTTCAGCGCCGCCAGCCCCAAGGGCAGGCCCTTAGGCGGCGTAAATAAATAAAGGTATCAAGTTGGTTCACCCGTGAGGCTCGATGGTATAGTTCCACTCACCATGGAACTTGTTAGGCTTTAGGTTCACTTGCTTCATCTGCTCGCGTGAGACTTTTCTACCCGTCGGATACTTTCGACGATCCAGCCGGCAGGTCACCGTCAATCCTTTGGCCGTCGTTGTGCTGGCAATCAGGTTCACGACCGTCTGGTAATCTCGCAACGGTTCACCGCGCCAGTTGGACGAAATGAACGAAAAGAGTCGGTGTTCGATCTTGTTCCACTTGCTGGTGCCCGGGCGGAAAGTGGCAGATGGAAAGGCACAGCCCACTTTCGTCGGCAAAGCCCTGCAACTTGAGTTTCCAGAGTCGCAGCCGCCACCCATTGCTGCCTCCGCCATCGGCGGTGATCCACAGCGTCCGGACCGCAGGATAAAGTCTTCGCCCTTCAAAGCGCCACCACCCACGAATCGAGGCCACCGCAAAGGCCCCCGTGTCATGGTCGGTGCCCACGTTTACGAATCCGCTGTTGCGCCCCAAGTCATAGATGCCGTAGGGATAGGCGCGAGGCACCTCGGGACCCGGGAAGTCGTGCCCCTTGACCCGTTGCGGTTGTTTCGCCACACGCCATTGTTGGCCGCTATTGGCGTAGTTGCCCACCAGTTCCTTCTTCTTGGTGTCCACCGAAATGACCGGCTCCCCCGCCGCCAAGGCCCGCTTCACGCACCGGTTGATATGCCGAAATTGGGCGTTGCGGTCCGGGTGGTCCTCCCCTTCCTCCAGCTTCCGATTGCTCTGCAAACTGTAGTCCTGCTCGTGCAGCAGTTGGGCCACCCGCATGTGGCTCACCGGATGAGCTTGCTGGCTTAACTCCTCGGCCAGGGTCCGAGTGCTCTTGCAGACCCAGCGCAAGGGAGATTCCGGATCGCCGCGAGTTCCGCCCTCAATCAAATCGTCCAGCGCCGCCACCAGCCCGGAATCCAACACCGTGAGGTTCTTGCGTCCGGCGCCCGGGCGCCGGATGCGCTCCGCCAGCGAGGAGTCGCCCCGCTCGATTTCGCCAATACCCTTGAGGATGGCTTTGCGGGACAAGCCACAAGCCCGGTGAACCACGCAGACACCGCCATAACCCATCTGCATAGCTTCATTGGCGGCGGTAAGGCGCCGGGTCCGCTCATTTAGGAGTGGCCAAATGGCCCTGAACTTCTGCGTCAGCGCGGCAATAGCACTCATGTGCAGCTATCATACCACGATTCTCAGAAGTTGATACCTTTATTTATTTACGCCGCCTTAGGTTCCCTAAACGATTGGATTCAGGGCTGCTGGAAC
This sequence comes from uncultured bacterium, assembly GCA_963713735.1. Taxonomy (GTDB): domain Bacteria; phylum Verrucomicrobiota; class Verrucomicrobiia; order Limisphaerales; family UBA8199; genus CAVQND01. The sequence continues at coordinate 220,735 of CAVQND010000042.1, forward strand.
GTTAAGGTCGACGTGGATCTCAAGGAACAAGCCGCCCCTCCCCCGTCCGGAGTTCAACTTCCGTTAATCCGATACTACTCGATCTCCTCGGTGATGATTAAGATTCCGTTCCGATACCTCGCCTTCCCCGCCGACTCTCTATCCAACCCTCTCAGTGAGGAATACTTGGCTGTTTTGGAGTCTTCTGACTTCGATCTCACCTACCCTCCCAACTTCGAGGGCATTCCGACTGACCCCTATAACGGGTCCTTCGTGTGCGAATCCTACAATTTCCCAACCAACGGCGCATATCATTTACAGATTTTTCTCAAGCGTGATGCGCCGCTGTTGTTTGTCACCCCCAGGGGCGCAACCTTGACCGTGGGAGGAGGCGGCGCCGGTTCGTTGGGCGGCTTCTTCATCTCGCATTTCACCGAATTGCCGGACCAATGGAGCTTTTGGCCTGACGGCTCAGATTTTGTCGCGCCCGAGGGCTATGATGCCTGCGTCTATGACTTCATAGGCAATCCCGACCCGCAGCAGTTCAGAGACTGGTGTTCGACTAAGGAAACCTCCGCTCTCAATCAGACAGTCCGATTCCTCGATGCGGAAAACGAGGGCCATTACGTTAAAGGAGCCGCTGCCGATGGCCGCTCCCAGGTCATCGTTGAGCTTGATGACGTGCAAAACAGCGCTGATGTGACCATGCCTGATGGTGATGGAACCTGGGTGTCCGATGCCACACTTCAAAATGGCGTGTGGCGCAGGACCTGGCAAGCCCCCGAGAGCTACGGCGGCTCCGCTGACGACAACACAGAAGGTCAGAGGCTGATAGGCTTCGCTGTAGTCATAGATGGCCAGAGCCTGTCGCCGGCCTTTTACCTGCGCAAGGCGCCGGTCGTCATGCTGCACGGCCTCTGGAGCAACGCAAGCATCTGGCACGAACTTGAAAACGCGCTCAGGGCTGGCGGCTTCCCGCCTACCCCCGCCGTGTCGCACCCGCCGGAAGCTTCCTTCACCGACAACGCCCAGGTGACCTCGAGCCGTGTGGCGCTCGCGCTGGCCCCGCTTCAGGCTCAGGACTACGTAGCCAAAAAGGCCGATATTGTTGCACACAGCATGGGTGGTTGCCTGGCCAAACTCTATGGTTCGAGCGACTACATTCGAAGGATCGTGACCATCGGCACACCTCACAACGGCAGCCCCGTTGCCGATCTTTTTTGCAATAACCCTTTGGGCTCATTTCTGTTGAGTGTTGTTGGACGATCAAAAAACGGAGCACTTTATGATCTGACAACGAGCCGATGTCATGTAAGTGGCGACAAGCTTGGCGTTCCTGTTCTTGCAATAAATGGAATTGCGGCCCCAAACCGTAGGTTCGCCGCCTTTTCTGACGCCTGGTCTTACCTCGCAGCCTTGCAGGTCCTGCTCAATGATTACAACCTTCCGGACGTACACCATGTCCTGTTCGGCAACGACACGAGCGATTGGGTCGTTTCCGGCACCAGCCAGATGGGAGGCCTGACCGGGAACTCCGTAACCAGTGTTAATGTGACGTGGCACGTTGACGAACCGGTGAATTCAGATGTCATCAATACCACGGTCGCCTTTCTGGACGCCCCGAGCGACAGTGTTGGTGCAATGCTTGCGCAGCAAATGGCGCCATTAGCCAAGTCCCAGCCTGCGCCACATGAGCCGTCGGTCCGGCAGCTTGAACTGTACTCCGCTGACCTCCGGCGGATTGGCCATCGTGTCACCGGCGGCAGGCACGGTTTTCTCTCCTGGGGACACAGTGCATGTCGCTGTGAGTGCCCCGACAAACGTAACCCAGATATTGGTGGCGTTGTCAGCCGGACCAGTAGTTCTGGATAATAATCCACCATTCAATGTGGACATCCCCCTCCCACCGCAGGCCCTCGGGCCGCAGACAATCGCTGCCTTGGCGTGGGACACTAATGGAGTCATTGGAACCAATTCAACCATTGTGAGGGTCACAACCACTGCAACTATCACGGCCCTGAAGGCCTGGCCGGATTCGGTCTTGTACCTGAATGCCGGCCAAACGGTGCCCTTCGTCGTTCATGGCAGCTTCAGCGACGGCGTCGAAAGGGACATCACGGGCCAATGCGGCACCGTTTACGCTACCACGGACCCTTCGGTGGCCGGCATGGATACCAACGGCGTGCTGACCGCCAAGGCCTCAGGTTATTGCCTGGTCGTCGTGAGCAATGGCGTATCTGAACGAATCCCCCTGCTGGTTCAACCGGGGACCGCGCCGGTGATTACCGCTCAACCGCAGAGCCAAACTGTGAACGCGGGAAATAGCGCTTTGTTCACTGTAACGGCCTCCGGCGCGCCCCCATTGTCCTATCACTGGCGAAGGAACGGCGCGAATTTAGCCAATACCGCCCATATTTCCGGCGCGACCACTAACAGCTTGAGCCTCGGCAACGTCTCCACCACCGACGCCGGGAATTACTCCGTGGTGGTCAGCGATTCTCTGGGCGCCGTTACCAGCTCCATCGCTGTCCTGACCGTTTTTGTTCCCGACACGACGCGGCCGACCACCACCATCACCGCACCCATATCGGGTCAACGCTTGAGCAACTCGCTCTTCACGGTGACGGGCCGAGCTGGTGACAACGTGCTCGTATCGAACGTGTGGTATCAGCTCAATAATTCACGTTGGCATCTCGCCTCCAGCGCCAACCTTTGGACCAACTGGACGGCGGAGGTGACATTGACGCCGGGAACGAACATCCTTCAGGCGTTCGCGGTGGATACGAGCGGCAACATTTCCACCACCAGCAGAGTCAGCTTCGTTTACGTGTTGAGCGCGGGGCTGACCCTGAATATCAACGGCAGCGGGACCGTCAGCCCGAATTACAACGGCACCCTTCTTCAAATCGGTAAAAGCTATTCGATGACGGCCACCGCCGAAAGGGGTTCTGCATTCGCCAACTGGACGGGCAGCGTCACGACCAACCGGGCGACTTTGCAGTTTACGATGGCGTCTAACCTGACGTTCACGGCCAATTTCGTTGATGTCGCCAAGCCGGCGGTGGCCATCACTTCACCGAAGGCAAACCAACGGCTGAGTAATGCCGTCTTCACGGTCGCCGGGACCGCCTCGGACAACGCCAGCGTCTATAAGGTATGGTGTCAATTCAACGGCGGCGCCTGGACCTCAGCCAACGGCACGACGAACTGGAGCCTGACGGTTCGCGCGCATCCGGGGACAAATACCATTAGCGCGTATGCCGTGGACACCGCCGGCAACTGCTCAACGACGAATACAGTCAAGATAGTTTACGTGCTCAGCGCCCCGTCGAAGGTGCAAATCGTTGGGCAAGGAACGGTTACCCCGGATTACGACGGTGAACTCCTCCAAATCGGCCAAAAACTCACCCTCACGGCCAAGGCCGCAAGTGGTTTCAGGTTCGTTGGGTGGACCGGCACCTTGGCGGCCACCAATACGGCGCTGACGTTCATAATGGCCCCGAACCTGACGCTTACCGCCACTTTTGTGGATTCGACCCGGCCTGTAAACGTGATCAGTTACCCGGCGGTAAATGCCAAGGTCACCAACGAGGTCATCACCGCCAGGGGCAAAGCCACCGACAACGTGGGGGTTGCGACCGTTTGGTATCAGTTCAACTCGCTGGGTTGGAACCGGGCACTCACCACCGACCACTGGACCAATTGGGTCACAGGACCTTTGATCCTGCTGCCGCGCACAAACGTCATTCAAGCCGTGGCGGAGGATGCCGCCCAAAACATGTCCCTTACCAACACCGTGAAGTTCCTGCATCCGTAGCCGGGCGTCCATCACGCGGGGGTCGATGAGACGCATCCCTTTTTGATTCATTGGCCGGGCGTTCCCGGTATTCTCAATGGGTTGTCTTTCTTGAACTTGTGTCCTTGCGCTCCAATTTGGCCACTTTTGCCAGGCGGCGTCAATGCCGCACTGCGCCCGTGAATCGCGCCCCGAGAAAGGCCTCCACCAGTTCCCAGGCCAACGCATCGCCCACCACCCGGCCACCCAGGCAGATGATGTTCAGATCGTCGTCTTCAACCCCTTGGTGCGCCGAGAAGCTTTCGTGGATCAAACATGCCCGCGCTCCCGGCACCTTGTTGGCGGCGACGCAGGCGCCCACGCCGCTGCCGCAGACGGCCACGCCGCGGTCCACGGTCCCGCCCGCAACCGCGCGGGCCAGGGGCACCACGAAATCGGGATAGTCATCGCCGGGCTTCCGCTTGACATCGCCAAAGTCCGTCACCTCGTAGCCCGCCCCTCGCAAGAGCCCGGCGAGCTTCTCCTTCAAATCAAAGCCGCCGTGGTCGGCGGCAATCCCGATGTGTCTCGGCGCCATTGCGGATATTTTTTCTGGCTCAGTCATGGCTTGTAAGCTGCGGGGGCATTATAGCATACTTGGATGTTGAATGCCTTCAAAAAGCAAGGCTGCCGGGAGCACAAGAGAGCCATGCCAATCATCCCGGGTCATCTGGAATACGGCGACACGATCGGGGTCGTCGCGCCGGCCAGCGCGCCAGCCGACCCAAAGAGCCTCGACCGCTCGGTCGCCGCCCTGGAACACCTGGGCTTCCGAGCCAAACTGGCCGCCAATGTCCGCAAACGCTGGGGTTTTCTGGCCGGCAGCGACCGGGACCGGGCGGCGGACCTCATGAGCATGTTCCGCGATCCTAAAGTGAAGGCCATTGTTTGCGTGCGCGGCGGCTACGGCTCTTCCCGGCTGCTGCCCCTGCTGGATTACGCGGCGATTCGGGCCCATCCAAAGATCCTCGTCGGCTACAGCGATATCACCTCGCTGCATTGCGCCTTGTTGAGAAGATGCAATCTGGTCTCGTTTCACGGCCCCATGCTCAACTCGGATTTCATCAAGGAGCATTGCCCGGACTTCACGCAGCAGGGCTTCTTGAGGACCTTGATGCAGCCCGCCCCGGCCGGGAGCATAAGCCGGGGCTACCCAAAAAAGACGGTTTCCATTCTGCGACGCGGCCGGGTTTCGGGCGCCTTGGTCGGCGGCAACATCTGCCTGCTCTGCGCCGTGCTGGGCACCCCCTATTTGCCGTCCTTCAAGAACAGGATTCTCTTCTTCGAAGACCTGGACGAGCCGCCGTACCGCTTCGATCGAATGCTGACGCAATTGCTCAACGCCGGCCTGTTGCAGCAAGTGGCGGGCGTCGCCATCGGCGTCAACAAGAACTGCAAGGACCCCAAAGCCGCCAAGGCCAAAGAATACCGTCAAACCCTCGAGGACGTGCTGAGCGAGAGGCTGCTGCCGCTTAAAGTGCCGGTGGTCATGGGTTTGCCCTTTGGACATGTCCGGTGGAACGCCACGCTGCCGGTCGGCCTTCGCGCAACACTGGACGCGCACCACGGGGACCTGGTCATCGAGGAGCGGGCGGTGAACTAAAGTCCGGTGATTAGTCTTGAAATTTTGGTTCCCCTGGTAGATGGATCCCCCGTGCTAAAGAAATCGCCCCGCCGAAAGCGCACCGCGCTTTACGACCGGCCGGCGCCGCCCCCACAGTCGGGGCCGCCCAATGGCCTGCTAAGGTCTGCTCCCGTGCTGACCCATGCCTTCGCAATCAGGGAGGACGGGTCCATTGCCGCTAACGGCGCCACACACATCGAGGGGGGCGAGGCACAGCCGGAGGCGGAAGCCACACCGCCGGTCCCGCCGTCTCCTCCGCGCCTGGCGTACCGAGACGACCATCGGGGCCTCTGGCTTTATCACGGCAACTGTCTGGAACTCCTCGACGCCATCGCCGCCAAATACCCTCATGGCCGCTTCGATATGATCTTCGCCGACCCGCCGTACTTTCTCTCCAACGGCGGCATCACCTGCCACGCGGGCAGGATGGTGAAGGTCGACAAGGGCAACTGGGACAAATCCCGTGGTCCGGAGTTGAACCACGAGTTCAATCTCGAATGGCTCCGCCGCTGCCAGCGCGTCCTCAAGCCCAACGGCAGCATTTGGGTCACCGGCACCCTGCACGTCATCTTCTCTGTGGGCTACGCAATGCAGCAACTGGGCATGAAACTCCTTAACGACATCGCCTGGGAGAAACCGAACCCGCCGCCCAACCTTTCCTGTCGCTACTTCACCCACTCCACTGAGACGGTGCTGTGGGCCGCGAAAACCGAGAAAAGCAAGCACACCTTTAACTACGACCGCATGCGGGAGATTAACGGCGGCAAGCAGATGAAGACCGTCTGGACCATAACTTCCCCCGGAGGTGATGAGAAAGCGCTCGGCAAACACCCCACGCAGAAGCCCATCGCCCTCGTCCAGCGGTGCCTGCTGGCCTCCACTAACGAGGGCGACACGCTCCTGGACCCATTCCTTGGGGGCGGGACCACCGCCGTGGCCGCGCTGCGAAGCGGCCGGCACTGCGTAGGCATCGAGGCCGACGCAAACCACATCAAGCTTTCCATCGCGAGGGTCAAAGCCGAGGGTCATCGCCCGCAAGACCTGTTCGCGCCAAAGGTGAGCGCGGCTGGCTGACTCCTTTGAGGAACCACCACGGAACGTAGTTCCCCCAGGGCACAGGCCTGACGGCCTCAGCCCTGGGTTGGGCTCTACCGGCCCGTTGGGCCGGAAACGCAACCCAGCCAATAACACGGAGCGCAAATCGCTTTTTATGCAGTCAAGCATTAGCGAGGCTCCGCCTCAGCCCGACGAGGCATGAACCGTTCTGGCGTGGGTGTCCTTCTCGGCGGCGCAGGGGTGATGGGCTCAGCAATTCCTCCGTGCCCAGAGCGTGGGTTGATGATGGGCCGCCAACCCGGGATCTGCCCCCGGGCACCAGAACGTCCCGCTCTATCCGTGAAATCCGTGTCATCCGTGGTCAGCTTCCAGTTTCGGCTTCGGCGGGCCCCCGCACCACCCGTTTCCACGCCAGCTTGGCCTCCTTGAAGTTGAGCAGTAAGGCCACTTCCAGCCCCGTGATGTTCAGGTTCGATCACCAGGGCGTTTTCGTAGAGTCTTTCATCCAGGCCCGGCTTCAGTTCGTTGAGCACGGCCATGGCCGCTCCAGGATTTCGCCGGTGAGCTTTTCGTGTTTCATGCCCCGGTTTTTACCACGGATTTCACGGATGGCACGGATTTTAGCAGGGGGTGACGCTACCGACGCCGCGCCCAGCCTTGGTGCCCGACCAACGCCCCGGCGCGGGGGCTTTGCGGTTCCTTGCTTTGGTGGCCAACCGGCCACAGGGCCACCCCCACCCACCGGCATAGAATCGGACTCCGTTTGCCAGTGCCAAAAGAGATCGGATAATAATCCGACCGTTAAGACCGCTAAGCGGTCATGCGGCCTCGTCGAGGCCAAGTGACCAACACCGGATGTATCTCAACGTGATGGTTCCCCGCCTGCAACGGGAGCAGGAAGTGGCCGCCTTCTGGCGCTTCCACCGGGGCCATCGGTTTGCCTCCTCGGCGTTGATGGAACCGATGAGTAAGGATTTCGTGGCGCGGATGGAGCAGTATGCCCGGCAACACCGGGTTGCGGTGGTGCCCTTCGACCAGGCACCCTACAAGGGTCGCAAGAAGGACAACATTGCCCAGGAATTCATCGCCCGGCAAGGGGCCAAGGAAGGAGTGATGTTTCTGGGCAAGGCGAGTTTTCGCTGACCCAGGTGCTGGACCGGCCCTTGAGCGGGCGGGTCTTTTTCGAGGAGGTCATCCGGGAGAACCTGGACTTGGGCCAATCGGATCAAACAGTATTTCAAGGAGGGTCGTGCGGGAAGGAGCCGAGACGACGATCAACCATCCCGCCGCCTTCGGGCTGCGCAAAGGACTGCAGAGCCTGCCGCAGTGGCGGCAGATCGGCTTTCAAGCCAACCGACGTTTGTTGAACGTCCAAAAGATCGTCAGGATTGCGCCCTGGGGGAGGCGGCCTTTGAAAAGGTCAACCAGCCGCTCCAGGTCGAGGAGCGGCGGGTCTCGGGGCTGCGGTTTGGGGACGGGCGGGTGCAGGCGCTCTTGAGTGCGGTGCTGCTGTTTGTCTTCGTCGCCAACGGCTTCAGCGCCAAAGAACTGCGGCCCACGCTGGCCGCCCTGTTGGGGCTCAAAGCGGACCAACTGAGCGCCGGCCGGGTCACCTACGACCTGCGGCGGCTGCGCCTGCACGGGCTCATTGAGCGCATGGCGGGCACCCACCGCTATCGGCTCACCCAACGGGGCATCCAAATCGCGGCCTTTTGGACGCGAACTTACAACCGTTTGTTGCGCCCCGGTCTGGCCCAGTTGGCGGATCCGGCCTGCGAGTCGCCGCCGCTGCGTCGCAAGTTCGACGCACTGGCGGACGCCATCGAACCAAGCCGTTGCCCAAGCCAAAATCGCCGCCTGAAAAACTTGACTCATTTAGCCTGTATTTCGAAAGGGAAGTAACTCTAGCCGGCCCGTTCCGGCTCAGGTTAGCTCATGCCGTGGTGCCCGCAACCAGGAATGGCCCGGAGCCCATCACGGCCGGGGTCGGGCAAGGGGGCATCCTGGCCCGGTCATTTGTTCGCTGCGCGCTCGGGCCTGCCGTATGCTGCCGGCCTTTCGGCGAGGGTCAGAGCCAATTGGCTTTCGGGGGCTTCCGGTTCCACATTCCCGTTCAGTTCGATTTCGATGGCCTGGCCTTTGAACTGGGGGTAAAGGGCGGCGAGCCGCGGGATCGCTCTTTCCGCGAGGTGAAAATACTCCGCGTCGATCTCCAAGCCGGTTGAGGCGTAGCCGATGGCCGACGCTGCGGCGATGGTCGAGCCGGAACCCACACGCCGCCCCGTCCGCCGCGAAGCTTGGCCAGTTCTTTCTCCGTGAACTCCAGAATCCCGTACGGCGGGTCGGTGCATACACCGTGCAGCGAGTGCGAGGGGCAACCTCGCAGCCAGTCGAAGCAATCGGCATGTTTGATCCGATACACGCCTCATTGTCGACACCTTAGAGTCGGTTTCGCAAGCCCTGAACCTCCCGGTTCAGGCTAGTACATCGCGGCGCAAATTCGTGAGTATCAAAGTCGGTGAAGTAGCCAGTTGAGCAAAGTCCTCTCTTTCAGCCCGCTCCTGCATTTCGCTTGGTTTACTGCAGGGCACTGATTCCCCGACCACCTCTCGCCGATGGGAGGCAAGGAGTTTTTTTGTCGCTATAGGTAGATTATTTTGTTGACATATACTTACCTATACCACACATTGGGCCATATGACAAACTTTTTCCTCGCCCCATGAACCCACTCAATAAAGACGACCTCATCGAAGTCCTGGAAAACACGGCCCTGGCTCAACTCCGCGCCTTGCGCGCCCTCCGCCGCTCGGAGCACCGCAAAACCGCTCCGTCGGCGGAGCCGAAACGTAAGTCTAATATGGATGTAGTATATGACATACTGCTGACGGCCAAGGGGCCCCTCCATATCAACGACATCATCCAGCGCGCCAAAAAAGACTATCAGCGCCCACTCCACCGGGAATCCCTGGTCAGCGCCCTGACCAAAAAGGTCCTGGACCAAAATGCCTTCACCCGCACGGCCCCCAACACCTTCGACCTCTTGAAACGCCCCTCATGAAAACCAACCGGCTGCACCCCCTGCTCTGGCCTTGGGAGGCTGCCGTGCTGGCCGTAGCCGACCGCCGCCCGCCTCACAAACCGGTGCCACCACCGTGAGCGCCAGCCAACCCCATTTACGCGCGCCCTGTTGAACACAGCCTTGGCCCTCTCCTGCCAGGAGAAAGCCGAACTGGAAAGCTTAAGCCGGCGGCTGGCCGCTCCCCGACGTGCCGTCGAACGCGCCCGCATCATCCTTTTGGCCGCCCAAAACACCAGCATCCCCGCCATCGCCACCAGGCTCCAGGTGTGTGCCAACACCGTGCGTAAGTGGATCCGGCGATACACGCCCAAACCCTTGGAGAGCCCGGCCACCGAAAACTCCGGTGCGCAACCTCCGGCGGTTGAGCCCCCGCCCTCCAAGCTGCCCCTCCTGGCCGATGCCCCGCGCTCGGGCCGTCCCGACACCTTCACCGCCCAACAAACCTGTGCCCTCGTCGCCATCGCCTGCGAAAAGCCCCAGGACCATGGACAACCGATCACTCACTGGACTGCCCGTGAGTTGAAGGACCAAGTGGTCCAGCAAGGAATCGTTTCCAGCATCTCCGAGCGGCAGGTCAACCGCATGCTCGCCGCCCTGGACTTGCAGCCTCACCGCCGCCGTTACTGGCTCAACGCCAAGCCCGATCCGCAAAAGGAGGAGAAAATCAGGGTCGTGGGCGCCCGCTATCAGCAAGCCCAGCAAGCCGCCGCACGGGGTGAATTGACCTTCTCGGTGGATGAGATGACCGGCATCCAGGCCCTGGCGCGCATCGCTCCGGACCAGCCCATGAAACCCGGTCAACCGGTGCGGCGCGAGTTTGAGTATGAACGCCATGGCACCCTCTCGCTGCTGGCGGGTTTGGATGTGGCTGGCGGCCAAGTGCAAGCCTACTGTCGGCCCACGCGCAACGAAGCCGACTTTCTGGACTTAATCAACGGCCTGGTGCAGGCCCATCCCCAAGCGGTTGGCTTTACCTTTGTCCTGGACAACCTGAACACCCACCAATCCGAAAGCCTGGCGCGGTATGTGGCGCGCGACGCGGCCATAGCCGAGAGCACCTTGGGCGTCAAGGGCGAGCAAGGGGTCCTCCAGAGTCAAGAAAGCCGCGCCGGCTTCCTGAGTGATCCCACCCATCGGATTCGGTTTTGTTACACCCCGAAACACGCCTCTTGGATGAACCAGATCGAAATCTGGTTTGGCATCCTGGTGCGCAAGGTGATTCGCCGCGGCAACTTCGCCTCCTTGGCCGATCTCCAACAAAAACTGGAGGCCTTTGTGGATTACTTCAACCGCACCATGGCCAAGCCCTTCAAATGGACCTATCAGGGCAAGCCTCTCCAGGGCATTGCCTCTGGCTGACAAAACCGCCATCCCCACGCACCAGCGGCTCCAAAAACGGACTCGCGCCCAAGGTCCACCTTTGAGCGTGACGCTTTCCGGGGCCCTCAAGCCTTCCGGTGGGAATGACCTCTCCAAACGACCTCCATTGCCAGCCACGGCTCCCAATTCCTCGTCTTGACGCGCCGACCTCCTCACGAACTTACGCCGGGCTGTACTAGCCGCCCCCATGGCGCCCACGACCAGGAACGGCTCGGCGCCCGTCACGACCGGGTCGGGCAGCGGGGCGTCCGGGGGCTCGTGGGACAGGTCCTGTTCGCAGGCGAAAAACCTCACGAATGGCCGGCTGCGATACACGCGCAGCTTCGCCTCGGGCGGAAAATGCTCCGAGTCGCTCTTGATCGGGACAACGTAGATCGTGTCCGGTTGGTTTGCATGGACCCCGACGGGCGAGCCCTTCAGGTGATAGACCTCCCCAATAGCCGCACTTCGCTCATTTTCTATTCCCTTTTGCGCCAGCTCAGGGCCTCATCCGCCGGCCAGCGACAGGCATTTCTCAGTGTCTTCAACGCTCTGTGTTGTCCCCCTGACGGAAACCAGGCCGCCGAACGAATTCGCTCCCGGCCAAATCGCCTGCGCCGGGACTGCAGCCACACGCTCGATGCCGAGAATGTATTTGGAACACCGGGTCAAACGAAACGGCAGGGCCTCGGTGACCAGACCGGCATGTTCGACAAACTCGGGCGCAAACTTCAACTCGACGATCACGACCGGGGCGGGCCACGGCACGGGCGGGGCCAAACCGTCGTCCGGGCATACGTTGACGAACTGAAGTTCGGAGTCCACCGTCAGGCGAAATCTCCCGTCGGCACTCACAAAATAGTGACGCCGGTAACGGTTTGAGGTCGAGGGCTCGAGCCGCTGTAAAGTGGACCGCAGCATTTCCGGAAACACCGCCCTGTCGAAGGCCGTTTTCAAGACCGATTGCACCGAGTTCCCGTTGAGCGACAGGGCCGGCAGGGCATAACCTTCCTTCGCGTTACCCAGGCCCCGCTTTAGCTTGCGTTCGAGCATGGGACGCTCGATCCGCCCGGCTTGCAGCCCATACCAACGCACTCGCGTCTTGCTCCGAATGGCGGCCCCGTTGATGTGGTCGTGATAATCGTTGCGCTCCGGAAAATCCAGATAGATGTTATTTACCACCCGCGCCGGATAGGATTCACGGAAAGCCGAGGGATGGAGCCGCACGATCGCCAGCACCTCGGCCAGCGTGAACCCTTCGGCAACGTACTTCTGCTCGTAGCGCAGGTTAGGGGAAGATTGATTTTGGGTCGTGCTCATGTTCAAAACAGCCACCCGACAACACCGCCCGGACCCCGGCAAACCCTGGCGGTCACTTGCTAATGCTCACTATTACTTATCTTGCCGCGTTACCTTCGCACAAGGCCGGAGCCGTGTCAAGGAGCGCCGTCATGCCGTTGACCGTTTCCAGGCCCTCAGGGCAGTTGGCGTCGGCCCTGGGCAAGGGTATCCTTGCCGAAAACGCGGGAGCCGAGCGTGATTTCATTGTGGGCATAGACGCAATCTGGGGTCGAGGTCATGAGGCCCTTCAACTCGACAACTTTGCCCTTGCCGCCGAGTTGTCTTGTGCAGTGGTCTGTGCCATAGTTAAGACCATGCTCAACGATGTTCCAATTCTGCTGGCTGAGGATGACGAGAACGACATTCTGCTCATGGGCCGGGCCTTCGATCGCGCCAAGATCCCCAACCCGTTATTCGTGGTTCACAACGGGCAGGAGGCGATTGATTACCTCGGCGGCTCGGGCAGTTTCGCGGATCGCGCCAGGTTCCCGCTGCCCGGTTTGATGCTGCTGGACCTGAAAATGCCTTGGAAGGATGGTTTCGACGTTCTGGCCTGGCTGCGCACCCAGCGGCAATTCGATACTCTGCCGGTCGTGGTGCTGACCTCCTCCAAAGTCCAGTCGGATATTGATCGATCTCGCCAACTGGGCGTCTATGATTACCGGGTCAAGCCTCACAGCTTCGAGGACCTGGTCCCCCTCCTGGACGACGTGCGGAAGTGCTGGTTGGACGAGCGGTTCAACCGCCATTGCGCGCCGCGGCCCTGAAGGGGCCGGTGGCGGCGCAGCCGGGAGCTGAACGACCGGAGGGATGGCCGCCGGAATTTGGACGCCCGGGCGCGAAGGAGAGTTGGGGATGAGGTATCCCTCGGAAGAAGGCGCCCGGACGCCACAGATTGAGCATAGGGGACTCGCCCCGGTTTGTGCATGGGGTGTTTACCCCAGGCACACGGCAGAATTGCATTGAAAGTGGATGCGCCACCCGGCAGTATGGCGCGGGACTCAATGAAAAACGGAGCCATGCCAAACGGACCGACCATTCTGCTGGTGGAAGATGAATCCGGCGACGTGCTGCTGATTCAACGCGCGTTCCAGAAAGCGGGCCTGCCTTACCGGCTCAAGGTCGCACGCGACGGAGACCAGGCCGTTCAATACCTCCGCGGCCAAGGCCCCTATGGCAACCGCGAGCGGTTCCCGCTCCCTTTTCTGGTCCTGCTGGACCTAAGGATGCCTGGGACCGACGGTTTCGACGTGCTCCAATGGGCTCGTGCCCAACCGGGGCTCAAGCGCCTGCTCATTGTCGTGTTCACCTCATCCGACTTGCAATCCGACATCGACCGCGCCTACGAGGCCGGCGCCAATTCCTATCTCATCAAGCCGGTGGAGTTCCAGCAAATGGTTCACCTCATCCAGCGCTTCGAGATCTACTGGACTGAAATCAATCGCGCGCCCACCACTCCTGCCCCCGTCAAAACCATCCGGCCGGAGACCAGCCCGCATTGAGGGGCGAGGGGCGAGCGTCGAGGAGCAGCACTTCGTTCCTTCGACACTCGACACTCGACACTCGGCCCTTGGTAGTCACTTCGAGTAGCGTCGCATCTGCTCGGCCAGACGCTCTGACCTCGCCCGGCGGCGCGCCCGCCTGCGGACCAGGGCCGTCAAGGCGATCCAGGTTGCCCGGAGTTGCACGAAGGGCATCCGGAGGCGCCGGCCAAAGGAGGGCCGCCCGTGATGAGAATGAGAATGGTGGCCATGATGCCGGTGCTTCCGGCCTTTGAAGGGGTCGAAAACCAGCAAGCCGAGAAACAGGGCCAAAACGACCAGGGCGAAATAGAGCAGGGCCGTAGGATTGCTGAAAAGCTCGTAGATGACTTGTTCGGTGTCGCTACTCATGCCGCTTCCGGTCAGTATCCGCAACTGCTCCATTCCTAGCGGAGCGCCCCCGCCAATTCAAGCATAAAGGAGAAAATTATCCGGGCAACCGGGCTCAATCCCCGAAGCTGATGCCCAAGGCGCGAGCGGTCTGAACGATGTTGCCGTCGCGAGGGACGTTCCGGAGGCGCCCGATGGCAGCGGAGATTCTCACCGCGACCGTGTCGGGGAATTGGAGGGCGGTCATGCAACCGTATTTCTCCTCGGCAATGAGTTGGACGGCATGGGCCCCAAAGCGCGTGCAGAGCAAGCGGTCGAAGGAGGTCGGGGCGCCGCCGCGCTGCAGATGGCCCAGGACACAGACCCGGGTCTCCTTGCCCGTGCGTGCTTGGATTTCGCCAGCCACCACCGCCCCCACGCCCCCCAGACGGGCCTCGCGGTTCTGCTCGGGGCCGGCGGCGGTGATGTAGTCCTTGCCGTGCTCACGGGCGCCTTCGGCGACGACGACCAGGGTGAAGTGCTTGCCCTCACGCTCGCGCTCGGCGACCTTCGCGCAAACGCTCTCGAAACGGAAGGGGATCTCGGGGATCAGGATGACATCCCCCCCGCCGGAAATCCCGGCATGGACGGCAATCCAACCGGCATAGCGCCCCATGACCTCCAGGACCATCACCCGGTCGTGGCTCTGAGCGGTCGTCCGCGAACGGTCCAGGGCGTCGGTGGCGCACGCCACGGCAGAGTCGAACCCGAAGGTCATGGCGGTGGCCTCGAGGTCGTTATCAATGGTTTTTGGCACGCCAACAGTAGGGACGCCGTGTTCGAAGAGTTGCTGGGCGATACTCAGCGAACCGTCGCCGCCAACGCAGACCAGGGCGCGCAAGCCGAGCTTTTGGAAACTCCCCTTGGCCTGGTCGAGAATCTCGCGCGGAATCCGGTTGGCCTCGCCGTGGCCGGTTTTGGCGGCAAACCGGCCTTTGTTAGTGGTGCCCAGGACCGTGCCGCCCACGAACAGGAGCGCGTCCATCTCTTTGTAGTCCAGGGGCCGGTAACGGAGCGGCTCGAGCAGGCCCTCGTAACCGCCCAGAAGACCAAGGGTCTCCCACCCGCGCTTGCTCGCAGTCTTGACCACCGCCCGGATGACCGCGTTGAGTCCGGGACAATCACCGCCCCCCGTCAGTATGCCGATTCGTTCATGCATGGACGGCAGTGTGGCAAAGGGACCACACCAGCTCAAGAACAACGGTCCCAAACCCCGGAGAGGTGGCAGGACCAATCACAAAGTTCCCCGCAAACCATGGTAGGAGACGACGTGAGGAGTCTCTGATCGAGTTTGGCGCACGGCGAAAGCCTGCTCCCCACGGAGGCCATTGATCGGAGACTCCTTACGTCGTCTCCTACGGTCAGCGAATGGAGCCCGTTTCAGCGGCTTTGTCACTGGCCCTGGGACGGGGCCCGCACTTTCTTGGGCGCTGCAAGCTGTGCGGCCCCTCCGGGCTTGGAGAGGTCATGGAGGGGCTTGGACGCCTCCTTCAATGCGCGGGCGTGGCACTCTGGCTCTTGGGTTCAAGGTTGATCCTCACAAACTCGTGGCGGAAGGGCCGCGCCGCTTCGATGTGCCAGACCCGAAATCCGAATGGCCGGAGGTCAACGTTGAGGCTGGTCGTTTCCGAGGTGACCATTTGAGTTTCCTTGTACTGCAGGATCAGCGTCCGATGCGTGTGGCCCGCCAGCATGAGTTGGACGCCATAACGCTCGAAGAGGGACAATAGTTCGAGGCGTTTTTCCAGAGGCAGATTGTCGTGCCCGTTTGGCTCCTCGGGCGTCCGGGAGAACAGCGGGATGTGCCCGGCGACGATAATTCGCCGGCCTTTTTTGGCCGCGGCCGCCAAGGTCTCTTTGAACCAGGCATCATGCCTGGCGGATTCCTCCGGGACAGTGACCTTCCAAAGCTGCGTATTGACGACAATGATGGTGCAGCCCTTGTGTTCAAAGGAATAGTAGTCTTTGCCGATGGACTGGCGATAAAACCGCAACGATTCCGGCGTTGGGGCGTCGCCTACGTCCCGGTTGCCCGGAACGCAATAGCACGGCACCTTCAAGGCGGCCTTGGCGGCATTGAAATCGGCGAAGGATTCGCGGCTGGCGCGGCCAACCAGGTCGCCGCAGATGAGGACAAAATCCGGCTCGAGCTCGTTTATCTGTTGGACCGCCTGATGGAGGCGGGCAAGCTCCTTTGCGTAGTCAATGAAGCCGATTTGCGGGTCGCACATCTGCACCAGGTCAAAAGACTGCGGCTGGGAGAGGACGGGGGGGCAACCGGCCAGCACGAGGGTCAGCAAGACCAGGCCGGGGATTCCTCTTGCGCGGCGCAAGGCGCGCGCCAGTGCCAGTGTCAAAGCTCTCCTCAAACCTTTGTAGGAGACGACGTAAGGAGTCTCTGATTGATTTTTGGGCACAGCCAAAGCCTGCTCCCCTGGGAGGCCATTAATCAGAGACCCCTTGCGTCGTCTCCTGCAGTCAGGGAACGGGACCCGTTTCCGCAACTCTGTCTCTGGCCCTGAGGCGCGCGCCAGGCAAGCGGGTATCGGGCTCGTCAACTGGTCAGTTATGCTCATGCGCATGAGAATATGGACCGGACGGACGGGAGCGCAAACGTGTATCCGCATAGATGGAGCCTGTCCCAGACCCGGCGAACGGAAGACTTGGTCGCAACCTTTGTCGCCACCTTTGTCGAATTGGCCATTTTTCGACAAGGTTGGCGGCGAAGGTCGCGACAAAGGTCTGGAATCGGAGCTTTTGGGACAGGCTTTTGCTAATGGGCCTTATCCCGGCTGGCGAGCCGGAAGGCGGCCATACAACCGAACCCCAGGCCAAGGACTGCCCCGGCGAGGAGGAACTCGGACAGGTTCACTTCCCGGAGCAGCCACAGGGAGAGGGCGCAGCCGGCGAGGGCGGCGGGGATGCCTGCCGGGATGCGGAACAGGCGCTGGGCATCGGGCCGTTTGCGCCGCAACCAGACCACGGCGCTGCAGGTGGCAACGTATTGTGAAATGACGGCCAGGTTCGCCAGGTTGAACCAGGCTCTCGAAGCTCAAGAACAAGGCGGCACAAGCGGTGAAGCCGCTGGTGATGAGAATGGCGGCCCAGGGCGTGTCGAAGCGGCGGTGAGGGGTGGCCAGGCAGAGCGGCAGATGCCGGTTTTCGGCCAGCGCAGAAAGGAGCCGGGGACAGCCCAGGGCGTTGCCGGCGTTGTAACCGACCATCGAGATGGCCGCCCCGATGGCCATGAGAGTGCCTCCGGTCGCTCCCATAAACCGGGCCGCGGCCTCGGCAAGGGGCTTGGCCCCCGCATTGGCCAACCCAGGATAAACCCCGACGGCGACGAGTTGCACCAGCACGTAAAGCGCGGTCGCGCAAACCAGGGAACCGACTGCGGCTATGGGCACGGCCCTTTGCGGCTCGATCGATTCGCCCGAGGGAAAAGGAGTGACCTCGAACCCTTGCAGCGTCCAGAGCGAGAGAAACACAGCATAGCTGAACGACCCCGTCCCGGCGTGCCAAAACGGCCGGTAATTCGCCGGGACGATGAAGCAAAGCCCGACAGCTACAAACAAGAGCAAGGGGACGAGCTTGGTGACTGTGAAGAAATCGATGGCCCACGCCCCGAGCTTGATGCCGCGGTAATTGACCAGGCCAAACCCGAGGATGAGGAGCATAGCGACGCCTTTCTCCGCGGCAGCCTGGTTGAAAAACGGATGGAAGTAGGCCAGGCTCGAACTCACCGCGTTGGCCACGGCCGCCCAACTGAACACCGAGCTGACCCAGGATACCCAGCCGACGCCGAAGCCGGCCCCGGGGCCGAAGGCCTCTTTGGCATAGACATAAGGGCCGCCGCTCTGGCGGAACATGCTGCCGAGTTCCGCGTAGCACAGCGCCACCAGGACCAGCAGCAAGCCGCAGACGCCAAACGCCAAAATCGAAGCCGGCCCGACTTCCCGCGCCAAGCGGCTGGGGAAAATAAAAATCCCCGAGCCGACAATGGCATTGACCCCCAGGCAGAACGTGTCAAAGACCGAGAGCTTTCGCGAACTCAACGGCGGCGAGGTCATGCGGTGGCGGCAAGAATTTCGGGGACGCCACAGTGGCCCGGATATGTCGTAGCCTGCGAGCGGTACCCGGCTCCGGGGCCACGTAGCGCAGGTTTCCAACCTGCTGTATCGCCGACTTCCAGTCGGCAGGCTGTGGCTGCTTGGTGGCATCTGCGGATTGGAAATCCGCGATACGGCAGACTCGAAGCCTGCGCTACGCCTTCCGGTCGGCGAAACCCTATGAAACATCCGTGCCAGGCGCCAGCATCTTACCCCGGCCGGCTTGGCCGTTGGCGGCTCGAAGCAAGGGTACGGACGCTTCCAGCGGTTCATGGGCGGGGGCTTACGACAACTTCTTTTTGGCCTCTTCGGGAACTTCCAGCTTGGTCTTGCCGACCTCTCTGATCTCGATGGTGGTCGTCCGCTCGACATCCCGGTCTTCGCCGTTGAAGCTCATCGTGCCTTGCAGTCTGAGTTCGTACTTGGAGACGAGGCCGTCCTTGAGCGAGATCCTCACCGAGCCTTTGGCGTTCGAGGGTTCGGGAGCATTGCCGCCGCGGCGTCCGCCGAAGGAGAGCAGGCCCTTGGCCCCGGCCTCGGTCAGGTCTGCCGTATAGAGACTCGCCGTCTTTCTTGATCTCCTTGGTCTTGCCGACGAGTTCCTCGACATGGGCCGCAGGGGCCTTGTAGTCTCTGAACATGCGCCCCATGAACCGGCCCGGCCCTCGCTGGCCGGTATCGGCGGTCAGCTCTGCCAGGGACTGCCAGTCCTGATCCTGCATTTTCACCGCTCCTCTTTCCCCTTTCAAGAAGGCTTGAGTCGTGTTGTCATTGAAAGTCAGGGAGAGCTGGACCAGCCCGTCTTTATCAACTTTGCCTTCGGAAATATTCGAGAAATTGCCCATCTCGAGCGTTGTTTTCCAGCTATAGCCCTGCTGGGCCAACTTCTTGGCCGCGGCGAGGAGCTCATCTTTGGGGCCGGAGTCTGCGGCCAGCAGCGAGCCGGCAGCCATAAGCGATATCGTAAATAGGACTTTGTTCTTCATGGAGTCTCGATGGGTTCTTGGTTTGCGTTTGGTTTCAACCGGATTGGCAGGCGCCCCGGGGAGGCTGCGCACCGCCTTTCTGTGTTCCCCGCTATCTAAGCCCCCTTCGGCCCGGAGACGCAAGATGAAAATGGAAGTGAGCCAACAGGAGATAACGGAGGAAACAGAGATGGGACGGGCAAGGTCTTGTGTCCGGTTCAACTCGGATGGAATGGCTGCGGCTCAATCGAGCAACCGGGGGCGCTCGTTGAAGGTCTTGAGGACCAACTCGCCGAAAATGGTGTTGGCCCAGGCGAACCACGAGCGAGTGAATTTCCGGGGGTCGTCCTTGTGAAAGGCCTCATGCATAAAGCCGGTGCCGGCATGGGTCTCTCGAAGCGTGGCCAGGCAGTGGCTCAGTTCATGGTCGTCCGTGGTCGTCAGGCCCTGGACAATCAGGCCCAGCGGCCAGATCATGTCCCTGCCGACGTGCGGTCCGCCGGGGCCTTCGGCGGCTATGCCTTTGCAGTAATAGGGGTTGGCCTCCGAAAGAACCAGGCGGCGGGTGTTGAGATAGAGCGGGTCATGCGGTTTGACCGCGCCAATGTAAGGCAGAGACAGGAGACTGGGGACGTTGCCGTCATCGATGCAGTAGAAATTGCCGAAGGCATCCACTTCGTAGGGATAGACGCGGCCGAATTTGTCGTGCTTGACGACGGCGTATTGGCGGAGCGCCTGTTCAACCTCGTGGGCCAGGGCGCGGCATCGCGCGGCGGCATCGTCATCGTGAGGGATTTGTTCGAGCATCTCGGCGGCCTGGCGAAGACTGACCACCGCGAAGAAATTGGACGGGACCAGGAAGGGGAAGATCGTCGCATCATCGCTGGGCCGGAACATGGAGCAGATGAGGCCGACCGGTTTGACGGGGTTGCCGTAACCGCCGCCGGCCAGGGTGTCGGTTTGCGTCTCGGTGTTGCGCAGGAAGCGATAGGGTCCTTTGCCGGTCTTGCGCTGCTGCTCCCGGAAGGTCTGGAGCGTTTTCGCGACGGCGTCGCGCCAGGCCCCATCGAGCGGCGCAGTATCGCCGGTGGCTTTCCAGTAATGATAAGCCAGGCGAATCGGGTAGCAGAGGGAGTCAACTTCCCATTTGCGCTCATGCACGCCGGGCTTCATCTCCGTGCGATCGCTGTTCCAGCCGCTGACCTTGGTTTGGTCCTTATAGAAGGCATTGGCGTACGGGTCCTTGAGGATGCAGCGGGTCTGGCGGTTGATGACGCCGGCAATCAGTTGCCGGAGCCGGGGGTCTTCCTTCATCAGGGGAAGGTACGGCCACACCTGGGCGGTGCTGTCCCGCAGCCACATGGCGTCAATGTCACCCGTGATGACATAGGTGTCCGGCCGGCCATCCACGACCTCAAACTCGACCGTCGTGTCCAGGGTGTTCGGAAAACAGTTCTCGAACATCCAGGCCAGCTCCCGGTTGCCAATCGAGGATTTGATGCGCTCGATGGCGCCTTCGACGGCGCGGCTCTTGAATCTCCGTTTCGCCTCGGGGGTGCGGACGACGGGAAAGGCGGAGTCAGCCGCCCAGGCGCTCGCGGAGCCGAGCAGGGCTGTCGAGGCCACGAGCGAGGTGTCGCGCAGGAATTGCCGCCGGTTCATAATCATATTGGAGGCTTTGTAGCTTGAAACCGGCAGTTTGTGAAATGGAAAAGCGCAGGGGCGAGCACTCGAAGGTCCGCTCCGGCCCCATCCGCCGGGGCGACCCCATCACCGTGCGCGAGCCCAAGCCGTAAGCATTCGGTGAATTAACGGGAGATAACGGAGGAAACGGAGGTGAAACGACCCGGGATGTGTGTTCAAGCCCGCCCGATAGGGCTCGTGCAAGAATTAATTTCGATTTTCTCGTCGGCGGGCGCAGCCCGCTGGCGCTTTCGGTCTGGCCGGGGCGTACAAGAGCGGGAGCAAGCTCCACGCACTCCAAACGCTATCGCGACATAATCCGCTCCTGGCCCCTCGTCTCCGTTCTCTCCGTTTTCTCCTGTTCAACTCTGATTGAATTGGGTCCTGGCATTTTCTTCTCGCTTTCCGGCCGAAGTTCGTGCCTCATTGGGTCCTTATGAAAAAGTCTTCTTCCAGTTCAGATATGAATCGACGCCAATTTCTCGCCGCAACCGGGCTGGCGCTGGCCGCCCCGGCCCTCATCCCCGCCAGCGCCCTGGGGCGCGAGGACAAGCCCGCCCCCTCGGAGCGGATAACGAT
Source organism: uncultured bacterium (assembly GCA_963713735.1). Taxonomy (GTDB): domain Bacteria; phylum Verrucomicrobiota; class Verrucomicrobiia; order Limisphaerales; family UBA8199; genus CAVQND01. The sequence goes on from CAVQND010000042.1 coordinate 242,254, forward strand.
GGGGGTCGTAGGCTGGGGAATGCAAGGCCCTGGCAATACCGACGCGTTTCTCCGCCTCAAGGACTGCCAGGTCGTCGCCGCTTGCGACCTGGACAAGAACCACTTGCAAGCCGCCCTCAACCGGATCAACCGCGGGTACGGCAACAAAGATTGCAAGGCCTACCACGACTACCGTGAAATGATGGCCCGCCAGGACATCGATGCCGTCATGCTGGCCGTTCCCGACACTTGGCACGCCCTGGTCGCCGTCGAAGCCGCCAGGAACAAGAAGGACATTTACGGCGAGAAGCCCCTGGCCCGCACGATTGTGGAACAGCAGGCCATCGTGAAAGCCGTCCGCCAAAACCAACGCATCTGGCAGACCGGCTCATGGCAGCGCTCCCAGGCTCCTTCCGCAAGGCCGCCGAAATCGTCCGCAACGGCCTGATCGGCAGGATCACTCGAGTCGAAGTCGGCCTGCCCGCAGGGCATACTGATTTCGCGGGCACTGGACGACCCCTTGCCCTCAAACTCAAACCGGGCGCCCGAGCCGAGTTCCTGGCCAAGGTCGTTCCGGGCATGCCGGAATGGGATGCGGCCGTGACCCAGCCCCCGCCCGAACTCGATTACGAGATGTGGGTCGGCCCCTCGAAGATGGAGCCTTATATCGGCGCCCGCGTCCACATGAACTGGCGCTGGAACTACAACGTCGGCGGCGGCCAACTGCTCGACTGGATCGGCCATCACTGCGACATCGCCCACTGGGGTCTGGATATGGATGACAAAGGCGGACCCTCGGAAATCGAAGCCCAAGGCGAGTTCCCGGCCCCGAACGCCATCTGGAACACCTGCACCCGATACCGCATCACCCTTAAGTACCCCAAGGACATCACGATGGTCATCGCCGGCGGACATAGCGACATCCGCGACGGCGCCAAGTGGATCGGCACCGACGGCTGGGTTTGGGTGGACCGCAGTGGGTTCGCTGCCTCCAATACCGATTGGTTCCAGAAACTGCCGGATAACTGCACCGTCAGGCTCTACCGCTCCGACAACCATCAGGCCAACTTCATCAGTTGCGTCAAGTCCCGCAAGCCGACCATCACCCCCGCCGAAACCGCCCATCATTCCGCCATCCCTGGACACCTTGGTTTAATCTCCTTGCTCGCCGGCCAGGAAGAGAATGGCAAACGCATCGGGCGCAAGATCAGGTGGGACCCGGAAAAGGAAGCCATCATTGACGACCCCCAAGCCACCCAATTGTTGAACCGCTCTTACCGACAGCCCTGGAAATTAGCCTGATAGACCGCAGAGAGCGCAAAGACAAGCGGCCAGAGGAAGCTGGCGACATCGTAACGCAGGTTTCGAACCTGCTGTATCGCCGGCTTCCGCCGCCCTTCCTTGTCTGGATTGTGACAACTCAACCGGCCACGGTTCGCCTGGGGACGTCAACCGGCTGCCCGGGACTCACAAGAAATCGTCGGAGGCGCTGCGGCTTGGGGCCGCGCCCTGGCCAAGGCCACTGGGTTGGAGCGGCTTCACTATCATTTGCTGGTCGAGGTCCCCGAGGACATCCAAGCAGGTAGCCTACGAGCAGATTGTCTTTCCGTCTTTCGAGGCGGCTGAAACAAGCCTTGTCCTGGAACACGTGGACGCAACGGCCAGGATGACGTTCCAGCACGTCGGCCAGCCCCGACTGATACAGTGCTTCCAAGCGCTTGGCTTCACTGCCGGCTTGGCCTTCAGTCACCCCATCGAGGGCCAGAACCAAGGCCTGCAACTCCGGGTTCACTCCGGGAAAACCTCGCGCAAGAGTGCATCGGCTTCGGCGTCGGGCATTGGTTCTTGGATCATTCGCCAGGAATGCTCGAGCTGGATGACCCTGCCGTGCAACTCATCGGCGACCTCCCGGCTCGGGTAGTCCGGATCGGCGGCTGTGGCGCAGATGGCGCGGGCAAAGCGCAGCATCCATTTCAAGGCGGTGCGGTGCGCTTGCAGTTCCTCCTGAGAGGGCTGGCGGCCCAGAACCCCCGCCCGCTGCCAATCCATGAACCGTTGGCAAAAGGTGGGCTACTGCGAGACCGATTCCAGGGCCAACCGTTCGATGCCGACCGCCCGGTCTCCTGCTTTGAAAATGTAGGCGCCCTCATCCCGTAAACACTCGCATACGGCCTCTGATGAGTCACGCCCGAAACGGGCGGCTGCCGGCTCGATTGGGTCTCGATTGGCCAAGGGCCGCGCGGTGATGGCCAAAGACGACTCGCCGCTGGGCAGTGGGCTACTTGGGCGACATCTGCCGTGATTGTCAGTGCGGGCAAGGGAAAGGAGGACCGATCCGGTCCAGGACCGAGGGTCGGGGAAGCGACAGCACTTCATGCGTGATGAGAACCTTGTAGGGCCTCATCCGCTAATCCTTCCAATGTTCTCGCAACTGGTCCAGGGAAACCCAATGGGCGGGATCACGGTCATCGATGCGGCGACCGAGATCCTCACGGAACAGGGGGTCGCGCAGGTGCCGGAGGTGGGCCAGGTACGCGGCGAGGTGGTCCTGCTGCTCCTGCGGCATGATCGCCAGTTCTTCCTTAATCTTCTCCAACGTCATACTGGTTCTAATTTATCCGGGACCCCTTCCGAAGACAAGCCCAGCATTCGAGGCCCTGCTGCCGGGGGGGCGTCGTGAATCCGGGATTCCAGCACGGACCGCCATCGCCTGGGAGAATGGGCAACGCCACCCGAGCGGCGCGGCGCTTAAACTGCTCCACATCGCCCGACGCAGGCCGGACGTGTTGATCCAGTAGGGAGACGTCCCCGGGACTTGCCTGGCCGAGCGGTATCGCAGTTGGGTTGCGAAGGGAGCATGGTCGATAAGCCGGCTGAGCGTGGGGTTCTTGAAAAAGCCACCTATAGCCGTTTCCTGGCAAAGGCGCGTCCGGAGGCAGTCTTGAGGTAACGCTCAAATTGCAGGGCGCGGCTTCGGTCCGTGAAGCGGACGGCGGTCTTGATGCGCCAGGGGCTGGCGGTGGAGGGGACGATGGCCGGGGCGGGGCGGTAGGGGACGTGTGGAGGCTGCCGGCTGAAGCCGGCGTTCCGCGGGTCAGTTGGCCACGTGGTTTGTCCCCAAAGTGTCCCCAAAATTCGCGAGGGCGCGAAAATGGCTGAAAAAGTGGCGGGAGCGGCGGGGCTCGAACCCGTAACCTCTGCCGTGACAGGGCAGCGCTCTAACCAATTGAGCTACACCCCCGCTAGGGGCAGCAGAACGTATGAAAACCCCGGCCGCGCGTCAAGAGAAACCGCACAAAAAAGCGTCGGGCAGCAGACGCCAAGGAGGTGGGGGTGGGGAACCCCGCTGAAGAAACGTACTGCCACCCGAACAGACTCATTCTAGGACACCCACAGCCCTGTTGTCAACTCGATACGCGCGTTGGGGCACGCGCTGGGCGCAGGGCCAGTGACAAAGTTCTCCGCAAACCATCGTAGGAGACGACGTAAGGAGTCTCTGATTGAGGTTGGGGCACAGCGAAAGGCTGCTCCCCTCCGAGGCCATTGATCAGAGACTCCTTACGTCGTCTCCTACAGTTGGGGAATGGGGCCCGTTTCGGCGGCTTTGTCACTGGCCCTGACGTTGGGCGCACCTGGCGCCTGCGCCCAGCAAACTCAACGCTGGCTCTGGACCACCAGGTCCAGGCGCCCCAGGTCGAGCGGCTCGCCGGCCTGGCCGCTGGCAATTTCCGCAACCTCAACCTCCCGGCGGACCGAGCCGATGTATGCGCCCGGCTGGAAGCTCTGCTGGCCGGGCTCATTGAAAGTCAGGTTCAGTTCGTATTTGCCGGGTGGGACATCTTCGATGCGGAAAGAGCCGTCGCCGCCGAATTGAACGATATAGTAGCGGTAGCGGGCGCGGGCTTCCTTGACTTCCGGAGTGTTTTCCCAGGCCTCTACTTCCTCCCGCGATTTGAAGGAGCCGGAGGGCGGTCTGGGCTGCACGGTGCCAAGAACATGTTGGCCTGACTGCCACGGAATGTCCCGGCTTTCGTTGGGCACGACCTTCCCGATAACGGTCCGGCCTTTGCCGCCGTAGTCAATGTGGGTGGTCTGGCCGGCCTTGACGGTGATCGGTTCGCCATGGCTCCAGCTCCAGCCGCGATTGCCCTCCATGGGGTAGAGGCGGGTCAGAAAGCGTTCGCCGGGCGGGACATTGGTGAGAACGAATCGGCCCTGTTCGTCAGCCTGGACCCGGTAAGTGTCGAAGTCGTACCTGGAAGCCCAGGCCGAAGCCGCCTTGCGCCGGCGCGACCATCACCCATTCGTTGGTGGCGGGCCTGGGTCCGTTGCGGACGACCCCCTCGATCCGGCCCCATGGCTCCAGGGTCAGGGTCAGCGTCGTGTCCAACCGCTCCAAGAGCGCCTCGGCATAGCCCTCACTGCCTGCGGCCACCAGCCGGGTCGCATAAGCGGCCGGCAGGGCGAACTTCCCCTCGGCATCGGAGGTGACCACGGCGCTGTCGCTGCCGCGCGGCTCGAGCCGGGCATCTTTCAATTGAACATAATCCCCGGTGAGCAAGGCGACTTTCACGCCGGCAGCGGGTTGGCCATTGGGAAGTTTGAGGGTGCCTTTGGGGCCGTCGCCCTTTTTCAACTCGAAGTCGTTCGTGAGCCAGCCCGATGCGGAGAGCGGGGGAGAGGCCTGGGGCAAATAGCCTTTTGCCTCGACCAGGAGGCGGATGCGCGAGCCGAAGAGGTTCTGCTCGTTGCGGTAGGAATATTTGCCCCCGCTGGCCCGGAGGGGATTGTAGCGTTCCCAGTTGATGTTGTCGCTGGAAAAGACTCGCCCCATGATGACCTGGAATTCCTGGATTGGCTCCTTGGTTTCGGCATCGATCACTTTCCCGACGATCTGTGCGGTCGGCTTCAACACGATCGTCGCGTCTTCATCGCCGGGCGCCAGGTTCTGCTGTTCGGGCGCATAACCATCCATCCGGGCTGATAAGACGGCGCCCTCGCTGGGTGTGGAATCCCAAGTGAAACCGCCCTTGGCATCGGTCCGGGTCTGCCACCGGGGAAACGGCAGGCCGCTCCAGGAGACCAGGTCAACGGTGGCGCCGGCCACAGGTTTGCGGTCCTGCCCGAGCACGATGCCCTTGAGCGGTTTGGCCGGCTGGAGCTTGAAGGCGACCGGCTTGAGGCCGGAATCGAAAGTGACATTGGTGGATTGAGGCGAATAACCTTTGGCGGCGACGGCCAAAACGCCCTGGCCTGCGTCCACGAAGACGAGCTTGAACTGGCCCGAAGAGTCCGTGGTGGCGAAACGGTCTTTGGGCGGGTCCGAGGCGTCGCGGAGGAACACGCTGGCATTGGCCAGGGGTTTGCCGCTGGAATCGACTACGGTGCCCGCGATTGTTGTGCCGGGTTCCATCACCATGACCGCTTTGCCAGCCAGGAGGTCAGCCCTCGAGCCTTCCTGGGGCCCGCCTGGGCTGGAATCCGAGATGTAATATTCTGCGGAACGGAAATCCGGGTGAGAGAGCTTGAAGGTGAGCGATTTGAAATCGGCCGGGACGCTGCGGCTGGACCAACGGCCGGCAGAGTCGGTGGTGGCGGCGTCGGCCTCGACCTCGACAGACTGGCCGACCTCATCGCGGGTGACGGTGTTGATGCTGACGCTGGCTCGGGCGATCGGGTTGCCTTGGCTGTCCTTGACCAGGCCACCCACGGTGACACCCTTGGGCAACCGCGCGCTCCACTGGTCGGGGATGCCGCTTTCCTCCCACTGTATCTGCGCCGTGGCGTAGCCGGGTTTGCCGGCCTGCAGGCGGATGCTTTTGGGGCGCGTGCCGCCCAGGTTCACCTTGCATTGCCCTTTGGCGTCGGTCGTCACGCGGCGGGGCGGGAGCGGCCCGAACTCGCTCTGCCGGTTCGAGGCATTGACTTCGGCTGCCGGGATCGGCTCGCCGCTGACGGCATCCACGACCGTCACCCGCAACTTCTTTCCTTCGCGGGCGCCTGGCCCGGGCCGAGCCTGGCCATCAGGGCGAGGGTATTGGTGTCGGATTCCCAAAACAGGGCGGTTTCATAGAGGTCCCCCGAGTAACTGAGATTGAGCACCGGCTCGTGGAGGTGGCAGCGCAGGAGCGGGACCACCGGGCCGAACTCCTCCATCTGGAGCATCTTCCATTGCTTCATGGTCAAGGGGATGTCCTGGTCCCGCCGCCCGCCGGCCTTAGACTGGTTGAACTCGTAAATGTAAGAGCTCTTGACCTTGGGGTCGTCGTATCCCCACAAAACGGATCTGCCGGTGCGCAGTTCGACCGGGGACATGAAGACGTTGGTGTCGGCGAGGAACTCAGGGACGAGGTCGGAGAGCCAGTTGGGCAGGTCGCCATGCTTCTGGCGGTAGGCCTGGATGGCCTGGTAAATAGCGCGCAGATGTTGTTTATCGACTTCGCGTTCCTGGTCTTCCAGGGACACGGCGCCGGCTGTACCGTTCGTGGCGGGCGCGGCCACAGACGCCACGATATTCCCCAACCGCAGCCGGGCCAGGGGGCTGGCTGCCCGGTTCGTAGCGGGCGCGGCGGCCGCGGCCGGGGGAGCCGCCGGAGTTCCCTGGGTCCTGGCCCGGTCCGGCGCACCGAGCAGAGCCAGAACGAGCAGCGTTGGCGCGCAGAAGCGAACCAGGGGAGGCAGTTTGGTCAAGTTCATCGTGTATCCAACCGGGCGGTTTGGGTTGGAGCGCGCAGATAGACCCAGACCCAACCGTGCGGGCCGCCGGTTCCGTACCAGTAGTCGCCCACGACGAGGTCGGGACGTCCGTCCCCGTTCCAGTCCGCAACACAGACTTTGGCGTTCAAGGCGCTGCGCTTGGGGAGTTGGGCGCCCGAGACAATGGTGGGGAACGGTTCGACCAGCGTGACGCCCGCCGCCAACTGGGGCTGGCCTGCGGAGCCGATGTTGCGATACCAGACCACGCGGCCGGAGCCGCAACCTACCACCAGGTCAAGCCGCCCGTCCCCATCCCAGTCCGCGACAAACGGTCCCGCCGTCCCGCCATCGGCCACAATCAACCTGCCGCCGGCTTTGAGCCGTTCGGAGCGCCGAAACACCGGTTTCTGCCGAGTCCCTTCGTTGGGCAGCAAATAGACATAGCCATCGCCGGTGCCGACAAAGAGGTCCAGTTTGCCCTGGCCGAACCAGTCAGCCATGGCAACTGCGGAACTGGAGCCAAGACTGATAGGGGCGCCCCCGGTGCCGATGAGGCCGCGCACCTCCTGCCTGAGGACCTCCGGCAACGCAAAGGTGCCGTTGGGTTTGCGCCGGTAGAGATAGACCTTCCCGGAAATCGAACCCGTCAGGAAATCCATCCGGCCATCGTTATCGTAGTCCACGCCATGTGGACAAAAGCCGCCGGCGCCTCAGCCCCCGGGCAGGCTCGCATCCACGCCCCCCGCCTTGAAGAAAGCCGATACGCCAAACTTGGGTTCCCGGTTGCTGCCCACGTTGCGGTAAATGCGCAACTTGCACTCCCCCCGCTGACCCAGCATCAAATCAAATAGCCCGTCGCCGTCGAAGTCCGTGATGAAGGGCGCCGCGTTGCCCAGTTCCATATCGATCGGCTTCCCGTTCGCCTCGACCCGAAACGGCGCCAGCAACTCCCCGCCCTGGGCAGCCAACGAGAAACTCCCTCCCGCCAGCGCCGCTCCAAGACAAAAATACCAACTAAAAATTCCTGGTTTCATGGTAATTAAGCTGAATCATCAGTTTGACTCTTAACCGCTCCCTTTTGTTCAATCGGGTCCCTCTTCACCCAACACCGGACTGCCCGGGAAGTTGCCGGGGAATGCGTTTTGTTTATGGTCGCCGCGGCTCATCAGATGACAGATCGCGCGCGGTATTGGAGGCACAGCCTCCAGGCCGTGGGCGCGTGGTAATTAAGCGTCCACGCTTCTCTATGTGGACGTCAGCCGGAGGAGCCTGGACGGGCTCCACTTTTCGGAGTGTAGTGCTCCCGTCCCCGTTATCCAGGTGAGAGAATCTCGACAAGAAATCTCCCTACATTTGGAAGCGATCCGTGCTGTGGCCTTCGGGGAAGAAGTGTGAAAGTGTAAATGACGCCGACAATCTTTGGAATGATGACGCAACCCATTGTTAATCAATCTACTGCGAATAACAACGCGATTTGTCTGAGATTGGGGCCTGTCGGATTGCCTTACAGTGTAGAGCGAAGCGAGCCTTGGAATCCGGATGCGAGCAAGAAACACATCGTTATGCAACTATTTGAATATGAATGCATTACGACTTAGGCAGCAGCCGAGCGAGTACTGTGGTGTGTTTCAGGCACGCATCCTGCTAACAAACCGCCGATTCAGTCATGCGTTCAACAGTTGAGTGCATAGCTGCAAACCTAAGAAAACTAATACAGAAGCGAGTATGAGATGAAAAGCAATTCTTTCTCTTTATAAGTTGGATCCGCTCGGCGCGCATCGAACTCGCGTTTGCGGGTACGGTGGCGGCATGTTGCACGAGCGCCTATGGCGGGGGCATCGTCGTTAACAATGACGAATGGACGTTGAGCGACTACGGATTCGGCCAGGAAGGCGCCGCCAACGGTACGGCGTTTGCCCAGAACGCGGCTGCGTTCCTGACGGGCGGCAGCGGGTCGATCCTGATCTACTCCGACAATTTTGGGCTGAACTCAGCCAGTTTGCAGAACGCCTTGACCAGCGGGGGATACTCGGTCACAGAAAACCCCAGTGTGTCAACGCCTTTTACCGCCACAACTTTGTCCGGCTATAAGGCGATTTTTCTGGGTGGCGATGCGTTGTCGGCGGCCGAAATCACCGACTTACAGACCTACGTGAATGGCGGCGGAGGCGTTTACATCGCTGCTGGTACGGCGAGCTTTGGAGGCGCTGCAACCGAGGCCGCGCAGTGGAACAGTTTTCTGAATCCCTATGGCTTGAATCTGGCGAGCCAATACAACGGCGTGATCGGAACCATTCCCGTCGTCAGCAGCAGCCCGGTTCTCGCAGGGGTGACGGGGCTTTATTACGATAACGGCAACGACGTATCCGCCAGCGGTTCTGCGCAGGTCATTGCCTCGAGCGCTTCGGACGGCCTCATTGGCACTTATTCCTCTTCCCCTTCCGTCCCGGATGACACTTCGACCCTTCTTCTCGCCGGCGTGAGCATGGTGCTCCTGGGGTTTGGCGGGAGGTATTTCCGCCTGAATTCCAAAGCGGAACCGGCGTAATGATGACACAACTCCGTTGGGGTTGCTGATCCCATTTTCATCGAACTGGCCGCGGCTCCAAAAGCCGCGGCCAGATACCCTGGAGCGAGAGAGATTCGCAACCGGGCAAGCCTCTCGTAATTCCAACAGCCGGTCATGCCTCAACCGGTTGCGTAGCGTTTGCCGGAACCGTCACGTCAAATTCCAATCTCTGGTCCGGCTGGCCGAGCACCTGCGCGAATATTCCAAGACAAAGCGAATCAGGGGCCGTATGTGTTCTTAAGCGAGCAACTGGTTCAACCGCCTCTCCCACTCATCCTGGAAAACGACCTCGTACCGGATCTCCTTCCCGCACATCGCCGGCACGAGCTGATTCCACGACTTCTTCTTCGCGTGCTGGTTGCACAGCGCGAAAACCGACTGCTTGTACGCCGTGTTCTCGTTCTTCAAGTGCAGGCCCTTGGTTTCCAGCACGAACACCTTGCGATAGTCCGGCTCGCCCGTGCCGTTGGTCGTGAAAATGAAATCGGCGTAGATGCGCGACTTCTGCCAGCCCTGCACGTAGTAGCCCCGGTGGGGGATGTTGCGGTACCAAAAGTATAGCGGACTCTGCTCATCCAGGAAAGAGGCGACCTCGCGCTCCAGCGAATTAAGTGAGTCCTCCGGCACGGGGTCGAACAGGTTCATCTCGAACTGGCTGCCGTCGAGCCGCGTCCACCGCACCGCCGTCTTCGGTATTTCGAGCTTCTTCGGCAGGCGGTGCATTCCGAGGCTCACGCAACACCACCATGAAGCGCATCTCGTCGTTTTCGAGCATCTGGTTGAACGCGGCCTCCGCCAGCCGGTCGCGCTCCGCTTCAAGCCGTTTCCGCAGCTCTTCCAGAATGAACACCAGGTTGTTCGCCACCACCTTCGCCTTGCCCTTCCACTTGGCGAGCAGCTTTCCAAAAACGCGGTCGACGAACTCGTAGCCGATCCACGGATTCGGCACCACATCCAGCAGGTGGGCGGCGGCAAAGGCGAAATCGAACTTCGGCGCGCCGTTGGTCAAATCCTCCCGCGCGTGCCGCACAAGGCCGGTGAGGTTCTCCTGCAGCCCAGCGCGCATCTCCACGTCCCGCGTTTCCTCCAGGCTCAATTCCAGATCGTAGAGCGGGCTTGCATCCGCCTCCTCCCAGCGCACCCGGGAGAGGATGTCCGCCTCGTAGCTCACCAGCCGCCAGTCCCGGCCGTCGCGCATCACGAACGCCGGCAGCACCATGTTCTCCGCCGCAGTCTTAAACTTCGACCGCGGCCCCACCTCCCGCAGTTCCACCGCCTCCAGGTCCGCCACATCCTTCACGATGCGCCCCTGCATTTCCTCCAAGGCCCTCCCGCTTGAAGCCGTCGCGGATCTCGTTCAGCAAGTCGGTCCGCTGAAAGCAATAGACGTAGCTCTCATCCAGCGCCGGCACATGCGTCTTGCGCGCGTAAGGTTGCCGGAGAATGCGCCCCACCAGTTGCGTCATGGCGGTCTTCGAGTGCGGATTGGTCAGCACCGTCAGCACATAGGCGAAGGAGCAGTCCCATCCCTCCTGCAACGCTTGCTTGGTGATGATGTAGCGGATCGGGCAATCGCGCGCGAGCAGCCCGCCCAGGTCGTCGAAATCCTTCAGCTCGTCCACCTCTGCCGACTTCACCGCGATCCAGTCCTTCGCCACACCCTGGCCAATGAGGTATTCCCGCACATCCTCCGCGTGGATGAGCCTCCCATCGCGCTGCTCCTTGCCCGTGCGCTCGACCTGAACCAGGCAGATCGGCCGGATATAAACATTGGTGTTGGCCTCGTAATCTCGCGCTTTCGCCTCCAGTTCGTCACGCCGCCGCATCGCCGCCAACATGGTGTCGCGCCAGTTCGTGGAGGACCTGTTCACGACATGCAGGTCCAGCTTGATCATCTCTTCCCGGTGCAGATCCTGGCCACTGATCACCACCAGCTTGTTGGCCTCCTTTGGCGGCGTAGCGGACAACTCCACGATCATGCACGGGTTCAGGTTCCGCAGCGTGTCCTGCGCCTGTTCGCTGTAAGCCTTGTGCCCCTCGTCCAGGATGATGAGCGGCTCCAGCAGGCGAATGGTGTTCCCGAGCGACGTCTTTACCTGCCGGCCCCAAAACGCGTCCTCCTTTTCAAACGTCTCCAGGTTGGGCAGCCGCTTGAGCAGGCTGGCGTGCCCCTCGATGTCCTCCTCCGCCGGGAAGAACGCCTGAAACGCCCCGCTGTCGCGGAACATCCGTAGCGCCTCCTTGTTTGCCCGCGAAGCCGACGGCAGCATCAACACCAGCACCGCCAGGTGCTCCTCCACGTCCTGAGGCGTGAAGCCGTCGGTCTTTTCCAGAATGAGCGTCTTGCCCGCCGACACCATGTCGAGGTGCTGCCGGTAGGGGTCATCCCGATCCTTGAGCCGCATCAGCGTCTGCCGGTAAATCTGCAGCGTCGGCACGATCCACACCACCAGCCCGGTCTGCCGCCTGAGATACTGGTTGTGGACGAGGTCAATCGTCTTCACCGCCAGCAGGGTCTTGCCGCCGCCGGTCGGAATCTTGAGGCAGAAGCATGGGAGCGGACGCTTCAGCCCGTCCTTCTTCTTGAGGTAAACTCGGCCGACGCCGGCCTCCTCCCAAGCCTTTTCTGCAAAATCAAAGAGCCAACTGCCGCGCTTGATGGCCTCCGGACGCCAGACACCAAGCTGCTCCAGGAAGCCTTTCACTTCCTTGAGCGTGCGTTCCTGGTATTCCTTCAGTTTCATGCCTTCTTCGGCCTGGCGGCCTTGTAGATCTCGAACGGCAACTGGCAGAAGTCGATGCGGTTCTCCTCCAGGTGAATGCTGTCCAGGTATTTCGTCGGCGCGAAGACCAGCCGCCGCTTCCCGCTGCCCTTGGGCAGCCCGCGCGCGATGTCCAGCGTCAGGGCCGTGGCCTTCAAATAGTCAAGGTCCGGCTCGTAGAAGAGGTACACCTCATACTTGCGCGCTTTCGCCGATGAAATGCGTCTTTCGGTTGACGGCCCGCTCGTCGAAATCCTCTCCCGTGGCTGTATAGAAGACGTAGCCGGCAAGGTCTGCGTACGGCGGCAGCTTGTTGCCCTTGAGCAAGGACTCCAGGTGCATGGGCTGCCCGACCTCAACGAACGAGAACGAGCCGCCCAAGCCCTTCTTCAACGTCTCATCCTTAGCGTTCGGTACGCCTTTGATCACGCGGCGGATACGTTCGGCAGTGAGCTTGTCACAGTAGTCCTCGGCCTCGATCAGCAGGAAACGACGGGAGCCGTTATCTTCCGCGTTCATGTCAAGCACTGCCTGGCCGGTCGTCCCGCTGCCGGCGAACGCGTCCATCACGACCGAATCATCCTCCGTGCATAGCCGGATCATCCGCTTCAGCAGTTGCACCGGTTTCGTGGTGAACGCCTGAAAGTCCTCGCCAAAGACCTCCAGCAATTCCTTTTTCGCATCTTGTGTGTGCCCCACTTCTTTGTATGTCCAAATCGTCTCCGGGACCAATCCCGGTTTCACTTCGGACAGGAACCGCTTAATTGCGGGCACCTGGTTGCCGTCCTCACCCCACCAGATGCGCTCGTCCGCGTGAAGTCGCCAAAGCTTGTCCTCCGACACCCGCCAGTAGTTTCCTGGCGGTGGTCCCTTAATCAGCCGTCCGCCCGGGCACTTAATGCCGTAGGTCCCCTTGCTGTACGGATTGCGGGCCGAGAGGTCACCAGGTTTCCACGGGCCGCGCTTGTCGCTGTCTGGATTGGCGTAGCGCGCATTCGCTTCTTCTGTGCGTGGAAGCAACCCCAGTTCAAAGCTCTCCCTTCGGCGAGCATAAGCAACGACGTAATCGTGGTTCTCGGAAAAGAACTTTGCAGTGCTCTTGGGTGAATAGACCTTCTCCCAAATGATAGTGGCGATGAAGTTCTCCTCGCCGAAGATCTCATCCATCAGGCAGCGCAGAGCATGGACTTCGTTGTCATCGATGGAGATGAAAATGACACCGTCCTCTGTCAGGAACTCGCGCAGCAGCTTGAGCCGCGGCAGCATCATGCAGAGCCACTTGTCGTGGCGGGTGAGGTCCTCGCGGTCCACCACCTTGCCCAGCCAGTCCTGAATCATGGGCGAGCTGACGTTGTCGCTGTAAACCCAGTTCTCGTTGCCGGTGTTGTAAGGCGGGTCGATGTAGATGCACTTGACCTTGCCGTGGTAGTAAGGCAGCAGGGCTTTGAGCGCCTTGAGATTGTCCCCGTGAATCACCAGGTTGTCGTGCAGGCTGACCTTGTCCGAGAGGCTCTTGGCCTTCACCGGCTTCAGCTCATGGTAGGGCACGAGCAGGTGGTAGTTCTGCACGAGCGCCTTGCCTTTGAAATTGAGTGAGGGCATCAGTCGTGTGGTCTCAGGTTTCCCGCGCGCCTCTGCCCGCTGGCAGCCTTCTCCCTCGCCCCTTCAAGGACCGTGGGGCGAGAGCTATTCGCCGGGGGTGAGGGGTTCTCAGCCGCGCCCGCCACCCCGTAGCCGCCGGCTTCTTCGGCGAGGATGCTGATCGCTTCTTTGGCCGCCGGGTTCTCGGCGAACTCCTGGCGGAACTTCTCCGCGATGCGCCGGGCCTGTGTTTCCGTTTCATCGAGTTTGAAGAACTTCGCCAGCCGGCTCGTTTGCTCTTCCGTGGGGAGGCGTTGGGCGTGCTCGATCTTGTGGAGGTGGGCCAGGTGCATGTCCGTCGCGCCGGCCACCGCGCGCAACGGGAGGCCGAGCCCCTCGCGGAGTTCGCGGAGCCAGTCGCCCAGCCTGACCGGCTGGGGCGCCTTGTCGCCATATCGCGTTTTAGACATCTTTTGTCTAAATTAACCGGCCCGGTCCAAAATGGCAAGAACAATTTCGCAAGTTGAGCGCTTGCCCGGCTCGATTGGGCGTGGTATGACTCAATCATGAAACCGCCCCGTTTTGAAGATTCGGCGCCTCGGGCGTTCACACTCATTGAACTGTTGGTGGTCATCGCCATCATCGCCATCCTGGCGGCGATGCTGTTGCCCGCTCTCGCTTCGGCCAAGGAAAAGGCCAAGCGCGCGCAATGCGTTAACAACAACAAGCAGTTGGTCCTCGGGATGCAAATGTACATCGCCGACAACCGGGACATCCTGGCCTACCCGAACTGGAATCCGCCATGGATCGCCGCCAACGGCGGCCCGCTCCCAGGGTGGCTCTACACACCGACCAACAACACCCCGCCCAACCTGTTTGCGGCCCCATTTGCGGCCAACCCCGGCCTGGCCTACCAAAGCGGCCTCTTTTGGCAGTATGTCCAGAACATGGGCGTCTATCGGTGCCCGCTGGATCCGACCAACGCGCCCAACTTCAACCAGCGCATCAACAAGCTGTGCACTTATGTGATGAACGGCGCGGTCTGCGGATATGGCGCTTTTGCGCCCAAGTCCTACAAGCAAAACGATTTCCGCCAGGATGCTTTCATCATGTGGGAACCGGCCGACACCAACCCGCTGCTGACCCCAGCTTCAACAACTACAATGATGGTTCCAGTTACCCCGATCCAACCGAGGACTTCGGCCTGGGCACCCGCCATGGCAAGGTTGGCGGCGTCGTGGTGGTGGTCAGCGGCTCCGTGCAGTTCGTGCAATACCGTCTCTGGGCCAACCTGGCCAAGGATCCCCTGAAGAACCAACTGTGGTGCAATCCCGGCAGCGCCAACGGGCATTGAACTCCCCCCTGCGGAACCGGGTTCGGTTGCCCCACGCTTGAACCTCGACGATCTTCATTTGTAAAAAAGTTTAGATCCGACCCCTGCCTTCGATTGGGGGCGGAGTTCAGCGATTGCAAATTGCGGATTGCGAATTAGTTTGGTGTCAAGAGACTTGAGTATGGCAAATGAATTGCGAGCGATGGCCGGCTCCCTGGGGCTGGAGCATTACCGGCGTCACATTTTTCTGTGCGCCGACCAGACGGAGCCGAAATGCGCGGCCAAGGCCCAGGGCCTGGAGTCATGGGAGTATTTGAAGCGGCGGCTCAAGGAACTCAAACTGGCCGGGGCTCAACCGCTGGTGTATCGGACCAAGGCCAATTGCCTGCGCGTTTGCGCCCGGGGGCCCATCGCGGTCGTCTATCCGGAGGCGGTTTGGTATCACTCCTGCACCCCGGCGGTCCTGGAGCGGATCATCCAGGAACATCTGCTTGAGGGCAGGATCGTGGAAGATTTTGCGTTTGCGAGAAACCCCATCGGCCATAACATCGGCTTGTGAGGTTTCTAAAGAGCGCCACCATCATCGAGCGGATGCACCGGTTTTTCCGGCGCCATTGGCAGCGGGCGCTGAGGGTCCGGGAGAAGTTCCACTTCAGCGAGGAGGCTTTTCACCTGGTGCTGGCGGGCGGCGTTGGCGTCATTGGCGGGCTGGTCAACCTGCTTTTCTATTACGCCACTGAGTCGGTCAAGGGCCTCTTTTCGCACCAGGCGGGCCGCCCGGAGGAAGTGGCGGAAATGATGGTGGGATGGCAGCGGATTCTGACGCCCGCCCTGGGGGGCGCGCTGGCGGGCCTGGTGCTCGAATGGGGGTTGCGCCTGGCCGGCCCGGAGCGGACCACCAACCTGCTGGAGGTCGTGGTGGCCGGCGACGGGCGGTTGCCCTTTCGCAATGGCATCGTCAAGTTCCTGTCTTCCCTGATCACCATCGGCTCGGGCGGCTCCATCGGACGGGAAGGCGGCATCACGCAGTTGTCGGCCACCCTGGCGTCGAAGTGGGGACAGTTGGCCAAGTGGCCCCCCTATCGCTTGCGCCTGCTCGTGGGCTGCGGGGCCGCCTCCGGCATCGCGGCAGCTTACAACGCGCCAATTTCCGGCGCGGTTTTTGCCGCTCTCATCGTGCTGGGCAACTTCTCCATGAGCCTCTTTGCCCCCCTGGTCTTTGCCTCGGTCGTGGCGGCCATGGTGTCCCGCAGTTTCTTCGGCATTCAGCCGTGGTACGTCATCCCGGCCTTTGGCATCACGCAGTTTACCAGCGTGGCACAATTGCCCTGGTTTATCTGCCTGGGCGTGGTCACGGGCGCGGTGGGGGCGGGATTCCTGAAACTGCTCAATCAGGCCGAAGAGGGTCTTCAAGCGGATGCGGGCGCCGATCTACGCGCGCCTGATGCTGGGGGGGCTGGTCGTGGGGATCATCGCCTTGCAGTTCCCGGGAGTCTGCGGCAACGGTTACGTCATCACCAACCGCATCCTCCAGGGCCAATACACGGCTTCGAGCCTTCTCCGCCGGGGAGATTGTGGATTTGGTCGGATTGTTCCTGGCCAAGCTGATTGCCACGCTGGCCACCGTCGGCTCCGGCGCCGTGGGCGGCGTATTCACCCCAACGCTTTTCCTGGGCGCAGCCCTGGGAGCCATCTCCGCCCTGGGCTTGCGCCAGTTTCATGCCGCCGAGGAGTTGCCCGTCGCCACCTTCGCCGTCGTCGGCATGGGCAGCATGTTGTCCGCCACCACCCGTTCTCCTCTGCTCTCGATTATCATGGTCTTCGAGATCTCTCTGGATTATTCCCTCATTCCCCCCTTGATGCTCGCCTGTGTCGTCTCGACCCTGGTGTCGCGCCGTTTCCACCCCGAGTCCATCTATACCGAACCGCTCCGCCGCAAGGGCCTGAAAGTCTCCCAGGATGCCACAGCCTCCGAAGCCGCCACTGAGCGAACGGTCGCCGACATCATGCGCGCCCCGGTGCCGCCGGTGCGCGAGACCACCGCGCTGGGTGAAATCGCCGACCGGTTCCTCACCAGCTCGAATAATTTTCTGCCCGTCGTCAACGCGCGCAACCAGTTGGTCGGCCTGGTCGCCTTGCACGACCTCAAGGAGTATCTGGGCGCCGGGGACGAACTGCGCGGCGTCATCGCCTACGATATCATGCGCCCGCCTGCCGCCTGTGTCACCCCCAACCAACGGCTGATCGAGGTGCTGCCCGTCGTCCTGGCCAGCGAGCAGCGCAACATCCCCGTAGTCAGCACCCTCAAGGAAAACCGCCTGGTCGGAGCGCTGGGCCGCGCCGAAGTCCTGGCCCTCTTCTCCGAGGTCATCGCCGCCAGCGGCAAGACAGAAGGGTAGCAACGCCATTTTGTCGGTTTCAACTTGAAATGCGGCCCCTGACGCGTACATTCAAACTGGCAGTGAATACGAAAGGAAGCCGATGAAGAAGTGGTTCATTCTGAGCGGCATCGTTCTGGGCACAGCGTCCGTTTATGCTCAGGCCCAGACCCAAGCGCAGGCCCAAGCCCAGGCCAAAGCCAAGACGCAGGCCCGGGTTCAACCGACCAACGCCCCCCCGACCAATGCCCAACCAGCGCGCGCCAGTCAATCGCTCCTGGCCCAGGCACCCGGCCCGGGCACCTTGGAGCTGCCATCGCTTCAGGCGACCAGACCGAACCAAATCGTGGTGGGTAAGCTCAGCTACAGCGGCATTACCGTGCAGGCCATTAAGGCGAAGAACCCGCTCCAACTCCTCAACCCGGCCGCCCCGGCCCGCTACGGCTCGGGCCAGGACAACGTGGTGAATTTCCCGTTCAGCGGCACCGGTCCCATGCTTAAGCTTTTTTCGCTTGATTTTTAGGCGGCCAGACGTTGACAACGGCGCGCTTTGCTTTAAGGTTGCGCGCTCTGGAAATATTGACAAGATTGATTTATGCCGAATACGAAGTCAGCCCAACGCCGCATGCGCAACAGCGCCCACAAGCACCTGCGCAACCGCAGCACCAAGTCCCGCCTCCATACCTTGGAGAGGGGTTACTTGGAACTTCTGAGCGCAGGCAAGCAGGCGGAGGCGGCCAAGGCCTTCCGCACCATCAGTTCCGCCTTCGACAAAGCCGCCAAGGCCGGGGCGATCCACCGCGCTACCGCCAACCGCAAGAAATCCCGCCTGGCGGTGCGGCTCGTCCAGCCCAAGCCCGCTGATGCCCCGGCCGCTGAACCGGCAAACCAGCCTCTCAGCCCGCCAGCAGGCCACTGATTTAAAGCCTGTCCCAAATGCCCGGCAAACGGAGGATTTGGTCGCAACCCTCGTCGCAACCTTTGTCGAACTGGCCATTTTTCGACAAAGTTGGCGACGAAGGCTGCGACCAAGGTCCAGAAGCGGACCTTTGGGGACACGCTCCAATTTAGGCCGGAGCGGTTCCGCTGATGCGCGCGAGCAAGTCCCGGGCTTCGTTCAAGATCGCCTCAAGATGCTCCTGGCTTCTGAAACTCTCGGCATAGATCTTGACCAGGCTCTCCGTGCCGGAGGGCCGGGCGGCAAACCAGCCGAATTCCGTGACCACTTTGAGGCCGCCGATGGCGGCGCCGTTTTCCGGGTCGCGGGTCAACTTGGCCACAATAGGATCTCCCGCCAATTCGCGGGCGGTGACGGAATCAGGAGTCACCGCCTGCAGCGCGCGCTTCTGTTCGGGCGAGGCCCGGGCGTCGATTCGGCTGTAGCAGGTTTGCCCTAGAATGGCCGCCAGGTGGCGCACATACTGCTCAGGATCGATGCCGGTGCGCGCAGTCATCTCGGCCGCCAGCAGGCCGAGGATGAGGCCGTCTTTATCGGTCGTCCAGACGGTTGCGTCCTTGCGGAGGAAGCTGGCGCCGGCGCTTTCTTCGCCGCCAAAGCAATAGGCCCCTCGATAGAGGCCCCCGGCAAACCACTTGAACCCGACCGGCACCTCCGCCAGCCGGCGGCCAATGCTCTGCACCACGCGATCTATCATTGCGCTGCTCACCACCGTCTTGCCCACCGCGGCGCTCAAAGGCCAGCTCCGCCGCCGGGTATGGAGAAAATGGATGGCGGCTGCCAAGTAACGATTCGGGTCCATCAGACCCTGGGACGGGGTCACGATTCCATGCCGGTCGGCATCCGGATCGTTGGCGAAGGCAATGTCGAAGTCTTTCTGCAGTCCCACCAAGCCCTGCATGGCCCACTTGCTCGAACAGTCCATCCGAATCTTGCCGTCATAGTCTAGCGTCATGAAGGCGAATGTCGGGTCCACCTTCGGATTGACCACGGTGAGGTTCAGGCCATACTGCTCCCGAATCGGCTCCCAATAGTGGACCGCCGCGCCGCCGAGCGGGTCCACGCCAATCCGGACACCCGAGGCGCGAACGGCCTCGAGGTCAATGACCGAGGCGAGGTCCCGCACGTAATGGGCCGCGAAGTCCACTTGGCTGGTTGTGGGCCGCTTCAAGGCCCTTTCCCAGGGGATGCGTTTTACGTCCCGATTGCCTCCCTTGAGGAGTTCGTTGGCGCGCCGTTGAATCCAGGCCGTAACCTCGGTGTCCGCCGGCCCCCCGGAAGGCGGATTGTACTTGAGCCCGCCGTCACGCGGCGGGTTGTGCGAAGGCGTGAGCACGATGCCGTCGGCAACGGTCTCATTTCCGCCTTGGTTCCACTCCAGGATAGCTCGTGAAATCGCCGGGGTCGGCGTGAAGCCGTTGTCGCGCTGAATGACGGTGATGACCTCGCCGGCGGCCAGGACCTCGAGGGCCGTGCGCTCTGCGGGCGCCGATACGGCATGAGTGTCCTTGCCCATGAACAGCGGCCCCGTAATCTGCTGCGCGCAGCGGTACTCGCAAATGGCCTGCACAATGGCCAGGACGTGCGCCTCGGTGAACGTGCCGTCCAACGGACTGCCGCGGTGACCGCTGGTGCCGAAACTGACCATTTGCTGTGGCTGGCCCGGCTCCGGCTTCCGTTGGTAGTAGTCGCGCTCGAGCCTGGCCACCTCGAGCAGCAACTCAGGTGTCGCCGCTTTTCCAGCCAGAGCATGCATATTCATAGCCCGGGACGCACCCCGACCTCGTCCAGGTGCCGCAGCAGGTCGGCTGGATCCTGATAGACGCGATAGGCCCCGGCGCGCTCAAGTTCCTCCTGCCCATAGCCACCGGACAGCAACCCCACCCCGAGCGCCCAAGCCCGGCGCGCAGCCAAAAGATCCCAAACACTGTCCCCGACGACGATGGACGCGCTGATTTCAACCCCAAGCCGCTCGGCAGCCGCGAGGAACAGGTCGGGGTCCGGCTTGGCATATTCCACGTCGTCCCGCGTAATGACCGGCAGGCCGTGAGGCAGCCCGAGCAATTTCAGCGCGGGCTGAGCGGTTATTCTCCGTCCGCTGGTTGCGATGGCCCAAGGAACGCCGGCGTGAGTAAGATACCTGAGCAGCTCGCGCGCACCCGGCAAAGGGCGGACCTGCGCAACCATCCGCCAGTAAGCCGCCGCGTGCAGCGCTTGAACCTGGGCAACCTGTCGGGCACTGACATGGCGCCGGGTCTCCCGCAAGAGAGCGTTCACAAAGAGGCCCCCGCTCATCCCGATGCGGCGATGAATACGCCAAACCGCCAGTTCGATGCCTGCTTTCTCCAGCGCTTCGCGCCAGGCCAGGACGTGCTGGTAAACACTGTCCACCAGCGTGCCGTCCAGATCGAACAGGAAGGCCGGCGTGTTTCGCGTCTTCGGCTTCATAGCTCTTCGGAATTGTGCAATTCTCCCCATGCAATTGTCAATTTGCAATTCAGGCCCTACCTGCAACTCAGACAGTGGGGGAAGGAACTGGGGGGCCGAGTGCGGGGGAGGGATTTCCAGCAGGGGGACCTGGGGACGTGAGGCGGGGGACGCTGTGGGGCGGGTCGGGCGGGAGGCGGCGGTCTGGCAGTCGGGCGATGAAGGCCAACCTGCCAGCCCGCACAGCTTGAGCCAGCAGCGCTGCCCTACCACTGACCTCTGAGGGCGGGTCGAACGGGCCGGTGGATCAGGAAGTATCGTCCTGTGGGTTCAAGAGGCTTTGCTCCAGTTTGCGGATCTTGGCCAGCGCTTTTTCCCGCGCCGCGCCGTCCAGTTCCAAGACCAAGCGGGTGAAGCGCACTAGCGGTATTTGCGCGTAGGACCGTGCCAGGTAAATCACCACATACTGTTTGCGCAGGTTGAGCCGGCGGCGCATCAACTCCGGGGTTTCCTGGGGCGGAGCCTCCCCGTGCAAACGCCACAACTGCCATTGGCGCAGGGTGTAGCTCAGCAGAATGAACACCACCTGGGCGACAATCACGTTCTGGGAGCGCGACTTAAAATCACTCAAATCGTGGAAGCACTTCAGTTGGCGATGCCGTTCCTCAATCTTGGTGCGGTGCTGATAATCGGTTCGGGCTTGGGGCGGCTGGGGGTAAGGGCGGGTGGTCATCAGCGCCCATTCCTGGCAGTGCCCATCGGCATAGCGCTCGCGGATCAAAAGCACGTTGATGGGTACGGGCAGGGCGCTCCAACTGGTAAAGCCTTCCAGCCAACAGTATTCGTGCTGGGTCAGGACCCTCGGCGGGATCGGGGGCCGGCCGCCGTCGCGCCAGCGTGGCCTGGCGCTTGGCTTCCCGGCGAGCGATGAGCGGCGGCCGTCCCGGAGCCGGGGGTTGGGCCGGTGGCGCGGCTACCGCAACCTTCTGCCAGGGCTCCCGCTCGCCCAGGCCCAGGCATCGGTCCAAATGTCCATGTTGCGCTTCATGGGGATGAGCACGTCCACGCCCCACTCTTGCTTGCACCGACCGAGGTTTTTGCCGTCGATGAAACCCCGATCCATAATCAGCAACTTCATCACCCCTTTGCCTACGGCTTGAACGAAGTGCTCCACCATCTGGGACCGAGCACCGTGTCTTCGTGGATCTTGCCCGACACGACCCGGAGCCCCGCATAGACGTAATGCTCCCCGCGCAGGTGCAGTAGGCTGACCAGCTTGTAACAGCGTTCCCGATGCGCCCTTTTGCGGTCCTGGGCATTGAGCTTGTCGTAGTCCACCGGGTGATTGTGCTCATCAAACCACATCACCACCGAACCCTCGTACTGCCGATTGTCCGGCACAAACAGATAGGTGGCGTCGGCGACGAAAATCCCGCGGGGGTCGAAAAAGCCATATTCCTGGAAGGCCGCTTGCACCGGTCCGTTGAACCACTCTTGCCAGCGCTCTGAGGCGACATCCTTGACCGCTTTGCGCAGGGTGTCGTCGTCGCAGGGCATCTTGCGGGGGTAGAGGTTCTTGTCGTTAAAGCCGCGGCATTGGATCCAAATTTGCTGGGTCTGCGCGTCCAGATGCTTGCTGGCGAGGTCCGGAGGCAGGGCGCTGAGCAGACCGCCGCACTGCACCACCCGCTCGAAGGCCGAATAGGAGTTCTCCAAATGCAGCTTCAGACTGAGATTGGCGGCCAACTCAAACCAGAGCGGTACTTCCTCCTTCTTGCGGTCGGTGGGCATCGACTCCGCCAGGCGCGCGAGGATCTTTTCCCGAAAGCACAGTTCGAAGAACTCCTTTTCGTCGGCCTCGCCGATAATCTCGATCTGATCGAACTCGCCCCGGCTAAAAGCCTCCAGGACCTGCTGCTGATGGTGTTCGATGATCTCCAGGTTCATGGCGGTCCCGGCGGCCAGGGGACCAACCGGAGTTGGGCCAGTTGGTCGGCCAGGTCCAAGATCTGCCCGTGGCGTTTGGCCAGCAGGGCTCGGGCGCGATGGTAGCGGCGGTATTCGGCGGTGAGTTGGCGCAAGCGGGCGCGGTCCTGGGCGGGGACCATGAAGGTGCGGGTGGCGCCGTCCTGGCTGCGGGTGATGACCCAGGCGGTGTGGAGTTGGCCGCGGGCGCAACGGCAGTTGGGTTTGCCGCAGCGGCGCTTTTGCAGATAGAAGGAGCCCGGGGTCAGGGGTTGGTCGCGCAGGAGGTGGCGGAGGATGCGGCCGGCGGCGTCATGGGCGCGGCGGAGTTGCTGGCGGAGTTTGCAGATGTCATCCGTCATCTGCACGTTATATATTATATAGCGTGCAGATATGCAAGCAAAAAAACGCGAAAAAGTGAAAAAACCGAGAAAAGGGGTGTCAGGGTAGCGGCGCCCTCAAAAAAGCCCGCCTGGAGGCATTTTTGAGAGCCCTCCCCCACTGTCTGAGTTGCAGTCAGGCCCTACTAAGGGGGTCGGAATCTAAACTTTTTTACAATTCGAATCCGATTGTAAAAAAGTTTAGATCCGACCCCGATTGTCAGCCTGAACGCCTCACCCCGGCTCGGTCCATTTGCCGTAGTCTTTGATGAGGTCCACGAGGCGGTCCACGGCCTCGGCTTCGGGGATATTGAATTTGATGGGAGTCTTGCCGACGTAGAGGTTAATCTTGCCGGGAGCGCCGCCCACGTAGCCGAAATCGGCGTCGGCCATCTCGCCGGGGCCGTTGACGATACAACCCATGATGGCGATCTTCACCCCTTTGAGGTGTTGGGTGCGGGCTTTGATTCGGGCGGTGACGCTCTGCAAATGGAACAGCGTGCGGCCGCAGGACGGGCAGGCCACGTAGTCCGTCTTGAAAGAGCGGCAACCGGCCGCCTGCAAGATATTGTAGGCCAGGCGCAAGGACTGAGCCGGGCCGGACTCGGCCCGGACCAGGATAGCATCGCCGATGCCGTCGGCCAGCAAGGAGCCGATGACAACCGACGAGCGAAGCAAGGCTATCCTGGGTTCGAGCGGCGCCGGTTGGGCCTCGAGCGTGTCTTTGAGCAGAATTGGGTTGTTGCGCCCCGTCTGTTTCAATTTGGCCGCCAGGAGGCGAAAGGCCGCGATTGCAGGCAGGGGCGCGCCGTCCTTCACCGTGACCAAGCGGGTGTCGCCCGGTAGTTCCAGGTCGCGCCTCGGGTCAATCTCCAGGGCCTCGAGGTCCTCATAGATCGCCTCGGGCCTCACATCCGCCTTGGGGTTGAGTTTGGGAGCGAGCACATCCCAGGCGGCGCGGGTTACCACCACGCGGACGGTTTGTTGGCCGCCGCATTTAATGCCGGCCGGCAACTCGATCTCGGGCGTGGACCGGCGCGAGTAGGCGAAGGGATCGAAAGGCGGGGTTGCCCCCAGGGCCGGGTCCGAAATGCCGGGCGCGAAGTTCAAAGCCGGGGAGGCGGGCAGGGTCAACAGCGGGATCTGCGCCAGCAAATCGCGGCAGACCTCGATCTCGCGCGGGGAATCTTCAGTCAGGGAAACGCGGATCGTGTCGCCCAGGCCGTCGCAAAGCAACGAGCCAATGCCGATGGCGCTCTTGATGCGGCCATCCTCCCCTTCCCCGGCCTCGGTAACGCCCAGGTGAATCGGGTAGTTCCAATCCGGCCCTTCCTGTTCCAGGCGCGCGACCAGCAACCGGTAGCATTGGATCATCACCTTGGGGTTGCTGGACTTCATCGAAAACTTGAAGTTGTGAAAGTCGTGCTGGCGCGCGATGCGGGCAAACTCGAGCGCGCTCTCGACCATGCCCAGCGGCGAATCGCCAAACCGGTTCAGGATGCGGTCGCTCAAAGAACCATGGTTGGCCCCGATGCGCAGCGCCCGGCCCAACTCCTTGCACAACCTGACCAGCGGCGTGAATCGCTCCCGGAGGCGCGCCAGTTCGGCGGCATACTGCTCGGGGGTGTACTCCTTGACGGCGAATTTCTTGGAATCGGCGTAATTGCCCGGATTGATGCGCACCATCTCCACCCATTGGGCGGCCTCGAGGGCGGCCTCGGGCTTGAAGTGGATGTCGGCCACAATCGGGACGCTGCAGCCGCGCGCGCGCAGCTCGGCCACGATGTTCCTGAGATTGGCGGCGTCCTTGACCGTGGGCGCGGTGATGCGCACGAGCTGGCAGCCGGCCTCGACCAGTTCCAGGGTCTGTCTCACGCACTCGGCGGTGTCCAGGGTGTCGCAAGTCAACATGGACTGGACGACCACAGGATGGTTGCCGCCGATGATGACCCCGCCCCGCTCCGGGTTCCCCACGGCCACCTCGCGGGTGGCCCGACGCCGCCACAGGAATAGGGAATCGCAAGAGCGCATTTATGAATTATGAAGTATGAAGCATGAAGTATCCCAGGGCGTTGTCGAACAGCTCATTTCTCGGCGGACTTGGGAGAAAACTTGATGTCAACAGACTTGTCCTTGCTGTGCTTCCAAGGCAAGTCCTGAACGTCATAAAACGCGATATAGAGCATGAACCCGATGAGCAGCACCGCGCAGGTCGTCTGAATCGCCCCGACCAATCGCGCGCTGATCGGCTTGCGGCGGATGCCTTCGATGAGGGCCAGCAGGATGTGGCCGCCATCCAGGACCGGAATCGGCAGCATATTCAGCACCGCGAGATTGACGTTCATCAAGACGCTGAACCAGAGCGCCAGCCGCCACCCTTGTTCGGCGTTAAAGAGCCGGGAATAGACCTCCATGATCTTGACCGCCCCGCCCAGGTGCTGCGGTTTGATGTCCGAATGCCGCGCAAAGAGTGCTCCGAAAGTCTCGATCATGGCCGTCACACTGGCCTTGACCTGCTCGATCGCGCCGGGATAGCGCAGCGTCCACTTGTCTTCCCAGGTCAGAATCCCCAGGCTCGCCTTGCCGCCCGTGGCCGGCACCTCGGGCCTTACCGGGATTTCCAGCGCCTGGCCTTGCCGAAGGCAGCTCAATCTCAGGGTCTGGTCGGGATGATTCTCGGCATAGTCTTCCAGCGCATTGCAATGATATAGCTTGATTCCATCCACCAAAAGGATCTGGTCTCCGTTGAGCAAGCCGGCCAGGCAGGCAGGGCTGTTGGGCGCCATCTCGCCCACTACCAAATCATGGGCCGGAGAGATTTGAATCTTCCGCAGACTCTTGCGTTCCCACACCTTGGTCCGCTCCTTGGAGGGCTTGGGAAAGAACTCGAGGGTCTTTCCCTCCCGTTCGACCTTGATCGGCACGATGGCCCCCTCGCTGCGCACAATCCGCCAGGTGACACTGTCGCCCATCCCGCCGAACTTGGTTACCACCCGCCCGTCCACCGACAGGATACGGTCGCCCGGACGCAGGCCCGCCTCATCGGCTGGGCCGCCCTTGAGCACGTAACCGATGGTGGTGGTCTTCTCGGTCTCGCTGACCGGCCGGCCCACGATCATCACCACCACTGCGAAGCCCAGGGCCAGCAGGAAGCTGAACAGCGGCCCGGCGAAGGCCACGATCATCTTGTCCAGCGGAGAGATACTCGGCAGCTTCATGACCTCGCCCGGACTCTCCTTCTTGCCCTCGATAACCTCCATCGTCGCCATTTGCGGCAGGGAGACATAACCGCCGGCGGGAATGGTCCCCAGGGCATATTCCACCCCACCAATCTTCTTCTTCCAGATCGGCTTGCCGAACCAGATAGCAAAGCGGTCAATCTTCAACCCCCGCCAGCGGGCAGCCAAAAAGTGCCCCAACTCATGCACGAAGATGAGCAGGTTGAAAAGCAACAGCACTTCCAGCGCGATGACGATAATCTTCAAAATGGACATACTCTTAGCGACTCAGCCCAACATTGGACGCCGGAGAATATAGCAGGCGCCTTGCCAGGGGGAAAGGGCGAATCCGTGTCACCTTCCCCCTCTCCGTGGGCCAGCGGCAAAGTTCGCCGGAAACTACTGTAGGAGACGACGTGAGGAGTCTCTGATGCAGTCTGGGGCGCACAGCAAAAGCCTACTCCCCTTGGAGACCATTGATCAGAGACTCCTTACGTCGTCTCCTACGCCGCGCTGGCCGCTTCCTTTCTCGCCCAAGCGTCGGCTTCAAGGATCTGCTCCAGCGTGGGGTGGAAGATCGGCTTATGCCGTTCCATCGTGCGGCCCACCGTGTCGGAGATGCGCGGGAAATTGATGCGCCCGTTGACGAAAGCCTCGACGGCAACCTCGTTGGCGGCATTCAGGACGGCGGGCAGGGTGCCCCCGACTTCGCCGGCCGCGCGCGCCAGGGTTAGCGCCGGGAAACGAACGGGGTCCGGTTCAGCGAAGGAAAGGGTGCCGAGCTTGGCGAGGTTGGTTTGGACCCGGTTGCTGGGAGCCCGGTCGGGATAGGTCAAGGCGTACTGAATCGGCAGGCACATGTCCGGGCTGGAGAGCTGCGCCAGCATCGAGCCGTCCACGAACTCGACCAGCGAGTGGACGACGCTTTGAGGATGCACCACGACCGATACACGGTCGATCTCGATGTCGAACAGCCACCGGGCCTCGATCATCTCCAGGCCCTTGTTGAAGAGCGTGGCGGAATCAATCGTGATCTTACGACCCATCACCCAGGAGGGATGCTTCAACGCGCGCTCGACCGTGAGGTGCGGAAACTCCTCGGCCGGCGTGGCGCGGAAGGGACCGCCGGAGGCGGTCAACCAGAGCCGGCGAATGGAACTGGCCGGTTTGCCCTCCAGACATTGGAAGATGGCCGAGTGCTCGCTGTCCACCGCCAGGACCCGCACGCCCTGTTTGCGAGCCTCCCTCATGACGATCTCCCCCGCCATGACCAGGACCTCTTTGGAGGCCACCGCCAGGTCTTTGCCGGCGCGGATGGCAGCCAGGGCCGGGGCCAGCCCGGCGGTGCCCACGATGGCGACCAATACCAGGTCCGCCTCGGGCAGCGTGGCCAGCTTGACCAACCCTTCGGCGCCGCAGAAGACCTCGATGCCGGGACCCAAGGCGTTGCGCAACTCCTTGGCTTTGGCCGGGTCGTGGATGGAGATGGCCTTGGGGCGATGCTGGCGGGTTTGCCCCAGCAGCAGTTGGGCGTTGTTGCCGGCGGCCAGCCCTACCAGGCGGATCTGCTCCGGCAAATCTTCCGCCACCTTGATCGTGCTGGTGCCGATGGAACCGGTGCTGCCAAGTAAAACGACGTTTTTCATGAAGGGGCCGCTACTTGGCCGTCAACACGTGGCGCAGATACAAATACATAATCGGGGCATTGAACAATAAACTGTCCAGCAAGTCGAGTATGCCCCCGATGCCCGGGAACCAGCGCCCCGAATCCTTGACCCCGGCCTCGCGTTTGAACAGGGACTCGATCAAGTCGCCCAGGACCGCCGCAACGCCCAAAAGGACCCCAAGCACGATGGCATGGACCGTCTTCATGCCGGCCATTCTGTGTCCGAGGAAATGGACGAACAGCAGGCTGGCGAGGATGGTTGCGCCGATGGCGCCCGCAAAACCCTCCCAGGTCTTGCCCGGACTGATGCGCGGGATCATTCTGTGCCGGCCCAGCAGGGAGCCGACGACGTAGGCGCCGGTGTCGCTGGACTTGGTGAGCAGCACGAAATAGAGGAGGTAGTAATGGCCCTCGACGCCCGGGAAGAAATTGATCTTTTGGATGAAATTCAGCAGCCACGGCACGTACATGAGGCCGAACAACGTGGTGGAGATGGCCACCAGCCCGGCGGTGTTTGACCGGCCAGCGAACTGCAGGGCGCATAAACCGAGCACAAAGAGAATCAGGAAGCTGGTCTCGAAGTCATTGACCCGCGCCGGCGAGCCGCTGGTCCCCAGAACTCCGGTCAAGTTGAGGAACGTGCCGATCATCAGCAGCACCCCGCCCAGGATGCCCCACCCCTCCAAGCAGACCAACCCCCGTTTGGCGGCCAGCCCGTAAAACTCCGCCAGGCCGCTGGCGGCCAGCAAGACCATGATGACCAGGAAGACATAGTCCGAGACCACCCCTCTGCTCGAGAACAGCGCCAGCAGAACTATCGTCCACAGCACCAATGTACTGAGCAGGCGGCGAAAAAAGATTCTCAGCTTGGAGGGCGCCGGGCCTGGGGCCGGCGCCGGCCTGATTGCATCGAACATTTCACGCAAAGGGTAACCGCCCGCCGATCGAGTGTCGAGGACCGAGTGGCGAGGGGCGAGGGGCGAGGGGCGAGGGGCGAGGGGCGACAGGCAACGCCTCGCACGGGGCCAGTGACAAAGTTCCCCGCAAACCATCGTAGGAGACGACGTGAGGAGTCTCTTCAGGTCTATAGGCCGCCGAACCTCCGGTGGCGCCGGTTGTATTCCTCCAGGGCGGCGTAGAGTTGGGCTTTGCGGAAGTCCGGCCATAGGGTTTGGGTGACGAGCAACTCGGTGTAAGAGATCTGCCAGAGGAGGAAATTGCTGACGCGCATTTCGCCGCTGGTGCGGATGAGCAGGTCCGGGTCGGGCAGGTTGCGGGTATAAAGGTGCTGGGCGAAGGCCTGTTCGGTGATGTCGGCCGGGTCGAGCACCCCGGCTTTGACCTGCGTGGCGATGCTCCGCACCGCGTCCACTATCTCGGTGCGCCCGCCATAGCTCAACGCCATGATCAGCGTCAGACCGTTGTTTCTCGAAAGCGTGGCAATGGACTTCCGGAGGTGCTCCTGGACCACCTCGGGCAGGCGATAGACCTGCCCGATGACCTCCAGGCGAACGTTGTTCTTGTTCAGTTCGGGCGTCTCGGTCTTGAGATAGTGGACCAGGTATTTCATCAGGGCATCCACTTCCTCCTTGGGCCGATTCCAGTTTTCGACCGAAAACGCGTAGAGCGTCAGATACTTGATGCCCAACTCCCCCGCGGTGCGGATGATCACGCGGGCCGATTCAGCCCCGGCCCGATGCCCCTCGATGCGCGGCAGGCTCCGTTCTTTGGCCCAGCGCCCGTTGCCATCCATGATGATGGCCACATGCCTCGGAAGCGAGGCCTTGGCCTCCGGACTGAGATGGGCACTCTGCGCGCTGGTCATTTGCCCGAGCACCTTACGGAATCGGGATTGGGGGTCAAAGACAATTTTTGGCACGAGACTGGCTAACAGACTGGGATAGAAGCATGAGCCTCCTGCATCTGCCCATTAGCTTTTTCGACCTGCTGCTCGTGGCCGTGCTGGCAGCCGGGCTGTTCAGAGGCCGCCAGCACGGCATGTCGGTCGAGTTGCTCGACCTGGCAAAGTGGCTCGCCGTGCTTTTCGGCTCCGCAGCCCTCTACGAGGTCCTGGGCCGCCAACTGGCCCAGTTTACGCGGCTCTTCGGCCTGCTCTCCTGCTATCTGGTCGCTTACCTGGGCGCTGCACTCCTGATTTTCATCCTCTTTGCCCTGCTCAAACGGGCTGTGGGTGGCAAACTTTTGGGCAGTGACATTTTTGGACGCAGCGAATATTACCTGGGCATGGTCTCCGGCATGGTGCGCTATTCTTGCGTGCTCCTGGCCGCCCTGGCGCTCTTGAATGCCCGCTCTTTCAATCCCCTCGAGGTCCGGGCCATGCAGGCCTTCCAGAAAGACCAGTTCGGCACCGACCTCTTTCCCACCCTCCATTCGCTCCAAGCCTCCGTTTTCCAGAAATCCTGCATCGGCCCCTGGATCCATCAAAACCTCGGTTTTCTCCTCATCAAACCTACCGAACCCGAGCACCGGCAAATCCACCTGCGAGACGCCAACCTGAAGTTTTAACGGTTCAGACAAGAGCAACAGATCCCTCCCGGTAAGGCCTCAGTGAAAGCGGCTGCACCGCCCTTTCGTAGCGGCGTCTCGGCAGAGCGCCGCCATACCAGGAAACTGTATCCAGTCCCGATTCCGAATCGGGACCGAGACGCCGCTACGCCTCGCTTCCCGGCCCCAACGCCCCGCCACCTGGCCAGGGTGCGCGTTGCAGGCTGGCCTCGTTCCGGCGCCAGAAGTGGATGCCGTCGTGATCGGCGTGCGCCACGGTACCCATACGTTGCGCCTTGG
The DNA here is from genome assembly GCA_963713735.1 of uncultured bacterium. Classification (GTDB taxonomy): domain Bacteria; phylum Verrucomicrobiota; class Verrucomicrobiia; order Limisphaerales; family UBA8199; genus CAVQND01. The sequence goes on from CAVQND010000042.1 coordinate 272,971, forward strand.
TTCGGAACTGCGGGTGGCGAAGCAGGCGGCGAATGAACTCAGCGGACTCCGCGGGCCTGGCGTCCAAGAAAACCAGGCAATAGCCAGGGTGGCAGAGTTTCCGCCGAAAGAAATCTTCGTCGCGTGTGAGAAGGGTCGGTTGCTTGAGGCGGTGCAGCAGGACGATGATGTTGTCATCGTCAGCGCTGAGTTGGGAAAGGTCCCGTCCAATCAGCCGGCAATGGATGCCCCAGGCGCGCAGCAGGTCGCGCTGATCCAACGGGATGTTCTCATCAAGAACATTCACGCGGCGCTGGGCAAACGTGATCCGAGCGAGCGCGGAACCAGCCGCCCCCGGTCGTCAAGCCAGGTCAACCGTGAAAGGTGCAGCGCCTCGGCAATGGCAGCCCTCGTAAGTTTTCCGCCGCCCCATCGGCGGATGACGAAGTCCCAGGACAAACCGCTTTCGATGTCGTCCAGGACGTCGGCAACGAATATGCGCGTCCCCTTGAAGGTGACCTTCCCGTGGCAGACCTTCGGATCAGCGACAACGTACCGGCCCAACTCGATCCGTTCCGCCGCTCGGTCCGTACTACGCTTTTTGGCGTTTTTCATGGGCCGACTCTACCGCCCCTTGGACCGGACTTCAAACCGATTTGCGCCGGGTCGAATTGCCGCGAGGCTCGCCTGGGGCTCCGAGCGCGACAACCAGAGCCTCTGAACGCCGCTGCCCCTGTGGATTAGCGTCCATTAGCGGTTCACTCTCCCGCCGCGCACCTTTCAGCCGGTGAGGCGGCCCGCAGGCCCGACCACCCGCCACCGCCCTCGTCCTGGGCCGAAACCGGCAAGAAACCGCCAAAATGTGCCCCTTGACTGCCTGCTCCTCCTCCGGCATAAACCGGCCATAATGACTGAGACCGAAAACCAATTCTCCCTCACCCGCGCAGGGCCAAACCGGGGCCGGCGGCAAAAAAACCGAATTCCTACCAGTTCTCCTGGGTTGCGGTGACCAGTTCAACGTGGAGCCTCGGCCGATAGATTTCACGTGGTTTTGGCTGGCGCGAACCGCGACTGATTGACTGGGGAATCCGGATTTTGGGGGACATCTGGTTTGGGCTTCTGAATTGGGGCGGGACATCCATTGGCACCATTGGCACGAGAAGTGCCCAAAACCACGCCACGATTCCTCTCGACCTCTTCTTGGATTTGTCGTAGAGTCGGGCGGTCACCGAGCAGAAGTCACCGATGGGCCGTGAGGGTTGGCTGGCTTCGTGGTGGTGTTGTTAGGCGGCCAGTGCGTTATGAAATTGGCAGCGGGAATTGGGAGATCGGCTTCGGGCGAGCATGAGTGGACTGCTCACCATTCCGGGATTTGTACCAATGCTCCGCCGCCACCCCAACCTGCTTCAAACCGACGGGTCCCTCCTTTAATCCAGAAACCATGAAATCCTCAAACAACCGGGCAAGCGATCAGAACCAAGTAAATGAACCCCACAGCGGAGGCATTTTTCATGCTTCAACATGAGTACAATCAAGAACCACTTCTCCCTCGCCCCTGTAACGCCGCAAAATACATCCCTATCAACAAGGGTATGAAAACCACATCTTGCACTTGGTTGGCCAGCTTTCTGCTGGTGGCTGCACTGACCGTAAACGCGGCCACGACCTCGGGGCCGATCACCGGGAGTGAAACCTGGTCCAACTCTGTTTACCTCACCGGGGACGTGACCGTTACACCCTCGGGAAGCTTGACCATTCTTCCTGGAACCACCATTCAATCCGCCCCGCGTTCTGATGACCAAATTGGTGGCCTCAATACCTCGCGGATCGAATTGATTGTGAATCAGGGAACGTTCACCGCGGTAGGTACCGAAGCATTGCCTATCGTCTTCACGGCAGCTACCATTTCACCGACAAACCCACCTCAGCCTGGCGACTGGTACGGCATACGCATCAACTCCACGAATGCAGTGCTGTGTTATTGCACCGTGCAGTTCGGAAACGAAGGCCTGCGCATTGAGGGCGGTAACATCGCGCCCCAGAACAGCCTGTTCCAAAGCAACTCAGCCAACGGGATTGTCATACAGGTTCCCACCCTACTTTCAAACTGTGTTATGAAGGGCAATCAAACTGGCCTGTCCGTGGGGGTAAACTGTACGGCCACGCTAGCAGGGTGTCGCGTCGAATACAACTCTGGGAACGGCACCGGACCTGGATCTGAAATCGGGCCGACGGTTCATACTGTCATTGCCAGCGACAGTACCTTCAGCAACAACGGCGGTGAAGGAATCAGCGCATGGGGTGGCACGGCAAGTCTCAGCAACAGCACTGTCGCAAACAACGGTGGCTTTGGCATTGACGTGGGGCCCTAGGCACTGCTTCTGTTGTGGGGAGCGTCGTAAGCAGCAACAGCAGCGATGGTATCTACGTCGGACAGGGCTCGGCCGTAGTGGCTCAAAGCACGATTTACGGAAATGCCGGTTCAGGTCTGGACGTATACTGGAACGCTGGCGGAACAGTAACAGTGCAGGATTGTACGATAACGCTCAACGCGAAGGACGGCATTGGACCGAGCCACTACTATGGAGGAGCGAATGAGGCGACAGTTATTCGCAGCACGATTACGGACAACGGGCAGGATGGACTTTTCGCAAACGTGGTCAACGTGAGTGACAGCGTCTTCGTCAACAACGGCGAGGTTGGAATCTCCTTCAGCCAGCTCGGAACCAATGGTCTCATTGGCAACCGCATTGAAGGAAACCAAGTCGGCATTTATGTCAACTCCTCCGCCCCGATTGTTACAAACATAGTCGGGAATGACGTGTTTGGGAATATGAACCACGAACTTCAGAACAAAGGCGCTGCCGCCGTCATCGCCGACGGCGATTTTTGGGGTGAGCCGACGACCACCGAGTTGAACAATCAGGTCGTGGACCTGAGCAAGATTTACGACAGCCGGGACAACGTGAGCGTCGGCCAGGTCGTCATACGCAATTGGAGCCAGTCGTCACTTATGCCGGAGGCGCCGTTAATCGTCATGCAGCCGGCCAGTCAGTTGGTAATCCCAGGAGCAAATGTGAGTTTCAATGTTGTCGCTGTCGGAACATATCCGATGACTTACCTTTGGCAACACGGTGCCACGGCTATTACTTGGGCCGCCAATGCCACACTGACGCTGACCAACGTCCAGCCGAGTGACGCCGGCAGTTACCTGGTTACGGTCAGCAACGGTCTCGGCAGTACCAACAGCGCCGTAGCAATCCTGACGGTGGATCAATCTGCACTAGCGTCAGTTCTGTCCCTCGAGATGTATGCCGGGCTGACCTTCAGTGGCATAGTGGGCAAGAGCTACAGCATTCAATATGTGAACGATTTTAGCCTCACCAACAATTGGTCCGCCTGGACTACGCTCACGAATTTGACTCTCCCCAATAGCCCTTTCCAATTCGTTGACTGGAGTTCACCTGGTTCGTCGAGGCGGTTTTATCGGGCGGTCCAAATGCCCTAGAATGTCGAGGAGAGGAGCTGGTCCTAAACACCACCCAAAAGCTGTTCAAGAACATCTTTGCCCGTCGTCGAGCGGCGCTGCGGAACCCTCACGTCCAGGCCAGGGATCGCAGTTTGGGTGTGTGGACCAATCGGTTTGGGTTCCCTATCAGTGGCACGACGAATATCGTAACACGCGCCCCGAGTTTTCCTCCAACTTCACAATCGCCACCGAATCCGGCGGCAATTCCACGAAGCCGTCACCGACTACGACGCCGGCCTCCGAAATCATCAACGCGTCGTGTTTTCCCGCTCTGAGTGCAACGCGCTGGGGCGCGGGGGCGAAATTGCAGGCGGTGGTGATGGGGCCGCGTTCGACCGTGAGCCAGCGCGCTTGCTCGTCATATTGCGCGCGGACCAGGTCCAGACGCCCGTCGGTTAACGATGGTTCGGCGCGGCGCAAGCGGATCAGTTGCCGGTGCCAGGCAAGCAATTCACGCTGCGGCGATTCGGACATTTCGGACCAATCCAGTTTGGAACGTTCGAACGTGGGACGCGCCTGCGGGTCCGGAATTTCCTCGGGCCGCCAGCCGGAGGCGGCGAACTCGCGCCGCCGCCCATCGCGCACGGCCCGCGCCAATTCCGGTTCCCGGTGGTCGGTGAAATAGAGGAATGGCGTCCCCGCGCCCCACTCCTCGCCTTGAAAAAGCATCGGCACGAAGGGCGAGGTCAACACCAGTGCCGCGCCGGCCTTGAGCCGGCCCAGGCTCATCAACTTGCCGCTGCGCTCCCCCTGGGCGCGGTTGCCGATCTGATCATGGTTCTGCAGATAAGCCAGAAAGCGGTTCCCGGATAATCCTGCCGGCGCGCGTCCGTGCCGGCGGCGGCGATAGACGGAGTAACCCCCGTCAAGCACAAAGGCCTGGCGCAAGGCCTTGGCGAGCTGGGCCAAAGTGCCAAAGTCGGCATAGTAGCCGTTCCGTTCGCCCGTGAGGACCGCGTGGAGCGCGTGGTGAAAATCATCGCTCCATTGCGCGTCGAGTCCCAGGCCGCCGCGTTCCCGGGGCCAGAGCAGGCGGGGGTCGTTGGCATCGCTTTCGGCGATCACGACCAGGCGGCGACCGAGTTGGGCTTCCAGTTGTTTCACTTGGGCGCCAAGCTGTTCGAGGAACGGTTCGGCGGAGGTGTCGAACATCGCGTGAACCGCATCCAGCCGCAGGCCGTCGAGGTGATAGTCACGCAGCCACATCCGCGCGTTGTCGCAGAAAAAACGCCGAACTTCGCCGCTGTCCGGGCCGTCGAAATTCAAGGCTGGACCCCACAGCGCGCAATAGCGCGTGGTGAAGTACGGCGCGAAGCGGCCCAGGTAATTGCCGGCCGGGCCGAGATGGTTATAGACCACGTCGAGCAGCACGGCCAGACCCTGCGCGTGGCAGGCATCCACGAGTCTTTTCAACCCGCGCGGGCCGCCATAGACGTGGTGGGGCGCGAACAGATCCACGCCGTCGTAGCCCCAGCCGCGGTCCCCAGGAAACTCGTTCACCGGCATCAGTTCGACATGCGTCACCCCAAGGGCGGCGAGATGACCGAGCCTCTCGATGGCGGCCTCGAACGTGCCGGCCGGCGTGAACGTGCCGACGTGCAGTTCATAAATCACCGCGGCCGGGAGTGGCGGCGGTTGCCAGCCCGCATCGGTCCAGGGGAACGCCCCGTCGTCAACCAGGCGTGAAAGCCCGTGGACGCCGTGGGGCTGCCAGGGTGAGCGCGGATCGGGAAAGGGCCCGGCGCCATCGAGGACAAAGCCATAATCGTTGCCGGGTCCGGCGGGCGTCTCCGCTGTCCACCAACCGTCGGCCCCGGCCCTCATCGGAAAGACTTTATTCCCGACCTGGACCTCGACTTTTCGCGGCAGCGGCGCCCACACGCGGAACGTGTTCATCCCTGGCTCTCCTTTCGCGTCAGCCAGGCGACCGGAAACAGGTGCAGCAACCAGCCCAATGCAACCGATCCTTTCAGGCCGTTTTCATTCGTGAGTTCGTTCTGCCACTGGCCGACGGGCAATTCGAGCGTGGTGTCGGCCCAGTCGCCGTGCAGTCCCAGCACCAGGCGCGGAACGACGGTGATGGCGTTTGCGCCGCGCAGGAATGCCACGACGTGTCCGGACTTCGCGCCGCGCGGGGACAGCGGCCGGTAGCTGCTCGAGCCGTCCAGCAACCCCTCCCATTCCGCGCGCGACCTCAAAACCCGGCGAATGAGCCAGAGCTTGGGCAACCCTTCCGCGCGCCGCCGCCACACTTCCTCAACCGAAAGGGAGGCCAGCTCCGCCAGGGCGCGTTGTCGCCGCTGGAAGTCCACCGGCCGGCGATTGTCCGGGTCCGCCAGGCTGAAATCCCATAGCTCGGAGCCTTGATAAAAGTCCGGCACGCCGGGCGCAGTGAGTTTGAGCAGCGTCTGCGCCAGCGAGTTGACATAGCCCGCCTCGGCCATCGACCGGACGAAGCGCTCCACGTCGCTCGTGAATTCGGCATCGCTCAAGGCGCCCGCGATGAAGGCCCGCAGCGCTTCCTCATACTGGCGGTTGCGGCGGGTCCAGGTGGTATGGACCTTGGCTTCGCAGGCGGCCTTGTCCAGGCAGGCCAGGGCGCGGTCCGGTTCGAGCGGCCACGCGCCGACGAGCGTTTGATAAAAGCGGTATTCGATGTTGCGGTCCGGCAGCTCGGCGCGGCGATGCCGCTCGTTGATCGCGGCCCAACGGCGGACGGCGGTACTCCAAGGCTCCGGGATTTCCGAAAGCAGGGCGAGCCGCGCGCGAACGTCCTCGCTGAATTTGCTGTCGTGCGTCGTGGTGGCCAGCAGGCTGTGCGGCCGATCGGGCTGGGCCTCGGCGCAGGCGCGGTGAAACTCCTCCACTGAACAGCCGAATCGCCCGGGGTCGCCGCCGACCTCATTGAGCGCGATCAGCCGGTTGAAGCAGTAGAACGCCGTGTCTTCGACGCCCTTGGCCATCGCCGGGCCGGTCACTTGCTGGAGGCGCAGCACCAGCTCGGCCTCCAAGTCTCCGCGCACGCGCAACCGCATCACGTCGCCCAGAAAATCGAACAAGCCCGCGTCAAGGTCAGGCCGCTGCCGGCGGGCGGCGGCGATGGCCTCGGAAATGCGCGCGGCATCGGCTTCACTGATGCGGCCGGGGCCCGGCCGCGCGTAGGTGCGGTACACCGGCAGACAGGCAATCAGTTCGATCAAACCGGCGCGCCATTCGTCCGGTGAGAAATCCCGCGCGCGCCACTGGCGGGCGGCGATTTGCAGCGCCAGGGCTGCCAGCCGGTTCAATTCCGCGTTCAGCGACTCGCGGAGCACCAGCCGCTTTTTTTCGAGCACCAGGGCCGGGTAATCGGCGGTCTGGCCACTGAAGAGGGCGTAGAAATCGGTGAGGGGCCTTTCGCCCGCCGGGTCAATGAATAGCCCGGTGGCGCGCGTCAGGAAATCATAACCGGTCGTGCCGGCGACCGGCCACGTGCCGGGCAGGTGTTCGTCCGGCCCCAGGACTTTTTCAACCACGACCCAGGCGCCGGGCGTCCTCGAGCGCAGGCGGCGCAGATACTCCTCCGGCTCGCGCAAGCCGTCAATGTGGTCAACGCGCCATCCCTCCACCCACCCGCGCTGGTGCCAGGCGAACACCCGCTGATGGACCTCGTTGAAAACGCCCGGCTCTTCCGTGCGCAGGCCGGCGAGCGTGGGGATGTTGAAGAAGCGGCGGTAGTTCAGTTCGGTGTCGGCGTTCCGCCAGCAACTGAGCCGGTAATGTTGCCGCTGCACCAGGGCGTCCAGCGCGTCCGGGCTGGCATTGACTTCGCGCACGGCCTGGGCGATGGCCGCGGCCTCCGCGGGCACGGCGCCACCGAGTTGTTCCAGGCCGGAAAGAGAATCCGGCGCCAGCGGAAATTGAAGCTCGGCGTACCGCAGCGCATAGGCCTGGCCGTCGAAGTGGAGTTGGAGTCCGCCCGTTTCCAGGACCTGCTGGTAGGGCGCCTCGAGGACGGGCACGAGCACCTTGCCGCGCAACCTTGGGTCGGGCGATTGCCAGTCGATGTCGAAGCAGCTCGCCGACGGGCTGGCCTGGCCCCGAGTCAGCACATCCCACCACCAACGGTTTTCCGGTCCGCCGATGCCCGTATGGTTGGGCACGATGTCCAGCACGAGCCCCATGCCGCGCTCGCGCAAAGCCGTCACCAGTTGTTCCAGGTCCGCTTCGGTTCCCAGTTCGGGATTCAACCGGCTGAAATCGCAAACGTCGTAGCCGTGGGGGCTGTGGGGGCGGGCCGCGAGCAGGGGCGAGGCATAGACATGCGAGAGGCCCAGTTCGTGAAGGTACGGCACGAGTGCGAGTGCGTCCGCCAGGCGAAACTGTTCGTTGAACTGGAGCCGGTAGGTGGCTCGGGGCGCCCGCGCGGCAGTTTGAGGCGGTTGGACTTCGGCAGACATGGCCGCCCCTCAATGGGATTCCCGGTTCAGGCGAAAGCCGAGGCGCTCGCCGAGCACCAGAAACCTCTCCAACCACGCTTTGGCGGTTTCATCGCCGGTGTCGGCGCGCCGGCTCAGGTCCGGCATGACCGCGGCCCGCAGGCCGGAGTAGGTATTCTGCGGCTTCCACAGGCTGACCTCGAAGGGGAGATTGCGCGCCAGGTCGGCAGCCTCGGTGAAGCGCCCGAGCAAATCCGGCGCCTCGGGCGATTTGAGGAGTTGGTCGCTCAGGCGGTCCAGATGTCCCTTGAGCGCATAGGCGAGCGTTTGGGCGTCGAGCGGGACCTTCGTCGCTTCGCATTCCCCCAGGAGCGTGCGCACGCGCTCCAGCTCCAGGGTGTCGCTCTCGAACTGCCGCCGCAGCTCGCTGTTGAGGACGAACTCCGTGGCCAGGGCCAGCGGCTTGAGCGTCGGCGCGCGCAAATCCGCCAGAAAGCGCATCAGCGGCGCGTAGCGGTCGGTCATCAGCCGGTAGGTGTTGTGGACGTCGTCGCGCGTGGCGGCCAGAATCTGGTTGAGCACCTTGCGCTGCTCGTCGCGGAACAGGTTCTTGAGGGAGTAATGGGTGGCGCCAAACTCACGGTCCATGAGCCGGATCAGTTCCGGAAACTCGGCCCCCTCGAAGGCCGCGCGCAGGTCGTGCACCAGCGCCGCGTAGGCCGCGGGTTCGCCCTCGAAACGCACGCCGCAGTTCAGGTTGTGGTCGCCCATGTGGACCACGGCGTAGGTGAGGGCGTTGGCGTTGCGGGTGACTTCAAAGGTGACTTTGACCCGCCCCAGGGCGAGCCGCGCGTTGCCGGCGGTAAACATTTGCCGGTCTTCCTGCCGCACGGTGAACGAGTAGATGCGCGCCTCCTCGGGATACGATTCAAAGAGTGAACTGATGGCGTAGTGGGCGCCGGCGCTTTCGCGGGTCATAATCGCGGGCTTGACGAATTGCGCATAAACGTGGCGCGCGTCGGGATGCTCCCGCAGATTGCTCCGGGCCTTGCCCAGGATGTCCAGGAAGGCCGGTTCCAGGTCCTCGCCGAGCAGGTCGTGCGCGAGCTGGATCGCCCGCGCCGCGTATTGGATGACCTGCACCGTTTCCAGGCCGGAAATCTCGTCAAAGAACCAACCGCAGCTCGTGTACATCAGCAGCGCGTGGCGCTGCATTTCCAGCAGGCGCAAGGCCGTGACCTGCTCGGCCGGGTCCAACTCGCGCACGGCGTGCCGGGCGAAAAACCGGGCGGTGTTTTCCGGCGAACGGTCGAGGATGACCGTGATGTAATCATTGCGGGCCGCCCACGGGTCTTTGAGGAACTGGGAGGCCTTGGTTTCAAACCTGGGCGCCAGTTGGTCGCGCAGCCAGTCCAGCGCCTGGCGCAGGGGCTGGCGCCAATGCTGGTTCCAGCCGGGATGCCCGCCGGAGTTGCAGCCGCAGTGCTTGCGCCAGCGGTCCACGCCGTGGACGCAACTCCAGGAGCTGGCCTGGTGGATCTCGACCTCGTGGGTGGGCGGATGCTGCTCGAGGAACTCGCCGAAGATCGTCAGGCGCGCGTCCTGGCCGGCCTCGATGGCGTGCAGCGCGTAGGCCAGCGCCATCTCGCCATAACGGTTGTGATGGCCGTAGGTTTCGCCGTCCGTGGCAATGCTGACAAGTTGAGCGTGGGCGCGGCTGTCATCGAAGGCCTGCATCAGCCGGCGGGCGAAGTTCTCCCCGTTGCTCAGCAGTCCCTCGAAGGCCACGCCCCGGGCAATCGGCCCGTCATAGAAAAACACCGCGATGGAGCGGCCCGAGGGCAACTTCACGAGGTAGGGCATCGAGGGGTCAACGCGGCCGCCGCTCACGTCGGCCCAATCGGCGCCGCCCAGTGGCCGCACACGGCTGGCCTGATGCGGCGAAAGGAGGGTGAACTTGAGGCCCAACTCGGCAAGGACATCCAGCGATTCGTTGTCCACCGCCGTTTCGGGCAGCCACATCCCCTCGGGCGCGCGGCCGAATCGGGCTTCAAAATCGCGACCGGCCCCAGAACACCTGGGTGAATTTGTCGCGGCGGTTCGCCAGCGGCAGGATGATGTGGTTGTAGCACTGGGCCAGGGCCGAGCCGTGGCCGGAAAACCGCTGCCGGCTTTCCTGGTCCGCGGCCACGACGGCCTGGTGGATGTCGGGCGCTTTTTCCTTCATCCAGGCCAGCAGCGTGGGCCCGAAGTTGAAGCTGATGCGGGAGTAATTGCTGACGATGCGTTCGATGCGGCCCTCCCCGTCCACGAACCGCGCGTAGGCGTTGGGCGCGTAACATTCGGCGGCGATGCGTTCGTTCCAGTCATGATAGGGAAAGGCCGAATCCTGCAGCTCAATGGCCTCGAGCCACGGATTCTCGCGCGGCGGCTGGTAGAAATGGCCGTGGATGCAAATGAATCTCTTCATGAGGGCTCAGTTGGGTGGACCAATTCGAGGAGGCCTTGCAGCGAAATTCCTACCCAGTCCGGCCGGTGCTCGAGGTCGTAGCCCAGTTCATAGACGGCCCGGCGCAGGAGATACGCGTCCATGACAATCTCAAGGTCTGCATCGTCGGCCGGCAGAAACGCCGCCGCGCCGGCTGACTGGCGGTAAGCCGCAAAAAACGCCGCGCCCACCCCTTGCGACCAAAAGCGCGCCCACCCCGCCAGGGCGGCCAGTTGCGCCGGTTGCAGCATCCCCTGCGCGCCCTGCTTGCGGAGCGCCGCGTGGGCCGCGTAATGAAACGACCGGATCATTTCCGCCAGGTCCCACAGGGGCGAGCGCTTGAGCCGGCGCTCGCTCAACGCGGTGGTCGGCTCGCCTTCGAAGCCAACGATCCAGAAATCCTTGCCCGTGTAGAGCACCTGGCCAAGGTGGTAGTTTCCGTGCAGGCGGATGCGCGCCATGGGCACGTCGTGCTGGCGGAAGGCGCGGAACTTCTCGAGGACGCGCGGTTCGCGGCCCAGGACGGCTTGCGCCGGGGCCTGGAGTTCGGGCGGCAGCCGCTGGAGCCGCTCCCGCAGCAGTTGCAAATTCCGCCGCGCCAGGTTGTGCATGGATTGAAACACCCCGCGCCGCGAATGGGGCGTAAACGGTTCGGGCGCGAAATCCGGGTCCGCCGGCTCCGACGCCAGCGCCAGGTGGAGCGCCGCCGTGAGCTGGCCGAGTTGCCGGGCGTGCTCGAGGTACGTGCCGATGATGTCCTGGTCCGCTTCGGCGAGCCCGGCGCGCGCCAGTTGCGGGATGGAGGCTGCGGAGGGCGGCGCCGCCTGGCGGCTCGCCTCCGGCAACGTCTGGACTCGCTCATAGAACCGGGTCAAAGTGTCCAGGGTGTAATCCCAAGCGCTTTTACACCCCGGCACGAAGGCCGTCAAAACGGCTGCCGTGAAGCTCTCGCCACGGTCGCTCCGGTATTCCAGCGCTCCGGCCAACGCGGGCGCGTGCGGGAAGCGCCGCGCGGTCAGGAAGCGGCTCACGTCCACTGCCGGGTTGGTGCCTGGTTCGAGCCGGCGGACCCATTTCAGAGATCAGCCGCTCGCCATAGACGATGGAAGCGCTGTGGTCCCCGGTTGGGCGGGCTGACGGCTCGAGGCCCTGCGCACCCTGGCGGCGCAGGTGGCGCAGCACGGCGGTGGGGGTGGCGGTGAGTTGGCCCCGCCGGCCAGCCACGGTGCGGCGGCGCCAGAACAGGTCGAGCAGCGCCCGGCAAAAGGCGGGGCTGGCCAGCGCCTCGTGGAGAACACCCGTTTGATCCGCGCGCTGGCGAACCAGCCGTGCGATGACCAGGCCCGGCCAGCCTCGAGCCGACGGCCTCGGCCTCTTCCCCGAAGGCCCCGGCCAGCGGCACCAGGTGCCGCTCCGGTTCGCCCTGCGAGTAGCCGACTTGCAGGAAGGCGAGCGCGGCCGTCCCGGACTCCAGTCTGACTGGAATCAGGTCCTGGACATGAAGAACGTTGATCGTCTTGCTCCGGCCGCCGAACCAGGGCTGCGAGCGAAGCCAGTCTTGCAGCGCGCGCTCCAGCAGCGCCCGATTGCGCTCCTGAAAAACCTCCTCCCAGTCATCCCGGACGTTTAGCAGGGCCCGCGCCTCGGCGTCGCCATGCCCTCCGGCAACCTCCGCCCGCCCCGGGCCTTTGGCTTCCAGGGAAAACAGGTAAAAGGCATGCGGGCCAAGCGTGAGAAAATACGGCCGGTCGTCGATCAACGGAAATTCCTTGTGGCCGAACAGTTCCACCGGCGTGAGCGATTGGAAGGCCGAGAGGTCCAGTTCGCCGGCTGCACGAACCGGGAGAGGTTGGCCACCACCAGCAGACGTTGGGCGGGCGTGCGCCGCACGAACGCGAGGACCTTGCGGTTTTCCGGGTGCAGGAATTCCAGCGTGCCCAGGCCGAACGCCGGCCAGCGTTTCCGCAACGCGATCAGCCGCCTCATCCACCAAAGCAGCGAGTGCGGATTGCGCTGCTGCACCTCCACGTTGACGGCTTCGTAATGATATTCGGGGTCGAGGTTGATCGGCAGGTAAAGGCTTTGCGGGTTGGCGCGGGAGAAGCCGGCGTTCTTGTCCGCACTCCATTGCATCGGCGTGCGCACGCCGTTGCGGTCGCCCAGATAGATGTTGTCGCCCATGCCGATTTCGTCGCCGTAGTAAAGCACCGGCGTGCCGGGCAGCGAAAAGAGCAGCGCGTTGAGCAGTTCGATGCGCCTGCGGTCGTTGCCCAGCAGCGGCGCCAGGCGGCGGCGGATGCCCAGGTTGAGCCGCGCCTGGTGGGCCTGGGCATAGATCCGATACATGTAGTCGCGCTCCTCGTCGGTCACCATTTCCAGCGTCAGCTCATCGTGGTTGCGCAGGAACAGCGCCCACTGGCGGTTTCGGGAATGGGCGGCGTCTGCTCCAGAATGTCCACAATGGGCATCCGGTCCTCCATGCGCAAGCGCCATGAACAGGCGCGGCATGAGCGGGAAATGAAAGGCCATGTGGCATTCGTCGCCGCGGCCCTGCGCCGAAATAGGCCACGGCGTCCTCCGGCCATTGGTTCGCCTCGGCCAGCAGCATCCGGTCGCCGTACTTTTCATCCACGTGCGCGCGCAGGCGCTTTCAGAAAGGCATGGGTTTCGGGCAGGTTTTCGCAGCTGGTGCCCTCGCGCTCGTAAAGATACGGCACGGCGTCCAGCCGCAGGCCGTCCACGCCCAGGTCGAGCCAGAAATCCACCACCTTGAACATGGCCTGCTCGCACCGCGGGGTTGTCGAAATTCAAGTCGGGCTGATGCGAAAAGAAACGATGCCAGTAATAAGCCTTGGCCACGCGGGTCCCAGGTCCAGTTCGAGGTCTCGACGTCCTTGAAAATGATGCGCGCGTCCCGGTATTTGTTCGGGGCTGTCGCTCCAGACGTAGAAGTCGCGCCAGCGGCTGCCGGGCGGCGCGCGGCGGGCGCGCTGGAACCACGGGTGCTGGTCCGACGTGTGGTTCAGCACCAGTTCGGTGATGACCCGCAACCCGCGCCGGTGCGCTTCCCGCAGGAAAACCTTGAAATCCGCCAGCGTGCCGTAGCGCGGATGCACGCCGCAGTAATCGGCGATGTCGTAGCCGTCGTCCTTGAGCGGCGACGGATAAAACGGCAGCAGCCAGAGCGCCGTCACGCCCAGGTCCTTGCATGTAATCCAGCTTTTCCGTCAGCCCGGGAAAGTCGCCCGTGCCGTCGCCGTCGCTGTCGTAAAACGCGCGGACGTGCACTTCGTAAATGACCCCGCTCTTGTACCACAGGGAATCCCCCGTCAATCCCGCCGCGCCATGGCTGCCTTCAGTCACACGCCCCTCCGCCTTCTCCGGGCGCCAGGGCGCGCCGGCCGGCCCTCATGATCCCCAGGCGCTGAACTTGCGCGTTGACAAACAGATTGATTCACCAGATGCGAATGGTTCATTCTCGTCCGCTTCTCTCAACCTCACGCTACGCTCCCTCTAATATATTCTATGCCGCCAAAAAATAAAGCGCCGCCTCCGGCGAAGACTGGGCGCGGGATTTCAGTTCCCGGGCCCCGGCAAGTGGCACCGCCGAGACCACCGGTGGAACAAATGCGACCAGAACCCCCGGCGTCCGGCGGAGCGATTGGGCGAAAGCCGTGGCGCTGGCCGCCTTGGCTGGGGCGATCATGATGATGGCACGGCAGCCGCTATAGACCTCTCCACCGGCCCAGTGGCCGGTCCAGGGGAAAAGGGATGAACATAGAACATATAAGCAAAAGGAAAGTTATGAAAAACAAACACATGATGGTCGCGTTAGTGGCCGGGAGCCTCACCCTGGGGACGAGCCTCAAAGGGGCTGGCCCACCCGACGCGCCGCCGGCGCCGCCGCCACCAGGCCAGGCGCAGCCGCCGGCCCAGCCGAGGCCGCCCGGCCAGTTGCAGCCCGACCGGAACAATCAGGAGCCTCAACGGGCTGAAATGGCTCCCGAGCACTCGTGCGCGAGCTCGTGCATGAGCGTTACCCACATCATCGGGCGAGAGGTCCGGAACGATGTGGGCGAACACCTGGGAACCGTGCAGGACCTCATCGTCAGCCTCGACTCGGATGCCGCCCGGTTCGCCGTCATTAAGTATGGCGGGACCCTGGGAATCGGCGGAACCCGCGTTGCGGTTCCGTTGAAGGACCTCAAGTGGTCTGGCGATACCAAGCAGTTCAGCATGGCCGCCAGCAAAGAGCAAATCCAATCCGCCAGCTCGACACCGACGGGCGGTTGGGCCTTTGCGGCCAACCAGGACTGGGCCGGCAAAATCGACCGTTTCTACGGCGACCCCGGGAAGACCGACCTGTCTCAACTCGCGCGGCCAGGCTCCAACGAGCCGGGCGACAGCCGTGAGTTCGTGCGGGACCTTGCACCACCCGAACCCGCAATTGGGCCGGAGAATCAACTGCCCGCTGCGGACCTGGGGGCGATGATGCCCCTCTCCAACTCGACTGACGCCGATATCCTGGCCAAAGTCAACGAACTCATCGGGCAGGACGCCGGCCCCGCTACCGGCAGCGACGTCCAGGCGGCGGTCGACAAAGGTGTGGTCACCCTCACGGGCAAGGTCGCCAGCGCCCTGCAAAAGCAACTCCTCGAACCCCGAATCAAGTCGTTGAGCGGGGTCGTGGCGTTGAACGATGACCAATTGGTGGCCACCAACGAATGACCTGGGCAAGCCATGCGGGCCGGGGGCCCTACCCCTGGCCCGCCGCATCCCACCGCCGTTCCGAGGAACCTACCTCACCCCATGTTTGGGCACCTCAAAGGTGAACCGGCTCGCTGGAGCATTGGCTTCCTCCACCGTCACGGTGATGCGCCGGCCGACGCGTTCAGAGAGCAGCCGCTGGAAATCGCGGAAGCCGCCCTTCGCGCTTGGAACGCCGGCGGGGGCGGCAGCCTGGCTCAGCCCCATCGTGTCAGTGGCGTTTCCGGGCGGATGGGACACGCCTGTGTTTGCTCGCCAGGGCATGGGAGGGCAGGCGGGATTGAGGCGCGCTACGTCCGCCGATGGCACAGCAAAGCTTACGTTCTCCGCATTGGTCTTGCGCCAGGACATCATGCCGACCACCTCCCCGCGCTCGTTCAGCACCGGCCCTCCGCTGTCTCCCGCAGAAATGGGGCACGAAACCTGGTAATAACGCACCTTGTCCACAGTCCGAATCTGGCTGACGAGCCCCTCGCTGAGGCTGAAGTCGAAGCCTCTCGGGGCGCCTACTACATAAATGCGGGAGCCGATGCGCGGCGGCGTCGAACTCAGAGGGATTCGGCGACGCGCATCCGTGTCCAGCCGGATCAAGGCCAGATCCAGTTCCTCGTTCCTGTCCACCAGGCCCGCGACGGTCACCCGTCGGTGGTCGGAAAAGCGCGCCTCGACCCTGCGAGCGTCATGAACCACATGCCAGGCCGTGACCGCCAACCCCTCCCCCACGGCCAGAAAGGCGCTGCCCACGAAACGCTGGCCGGCGGTGTTTTCGATTTCAAGCGTCACCGTCGAGGGCAACACCGCCTCGTAGATCTCTTCCGGACTCAGCGCCCCAAGAAGCGGAAAACACACACCCGCCACAGCGAAATAAACACCCGCTCTTGCCGCGAACTTCAACTTGCCAGTCATCGAACGATGTTCATCATAGCGCATCCAGGCCGTCGAGCAAGGCAATTCTGCGGCGTCGGTGCTAGCCGGAGCGATTGGCACTGAAATCACCCTCAAGTGAAACGGGGATCCGTCCCCAAGACCCCCTTAGACGATGCACCAGACAATCCTCACGAAGGAATGGCGGGAATCAAAACGTAGCGCTGGCGATTCGCCTCGTTCAGGTGTGCGCCAAAGGAGCGGCAGCCAGCTTGGCACAACGCTGCGGCTGGTACAATTCCCCGCCGCATTTCAGGAGCGGTCGCGGAGGCTGCCGCCTATAGCGAGAAGAGGCGACAGGAAAACGGTTCGCCGTGGCAAGGGCCGGCCGGCCCAGCCCAATCTGGAATCGAACGGAAGCAAGACCGCGTTGGTAGTGACCGGCCAGAGGCCATTAAACAAGGCAACCGTGCAAGTGCTGCGCCAGGGCGGCTACCGGATACTGGAAGCGTCCGACGCCTTGAACGCAAAGCGCCTCGCCGGTTCACACCGGAACATCCGGCTTCTGCTCGCGGATTATTCGGCATCGGACGCCTCCGGATTGGCACTGGCGCACTGGTTCCAGGCACGTCTTCCCGAAACCAAGATTCTCATCACCACCGCCTCACTATGGGAACTGCTGTATCGGATCGACGAGGAGCAGCGTTTGGGCATTCTAGTGAAGCCATTCGGCAGGGACGAACTGAAACGGATGGTGCGAGGACTGGCGGCCAACGTGTGAGCTATCCTTCTTGCTCGCCAGGGGCCGCACGCAATCCGAATTCAGCCAGCTTCTCGCGCATCTTGAGGCGCGTGACGCCAAGCCAGCGGGCGGCTTTGGCCTGGTTGCCTTGGGCGAGTTGAATGGCTTGCTTGAACAACTCGGGTTCCAGCTCGGCGATCATCCGCTCGTAGGCGTCGCTGAGTTGGCCGCTTTGCGCCCGGGCGAGCAGACGGGCAATATACGCCGCATGAGCCTGCTCATGACCGTCAACGGGTTGCGGGCTTTTGGCCATGACTTGTTGGACGTGTTCGAGGCTGATGGCAAACGGGCGGGCCAAAAGCATTGCCTGGCGAACCACGTTTTCCAACTCGCGCACATTTCCCGGCCAGGGCTGGCTTTGAAGAAACACGAGGGCTTCGGGCTGGACGGAGGGTGATTCGAGACCGAGTTCTTTGCTGTAACGGTGGATGAAGTATTTCGCCAGTTGCGGAACGTCCTCGGTGCGCTGGCTTAACGGCGGCACGGTGAGCGTGACCACACCGAGCCGGTAGAACAAATCTTCGCGGAATTCCTTTTCCTTGATGGCGGTTTCCAGATCGCGATGCGTCGCCGCCAGCACGCGCACGTCCACCGCCAGGCTGGCTTCACTGCCCAGCCGTTGGATGGACCGCTCCTGCAAGACGCGCAGCAACTTGCCCTGCGTGTTGGCATTCAGGTCGCCGATCTCGTCCAAAAAAAGTGTGCCGCCGCTGGCCTGTTCGAAGCGCCCGATGCGCCGGGCTTGCGCGCCCGTGAACGCGCCCCGTTCGTGACCGAAAAGTTCGCTTTCCAGCAGCGCATCGGGAATCGCCGCGCAATTGACGGCGATGAACGGCTTGTCCGCGCGGTGGCTGTGCTGATAAATGGCGCGGGCAACCAACTCTTTGCCCGTGCCGGTCGCGCCCCGGATCAGGACGGTGGCCGGCGTGGCGGCGACGCGTCCGATCTCTTTGTAGAGCGCCTGCATCGCCCGGCTGTTGCCGATGATCGCCGAGCGGTCCAACGTAGCCTCGCCGATCTTCACCGGCTCGGACATGAGCCGGCTGCTGGCGACGGCGGCGGCCACCATGTCGAGCAGTTCGTCGGCCCCGAAGGGTTTGAGCAGGTAATCACAGGCGCCCAGCTTGGTGGCCTCGATGGCCGTTTCGGTCGTGCCATGCGCGGTCATTAAAATGATCGGCTGCTTCGGTTTGGCCGCGTGGAGCTGCGCCACCAGTTCCAGCCCGCCCAGACCCGGCATTCTCAAATCGGTGACGACGACGTCGTACGACTGCTCTTGCGCCTGCTCCAGGCCGGCGTCGCCGCGAGTCGAGACGGCCACTTCGTGACCTTCGGCGCACAACACCTTCTGCAACGAGGCGGCGGTGCTGGCGTCATCCTCGATCAGGAGAATCTGAGCTTTCCTGTTCATGGGCACGCGGGAGAATCACGCTGAAAGTCGTGCCGCGCCGCAGTTCCGTTCGATAGCGGAGTTCGCCCCCGTGCTTGCCGATGATGCGCGCGGCGATGGGCAGGCCCAGGCCCGTTCCGCTTTCCTTGGTGGTGAAGAACGGGTCAAATAGGCGCTTCCGGACTTCCGGAGGAATGCCTTTGCCGTTATCGGCGACTTCCAGAATCACGGCCTGGCCACGGTCCTTACGGCCCGACCCGGACCCATTGCGGACACGCAAGGTGATGACGCCGTTGCGCCCAATGCTGTCGGCGGAGTTTTGAACGAGGTTGATGAGCACTTGCTGGAGCTGTTGTGGATCGGCGCGCACCCAGGCGGCCTTAGCCGGCTCGACCTTCAGTTCGATGGCCGCGTTTTTCAACGGCACGCCAAGCAGGCTGCGCACTTCCTCGAAAAGCCGCTGCACCGGGGTCGCGACCAGTTGCGGCTCGGATGGGCGGGCGAATTGGAGGAAGTCCTGCACGATTCGTTCGAGACGTGTGATTTCGTTGCCGATCACCCCGGCGTCTTCGTCGTCAGCGCCGGCGCCGGGCAGATGTTGTTTCAGACTGTGAAGGCGGAGTTTAATCGCCGTGAGTGGGTTGCGGATTTCGTGGGCGACCCCCGCCGCCAGGACACCCAGCGAGGCGAGTTTTTCCTGGCGCGCGATCAGGGCATGGGTCTCGGCCAACTGGTGGCGCAGCGGCGCGATCATCCCGCCATAGACCAGCACGACCAGGGCGGCTACCAGGGCCAGCACCAGCACCAGCAAGAGTCTGAGCAACACCTTGAAGTCGGTTAGCGTGGCGCTGGACTCCTTGAGAAAACCGGTGAAAGAGGAGCGTTGGTTGCCGATGAACGAATCGCACAGATTCAACAGACCCCGCGACTCGTTCCGGACCTTCTCGTAGCTTTTCGTGAAATCACGGGCTTTGGTCGATTCCATCCGGCCCAGGCTGGCCTCCAGCACCTGCGTGCTCTCCGCCAGGTAGTCGTCGTAGGCACCGGTCACCTGATCAAAGAACTTGCGCTCGACCGGCGTGGTCGTGTTGGCGCGATTTTGCTCGAGCCACTGTTTGAAGACCTGCGCGTCGGCACGGAAGGCCGCCGCGTCGTTGGTATCGCCCCGGAGCCGGTAGCGAAGCAAAGTGTCATTCAATCGCTGGATGTCACCGCGCACGCGAACGCCCAGGTAAAAGTTGTCCGCCTTCAGGCCGCCAAATTCCCCCTGCAAACTCTCCACCCGCCGCCAGGTCGTGCGGCTGACCCAGATGACCAGCAGCGAGCCCAGCACCGCCGTCAACGTCAGTCCGGCCCGGCGCAATTTCGCCGCCGGAACACTCCCGGTGGCACCGGTCAAACCATCTGCGGAATGAAATGTTCCATCTGTCTGCTTCATGACTCATCCCTTCGCCCTGCAATGCTTCGATTCTGCACAGTAACTATCGCCCTCTTTCGATGGCACGGCAACCGCCAACCCGCCTTAAGCATGGACTTGCCCCACACCGTGCGCTATACCGAGGTGTGGCCGGCTTGTTTTCACAAGAGACTTTGGAGCAGATCCGCGCGGCGAGCGACATTGTGGACATCGTAGGGTCTTTCCTGCCGCTCAAGCGGGCGGGGGCCAATTTTGTCGCCCTCTGCCCGTTTCACAAGGAAAAGATCCCCCAGCTTCAACGTCAATCCCCATCGGCAAATCTTTTATTGCTTCGGTTGCCACAAGGGCGGCGATGTCTTCGCCTTCGTCAAAGACTTCGAGAACGTGGACTTTCCCGAGGCGGTCCGGCGGCTGGCCGAGCGGGCGAAGATTCCGCTCCAGTTTGAGAGCGGCGGCCAGGAACAGCAATCGCGGCACTTGAAGGAACAATTGCTGCAAATCCATGAACAGATCGCCCAACGCTGGCAGCACACCC
Source organism: uncultured bacterium (assembly GCA_963713735.1). Taxonomy (GTDB): domain Bacteria; phylum Verrucomicrobiota; class Verrucomicrobiia; order Limisphaerales; family UBA8199; genus CAVQND01. The sequence goes on from CAVQND010000042.1 coordinate 293,160, forward strand.
TGGCCCATGAGCCGGCCGGCCAGATTGCCCGGGATTACCTGGCCAAACGCGCCGTTTCGCCCGAAGCGGTCAAGCTCTTCCGCATCGGCTGCGCCCCCGAGGCCTGGGACGATACGGTCAACTGGGCCCAAAACAAAGGCTGCGACCTTGGCCTGGTCGAGAAAGCAGGATTGATTCTGCGCAAGGAGGGCACCGACCGCTACTACGACCGGTTTCGCGGGCGGCTCATGTTCCCGATCTGCGATGAGCAGGGCCGTGTCATCGGCTTTAGCGGCCGGGTGCTGTCGGGGGATGAGAAAACCGCTAAGTACGTCAACTCCCCGGAGACGCCCATTTTTACAAAAAGCAAGGTCTTTTTTGGCCTGGACAAGTCCAAGCGGGCCCTGGTTGAAGCGGAGTTCGCTATCGTTTGCGAAGGCCAACTCGACCTCATCGCCTGCTTCATGGCCGGCGTGCAGAATGTGGTCGCTCCGCAGGGGACCGCCTTCACCGCCGACCACGCCCGCATCCTCAAACGCTATGTAAACGAAGTCGTGCTCTGCTTCGATTCGGACGAGGCCGGCCAAAACGCTGCCGCCCGCTCGCTGGACCATCTCCTGGCCGCGGAGTTGGCGGTCCGCGTGGCAGTCGTGCCGCCGCCCCATGACCCGGACAGTTTCATCAAGGCCCTCGGCGGCCCGGCCTTCAAGCAACTCATCGAGCGAGCCGAGGGGTTCTTTGACTATTATCTCAACCGCCTTTGCTCCTCAAACGAAGTCACGACGGACCGGGGCCGTCTGGCCGTGCTGCGCGGCATGGCCGAAGCCGTCCACAAGACCAGTAACGTCGTCCTGATTGACACCTATGCTCAAAAAACCGCCCTCCGCCTGGGCGTCGCCCCCGACACCGTCCGGGCCGAGTTCCGCAAGACTCCACGCGGCGGCACTCCTCAGCCGCGTGACCTCGAAGGGGCGCAGCCATCGCAAGGCCAGGGACCGGGCCTCACGCGAGATGAATTCAGGCTGCTGCGACTCCTCTTCAATCAAGACGATTTTGTCGGATGGGCGGCGGATCACCTCGATCCGGCATGGCTCAGAAACCCTCTTGTCCGGAAGATTGTGACGGAACGAATCAGCGCATTTCGCACAGGCGCCTGGCAGGGGGTGCCCTCGTTCTTGGATTCTCTCTCTGACCTCGAATCACAGAGCCTCATCACGGATGCCATCTCAAGGAATTACGTGAAAGTCGAAGATGCGAGTGGCCTGGAACAGCCGTTGAAATACATCGGGGCGGTGGATCGCGCCCTGCCAAACCCCCTCGAGGACTTGGGGGGGCTGGTCACAGGCTTTCGGAACGAGTATTTGACACTGGAGATCAATCGTCTGGATGCCCAAATGGCGCCCCTGGAAGCAGGCAGTCCGGAGCAAATCGACATCCTCAAGCGACGTGAACTTCTGAAGGCCCGCAGGAAGCAGCCCCTTGCGCCCCTGGTTGATGGCGCGCAGTCTTGAAGGCAGAAGTTGCGCAGCACGGCGAAGCTGCAACCAAGCACCCCGGCCCGATTTTTCAGCCACAGATTGCACAGATGACACAGATTTGAATCCTCCTTCTCTGAAATCTGTGAAATCTGTGAAATCTGTGGCCATAGCCCACTCCGGCTCGCCAGCATGACTGGCCCCGGCAGAGGCCAGATAGGCCTTTTTCCCTTTGCCATCATTGGAATCCATGCCTGAATCGAAGGCTTATGAACACAACTTCACATCGTTCTGGCAAATTCCTCCATAAGGAAATCACCCAAGCAATCATTGGCGCGGCCTTCGAGGTGTACAAGCATCTCGGATACGGCTACCTGGAAAAAGTGTACCAGCGGGCCATGCAAGTCGAATTGCTCGCCCGCGGCCTCAAGGCAGAGCTGGAGCACGCGATCCAGGTTCACTATAAAGGCGTAGTGGTGGGAGACTACGCCGCCGACCTCTTCGTTGATGGGTGCGTAATTGTGGAACTCAAGGTGGCCCCTGAATACTGTCCTTCACATGAGGCGCAGTTGTTGAACGAGCTGGTATCCACCCGTGTCAGAGTCGGTTTGCTCATCAACCTCGGCCGCGAGCGGGTCGAGTTCAAACGCATGGTGCACTGAGTCGACAGCCTCAGCACGGGACACCCGCGACCAAGAGGCTCGGAGAGTCTCCCAGGCCACAGATTGCACAGATTGCACAGACGGGAATTCTTTTCTGTGCAATCTGTGAAATCTGTGGCCATAGACCTTCTTTGGCCCGTGGTGAACACTGTGGCGAAGACAGAGTGACAACCCTGGCGCTCCACGCTACATTCGCGCCGCTATGAAACAAAAGACCACAGACCGGCCCGCCGTGGCCATCGTCATGGGCAGCGATTCAGACTGGCCGACCATGAAAGCTGCGGCCGACGCCTGCTCCGAATTCGGCATCGCCCATGAGGTCCGGGTCATCTCCGCCCACCGGACACCGCAGGAGTTATCGCGTTTTGCCCGGGGCGCGCGCGGACGCGGGGTGCGGGTCTTCATCGCCGGGGCGGGTGGGGCCGCCCACCTGCCGGGCGTCATTGCGGCCCTTACGCCTTTGCCGGTCATCGGCGTGCCCATCATGACCAAAGCCCTCAAGGGCCTCGATTCGCTGTTGTCCATCCTCCAGATGCCCAGCGGCGTGCCGGTGGCAACCGTGGCCATTGACGGCGCGCGCAACGCCGGAATCCTGGCCGCGCAACTCCTGGCGTTGGGCGACGCGGATTTGCAGGCGAAGGTGATTGCCTTCAAGGCCCGCCTGGCCCGGGAATCTCGCGCAAAAGACCGCAACCTCGCGCGATAGCCCCGTCCCCCTTTCAATCCATCTTCCCCAGCGCCGCAGGCTCGGAACGCCGGCACAATCCCCTGACCGGGCATTTTCATTCCCCACTGGACGTGGCCTTGTGGACCTCCACGCGCGCGATGAGCGGCACGTCCAAAATATCGAAGGCATTGTCTTCGGCGTGGAGCACAATCAAGATGCGGCCCGGAGGAGTCAGGACCGCGAACTCCGAGTGCGGGACGGGAAAAGCCCTGTCGCTTGGCAGGTGAACTGTAAAGGGGCGGAAGGGAACCGCCCGGAGAAGGCGGCGAAGTTCATCAGCACTCATAATACAGAACCTATAACCCGCTGACCATCGGCCCGCAAGAATGGTTTCAGCCCATCTGCCCCAGCGCCAGGTCTATCCTGTAGAGGACCCGGGCTTTGCCCAGGATGGCCATTAAGTGGTACAGGCTCGGACCGGCGGTGTTGCCGCAGCAGGCCAGGCGCGTCGGGTGAACCACGACGCCCGTCTTGACCCCAAACTCCTTGGCGACCGCAGCCAGAGCGGCTCCGATGGTTTCATGGTCAAAGGGCTCGAGCCCGCAAGGACCTCGCGCAACCGCGCCAGGCGCGGCTTGTTTTCAGCCGTAAACTCCTTCCTGGCGCTCTCGCTGTCATATTGGATTTCCTCTCTGAAATAGAAACCTGCGTAGGCCGGCAATTCGCTGAAGACCTTGAACTTGCCTTTGCAGGTATCCAGCGCCGCTATCACATAAGCCCACGGCCAGCCGCGGGTATCCAGGCCGGCGCGGGCCAGGGCCTGGACCGATTGCTCGTAAAACCGCTCGTCGCTCATCTCCCGGATATACTCCCCGTTGAGCCAGGCGAGCTTGGCCAGGTCGAAGCGGGCGTTATGACGCAGGACTTGAGGCAAATCGAAGGCCGCTATGAGCTCCGCCACGGAAAGCTTCTCGCGGTTGCCTTTGGGGGACCAGCCCAGCAGGGCCAGGAAATTGACCAGCGCCTCCGGCACGCACCCCTCCTGGATATGGGTCATCAGCGATGCCCCCCGGTCGCGCTTGCTCATCTTGGTGCCGTCGCTGTTCAGGATCAGAGGAATATGGGCATAGTAGGGCGGCTCGACGCCCAACGCCCGGAACAAGGCAATGTGCTTGGCCGTGTTGCTCAAGTGATCTTCCCCGCGAATCACGTGCGTGACCCGCATCTCGACATCGTCCACCACGTTCACCAGGTGAAACACCGGCTGGCCGTCGGACCGCACGATGACGAAATCCGGATCGAGCTGCTCGCGATCCGTCAATTCCCGGCGCACATCGCCCACGACGAGATCGGGGATCGTAATCGGCTCGCGCTGCATTTTGAATTTCACCGCCCCTTCGTGCTCGTAGGCCAGGCCGCGCGAAAGCAACTCCTCCACGCGCTGGTGATACCGCTCCTGGCGCCGGCTCTGAAAGTAAGGTCCGGCGTCCCCCTTGCTCGGCCCGCCGGCATCGGCCCCAACAGGGCCTTCATCCCAATCCAGCCCCAGCCAACGCAGCCCCTTGAGAATGACCTCGACCGCCTCCTGCGTGTTGCGCGCAACATCGCTGTCCTCGATGCGCAGAATGAACGCGCCGCCCGTGTGCCGCGCATACAGCCAGTTGAATAACGCCGTCCGCGCCCCCCCGATGTGGAGGAACCCGGTCGGGCTCGGTGCAAAACGAACGCGTGTTTTCGTGCTCATAGTTGAAGAACCCGAAATCCGAAGGTCAAGTTCGACAGCCGGAACCCAAGATACTGTGCCCCCTCCAGCCTGGCGACCCCGAAATGGTTAGCCCAGCAATTCCGCAAGGTGGGGTGCGCCGCCGCTTTACTTTCGGAGGCCCAGATTTTTGTCGGCGCCGGCGCTGTCGTGATGGAGGGGCGGCCGGGCAGAGCCCGCGCGAGACAACACCTCTCCCGCAGTCCCCGAGTCCTCCTTGTTGCGTCGGCCAGTTTGCAAAGAGCAACACCCCGAAAGCATGCGCCCAGGCGGTCGTCAGCCACAGGCAAACCACAAATCCCAAGGCAAGTCCTCCTCCAAAGCCAAATCCAGGTCATGCGCCAGCTCTTTGAGGCTCACCTGGCCCAACCGGACCAGTTGACTGTGGAGCACCGCGTAGGCGCTAAAGAGGACGAAACGCTAGGACTAAAATCAGCATTTGCGCCAACATGGCCACCGGTTCGTGATGGTAGCAATGCTCCAGGTGGTAGAATTGCGTCAGCTCATTGAACGCCTTGTTCTCGATGCCCCAGCGCCGGTGACCGCCCTCATAGACGACCTGGACCGGATAGCCCGCCAAGCCCTCCGATGCCATCCACCACCAGTCGCTGGTCTGGGGTTGATGGGTCATTTTTCCGCCCACCATCTTGTGCTGGATCCACGTCTCCTGCGAGTGGACCACCCGCACTTTGCGGCCGTAGCTCTTGCTGAAGTTCAGGTCTTTGACCTCCCAGAGTTTGACGTGCCGGCCACGGGTTTCGTCGTCAAACTCCAGAGCGGGTTCTTGTCCGGCACTCAGGGCGCGCGCCTCTTGCAAGACCTCCATCCGTTCCTGTTTGAGCACGACGATCCAGGCCCAGCCCAGCTTCTCCACCGCCTTCAAAAAGGGGCCTTGCACATACCAACTGTCAATGGTCACGGCGTTGAAAAAGCGCACGCCGTAAAGCCGGCGAATCCGCCCCAGCAGGCGCAGGCCGGCCTGGGCTTCCTCTTCCCCGGGACCGATAGGCTCCACGTCCACCAGCACGTTGAACTTGGGCCCGTTGATCTGGGCAAAGACATACCGGTGGTAGTATTCGATCACCGTGTGTTTTTGGCCTTGGTCGTCGGTCTCTTGAATCTCCCTCTGGCAGCAGCACGGACAGCAGCGACTGCGACTGTGGAAGTGTTCGTTGGCGTCCAAACTCAGGAGCAGCAGGCCGTTGATTTTACAGCTCTCCAGCGCCTTGTTGGCCTTGAGGTTCTTGTTCACCCCGGCCAGGCCTTGGCGCAAGTCCTCCAGGTAGAAGCGCTCGCTCACATAGTGAAAGGCGTCGTCGCTGATGCGCTCTTGCCAATGGATAAGGTGTTGCCAGCGCCAACGCTTGGTTTGCTTGGAGAGATCCAGGTAACTGCCGACGCGGATGGCCACGCCCATGAGCATGCTCAGCAACAAGGGCCGCGTAGGAATCTTGGCGTAGGGCCAATCGCTGCGCACCCCGCGCACGACCCGGCCCATGGCGAAGACTTTCGTTACGTAGCCCAGAAACTGAGCCAGTTCGTTCATGAAGACGCGGCCACCAGAGGTTCACCACGGCGGAGCAGTTCGCGATTGATTTGGCTGATTTCGTCAAGCACGTGCTGGACCTGGGCATAAGCGGCCACACCTTGGCGTGCTTGGTCGATCTGGCCCGGGGACTTCAGCAAGAGCGATTGCACCTGGCCTTTGGCGAAGCAGCGGTTGAGATAAAAGAACGGGCCGTGCTTGGGGCCACCGGTGTGGCAGCGGCAATTGGCCTTGCCACATTTGAGGAATCGCTCGATTAAGGAGGCGTGGAGGACTCCGGGGGGGAATTGGAAGGAGCGCAGGAGATGGGCCTTTCGCTGGCGGAGGGCCAGGGTCAATGTGCGCTGGAGCGGCTGTATCCTACTCATATATAGATGTAGGATAGCAGAGCGGGCGAGCAATGCAAGCGAAAAAGAAAATGCCTCTGTTTCCGAAAATGCCCTAACTGCCTGTGGTCAGCCAGGTTGGAATTGAAACCCCACCCACCTTACGGAATCGCTGTGGTTAGCCGGCACATTTCCTGACCCTGCGACACGCGATTGCTCGCCCCTCTAAAACCTTGTCCTGGGGCACGTCGAACCGCTAACCTGTGGCACGAAGATGAACAGTTGTCAGAGGATCAAACGGGGGCGCAAATCCGCTTCGCTCGAGGTTGGCGCTCCGCGTTCCGGCTTGAGGGTTGCCGCAGAGCCCGCTCCGGCTGGCCGGCCGCCCTCGGTCATGGTCCTGGGCGTTGGCAGTTTCGCCCACAGCACCGCCCAAATCCTCGCACAGGCCGGCGCCAGGGTTTCGACTTATCTCACGCGCAGTTACGGGCACTTCCCGCCCTCCTTGGCAGGTCCCACCTACCCGCGCGAGCAGTTTCCCTCCCCCTGTCCGTTGCTCGAGGAACAAGCGGTGGACCTGGTGGTCCCAATGTCCATTGACTGGGCCCAAGCCCCCTGGTCCGACGAATTGCTCGCCCTGAAAATCCCCATTCTCTCCCCAACGCGCCAAGGCCTGCGCATCGAACGCGAACGCGACCTGGCGCGCCGGCTCTGTCGAAGCTTCCGCATCCCCTTTCCCCAGGCCCACCTGGCCCGCAACCGCCTCGAGGCCGAAAGGATCCTCCAACGGCATCCGCTGCCTTTTGTCATCAAAAATCCGCTCTGTTCGCCCACCAGCCCTATTCACACCATCGTTTGCGAGTCGGCAGCGGACACCCGTTCCTGGCTCCGCCAGATCGATTATGCCGAAGGGGTCTTCCTGCAGGAATACCTGGGCCGTTGCGAGGCCGGCCACATCGCCCTGGTCAGCGGCGGGGAGATTTGTTCCCTCGTCACCAACCAGGAATACAAGCGCGCCTTCGCCGGCAACCTGGGCATCGTCGCCGGCGCGCCCCTGGGCGGACTGGTCGAAAAGGACCCAGCCGACAAGTACGGTTTGGCGCGCCAACTCTTGCACCCCTTGCTCCCCTGGTTCCGCCGGGTGGATTACCATGGCCCCATCCAGGTGACCGCCGTCCGCGCCAAAGCCCAGTGGCATGTCATCGAATACAATATCCGCATCGGCATCACCTCCGGCGCCATGCTCCTGCGCTTGCTGGCAAACCCCATCGAAACCTTGCTGGCGACCGGGCAGAACAAGAAGCTTGCCCCGCGATTCGTCAGCGGGCTCAACTTCGGCTGTTCCCTTACCCTGGCCGGTTACGGCTATCCCTACACCCAAATCCAGGGACCCCGCGTGCCGGTGGAAGTCACCGGACCTTTGGATTGCGACGTGTGGTGGAACGAAGTGGCCGCCGACGGCAACGGCGGGCTGCAGGCCACCGGCCACCGCCTGGCCGATGTCATCGCCTTGGGCGCTTCCCTGGACCAGGCCATCGACAAGGCCTACAACAACATCCGAAAACTCCGAAGCCTCGGCAGCTACTTCCGGCCTGACATCGGGCGCAGCTTGTGGCCGCCCGGCTCCGAGTAGAACCCTCCAAAAGTATGAATTATGAAGTAACTGTTCAGCTAGGACGTATGTTTTCTACCAAATAGTTGCCACAAATGAACGTTGTCTCTCACATGGTTCTGGTGCGCCTGCTTCGCCCCCTGTTGCCGTCGAGGATTGGGATGCCATCCCCCCCGGGGGACAGTCGGTCATCGAACCGGCGACTCGAACCGATTGCCTTTTGTCAACTCGACCCGCCTGGATCGAAATCGACCTGAACCGGCTGCGGCGGAATTTCCAACTCATCAACCAGCACAAGCCCAGCCAACTCGGCCTGCTCTCGGTGCTCAAGGACGAGGCCTACGGCCACGGGGCCTTGCCCATCGCCACGGTAGCCTTGGCCTGCGGAGCCGGCTTCCTGGCCTCGAGCACCATCCAGGAAGCCATGCGGCTGCGCGAGCAGGGCATCCGGGCGCGATTGCTGCTGCTGGGCGAACGCCAGGAAGCGGAGCTGCCGTGGTGTGTCGCCCACGACCTCACTTGCTGCGTCAGCGAACCTTACACCGTAACCAGGCTCGGATACCTGGCCGCCCGCGCGGGCAAACGCGCCCCGGTTCACATCAAGATCAATACCGGCATGAACCGTTATGGTGTGCGCTGGGACAAAACGGCTGCCCTGGCCGCCCTCATCGACTCCACTCCGTCTCTCATCCTGGAAGGCGTGCTCTCCCACTTCGCCCAGTCCGATGAAACCGACAAGACCTTCGCCCTGGTGCAACTGGCCCGCTTCGAGGAGGCCCTGCGCGCCTTGGCCCAAAGGGGTCTCTCTGTCAAGTTGCGTCACCTCTGCAACAGCGGCGGGTTCCTGGACCTTCCCCAGGCCCATTTCGACCTGGTCCGGCTGGGCATCTTGCCCCTGGGCGTGTTCCCTTCCGCTGTGTGCCGGCGCATCCCCGGCATTGAACCGGTCATGACCGTCAAGGCCCGCATCGCCGCCATCCAGCAGCTCCAACCCGGCGACACCGTCGGTTACGGCATGCGCTATGCCGCCCCCTCCCCCCGCCGTATCGCCGTCCTGCCGCTCGGTTACGGCGACGGCTTCCCGCGAGTGCGCAACCAGGGCTTCGCCCTCATCCATGGACGGCGCGCCCCACTGGTGGGCGGAACCGCCATGGACGCCTTGACGGTCGATATCACCGACCTGCCCGAGGCCCAACTCTGGGACGAGGCTGTCCTGATGGGCCGCCAGGGCCAGGACGAAATCTCTGTGCACGAAATCGCCAAACTCAAAAATTCCGTCTCCTACGACGTGCTCACCGGCTGGAGAGGCCGATTGCCCCGAATCTACCTCGGCCAAACCACCTCTGATGCCAACCAACCTGAAAACGGCAGTTTATGAACTGCAAAGAGCGCACAGAGCACAAAGATAAACACTTACAGGCAAGATTGGCCTCACCCGTCAAAGGAAGCGGACGGCTCAAGAATCCATTGCTTCTCTGCGATCTTTGCGTTCTCTGCGGTTAGATTGCCTTTCCCAGACTCAACCGTGAAACTCCTATTCTCCGAGGCCGCCCCTGATTACGGGCACTACATCTTTCCTTATGCAGTGTGGGCCTTCCTCGAGCCGGGCGAAATGCCGGCGGACCTTTTTAGCAGCGGCTTTCTCCCCTCCTCGCGCAACCTCGACGTTTTTACCTCTGCCGCCAGGTGCGTGTGGCCCTGGCACAGTTCCGCCCATCCTCCGAGAACCGCCGCATCCTGCGCAAGGGCCAGGACCTGGCCGCCACGCTCATCCCGCGCGCGCAGTTCGATTACACCCCCAAACGGCGCGACCTCTATAAGACCTACGCCGATGCCAAATTTGGCAAAGAGGTCATGTCCTATGAACGTCTGGACGCCCTCTTCCAAGGCCGCATCATTTCGCACCTGCTGCTCTTCACCGACGCCCGGACCGGGGCCGAGCTCGGCACGGTGACACTCTATCTGGAACCGCCCGCAATGGCTTATTATTATTATGCCTTTTACGACCTGGCTTACTTTAGCCGCAACCTCGGCATGTTTATGATGACCTGGGCCGTGGCCGAATTTGCCCGGCGCGGCTTTAGGTTCCTTTACCTCGGCTCCTGCTACCGGCAGAGCGCCCTCTACAAGACCCAGTTCAGCGGCGCCGAATTCTTCAACGGCCTCCGCTGGTCGGCCAATCTCCAGGAGGCTCAAATACCTCATTGCCCGGGGGGAATCCCAACCCGCCCAGCACTTGCTGGAAGTCGAGGAATACCGGCGGTCCTTTTGCGACGGCGACTTGCCCGACCTCGCTGCCCGCAGCCCCTTTGGGGGCAGCACCAAGTGACAAATGTTGTTACACCGCAGTTCACACGTATCCGGGCGCAAGTGTCGAGGGTCGAGTGTCGAGGGAACGAAGTGCCGCCCCTCGCCCCTCGGTGCGGATCTCAGGTTTTTCCGAATGGGCGTGTGTCCTGAGGTATTGAGAATCATTGAGAATTGGGAATTGAGAATTGGTCAATGGTAATTAATATCCAGGATCGATGCCACTCGCCACTCGCCACTCGCCACTCGACCCTCGACCCTCGACCCTCGACCCGTGACCTCCCAAACCCAAAACCCCGGCTCCGACACCCCGATGCAGACGTTGGTTGAAGATTTTCTCCAATACCTCCGCCACGAACGCGGGCAGGCCGAACACACCCAGCGGACCTACGCCGCTCTGTTGAACAAATTCGTGGTTTGGGCCGGGGGGCAGGGGATCTCGGACTGGAAATCGGTCCAACTGCAGCACCTGATGGCCTTCCTGCAACACGAGCGGCAACGGGCTGTGCTCGGCCCGCCTGGCGGCCCGAGAGCCAAGGACCATCCCTCGGGTGCCCAGGGCGGCGACGCGTCTGGAAATCCCGCCCGGCGGCTGAGCAGCGAGAGCGTCTATCTGGAAATCGCGGCGTTGCGTTCCTTTTACCGTTTTGCTGAAAGCGAGAGGCTCCTGCCCGCCAATTCCGCCGAGAACCTCTCTCTGCCGCGCCGGTGGAAACGCCTGCCCAAGGCGCTGACCGACCGGGAGATTGACAAGCTCCTGGCCCCCGAGACGCCTGAGACGCCCCAGGGCCTGTGCGACCAGGCAGTGCTGGAACTGGCCTACGCCTCGGGCCTTCGGCTGGCGGAGTTGCGCCAGATTCGGCTCGAACAACTGCATTTGGAGGCCGGCTTTGTCAATGTCATCGGCAAGGGCAACAAGGAGCGGGTGGTCCCGCTGGGCCGCAAGGCCGTGGCCGCCATGCAGCACTATCTCGAGGCCGGCAGGCCCAAGCTGGTCACCGCCCGTTCCCCGGCCACGGTGTTTCTCACCAAACGCGGCACCCCCTTTGCCCCCGTCACGCTCTGGCTGCGCATCAAGCGTCGAGCCCGCCGCGCCGGCCTTGCCCGCAACGTGACTCCCCACATGCTCCGCCATAGCTTTGCCACCCACCTGCTCGAACACGGCGCCGACCTGCGCGTCATCCAGGAACTGCTCGGCCACGCCAGCATCGGCACCACCGAAATCTATACCCACCTTGCCGGCAGCCGCCTCCGCGATGTTCACCGCCAATTCCACCCCCGCGCCCGCCAGGGCGGCAGGCAAGGCAGGGATGAAGTATGAAAAACGGCAACAATGGCTCTCAGGCACATTCAGTGAAACCAATAGAATATTGAATTCTCGTTATCTGACCGCCTCATTACTGACCGCTTCACGAATTGGTCTGTTTGGCTGGTTGCATTCCAACAGCTCCAAGCCACCTTGGCTGGCGACCGCGCACAAGTACCTTCGCGTCTCATTCACCCCAAAGTGCGATTCTTCGCCCGGGACGACCAGGGCCACCAGCGCGCCCGGCAGCCCGGAACGCACCTGCAACCAAAGGTTAACCCACAGGTAAAACACCGACGGCAATCGCTCTGCTTCGTAAAGCGAAACCACAATCACATCCGCCCGCGCCAGGGCCCGGACACCTTCTGAATAAACTCTCGGTTCTCTGAGGTTACTGATCTTCCATTCCGTGCAGTGAATCGCCGCCTCCCCGGCCACCTCTCCCAGTCGCTCGCGCACCTGTCCGGCCCGCTGCCGGGTCAGTGCATCCTGATAAACCAGCGCGATATTGACCGCGTATCCTTCGTTCGGCGCCGCAACCGCTATTCCCTCCGCCGTATCGCCTCGGCCGCTGATTAAGGTCTGTGGCATAATGCGCATAATTCGTTCTTCAATTACACCAGACCACACCCTGACCGCCGCGCCAAATAAATAGAGCCTGTCCCAGTAGAGGAAAGCCTTGCGGAGCGGGGGTGGGATCGATGCGGGCCGGATTTAAACCCGCAGGAATCGGCACGGCGACACTGAAAAGGTCCCTTATGATGGGTTCGCCGAGGCCCGCCGGCGGGTGGTCGGCGCAGGCACCTTGGGTCGAACCAAATGCAGTTCGCCACGATCCAGTAGTTCCCATTGGACGGTTTCACCCCCTTCCAGACCGATCGCCGCAGCCAAGGCCAACGGGAAGCTGACATAGAATCGGGGCTGCTTTCCCTTGGAGCGCATCTCCTGGATTTTCAAAGGATAGGTCGCTTGCATTTTTGTAAAAATAGTTCTTGCCTTTTATAGGCTAGAGTATAATCTAGCCTCATGCCGGCTGTCAATATTATTCCCTTCGCACTGCCACTGCCCCTCATCCTGCCCACCGTCGAGGGCAATGTTGATTACCGCGACTTGCGCGACCAACTCCTGCGCATCGATGGCCTGCTGGTGCAGAGCCCTTTGGAAACCCAGATGCTCGAGGCCGACCTCCAACGCTGGCTGGCCGGGCAAAAACACGTCAGCGCCAGAGCCCAGCAAAACCACCAGTTCCATGCCCGCCGCGCCTTGCGCTGCAATATCGCCCGGCTCCTGCTCAAAGAGCAATACCGCGGCTTTGCCGCCCGCCTGGCCGATAGCCCCCTCCTGCAGTTCTTCTGCGCTATCAGCGAGGTTGACCGCGTGGTCGTGCCCAGCAAGAGCACCCTCCAACGCTACTTCACCTGGTGGCCGGAGGCCGAGGTGCGCCAACTGATCCACCAGCTCCTGGTCCAGGGAGCCCAGGCCCCGGAACGACTGGAGCTGGCCCAACCGCTGGACTTGGAAAGCGCCTATCTGGACTCCACCTGCCTGTGCACCCATATCCACTACCCCGTGGACTGGGTGCTCTTGCGCGATGCCACCCGCACCTTGATGGGCTCGGTCCGGCTCATCCGCGACCAGGGACTCAAGCACCGCATGGAGGAACCGGAGAGCTTCATCGGCCGCATCAATGGGCTGTGCATCAAAATGACCCATGCCTGGCGTCGCCAGGATCCGGTCCAGAGCCGGCGCCTGCGCAAACAAACCCTCCGCCAGATGGATCGCCTGGTCGGGACCGTCCGCAATCACGCCCGCCGGTATCGCCAGTTGCTCGACGCCCATTGGGAGCAAACCGACTGGACCCGCCCCCAAGCCCAGCAGGTGCTTGGCCGGATGGACCAGGTTCTGGAGCAATTGCCCAAGGCCCGCCAACAGGCCCGCCAGCGGATCTTGAAGGGCCAACTCGTGCCCCATGAAGAAAAGATCCTCAGCCTCTATGAAGCGGACGTCCACGTGATTGTGCGCAAAAAAGCCGAGGCCGAAGTGGAGTTCGGCAACACGCTCTTCCTGGCCGAGAATCCCCAAGGGCTGATCCTGGATTGGGAGTTGTTCCGCCAGAGTGCTCCGGCCGACGCCGCCTTATTGCCGCGCACGGTGGCACGCATGCAGGAAGCCTATGCGCCAGGCCCCAAAGCGCTCGCGGGCGACCGGGGGTTCGATAGCGAGCTCAACCGCTTCGGCCTGGACCAAGAGAAGATCTTCAACGCGGTCTGTCCCCGTTCGCCCGCGCGGCTGCGCCAGCGGAACCGTTCCTGGAAATTCAAGCGCATGCAGCGGCGCCGGGCGCAAACCGAAGGCCGCATCGGCATTGTGAAGAATGTCTTCCTGGGTGGACGGATGCGCTGCAAAGGCTTTGAACACCGGGAGTTGACCCTGACCTGGACGGTGTTGGTGCATAATCTGTGGGTGCTCGCGCGCTTGCCGCGAGCGGAGGCGGCCGAGGCCCAGCGCCGGGCAGCCTGAAGCCCGCGCGGCTGATTCTCCGAATAAAGAACCGGGGACGCGGTGTGTACCGGAACGACCAATGTCGCCTGAAAAGGCAGTGGGCCGGGGATTAACGCCCACATCTACTGATAGCGAAGTGTTTGTGAATCACCAATACTCATGCGACTGCAGAAACTCGCTCTTTTGGGACAGGCTCTAAATAGCAGGCTCGCCAGCGTTAAAAATCCGTAAATAAATTGCCGCGGAAGTATGCCAAGCATCTGAGGCGCTGCGAAGGCGGATTTAGCGGCCCGCTCAAGGGACGGCTAGGGTCCAGCAAGGCCGATCCGCAGTGCCAAGGGCGGGTGGCTGTGCGCGTCGGCTCGGGTAGCGTGGGCAGTTGCGGGTCCTTTGCCCTGGCTGGCGAAGCGTGTGGAGTGCGTCCAGCTTGCTCGCGCTTTCGAACGGCTCTGCGCGTCCGAAAGCGGGAGCAAGCTCCGCGCTCCAAACGCCTCGGGCCACGAGCTCGAGCCAACGCGAACCGAGCGGAGAGGGCCTACCCTGCCGGCGCCCCCGTTGCATCGGTGCCGCGTTCTAATCGTGGAGCTCCGCCGTTCGCGCGCGCAGCCACTCGCAGTCGCGGCGGTCCGCGAGCAGCGACAGGGGGGGGACCAGCGGAGAAAACGAACCGGCTGCCTTGTATCGGGCACGAGCCACTTCTTGATTTCGGCATGGGCGTCGCCAAACACTAGCGTGCAGCCGCCCGCGTCGTAACTGGCGGGCAACTGCTCCCAGACGTCCCCCATGCCGGGCGGGGAGGCGAGGAAACCGAACGCACCGTTGCCTATGCTGTCCGGATGCTCGTCAATGATGACCCACACCTGCGAGGGTCCCAGCTTGCGAAAGTCGGTCAGGCGCTTGTAGTTTACATAATACCCTAATGTCCCCAAAGCGCCGCCTTTGGGGCCGTTGTTACTTCCTCCGTCCCAGCCGTCGCCCACGAACCAGTTCATGGAGACGCTGCGGATCCGCTCCGCCCAGCCCGCCGCATGCTGCGGCGGGCTGAGGTAGGTGTCAGCCGGGCATTTGAAAAGGCGGGGCGAGTGGGCCACGTAAGGCGCCAGCGGCGAAGTAACTTCCCACCTCAGGGCGGCGTAGTTGGTGTTGTCGGTCCACAGGTCCCAGGACATGAAGGCAATCACCCATGAGTAAACGTCCGTTCCTACCCAGTCAAAGAAGTGTTGGCCCGCGCCTATGCTGTTAAGCACCAGCCGATCGTTGTTGTCGTGGGCGTACAGGAACCACGCCAGGCCCAGTTGGTGCTTGTTGTTCAGGCAGGCAATGGTCCGCGCTCGCGCCTTGGCCCTGGACAGAGCGGGCAGGAGCAGGGCCGCCAGGAGCCCGAGGATGGCGATGACCACGAGCAGCTCGACAAGGGTAAAGGCAGGTGCCGACCGCCGGCGGCTAGCCGGCATCCAGGCGCCCGTTGGCTTCATCAAATCGGGCGGAGCGGGCCACGCCTGGCCCCGCCCGCGGCCTCGGTGCCGCGGTCTAATCATGGGGTTCCGCCGTTCGCGCGCGCAGCCACTCGTAGTCGCGGCGATCCGCGAGCAGCGACAGAGGGGGAACCCAGCGGAGAAAACGAACCGGCTGCTTTGTATCGGGCACGAGCCACTTCTTGATTTCCGCATGGGCGTCGCCAAACACGAGCGTGCAGCCGCCTTCGTGGTAGCTGGCGGGTAACTCAGCCCACATCGCCCCCTCGCTCGGCGGGGCGGCCAAGAGCCAGAACGCGCCGTTGCCTATGCTGTCCGGATGCTCGTCGATGATGACCCACACCTGCGAGGGTCCCAGCTTGCGAAAGTCGGTTAGGCGCTTATAGTTGACATAATACCCCAGGGTCCCCAAAGCGCCGCCTTTGGGACCGTTGTTACCTCCTCCGTCCCAGCCGTCGCCCACGAACATGTTCATGGAGACGCTGCGGATCCGCTCCGCCCAGCCCGCCGCATGCTGCGGCGGGCTCAGGTAGGTGTCGGCCGGGCATTTGAAAGGACGCGGTGAGTGGGCCAGGTACGGCGACAGCGGCGAAGTGACGTTCCACGTCAGGGCGGTGTAGTTGGTGTTGTCGGTCCACAGGTCCCAGGACATGAAGGCAATCACCCATGAGTAAACGTCCGTTCCTACCCAGTCAAAGAAGTGTTGGCCCTCGCCTATGCTGTTAAGCACCAGCCAATCGTTGTTGTCGTGGGCGTACAGGAACCACGCCAGGCCCAGTTGGTGCTTGTTGTTCAGGCAGGCAATGGTCCGCGCCCGCGCCTTGGCCCTGGACAGAGCGGGCAGGAGGAGGGCCGCCAGGAGCCCGAGGATAGCGATGACCACGAGGAGCTCGACCAGCGTAAAGGCAGGGCTTGGCCGCCGGCGGCGAGTTATGAGCCGGCAGCCCATAGGTTTCGGCAAAACGGGCGGAGCCGGCCTCCCCTGGCCCCGCCCGAGCGTTGAGTCGCGTCTCATAGTGTCGTACCGTGACAGGGCCGGCCGCCGGCCGATTGGTCGCGCCCGGCGCTACTGGTGATACGACCACGTGGTGACCGTGCCGCCCGGCGCGGAGTCGGGGGCGCCCACGGCTATCCCGCTTGTCCTGTAGTAAATCGTCTCGAGGTGGGCGACGCTCCACCCGACGTGGTCGTTCGAGGCGCCCACAGCCACCATGGTGTCCAGCACCGGCGGGCTGCCCGCCGGGACCACATAAAAAAAGGCGGCTCCGTCGTGCGTTCGCTGCATAGAGCTGTAGTTCGGCGCGCCTATAAGGAGGCTCGGCAGTTGGCTGTCAACGATGCCACCGGACACGCTGCGGCCAAATCCCTCTCCGCTCTGCGTGCCAACGTCGGACCAGGAGGCAGTGGTGCTCACGCCGCCGGCCCCCCCTCGGTAGAGGTAGGCCTTGCCGCCTGGGGCATGGGAGGGCGCCCCGACGAGCAAGTCCTGGTAACCGTCCCCATCGGTGTCCCCGACCGCCGCTACGCTCAAACCGAAGCCATCTCCGTTGCTCTCTCCCCAGAGGGTCGTCGAGCCGCCATTAAAGCCAGTGTACGTCCGTAATAGACCACCGCGGCGCCGGGCGCCGAGCTCCCGTTGCTCATGTTTGGGGCCCCGGCAATGAGATCCGCGATCCCGTCGCGGTTAACGTCTTCGAGCGCCAGGCTGTAGCCCAGCAAGCCATCAGCCGGATAAATGGACCCAGAGATCGAGCCTACACTTACTATCCCGTTCAGGCTGCCCATGAAGATGCCGATCTCGCCGGCATAGCCCTCCTCGAGGTAATAGGGCGCCCCAATGGCAAACCCGCCGTACGGCAGCCCGAGCATGCCGTTTCGGACGCCGCACACCGATTGGCCGTACCTCGTGTAGTTCCCCATACCCGCGCTGCTCCATACCGGGCCGACAGGCCCGTTGGCGCTGCCTGCGAAGACATAGGCTATCCCGTTCCACGTGTAACCGCCGCTGCTGTAGCCTGGAGCGCCAACCACGATGCCGGAATAGCCGTTCGCGTAGAGATCGCCGGCGGTCGCCACGCTCGTGCCCAGACGTTCGCCGGCCTGGTTGCCCAAATAGCTCCAGCCGGTGGTTAGTACGTCAACGCCATAATACACGAATACCGCCCCGGCGTAGGTGGCATTGCCGTTGTCGTATTGCGGAGCGCCGACCATGACGGCCGCGTAATTTCCGTTGCCGCCGGCCACATAGCCCGGATCGGCCACGGAGTAGCCGTACTGCTCGCCCGTCTGAGTCCCGCTCTGATACCACTGCCTCGTCAGCGGGTCAATGAGGATCGGGTAAACCGCCGCCTCATCGTTGACTGCGATGTCGAAATGGGTGGCGTCCAGCCTGATCATTGCGGCCTCGAGTTCCTGCCCCATGGCGTCCCAGGCATGGAGGTCCGTGTAGCGCACGACTTCCTGGCCGGAGGCATCGGTGAAATAAACGAAGTTTTCCCCGGCGTTGGACTGCAAATCAAGCCCGGTCGCCTGGGCGGCAAAGTGCAGTTGCAAGCAATCCGTGCCCGGTGGTGGGGCAGGCACCTGGAAATTCTGGCGCAAGCCGTCCCGGTCGTTCCTGTATTCCACGACAATTGAGCCGGCGTCGGCCGAGGCCGCGTTCTCGTTTACCGTCCAGCGGGCGCCCGCGATGGATTGGGCCTGGTCGGCCGACTTGCCGAACGCTTGAAGCCGCAACGCGATTTCCCACGGCTTCGGATTCCCCTCGCCGTAGTCCCGAGGCTCCGCCGCGAACCCGTCCTCGTAATAAGTGAAGCGCAGGTTCTGCGCCCGGTTGGCCGATCTATAGACCGATGTATCCTCGATCCATCGGATGTTGTATTCGGAGCTTGCGATGTGCTCAAAGATGCCCGCCATATCGGTGGCTTGGACGAGCTGCCCCGCCCGGGCGGGCCAGCATGCCAGGACAGCAACGGCGGCCAGCGCGCACACGCAGCCGCTGACGAGTGAACCTGAGGGGGGGGTGGATTTACGATCGACGATCTGTTTCATAACCGTTCCTTCTATTGTTAGTTTTCTCCACTCCGCACGAAACGCGTGCGACCAAACGCACGCGCGTGCGGTACCGCCGATAGGCTTACCATGAAAGTCCTCTCCGTGTCAACCATGAATTGGCCCCGAATCCTCGCCAATGGCCGCGAAGCACACACAGCGAGACCCGCCGAGCGCGAGGCGACCACACGGTTCAGCGACCAGCGCCATTGAGGTCCATCCGTCGATCGTGTCGCCACGTCGTCTTGATAGTTCCGCCCGCTCAAACAGCACCGAGGCCAAGTAGCCCCAGTTTCCCACCTTGAGCCCCTGTGCAACCCAGGCCCGGCGCATCGTCGTCTTCGCTCTAAGCTTGAAGGCAGGCTGGTATGCCAAGCACCTGAGGCGCTCTGAGGGCGGGTTTAGCGGCCCATTCGAGCGACGGTCGAGGCACAGGGAGGCCGATCCGCACTGCCAGGGGCGGGTGGCCGTGCTCGTCGGGTCGGGCACGGCGAGCGGCTGCGGGTCGTTTGCCCCGACTGGCGAAGCGCTTGGAGTGCGTCCAGCTTGCTGGCGCTGTCGAACGGCCCCGCGCAATTCACACCCGCTCTTGACACTCCGCACTCCGCACTCCCCACTCCGCACTCCGCACTCCGCACTCCGCACTCCGCACTCCCCACTCCGCACTCCGCACTCCCCACTCCGCACTCCCCACTCCGCACTCCGCACTCCCCACTCCGCACTCCACACTCCGCACTTCCTTGACACTGCCCCGCCGGTTTTGTAGCAGGCTAGCGTGCAACTGAGTGAAACCAGGGGCCCGAGATTGTTGCCGCTCGTGCTCGTGCTGTTGGGCTGCATCTTCGCCTTCCACCTCGGCGGGGCCCGGCTCGGCAAGCCCCTTTATCGCGCCAGCCATCTGGGCACCGCCCTCGAGTACGCCCACGGCCCGATCAACCTGCTGCGCCCCGTCATCGTTGGGTTCAACGCGACCGGGACGCCCACCGCCCTGGAACTGCCGGTTTGGCAAGCCGCCGCCGGCCTGGCCTTCAAGCTGGCGCACTCGACCTGGTACGGCTGGGCCAACCTGGTATCGCTCCTGTTCTTTGCCACCTGCCTTTGGCCCTTCTTCCAGTTGGCGCGACCATACGTCGGCCAGCGCGCCGCCGGATGGGCCGTGGCCTTTTTCCTGGCCGAACCCTTGATTGTCATCATGGCCGGCGAGGCGGCCACCGACGGCCTCTGTCTGACGGCGATGCTCTGGTTCATTTACTTCGCCGACAAGATGCTCCGCACCGGCAACGCATGGTGGTGGTGGCCGGCCACTCTGTTCGCGGTTCTGAGCGCCCTGCTCAAGCTGCCGCTGTTCTTTACCGCTGGACTCTGCACCCTGTGCCTGCTCCTGGTCAATGGCATCGGCGCCTGGCGCTCGTGGGCGCTGCTCGCATTGGCCGGAGCGGTCGCCGCAGCCGCCTTTGCCCTGTGGACCCGTTACACCAACTCCCTGGCCGCCCAGGCCCTTTACCCCTATACCGAGCTGCGCCTCTCCCAAAGCCCCTGGCTCGTCCACTGGTTCTTTGGCGACCTGCATTACCGGTTGAGCCCCGGGCCTTGGCTCAAGGGCGGCTGGCGCTTTCTCCATGCGACTATGGGCACCCTGCCGCTGAGCGCCTTGTTGGTCCTGGCCCTCGTGCGCCCCGGCAACCGGCTCCCAAAGCTCTGGCTCCTGGCTGCCTTGGCCACCACCCTCGTCTTCACGCACCTGGTCCTGGAACACTGGCACTTCTACCTTATATGCGCTCCCGCCGTGGCCATGTTGTGCGGCGCCACGCTGGCCCGCTGGGAGGATTTCTGGGCCGGCGAAATGCCCATCGCCCCCCTCCGCACGGCCCTGGCCGCAGCCGTGCTGATCCTCTCGGCCGTCGATGGCGTCATCACCATGAAAGTGGCCGGCGACTATGACTACTTCCCACAACAAATGAGCGCCGAACTCCTCCGGCACACCGACCCTGGCGACCGCCTCCTGGTCTATACCTGCGACCCGATCTGGGGCGGGGAAGTCTTGTTCCGCTCCGACCGCCACGGACTCTGCGTGCCTATCCTCCAAGGCGGGCCCAATGCCCCCACACCCAAGGGCCTGTTCGACCTCCTCAACAACCCCGCCGACCTCGACCGCCTCAAATCTCTCGGCTACAACAAGCTCGTCCTCATCAGCGAGTCCCCCGTCCGGTACGCCGTCGCCGCCTCCAACCCCGGCAGCAAACGAACACGCGCCCGCTACCCCGAGAAGATCTCCGCCACCGTCAACGCCTGGCCCGACCTCTGCCGCACCGAGGATATTCTGATCAAAACGATTCAGTGAAAGGGAGCACGCCTTGTCGGGCAGCCCGTTTGCCCAGGCCCCCTCCCCGACGAAGAGGGCCCTGGAGTTTGGACATTGTCAGCTCTGCTGAGCGTCCTTTGTCGGAACCTTTGTCGGTTCCTTTGTCGTTTGTTTCAGGAGCTCACATTCGCGACAAAGGTTCGGACAAAGGCCACGACAAAGACCATGCTTCGGCAGCTTGGTTGGTTCCAAATGTCCAAATTCCAGGCACAGCATAGCGGTGCTTGATGATAGCCGTGGACTTCCAGTCCACGGTTCCCGTGGCGGAAGGTGACCCGTGTCGCGTAACGACGCTCCTCCCCCCGAGGAAGAGGGCCGGTGAGGATCCGCAGAAAACCCCCGCCCGCCGCACCATGCCCCCCCCACCGGGCGGATGCGCCCAAACGCCCCGCACAAGTTACGGCCTGGCATTTTTTTGCTGCAATCCTTCCCATTCAGGCGCATCATCGCTTGTCTCTCCTCATGGGCGGCACGAGTATACAGTTACCAATCGGTCGGCTGGTGTCCATTCCGGGACATTTCGATCTTCCCGTTACCCTCGAATCTGCCCGGCCCCTCGGCAAAGGCTTCGAGTGTCGCGTCCGCCTGCATGACGGCAGCCTCGACGAGGCCGTCATCTCGGAAGAGGAAGCCGCCGCACTTGCCGCCTCCACCCCCGCCGCTGCCAAAGCCACCCTCGCCAACGCCGAGCAACTCCGCCTCCTCGTCGAATCCGCCCGCATCCGCCTCGCCTACGCCCACGACCCCCATTTCGCCGTCAGCCTCTCGGGCATCCGCACCCTTCCCCACCAGATCGAGGCGGTCTATATCAAGATGCTCCCGCAGCCCCGCCTTCGCTTCCTGCTCGCCGACGACCCCGGCGCCGGCAAAACCATCATGGCCGGCCTGCTAATCAAGGAGATGAAGCTCCGCGAGGCCATCGAGCGCGTCCTCATCCTCTGCCCCTCACCACTCACCATCCAATGGCAGGACGAAATGCTCCGCTGGTTCGGCGAGTCGTTCGACATCATCTTCTCCGCCGTGGACCAGCAGCAACTCACCAATCCCTGGCAGCGTTCCAACCAGGTGATCGCCTCGATTGACTACGCCAAGCAGGACGAGGTCCGCGAGCGCGTCTGGCAGCAGCGCTGGGATCTCATCATAATTGATGAGGCCCACAAGTGCAGCGCCTACACCAAAAAATCTTCCACGCGCGGCGACGAGGCCGAGAAGACCAAGCGTTACCAACTGGCCGAGCACCTTACCGCCCAGCCGGCCGGCCATGTCCTCCTGCTCACGGCCACGCCCCACCACGGCGACGACGACCGCTTCGCCCACTTCATCCGCCTGCTCGACCCGGACCTCTTCCCGGAGCCGCACCGGAACGCCGCCAAGGCCGGGGAGATGCGCCGCGACATCCTCCGCCTCGGCCCGGACTGTCCATGGGCGCTCCGCCGGCTGAAAGAGGACCTCAAGGACCTGCAGGGCCACCGCCTGTTTCCCGACCGTCATGCCCACACCATCACCTTCCGACTGAACCGGGACGAATACGACCTTCTACAAGGCCGTCACCGCCTATATCAACGAGTTCCTGCCGCAGGCGAGCGGTCGCAAGAAAGCCAGCGTCGCCCTGGCGCGCACCGTCCTTCAGCGCCGGCTGGCCAGTTCGACGATGGCCATCTTCGAGTCCATCCGCCGCCGCTTAGAAAAACAGCAGGAATTGCTTGAGGAACTGGAGAACCTCACCCCGCCTCAGCGCGCCCGCCGCCTCGCCCAACTCCAAGGCCGCCTGGCCGACGCCGAGCAGGACGAAGACGACCTTGACGAAGCTGAGCGCGACCAACTCGCCGACGGCCTGACCGACGCCATCGAACTCGACCAGCTCCGCGCCGAAATCGCCGCGTTGCAGGAATTACTCGCCCGCGCCCGCCGCGTCCGCGACCAGGGCGCCGACTCCAAGCTGACCGCCCTGCAAGAATGTCTCACGCGCGCCGAGTTCCACGAATTGACCGACGGCCGCGGCAAGCTCCTCATTTTCACCGAGCACCGCGACACCCTAAGCCACCTCCGCGCACCACCTCGAGAAATGGGGCTACACCCTAACCGAAATCCACGGCGGCATGAACCCGCACGAGCGAAAGCGCGCCCAGGAGGACTTCCGCACCACCAAACAAATCTGCGTCGCCACCGAAGCCGCCGGCGAAGGCATCAACCTCCAGTTCTGCCGGTTGATGATCAACTACGACCTGCCCTGGAATCCGACCCGGCTGGAACAGCGCCTCGGCCGCATCCACCGCATCGGCCAGGACCGCGATGTCCACGCCTTCAATTTCGTCGCCGCCCAGTCCGAGGAAGGCCAGGACATCGTCGAAGGCCGCATCCTCACCCGCCTGCTCGAAAAGCTCGAGCAGATGCGCGAGGTCCTGGCCGACCGCGTCTTCGACGTCATCGGCGAAGTCCTCTCCCTCAACGACATAAACCTGCCAGACATGCTCCGCGAAGCCGCCCACGACCCCCGCCGCCTGGAGGAATACCTCGACCGCATCGAAAAGGTGGACCCGCAGCTCCTCCTCCATTACGAGAAGGCCACCGGCATCGCCCTCGCCCGCGCCAACGTGGACTTCTCCGGCTTCCAGCGCGCCAACGTCGAGGCCGAGGAGCGCCGCCTCATGCCCCGCTACGTCGAGGACCAGTTCGTAAAATCGTGCGCCGAAGTCGGCCTCAAGATCGACCCGCGCGCCGACGGCCTCTGGCGCGTCGAGCACGTCCTGGCCGACCTCCGCTCCGACCGGCTTGAATCCGTCCGCCGCCTCGGCAAGGCGGAGCCGGCCTACCGGAAACTCACCTTCCACAAAGACCACCTCGAAGAGGACCAGCACCTCGACGCCGTCCTCTTCGGCCCCGGCCATCCGCTTTACGCCGCCGTTGATGAGCGCCTTAACGAAAAGCTGGCACCGCTTGTCGGCGGCATGGCCCTCTACCTCGACGCCGCCACCCAAAAACCCTACCGCCTCCACTTTTTCGAAATCTCCGTCCGCGGCCAGAACACCAAGGGCGAACCCCAAACCCTTTTCGCCGAGTTGGTCGCGGTCCGCGAGAATCTGAGCATCCCGATGGCCCTCGGCGAAGTCGGCGCCGGCGAAACCCGCTATGAAATTGTCCCAGCCGATTGCCTCCTGGACCTCCCCGCCTTTCCGAATCCGCCGGAAGCCGTCGGCCGCATTGACCCCGCCCCCGCCGCCGACTTCCTCAAGAGTACCTACCAGAGCGAACGCCGCCAGGCGTGTCAGGACGAACGCAAGCACTTTGTCGAGGTCTGCCGCGAATACCTCCAAAAGTCCTACACCGCTCGTCAGCGGGCCGCCCAGGACCGCGTCATGTCCCTCCGTGCCCGCGAGAAGTCCGACACTTCGGTCGCCATCGCCCGGCAACGAGCTGAAAACGATCTCGCCGACTTGGAGCGCACCCACAAGGAGCGCATGGCCGGCCTTGACCGCCTCTCCATCGCCCGACACGGGCCTGTCCGCCACGTCGCCACCTCGCTGGTCCTACCGGCCACAGAGTTAGCTACCCTCGCCCATCAGATGGGAGAGGGGCCGGGGGTGAGGGCGGCCATCACCGAACTCCTCGACGACCTCGACCCCGAAGTCAACCGCCTAAGTGAACTCGCCGCCGAGAACGTCGTTATCGCCTACGAGACGGCGCGCGGCTGGGAGTGCATACGCGTCGGCCATGAAAAAATCGGCTTTGATATTCGCAGCCTCGCCCCGGCCGACCCCCAGACTGGCTACCGCGATCCCGTTACCAGCCTCCGCCGCATCGAAGTGAAGGGGCGCAAGCGCGGCCAAACCATCCGCCTCACCACCAACGAATGGTACAAGGCCATCCAACTTGGCGACTCCTATTGGCTCTACGTCGTTTGGGACCCACTGGGCAAACCCGACTCCACCCCCCTCATGATCCGAAACCCCGCCAAGCGCCTCAACCACGCAAAAAAAGAAGTAGCAGCCGCCCGCTTTTTCGACATCCCCGCCGCCGCCATTGCGCAGGCGGCCGCCGAGCAAACGCCGCCTCTCCCCACCTTATGATCACCCAGGTTAAAGTCGAATTCTTCAAGCGATTTCAGTCCGAAACCTTCAACCTGGGCGACGATGTCGTTCTGGCCGGCCCAAACAACTCCGGCAAGACCACTCTCCTGCAGGCAATCGCCGTCTGGAACCTTGCCCTGCAACGGTGGCTCGCGGAACATGCCGAGTCATCGAAGGCCAAGCAGAGAACCGGGGTCCCTGTTTCCAGGAATGACTTCACGGCCATCCCCCTGCGTGAAATGAACTTGCTATGGTTCGAGCGTGATACCGGTTACAGCAAAGGCGAAAAGGAAGGGGTGGATGCCGGTCAGCCCAAATTAGTCGCTATCACCACTTTGGGCAGGGACTCCCAGGCCACGAACTGGAGCTTGACCGTGACCCTGCGTTACGCCAACAAAGAACAAATCTACATCAAGCTGGCCGACGAACAGGGCCAGCCAGTCACGGAAATTCCTCCCGGTGCCCAGGACCTCAAAATCGTCCATGTCCCTCCGTTCTCAGGAATCGGCGCTGAGGAGACAGGGCTGCAACTGGGCTACCAGAGTCGTCTCATCGGCCAGGGCAAACCGGGCGACGTGCTGAGAAACCTCATGCTCGAAGTTTACCGTGCTGACGAGAAGGCCAAAACAGGCTTTTGGAAAGCGCTGACTGAGGACGTTTTTGGCCTTTTCGGCTACCGGCTGAAACAGCCCCAGTATTCCGAGGCTACAGACCCCTTCATCCGCATCGAATACACTCATGGCGAGTCTCGAATCTCCTTCGATGTTGCCTCTGCTGGCAGCGGTTTCCACCAGGTTCTGACGCTCCTCGGCTTCTTCTACGCCCGGCCCGCCTCCGTGCTTCTCCTTGACGAACCCGACGCCCACCTCCACGTGATCCTCCAAAGGCAAGTGTACGACCTGCTGCGAGGAGTCGCGCGCAAGCGGGCATGCCAACTCCTCATCTCTACTCATTCTGAAATCATCCTGGAGGACACCGGCGCCGAGCAAATCCTCTCCTTTTACGGCCCACCCCACCGGCTGACGATTGAAACCCACCGCGACCAGGTGCGGGAGGCTCTAAAACGGCTGTCGTCCCTTGACATTTTAGCCGCGGAAAATGGCCAGAACGTCCTCTACGTCGAAGACGAATCGGACTTCAAAATACTTGGTGAATTCGCTCGCGTACTCAAACATGACTTTTCCCGTTTCGCTGCCACACCCTTTGTTTGCGCCATCCACGGGCGCAATGTGGGCGAGGCCCGTGCCCATTTCTTTGGCCTCAAGGCCATCCGCCCGCAGGTGAAGGGTGTCCTCCTGCTCGACGGCGATAACCGCAATCTCCCCGAGCGCGAAGTGTCAGCCGACAACCTGACCATCTTGCGTTGGAAGCGATATGAGATCGAAAACTATTTACTCCACCCTGAGGCGCTCTTACGTTTCGTCGAGGGGCCGGAGCCCGACCTACTCTCCAGCGTTAAGCGCAAGAACGGCGAGCAATTCCTAAAAGAGAACTTTCCACCACCTGCATTAACAGGCCCGCTCAAGGACAGCGACTATCTCGTCGCCACCGCCGCCAGCAAATCTATCCTGCCGGAGTTCCTGGAAAAGACCGAAACCAAGCTCTCCAAAAAGGACTACTTCCAGATCGCAGCCCAAATGAAACAGGATGAAATCCATCCCGAGGTAAAGGCCAAACTCGACTCCATGGCTGCGGTTGTAAACGAAGGACTGCCCACATGACCGACGACAAACGCCTCATAGAAGATTATCTCCCCATTGTGGACATTAGCGCCGAAGGCTCACGCGAAAAAAATGTCCGTAAGGGCCACATCTCCACCCTGCACCTCTGGTGGGCAAAACGTCCGCTTGTCGCGTGCCGCGCCGCTATCTATTCCGCTCTCGTGCCTGCGGCGCAGATTGTCCCCGGTGACGGAACAGAAGCGCAGGAGAAAAGCCTGGGCCGCGCCAACGCCGCGAAGTTCATCAAGCGTCTCTGCCGTTATCCCACAGACTCGAAACCCGAAATCTCTGCGGACATCCAAAGGGCAATTTCCGAGGCCAAAGGACATATCCTGCAAGCCCACGCTGAGAGGCTCTCAATAGAGCAGGGCAAGGCTGTAACCGCTGCCGACATCCACGCCGGCATTGCGCCACGTCCGCGGGTGCTCGACATGTTTGCTGGCGGCGGGGCGATTCCGCTCGAAGCTTTGCGCCTGGGCTGCGACGCATACGCACTCGACCTCAACCCAGTCGCCCACATTATCCAGCTCTGCACGCTCGTCTATCCGCAGAAGTACGGCAAGCCGGACCCCGATGCGCGCGGCATGACCGGCCCGAAGAACGACCAGGGCGGAACCACCTGGGGCGGCCTCGCTGGTGAACTCGGCTATTGGGGCAACTGGGTGCTGAAAAAAGTTCGCGCCGAGATTGGCGATTTGTATCCGCTCATCCCCGATCCGGAGTTCACCGCACCGAAAAAGCGCAAGGGCAGCAAGGACGACGACCCATTCGCCGAACCGCAGCGCGTAATGGGTTTTGCCGATGACCCTCAGCAGCATTTGAAAGAGCGAACCGGCTTCCTTACTCCTGTCGCCTATCTTTGGACGCGCACAGTGCCGTGCAAGAATCCGTCGTGTGGTGCCGTCGTGCCGCTTGTTCGCCAAACGTGGCTCTGCAGCAAGCCTGGCAAGAAGGACCAGAAAGGAATTGAACGAGAAGGCAAGTATGTCGCGCTTCGTGTGCTTGCGCCAACCGACAAGAAGCGCGTTAAGTTCCAACTGGACAGTGAAACGTTCATGCAGCGATGTCCAGATCAAAGGCGTCAAGATAGCCGCAGCGGGCTGGACTGATTTTAGTGGCAAGGAATTTCTTGAGGATGGCGTTTTGGGGTAAACCACAGAGAAAATCCGGCCAGGTGTGACGGAGGGCCTGCGAGACGACCCACTCGGAGGGCGGTTTTTGCGGGGATACGGTGCGGATGTAGGAGTGGAAATTGAACCAGGCCACGCGCCGGAAACTCAGCGCCAGATATTGGAGCAGTCCCTGGGCGATGAGGCCCAACTGAATGTGCCGTTCGTAGGCGGCGAGCTTGCGGCGGACGTGCTCCCGGTAAAGCTCGGACTTGCGCTGCACATATTGCTTGCCGCTGCCGCGGTGGAGGGGATTCATGTCCTGCATCCAGAAGTGATACGCGTAGGCCCCGACGGTGTGAATGGCCTGCTTGAAGCTGACCTCAATCTTGAAGCGCCAGCCGTAAAGGCGAATAATCTCCAGCGGGGCCAAGGTCAAGTCGGTGCAGAGGAGGATCAAGTTCCCGCGAGTCGGGTGGCTCACCCAAACAAAGCGCACCAACTGACCCAAAGGGCGCCACAGCAGGTCGTGGCTCAGATAGCGGAGGCTGACGCCGGATTCCCCATAGACCGGGCTGGGGGCTTTGAGGAATTGCGCGCGGTAGCGAAACCAATCCTGGAGGGGAGTCTTGTGGCCATAGGCACGGCGTCGCCCGCGGCGCGGCTTGCGGGAACGCCGTGGGGAAGGCGGGAAATAAGCGACGGCGTTGGAGCGCACGCGCGTGACCAGGTGGTGACCCTCGGCCAGTAGCGAGCGGGCGAATTTGGCGGCGGCGTAATAGGCGTCGGCCACGACGGTCAAAGGGCCGTTCCAATGCAATCCGAGCAGCAAGGCGCTGAGCTTGTCCAACAGCGTGCGCCGGTCACGGGCGCTCCAGACGATGCCTTCGTGGATGCGAGCCGCCACCGGCACGGCCAGACAAACCCCGGCCACCTGCACCAGCAAGGCGACGGCCTGCAAGGAGTGCCCCATGATGAAGGAAGCCTTGGCATTGCAGCGGGATTCCTGGTGCAGGCTTTTGACCCCCGGCATTTTGCGGCCTTCCTTGGGGCGCTTGAGGCCATCGGCCAGCACGACCGGGCGGCCGTTGACCCGCACCAGGCAGCGGCGGAACAAGTGCTGGAGGGTCTGCCGCCACAATTGGGTCAAACGGTCCAGGTCCAGCGCAGGAGAATGGAAGAAGTGCAGCAGGCAGTAATAACTGGCGTCGGAGAGGCCGAGGCTGCGGATCAGGCTGGTCACGCCGGCCAAGTCGGGGCGCAGGCACAAAGCCGCCAGGACGACCACCAGCCACAGGAAGGTGGTGGTGCGGGAGCAGGCTGGGCGGAGGGGGCGGAGGGCGCGCAGCCAGGCCAGCCACAGGAGGTGCGAGCGTTTGGGAAAGGCGGGGCGAAAACAGAGGTTGCGCATATCCGATAGTATATTTATGCTATCGGATATGAAGACTACTCAAACGGTTAAGAAACTGGAAGCTCAAATCGCCCAAATTAAAGCCCAACTCCAAAAGCACGGAGCGATGCGCCCGGGCAGCCTCTCCCGCCAATACAATGTCTGCGGCAAATCCGGCTGCCGGTGCAAGGACCCCAAACATCCCCGCCGACACGGCCCCTATTACCAGCTCAACTACGTCTATCGCGGAAAAAAGACCTCCCAGTTCATCCGCCGAGCAATCCTCCGCCAGGTGCGGACTGAGCTGGCCAATTACAAACAGTTTCGGCGGCTTACGGAACAGTGGATTGGATTAGCCCTCCAGGTGGCTCAAGCCAAAGATAAACAGACCGCCTGAACCGCTCTGGCGAGGCGAGAACGTTTCACTGTCCAGTTCCAAGTTGTCGAAGTTGAAGCCGCGCACGATCTTGGTTTTGACCCGGAAGACTTTTCAAAGGAAGGAAATGCAACCTGCCCGTTTTGTGGAACAGTGGCAGATAACGAGTACGTCAGAGCGGAAGGTTGTTCCGGTCGAATGGGGTGCCAGTTCATGGCTGTCATCGCCACCGCGAAAGGCGTAGAAGGAAAGCGATACTTCTCTGGCGACGAATGCACCGCTTCCTCGCCAGACGAAGCTGCCGTCCAATCGAGGATTGTTTCCTTGTGCTCTGCCACAGGAATTTCGATTCCGGACGAACCCGTGCCGAGCTTGGATTCCTTCACCTGCAAGACGCACCTCTACGGGCTGACTACATGGGATTCCCTCTACACGAGCCGCCAACTACTCAGTCTTCTGACGTTCACAAGCGTAATCAGAAATACACACGCGGCTCTGACTCAGGCGGGCGTAAACTCCGAGCACTCGCTTGCCATCATGACGCTGCTGGCGTGCGTGTTGGACAAACAAGCCGACTTCAATTCCAGCCTATGCGTTCTCAAAGCGGCTGGAGGTCGTGGAATCGTCCACACATTCGGCAGACAAGCTCTGCCGATGGTGTGGGATTTTGCGGAGGCGAATCCCCTGTGCGAAGAAATCGCCTCCTGGGCTAGCTCGCTGAAGGAAGTCGTCATCAACGTCAGATCCCTTGCGCTGGAAGGCCACGCAAACGTTCGTCGCGGCTCAGCACTTGCACTGCCATATGAGTCGATGACATTTGACGCAGTCGTTACGGACCCGCCCTACTACGACAATGTTTCGTATGCAAACCTATCCGATTTCTTTTACGTCTGGCTGCGCCGTTCTATTGGCAATTTGTATCCTGAACATTTCGCGACCGGTTTGACGCCAAAGAAATCCGAGGCTGTAGCCGAGGCTTCACGACTCGGAGGTAGCAAAGCTAAGGCGCGTGAACAATACGAGGGCATGATGCTCGCGGCCTTCCAACAGGTGGAACGCGCATTAAAACCCTCCGGTGCAATGGTAGTCGTTTATGCTCACAAGACTACACTTGGATGGGCCACTTTGGTGGATTCGCTCCGTCGAGCCGGGTTCTGCGTGATTGAAGCCTGGCCGTTGGACACCGAAACAACCGGACAACTACTGGCCCAAGGTAACGCCGCGCTAGCGACGAGCATCTTCCTCGTTGCTCGCAAACGCGATGGCACGGGGGCGGGCAACTACGAACAGGCTCGCCCGGAACTCGAAGAAATCGTCCGCGAACGCGTGGAGACGCTTTGGGACATGGGCATTTCTGGCGCGGATCTAGTGATCGCCTGTGTCGGCGCTGGCCTGCGGGCCTTCACCCGCTTCGTCCGCGTGGAATATGGCAACGGAGGGGAGGTTCCCGCCGAGCGTTTTCTCAGCGAGGTTGAGACCGTGGTGCTGGACCACGTACTTGCCAGGCTGGCCAAGGAAGCGGAAGCGGCGGCCCGCAGGGAAGCGAAGAAAGCCGGCAAAGAGCCGCCGGAGGACCCCAGAGTCGCGCTGGGCCATGTTGATCCCGCCACCCGCTTTTACATACTGTGGCGCTACACGTACAACGCCGCCGAACTGGACGCCGGCGAGGCCATCATTTTCGCCAACGGCACCCATGTCGAGCTCGATGGCCAGCACAGCCTCACCAGCGGTGCCCACGCCCTGGTCATCAAAAAGAAAGGCAAGTACGCGCTCCGTGACTTTTCCGAGCGAGGCGCGGATGCGCATCTGGGTCTCTCATCGGAAAATGGCCAACCGGCCCCGCTGGTTGACGTCCTTCACCGCACGCTTTGGCTGATGGAGAAACGCCCCGCCGAACTCCCGGCCTTCCTTCGCGAGTCTCAGGTGAACCGCGAGCAATTGCGCCTCGTCGCCCAAGCCCTCGCCGGCCCCGCACTGAAGGGCGGCGAGTTGGGCGACGTCTCGCCCACGGCCGAGCTCTCTGCCCTCGGGAAACTGACCGCCAACTGGCAAACCGTGGTCGAAGACGCCGCACTGACCACCGGCGAGAAGGAAGAACGCAAGAAAGGCCAGAAACAACTGATTTGATATGAGCGAGAAACCGAACAAGAACGGGCCGAAACCGTCCGCCACCACCGGCGGACCGCCGCCATCCGAACTCATCCTCTACCAGGCCGAGGACGGAAACACGAAAATTGACGTGCGCCTCCAAGGCGACACGGTCTGGCTTTCGATGAACCAGATGGCGGAGTTGTTCCAGCGGGACAAGTCCGTCATTTCCAAGCATATCAAGAACGTCTTCGGCGAGGGCGAACTGAAGCCGGAGCCAACTGTTGCAAAATTTGCAACAGTTCAAAACGAGGGAGGGCGCGAGGTTTCCCGCGAAATCGAGTTCTACAACCTCGATGTCATCATTTCCGTCGGCTACCGCGTAAAGTCCCACCGGGGCACGCAATTCCGCATCTGGGCCACGCAGCGGTTGCGGGAGTACATTGTTAAAGGCTTCACGCTGGACGACGAACGATTGAAGAAGGGCGGCGGCGATTATTTTGACGAGTTGCTCCAGCGCATTCGCGAAATCCGCGCATCCGAGCGCAATTTCTACCAGAAGATCAAAGAGATTTACACTACGAGCCTCGACTACGATCCCCACGCGCAAATCACCGTTGACTTCTTCGCAATGGCCCAAAACAAAATTCACTGGGCCATCCACCACCATACGGCGGCAGAACTGATTGACGAACGGGCCGACGCCACGAAACCCAACATGGGCCTCACCGCTTGGAGCGGCGCCAAGGTCCGCAAGCAGGACATCCATGTCGCCAAAAACTACCTCACCAAAGAGGAAATGGAATTGCTCAACCTCATCGTGTCGCAATACCTCGACTTCGCCGAGTTCCAGGCCCGGACCAAAAAGAAAATGTATATGCGCGATTGGGCCAGGAAGCTCGACGACTTCCTGCGCGTCAACGACCGGGAAGTCCTCAAAGATTTCGGCAAGATTTCCTCCCAGTTGGCCAGGGAAAAAGCCGACCGCGAGTTCGTCAAATTCGATGAGAAACGCCGCCGGATTGAAGACGCCAACGCGGCGGAAGAATTCGCCAAAGAAGTTGCGGAGCTGGAGCAAAAGGCCAGGGAAATAGGCCAGTCGCCAAGCAGCCCGAGCAATCAATAATCCTATGAGCGCAAATGCAGTCAGACCTTGGGTCGAATCCGTCACCCTCCACCCGGACGTTGTCTCGCCCAACTTCTCCGAAGACATCTTCGCCCTCGACCTTGGACCTCTGGCCGACGGCAACAAAAACGTCCCAGCAGTCTATCGCGACCCGGAGCAGTTCTTCCGCGCCTCCTACCTCACGACCGGTCTCCAGTCGCTGTTGCTGGACGTCCTCTCCCGCCTCTCTGGCGGCACCGGCAACCGGGTTCTCAAGCTCATCACCCCGTTCGGCGGCGGCAAGTCCCACACCCTGGCTTCGCTGTTCCACGCCGCCAACAACCGCAAAGCCCTCGATTCCATCCCCGAAGGCAAAGTCCTCCCGAGCATCGGCAAGGTCCATACGGCTGTCTTCGATGGTCAGTTTTTCAGCCCCTCCAATGGAAAGGACTTCCCCGGCGGCAAAGGCAAGGCGAACACCCTCTGGGGCTGGGTCGCCTGGTCCCTCGCGGCGTCCGGCCGGCTACGAGATTTTTCGCAAAGACGACGAAGGGCGCGTCTCGCCCGGCGCCGATGACATCGTCAAAGTCCTCGGAGACGAGGCCAACCTCATCCTCCTGGACGAAGTCCTCGAATACCTCATCAGCGCCGGGGGTATCAAAGTCCTCGACACCACCCTGCGCGACGAAACCCTCAGCTTCATCAAGCGCCTCACCGTCGCCGTCGGCAACACCCCCAAGAGCGTGCTGGTGTTCTCGCTCCAGTCCAGCAAACGCGAGTCCCTCGACTACATCAACCTGCTCCAAACCATTGACCACCTCGCCGCCCGCAAAGACCAGCGCCGCGAGCCGGTCGAAGGCAACGAAGTTCTCCGCGTCATCCAGCGCCGCCTGCTGGGCAAAATGCCCGCCGAGTCCGATTCCACCCCAGCCGCTACCGCCTACCAGGAAGTCGTCACCGCCATGCGCCGCGCCTACGCCAGGACTCCCGCCGAGCAGGCTCAGGCCGATCAGGAAGGCATCGAACTCCGCGACCGCATCCGCTCCGCCTACCCCTTCCACCCGGCCCTTATAGACCTCATGCGCGAGCGCTGGGCCGCCATCCCCGACTTTCAGCGCACCCGCGGCGCGCTCCGCTTTCTCGCCGCGCTGCCTCCGCTCCTGCCAGGCCGCCGGCACCAGCCGCGCCGTCCTCGGGCCCTGCGACGTTCCGCTCCAGGACCCCAACGTCCGCCTCTCCTTCTTCAAGGAGGTTGGCCAGCAAGCCGACTTCCAGGCGTGCCTTGAACACGATTTTGTTGGCGCCAACGCCCGCGCTCGCCGCATTGACGAGCGCCGCGCCAAAGAATTTCCCGCCGAGGCCCTCAAACGCCCCGCCACGCGGATCGCTACCGCCATCCTTATGTATTCTTTCGGCGGTCTCCGCCGCGAGGGTGCCAACGCAACCGAAATCCTGCCCCCCGGCATCAGCGAAGCCGACCTCCTCGCCATCTGTGTCGGCCCGGACCTCGACAGCACCACCGTCATGGCCTGCCTGAAGGAGCTGAAGGAACAATGCCTCTACCTCCACTTTGACGGCGTCCGCTACTGCTTCAAGAAAGACCCCAATGTCACCCTCCTCGTGGAACAGGAGGCTGACGTAGTCGCCCGTGATGAAGACCTCGTCCACGACAAAATCAAGGAAATGCTCGAAGCCCGCCTCGCCGGCCACAACGTTTATGTCTGGCCCGCCACCTCCGGCGAGGTGCCCGACAAGCAGACCGAGTTCATCGTCGGCTACTTGCCCCTGGACTTCGTCGGCGAAACCAAAGCCGAACAGCAGAAACTCGCCAAGAACATCCTCGAAAAATACGGCGACAAGCCGCGCTCATTCCGCAACGGCATCGGCCTCGCCGTCCCGTCCTCCGACCAGGTCGAAATCCTCCGCCGCGCCGTCCGCTACCTTCTGGCCATCGAGCGCGTGAAGTCCAAATCCAAACAGCACAACCTGACCGACGAGCAAAAAGGCCAGTTGCGCGAGCGCGAGTCCACCGAGAAGGCCGCCGCTGAGTCCGCCTTCCTCAAGCTCTACACCGAAGTCTGGCTCCCGAAGAAGGAAGACTCATCCCTCGGCATCGAGCCCGTCGCCGTCGGCGGCCGTCCCCTGCAAACCACCCTCAGCGCCAAGAAGGAAGCCCTCATCCACGAGCGCGTCATGGAACTCCTCACCCAGGTTCAGAAGCGCGTCTTCGACACCGTAACCCCGGCCAAGGTTGTCGAGTTCTTTGCCCTGGGTGAAGGCACCCCGCCCAAGCTCGGGGTCACCACCGGCGAAGTCGTCACCGGGTTCTTCTCCTTCCTCGGCCTCACCCGACTGACGTTCGGAAAAGATCGTCGCCAAAGCCATCGCGACCGGGGTCGAGAAACGCATCTTCGGTTACATCGGCGGCGGCGCACCCACGCTGGGCGACGACGCCAAATACCAGGTCGCCCCCGGGAAAGTCCGCTTCGATGCCCACGTAGCCCCCGACGAAATTGACCTCGAATCCGGCTTCATCATGCTGCCGCAAGCCATCCCGCAGCCCGCAGTAGTTCCGTCCACCGGCGCCGGTGCGGGCACTGGCGGTGAGGGCGGCACGGGCACCGGCACCGGCACCGGAACAGGAACTGCCGACGTTACGCCACCACCACCACCTCCACCACCACCCCAAACGACAACCGACAAGAAGGTCAAACTCACCTTTACCGCCGACAGGGATAAGCTCTACGGCGCTTGGAACGCCATGGCCAACTTGGCCGACATGGCCGGCAACGTGACTGTCACCGTTGAAGCAGAGAATGCGGACGGCTTCGACAAGAGCAAACTGGCCAACGGTGTTCTCGAACCCCTCCGGGAAGCCGATCTCATCCAGTAGCCCACAGAAAGGAATTTGATCCCGGGATTTTGGCGGCTGGCAAAGCGCGAGCGAGGAGCATAGACCCTCCCGGGTGCCGGACTTCGGATTTCCTTCGCACCTGGCGACTCCGGGCTTCGGGTGTCAGGGCCCCGCGCCCGTGCCCGACCGTGCCCCAAGCTTGGAGCAGCCCTGCCCGACCCCATTTTTTTCGCTTGACAAAATGTGTATCATTGATATACAGTCGCCACGATGAAACGACACCGTTCTGCCCGCCTCGCCCGGCCCGGAGGAGACCGCCCGGCCCCCTCCAATTCAAGATCACTCGGTAAAATGGCCCTGCGAGCGGAAAAGTGCGGAAAAGTGCGGAAAAAAATAAATAAAAACGGTCCGGCTATGTGACAAGCACCAGACAAGAAGAACCCATGGAGCCAATTTTAACCAATTTTAAGTAATTATGACCTCTCGCCCCGCAAGCCGTGAACAGCCGCTCCTGGCCTTGCTCCTAATCCTAATCTCAATCCCTCTCGCCCCCGCCCGTGGCCTGTGGACCGTGGACCGTGGACCGCGGGCCGTGAACTCTGGACTGTGGACTGTTGACCGCCCCGCGTTCCTGCACCATTCCTGCATCGTTTCCGCCTCACTTCTGGCTCCATGCTTTTCACAATCGTCTCTCCACCAACCACTTCCAATTTTCCCCCACTCCGCATAGTGCAATTCTGCACTAAGTCAGACCGTAGGCAAAAGGAGCCACCCCCTCGCGTATCTCGACGATTCATGAATTCCGACCCATCTCCAGCCCGTTTGCGCCGCTCGACGCCGCCGCTCGTCATTCCCTCTTGGTTATCACGTGACTTTCATTCTAAACTACGGTCCATGTTGGATATGGCACTGACGTCCATTGCGGGGGGTCCCCCTCCGCTCGGCTCGCGGCCCCAGCTTTTCCGCGTGCGCGGACTGACCAAGGTCTATGGGAGCGGGGCGGCGGAGGTCCGCGCCTTGGCCGGGGTGGATCTGGACCTTTTTGAGGGCGAGTTGGTCGTCTTGCTGGGCCCTTCGGGCAGCGGCAAGACCACCCTGCTCAATAACCTGGGCGGTCTGGACTTCCCCACCTCGGGAGATCTCGATTACCGGGACATGGACCTGGCCCGCGCCAGCGAAGACCAACTCACCGCCTTCCGCCGCCGGCGCGTCGGCTTCATCTTCCAGTTCTACAATCTTATCCCGAGCCTGACCGCCCGCGAGAACGTGGGCCTGATTACCGAGATCGCCCGCGACCCGATGCCCCCCGAGGCCGCCCTCGCCCTGGTCAACCTGGGCGCCCGCCTCGACCATTTCCCGGCCCAGCTTTCCGGCGGCGAACAGCAGCGCGTGGCCATTGCCCGCGCCATCGCCAAGCGGCCGGAAATCCTCCTCTGCGACGAGCCGACCGGCTCCCTGGATGTCCGCACCGGCATCGTCGTCCTGGAAGCCATCCAGCGCGTCAACCTGGAACTGGGCGCCCTGACCGTCATCATCACCCATAACGCCGTGATGGCGGGCATGGCTGACCGTGTGATTCATCTCTCCGACGGCACCGTCCACGATGTCCGCCAAAACCCCCGCCGCGCCGCCCCCGCCACCCTGAACTGGTAACTTGCCCATGCAAAAACCTCCTCCGACCTTCATCCTTCGTCCTTCGCCCTTTGTCCTTCATCCTTCATCCTTCATCCTTCATCCTTGATCCCTCATGCTCCTGGACCGCAAACTCTGGCGCGACTTGCGCCGCATCAAAGGCCAGGCCATCGCCGTGGCCCTGGTGATGGCCTGCGGCCTGGCCATGATGATCGCCACGCGGAGCCTCATCCATTCCCTCGAGTCCACCCGCCAGGAGTATTACGAGGCCAATCGCTTTGCCGAAGTCTTCGCGCTGCTCAAACGCGCCCCCAACTCGCTGGCCGCGCGCATTGCCGCTATCTCCGGCGTGGCCGCCGTCCAGCCGGCCATTTCCGTCCAAGCTACTCTCGACATTCCCCAACTGGACGAACCGGCCAGCGGCCTCATTCGCTCGCTGCCCGAGAGCGGCTCCCTGCAACTCAACCGCCTTTTTCTCCGCGCCGGCCGCTGGCTTTCAACCGACGCCCGGGGCGAAGTGCTCGTCGGCGAGGCCTTCGCCGAGGCCAATCAACTTCAGCCCGGCGACACTATCGCCATGCTCCTCAACGGCAAGCGCCAGCGCCTGCGCATCGCCGGCATTGTCCTCTCTCCCGAGTTCATCTTCATGTCGCGCCCCGGCACCGCCCTCCCGGATGACCGCACCTACGGCGTCTTTTGGATGCGCTACAAGGAACTGGCCACGGCCTTCGACCTCGATGGCGCTTTCAATTTCCTCTCGCTCACCCTCGCCCCCGGCGCCGCCGAACGCCCCGTCATCGCTGAGCTGGATCGGCTGCTCACCCCCTACGGCGGACGCGGCGCCTTTGGCCGCGCCGATCATCCCTCCCATATTCGCCTCTCGGACGAAATCCGGACCCTCAACATCTTGTCAATTGCATTCCCCGTTGTCTTCCTGAGCGTGGCGGCGTTCATGACCAACGCCGTGCTCTTGCGGCTCCTGGCCTTGCAGCGGGAGCAGATCGCCATCCTCAAGGCCTTCGGCTTCACCAATCGCGAAATCGTCACCCATTACCTCAAGTTCGCCTTCGTCATCGTCGCCCTGGGCACCCTCCTGGGCGGCCTCGGCGCCCTCGCCCTCGGCAGCCACCTCACGGGCCTTTACCACGTCTTCTTCCGGTTCCCTGAACTGGCGTTCCGCCCTGACGTGGCCGTCTTTCCCCTGGCGTTCCTGGTCGCCGCCTCTGCCGCCATCCTCGGCGTCCTGGGCGCCGTTCACCGCGCCGCCCGCCTGCCTCCGGCCGAGGCCATGCGCCCTGAGCCGCCGGCCAACTACCGGCCCGCCCTGGTCGAGCGCACCGGCATTGCCCATCTCCTGTCCAACACCTTCCGCATCGCCGTGCGCAACCTCGAGCGCCGCCCCTTCCAGGCCCTGTTTACCGTCACCGGCCTGGCCCTGGCCACCGGCATCCTCATCGTCCCCAATGCCTTCCGCGACGGCGTCGCCGCAGTCCTGGATTTCCAATGGGACGTTGTCCAGCGCCAGGACCTGAGCGTCGGCCTGGTCGAACCCGGCAGCGTCCGGGTTCGCCACCTCTTCCGCCAACTCCCGGGCGTGGTGGTGGTCGAACCGGTCCGCCAGGCCGCCGTGCGCCTGAGTTTCGGCCAC
This sequence comes from uncultured bacterium, assembly GCA_963713735.1. GTDB lineage: Bacteria > Verrucomicrobiota > Verrucomicrobiia > Limisphaerales > UBA8199 > CAVQND01. The sequence continues at coordinate 332,182 of CAVQND010000042.1, forward strand.
CAACGGCGCCAGCTTGGCATCCTGGGCCTGCCTTCCCGCAGCCCCCACAACCGCGTCATTGATGACCAATACCACGAGATCCCGCTGCCCCCCACCGGCCTCGTCGTTTCCAAGAAACTGGCCGAGATCCTCGGCGCCCGCCCCGGCGACGACCTCCTGGTCGAGGCCCTCGAGGGCAAGCGCCCCCTCCGCGCCGTCCGGCTCGCCGGCCTGGCCGAAGACTTCTCCGGCATGGCCGCCTACATGGATATCCGCGCCCTGAACCGCCTCCTGGACGAAGGGGATGTCATCACCGGGGCCAGTTTCACCGTCGACGCCGCCCATCGAGGCGAGTTTCTCCGCGCCCTCAAAGACATCCCGCGCGTAAGCTGGGTCGCCATTAAGGAATCCATGCGCGAGAACTTCCGCCGCTCCACCGCCAAAAGCATTGGCACCTTCCAAAGAATCTACCTGGTTTTCGCCACCGTCGTCGCTTTTGGCGTGGTTTACAACAACGCCCGCATTCTCGTTGGCCGAACGCGCCCGCGAGTTGGCCACCCTCCGCGTCATCGGCTTTTCCCGGCGCGAGGTCGGCACGGTCCTGATCACCGAGCTGGTCATCCTGGCCCTCATCGCTGTGCCGCTGGGCCTGGCCCTGGGCACCGGCTTTGCCGACGGCATTGTCCGGCAGATCAATACCGAAACCGTGCGCGTGCCCCTGGTCCTGACCGCCAGCAACTACGCCTTCGCCGTCCTGGTCGTCCTGGTCGCATCCACCCTCTCGGCCCTGGTCGTCTTGCGCAAACTCAACCAACTCAACCTCGTTGGCGCTTTGAAAGCGCCCGAATGATTTGGAATTATGAAGGATGAAGGATGAACTATGATCGATGGAGATGGACATGACCTCCTCTGACCAACCCCTTTCCCGGCCCAACCAGGCCAATCGCCACACCCGCCGCTGGCTGCCCTACGCCGGGGCCTTCCTCCTAGTCGGCCTGATTGTCGGCGGCCTCTGGCCGCAGCCTGTTCCGGTCGAGACCGCCCCCGTCTCGACCGGCCCCCTGTGCGCCACCGTCAACGAAGAAGGCAAGACCCGCATCAAACACCGCTACGTCCTCTCGGCCCCCGTGGCAGGGCAGCTCCGACGCATTGAACTCAAGGCCGGCGCCGAGGTTCAGGCCGGCGAAACGCTCGTCGCCGTCCTCGACCCGCTGCCCCCGACGATGCTCGATGCCCGTGCCCGCGCCCTGGCTGAAGCCCGCCGCGAGGCTGCTGCCGCCCGCCTCGAAAAGGCCCGCTCCAGCCAGACCTTCGCCGCCAGCGAACTGAGCCGCTTCGATAAACTCTACGCCGACCAAACCGTCTCCATCCAGGAACGGGAAGCCACCCAATCCCGCGCCGACGCCGCCCGGCAGGAAACCGCCGCCGCCCAAGGCGCCTTGCGCGAAGCCGAGGCGGAACTGGCCGAATTCTCCCTCGGCCGGCCCCCGGCCACCAACACCCTCTGCCTGCCCAGGGAAATCAAGGCCCCCGTCAGCGGACGAGTCCTGCGCGTGTTCGAGGAAAACGCCCGAGCCGTCTCCGTCGGCACGCCCTTGCTCGAGGTTGGCGACCCCTCCGACCTCGAGGTGGTCGTGGAAGTCCTTTCCCGCAACGGGGCCGCCATCCTGCCCGGCAGCCGCATCGAACTCGAACAATGGGGCGCTGCTGACAATCCCCACCTCCTGGGCCAGGTCCGCCTGGTCGAGCCCGCCGCCTTTACCAAAACCTCCGCCCTGGGCGTCGAGGAGCAACGCGTCAATGTCGTCGCCGATCTCCTCACCCCTCCCGAACAGAGACCCACCCTCGGCGACAACTTCCGCGTCGAAGCCAAAATCGTCGTTTGGGAAACCAATGCCGCCCTCAAGGTGCCGGCTGGCGCCTTGTTCCGCCAAGGCGACCAATGGACCGCCTTCGTCCTGCTCGATGCCCGCGCCCAATTGCGGCCCGTCAGGATAGGCCGCTCCTCCGCCGCCGAAATCCAGGTCCTCGATGGCCTCAAAGACGGAGAACAAGTCATCCTCTACCCCGGCAGCCGCGTTCACCCCGGCCAACGCGTGAAACCGATCAAGATTTAGTCCCCCGGCAACTCACCCAGCCCTCCCCATGAAACCTAACCCTTCCACTGTCTTTGCCGTGGACGATGACGAATCCGTGCGCCGCGGCCTCGAGCGTCTCCTCCGCTCGGCTGGCTTGGCCGTGCGCACCTTCGCCTCAGCCCGGGAATTCCTTGAACTGGCCCCCAACGAACCGGGCTGCCTGGTGCTGGATGTCTCCATGCCCAACCTCAGCGGCCTTGGCCTGCAAGCCGCCCTGGCCGCTCGCGGCATCCGCATCCCCATCGTGTTCCTCACCGGCCATGCAGACGTTCCCATGAGCGTCCAGGCCATGAAAGGCGGCGCCACGGATTTCCTGACCAAACCTTTCCGGGCCAAAGACCTGCTCGCCGCCATCCACGCCGCCCTCGATAAGGACCGGAAGCTCCGGGAAAAACATGCCGAAGAGGAGAATCTCCGACGCCGCGCCGCCAGCCTCACGCCGCGCGAGCTGGAGGTCTTCCGCTGGGTCGTGGCCAGCTCGCTCAACAAGCAGATCGCCGCCCAATTGCGCATCTCCGAACGGACCGTCAAGGTCCATCGCGGGCGCGTCATGCAGAAACTCCAAGTCGTCTCCGTGGCCGACTTGACCCGCCTGGCCCAACGCCTGGCGCTGGACATCCCTCATGCCTAACAACTCGTGCAACAATTAATTCCAGCCCCCGTCGGTGCTGTGTATTGCACTAAGGTCTAATAGCCATTTCGCCCGTCTTGGAGCATAAATAGACTGTGCAACCCGCTCCGGAACCAAAGCAAGGAGCGGCGGCAGAGAACCCCCCGAGAGAGGGCCAGTCTGCTTCGCCCTGCTCTTTGCCTGCTGCTGCCAGGCTGGTCATCAATGTCATCGATGACGATCCCTCAGTCCTGCGCGCCTTGGATCGGCTCATTCGCTCCCACGGTTCCGTGGCCCGGACCTTCGGTTCCGGTGCCGAATTCTTCAATTCCCCCGCAAGCCGGGAGCCTGACTGCCTGATCCTGGACGTGCAGATGTCCGGCATGAGCGGCCTCGATGTCCAGGCCAGGCTCCGCGCCCTGGGACGCAATGTGCCCATCATCTTCATCACCGCCCACGAGGACCCGCAAGCCAAACAACTCGCCCTCAGCAGAGGCGCCGTCGCCTTCTTTCCCAAGCCGTTCCCCAACCAGACCCTCTGGACCGCCATTTGCTCCTCGCTGCACCGTCCTCCCCCAGGCCCTTGATACCAGCGCAGACCCGAACAGTCCCCCCGCGCCGCTGTCAAGGCCGGAAGGCCGGATTGAGAATTTTCAATCGCAAATTTTCAATTTTCAATTTTCAATTTGCAATCCCGCTCCATCTTTGCGGGTCATTCGCGCCTTTTGCGGCCGCGGCACGTGAAGGCCGCCGCCCGCCACGTTGGACAGGCCCCTGTTCGTCGCCCTCGCCGGGCATGATTGGGCTTGACGCCCTGCCGCCTGGTAATACTATTCCTGACATTCGTAACATTGTGAAAATCGCCGGTTCATCGCCGCCAGTCAGTGCGCCTCTGTCCGCGGTCCGGGGGCTATGGCGGCGAGGCGGCCTGCCGCGCGGATTCACCCTCATCGAGCTGCTGGTGGTCATCGCCATCATCGCCATCCTGGCTGCCCTGCTGCTGCCTGCCCTGGCGCGGGCCAAGGCGAAGGGCCGGCAGGCCGCGTGTTTCTCCAACCTGCGCCAGATTGGCTTGGCCGCCCGGCTTTACATGGACAATTACAACGGCGGACTGTTCCACCACCATGAAGGTTGGGTCCTGGACGACGGCACACAAGTCGCTACGCTTCCGACGGACATCAACGGTGTGGTGGGCGGCGGCATGGGCAACAGCCAGGCCGAGAAGCCTTGGGTCATCTTTTTCCAGCCCTATTTGCGCAGCCGTCTGGTCGCTTTTTGCCCGGCCGACCGCACTCCGCGCTCGCGATTTCTGGCCACCGACCTCATGGGCTATAACGGCGGCATCACCAGCACCAGCCAGACGCCTCCGCCCGGTTCCGAGCAGGCCATCGCCCAAAGCGAGCACCTGGCCATCGAGAGCTATCTGCTGAACTCCATCTTCACGCACAAATCGGCCCGCTACGCGCTCGAGGGCGCGCTCTACGGGTTTGCGACCGACCAGACCCTCAGCCAGTTGCCCAACCCCAACATCATCATGTTCTCGGAGCGTAACTGCGAGGCACTGGACGCCGTCAATAACGCTCAATTCGGCAGCGTCAACCAGGATGACTACGATACCTGGGTGGGCGAGGCGGCGCTGGTGCAATGGGGCAGCGGTCCCTATGCCGACCAAGGCTGGATTCGCTACCACCGCCACGGGCGTCGAGCCAATTATATTTACACCGACGGCCACGTGGAGAATTTGCCGTGGAGCAAGGCGCGGTATGACCAGTTTCCCGACCATCGCGTGCGGGCGCCGCTGGCTCACCCACCCCAATAACAACGCAAATCCCGGCCTCTTCAGGCCCCACCCGCCGGCGCCCATCGGCCCAAGCGACTTTGAGGCTTGGCAGGACCGCGCGGCATGCGAACGGGAGCATGGCCAGCTCACCGAGGACTTTGAGCCCCGCCGCGGCGGGTGGACCCGAAGCGCTGGGCGAAGAGCCCGCTGGAGCATTGACCACGTGTGTCACGCACCCCCTTGATACCTTGGTATACTCGCAGCCGCTCCTCCGAGGAGGCTGTTGTTGGACTTCGCCAGTCACGCCGTTTGAGGTGTCTGAGGCGGATTCATTTATGTTTTCGCTGGTCTTGCTGGACAGATCCGCTACAATGCAACTCACGCATGCACTATCGGGAACCAAGTTCTTCACGGTCGAGGCAGCGAGGAAAAGGCGCATATGCAGGAACGATGGCTGCCAGTCAATGAAATCGCGGCGCATCTGGGTGTCAACTCCGACACGGTCTACAAGTGGATCAACCGAAAGAACATGCCGGCGCGTAAGGTCGGTCGCCTCTGGAAATTTCTGGCGTCTGAAGATGACCAGTGGGCCAAAGGCGGCCGGGCTGCCCACAACGCCCAGCAGAAGCGAACGACGCTAAAGCAACCGACCGGAAGAACCTCCAAAAAACAGTCCAAACGATGAATGCCGTCATCAAACTGGACGCAAAACTCCTCGATGCCTGTATCGGCGAATATGAAATTGCGCCGGATAACGTGTTTTCCACTGGAACCAAGGTGACCATTCGGCGAAATGGAGATCATTTAGTCTGGCAAGCTTTTGGAGGAAACGCATTACCAGGTGCTTTGGATGTTTATCCCGAATCGGAAACAAATCTCTTCCTCAAAATCAATGGCGCGCAATTGACATTCATTAAGACTGATAAAGGCGTTGTGATGGCGATAATCCATCAGAGGACGCGGCTGCCGAAAAGCGAGGGGAAGAAACTTAAAAACGAATGATCGCGCCATTGGCAAAATTCATTGATTGGTCAGCTCTGCAGATGGCATACGTCGTTGCTGGGTTGAAACACGCGCCCAAGCCAAAATGGAAATTGGAGCAAGCGCTCGAATTTCTGAATGGGCCGGACTTTATCCCCGCCGCAAGCGATCCGGCGCGGATTGAATTTGATGGGCCGCGGCATTTCACATTTCCCACGCCGCGCCCGGGCAAAGTCGAGGAGAACAACATCGTGTATGGCCGGCTCTATCGGTGTGCGGAACGCTGGCAGGAAAGGCCGGTGATCATTCTATTGGATGGCAATCCTGCCATCGGTTATCACTCCGCGTTTCCGTTGTTTGCCCGTCGGTTCAATCGGGCAGGATTCAATGTGGCCCCATTGGTCGCTCCCTACCATCTTCAACGCCGTCCGCGCCGACCCATTGAAGAGAATTGTTTGGAGTTCGCGCGGGCTATGGCGCAGAACGTCGCCGAGATTCGAGCGCTGACCGGCTGGCTGCTTGATGAAGGCTGCCCATCCGTGGCGCTTCTGGGTTTTTCGTTTGGGGGGTGGCTTGCGGGATTGACTGCGTGCAGCGATACACGCATCGCCTGTGCTGTTCTGACTGTTCCCGGTGTGCGCATGAGGTGCTCCCAAGCGGTCGTCTGGCGGCGGGTTCGGGAAACGCTCCAGGCTCTAAGGCCGGCACAAGAAGCAATGGATACGACCCGGTTGAATTTGACTTTGTCCACGCCAGTCATCCCGAAGGAAAACATATTGTTGATTGAAGGAATCCATGATTTGTTCGCGCAGAGGCAACCGATCGAGGAGCTTTGGCAAAAGTGGCAGCAGCCGGAAATCTGGCGATTGCCTCACGGTCATATCAGCACAGCCTTAACCGCCTTGATGCCGGGCTTGCCGGGCCGCGTCCTGCGCTGGCTGTCACCGCGAATGAATAAATACTTTTCAGCGTGCCCTTGACCTGGCATTTCCGGAACGAAGTTCGCAATTGATTTCCCTTATGGCATTCGAAAAAGAACAATCATATAAGTGTTCGCGCATGGCGGCCTTGTTGTTCGCTCTCATCTGGATTGTCTTTTTGCCGGCTTGGCTGGTTGTCATGGTCCTTTACCAGGCCCACGTTATTCTATCGAGTCGAAAGCTGGGAGTCTCGGCGACGGCATTGTCCCCAATGACTATGCGGTGGCTGCAACATCAACTCGGGTTAAGGCGGGATGATGCCTGCGCAGAATTGATAAAGGTTCTGCCGAACCATTGCTACGCCGCGTTGTGTGCTGCGGTGTTTCCTGTGTTGCTGGGCCATCGGTTGACCAGGTTCGTTCCGAAAATGCTCCGCTATCCCTATGAAGGAATTCCGCCAGTCGGGCATTGTTCGGCCGTACCGGCGACTTTCGTTGACGCTGCGATTGAACATTATCTGCCGGGCGTCGAACAATTTGTCGAGCTCGGCGCGGGTTATGACACGCGAACCGTACAACTACAGCACAACCGGCAGATGCGTTGTTTCGAGGTTGACTGGCCGAACACCCAACAAATCAAGCGCAAGCTGTTGCATGAATGCGGAGTGGATACAAGCGGTGTTAAATTCGTCTCCGCGAATTTGTTGACCGACAATTGGCTGGATAATCTGGCCAAAGCCGGTTTTGATCCACGCAAGCACACTTTCTTTCTTTGGGAGGGTGTGACGTATTATCTGAGCCGCGAGGCGATGGAGAAAGCCTTTCGCACAATTGCCACGATGGCGCCCGGCAGCGTCGTGGTGTTCGATTACGGCACCGATGCGAACGTCAAAAGGTATCGTAAACCCCTCGGCCGCCTTGCCAAAACCATCCTGAAAGCAGTCCGTGAACCCCAGACCTTTTGGATTTCAAGCGAGCCGCCCGTGAAGAAAAACGTGGCCGCGCTAATGGATGCATACGGTTTCTCTTTGCGTGAACAACTGGACTACGGCCGCGAAACGAAACGCAAACGTTCGCCTGGCGGCCTCGCTGCTGCTGCGGTCTTAAATGACCTATCCCAAAAGGATGCACTTGATGGCTGAAAATGTGAAAACTTGCGCCACTGCGCCGACCCACATTCGAGGTCTTTTAGAAAGGAACAACCGCTTAATCGCCGCGGCATCCTTCTTCTGCTTCGCCTTAGGCCTGGCGCTCTCTCATCGGATCGAACCGGGCGTCCGCGTCCAAAAAGTGACGCTTGCCGAAGACACACCCGCGCCTAGGTTCATTCCTGCCGAGCCGGGACCGCATCCCGTCGCGCTGCTTGCCCACGGTTTCACCGGTTCGAAAATGTCGCTCTTTTGTTACGGTGAGGCGTTTGCGGCTGCGGGATTTAAATGCTTCGCTGTTGACCTTACCGCACATGGGGCGTCGCCGCCGCAGCAATTTTCTGCTACCGAGGCCGTGCGCACGGTAACAGAAGTCGCACGTGCAGTCGGGCCGGTGGATGTTTTCCTTGGTCACTCAATGGGTGCCTACGCAGGAAGCGGGGCCGTGCGTGATGGTGACCTGAAGCTAAAACTTTTTATTGCTGTGGGTTCCCTTCCTGACTTGGGCGAGCACGGTCCACCGTTGCTTCTCCTGGCTGGCCAATTCGATCAAGCCTATCCGCCCGCCCGGCTCAGGGAGCGGACGGATGCGCGTCTGGTGCTCTCTCCATGGTCAGAGCACCTGTTCGAGGCTTGGGATCCAGTGCTCGTCAATGCGGCTGTCAATGCCGCGTGTGCCGCAGTCGGCAAGGTGCAGCCCCCGCCACCAACCTGCTGGCGCTGGCGACTTGCCGGCGTGGTGCTTGGCGTCCTGGGCGCGCTCGGCCTGGCACTTGCTTTGCCCGGACTTCCTTCCCGATGGGCTGCGGCGCGCGGACCGCTTGTCTCGGCCATTTTCCTCACGGCCTTTGTTATTACCGCTTGGAAATGGCTTGATTTAGCACCGCACCCACGGCTCTTCCCTTTGCAGATCACCGGGATGGTTGTCACTTTGAGCGTGCTGATGGGCGCCAGCAGAATTTACTTTCCCCGATGGATATTCTTCGGGCTTGCCGTCCTGGCCGTCGCAATCCGCTGCGTGATCACCGGTTCGATGTTTCTCATCATGCTGGTATCGCTCATGGCGGTGATTCTACTTGTGGGAACGATTCTCGGCGTGATAGCCACTCACCGCGGGTCACGGCTCGATGGCAACATCGCCATCGCCATAGTTGTGGGTTGTAGCCTCTGTCTATTCCATCGCCCGTCATACCACGACGTGCCACCGCGCGTCCTCATCAAGTTGGACACGAAACTTCACGACGCCTGCGTCGGCCAATATGAATTTGCGCCGGACGCCGCGTTTCGCTCGGGAATGAAGCTGACGATCCGACGTGAGGGAGGTCAATTGATTGCACAGGCCCAAGGAAGAGGCGTTTTTCGAGGCGCTTTCCATATTTATCCCGAGTCGGGGACCAATTTCCTCGCTACGTTTAATGGCGCTCAATTTACCTTCATCAAGAATGACGAAGGAGAAGTGACAGGGGTAATCCACCATCTGGAGTGGCTGCCGGATATCGTGGGAAAGAAACTCAAAAGTGAATGATCGCGCCCTTGGCCAAATTGATTGAATGGGCATCCGTCCAGGCGATGTTTACAAAAATGCCGCATCCCGACGGCGACCTCGGACTGGATGAGGCGATTCAATTCCTGAACGGGACTGATTTCATGCCTGCTGAGAGCCAGCCGGCAGAACTGGTGTTTGACGACGCGTCGCACTTCCACTTTCCCACGCCGCGACCGGGCGCGTTCGCAGAGAACAACGTTGCTTATGGGCGGCTCTATCGTTGCGCGGAACGCTGGCAAAAACGACCGGCGATTATCCTGCTGCATGGCAGGAACGACTCGATAAGTTACCGACTTGGATTTCCGCAGGTTGCGCACCGCTGCAAGCGCGCTGGATTTAATGCAGTGTCATTGGTGTTGCCTTACCACTTTGAACGCCGACCGCCACAGATGGGTGGATGGGTTGGTCCAAATCATTTGCAGATAGCAGAGGCGACGGCCCAGGGAATTGCCGAAATTCGCGCTCTGATGGGGTGGCTGTTGAAGGAGGCCTGCCCGGTGGCACTGTGGGGTATTTCCATGGGTGGGCACTATGCGGGATTGGTTGCATCCTGTGATGCGCGACCTGCCGCCGCCGTCCTCGCTGTGCCCGGCGTTGGGGTGAATTATTCAATTACAGAACGGATCATCTGGCGCCGTGTTCGTGAAGCGATGCGCAGACAGCGTTCGGTATTTGAGAGATTGAATCGGACTCCGGTGAATTTGACCCTGTTACAGCCAGCTATTCCCAGGAAGAACATTTTGTTGATCGAAGCGATCCATGATTGGCGCGCGCCGAAAGACGACATTGAAAGGCTCTGGCAAGCATGGGCACAACCCGACATCTGGCGGCTGCCGCACGCTCATTCCACTTGGATGTTCTGGCCACGCTACACGGATGAAATCCTTCACTGGCTCGCGCCGAGGTTGGAAGCCGATCGAATAATTCATCCATGATCGCGCCGCTGGCAAAATTCATTGACTGGTCGGCTCTTCAAGTCGCGTCGATGCTACCGTCTATCCGAAAATGTGCCAGGGGCGATTCAAAATTGACGGAAGCCATTGAATTTCTAAGTGGGCCGAATTTCATTCCCGCCGAAAGCAAATCCGCCGACTTGGAACTGGACAGTGAAACGTTCATGCAGCGATGTCCAGATCAAAGGCGTCAAGATAGCCGCAGCGGGCTGGACTGATTTTAGTGGCAAGGAATTTCTTGAGGATGGCGTTTTGGGGTAAACCACAGAGAAAATCCGGCCAGGTGTGACGGAGGGCCTGCGAGACGACCCACTCGGAGGGCGGTTTTTGCGGGGATACGGTGCGGATGTAGGAGTGGAAATTGAACCAGGCCACGCGCCGGAAACTCAGCGCCAGATATTGGAGCAGTCCCTGGGCGATGAGGCCCAACTGAATGTGCCGTTCGTAGGCGGCGAGCTTGCGGCGGACGTGCTCCCGGTAAAGCTCGGACTTGCGCTGCACATATTGCTTGCCGCTGCCGCGGTGGAGGGGATTCATGTCCTGCATCCAGAAGTGATACGCGTAGGCCCCGACGGTGTGAATGGCCTGCTTGAAGCTGACCTCAATCTTGAAGCGCCAGCCGTAAAGGCGAATAATCTCCAGCGGGGCCAAGGTCAAGTCGGTGCAGAGGAGGATCAAGTTCCCGCGAGTCGGGTGGCTCACCCAAACAAAGCGCACCAACTGACCCAAAGGGCGCCACAGCAGGTCGTGGCTCAGATAGCGGAGGCTGACGCCGGATTCCCCATAGACCGGGCTGGGGGCTTTGAGGAATTGCGCGCGGTAGCGAAACCAATCCTGGAGGGGAGTCTTGTGGCCATAGGCACGGCGTCGCCCGCGGCGCGGCTTGCGGGAACGCCGTGGGGAAGGCGGGAAATAAGCGACGGCGTTGGAGCGCACGCGCGTGACCAGGTGGTGACCCTCGGCCAGTAGCGAGCGGGCGAATTTGGCGGCGGCGTAATAGGCGTCGGCCACGACGGTCAAAGGGCCGTTCCAATGCAATCCGAGCAGCAAGGCGCTGAGCTTGTCCAACAGCGTGCGCCGGTCACGGGCGCTCCAGACGATGCCTTCGTGGATGCGAGCCGCCACCGGCACGGCCAGACAAACCCCGGCCACCTGCACCAGCAAGGCGACGGCCTGCAAGGAGTGCCCCATGATGAAGGAAGCCTTGGCATTGCAGCGGGATTCCTGGTGCAGGCTTTTGACCCCCGGCATTTTGCGGCCTTCCTTGGGGCGCTTGAGGCCATCGGCCAGCACGACCGGGCGGCCGTTGACCCGCACCAGGCAGCGGCGGAACAAGTGCTGGAGGGTCTGCCGCCACAATTGGGTCAAACGGTCCAGGTCCAGCGCAGGAGAATGGAAGAAGTGCAGCAGGCAGTAATAACTGGCGTCGGAGAGGCCGAGGCTGCGGATCAGGCTGGTCACGCCGGCCAAGTCGGGGCGCAGGCACAAAGCCGCCAGGACAACCACCAGCCACAGGAAGGTGGTGGTGCGGGAGCAGGCTGGGCGGAGGGGGCGGAGGGCGCGCAGCCAGGCCAGCCACAGGAGGTGCGAGCGTTTGGGAAAGGCGGGGCGAAAACAGAGGTTGCGCATATCCGATAGTATATTTATGCTATCGGATATGAAGACTACTCAAACGGTTAAGAAACTGGAAGCTCAAATCGCCCAAATTAAAGCCCAACTCCAAAAGCACGGAGCGATGCGCCCGGGCAGCCTCTCCCGCCAATACAATGTCTGCGGCAAATCCGGCTGCCGGTGCAAGGACCCCAAACATCCCCGCCGACACGGCCCCTATTACCAGCTCAACTACGTCTATCGCGGAAAAAAGACCTCCCAGTTCATCCGCCGAGCAATCCTCCGCCAGGTGCGGACTGAGCTGGCCAATTACAAACAGTTTCGGCGGCTTACGGAACAGTGGATTGGATTAGCCCTCCAGGTGGCTCAAGCCAAAGATAAACAGACCGCCTGAACCGCTCTGGCGAGGCGAGAACGTTTCACTGTCCAGTTGGAATTCAAGTCGAAAATCCATTTCACATTCCCGTCGCCACGACCGTGCGAGTTTACGGAAAACAACGTCGTTTACGGACGCCTTTATCGTCGCGCAACAGATTGGCGGAAATTCCCGACAATCATCCTGTTGCATGGCGGCGGCGATTCTTTGGGTTACCAGCTTGGTTTTCCGCTAAAGGTTCCTGCAATTCATCGCGCTGGAATTAACGCCGCTACATTGGTGGCGCCTTACCATTTTCAACGCCGGGTCCGTAGTATTGAAGCATTCGACCATCTGCGGGTGGCTGAAGCATTTGCGCAAGCGGTTGCTGAAATTCGCGCCCTGACTGGCTGGTTGCTGGGCCAGGGTTGTCCCTCGGTCGCATTATTTGGCATTTCGCTCGGTGGATGGCTCGCCGGATTGACGGCGACACGCGATTCACGGCTGAAAGCGATTGTTCTCGCGGTGCCTGGCGTGCGCCGGGATTATCGTGCGACACGCGGTGAATGCGTTCTTTGGACGCCGATGCGCAAAGCATTGGAAAAACACAAAGCAGCGCGCAAAGCGCTGGACAAGACGCCGATGAATTTGACGTTGAGCCAGCCGGTTATTCCCAAAGACACTATTTTGTTGATTCAGGGACGCTACGATTTGCTCGTCGAGGCAGAACAAACTGAGGAACTCTGGCAAAAATGGAAACAGCCGGAAATCTGGCGGCTGCCGCACGGGCACATCGGCTGGATGCTTGCGCCGGGTGTAACCGGCCGCGTGCCAGGCTGGCTAACGCCGCGATTGGAAGCGCCTGCCGTTCAGGCGTGACCAAACGACGCTGCCAGGTAATGCCGAGTCGTAGAAAACAACAAATGGGTGATTCCTTCGGCTTTCGAGGGAATCAACCCTTGAACTCGGCATAATCATTCACACGGCACAAAAGCCGTTATGCCGAGCTCGGCATAACGGTTTCTCCTTCACCAAAACGCTTAACACCTTGCGGTAATTGCCGATTTGGTCGCCGCCAAGGGGGTCCACAGCGCGATTCCAGGCGACATGGGCCAGGAGCAGCGCGGCGGCTGCGCCCTCGCTGCTCGTCTTTTCTGACGGTTGGGCCAGCACCCGGTCGGCTAGGCCGATGATGATCTTCGACATTTTCTCCATCGCTGAACCTAGCCGGATTCCGACGGCTTTTACTTCGCCCTCAAGAATCGCGTCCTTGGCTGCCTTGGCGACGCGGAATCTCACCACGCGCTTGGCCGGAATCTTGAGCGCCGCGCCCGTGGCCGGGTTGCGGCCCGTGCGGGCCTTGCGGTTCACCAGCACCAGCTTGCCGAGGCCCGGAATGGTGAACGAGTTCTTGGCGTTCTTGTAGGCCAGGGCCACGAGGGCTTCCAGGGTCTGAACGGCCTCCGCTTTCGTCAGGCCAACGGTTTCCGCAACGGAAGCGATGATTTGTGATTTGGTAAGTGCTCTTGCCATGGTGCCCGAAGGGGTAGAGGCAAAGCCGCGAACGTTCAAGCCCGAAATCCTCCCACCATGACGGCGAGGTCCACGTCGGGCGCAGGGCCAACCCTCCTACGGCTCGGCCTGCCCATCGGCCTGTCGCGGGTGTTTGATGGGCGTCCCCCAGCTCATGATTTCATCGTCGCGCTTCTGCATGGGCTTGAAATTGTGGATACCAGCCGCCCTCGGACAGGCCGTCCGGGAAATCGTGAATCAACATGCCGGGCTGATTGATCCCCAGTTGCTTGGGGATCGTGGCGTCGGGCCGGGCGATGAACGACCCCCAGTGGGAATAGGGCTGCGAGGAGTTGTTGCACACGGCCCACATGCGATTGTCGGCGCAGCGGGTCGGAACCTGGCGGACGTTCAGCGTGTCCAGGCAGTTCTTGCCTTTGGACCTGGCGTTGTGGAAGGAGTGGATCATCACCGTCACGCCCATCTCCCGGTAGCCAATGTAAAGCTGCGGCCAGCAGATGTCGTAGCAAATGGCCAGGCCGACCCTGACTCCCCGGATGTCGCGGGTGACCAGGCGGTCGCCCACCGAGTAGTGCTTCTGGTCGCCTCCGGTGCAGAAGCACTTGTCGTAGCGGTTGGCGATCTTCCCTTCCGGGTCGATGAGGTAAAGGCAGTTGGTCGGCTTGGCCGTTCCATCCAGGAAATGGGCCGAGCCAAGGACCAGCCACAGGTTCAAGTCCTTGGCCAACTCCCGCAACTCGTTGGTTTCCCTGCGCAACGCGTCCCAGTCGTATTTCTCGAACGATGGGAAGTCCATTCCAGCGTAACCCGACAGGCAGGCTTCCGACGTGTGCAGAAGGTGCGCCCCCGCTTCTGCGGCTTGGCGCATGAAATCCCGGATGTATTTCGCGTTCTCGGCAGGATTTCCGCTCGACGGGAAATTGGCAAGTGGCAACCCTGAGTTTTTCCTCGGGGTTCGTGCCGTGGGCAGGTGGACTCGACGGGGCTGGCTGCGGGGGCGCTTGGGCGGCGTTCGATACACCGCCGCCAGGAAGTTGGGACAACGCCGCGAGGCCCGCCACACCGGCCAGGGCTTGCCCGTGGTCTTCATGGCCTCTCGCCTCGTAACTCGCGGAGGGTCTATCGGTTGATGCTGAGTTCATGAATGAGGGAATACCATGTTTGTGCGGGGCGATAAAAGGACTCCTTGAGAAAAAG
>CAVQND010000043.1:0-65607 GCA_963713735.1 uncultured bacterium
GCTCTAAGCGGCCTTTGGTGGACTGTACATATTTGGCAACCGACTTAGCCTTGTGCGCGGGCAATCCGTCCACGACCAACATTACCGGCTTCTTGCGCCCTTTCATAAGGTCTTTGAGCATCACAATGAACAATACGGCCCTCAACGTGCCGCCGTAGACCTTGTACCAGAAGGCTCCCTTGGCATTCACCGCACTGATCGCGTTAATCTGCTGGCGCTGCCCAGAGGTTTTCACCACCGGTGTTTTGCCTTTCAGTCCGTAACTCCGCCCCAGCGGGCTATCAGATCGCACGCCCACTTCATCGAGAAAGAAGATGTCCGCACCCCTCTGTTTAGCCCGTTTCCTCAACTCCGGATACTTCTCCTGCTTCCACTGGCTGATCTCCGCTTCATTTCGTTCGTAGGCTCGGCGCAGTGGCTTCTGGGGCGTTATGTCCAGCGAAGTCAGCAGACGACCTATCGAGGGAAGAGTCAGCGAGACTTTAAACCTATCCTGGATCATCGTGGCGACAATGCTTCGGGTCCATAATCCGAAATCAAATCCGTATTGGCGTGGGTCCTTGCCGACGATCCAACGCCTAACCCGCCGCTTTTGGCCTTCCGTTAGCTTGGGCGCCGGCCCTTTAGCAGTCGTGCTCCGCAAAGCTTCGCGTCCACGCTTCCTACGCGCGCGCAGCCACTTATAGATGGAAGTCCGATAGATTCCGAACGACTTCGCCACAACACTGGGCCTCTCGCCAGCCAAGACTCGGTCGGTGGCGAGCATCCGCATGTGCTCCAAGACCTTGTGGTCTAAGGAACGATTATCGATCTTTGCCATGACGGAGTGAGCATAGCACGGCTCCATCTAGTGTGTCAAATCCTATTTACTGGTCAGTAAAGCCCAACTCCAAAAGCACGGAGCGATGCGCCCGGGCAGCCTCTCCCGCCAATACAATGTCTGCGGCAAATCCGGCTGCCGGTGCAAGGACCCCAAACATCCCCGCCGACACGGCCCCTATTACCAGCTCAACTACGTCTATCGCGGAAAAAAGACCTCCCAGTTCATCCGCCGAGCAATCCTCCGCCAGGTGCGGACTGAGCTGGCCAATTACAAACAGTTTCGGCGGCTTACGGAACAGTGGATTGGATTAGCCCTCCAGGTGGCTCAAGCCAAAGATAAACAGACCGCCTGAACCGCTCTGGCGAGGCGAGAACGTTTCACTGTCCAGTATGAAGTATGAAGCATGAAGTATGAACCTCCGCTCTCGGTTCTGCTTCATAATTCATGATTCATAGTCCATCCTTCATCCCTTCCGGACCTGGTTCTGGAGGCGCCAACGCTAGTGGCTCCTGCTGGCCGCCGCTGTTGGCAGAGTCGGCGGTGGTGACGGCTTGGCCCGGTTCGTCGCCGCGCAAGCGCACCAGGGCAGGGCGAAGGAAGCGGCCCTGGAAGGTGTAACCGGTGGCCAAGGTCTGGCTGACGAGCGCCCCGTCCGGGGCTTTGCCATTGGCATCCACCGCCTGATGGCGCTGGGTGTCAAACGGCTCATCAGGCTCCGGGCTGAAGGGGGCCAAGCCAACGCGGCGGGCGGCATCCAGGCAGGCGTTTTGGAAGTGAGTCAATTGCTCCATCAGGCTGGGCTGGCGGGAGCGGAGGCCGGCCTGGTGGAGGGCATAAACGTGGTCCAGGACGCGCACGAGGATCGCCAGCCACTCGCCTTCGCCGCGGCGGAGTTTGTCGACTTCAAGCCGGAGGTTGGCTTTTTCCGTGTCGTTGACCCGCTGCATGAATTCAGCGAAGGACTTTACTTCGGCGGTCATGCGCTCCGCGATGGACTGCGCGGCGTCAACGGTCCTGTCGGCCTGTTCCTGGACGGCCTGCCACTGGGCGGTGGCGTTGCGGATTTCGGCGGCGAGGTCTTCAAGTTTTTGAACCTGGGAGATGACGGTCGTCAGGCCGGCGGCTTCGGCTACGCGCGCCATGACGCGGTATTCCAGCAGGAACGGAACGATGCCGAAGAGGGCGCCGGCGGCGACGCACAGCGCGGCCAAGGCCATCTGCCCCTGGCTCATCGGCAATTCGCTGCGGGCATAGATGAAATAAGCCGCGCCCAGGAGCAGGGCGTCGCCGGCGAAGAACGGCCACTTGGGCAGTCGCGGTCGAATCGGGTCGTGCATTGCCGCTGTTTTTAGACTAACGGCAGGAGAAGTTCAAGTCATCTTGGGGGCATTTCACCGATCAGGCTGGACGGCCTGATGAAAAGCGGTGTAGGCTGGCCGGCATGCCGTTTGTCGGTTCAGACACATTAACCTAACCAAAAGAAAGGGATGCCTTTACACTTATGAAGCCTATTTTGTCCTCCGAAACCACTCGCCGTGAATTCCTGCGCGCCGGCGTCGTCGGTGTGGGCGGTCTGGGTCTTGGCCTGGCGGGCGCTTGCTGCTGCGCAGGGGAGCGGCGGCGGGCGGGGAAGATACCGGTCGGTTTGCAGCTTTATTCCTTGCGCGAACAGTGCAAGACGGACCTGCCGGGGATGCTGGCGGCGGTGTCGAAGATAGGTTACAAGGGCGTCGAATTTGCCGGCTACCACGGGCGGACGGCGAGCCAATTGCGGAAGCTGCTCGATGACAACGGCCTGGTCGCCTGCGGGACCCACAGCGCCTACGAGACCGTGCTGGGCGACCAACTCAAGGAGACCGTCGAGTTCAACCGCGTCATCGGAAACAAGTTTCTCATCGTGCCGTGGATGGAAGGCAAGTCCAAGCAGGAATGGCTGGACAAAGCTCGGCTCTTTAATGAAATCTCCGACAAGGTCAAGGCGGACGGCATGTGGGTGGGCTATCACGCCCACGCGCACGATTTCCAGAAATTCGACGGAACCTCGGCCTGGGACCTCTTTTTCGGCAATACCAAACGGGAGGTGATCATGCAGTTGGACACCGGCAACTGCTGCGACGGCGGCGCCGACCCGGTGGCCGTGCTCAAACAGTATCCCGGCCGCGCGCGCAGCATCCACATCAAGGCCTACGGGGGCGGACCCGATGCCGTCATCGGCGAAGATAAACTGAACTGGCCCGAGATTTTTGCCCTTTGCGAGACACAGGGCGAGACGCAGTGGTATGTGATCGAGCAGGAGTCCGGCACGAACCCGCTGGATGCGGTGAAGCGCAGTTTCGAGGCGCTCAAGAAGATGGGCAAAGTGTAGGCAGTGCGCGCTTGCGTCATCTTCAATCCGACTGCCAGGGGTGAGAAGGCCAAGCGCTTTCGCCGGCACCTGGATGAAATCGCCAGCCAATGCGCCCTCAAACTAACCGCGGCCCCCGGCGATGCCCGGCGCGTGGCGGCCGAGGCCGTGCGCGAGGGTTATGAGATTATCGTGGCCGCCGGCGGCGACGGCACGCTCAACGAGGTGCTCAACGGCCTGGGCGACGCGCCGGCAGGCTTCGAGCGCGCGCGCCTGGGCGTGTTGCCGCTGGGGACGGTCAACGTCTTCGCCCGTGAGTTGGCCATCCCACGGCGGTTGGATTTGGCATGGAAAACTATTTGCCGGGGGCGCGAAACCCGCATCAATTTGCCTTGCGTGCAGTACGGGCCAAACCAGGAGCGGCGCTACTTTGCCCAACTGGCGGGCGCCGGCCTGGATGCCCGCGCCATCGAATTGGTCCAATGGACGCTAAAAAAGAAGATCGGCCCGCTGGCTTACGTGCTGGCCGGGTTGGACGCCCTGCGCGCGACACCATCGACAATCATTGCCGACGGCGGCGGAAATTCGGTCACCGGCGAGCTGGTGCTGATCGGCAACGGCCGCCTCTACGGCGGCCCTTACCGGGTTTTCCCCAAGGCCGACTTGCGCGACGGCCTGCTTGATGTCTGTGTGTTCCCGCGCGCGCGTTGGCTGACCCTGGCCCGGTGTGGTCCGCCCCTTCTGCTGGGCCGCACGCTGCCGCCCGCGGCGGTCCGGGTCTTCCAGGCCGAGGCGGTCAACTTGAGCAGTCCGAGCCCCACGCCAATCGAAGTCGATGGCGAACTGCTGGGCCGGCTCCCGGCGGCCTTTTCCCTCGAGCGGTCACGCCTGCGCGTCATTGTGCCCTGAGGGCGCAGGTCTGTTTTTCAACGCCTGCCGCATTTCGAGCATCCTGTTTCCCCTCACCCCGGCCCTCTCCCCGAGGAGAGGGAGGTACCCAAGGCTGGCGTTCGAGAATTCCCACACTGCTGGATTCGTCAACCGACTGACGAGGATTCACCCTCTCCCTCGGGGAGAGGGCCGTGAGGGGAAATGGCTGCCCGGCAAAACCAGTTCCCCAACGCGGATCTGCGCCTGGAGTTTCAGCTTGCTGCCTTGACATGAACTCCGAGTCTTCGAAGACTTGTTCATAATGAGTCCAAACCTGTACCAGCCCTGGACGGCCGACCAACTGCTGGCTTTAAGCCGCCACTACCAGGACGCGGCGGTTCTTGCCGCGGCCGCTGACCTGGACCTTTTCAGCCCCTTGGCCTCGGCCCCGCTCGGCGCAGCCGAGCTGGCCCGGGTCCTTCAATGCAACGAGCGCGGCCTGGCCATTCTTTTGGATGCCTTGGCAGCGTTGGAGCTTTTGGAAAAGTCGGGCGACCGCTATGCGCTTGCGCCCGGAATCGAGGCCCTGCTGACAGCCGAAGGTCCGCAGAGCATTTTGGCCATGACCCAGCACCAGGCCCGTTGCCTGCGAAACTGGGCGCAGTTGGCGAGCGTGGCCAAGACCGGCCGGCCGGCCCAGGCAATCCCCAGCGTGCGGGGCGAGACCGGCGAGCAGGAGGCCTTTATCGGCGGTATGCACAGCATCTCGGCCCCTGTGGCCGACCAAGTCATCCAGGCCGTCCAACCGCTCCGAGTTCAAGCGCCTGCTGGACATCGGGGGGGCTTCCGGCACCTGGACCATTGCCTTTCTCCGCGCCTGTCCCTCAGCCCAGGCCACGCTCTTCGATCTGCCCCATGTCATCCCCATGGCCCGGCGCCGGCTGGCTGCGGCGGGCCTGAGCGACCGGGTCCGGCTGGTGCCCGGCGATTTTTACACCGATGCCTTGCCTCCAGGGGCTGACCTGGCCTGGGTCAGCGCCATTGTTCACCAGAACTCTCGCGAGCAGAACCGCGCCCTCTTCGCCAAGGTCTTTGAGGCGCTGGCCCCTGGCGGGCGCATTGCCTTGCGCGACATCCTGATGGAAGAGAGCCGCACGCGTCCGGTCGCGGGCGCGCTCTTTGCGGTGAACATGCTGGTAGCCACCCCGGGCGGCGGCACCTTCACCTTTGCCGAACTGCGCGACGACCTCGCTTCCGCAGGCTTCGTCCAGGCCGCCGTCCTGCGCCAGGACGAGGCGATGAACTCGGTCGTGGTTGCGGTGAAAGGGCTCACCCATTAGACCGGGCGCACCTTGCCGGTGCTGCCGGAGCGCCGACTTCAGTCGGCTTTGGATGATCTGGTTAACACTGAGCTCGCCAATGGATGCGCACGCCAACATGTGCCCCATCAGACCATAGCGGGTTCGATTAAAAGTGTCGGGCATGCGCCCCGGAAGTCTTGTCCCGGAGGGACATCTGATAATAGCCCGGCGTTTCAACGCCGGGGAGGCGAGAAAAGGGACTCACGTCCCGAAGGGACGACTGAGAATACTCCTTGCTCTCAGCAATCCCTTCGGGACGGAACTGCTCTTTCGGTTCGCTGACCCGGCGTTGAAACGCCGGCCTATTCTCGGAAGCCCCTTCGGGGCAAAGAGGCGCGGGGAGCTGACCGACAGTTCTAATCGCACCCGACCCCATAGCCCTTGAAATAAACGGGCGGCTGGTGTAATGGTGTAATTATCCGCCCATGAGTGCAGTTATCAGCGCGGGTTCGGCCGTCGCGATCTGGAAACGAGCAATCGAACCGGAGGCGGGCACCCTCCCGCCGCCGGAGGCCAAAGCCATGCTGGGATTGAGGCTGGCGAAAGCGGATTTGGACCGCGCCGACGCCTTGGCCGCCAAAGCTCGAGCGGGCCGGCTCACTCCACAGGAGCACCAGGCACTTGACACCTATCTGACCATCGCCAGCGTCCTCGAGTTCCTCAAGTCCAAGGCGCGGCTCTCCCTGCGGCGGGCCGGGGCAGGTGGCTAGGCGCCAGCGATGCAGGTGCGACAGGGCTGCAAAATACCTCGTTCCGGCCACAAGGTTTGGCTGAGAGGCCTCTAACCCGGAGTGGTACAGGCCAGCCCGCCACTATCTCATTAACACCGTGGCTTCAGCCCGGTGTACATGGGCGGGGAGCCGTTCCAGCCGTTTTAACGGCTTCGCGCCTTCCCCGGCAAACCGTTGAAACGGTTGCCGTGCTTCGGGTGCCTTTTTACACCGGGCTGAACCCACTTGTCATTACCCAGATCTTTTGACCGGCCATATCAGTTGCCCTGCTGGGCGCACGGGAGAACTCCGCGAGGGGCAGCACTGAGAAGGCACTGCGGGCCTGTTGGGGACGCCAACGGCGTCCTTCATACTAGCCCAGGGCAACGCCCTGGGTTTATCGGCCCAACACGATTCTGAGCGCTGAAAGCGCGATTCATGCCGTCGAGGGACTGATGCCTGGCGAAGGTCCTCAGAGGTGATCGGACCCCAATGAGGCAGGCCGTTGGCCTGCAGCAACACAAAACGGCATGGAAACCCAGGGCGTTGCCCTGGGCTGGTATAAGTCATGCCTTTGGCCTGAGAGGCATGGGTGCCATTAGTCGTCTCAATGAAAGCGTGGGAAGATGTGGGTAATGACAAGGGCTGAAGCCACGGTGTTAATGAGAACGTCTCGCCAGGGTGTGAACTGTCCGGGCTAACACCTTTCCCTCCCCCGCCATTCCTATCTCGACCGCAACCGGAAGAACCGTGTTTGATCGGCGATGCTGTTAGTGAGGGCATAGCTGCCTGCGGAGAGCGCGGGCGCATTCGTGATGGTCTGCCAGTTCGCCGGGCTGAGCGAAGTGGTGGTTTCGATGGCATACCCTGCGGCGCTGGAGGGCCACGTGAGCAAGGCGGTTCCGTTGCTGATTTGGATGTTCAAGCTCGGCGGCTGGGGCGCGTAAAACCAGATGTTCTCCGCCTCCAGCGTCGCGTTCGTCGATGTCCCTCCCATGAGGCCGAAAAACAGCTCCACCTCCTGGCCGACCCAGGGCGATACATCGAGCAGACGGCTCGATGAAATCGTGTTCGTTGGCACGTACTTGGCCTCCATGGAAAAGAGATTCGTCTGGCCGATGCCGCAAACCATCGCGTCATCAACGGGATCTCCCTCCACCGTGAAATCGAACGCCATCGCCGTCGCATTTGTGGCGATTTGAATCGTCAGCCACGCCATGGGAGTTCCGTTGGTAATGTCCAGGGGGTGAGGACCGGTCTTCGGCCCTGGTGGCGGCCTCGGGACGCACACGAAAAGCGGGTAAGGGGGTGGCGCGTGGCCACCCCCTCCCCATTGTCGCAATGAAGTTGATTCCTCATATTTGCCGGCGTGCATGTTTCATGCTCCGGGCGACCCCTGCACTGGCTCCACATCAAAGCGCCACCAGTGTTTCACCTCACGGTGAACAGTCCTTGCCCCTTGCGGGGAGTCCGGGCGGTGTGCGTTGGCATGGCCCAACAGGATGCTTTCCAGCGTGAACAACCCGAGTCGGACAAAACTTTTAATGCGCAGCTTGCGGTTGTCGTGACGGGACTTGCGCTTGTATTTCATAGAGCGTAGCCGCATCCTGACCCACGAATCGAGTTGGTTGAACCGTTCTCGGTTCGTGCTCCACGAGGTGCCAAAGTAGTGTCCGGTGCCCCGGATGAGCGGGTTGAGTTTCTCGACGACACGGCGGTCGAAGTTGTGCTTTCGGCGGGTGGACGCCCGCACCTGGTCTTTGAATTTCTTGACTGACTTTGGGCGCATCCGCCGGGAGCAACGCGAGAGCACAAATCCCAGAAAGGCATAGCCTTTGCGGTAAGTTGTGATGCGCGTTTTCTCGGGGCTGAGGCTCAGCCCCAATTCCCCCAGGACGGTTTGCACCTTGGTCAGCGCCTCTTGGGCCTGAGTTTGGGTGAGGCAGAGCACCACAAAGTCGTCGGCATAGCGCACGAAGCGGAAGCCGGCATCATGGAGTTGCCAGTCCAAGTGATTGAGAACGATATTGGCCAGCAACGGCGAGATGACACCGCCTTGCGGAGTGCCAAGGGTCGTTGGCTTGAACCGCCCGTTTTCCATCACCCCGGAGCGAAGAAACTTCTCGACCAGGCGCAGGATGTTGCCGTCAGCCACTTCTGCGGCCACAGCCTGCATAATGACGCGCAACGGCAGATTATCGAAAAACCCCTTGATGTCGGCGTCGAGGACAACCTCGTGGCCTTGGTCGTGGAGCGATAATGCCGCCGCCAGCGCCTGATGGCAGTTACGTCCTGGGCGAAAGCCGTAGGACGCCTCGTGAAACAGCGGTTCAAAGATGGGCTCCAGAAGGCGACGAACCACCTCCTGAGCGACTCGGTCTCGAACCGCGGGAATACCGAGCGGACGAAACTCCGTTTCATTTTTGGGGATGAAAACACGCCGCAGCGGGTAAGGCTCGAAGGAGCCATCCTTGAGTTGTCGCATAAGCGCGTGGAGGTTTTGGGCAAGGTTGGCCTCAAACATTTTGATGCTCACCTTGTCCACGCCCGCAACGCCCCGGTTGGCCTTGACCGCTTTGAAGGCGGCGGCCAGCAGAGGCAGGGTGATTCTGCCGGTTAGCGAATGAGCCTTGCGTTTGGGCGCTGGGCGCATTGTGACTGTTGGTTCTACAACCATGCTGTTGTCTCCCACACTGACGAACTGCATCCCGCCCTGGCGCCGGCCAGTTGGGGGCTGTTTCTTAGCTGACGCCGAGTTGCTGCGCAAGAGGCCACAGCGAGCCAGAATGAGGCTGAAGTCGGCGGGCTAACTGGCCCCGTGTGCCGGAACCCTTCGGGATGCTGACTGAGGTTTTGCCTTTCAGTTGGCCCTGCGGCCGACCTACTTTGGCTCTGCTGACATCCCCAAAGCAGCGGCGGCGGAGACCGCCTTCGCTGCACCCGCGCATGGGGTCGGCTTTTCGGACGAACCTTATGGCCGACCGTTGCCTGGTTGGGAGAACCAGGACGCGGTGGGACTTCGCCGGTGAAGTGCGAGGACCATTGTTTCCGAGTGACCACGCCTATGACCCGGTTAGCCGCGCCGGATAACCGCACGCACCGACACGGGAGCCGTTGTGGGGCCAACGGCTCAGGCTTCGCAAACGGAGCGGATGCTCGCCCAACGGCCAAGCCTATGCAAGACCCCTCGGAATGACGTGGCCCGGCCTCTTCGCTACCGCCCATTAGGCGGCGTAAATAAATAAAGGTATCAACTTCTGAGAATCGTGGTATGATAGCTGCACATGAGTGCTATTGCCGCGCTGACGCAGAAGTTCAGGGCCATTTGGCCACTCCTAAATGAGCGGACCCGGCGCCTTACCGCCGCCAATGAAGCTATGCAGATGGGTTATGGCGGTGTCTGCGTGGTTCACCGGGCTTGTGGCTTGTCCCGCAAAGCCATCCTCAAGGGTATTGGCGAAATCGAGCGGGGCGACTCCTCGCTGGCGGAGCGCATCCGGCGCCCGGGCGCCGGACGCAAGAACCTCACGGTGTTGGATTCCGGGCTGGTGGCGGCGCTGGACGATTTGATTGAGGGCGGAACTCGCGGCGATCCGGAATCTCCCTTGCGCTGGGTCTGCAAGAGCACTCGGACCCTGGCCGAGGAGTTAAGCCAGCAAGCTCATCCGGTGAGCCACATGCGGGTGGCCCAACTGCTGCACGAGCAGGACTACAGTTTGCAGAGCAATCGGAAGCTGGAGGAAGGGGAGGACCACCCGGACCGCAACGCCCAATTTCGGCATATCAACCGGTGCGTGAAGCGGGCCTTGGCGGCGGGGGAGCCGGTCATTTCGGTGGACACCAAGAAGAAGGAACTGGTGGGCAACTACGCCAATAGCGGCCAACAATGGCGTGTGGCGAAACAACCGCAACGGGTCAAGGGGCACGACTTCCCGGGTCCCGAGGTGCCTCGCGCCTATCCCTACGGCATCTATGACTTGGGGCGCAACAGCGGATTCGTAAACGTGGGCACCGACCATGACACGGGGGCCTTTGCGGTGGCCTCGATTCGTGGGTGGTGGCGCTTTGAAGGGCGAAGACTTTATCCTGCGGTCCGGACGCTGTGGATCACCGCCGATGGCGGAGGCAGCAATGGGTGGCGGCTGCGACTCTGGAAACTCGAGTTGCAGGGCTTTGCCGACGAAAGTGGGCTGTGCCTTTCCATCTGCCACTTTCCGCCCGGCACCAGCAAGTGGAACAAGATCGAACACCGACTCTTTTCGTTCATTTCGTCCAACTGGCGCGGTGAACCGTTGCGAGATTACCAGACGGTCGTGAACCTGATTGCCAGCACAACGACGGCCAAAGGATTGACGGTGACCTGCCGGCTGGATCGTCGAAAGTATCCGACGGGTAGAAAAGTCTCACGCGAGCAGATGAAGCAAGTGAACCTAAAGCCTAACAAGTTCCATGGTGAGTGGAACTATACCATCGAGCCTCACGGGTGAACCAACTTGATACCTTTATTTATTTACGCCGCCTTACTGTGCGGCACTGGCTTCGTTCCCCTCGGTTGGAGACCGAGGGTTTTGACCACGTTTTCGAGACGGGCGCGGACCCGCCTCGGTAGGATTTAGTTGTTGTTACCATCAACTGCACCGTTTAACTGACTTGGTTCTAGCACTCTACGGCTCACGCGCTCCGTCAGGAGCGGCATGTTATGCCGAAACAGCAACGTCCAGGCACATGCCGCTCCTAACGGAGCTTGAGAAAGGCTCAGTTGGCTGGCGTTTCTATAAACATGGCGCTCCTAACGGAGCTTTCGCCGCCGCCGGGAATCGGGAAAGGCCAACGATGCGAATTTCCGAATGCTACGGGGCGTCAACCTGCTTAACCGGCCCCAGGTACCGGTCCAGCCATGCCAGAGACTCCTTGCTCAACTCGTGCTTGGGGACGTAGTGATCGGTGTCGTAGACAATCAACTTCTTGTCCTTTTCCGGGGTGCCCAGGAGGTTGAAGGCCGGACGCACCGCCGTTTCCAGCGGGAAAACCATGTCGTATTTTCCGTTGAGCATCAGGGTCGGCACCTTGATTCGCGAGATGTAATTCAGGCCGTGAGCTTCGGGCTGGGCATGGTTATCGGGGAGCCCGCCCAGAAAGAGGATGTTCGCCTTGATGCGCGGCTCGACGGCCGGGATGATCGTTCCCATGGTCCCGCCCCAACTGAACCCGAAGAACGCAATCTTCTGGCGGTCGAAATCAGGCCGGGTTTCCAGGTAATCCACGCAACGCCGGAAATCCTTCACCCATTTGCCCAGGAATTCCGTGTAGGCGTAGCGGTACTCCTCTGTTGGCCGATGTTTGGCCAAGGTCATGTCTCCGGTTCTTTCGTACGTCCCTTTATAGACGGGCCAGACGACGGCCCGCCCATTCCTGACAAAATAGTCAAGACAGAATTCGAAGTCTGGCCCGATACTGGCCGGCTTGCCAATCACGGCATTTGATCCGGGAAAGTAGATCACGGATTGGTAAGGCCTGCGGCCATTCCGTGGCAGGTAGAGGTGAGCGATCACCCGCTCATTATCATAAGCGGCGTCGAACGTCACCTTCTCGCGGAGCCAGTCGGTCGCGCTTTCGTCCCGTTCCTCGACCACCGCTTTCAGCTCGGCCGGGTCGTATTGGAATTTCGCCTTGTAGATGTCGAAGACCGAATCCGGGACGGGCTTTTCCCTGGCGAAGTCGCGCGGGCTTGGGGGTTTCGCACGCTCAAAAGCGGCCGCAGGGATCTTGTCTCGTTCCAAATAAACGACGCAGCGGAAACCGTTTCGGGGCGATCGGTCCCAGGGCGACTGCTGACTCTGGTAGCCGTACATATACACGGCATCGTCCCAGGCCCCGCCGCGGATGAACCGGCCGCCCGAGGACTCGTTCCAGCACCACTCCCGGACGTTGCCCGCCATATCCAGGGCGCCGAAGGCGTTCATGCCTCTGTGGGTGCCGACCGGGGCCGGCCCGTTGGTGCCAAAGTTGCTGAGATTTGCGATCATGGTCGGAAAACCCTGATCGAACCCGCTCGTAAAGAAACCTGCCGCCTGGCCCCAATGATCCTTGGTCGGGAGGCTTTTCCCGGCGAACTCGGCATAAGCCGCAGCTTCATACCAGCTCACGCCGGACACCGCATAGTCTGCCCGACCCTGCGGGTACTGTCCAGAAGCCCAGGTGGCAGGCCCCGGTCGCCCGGTGCTGTCGCGAAAGAGGGCGATGGCCTCTTCCCAGGCAAGGACCTTGCCGTCCCGGATAAACTGATCTTTCCAATATCGCGAGTTTTGATAGCCGCCGGCATCAACAAACTCTTTGAACCGCCGGTTCGTCACCTCATACTTGTCGATGAAGAAGTCGGGGAAACGCCCGCTCCCCTCAACCTGCCATCCCGGAACACGGACCACGCCGGCAGGAATCGTGTTGGTGGCATCGAGTTTCCTTGATATGTCGCCACTTCCGTACCAGGGTACTGCAAACCGCCTCGACAGGTTCATAACCCGCCTTCTCGAACCGCACGACAAAAAAGCCAACCGGCAGCCTGATCTTCTGCAAGGGTGTCTGGCCAAGTGCGGTCCAGCCTTCATCCTGGTTGTCGTAGGGCTTGATGCGCACTGCCGCGCCCGGGGGATCAGATTGGTACTGACAACACTTTTGAAAGCCCATCGATGGCCTTCTGCAGGCGCGGCTCGTTGGGGAGATAGCGGAAGGCCCTTTCGGCCAGGCGGAGGGCTTGTCGCCTTTTTGAATAGTCCCAAGCCAGCGAGGCTTCTTCTCTGAGCCGTTCGACCTCTGGAACCGCCTGGTGCTTTGCCCACTGGACGCGGGATTGGCGCAGCCAGAAGCCAGCGCTGGCGGTGAGGATGGCGGCCAGGAGGATGAAGCTCGCCGCCGCGCGGGCCAGGCGGCGGCGGCGCTCCGCCTGTTGCCGCGCCGCCAACTCCGCCCTCCGTTGCGGGAGGGCGCGCAACCGTTCGGCCAATTGCCCCGCGCGCGCGAAGCGGTGCTCTGGCTTGCCCGCAACGCAGCCGACTATGTCCTCCCGAAGGAGAGGGTCCGCAACGTCCTCGGCCCATTCCGCGGTGAGGGGCCGATTGAACCCGCCCACGACCAACTGGTAGAGCACCACCCCCAGCGAGTAAATGTCCGAGCGCGTTGAGGCGGGCTCGCCGGCCAGCAACTCAGGGGCCATGTAAAGCTGGGTGCCGGTTTGCGACGAGGAGCCGGGCGACATTATGGTCTGCGTAAACCCCGCCCGCGTCACGCCCGCCAGGTACTCCTGCGAGACGACCTGCCCGATGCCGAAGTCGGTGAGCTTGACGCAGAGTGACGAGTGACGAGTGACGGTGACGAGTCCGGAGATGTGGTCGTGCCGGATGCTTGCCCGCCACTCGCCACTCGCCACTCGCCACTCACCAGAATGTTGCCCGGCTTAACGTCCCGGTGAATCACGCCGGCGTCGTGCGCGGCCTGCAAGGCCTCCGCCACCTGCGCCACCACCTCCAGCTTCACCTCCAGCGGCACTTTGCCCGCGCCACCTTGCGCCTCGCACCACTTCCGCAAGTCCTGCCCGGCCACGTAGTCCACCTCCACATAGAAGGGGGGCTGGTCAAAATACACCTCCCGCAGCGCCGCAATATTCGGGTGCTCGCCAATCCGCTCCTTGATGATCCGGAACAAAGTCATCTCTCGCTTGAGGCTCCGCACCCGGTCCAGCCGAAAACAAAACTTGAACACCCGCCGCTCCTTCATCACCTGGTGCCGTCCCAGCCACACCTCGCCGAAACCGCCCTCGCCGAGCTTCTGTTCCAATACCCACTGGGTATTCGGCACCACGGTGCCTACGGCGGGCCGCCAGCCCACCACCGGCTCCTCCTCGGGCGTCGAGTGGCGATGGGCCTTCTCCGTCGTGTCGGGCGGGCGCAGCGGACCCCGGCCCGCCTCCGCCACCTCGCAAATCTCCACCGGCTCCTCCACGCCCTTGACGAGGTAGCGACCGTGGCTCACCCAGCTCAGCGCGCCGACGCCTGCGATGTCTTCGCCCTTGAGCATTTGCCGGGCGCTGTCGAAGACGCCCCGCGTCATCAAGATTTGTCCGCCCTGGGCCAGGCCCATGACCCGCGAGCAAGTGTCCACCTGGATGCCGTGGACATCGCGCTGGCCCGGAGCAATTTCCTCGATGACCACTTCGCCTATATGCAGGCCAAGGCGATCCTGCACCGCCACAGCCAGGCCCTGGTTGAACTGGCGCAGCCGTGCCTGGAGCAGGAGCGCACACCTCACGGCCTCGGAGGGCATGGGAAACAGGATCAGAAAGGAATCGCCGGCCATCTTGATCACCTCCGCACCCGGGAAGTCCCGCAAGACTTGGCGCACCTGTTCGTGGTGCTGCTGGAGCAGGGCCACGCCGGCACGGTCGCCCAGGGCTTGCTTGAGCGCAGTGGACCCCACCACGTCCGAAAAGAGCAACGTGACCAGTCCGCTACCGTGCCCAGGAGGCCGCACACCTGATGGAGCACGCGTTGGTGTGACAGGCTCAGCTTCCATGCCAGGAAGACCTTAGCGGAACCCTGGCGGCCTTAAAAGCGGAAATCTCCGCCCTGACAAACGGTTTCACCGGAGCAGGGCGCAACTCCGTTCTTGGGAACTGGCTTTGTTGGGCAGCCAATTCCCCCTCACCCCAGCCCTCTCCCCGGGGGAGAGGGAGAATTACCCGCAGTCAGTTGGCATAGCGAAAGTGTCCAAAGGCTCAAGCTTTCACGGGCACGAGCGGCGGGTCTTTGAAGATGTTGTAAGCTTTGGGCATGGGGGGCCGCAAGGTGCGGAAGGCGCCGTACTGCATTTTGGAGGGGTCCTGGAAGAGGGCTTCCGGTCCGTAGGCGAACTCGGACTTGAGAATGGCATCCCATTCGACCCCGGCGCCGCTATAGGCGGCTTCGCGGCCCATGATGGCAGTCAGGGTGCTGTCGGTGACCTGGCTGGCCTCGTTGAGCGGGGTGTCGTTGATAATGGCATTGATGAGATCGATGTGCTCCTGGACGTAGGCGTCCCTGCCGCCCCCGCGGTTGCGCCAGGTCCAGCCGCCCTTGGCAGAGATGCTGCCATCGGGGTTAGACGTTCCGCTGGTGCCCTGGACGCCTTCGCTGACCGACGACCAGTCGCGGTTGATCTGGCCGCAATAGGCGTACATGCGGGTGCCATTGGGGTATTCGTATTCGATGGCGAAATTGTCCCAGATTTCGCCGGATTTGCCGTCTAACTGCTGGCGGGCGCCCATGCCCCAGCATCTGACGGGGTGGCCCTTCATAATCCAGTTGCCGACATCGAGATTGTGGACGTGCTGCTCGCAGATATGGTCGCCGCTGAGCCAGATGTAGTGGTACCAATTGCGGATTTGCCTTTCCAGGTCGCTGTCGCCGTGGTCGCCGTTGTGCCAGATGGGACCGCCGTTGACCCAGTAAACCCGAAGCGTGAGGATGTCGCCGATGGCGCCGTCGTGGAGGCGCTTGATGGTTTCGATATAGCCGGTCTGATGGCGGCGCTGGGTGCCGGCGGCCACTTTAAGGTTTTTCTGTTTCGACGCTTCGGCGGCGGCGTACATCATGCGGGCAGTCGGGCCGTCAACGGCAACGGGTTTTTCCATGAACACGTTCTTGCCGGCCTCGACACAGGCCTTGAAATGAGCGGAGCGGAAGCCGGGCGGGGTGGCCAGGATGGCGTAGTTGACGCCGGGGACCTCGAGGGCCTTCATATAGGCATCGAAGCCGCTGAAGCATTTGTCGGGAGGCACTCCGAAGTTGTCCTGTCCGTGATTGGCCTGCTCCGGGAAGAGGTCTGCCACGGCGACGATCTTGCCCTCGACGCCGGTCGCCTTGACGGCGTCCATGAAGTTGGTGCCGGCGCCGCCGCCGCGGCCGCCCAGGCCGATGATGACGGCGTTGATCGGCTTTTTGTCCTGGGCGTGAAGGATGGATGGGAAGCTGGCCACCGCCGCGACCGAGGCGGCCGCCAGCGATGAGCCCTTGAGGAACTGCCGGCGGGATACCGCCGATGACTGATTATTTGATTGGTCTTGCATGATACTCCGAGGTTACTCTGGGGTTTATGGTGTGGGTTTGGTTAGCTGGGGCCTGTCCGAAAAGCTCCGATTCCGGACCTTTGTCGCAACCTTGGTCGGCAACTTTGTCGAAATTCGGTGCAGGCTCTGGTTGCGGTTGATAAACTCTGGTCATGGCCGTAACGGCGAAGCGGACATCCGGCCCGCAACGTCCCGAGCCTAGTCTCTTTCGGTGCCACTTGTCCAATACTTCTGCATTTGTTCGGCCGAGGGGGCTTTGAGGGGACGGACGATGCGGAAGCCGACCCATTGGGCGTCGGAGAGATACCAGACGCTCTTGGGCAACTGAGGGTCAGTCATTTTCCAGGCGCGTTCCGAACCGCGGCGGGCGGCGCTGCGGAGGCGGACGGCCTCATCGTCCCAGGAACCGCCGCGCACGGCGTGGGGGTAGGGTTTGGTGGCCTTGTTCCAGGGATCCAGCACGGGGGAGTTGGCGGCGCACTGTTTGTAGAATTCGGGGTCGTATTGGTCGAGGACCCATTCGACGACGTTGCCGTAAATATCATAGAGTCCCCAGGGATTGGGTTTTTTCTTGCCGACCTTTTGGTACTTGAAGTCGCTGTTTTGCTCGAACCAGGCATATTCGGGGAGTTTGGAGGCATCCTCGCCCCAGAAATAGGTGGTGGTGGTGCCGGCGCGGCAGGCGTATTCCCATTCCGCCTCGGTGGGCAGGCGATAGAAGTGGCCGGTTTTGGCGCTGAGCCACTGGCAGTATTTATTGGCGGCGTGGTGGGTCATGCTGATGGCAGGGAACCCGTCTTTGCCCATGCCGAAGCTCATTTCGACGTAGGGTTTGGAGGGGTGGGTGACGGCGTCGGCGAGTTGGTCGGCGGCGGCGTCGGTCGGCACGGTGGCGCGGGTGCGGCGTTCCTCGTCGGGATACATGAACAACTCGTATTCATTCCAGGTCACCTCGTATTGACCCATCCAGAAGGGGGAGATTTTGACCTTATGCTGGGGGCCTTCGTCGGGTTTGCGGCCCGGTTCGGTCTCCGGGCTGCCCATGATGAACTGGCCGGCGGGGATGGGGACCATGGTGTAGGTGACGCGGGTGCCGGGGATGGTGTTGGTATAGGGTTTCATCTGGCGCTCATCGGCGGGGGTGGGGTTTGCGACGATGCGGGCGTAGATGTCAGGGATGGTGATGTTGTCGTTGTCGGCCAGTGAGGCGAGGGTCCCGAAGGCGGCGGGGGCATAGGAGGCGCCGGCGGCGTTGAAGATCTGGTATCGGGTCGAGAACTTGCCGCCGGCAGGCTGGGAGAAGAGGATGAAACCGTTTGGGAGGGCGGCGGCGCAGGTGAACAGGTCATTGGTGGCAGCCAGGCTTTGGATCGGTTCCGGGGCCTTGACGCCGTCAAAGCCCATGAGGCCGGCCTTTTCGCCGGCGCCAAAAATGGCCAGGAGTTTCTGGCCGCCGCTCTGCTCGAGGGTGACGACTCGGCGGACGGGTTGGCCGAGATCGAAGGTGGCGCCCTGGGCGAACTGGAACTGGCCTGGGGCGGGTTCTTCGACGGGCCGGACGATCAACTTGCTGTCGCCGGGCTTATAGAAAATGAACTCGCGCAGGGGAGAGCCGCGGAAGTTGCCGACGGCGTAATCGGAGCCGGCGGGCAGGCCCGGCAGGGTGGCCACGAGGGCCTCCTTGCCGGTGGCGAAGTTTTCGGCGCGGAATGTGTCGCCGCTCTCGCCGGTGACCAGGATACAGAGCAAGTCGGGCTGGCCGGCCTTGAGGGAGAGGCGGTTGGCGCGCACGGCAGGGCCGGGCAGGGGTAGATCCGCAAGCTTGGGAAACTCGGCGCCATCGTTGCGGAGCAGGGTGGCCTGGCAGGGGTCGGGGGAGTTGAAGATGCTGCCGACATAGAGGCCACCCAGCGGTTTGTTGGCCTCGCCGCCGATGTCCAGAGCAACGACGGTATTGGGGCCCAGGCCGGCGTTGAAGGGCACGATTAGGGGTTTGCCCGGGGCAGTGGGGTTGGCGGCGTCCTGAAGGGTGACTTGGTTGTCGTCGGCCGAGGCAAAGGCCAAGCCGTCCAGTTTGGGATTCAGCAGCTTGCCGATGCCGAATCCGGCGACGCCTTTCATGCCGCTGGCGCGGCAATCAACCCAGGAGAAACCCCCGACCGCCTGCTGGTAGCCGAGGCGGAACTTGCCGCTTTCCTTGTCCACGATGACCAGGTCGGTCCGGCCGTCGCCGTCGAAGTCGCCGCTGCCGAAGAATTCGCGGGGCGTTTCATAGATGAAGTTAAGGGAGGGATTCTCTGCCGAGACCCGAGTTGGCGCCACCGCAAGGAGGCAGGCTGTCGCCGTCACCGCAAACAACAAATGTATTTTCATGATTGCAAAAACGCGGCGGGCATTTTGTGTGACCCACGGGGCGGATGTCAAATTCAGATCGGCACCGACCCGGCGGGGACCACGACTGAGTCAAGATCCCTCCAAAACGTCGGCTCCTACATTCTGGGGGGATCTTGAATCAGCCGTGGGTTTTCAATTGTCAATTGCGTTTCGGGCTTGATTGCCCGATACTCCCGGCCGTGCAGTTGACTATTGCCCAACTTGCCGACCGCCTGACCGCCTCTTATGCCGAATTGGGCGGCATCAACCATTTGGACGGCAAGAATCTTCCGTCTAAACGGGCGATTGCCCTCATTGCGATGAACCTGCTGCGGCTGTTGTTTCCGGGGTTTTTCGACGAGAAGCCGGTGCGTTTATCGAGAATCAAGGAGGAAACCTCCGCCTTGGTAGAGGCGGTGCTGGTGAGCCTGGAAGGGGAGATTCGCAAGAGCCTGGAATACCGCCCGCCGGCGGACTTGCCAGCCAGGGAAGCGGGGCCGATGGCCCACTCTTTGACGATCCAGTTTCTGAACGGCTTGCCGCGGGTGCGGGAGTTGCTGCAGACGGACACGGAGGCGGCCTATAATGGCGACCCGGCGGCGCTGAGCAAGGAGGAGGTCATCGTGGCCTATCCGTTTATCGAGGCCATCGCGCTCCAACGCCTGGCTCACCAGTTGTATCGGCAGGGCGTGCCCCTCATCCCCCGCATTATGACTGAGTGGGCCCACGCCAATACGGGGATGGATCTGCATCCGGGGGCGAAGATCGGCTCGCATTTCTTCGTGGACCACTGCACCGGAACGGTGGTCGGGGAGACCACCGAGATCGGCAACCATGTCAAGATGTACCAGGGCGTGGGCCTGGTCGCCAAATCCCTCTCCGCCGGGCAGAAACTCCGCGGCCTCAAGCGCCATCCGACGATTCAGGATCACGTGACGATTTACGCCGGCGCCACCATTATGGGAGGGGACACGGTAGTGGGCGAAGGCAGCACCATCGGCGCCAATGTGTTCCTGACTGCCAGCGTGCCGCCCCATTCTCTGGTGGTCCAGGAGGCCGCCAATGTGAAGGTGATGCGCAAGCGCTCCGAACGTGCCGAGCCTGAGCGTGAGGTGCGTTTTCTACGCTGTCACGCTCCACACGCTCGACACGACCCCTTAAAACCGGCTCAATTCCTTGAGTTCTGCCACGCGCTGCTCGATGTGTTGGCGTTTGATTTTCGTGGTGCGTTGGAGGCCGAAGCCTTCACAGCAGAAGGAGGCTACGACACTGCCATAGACCATGGCATGGCGGATGTGGTCGTCAACGGGGCCTTTGGCTGCGGCCAGCCAGCCCATCATGGCGCCCACGAAAGAATCGCCGGCGCCGGTCGGGTCCACCACTTTCCGCAGGGGGTAGGCGGGGCAGAGGAACAATCCTCGGGGGCCGGAGAGGATCGAGCCGTGCGAGCCTTTCTTGATGATCACGTATTCGGGGCCGAGCCTGTGGATTTGCCTGAGCGCGGCGAACAGGTTGTCTTGCTTGGTCAACTGATGGGCTTCGCTGTCGTTGAGGACGAAGGCGTCGAGGCGTTTGAGCAGCTTGAGCAAGTCGGCCAGGGCGATGTTGAGCCACAAGTCCATGGTGTCGGCGGCGACGAATTGGGGCCGCTCCATCTGGTTGAGCACGTGCAATTGCAGGGCCGGGGCGATGTTCGCCAGCAGCACGAAGGGGGTGGCCTGATGCGACTTGGGCAGCGTGGGGGTGAAATTCTCGAAAACGCCCAGTTCGGTCAACAGCGTCCGGCGATTGTTCATGTTGGCCTCGTATTCGCCCGACCAATGGAAAGTCTTCCCGGGCAGGATTTGGAGGCCCTCCAGGTCAATCCCGTGCCGCTGGTAAAGCCGGAGGTAACGCGCGGGAAAGTCCTCGCCGACGACGCCGGCCAGTTTCACCGGACTGAAGAAGCTGGCCGCCACGGCGGCGTGGCTGGCCGAACCGCCCAGCAGCCGCGGGTTCTCCGCTTTCGGCGTCTTGATGGAATCCAGCGCCGTCGAGCCGACAATCAGAACACTCATGCTGTCTCAATAGAGAGTTTTATTGACCCTCGCAATGCGAAAGAACCCTGGGCGGCGCCGCCAGGAGGCGGTCTTTGAATTGGCGGCAGGCGGCGGCGACATCGCGGGCGTTAAGAATGGCGGAAACGGCGCAGATGCGGCGCGCACCGGCGGCCAGCACTGCGTCAAGGTTGTCGAGAGTGATGCCGCCGATGGCGAACCAGGGGATGGCCACATTGGCCGCCGCCCAGCGCACATACTCCAATGTAACGGGCCTGGCCTGCGGTTTGGTTCCGGTGGCATAGACGGGCCCGATGCCGAGGTAATCCGCGCCGGCAGCCAGGGCGCGTTTGGCTTGCTCGGGTCCGTGGGTGCTCAGGCCGAGGCGGAGGGTGGAGGAGGGGGGCCGGAGTGAGGCGGCCTGCTGGCAGCCGGCGCCGAAGAAATCCTCCTGGCCCACGTGGCAGGCCTCCGCGCCGACTTCCTGAGCTATGGAGAGGTGATCGTTGATGACCAGGCCGACACCGGCCTGCCGGGTGACCGGCAGGATGGCTTGGGCCATGCGGCGGATCTCCTGGCGCGAGGAGAGTTTGGCACGGAGTTGAATCAGGTCGGCGCCTCCGTCGCACAACTCTCGCGCCAGCCGTTCGGGGGCGCGCCCGCGCAGCCAGGCGGTGTTGACAAAGGCATAAAGCCGGCAGTCTGAAAGTGGTTTCGTAGGGGCTTAGAGGGCGTTGGCCACCAGGTCACCAACCTGGGAGGTGGTGTAGCCCATTTTGCCGGCAGCCAGGCTCTTGATTTTCTCGCGGACCGTCTTGATGACGGCGGTCTCGATGGCCTTGGCGGCCTGGGTTTCGCCCAGGAAATCCAGGAGCATCTGGCCGGCGCAGATGGCGGCCAGCGGGTTGATGACGCCCTGGCCGGTATATTTGGGGGCGCTGCCGCCGATGGGCTCGAACATGCTGGCGCCTTGGGGGTTGATGTTGCCGCCGGCGGCGATGCCCATGCCGCCCTGGATCATGGCGCCGAGGTCCGTGATGATGTCCCCGAACATGTTGTCCGTCACAATGACGTCGAACCATTCCGGGTTTTTCACGAACCACATCGTGGTGGCATCGACGTGCGCGTAATCGCGTTTGATGTCGGGGTAATCCCGCTGGCCGACCTCGTGAAAGGCGCGTTCCCACAAGTCGAAGGCGTAGGTCAGGACGTTGGTCTTGCCGGAAAGGGTGAGCTTCTTGTCCTGGTTCCGCTTGCGGGTGTAATCGAAGGCATAGCGCAGGCAGCGCTCGACCCCGCGCCGGGTGTTGACGCTTTCCTGGAGGGCAATCTCGTTGGGGGTGCCTTTGAAGACAAACCCGCCGGCGCCGGTGTAAAGCCCCTCGTTGTTCTCGCGAACGACCACGAAATCGATGTCCTCGGGTTTCTTGTCCTTGAGCGGGCAGAACCGCTGGTCATACAGTTTGACCGGGCGCAGGTTGATGTATTGTTCGAGCTCGAAGCGGGTGCGGAGGAGGATGCCTTTTTCGAGGATGCCGGGTTTGACCTCCGGATGGCCGATGGCGCCCAGGAGGATCGCCGGAAAACCCCGGAGCTCGGCCAGCACGCTCTCAGGCAGCACTTCGCCGGTGCGCAGGTAGCGTTCGCCCACCCACGTCATAATGGGTGTAGTTGAGCTTCAGCTTGAATCTGGCGGCGGCCGCATCGAGCACCTTCACGGCTTCCCGGATGACCTCGGGTCCGGTGCCGTCGCCGCCAATGACTGCAATATCGTAACTTTTCATGACTCATCTTGTTGGTCCAACCTGCCCTTTGGGGCAGAGCCGGAAGATGCTACGGATTATTGGCGGACTGGCAACGGAATTTATTGGCCTTGTCTTGGATGCCAAAGCGAATGAGTGTGTTGCCTGCGATGCGCCCGCTGCCCTATAAGGTTGCCACGCTGCTCTATTGTTTCAATGAGCGCGACGAGGTGCTGCTCCAGGAACGGGCGCAGCAACCCAATCTCGGCCTGTGGAGCCCCGCCGGCGGAAAGCTGCACACCGACATCGGAGAGTCTCCCTACGCTTGCGCCTGCCGCGAGGCGCAGGAGGAAATGGGCTTGTGCCTGGCCCCCAAGGACCTGCACCTGACCGGCCTCGTCAGCGAAGACGGCTATGCCGGCCAGAGCCATTGGCTGATGTTCCTCTTCGAGGTCAAACCCAGGCTGCGTTCCCTGCCGCCGCCCTGCGGCGAGGGCCGCTTTCAATTCTTTGCCCGCGAGGCCCTCGCCCGGCTCAAGGTGCCCCAAACCGACCGCGAAAGAATCTGGCCCTGGTTCTGGCAGTACCGCGGCAGTTTCTTCGCCGCCCATTGCCACTGCTGCTCCGATGGACGGGATGAGTGGGTGCTGGAAGAGAGGAGGGACGAGGGGCGAGTGTCGAGGGGGGAGGGCCAAGTGACGTATTGAGAGCAGGCATATGAGCCAGAATGCGTTGAATAATTTCGGAGCTTATCGCAAGGCCAGAGAGCTGTTCGACATGGTCGTGCGAGATATGGAGAGCCTTAGGCACGATCCGCGCTGCTATCGCTTGATTGGCCAGCAGGTCGGCAGCGCAGATTCTGTATGCGCCAACATCGAGGAGGGTTATGGACGATTAAGCCGGGCCGAATATGTTCGGTTCCTGGATTTTGCCCGTGGATCGGCCCGCGAAACAAGAGGCCGGTACGAGCGGATGGGATGCTGGTTGGACGAGTGCCTCGTACAGCAGCGAGTCCGGCTCGCCGATGAGATCATCGGGATCCTGACGAGCTCAATCGAGACCCTGCGGAGGGATCTGCAAAACCCTCCGGACAAGACCACGTACCTGAAAGAGGAGGCCCCCGTTTATGGAAACGATGACTGCCACACCCTGCCCCTCAACCCTCCTCCCTCGACACTCGACCCTCCCCCCTCGCCCCAGAGCGACTCCTTTTTCATGGGGGAAGCGTTGCGCCAGGCGGCCCGGGCTTTCGAGGCGGAGGAAGTGCCTATAGGGGCAGTGGTGGTGCGGGGCGGACGCATTATTGCGCGCGCGTTTAACCAGGTGGAATTGCTCAAAGACGCTACGGCCCACGCGGAGATGCTGGCGCTGACCCAGGCGGAGGAGGCGGTGGGGGATTGGCGGCTGGCGGATTGCACGCTCTACGTCACCAAGGAGCCGTGCCCGATGTGCGCCGGGGCCATCGTCCACGTGCGCCTGACGCGCGTCGTTTTCGGGGCCGCGGACCCGAAGGCGGGCGCGGCCGGCAGCGCCTTGAACCTGCTGCAGTTCCCGGCCTTCAATCATCAGTGCGCCACTACCGGCGGCGTGCGCGAGCCGGAATGCCGCGCGCTGCTCCAGGCTTCTTCGCCCGGCAACGAGCGGCCGAGCGAAGTCCGAAGTCCGAAAGGTCGAAAGTCGAAAGAGACCCAAGGTTCGATGGAGCCCTGATTTCTCCGCCATTCTGCACCTCCCTGAGCCACGGCTGATTCATGATTCTGTAGGAGCCTCCTCACGTCGGCTCCAACATGCCGGTGGGAATCTTGAATCAGCCGTGCCCCTGGCGCAGGGTCCTCTCATTCCGTCTTGCGCAGGGCGACGGCTTGCTGCAAGCTCGTCTAAGAACTTTTATCATCAAATGCTATCGAAAATCCGCTTATGTTGTGTGCTGGCCCTGGTGGCGCTCGTCTCCGGCCGCCTCTGCGCCGCCGAGGAGAAAGCGACCGCCGCCTGGCTGGCGGAGCATTACGTCAAATCCGAGTTTCGCATTCCGATGCGCGACGGAGTCCGGCTGTTGACTCGGGTCTATGTGCCCAAGGACGACTCGCAGACCTGGCCTATCCTGCTGATGCGCACGCCTTACGCTCTGAAACCCTACGGGGCGGACAACTATGCCGGGCCCTCCGGGTCGCTCGAGTCCTTTGCCCGGGACAGCTTTATTCTGGCCGCGCAGGACGTGCGCGGGCGTTTCGGCTCCGAAGGCCACTACGTGCACGTGCGGCCGTTCAATCCGAACAAGGGCCCGAAGGAGACCGACGAGAACTCGGACACGTGGGACACGATTGACTGGCTGGTAAAGAACGTGCCTGGGAACAACGGGAAGGTCGGCCTGTTCGGCATCTCGTATCCCGGCTTTTACACCTCGATGGGAATGATCGACAGCCACCCCGCGCTCAAGGCGGCTTCTCCCCAGGCGCCGATAACCGACTGGTTCATGGGCGATGACGTGCACCACAACGGGGCGTTTTTCCTCGCCCAGAACTTCGGTTTCTTCTACCGGTTCGGCGGGCAGGTGCAGGACCCGCTGCACCAGGACGCCCCCGGCTTTGCGTTCCCCACACCCGACGGCTACGATTTCTTCCTGCGCATGGGAGCGCTGACCAACTCGGACACGCTCTATTTCAAAGGGCATTCACCCGCCTGGACGGAGCTGCTGGCACACTCGACTTACGATGGCTGGTGGCAGGCCCGGAACATCCGGCCGCACCTTAAGAACATCCGTTGCGCGGTGATGACGGTCGGCGGGTGGTTCGATGCGGAGGACTTCTTCGGGGCGCTGGAGACCTACCGCTGGACCGAGCGGCTCAATCCCGGAATCGTCAACGCGCTGGTGATAGGCCCCTGGGCGCACGGCGAGTGGGGCCGCGGCCTCGGCGACACCCTGGGCCCGATCAGCTTTCATGCGCGGACCTGCGAGTTCTACCGCGAGAAGATCGAATTGCCGTTTTTCCGCCACTTCCTCAAAGGGGACACCAACTACACCGCGGCCAAAGCCCAGGTCTTTGAGACCGGCACCGACCGATGGCGGCGCTTCGATGCCTGGCCGCCCCGGAACATCTCTTCACGCACGCTCTATTTCCGCCCGGGCGGCTCCCTCGGTTTTGACCGCCCGAGCGAGGGCGCGGAGGCCTTTGACGAATACGTCAGCGATCCGGCCAAGCCGGTGCCTTATACCAGCGCCCCATCCACCGGCTATCCGCGCGCCTACCCCCTCGAGGACCAGCGCTTCGCCGCCTCGCGGCCCGACGTGCTGGTCTATGAAACCGAACCGCTCCAAGAAGACCTGACCCTGGCCGGTCCGCTCCAGGCAATGCTGCACGTCTCCACGACCGGCGCCGACGCGGACTGGGTCGTGAAACTGATCGATGTGTATCCGGGGGATTACCCGGACCCCGCCCCCAACCCGGCGGAAGTGAAGCTGGGTGGTTGCCAGCAACTGGTGCGCGGCGAGGTGCTTCGAGGCAGGTTCCGAAACAGCTTCGAGAAACCCGAGCCCTTCGAGCCGGGCCAGGTAACGCGCCTCGAGTTCGCCCTGCCCGATGTCTGCCACACCTTCCGCTCGGGCCACCGGGTCATGGTGCAGGTGCAGAGTTCATGGTTCCCGCTGGTGGACCGCAACCCGCAGACTTTCGTGAATATCCCGACCGCCAGGCCCGAGGACTTTCGCAAGGCGGCTCATCGGGTCTATCGCGCCGGCAACGCCCCCTCCGGTCTTAGGGTTGGCGTTCTCCCTCGCGGCGGCGCCGAACCGGCGCCTGCGCCCTAAGAGCCTGTGCAAAAACAAAGTCCGAGGTTGGGGCGCAACTCGACCATTTTGAAACCATGGTTGCTGCTTTCAGCAGAGGTTGGCCCTTCACGAGAGCGCAATCGGCAGGGCTGGGAGCCGATCATGTCGCGCCAGCGTTTGGAGTGCGTGGAGCTTGCTCCCGCTCCTGTGCGCCCCGGTCGAACCGAAAGCGCCAGCAAGCTGGACGCACTCCACACGCTTCGCGAGTCAGGGCGCCGGCAGCCGGCCGCACGGCTCCGGCAGGCAGCGGGCACCGGCTGGAAAACCGGAATTAATCTTTGCACAAGCCCTGAACCGCCGGTTTCTTCCGGTTAACCACCACAAAGGTCCCCATGAATCGAACTCGTGTCCCGCCTTCCATCAGTTACAGTTTCACCATACGGCTGGTGTATCCCAACCAAATCGGGATGCTGGCTCGCATCGCGGGCGCCATCGGCAAACACGGCGGGGACATCGGGGCGGTGGACATCGTTGCCTCGGACAGCAAGTCGATGACCCGCGACATCACCGTGCGCGCGCGCGACACGGTGCACCAGGAAGAACTCATCGCCAGGGTCCGGCGCCTGCCTGGCGTCAAGGTAATCAACGTGTCGGACCGCGTGTTTCTCCTCCATCTGGGCGGCAAGATCGCCATCCAGAACAAAGTGCCCCTGGTGACGCGCGACGCACTCTCGATGGCTTATACGCCCGGGCGTGGCGCGTGTCTGCGAGGCCATTGCCGCCCAACCCCGCAAGGTCTGGCAGCTTACCATCAAGGGCAACTCCGTCGCCGTGGTCAGCGACGGCACCGCCGTGCTGGGCCTGGGTGACATCGGCCCCGAGGCGGCCATGCCGGTCATGGAAGGCAAGGCGATGCTCTTCAAGGAATTCGCCGGCATCAATGCCTACCCGATTTGCCTGAGCACCAAAGATACTCAGCAGATTGTGGAGGCCGTGAAGCACCTGGCTGTCGGTTTTGGCGGCATCAACCTGGAAGACATCTCCGCGCCCCGCTGCTTCGACATCGAACGCGGATTGCAGAAGGAATTGGACATCCCGGTCTTTCACGACGACCAGCACGGCACCGCCGTCGTGGTGCTGGCCGCCCTGCTCAACGCCCTGCGTTTGACCGGGCAGAAGCTTGAGCGGCTGCGCATTGTCATCTCCGGCGCCGGGGCCGCCGGCATGGCAGTGACCCAGATACTGCTTCGCGACGGGGCGCGCGACATCGTGGTGTGCGACCGCCAGGGCCTGCTTCACCAGGGCCGGTTGGCCGATCTCAATGCGAGCAAGGCCTGGCTTGCCCGGAACACCAACCCGCGCCAGCTCCGCGGCCGCATCCAGGATGCCCTGCGCGACGCCAACGTCTTTATCGGGGTGTCCGGCCCGGGGACGCTCCAGGCCAAGGACCTTCGGCGCATGAGCAAAAGGCCGATTGTCTTTGCCCTGGCCAACCCCACGCCGGAAATCATGCCCGAAGACGCCGCGCGGGTCGCGTATATTGTCGCCACCGGCCGCAGCGACTATGCCAACCAGATCAACAATGTCCTGGCCTTTCCAGGCATCTTCCGAGGCGCATTGGACGTGCGCGCGACCCAGATTACCGAGAGCATGAAACAGGCTGCCGCGCACGCCATTGCCGGCTGCATTGCCCCGAGCGAACTGAGCTTTGAATACATCGTCCCCAGCGTCTTCAACCGGCAGGTCGTCCAGCGCGTCGCCGCCGCCGTCCAGCGCGCCGCCCTCAAAGCCGGCGTCGCTCGAAAGCGGAAGAACTGAGCCTGGCGTCCGGAGCGTGGAGCGTAGAGCGTAGAGCGTGAGGGCATTGTAGCCACGCTCTCACGCTCCCACGCGCTCCGAGCGTCATACTCGGAGTGCGTCAGTGGAGGCGCTTATGCGCTCATACGTATTGACGTGATCCCTGTCAGCCACTATCGTCTGACGGCATGACAACGATCTCGCTCCGCACCCTGGTCCGCCAGCCG
Organism: uncultured bacterium; assembly: GCA_963713735.1. Taxonomy (GTDB): domain Bacteria; phylum Verrucomicrobiota; class Verrucomicrobiia; order Limisphaerales; family UBA8199; genus CAVQND01. The sequence goes on from CAVQND010000043.1 coordinate 28,146, forward strand.
CGCAAGGTGAAGCGCATGACGCAGACCGGAAAGCCCGTGCAAGTCACGGACAATGGCAAGCCGCTTTGGATTCTTCAACCCGCAACCCCCCGCGATGACGAAGAGGAGCGCCTCCGCGTCACGGACGACATTCTCGACGAAGTGTTGCGGGGGCGGCCGTCAAAGATTAGTGCCGCACGGCTGCTTGAACAATCGCGGCGATGAGGGCTTACGCCGACAGCAGCTTCATCCTGCGACTCGTGACGACGGAGGCGGACTCGCCGGAAGCCGTTGCTGAATTTCGCCGTCTGGGCAAACCTCGCCTGTTCTTCCTGCCCTTGCACTCCTTGGAAGTCCGGAACGCTATCCTCCAACGCGCGTTCCACCAGCGCCGCTCCATCTCCTCCGGCGAGCGCCAGCACGTCGCCCGCGAGCGTGACGCCGCGCTCGGGCGTCTCGAACGGTTCATCTCCCGTCGCACCTTTCTTGAGGTGGCTCTGGATATGGACGCCACCATCGCCCGGGCCATAGGCCTTTCCGTGGCTCATACCGAACGATCGGGCACGCGAGCCATTGACCTGCTCCACGTGGCCGCCGCACTCACACTCGAAAGCGAACTATTCCTCACCACCGACGCCCGCCAGGCACAACTCGCCAAGGCCGAAGGCCTCGAAGTTATCGAGACCGCGAAGGCGCCGGGAAAGTGAAAATTGCCAGAGAGCCTTCTTGGAGCGACTGGAAGGGCATTTAGGGCTGATGCTGGAGGGGCGGAGGCGCAAGTTGGCCTAAGCCTTGAACCACGAAAACTAGAGTGAAATGGCGCACAAGCGTCGCAGTTCCAAGACCCCGCCCCGCCATTGATGCAGCCGCTGGCCGGCGCGTTCCTCTATCGGTTAGGACACGGCCCTCTCAAGGCTGAAAGACGGGTTCGATTCCCGTACGCGCTACCACCCCAAAAACAAGGGGTTTTTGAAGATTTCAGGCCGAGAAAGCCCAAAATGAGCAGGAAAGTAAGAATAAAAGTTACCATTTTTTCCCTCAATCTGCCCCATCCAGCCCCGAGTTGGAGTACCCTGAAAACAAATTCAGCCGGTGCTTTGATGGAAAAATGGAGCCACCCAATCACGGTGGACGACCCCGGCTTGACTTGGCGCGAGGCTGGCGGTTGATCTGCTGGAATGCCAGGTTTACGCGGTAGCTTCCCCTCAGACGCACGAGAACCAGCAGACCCTACCGCTGACACCCCCCAGGGAAGCTGAAAAGACGGGTATTTCAACTGGATCCATGGGCGCACGAAGAGGTTTTCCGGCCCTGAATCGGCCGCCAAACCACACCTCCAGGCCCCACTGGCTGTCATTTCGAGTTCGACCTCAGCGGCTGTTGGGGATCACGAACTTGCCTTCAGCCGCGCCCTCCTCTGTCGAAGTCATCGAAAACAATCCTCTTCCCCCGATGCCTGAATTATGGCATACAGGGACATTGGCATGGACCACGAGCAACACAACTCGATTGTCAGCTTCATTCTGGGGCATTGCTGACGATGTTCTGCGGGACGTTTATGTCAGAGGGAAATAGCTGTCTATGAGCACCGCTGATGTTGTCAATCGCGTAAACCAGCAAGTCATTGACCTTTGGAAACATGAGTTTGCCGGAAGGGAGGCAGAAACACCGTGCCCTTTGATTTACGCGGAATTGGCAGAAATGGGGCTTGTCGTTATCGGCTGCAATCCTTCCCTTCCCAAAAGAGGTCACTACGCCTGCCCAATGATGAGTCAAATCATCGTGGATCGGCAGAGCATCGAATGTATCAAAAGCTTGGAGGTAGCCGCCCGCAATGGTTACCCATATTTTCAGCCCTGCGAAAGCATCGCCAAAACCCTTGGCCTTTTTTGGGCTCACGTGGATCTCTTTTTTCAACGCGGCACATCTCAGAAAGCCATTGAGCGTGAAGCGTGCGAATCGAGCATTGGATGGGATCTACCAATCACGTTACGCAAGTTCGCAAGCGAGCAGGTGAAGCTGGCGCTACAACTTGTCGAGGCATGCCGTCCGAAGATCGTTCTGGTCGCAAACGCCTTTGCCGCGAAGATCATCCATTCTGAAGTCAAGTTGCGGAATTTGGATGCTGAAGGGCTGCTTTGGGCGACAATTGCCTGGAGAGCTGTGCCCGTCTTTTTGTCTGGAATGTGAGACTTGTCCGAATCCCAAATCAGCCCCGGGCGCATGAGTTACGACCTGCGCCGCTTGCGCCTGCATGGGCTCATCGAACGCATTGCCAAGACTCAGCGCTATCGGCTCACACCTTCCGGTCTCAAAACCGCCCTGTTCTACACTCGCGTCCACAACAGATTGTTGCGCCGCGGGCTTTCCGAACTAAAGGACCCACGCACCGAAAAGTCCTCCGTTCTGGCCGTTGAGTTCGCCAAATTCCAAAAGACCTTGGATGCCTACATCGCAGAGAAAATGGCCGCTTGAAACTTGATCGGACTACAAACTGGACAGTGAAACGTTCTCGCCTCGCCAGAGCGGTTCAGGCGGTCTGTTTATCTTTGGCTTGAGCCACCTGGAGGGCTAATCCAATCCACTGTTCCGTAAGCCGCCGAAACTGTTTGTAATTGGCCAGCTCAGTCCGCACCTGGCGGAGGATTGCTCGGCGGATGAACTGGGAGGTCTTTTTTCCGCGATAGACGTAGTTGAGCTGGTAATAGGGGCCGTGTCGGCGGGGATGTTTGGGGTCCTTGCACCGGCAGCCGGATTTGCCGCAGACATTGTATTGGCGGGAGAGGCTGCCCGGGCGCATCGCTCCGTGCTTTTGGAGTTGGGCTTTAATTTGGGCGATTTGAGCTTCCAGTTTCTTAACCGTTTGAGTAGTCTTCATATCCGATAGCATAAATATACTATCGGATATGCGCAACCTCTGTTTTCGCCCCGCCTTTCCCAAACGCTCGCACCTCCTGTGGCTGGCCTGGCTGCGCGCCCTCCGCCCCCTCCGCCCAGCCTGCTCCCGCACCACCACCTTCCTGTGGCTGGTGGTCGTCCTGGCGGCTTTGTGCCTGCGCCCCGACTTGGCCGGCGTGACCAGCCTGATCCGCAGCCTCGGCCTCTCCGACGCCAGTTATTACTGCCTGCTGCACTTCTTCCATTCTCCTGCGCTGGACCTGGACCGTTTGACCCAATTGTGGCGGCAGACCCTCCAGCACTTGTTCCGCCGCTGCCTGGTGCGGGTCAACGGCCGCCCGGTCGTGCTGGCCGATGGCCTCAAGCGCCCCAAGGAAGGCCGCAAAATGCCGGGGGTCAAAAGCCTGCACCAGGAATCCCGCTGCAATGCCAAGGCTTCCTTCATCATGGGGCACTCCTTGCAGGCCGTCGCCTTGCTGGTGCAGGTGGCCGGGGTTTGTCTGGCCGTGCCGGTGGCGGCTCGCATCCACGAAGGCATCGTCTGGAGCGCCCGTGACCGGCGCACGCTGTTGGACAAGCTCAGCGCCTTGCTGCTCGGATTGCATTGGAACGGCCCTTTGACCGTCGTGGCCGACGCCTATTACGCCGCCGCCAAATTCGCCCGCTCGCTACTGGCCGAGGGTCACCACCTGGTCACGCGCGTGCGCTCCAACGCCGTCGCTTATTTCCCGCCTTCCCCACGGCGTTCCCGCAAGCCGCGCCGCGGGCGACGCCGTGCCTATGGCCACAAGACTCCCCTCCAGGATTGGTTTCGCTACCGCGCGCAATTCCTCAAAGCCCCCAGCCCGGTCTATGGGGAATCCGGCGTCAGCCTCCGCTATCTGAGCCACGACCTGCTGTGGCGCCCTTTGGGTCAGTTGGTGCGCTTTGTTTGGGTGAGCCACCCGACTCGCGGGAACTTGATCCTCCTCTGCACCGACTTGACCTTGGCCCCGCTGGAGATTATTCGCCTTTACGGCTGGCGCTTCAAGATTGAGGTCAGCTTCAAGCAGGCCATTCACACCGTCGGGGCCTACGCGTATCACTTCTGGATGCAGGACATGAATCCCCTCCACCGCGGCAGCGGCAAGCAATATGTGCAGCGCAAGTCCGAGCTTTACCGGGAGCACGTCCGCCGCAAGCTCGCCGCCTACGAACGGCACATTCAGTTGGGCCTCATCGCCCAGGGACTGCTCCAATATCTGGCGCTGAGTTTCCGGCGCGTGGCCTGGTTCAATTTCCACTCCTACATCCGCACCGTATCCCCGCAAAAACCGCCCTCCGAGTGGGTCGTCTCGCAGGCCCTCCGTCACACCTGGCCGGATTTTCTCTGTGGTTTACCCCAAAACGCCATCCTCAAGAAATTCCTTGCCACTAAAATCAGTCCAGCCCGCTGCGGCTATCTTGACGCCTTTGATCTGGACATCGCTGCATGAACGTTTCACTGTCCAGTACAAAGAGTTTTACAGTTCAAGGACTCTAGACGGATCCTCCCAAGCTCATCGGGCTTCCTCAATAGTGAGAGCGACGAGTCCGAACGTTCCGCCTTGAGAGCGGAGGCCGGTAATCACTTTGCCGGGGTTCCGTACCGTGATGGCGCAATGGTAAATCCTTGCGCGGCCGAGGGCCGCCACCGTGTTTCGGAAATCGAAAGCGGACCCTGGTTGGTCTGCCGTCCATTCAGTCAAGGGGACCTCGGCGGCCTGTGTTGTGCCATCGGCGAAAAGCAACTCCAGGCGTGCAGGGTCTCGCGGGTAGTTGTAACCCCAAACCAAAAGATGCACCGCTCTGGCGGCGACCTCAAGACCAGCCAACTCGAACACGTTCTGCGTGTTGTCGGCTGACACCAGGACGTCGTTGCCTTCCAGGCCGACCAGGAACGGTACACCGTCGGCCTCCGCCGAATCCCGCGTGAACCAAGTACCGAAACTCGCATTGTCACCACCCCCAACCCCGATCGAGTTATGGGGGCGGTTGAACCTCGCGGAGAGATCGAGCTTGTGAAACTTTCCGACTGCGACGGGAACCACCCCTGCCGGCCCTGATTGCGATTGGGCCTGGCGACTTTCGGAACTCGCAGGACCAACTGCTGTGGTTAGTTGCCCCCACACCTGGCTGCCCCAGTCCCAGGCGTTTTCGACCATAAAGTGGGAGGCAACGTCACCATACCTTGCCCCAGGGGCCACTTCGAAAGAGTACGTGAATCTCAGCGCTGGTTCAATTTGGGTCAGGTACCCTTGACCGCGGAACTGCCCCTCATCGGGGCCAAGCATTCTGTCGTTTAGCGGATTGACCCTCTTTCCGAAGACACTCGCCCACACCCGCTTTCCACTGGCGAATGCGCTCTTGAGTTGTCCTAGCTGCTCGGGGGATAATGAATCGGCGGCCGTATCGATCCTAAAATCCAATATCGGTGAACCGGTTTCGCCAAGGTGAACCAACGTGGCCGGCCGTGGCTGAAAGACAGTGGGGGGGTGGAAAACCACGTACTGCAAATCCGGCGTCCAGAAAATCCAATCGTCACTCACGCCGTCGTCCTGAACAGTGTTTTGCAGGAGCACCCTTGTGTGAGCGCGGTGGCGGCTGTCGACGACGAGGTTCTTGCCGTCGAGCCCCTTGAATCCGTACGATCGGAGGTTCAGGACGCAGTTCTTGTGGTTCGACGTTCCAAATTCCATGGCCCGATAGTCGTAGTTCCGCAGTTCCTTAGGCCGGTCCTCCTGGCGATCATCTTGGAGGACTTTAAGAGTGTCGATCTCCAGAATGGAGGCCGACCCCAGGCGATAGGTCACGACAAGCGTCGTGGGTGCCGGCCAGAAAATGAGCCCATCTTGAGACACGCCCTTGTCAAATCGGACGCCTGTGACTTTGGAGGAGGTCAGGTCGATGAAGAACATGTTCGTACCGGGCGTCCCGCCCCCACCCTCATAGCTCGCCATAGCGATTCTCTTGTCGTCCGGAGACCACGCGATTGTCCTGGGCATGAAGGTTGCTTCCACCGGTACCCTGATTGTCCTGGTCGCCTGCCGGCTCTCGAGCCAGCGAACTACCAGGCGAACCTCCCAGGGCTTAGAGAGCCCTACAGGTTCCTCGTCGGCAGGTCCGGCCACGAGGTACGCGATACGCCGGAAGTCATGCGAAAAAGCCGGGCGGCTGCTTTCCTTTGGGAATCGCCAAGTTTCTTTAACTCGAATTTGCCACGCCTCTGCGTCCGCAAAAGAGGGTGAGTTCGCGCTAAACATCTGCTCGCTTTGAGGCGGAGACGGAGACTTTAATGCTGTGAAAGACTTCAGCTTCACCGATGCAACCGCCCAACCGCTCTCCTTCTGCTCGAACTGAATCGCCCCGACTAGCTTGATCCTCTGCCCTTTTGACACACCTGTCCCCAGGCCTGCCTCCGTGCCGAAGTGAAGCTCGTCGTCCATGAGAACTCCGCCCTGGGTTATGACATCCCATTTGCACGCCTCCAAGAACTCGACTTCAGCATCATATTCAAGGGTGTAAAGCTTCACGCCATTTACCTCGGCCGACTGCCCGTCGGTCTTGTGAAATTGGGTGAGCTTTACGCGCCCTGCAGACTCGTTCTTGATGCGTTGCTGGATCGCCTGCTCCCCATCACTGGCTGATGGGGAGGAGGAGTATCCGCTTAACGCCATGAAAGCAACCGCGCAACTGACCACCACCGTAGTCCAAGGCCTGGAAATGTCAGCGGGCGGTCAAAACCAGCCACCAGTGGGCGAATCAAAACCAGCCATTTTGAGGTGAGGTAAATCGTTGCGGTCAGGGTCAGTTTGATGACCCTGCCCGGCGATGAACCAACTCAAAATGGACATACAGCAAACGATTAGCAGGTTGACCCGCAGTAGCTGGTCACAGCGCAGGATAGCTCGGGAATTGGGGATCGACCGTGAGACGGTGGCTCGATACCGTCGATTGGCTCGCCAGGTGGGGGGACCAAACCCGGCCATTCCGCCCGCCGGGTCCGAACCGGTCGAAGGGGCAAAATCAGCCACTGCGCCCCTCGGCTCGAAGGTAACGACGGCGCCGAGCAACCCTCCAGCCCAGCCGGCAAACCCGGCCATTCCGCCCGCCGGGTCCGAACCGGCCGAAGGGGCAAAATCAGCCACTGTGCCCCTCGGCTCGGAGGTGACGGCGTCACCGAGCAACCCTCAGGCCAGCCGGCAAACCCGGCCATTGCGCCCGCCGGGTCCGGACCGGCCGAAGGGGCAAAACCAGCCACTCTGCCCCTCGGCTCGGAGGTGACGGCGTCACCGAGCAACCCTCCAGCCCAGCCGGCAAACCCGGCCGCTCCGCTCGCCGGGTCCGGACGGGCCGAAGGGGCAAAACCAGCCATTGTGCCACCCAGCTCGGAGGTGATGACGGCGCCGAGCAACCCTCCAGCTCAGCCGCCAAAACCAGCCATTTCGCCCGCCGGGTCCAAGCCCGGCGGAGTCAGTCACTGCGAGCCGTTTGTGAACTTCATCAAAGACGGTTTGGACGCCAACTTGTCCGCTCAGCGGATTTACCAGGACTTGGTGAGCGAGCACCGGTTCGCCGGCAGCTACGATTCGGTGAAGCGCTTTGTGCGGCAGTTGGACGCGGTCAATCCGCTGCCCTTCCGGCGGATGGAGACCGAGCCGGGACAAGAGGCGCAGGTCGATTTTGGCCAAGGGGCTTGGGTGGTCCAGGACGGGCACCGGCGCGTCCCCATGTCTTGCGCGTGGTTTTGAGTCACTCGCGCAAGGGTTACACCGAGGCCTTTTGGCGGCAGACTACCGAGAACTTCGTCCGGGGGTTGGAGAATGCCCTGAGGCATTTTGGCGGGGTGGTCGCGACCTTGGTCATCAACAATCTGCGGGCGGCCGTCAAGAAGGTCAATTGGTTTGAGCCGAGCTCAATCCCAAGGTGGTGTCGTTCTGCGAACATTATGGCACCGTGATCCTGCCGACCAAGCCGGCGATGCCTCGCCACAAAGGCAAGATCGAGGCCGGGATCAAATACGTTCAGGAAAACGGGTTGGCCGGCAAGCAGTTCAGAGCCTGGGCGCCCAGAACCTGCATTTAGCGCACTGGGAAGAAACGGTGGCCGACACCCGCATTCACGGCACCACGCGCCAGCAAGTGCGCGCGCATTTCCTGAGCGTCGAAAAGCCCAAGCTCTTGCCGCTGCCCCTGAGCCTGTTTCCGGCCTTCAACGAAGCGCCGCGTAAAATCCACCGCGATGGCTACGCCGAAGTGGACAAGGCTTATTACTCGGTGCCCCCGGAGTATGTGCGGCGGAAAGTCTGGGCGCGGTGGGACGCCAAAATGGTGCGTCTGTTCAATGAACGCATGGAGGCTATCGCCGTGCATGTGCGGCAAGAACCCGGAAGATTCAGAACCGATCCGGCCCACATTCACGATCATAAACGCACCCTCATCGAACGGGGCGCCGAGTGGATCCTGGACCGCTGCCGGCTGCTGGGCTCGGGGGCGGAGACTTGGGCCGAAAGTCTTTACCAGCAGCGCGGCCCTGAAAGCCTGCGCGTCTTGCAGGGGTTCCTGGCCCTGGCCGAGAAACACCCCACCCCGCAACTCGACCACGCTTGCCAGTTGGCCCTGACGCATGGCGCGTGGCATCTGCGCGATTTGCGGGAACTCCTGGCCCGACCCGTGGCTCAGGAACAGTTCGCGTTTATCGAGACTCACCCGCTCATCCGCAACCTGAGCACCTATGACAATTTGGTGCCGGTCTGTTTCAGCCCGGCCTCCCAAAGCAACCCCAACCCACAATCCAATACTGATGAGCATTCCTAACCTGGAAACCACCCTCAAACAACTGCGCCTCTCCGGCCTGGCGGGCACCTTGAGCCTGCGCTTGCAGGAGGCCGCCGCCAACCGCCTGGCCCATGAAGAGTTCCTGGAGATCCTGCTCCAGGACGAACTCAACGTGCGCAAAGAACGGCTGCTCAGCCGCCGCACCAAAGCGGCGGACTTCCATCGCCTCAAAACGCTGCAGGATTTTGACTGGCGCTTCAACCCCGGCATCCCGCGCAAACAGATCTACGATCTGGCCGCCGGCCAGTTTATCCGCCAGGCCGCCGACCTTTTATTTATTGGCCCGCCAGGAGTCGGCAAAACCCACCTCGCTCAGGCCTTGGGCTACGAGGCCATCAAGCTCAACTTTCAGGTCCTCTACCGCTCCATCTTCGACCTGGTGCGCGACTTCCTGAGGGACGAGGCCTTCAACCAACAGGACCGCGTTCTGCGCCGCTATCTCAAGCCCGACCTTTTGATCGTGGACGACATGGGACTCAAAGCCCTGCCCAAACACTCCGGCGAATACCTCCTGGAAGTGGTCATGCGCCGCTACGAGAACCGCTCCACCATCATGACCAGCAACCGCCCCATCCAGGACTGGGGCAAGCTCCTGGGTGACGTGCCCGCCGCCAGCGCCATCCTGGACCGCTTCCTCCACCACGCGCAGACCATCGCCATCACCGGCCGCAGCTACCGCCTCAAAGATCAGAGCGCCGTCAAAGAAGAAAAACCACACACCAAAGCCGCGGAGGAACCCTCCCATGACTGAACCCGTTGGAAGCGCGGAAAAGCTCTCGGCGCGGCCTCTGGAGGCAATGGCCCGGGGGCTGGGGCAAGGATGTTGTCCGTCCGCCTTCAGCCCTGGGAAGCTCAAGGCCCCATGCGCGGCGCTTTGAAAGCATGGACTTCGGAGATCCGTGGCGCGCCTATTTGTGCGGGCGAGGCGAGTCCGTTACGCGTGGCGACCGGCGGGAACGCGAACTGGAGGTTCGGAGTCCGTTCCCGCCGCTCGCCCGCCCGCACAAATAGACGGCGCGATTACGCCAGGAGACTTCGGAAAACACCTGGCGCCCCACGGGTCTCCGCGGGTCAGCAGAACCTCGCAGACCATAGCCGAGCAGAAAATCCCGTTTTCATCTTGAACCAAACCGAATAACTGATATGAAGTTCTCGCCTCAGAGTGGCTGGTTTTGAATCGCCCATAGGTGGCTGGTTTTGAACCGCCCGGTGACACTGGAAACGTTGTTCATACGTACATGTGTTGTTAAGAGCCCAGAATCGTTGTGAACGGGTTACAGACGTGCCTCTAGTTTGTAATGTTGTCGCCGCCTCCGATCTGACCATCAGGCCCCTTAGACATCAGATCGTAAGAGCTTGGATTACGCTCCCCGGGGCACGCATAGAGTAGATCATTGCCCCACTCATCCTGTAGTTTGGTCCCCGGCTTCAGATACGGCCCTTGCCACTTGTTCGCCAGGCTGGCATCTCGATATGCAGGTTTGACCAGCAGGGCTTTCAGTCCACCTTCTTCTTTTGACGGGTAATGACCAATATTGAGCTTGTAGGTATCTAAGGCACTCGCGATGAAGCTGAGGACCATTTTAGTGCTGCTTATTTGCCTGTCTGACGAGGCAAGGGACCTTGGGGAGGTCGTTGGCGTCGCGTGCGTTGATTTTATCGCTTTTGTAGACTTCACCTTCACCGAGTCGACGGCCCAACCGCTCTCCTTCTTTTCGAACACAATCGCCCCGAGGAGCTTGACCATCTGCCCTTTGGCGACCTCTGTCCCCAGATTCATTGCCGCCTCCATCGAGGACTTATCCGTGAGGCTGCGTGTGCCGAAATGAAGCTCGTCGTCCATCAGAACTCCACCCGAGATCAGGACATCCCACTTACAAGCTTCCAAAAACTCGACTTCAGCATCATACTCAAGGGTGTAAAGCTTCACGCCGTTTACCTCAGCCGATTGCCCGTCGGTCTTGTGAAACTCGACGAGCTTTATCCGCCCTCGGGCCTCATTCTTGATGCGTTGCTGGATTGCCTGCTCCCCATCACTGGTTGTTGGGGATGAGGAGCATCCGGTTAAGAGAGCGTTGAAACCTAGCGCCGAAGTGGCCAGGACCGAAAGGCAGTAGTTTTTCATTGGATAAAGCGCCTGACGTTGGCAAAAAAATGCCCCTTTGGTGAGCGGTAGATGCGCGCTCGTCTTTAAGTTAACAGCACAAATGTCCGGTGCCGATTTCATATCGCACTGGCCAGCGCGGCGGACCATCAGGAAACCGGGAAGCCCTGACGACAGCGTGCTGGTCTGTTCTGATCTTGAATTTCATCGTGAATCCGCGAAAGTGTCGAGGAGAATCTTCTCGGGGCTATGTACACATCTTGCCTTCTCGGTGACAAGAAATGTTCTACTCGACGAAAGTTGGCAAACCCCGCCCACGTAGTACGCCGGGCCTCGGCCAACCTCCTGTTCAACATCGTCAGCACCTTCACCGGCGACAAGGTTGGCTCATGGGCGGCAACGCCAGTCAATCAGGCCTTTTCTGCCCTGAGGCCCTTCGCCTCCAGGAGCGCTTGAGTCCGGACTAATTTCAATTCAAGTTCGTGGGCTCGACTGACGGCGCTGGCCAGGTCTGTTTGCAGGGCTGCCACCTCGGCCGAGCGCGGCGTGGATCTCGGAGAGCTTTTTCAGTGCTTCGGCGGCTTGGGCGCTGGCTTGGACCAAGGCGGCTTGGGCTTGGCGGCACACCCATGCGCGCCAAGCGGCCCTGCGCCAAATCGCTCAACTCGGCCCCTTCCTCGAAGGCAGCCTCTCGCCCTTCAAACGGCCTGGCTGCGCCCAGCCAGGCTGGCACCTGACCTTCAAGGCGCGAGGCCGCACCCGCACGCTCTATGTGCCCATGGAACTGGTCGCCCAAGTCAAACAATGGACCCGAAAAAGCGTCAGACCATAACATGGTTCATTCTTCTTGCCAAATTAACCCAGGCACGGGCAGAGCCACATGAAACAGGCTGCCGCGCGCGCCATTGCCGGCTGCATTGCCACGAGCGAACTGAGTTTTGAATACATCGTCCCGAGCGTCTTCAACCGGCAGGTCGTCCAGCGCGTCGTCGCCGCCGTCCAGCGCGCCGCCCTCAAAGCCGGCGTCGCTCGAAAGCGGGAGAACTGAGCCTGGCGTCCGGAGCATGGGGCGTCGGAGCGTCGGAGCGTGGAGCGTAGAGCGTGAGGCATCGTAGCCACATTCCACGCTCTCACGCTCTCACGCTCTCACGCTCCACGCTCCACGCTCCACGCTCCACGCTCTCTATGCCTTGGCCATGGCGTCGGTGAACGTGGCGGTCGTCAACGACATGCCGGCCAGGTGCTCGTTGACCCACTTGATGCCGGCACTGCATGCGCCCAGCAAGTTGGGCGCCGGGGCGGTGAGCGGCAGGATGCTGTCTTCGGCCTCGCTGTACATCGGCATGATGTCCCCTCCCATGATGGAGCAGAAGCGATCGCCGGCGGCGATGGCCAGGAGCATCTTCGTGTAGCTCTCGAGGTTCACTTCCCCTTCGCCATGACCACAGAATTGGTGTCCCCGCTGAGTCCAGTCCTCGGAAATCATGAGCGTTGAGGCGCCGTCAAGGTATTTGAAGTTCTTGGCATGACTGCCGATGACTCGAGGAGCAACAAACGGACTGGTGAACCGTTGGGTCCACTTCTCCCCCGCCCAGCAGTGGCTCGGATCACCCCAAACACACAGGCACTTGTCATAATCGGTGGCCATGAGCAGCAGGCCGAAATCGCGCGAGCAGATGGCGCCCGTGCCGGGGTGGAGTTCCTGGGCCAGGTAGGCCCCCACTTTATTGGCTTGGGCGCGGATTTTCGCGGTCTTGACTCGGAACCGCTCCAGCCCCGCCGCCATCATGGACTCCCAACCGAAGGTCCAGGGATAGCCGCTGTGCAGCACCGGGTTGCCCCACAGGCCCCAGAACCATCCGTAAATGTGAATGCCCGCAGCGGTCCCGGTTTCCAGCAGGCCGATGAGGTACTCTTCCGACCAGTGCTCGACGTACTGCGCGCCTTTGGCCAGGACGGAGGCGGGGACAAACTTTTCCGCGTATTCCAGGCCCCATTTCGCGCTCAGGTGCGCGTAGGCTGCGCAATGCGCGCTGATAACCGGCGCCACGATGCCCAGCGCGCCCAGCACCTGGCGCACCTCTTCGGGATTGCGGAAGACGATCTTGCAGTTTTCACCGTGCCCGGGTCCGTTCAGGAGATAGTTGGTAATCATCATGGAACGGGCGCCGCACTCAGTGGCGTACTTGCCGACGGCTTCCAACGTTCCAAAATTCCCCGCGAGCTGGCCGGTTTCAACACCCGCGACGATGCTGACCTGCCTGCCGCAGCTCAGATTCAACCGCGCGCGATTGGGATCGAAGTAGCCATTGGTTTCTTTGAAGAATAAGGGATTCATAGTTCAAACTGTTCGGGCATATTGCAGCCACGGTTACAATTATGCCGAGAAAGTCCTTCGTTCGCCATTCAAAAACGCGCTCTGTATTAGACCGCGGTTTAGGAGCATCCGGACGCAGGTGTCGGGGTCGAGTGTCGAGTGTCGAGGGTCGAGGGTCGAGGGGCGAGTGTCGAGGGTTGAGGGTCGAGGGGTGGCACTTCGTTCCCTCGACACTCGACACTCGCCCCTCGACCCTTGGATGTCGGATGGCTTACGAACCGGGGTCCGCGCGGCGGAGAGGCATTCGTCAGGCGCCAGCCCGGATTTTTCACAGCCTAGGAGCGGTACTGGGCTGCCGGAGCTGCGTAGCGCAGGTTTCCAACCTGCTGTATCGCCGACTTCCAGTCGGCAGGCTGTGCCTGCTTGGGAGCATCTGCGGATTGGAAATCCGCGATACAGCAGGCTGGAAGCCTGCGCTACGCCTTCCAGTTGGCAAAACCAGTGAAACATCCGGGCTACGCTCTATTGCTTGGGAACGTCCTGGCTTTTCTCCTGGAACAGGAGCGGAGCAGACTGGGCCAGGTAGCGGCGCCAGAGACGGAAGCTGTGCTGGCCGGGGGTCTGGACCCAGGTGTGGCGGATGCCCTTGGATTTGAGCCATTCGCTAAGCTTCTGATTGGCGGGGAACAGCCCATCCTGTTCCCCGCAACCGAGCCAGAGTAAGCGCAGTTGGGTGTTGGCTTTTTCATCCAGGGCCGGGAACTGCGCGGCCATGTTGGTTCCCAATCCGCCCGAGCTGAAGGCGCCAATCCAGGCAAAACGGTCCAGCGCATTGAGGCCGACGAGCAGAGATTCGGAGCCGCCCATCGAGAGACCCGCAATGGCGCGCGCCTTGGCCGTGGGCAGGACGCGGTAGGCCCTTTCGACCTGGGGCATCACTTCGTCCAGGAGCGTTTGGCGGAACTTGTCCATGTTCTCCTGCCAAATATCGGCCCGGCGCACGCCGCCCCAGCCGGCCCTGACGACCTCCATCGTGCCGTAGCCCAGGGGCATGACGATGATCATCGGCTTGGCCTGTTTCCGGGCAATGAGGTTGTCCAGGATGATATTGGCGCATCCGACGCCGACCCAGGCGGTGGCATCGTCGCTATAGCCGTGAAGGAGGTAGAGGACCGGGAAGCGTTTCCCGAACCCGGGCTCATAGCCGGGGGGCGTATAGACGTAGAAGTCCCGGTCGTCGGCGGCGACGGCAGAGTGGTAGAAATGACGATGCAACTGTCCGTGGGGCACGTCATTGATTTCCCAGGGCAGGCTCGCCGGGCCGGGCACGCGCACCTGGCTGTCCATATTGAGCAGGTTGTACTTGAGCAGCGGGTTGCCCGGATCGATGCACCGCACGCCGTCAATGGCAAACGAATAGGCATAAATGTCCGGCTCGAGCGGTTCGGTGGTCAGCGACCACACGCCCTGGTCGTCTTTATGCATCTGCGAGGCCTTCACGCCCTCGCAATGCACCAGCACCTCTTTGGCCTCCGGCGCCTTGAGCCGGAAGCTCACTCGCCCGTCGGACTGGACCTCGGGCGAAACGAGCCGTTGGGCGAACGCCGGCCCGGCCAGGCCCAGGACCATCACGAGGAGCGCCGCGCCCGGGACGCCCGAAATCCCAAAGGCCGGCCTGCCCGCCGAAGCCTCGGCGCAGGCGGGAACCCCAAGGGAACCCGAGCACCGAAATGCACCATCCGAGTTCGGAGCCGGGCATCTGTTTTCAAATAGTTCTGAGTGGGGCTGCGATAAAATTCTGGTCTTCATAAGCGCCCCCTTTCTTAGCTCCACCGGGGCGCGATGTCCAATGCCAAAAGCTTCTGGGCCCCGGCGGTCAGGGCTGATTCAAGATCGCCCCGGAACTGTAGGAGCCGACGCGAGGAGGCTCAGTATTTATTCTGATTTCGATCCGAGCCTCCTTGCGTCGGCTCCTGCAGAATCCTGAATCAGCCGTGCCCGGTGGCCAGGGGCGTTCCAGCCCGGAGGCTCCCCGGCGCAGCGAGGCCGCAACCGAAGCGATCACCGCGAATGGTGCTTCCTCGCGACACGGATTCATGGCTTGGCGGCGGCGGGTTCGTTTAGCACGGTCCTGGCTTCCTTATAGGCCAGCCACAAAATCAGCACGTCGTGGTTGACGGGTTTCCCGTCAACGAGCGGTTTGCTCTCATCTTTGGGGAGCGGGGGCATTTGTGCCTCGGCCTGGCTGAAGAGCTTCCGGGCCTCCTCCGGCTTGATCCTGCCGGAACAGGCTCATGGCGCGGAACAGGCGCGCGGTTCCCTGGAGTTCGTGATCCTCGACCAGCCGTCTGCTCCGCGACGGTCAGAGCTCGTTCGGCGGCTGCGTATTGGCCGTTGCGATACTCGGCGAGGCCAAGGCTCAGTTGATACCACGGCAGCGACGGGTCGCTCTTCCCGAGTTCCACAGCTCGCTGTGCGAGGTTGAGGGCCTTCGCCAGCAGGGCGGCGTCGGTGGAAGGCCGCAGGCAATAGGCCTTGGCGGCGCGGTCCGCCGTGGAGGCCTGGTCCGTTCCTTCCGCCTGTTGGACCAGGCGGCGGCGGGTGGCTTCGTAATCGGCGTCCTGGCCGAACCAGGTTTGCCATGTGGCAAGCGTGAGCGAGGCATCTGTGTTCTTTGGGTCCGCTTCACAGGCCTTCTCCAGAAGGGCAATCGCCTCACTGGTTGCGGCCAACCGAACAGTAGGAATCGGCCAGGTCGCTCATCGCCCGGAGCGTGTCGGGGTGTTCCGGGCCGTTCACCTTGCGGCTGAGCGCCAGCACCTCCTCCTGCAGCTTGAGCGCCTCGTCCCGGCGGCCGGCTACGTCGTAGGAAATCGCCAGGGCCTGCATCGCCCGGAGCGTGTTGGGGTGTTCCGGGCCGTTCACCTTGCGGCTGAGCGGCCAGCACCTGCTCCCGCAGCTTGAGCGCCTCGTCCCGGCGGCCGGCCGCGTCGTAGAAATTCGCCAGGTTGTGCATCGCCAGGAGCGTGTCGGGGTGTTCCGGGCCGAGCACCTTGCGGCTGAGCGCCAGCACCTCCTCCTGCAGCTTGAGCGCCTCGTCCTGGCGGCCGGCCCCGTCGTAGGAAATCGCCAGGCATTGCATCGCCCGGAGCGTGTCGGGGTGTTCCGGGCCGTTCACCTTGCGGCTGAGCGCCAGCACCTCCTCCCGCAGCTTGAGGGCCTCGTCCCGGCGGCCGGCGTCGTCGTAGGAAATCGCCAGGTCGTGCATCGCCCTGAGCGTGTCGGGGTGTTCCGGGCCGAGCACCTTGCGGCGGAGCGCCAGCACCTGCTCCCGCAGCTTGAGGGCCTCGTCCCGGCGGCCGGCCTCGCCGTAGGAAATCGCCAGGTGTGCATCGCCATGAGCGTGTCGGGGTGTTCCGGGCCGAGCACCTTGCGGCTGAGCGCCAGCACCTGCTCCCGCAGCTTGAGCGCCTCGTCCCGGCGGCCGGCGTCGCCGTAGGAATGCGCCAGGTTGTGCATCGCACCGAGCGTGTCGGGGTGTTCCGGGCCGAGCACCTTGCGGCGGAGCGCCAGCACCTGCTCCCGCAGCTTGAGGGCCTCGTCCTCGGCGGCCGGCATGGTCGTAGGAATTCGCCAGGTTGTACATCGCCCGGAGCGTGTCGGGGTGTTCCGGGCCGGAGGCGGCCAGGTAGTAATCGCGAGCCTTTTCCTGCAGCGGGATGGCCTCGCGGTAGAGACCCAGCGCGTAGTAGGTGTCGCCGAGGGTGGCCTGGAGTTTGGCCCGGCGCGCGGGCTGGTTGGCCAGATCGGTCTCCAGCTTCTTCGCCGCGGCGCCGAGAGTTTCGGCGACGGTGATGGTGCGGCCATCGCGCGCGGGGTCCGGGCTTTGGAACACTTCCGTCAGGAATTTGGAGATGGCTTCGGACTCGGCGAGGCGTTGTTTGGCCAGGGTCTCCGCCCGTGTGGCCCGGACGGCCTGCCAGGCGCTGATGCCCGTGGCGGCCACAAGCACCGCGGCAATCAGCGCGGCGGCGGCGAAGCCGGTCTTGTGGCGCCGCCAGGCCTTTTGAAGCCGGTAGGCGGCGCTGGGCGGCCGGGCGACCACCGGTTCGTCTTCCAGATGGCGCTCTGAGATCCATCGCCAGGCCGTTGGCCGTTTCGTAACGGCGCGTGCGGTCCTTCTCCAGGCACTTCATCACGATCCAGTCCAGGTCGCCCCGGATCAGTTTCAGCAGATGCAGGCCCTCGGTGCCGTGCTGTTTGGCGGTGGCCGTGAGGGCTTCGCCCTCGAGCGTGCTCAGGCGCGTGCTCGGACGCGGCGGCTCCACCTCGCGGATCGTCCGGCGGATGGCCTCCAGACCGCCTTTGACCAGTTCCTGCGCATCGAAGGGCGTGCGGCCGGTCAGCAACTCATAGAGCAGCACGCCCAGGCTGTAGATGTCGCTGCGCGTGTCAATGTCCAGCCCGCTCATCTCCGCCTGCTCGGGGCTCATGTAGGCCGGCGTGCCGATGAACTGGTGCAACTGCGTATAGACCGTCGCGTCGGTCAGCCGGCCCTCGGTCGCCTTGGCGATGCCGAAATCAATCACCTTGGGCACCGGCACGCCATCGTGCAGCGTGACCAGGATGTTCGAGGGCTTGATGTCGCGGTGGATGATGCCCTTCTGGTGCGCGTGCTGGATGGCGTGGCAGACCTGGATGAACAGGTCAAGCCGTTCCCTGGTGCTGAGGCGGTTCTCGTCGCAGTAGTCGGTGATGCGGATGCCCCGGACCAGTTCCATGACGAAGTAGGGGCGGCCCGTCTCGGTGGCGCCGGCGTCGAACACCTTGGCGATGTTGGGATGGTCCATCATGGCCAGAGCCTGCCGCTCGGCCTCGAAGCGCGCGACCACCGCCTTGGTGTCCATGCCCAGCTTGATGACCTTCAACGCCACGCGCCGGCGCACCGGTTCGGTCTGCTCGGCGACATAGACGACGCCGCAACCGCCTTCGCCGACTTTCTCCAACAACTTGTAGCGGCCGATGGTCTGGCCCGCGGCGTCGTCCTCGGGAGCGTCGGGGAGAGCAACTTTGATCGTGGGCAGGCCGCGGGCGGCGGGCGCATCCGAGAACGAATCCGGGTGCTCGCGGGCCGCCAGCAGTCACTCGAGGCGCTGGCGCAGCGCGGCGTCGCCCGCACACTCACGGTCCAGGAAGGCGGCGCGCTCGGCGGCGGGCTTGGCAACGACCAGGGTGAACAGGGCTTGTTCGCGTTCGTGCGATGCTGGCATAGGCGATTCAGTGTTATCCATTCCGGTCAGTGATCCCGATCTTCATCGGCGTCATTCGGTTCCAGTTCCAGGAACTCGAGGCCGCCGGCGCTTAGCCTGAAACGCCGGGCCCGCACGGCGCTGTTCTGGCCCTCTTCATAATAGACCACCAGGACGGTGCGGTCCTTGAGCTCGACCGTTGACGGGTAGGCGCCGGAGGTCTCGTCGATGGGGTAGGGACCTTGCCAGGTTTGACCTTCGTCGCGGCTGAGGTGCAAAGCGGTGAGCGGGAGACGATGTGCCAACAGTATCTCGCCCGTGCTCAGGCGGGTGAAATGGGGACAGTGGGCGGGGAAGCCGATGTCCCGGACGGGCGACCAGGTGAGGCCGCCGTCGGGGCTGGTGGCGAAGTGCATGTTCACGCGGTCGCCGCGCAACGCCGCATAGAGGGTCCCGTTCTTGAGCAAGACAAAGTCGGTCTCCGCGTCCAGGCGCACGCCGCCGCCCTGGCCGATGGGGATGGGCGCGCACCAGGTCTTGCCGCCGTTAGTCGAACGGATGATGCCGCCGTAAGCGGTGGCGCCCTGTTCGCGATACACGCCGAGGATGCGAGTGCCATCGGGCAATTCGCGCACCGGCGCCGAACTGGGCCATTCCGGGGCGACGATGCGCGGCTCAGTTTCCCAGGTCGCGCCGCCATCGCGCGAGGCAATCAGGCAGGTGTCGCAGCGCGCCTTGCCATCGGGCTGAGGGCGGTAAGTGAAGAAGCTGCACACCACCGAACCATCCCGCATCTGGGCGACATGGGGATCCCGATCATCGAACGGGCCGTCAAAAAGGACGCGCGGCGAACTCCAAGTCCGGCCCTCGTCCGTGGACCTGACGCAACAGATGCGCCCGCCCTTGGGGCAGTTTTCCCGCGGCAACGATACGTGCCCATAGCCGGCATAAAAAACGCAGAGGAGGTCGCCGTTTCTCAGCCGGCATACGTCAGGAAAGGCCTGGTAGGAGCCTGCCGACTCACCGCGCGAGATGACCTTCGGGGCCGGCGGCTGACTACGGGACGAGGCCTCTTCGAGCCACGCCCGGTTGAGTCGGGTGAACGTGATGAACTGGTAACCACGATCCACGCCGCGCTCCCAAAGCACCCCGACCGTCTTGTCTTTGAGAATCGTCAGGTCCGAGTAGGCCGCGTACTGGTCTGAGATCAGCCGCTCATGGGCAAAGGTCTTGCCTTCGTCGTCACTCGTCAGAATGCGGAGTTGCTTCCGCTCGGGTCCCTTTGGGCCGGTCCAGAGCAGTCGGTTGTGATCATCGCCCGAGCTTTGGAGCGTGAACCGATGGATAGCGCAGGCGACCGGCGTAACCGCCAGGCCTGGCCGAGGCTGGCCCCAGGTGGTTCCCCCATCCGTGCTTTCGGCGAGCCAGCGGCTCGACCCGGTCTCCTGGCGAATGTCCATGAGAATCCGGCCATCAGCCATTTCCACCAGTTGGCACTCGTCTCCGCCTTGGTTTCCCGGCACATATTGCCCACGCTTCCACGTGCGTCCATGGTCGTCCGAATAAATGGCATAATTCGCAAAGGGTGTCTTCCACATCGGGACCAGGAGGCGGCCCGTGCGAGTCTGAATTGCCCCGCCCGGGCCCGGCACGCTGGCGCGCCAGGCGGTATCGATCATGTCGCGCGCGGTGCCGGTCAAATCGAGCGGCTCGGACCACGAGCCGCCGTTATTGTCGCTCCAGCGGGCCAGGGTTTGCATATCATCAGTGCCTGGCCGCGCAGTGTCGGTGCTGCGTCCGGGCTGCGAGCGAAGATAGAAGACCCAGATCCGGCCGTTCGTGCGGTCGAGGAGAGTCGCAGGATTGGCGGCTGACCAAAGCCGCCCTGGATGCTCGAGCACCGTCATGGGCGACCAGCTTGCGCCATTGTCGGTGCTGCGCTTATAGACCAGATCGATCTCCTGATTGCTCGAAGCCGGGATCACTCGCATTATGTTTTCGGGCTTCCGCAAACGCGATGAGCGAGCCATCCGGTGCGGCCTCAATCGCGGGGATGCGGTAGGTGTGGTAACCCTCGGTTCCGGAGACGAAAACATCAGTATGGGTGAGCAGCGCCGGGGGCAATGAGCCGAGCAATTCCCGGAGGCAATCGCGCATAGCTGCACCATAGTCCCGAGGGGAAAGGACTTTGAAGAGTTGCACGTTTGGCCTGGCGGCATTCGGCTCCCAGGTTGTCGCGCCGCTCTCATCCGCTTCGATACGGGCAGCAATAAAGGTGAACGGCGCGGTCGTGGCGGCCTCCGACGGCGGCCGGCGGGATGCCGTCCAGGCGCCGTTGACTTTGCGGACCGTCCGCCCGGCCGCGTGAAGGAACGAGGCCGTGCACCACATGTTGCGGTCCATCTCCCACACCAGGTGGCGCCAGGGCCTCAGGTCCGCCTGCATCGCCTTCATCGGGTCGAGCTCCTCAGGGGCGCATTTTTGCAGGGCGTAAATGAAGTAGTTTTGCAGTTCCCGCGCAGCCGAGGCCAGGACCTCCGATTGACGGAATCGCCACCAGGTGCTGTAAAGGGCGTTTGAGCCCTCCGGCTGCATCGGCATACAGAAACAGAAATAGAGGGGCAGGCCGGAGCGCAGCAGCCCGATATAGGCCTGGGGGTCGAGCTCGACGTTGTATTCGCTCTGGCGGCTGTTGGCGCTGCCGATGTTCAAATAGAGCCGGCCGACTTTTTGCTTAAAGAGCGCCGGCTCTCGATTCCAGGCCGCGCAAAGGTCCCGCACGCTTCCAGCGGTGATGATCGTCACTGGCTCGGAGGCCTCCCTGAGCGTCTTAAGCAGCAGCTCGACGGCGGCTTGAAACTCGGCCCGCTGGGCGCGCCCGTCATCGGCTGGAGAGGCCAGTTTCTGCCCGAGACCGATAGCGAATGGCGCCTGCCGGCCGGTGAACTGCATCATTTGCCGGACAGGGATTGCGCCGGGTCTCTGCAACTGCTTGTCTCCCTGGTCAAGGAGGATGGCCTTGACCTCCAGCTCCGGGAGCGCAAAGAGCGTGGCCAGGTCGAAGTGATCATCCGGGTCGTCGTGCGGATGGAAAAGGTCGGTGCAGTAAATGACAGGAATCCCGCCCGCCGCCAGATGCAGCGCCGCAACCATGAACATAGGCCAGAGCAGTCTTAGCACAGTCCCCGGCATAGCCTAAAAGCCAGGTCTCGGGAATCAAAATCGGCACGCCTCAACCCAAAGGACGACGGCTGGATCGGGCACGCATCTGTTTTTGACCGCCTGCTGGATTTCGAGCGCCCCGTTTCCCTCTCGATGAACTGTGCCCTCGTAGCGGCGTCTCGGCAGAGCGCCGCCATTGCCCAGAGCGATGTCCAGCGGCGCCGAGGGGCCGCCACGCCCAGGTTCATGGTCCCAATGCATCCGCAAAAGCGAATGGAGGCTCCACATGGACCTCCTGAACGGATCGTTGATTATAGATGACTTGCACAAACGGGGGTTCAGGGGTTGTAAGCGCGAGATTTTGTTTCGGGGAAGTCTCACCCTGGCCCACCCAACTGCTGCCGGGTTTTCGTGATTTCTTCGGAGGAGGGCAAGCACGAAAGTCAATGCTGCGAGGCAGCGCTATTCGGGCACCTCGCTCGTGGCTTATCTCCGGAAGCCGAATAGTTCGCCAGGAGGCACGTGCGCTTCGTTGCCTCTAATCGCCGTCGTGAAAAGGTTGACCAAACGGGCCCTTTCAGTGCCGCGGGTCTCCTCTGAAACGAGGCAAAACTGATAGCGCAAGTGAAACAGGAACACGAATGCGTTTTCAATCCCTCCTCCGATCCGAATCTCGCGAAGAGCGAGCAGCGGCAGGGGCGGGGGCGCGCTCAGCATCAGGCCGTACTCCTCGACGTGCGTGTGGGTCCGTGGGTGAAAGATCATGCCATCCAGAACGCATGCAACGTCGTCCTGCAAATACCGTGTGAGATCTCGACGCGGGTAAGTACCGGCCCCGTTGTGGAGACCAGCCTTGCTAACAAATGCCGGGTCACTGTGAACTGTGAAAAGCAGCCGGGGTTCGTTCGCTGTTAAACGGATCGAGCCGACATACTTTTCGGGTTTTTCGACGGCGGTACTCGCAAATGACGCTGAGTAGCGGCACCTCGAACGACGTGCCTCGTCCTGTTCGTACGTCGCCGGGCTCTAGTTCCCATAGCTTGTGCATCGTACGCTCGAACAAGGCGAGCCAGGCGTCCGCCGGATAGGGTCGAAAGGCCATCCTTTCAATCAAAGCCCAAACGATGGACTGCCTGTGTTACTCTTGCTCTTGGGGCGTCATGCCACCGCCTCCCTACGCTTCAGGTAACTCAGGATGCGCCGGAAGCGCCGGATGCTCCCGTCACGCGCGCCGCTAACCTCACGCAAAACGGCGAGATCGGCCTCCATCTCCTGTGGCGACAACGCGGCGAGGAAATCGTCCTCGAGAACGTAGAATCTTAAAAGCTGCCTGAGTTGCGGCCAGTGGGGCAAGTAACGTAGGAGCGCCCCGTGCTCAACGAACCAGAGCATCTGGACATCGGCGAAGCGGTCGCGCAAGCGTTCGAGAACGTCGAGTTGGCGGTGTGTCCAGGGCCCCTCCATGAACACGGCGCAGATCGTCGCGTCATCCCTATCCTTGACCTCCGCCATCAGCTTAGCGGCCGGGGCAGCACCCTGGCCGCCGGCCAAATGGATCTCGCGGCATCGGAAGGGTCCGTATGTCGCAGCCTTCGCAACAAGGTAGTCGAGAGCCAAGCTCAGGTTGCCCGCATCGCGATAACTCACCATGATGCGATCCTGGCGGTTCGCCGAGAACAGTGAAGAGCCTACCTCGTCGAGCAGGCGGACAACATTCAGCTTGTCTTCGGACAACTCGGTAGAGGACAACTGCTCCCAGACTTGCCTCCAATCACGGGGCCGTCCTTTCTCGTCCTCCGGCATGCTCAAACCCATCGGGCTAACCTGGTGGTCCTTTGCCCAGCGCCGCACGGCCGCCAGTTCCGGAGGCTCAGGCGCCACCTTTTCCCACACAACCGCATCGGACACCAAAGGGTTAATAAAAAGGGGCCACCGCGTTGTTCCGGCAGCGGGAGTTGAGCGAATGAAAGCCCAATTGTGGTAGAGGATGTCACGCGCATCCGGTGCCGTCTCAGGGCGTGTGAGCACGCTACCCTCGGCGTAGCCATCCCGCTTAAATATGGCGAGCGTGTCGGCCGGAAACCGAACAAACCCAAGCTGCAGGAGATCCTGAGTCACGCGATGTGTCGCTTTAGCCAGCGCGCTGGCCTCGTCACCACCGGACCTGGTTCTGTAAAAACAGTGCGCATTCAGCAAGCGCAAAGCTTGGCGAGGATTCCCGCCGGAGAATTGTACCAAGATCTGGAAGCTGTCCCGGTAAAGAGAGGCGTAACTCCCGAGCCGCTTCTCATACATCGCCCCAACTGTTTCATCAGCGAGCGGCCCGATGAACAACTTCTCGCAGGCAACCCACTTACGACCAGCGTCAAAGAGGTGGAGGGCGTTGGCCTCATAGAGCGTCTTGTGCTCGCTCAAGAAGTCGAGAACCTCGGCGAGAGCAACATAGCCGGCACTGGAAATGGCGAACTTGTCAACCCCCTCGGCGATGATCGAGGGGTGCGCCCCGACTACGGCCTTGATGCGCCCCATCAACTCGCCACAGGCCGTTTGCGCTTGCCTGGTGTTGTTATCGAATACGCCGTACACGGCACGCACCCGGGCAGCCTTGGCGACAGATTCAGGCGCCGCAAGCAGCAACTCGCGCAAACCCTGCCAGCCGCGGCGGCCTGCCGATCCGAAATCCGGCAACGTAAAGCCAAGCCGCGCAAGAGAACACCCGAGCGCCAAGGCTTTCGTGAGGAGGGAGCCAAACAGCACAGCGAGGAACGCGCCTTGTGTCTCCTCCAGAGGCGCCTTGTCGAATTCAACACGCACTATTCCCGGTCCGGGTGGGTGTCGCAACAGGTCGTTCAGGAGCGTGGTCTTTCCCGCGCCGATCTGCCCGGCCAGCAGCAGGGCTTCGGCCTTAGTGTCGGCCAGCCACTCGCGGAGGCGGCGGGCCTCTTCAGGCCGCACGGCGACATAAAGCCGGTCGAAGTCCTCTACCGACGACAGTGCGACGCCGTCGTCGAGATTTACGCCGTGCGGCCGGCGCTTCACCACAAACGCCTCCGTTGCCGTCTCATGTTCTCCGCCGCGAGTGGCCAATCGGGTTGCCGGTTGGGCTTGTTCCACTCAGTCCAGAAATCAATCGTGGCGCTCTGCGGGGTTTCTTTCGGTGGCGTGATCCGAATCCGGCTCGGCAGCAACACCGCATCGCCGACGACCAACGCCTCACCCGTGTCCAGGATAGGCAGCATCTCCAACAGAGCGCTGAGGCTTTCGGGCATCAGCTTCTTGACCACGTCCTGGTCGGCGCTGTTTGTGAGCCGCAGGGCGACGACATTGTTGCACTGACTGAGGATGGTGGCGTTTACATCTGACGGGCGTTGACTAACGACAACAATCGAAACCCCGTATTTTCGGCCTTCCTTGGCAAGTTTCTCGAAAGATCCGATCGCCCGTTCTTCGGTTGGGTTGCCTCCACCGCGCGGCAAATAGATGTGTGCTTCGTCGCAGATGAGCGCCACCGGATGCCGTTTCACTTTGGGCATCCAGAACTGAAGGTAGTAGATCAGCCGCGCCACGATACCGAGCATGATCGGCAGCGCGTCCGCGGGGACCTCCGAGAAATCAATGACCTTCACCCTGGACCGCTCGCCCGAAAAGTCGAGCAATTGCCTCGCCAGGGTGTGGAACGCATCATAGGTATGCAACGCCGGCGGAGCTTGAAAGAGGAACCCGTACCGCTTGTCATTGAGCTTAGTCCCGATGCGGACAAGCAGGCGGCTAAACTGGCCGTGGAAATCTCCTTGCCTCAGGCCCCGCGCGCCTTGGACCATCTCCGAATTCAGGGAGTCGAGCTCCCCAAGAACCGTTTCGATGGGGAACGGCACCGGGCTGTCCACAGTGAAGGCGTTCAACACCTCCGCCTTCTCCGCCTGCTTCAGGAAGGCACGTTTCGCCTGCTCGACCTCGCGCTGGAAGACAAGCGTTTGATTGTGCGCCGTGAACTCGCTACGATCTACGAACATGGCCACGAGTTCCTCGGCGTTCATCAACCAGAAGGGCAAGTAAAGCAGATCGGCCTGTGCTGACCCCAGATCGTCCGGTCCCGGAACCCTGAGCTGTCGAGCGTAACTGAGTTGGGCGTATTCGCCGTGCAGGTCGAAAACAACCAGGTTGGCTGACGGGAGGCGCGCGGCGCGCTCCAGGATCGTGGCGACGGTCCATGACTTGCCGGAACCGGTGCTTCCCAGCAGTGCGGCGTGACGCTGGAAGAACTTGTCGCCATCCAGGTAAGCAGTAGCGGACGGGTCCAGGGCGTAGTGGCCGAAGGCAAGCGCATGTTCGGTGTCACCAGTCTTCACGAGCAGGCTCATGAAGGTCTCCAAGGCCTTTTCCCGCAGCACAAAGCACGGCGCCTTGACATCGGGAACATTCATGAGCGAGCGGGTGAATGCATGTACGACCTGATCTCGGTCATCGGCGGTTCGCTTCACCGTTCCTACCAGCGTGACCATGACAGCGTTCCCTTGGGTGAATCCACCACCGTCAGCCGCTCCGTCGTCCGCTTTCCGCTGGGCGGTTTCTGTCATGGCGTTGGCGTACTGCACCTTGCAGACGATGCGCTCTACGAAGCCAATCAGCCACTCATCAAGAATCCCCACCGGCAGAGCCACCAATTTTCCCACGCTGATACGTTCCAGGCTACCATCCGGCACATCGAGCACCACCTTGCGAGTGTCAACGTTCTGGACGGACCCCGCGTAGCGGCCGTCCTGTTCTGCGTTCTTCAGATCAAATGGGAAGAAGGACATAATCAGCCTCCAAATATTGTTCTGGCAAAGCAATCGCAACTCCAAAGCCGTTCATCCTCGACCAACATGGGAGATTCCCGGAGCGGGCTGTGAACGAGCGTATGCTCAACTTTCGTCTTTCCGCTCGCGTCTCTGCCCGCTGTGAGAATCCATACCCGTTTCCCCAGAGCACGCAAGTCGGCTATTGCACCGTCACCGAGTTCTCGCGTCAAGACGAGGAGCGCGCTGCCGGTCTGTCGAACCCGTTCATAAATGCCGCTATGAAGATGAGCGTCGTTGAAACCGTAGCCGATCATCAGAAAGGCCATTGCCTTGGCTTCGGCGTCCAATGCGCGGGCGGCAACATCGATGCTCGCGTAAGAATCGAACTTTAGTTCGCCTGGGGCGGCAACCACGCGTTCAAACCCATTTGGAGCTTCTTCAGCCCAGAACGTCACACTCCAACGGACGGCCGGACTCTAAATCCCGGAACCGGTTGATCGAGCCATGGACTTTGTATAGTTCAACCCTGGGGAGAGGTTCTCGTCCGTGGACGGGCTTGCCCGTCCGGCCTGCACCAGCGAGCCTTGTCAGATCGTCCTGGGCCTGCTGCCAGTTCCAAGTGCGGATCATCTCGCCCACATGGCCCGAGGTATAACGCAGCGCGTTCCTCGCGCAAGAATACTCAATCAACATGTCGTAGTTCGACGTTACGACGGTCAAACGCGGGTTGACCGGGGGCAGGCGCTGCCCAAGAGCGTTAAGCAGCGATTCTCCCACCCAGCGCCTCCTTCCCGTAAGAACATCGTCTCGAAGTTTGCTGTCAATCGCCGCAACGTGATCGCCAACCTCCCTCCGGATAAGAGACTTGGTATCGGGCGGCAACGCAACCTCTGTGAGCGACCGCTCCAGATTTTGCCCGTCTTCGAGTCGTGACCGAACTTCAGGCCAGCCCTGCACATCCGGTTGCAACGCAGCCAAAAGGTGCTCGGCCAGCTTGGGCATTCCAAGCCGCTCGTCCAATGCGCACGAGGTTCCGGTACCAAAGAACAATAGCCAACGGCGGTTCTGAGTGAAGAGTTCAATCAGGCCGTCCAAAATTGCCTTTGTCTCGTTTATGGTCTGCTTATTCAATTGTTAATTCCGGGAAGCGGAGTCTGCTCGCACATCAATTGCCGAACAGCATGTGGACCTTGTACCCCAACGGGCGGCTCCCTGAAAGCAAAAACTGCCGCCAAAGGCCCGGCTGCGCCCTGGAAGAGGTGCTCTGGCAAACCCTCTGACGACGGAGCCAGAGGTCCCAAGTCATTGGCCGGAACCCGGCCCCCCGCGGAGGGGATTGGACGCCTTGGGGGCGGGCGTTGAGCTTTCAATTCGAGGCGTTCGCTCCCCTTCTTGTGCTCCTCAAACTTGGCTTTCGCGACAACTTTCAACTGCTGCGCGATGAGGGTCGGGTCAATGGCGCACACGATCAGCCGAACAATTGGGGGCCCTGCTTGTCCCAGACGGACGCAGGACGGCGCTGTGACGGCTGTAAAGAATTACAACAGAGCCGCTTAAATCAGTTCCCAAAAATGGACCTGCCCGCCCGAACTATTGACCAGAGATTTGCGTTGGGTCCTTTTTTTCTGCGATTCTCAATGGGACCGCGCAGTTCTTGCCGCAAACGGAACGCTGATATGTGCAAATCCGGGAAAACCGCTTTGGTGATTTTAGTGGCCGGCCTCCGGGTCGCTTCCTTGACTCAGAACTGATCCTCTTTGTCTTTGAAGAGCAGGTTGAACGTCGTCAGCGAGCCGTAGCAGCGGGTGATGTACTGTTGCATTTCCACCTTTTCACCGTCCGAGAGGACGGAGTGGCCGTTGATTTTTTGTTCCAGCACGCGCAACTGGTTGCGGATGCCCACAACCTTGTGGAAGAAGACCTCGAGCGGGATTTCCTTCGTTTGCAACGCGGGGTCGGCCGGGTGGAGGACGGCCTTTCCCTTGTGCCAGCGCGTGGCGAGTTGGTTGACGACGGCCTCGGGCCTTTCGACACCCAGCCGATCCACAATGCCCTCGATGATGGATTCCACAAACTGCCTGAGCGGCACTTCCAGGTTGGAAGCCGTGATGTGGGGTTCCGCCGGGGCGATCTCGCCGGCATCCGGGTCCAGCGACCGCACGGCATCGTCAAACCGGATATCGGCCAGGTGTTCGGAGAGGCTCTTGACGACGCCCACGCCGTAATGGGGATGTTTGACTCGCTGGCCTACGGTCAGATCCTGAATTTTCATATCTGAGAATCTCTTTTGTTTTGACAATCGCGCCCAAAGATTGTGGCATGGGCCGAATCCATGAAAAAGTACAATGTTGGCATTGTCGGCTGCGGTTGGGCCGCTACGGCCCACATCCCGGCCATCAATGCCACCACCCTCGGGCAGGCCACCGCCGACCGCTCCGTCCAACTGGGCCGGCCCGTAAAACTGCCTCTCTCCGAGGAGTGACCCACCTGTCCCGCCGCCAACTCACTCGACACCATGTCCAACAAAGTTGCCATCGCCATCGCCGCGCACCCGGACGACATTGAATTTCAAATGGCCGGGACGCTGCTGCTCCTCAAGAAAGCCGGTTACACGACGCATTACCTGACCCTGGCCAGCGGCAACTGCGGCAGCGCCAACTACAACTCCGCCACCACCCGCGCCATCCGCAACACCGAGGCCCGTGCCGCCGCTAAAATCCTTGGCGCGGAGTTCCATCCGTGCCTGACCGATGATTTGGAGATCGTTTACAGCGTCGAACTCCTTCGCGCCCTGGCGGCGATCATTCGGGAGGCCAAGCCCAACCTAATCCTGACCCATTCGCCCCAGGATTACATGGAAGACCACGTCAACACTTCGCGCCTGGCCGTCTCGGCCGCCTTCGCTCGCGGAATGGCCAACTTTAAGACTGCCCCCCCGCGTCCGGCCGCCAATTACCCAGTCACCCTCTTTCATGCCATGCCGCAGGGATTGCGCGATTCGCTGCGGCGGCCAATCATCCCCGGCGTTTTTGTGAACACCACTTCTGTCCAAAAGGTCAAACGGGAGGCGCTCAACGCCCACAAAAGCCAGCAACGCTGGCTGGATGTGAGCCAGGGCCTCGATTCCTATCTCCTGGCCATGGAGGACATGTCGCTGGCGGTCGGCCGCATGTCCAGGCGGTTCCAGCACGCCGAGGGCTGGCGCCGGCACCTGCACCTGGGCTTCTGCGCGCCGGAGGACGACCCCCTGGCCGAGGCCCTGGGCCGCGCTTGCCTCGTCAACAAGGCCTACGAGCGCAGCTTGAAATCCAGCGGCCAATGAGCGCGAAATATTGGAACCGGTTGTCCTATGAGCGCGAGTTGTGGCGGCAGGGCCTGAGTTGCGTCGCAGGTGTGGACGAGGCGGGCTGTGGCCCGCTGGCCGGGCCGGTAGTCGCCGCCGCGGTCATGTTCCCGTCCAGTTGGCTTGAGCAAGGTCTTTGGGGCAAACTTCGCGGCCTCAACGATTCCAAGCAGCTTGCCGGGGAGCAGCGCGAAAAGTACTTCTCGGCCATCACCACTCACCCCGGCATTCGCTATGCCATCGCCCATGCAGATGTGGAAACCATCGACCGCATCAACATCCGCCAGGCCGCCTGGCGGGCGATGAGCCTGGCCCTGGACCGGCTGGAGCCCCGGCCCCAACATGCGCTCATCGACGGCCTGCGAATCAAGTGGCTGAGCTATCCTCACACCGCCCTGCCGCAGGGCGACTGCAAGAGTTACTCGATTGCCGCCGCCAGCGTCCTGGCCAAAGTGACTCGCGACCGGATGATGCGGGAGTTCGACCGGCTCTACCCCGGCTACGGCTTTGCCCAGCACAAGGGCTACCCCACGCCCCAGCACCTGGCCGCCATCACCCGGCACGGCCCCTGTCCCATCCATCGCCGCACCTTCGCCCCCTTCCGCCCCGTCCAAAGCGACCTTCTCCTGCCGCCGCCGGAGAGTGCCGCCAATCGGGCCCAGAATCTGTTTTTGAGCACGTGCGCCATTTGGAGCGCCCCGTTTCCCCTCACCCCAGCCCTCTCCTTCGGGGAGAGGCAGAATCCTCCTCAGTCGGTCGACGAATCCAACGATGCAGGAATATTCGAGAACCAGCCCTGGTTGCCCCCTCTCTCTCGGGGAGAGGGCCGGGGTGAGGGGAAACGGGCTGCCCAGCAAAACCAGCGCTCAAAAACTCCGATTCCGGACCTTTGTCGCAACCTTCGCCGTCAACTTTGTCGAAAAACGGCCAATTCGACAAAGGTCGCGACGAAGTCTTCCGTTCGCCGGGCTTTTTGGACAGGCTCTATTACCGCCTCTCACAGCGCATCAGGTCTTATCAGGCGCGCCTCATTGCTCTTGAGGTAATCGACCATCGTTCCGATGGCGCTCATCTGGGTGATGACGCCTTTTTGCTTCAGGCTTCGGGTCATCCGGTAATGGAGGAGGGTCTTGCCCAGCTCCACAATATGGATATAGGCCCCATCGGTCTTCCAGAGTTGGCCCTTGCTCAGTGCTGGGGACGGGTTCTTGCAACGGGTTTTCTTCATGACGTGAATCAGACACACCACGACCCCCTTTTATTCACGTGATTTCCGCTTCAGGCCCTGCTCCCATAGCTTGGCGTATTTCAGGAACGTGTAGTAGGCGTAAAGAGTTGCCAGGACAAACCCGTAGCGGCCATCGCGGAAGCCTTGTTGGAGGACGAAGATGCGGAAGAACATGCCGGCCGGGCCGAACAACATCTTGGCCGGAGAAACCCCTTTGCCCTGCTCGGCGTAACGCTGGGCCATCAAGGTCGAATAGCGCTGCAATTTGGCTGAGGCAATCTCGAGCGTGTCCCAGGGATACTGCAGCACATGCTGGCGCAGGCAACCCAGGCGGCCGGTGAGCGTGTAGCTCTCGTGCACCGCCTCGTCGTTGTAGCGGAACCTCTGCCGATTGAACAGTTGCGGCTGGCGGTAATCGGGATACCACCCCGAGTGCCGCATCCAATGGCCCAGAAAATGGCTCTTGCGCGGGATATGATAGGCCTCGAAGCGCGGGGCCTGGAGTTCCTGTTGGATCTCCTCCGCCAACTCCGGCGTGCAGCGTTCATCGGCGTCAATGCTCAGCACCCAGTCGTGCCTGGCGGCCGCCAGGGCGTGATTGCGCAGCCGGCCGAACCCGCAAAACGCTTCCTGGATGACTCGCGCGTTGTATTGCCGCGCAACCTCCACTGTGCCATCCGTGCTGAAAGAATCCATCACCAGGATTTCGTCGGCCCATTTCACGCTCTCAAGCACTGCCCCGATCTGCCGGGCCTCGTTGAGCGTGAGCGTATAGACCGTGAGCGGTCTGGTGGTGGTCATCCCGGAACTTGTTACGCCGGCTTTCCCGGCCGGTCAATGGAAAAAACTTTCCGCGGGGCCGCGTCAAAGCCGTCCGCCAACTGCTTCAAGGTCTCCCGGGAGAACTGGCCGAAATTCTCGGCCACGAGGTTGCCGATCGGCGGCCAGACCCGCGCCGCTGAAAAACAAAAAGAATGATTCGGGCGGCGCGCGCCTATAATCAGGTCACGCCTGCCGGGGTTTTTGCCGTGCGCGGCTTGACAGGGGAGTTTTCACTGCTATCCTCCCGCGTTCCGACTACGGAGCGTTTCCTGACGAGGCGTCAAGCGGGTGCGACGCGGCGGGGTGCGAGCCGAACAGATTTTATGAAACGACAATATCAGCCGTCCAAGAGACGCCGCCAACGGCAGCACGGCTTTTTGAGCCGCAATTCCACCAAGAGCGGGCGGGCCATACTGCGCAATCGCCGTCGGGATGGCCGCAAGCGTTTGACGCCTGTCTAACCGGGGCCGGCGCATGTGCGGGGCGACGGGACAGCGGCTGCGCTTTGGGCGCGCGGCACATCTCAAAGCGGGCCGGGATTTTAACCGGCTCCGCCAGCAGGGGGAGCGGCTGGTTTGCGGCTGTCTGATTGCCAACTGGCGGGAATTGCCGGCAGTCTCGGCCTCGCGTTTAGGGGTGATCACCGGCGTCAGGATTGGCAACGCCGTGGCGCGCAGCCGGGCGCGGCGGTTGCTCCGGGAATCGTTCCGGCTGCACCAGCATGGTTTGGCCCGGCCGGTCGACCTCGTGCTGGTGGCGCGCCCCTCGATTGCCGGCAAGGGCCTGGCCGAGGTGGAGAGGGATTTTTTGACAACCTTGCAGAAGGCGGGATTGTGGAGGGGAACGAGAAAGTAGGTGGGACTGGTGAATGCGGCTCAATATATCCTCATCTCGGGCGTGCGCCTCTATCGCCGGGTGATTTCCCCGGTAAAGAGCGCCTTGTTTGGGCCGCTGGCGCACTGCCGCTTCACTCCCAGTTGTTCGGAATATGCGCTAGAGGCAGTCCGGCTGCATGGGGTCCTGGCGGGAACGTGGCTGGCCCTTAAGCGCGTTGGCCGCTGCCATCCCTGGGGTAGCTGCGGGTGGGATCCGGTGCCGTCACTCCCCCCTGTGCGGCCCCACTCTGCATCCAGCGCAGACCGGGCATTGTCGCAAAACGCCATAAACTTGCATGGATACCAAGTCAACCGTCGTCATTATTGTTTGTGTGCTCCTGATCGGGCTCTGGTCTTTCGTGCTCGTTCCCAAGCTGTATCCGCCCAAGCCTCTGCCGCCAGGTTCGACCAACGCGCCCGGCATGGTGGAGTCGCCGGTCAGTCCCGGCCCCGCTTCGCCGGCAGTTCCCGCGCCAGTCGAGGCGCCCCCCCGGCGCCTGCCCTGGTGATTGATACCAATCAACCCGAACAGTTGGTCCAGGTCGGCAACAGCAATGCTCGCTATACTTTCTCTTCCTATGGCGGGGGTTTGAAGCTCATCGAGTTGCACCAACCGGAAGCCATTGAGTTTTACACCGCCACCTATGGCGGGGGTTTGAAGCTCGTCGAGTCGTACCCGGAGACAGACTCAAAAGGGCGGGCAAAGGGCTCCTCAACCAACCAGGCCGCCACGCTCAACACCTACACCCCGGCGCCCACCCTGGCCCTGCTGGATGGGGTAGCCATCCAGGGAGACGGCATCTTCAAACTGACCACGACCACCAACGGGGTCAGGGCGGAAAAAACACTCACCAACGGGCTGACGATCCTCAAGGATTTCGAGCTCAGCTCCAATTACCTGGTGGCGGCGACTGTGCGGCTGGAGAACCACTCAGACCGGCCGCTGGAGCTGCCGCCGCAGCAATGGTTTGTCGGCACCGCCACTCCCATGGGTCCCCGCGACAGCGGAATGGCAGTGGGGGTCATGTGGTACAATGGCGCCAAGACGGTCGATACGGGCCCGGGTTATTTCTCCGTCGCGCGGCTTTGCCTGCACCCCGCGCATCCCGCCGGTCGAATACGCGGCCGGGTCCGGCAACGTGGTCTGGGTGGCCGTGCACAACCAGTATTTTGTCCTGGCAGCGATGCCGCAGCAGCCCGCGCAGGCGGTGGTGGTGCGCAAGGTCGAGTTGCCGCGCCGCAGCGGAGAGGAGGCGGCCCTGGTGGCCACCAACGCACCCCCGCCCGAAGGCTACCCGGCCGCCATGGTCTATCCGGGACAGACTCTGGCCCCCAACCAGGGTTTCGAGCGCCGGGTCTTCCTCTATGCGGGCCCCAAGGAATACCAGAGGCTCGCCCGCATCGGCGAGCGCTTCGGCAACAACCTCGACCTGGTGATGGACTTCGGCTGGTCGGGCTTTGTCTCCAAGGCCCTGTTGCTCGGGATGAATTGGCTGCACCACGTCCTCCGGCTTTCCTACGGCTGGGCGGTGGTGGCCATCACCATCATTATCAAGCTCGTCTTCTGGCCGCTCACCCAGGCCAGCACCCGCTCGATGAAACGGATGCAGGCCCTCCAGCCCCAGGTCAAGGCCATCCAGGAGAAATTCAAGGGCGACCCGGTCAAAATGCAGCGCAAGATGATGGAACTCTGGAAGGAGCACAAGGTCAGCCCCATGAGCGGCTGTTTCCCGATGATGATCCAGATCCCCGTCTTCTTCGGCTTTTACCGCATGATCTCCAGCGCCATCGAACTGCGCGGCGCCCGCTTTCTCTGGGTCAACGACTTGGCCAAACCCGACACCCTCTTCGTCGTTCCGGGGTTGAGCTTCGTGCCCATCCTGAGCGTTCCCGGGGTGGGGCTGCCCTTCAACCTGCTCCCCCTCATCATGGGCGGCACCATGCTCTGGCAGGCGCACCTGACGCCCCCCTCTCCCGGGATGGACCCCACCCAGGCCAAGCTCATGCGCTACCTGCCCCTCATCTTTATGTTGGGATTCTACAACCTCTCCTCAGGCCTCACCCTTTACTGGACCGTCAACAACCTCCTGAGCATTGCCCAGACCAAACTGACCAAGACCACCCCGCAATCTGCACACCCCGCCAAAGCTCCGGTATTGACGCCGGCCCCAAAAAAGAGGAAATAGAGACCCGGCTGACCGGACGCAGGACTGATCGACCATCAATCATCAACTCACGACAGCTATGCCCGCAGAACCCAAAGCCACACTGGAAACCCTCCTGACCCTCCTCGGCTTCAGCGCAACCGTCGAAGAGCATCACCTCGAAGAAGGCGTTTTGCTCGATGTCAAAACCGACGACTCGGGCCGTCTCATCGGACGGCAGGGCCAGACCTTGTCCGACCTCCAATACATCACCAACCGGCTGCTCTTCCAGCAGGACCCGTCCGCCCCAAAAATCATGGTGGACGTCAGCGGCTATCGCGCCCAGGCCCGCGAGGCCCTTGTCAAGAAGGCCAAGGAAGCCGCCGAAAAAGTCCGCCGCTGGGGCGATGTCGTGGAACTGGAACCCCTCAGCGCCTTCGACCGCCGCATCATCCACCAGGCCCTCAAAGACGACCCCAACATCGAAACCCACAGCGTCGAGGTCCAGGGCACCGACAAGAAGGCCATCCTGCTCCGGCCAAAACATTAAGCGGCGGTTCAAGAGCATCCAGACGCGAGGGGCGAGGGGCGAGGGGCGAGGGGCGAGGGGCGAGGGGCGAGGGGCGAGGGGCGAGGGGCGAGGGGCGAGGGGCGAGGGGCGGCACTTCGTTCCCTCGACACTCGCCCCTCGACCCTCGACACTCGGCTGTCGGCTCACTCCCACCTCATCACCGTCACTCGGCTCGAGCGGGGCAGCGTCGTCTGGGGCGGCACTTCGACCAGGCCATTGGCGGCGGCCAGCGAACTCAAGGCGTGGGAGGCCTGCAGACCGGCGGAATAGACCTGGCCGGCGCCATCGACTCGCACGCGCAGGAAATGCGGGCGGGCGCCGGGATTGGCCAGCGGTTCAGCCAGCAAGCCGGGGTGAGCGGGCAGGGCAATCTCGCCGGCGCCTTGCCACCGGAGCAGCGCAGGGCGCACCAGCAACAGGAACGTGACCACGGCTGAGACCGGGTTGCCGGGCAAGCCGAACAGGAGCTTCTCACCCAGCCGGCCGAAAACAAAAGGCCGGCCCGGCTTGATGGCGACCCGCCGGAACTCCAAGGTGCCGCCCAGCTCGGCCAGGGCGCCCTTGATGAAGTCCAGTTCCCCAACCGAAACGCCTCCCGTGCTCACGACAGCATCGCATTGGGCCAGGGCCTCCGCCAGCGCCGAGCGGGTCGCCTCCGGCGTATCCGCCACCAGGGGAAAAATCCTGGGAACCGCGCCGGCGCCGCGAATCAGGCCGGCCAAGGCGGGGCGATTGCTTTCATAAATCTGCCCGGGCGCCAGCGCCTGGCCAGGCTCTCTCAACTCCGAGCCGGTCGCCAGCAGGCCCGCCACGGGCCGGCGCCCGACAAGGACTCGCCCGTGGCCCATTGCCGCCAGCAGACTGATGCGGCCCGTTGTCAGCCGGTCGCCCGCCTCGACCAGCGTCGCCCCCCGCTCCACGTCCTCGCCGCGCCGCCGCACATTTTCCCCCGGCTTGACCGGCTCGAGGACCAGGACCATGCCCGGCCCTTCCGGCGCCACCCGCGTGTCCTCCTGCATCACCACCGCATCGGCGCCCGGCGGCATGGGCGAGCCGGTGAACAGGCGCGCGCAAGCGCCGGAGGCAACCTCCTGTGCCAGGCTTTCCCCGGTGGCGATACGGCCGCACAGGCGCAAGCGCGCGGGCGCCTTGGGGCAGGCCGCCGCCACATCCGCCGCTCGCACGGCGTATCCGTCCATGGCGGAATTGCCAAACGGCGGCAGGTCCAGCGGCGCGGCCAACCGCTCCGCCGCCACCCGGCCCGCCGCCTCGCTCAGGGCAACCTCTTCGCGCGCCGGCGACGGCACCGCCGCCAGTATTCGCGCCAGGGCTTCTTGGAGTCCAAGGCAAGCCATCGGCCCCCACGCTTCCCCCAAGCCGCCCTCCTGTCAAGGCCACATTCGGTTTTCCGGGACCGACCCCTTGTACGAAAAGCTCAGATTTACGAAGTCGCCCGGGCGGAGCGCATTTACGGCAGCGGCGACCGTCGGCAGATGAAGTTGAATCATCGGCCAACTTGTGGTCGGCAGAACCAAAATAGCGAGGCGTCGCGCGCCCAGGTTTTGCTGACAGCGCAGGTTTTGATCGGTGGTGATGAAGGCATCGAAAGAGGCTTCGGCTGCGCTGAGAAGGTCGCCGTTTTCGAGTTTGGACCAACCCATTTCGTAGGCGGTGGAAACGGTGTGGCCCGCCAGCGTGTCGCGCAATGGCGCGGGCGTTCCCTGGTCGAAGAGCACCCTCATCGCTTTCGGCGGGGCCTGCTTGCGGCCTCAGGCGGCAGCCAGGCTCTGTTCGGCGTGGCGCAGAACCGCCTCCGCCTGTTCGCGCGTCACGCCGGGGAACCATTCGAGGAAATCATCCACCCGCGCCCCATCTTCCAGGTTTTCAAACAGGGCCTTAACCGGCACCCGTGTGTCCCTGAAAACCCAGGCGCCGCTGACCTTCCTCGGCGTTCGTTCGACCGCCGCACACTGACTCCAATCAAGCATAGCTCAAAAGTAGGTCACACGACGCGCGCGCGCAAGCCCGCTCCTCGCGAACGTCCCGGGCGATGTCCTCGGGATCAACCTTGCTTCAAAATGTTTGAATTGCGCCCCAAACCAGCACGCTATTTGTGCATGACCACCTAAGACGC
>CAVQND010000044.1:0-37335 GCA_963713735.1 uncultured bacterium
CAATCTGGCCACCCTCCGCAGCAACAGAGTGAAAAACTCCGGCGTGGAATTCGACCTCAAAACCAGCGCCAACCACGAGCATCAGACCATTCTGGACTTGCTAGCCGGTAAGAAACCGTAGCCATGAACCTGAAATAAAAAAACGCAACAAAACCCCTCGTAGGCTGAGGGATTGTTCATTTCAGACGAAGGGAAAGCGCGTTTAGACTTTTAAGTCCTGTGCGTCTGCCATTTGGCCACACCGGCATCCGCCAATTATGAGCCAGCTTATCAGAGGGCGCGGGATGACCGCCAGACCAACTTCACTCGCGTGCTGGCCCGGGTTCAGGCCGCGGTGCTGGAGCGCTGGCTCCTGGATTGGCAGCGGCCGCTGACCGGCCCTTTGCCCCTCAGGCCACGCCCACACTCCTCGGCGTTGATCCGCTCCGCCCTGGCGCCGGGCGGATGGGAGGGATGGAAAGCCAGGGACTCATCGGGTTGGCCAGGTGAATCTACGTCCACTGGCAGAGGCCCTCGACGTAGGCGGCGGAGCCGTCGCGCAGCCAGCCATCGAGCTGGGCCTGATCTTTGAGCTGCTGGCCGCGCAGGCGCGGCACCACCAGGAACTGCGACTCGATTTCCGGCAGTCCCGTCATGTCCACCCACAGCTTCTCGAATTGTGTGATAGGGAAGATGTCCTCCTGGCCGTGGCCCCAGCGTTTCTTGACATCTTTGAGGGTGATATAAGTCGGCATTTTCGCGCCCAGGCGGCGAATGGCGGCAGTGACTTTTGCCTCGGCGGCCAGGTCAGTGCGGGTGAGGGCAAAGGCGGCCAGGAGCCGGTCGAGGTCGAGCCAACAGGTATTGGAGTTGTAATAGGTCAGTGCGAACTCGGCTTCCTCGCGGGGCATCGCCAGGCCCTCCAGGAGGCGGACTCGGCCATTGACGCGGGCCAGGCCGCCGCCTCGATCTTCCAGGCGGCGGGTAATGACCTCGAAGGAGAGGCAGGCGCCGCTGCGGATGTGCAAGCCCAGCAGGGCGGGGTCGATGTCGGCGCCCAGGGTGTCGATATTGTGGAGGAGCAGGTATTTGAGTTGCGGGCGCAGTCCCAGCAGCCGGGCCAGGACCCCGTTGCGAAAGAGGTTGGGCACTTCGTACCAGTGGCCGACGGGGTGCAGGCATTGGAGCGGGACATTATCGGTGTAGTCGCTGGCCTCGCCCGCCGCGCGCGCCCAATTGATCAGGGCGTGCCGCAGGCTGTCGCGCACCTTTTGCTGCTGCTCGTCGAGGAGCTGCTGTGGCATTTCTTCCCAGGCGAAGCGCAGGTCGCGCACGGTGGGGACCAGGCGCAGGCCGACCGCTTTGCCGGGCGACAGGAACAGCGGCCCTTCATAGCCGTAATGGTTCTGCCGGGCGAGAAACTCTTCAGTCGGCGTGTGCGTCAGGTAGCTGGTCGTGAAAATGTGCGGCACCGGTGTGCCGGCCTGGCGGGAAACGCGGCGGCTCTTGGCCAGGTGAGTCTCGATGAAGGTCCGATGACGGCCGGCGAGCTGGCAAAAGGGATGCAGCGCCTTGACGACCCCGGCCCCTTGCGTCCAGCGGCTCCCGGCGCCTGCGGCCAGCGTCACCACCGCCACTTCGCCATTCCTGATGGAGGCGAGGCCAAGGTCCAGCGCTTCGCGAACATCGGCGGCGTCTTGCCCTCGGCCGACCGGCCCGGCAGTATTCTTCGCGGGCGTGATGGCCGCGCCGTTCCATCGGCTGGCATCCACGACATCCTCGGGCCGGACATCTTCGATGGCCGCGCTGGCGGCCAGGCGGTTTTGAGCCAGGCCGATGCGGCCTTCCTTGAGGTCGGTTCGTACTTGCTCGTGCTGCAGGCGATCGAAACCGTGTTGTTCCAACAATGTTGCCAGGGGGGCCTCGCCGGACGACTCGGCTTTCCCCCGCGGCAGCATGATGTCAAACAGGGTCTGCACGACGCCGCGCAACTCCGGCCGCGTCCGGCAGGCTGCGCCGAATTTGTCCAGTTCGGCGCGGCGCGAAGGTGAAAGGGAATGCCGCTCCTGCCGCAACAGCCCCGGAGCGGTCAGGGTGTAATAGCCCGGCGGCATGAGCGCCGTTTCCCCGGCCAGTAATTCGGCAAAGGTGCCGCGTTCGTTGATGGCGAAATCATAGACCACAGGCTCCATCGCGAAGGGCAGCGCGTGCTCGAGGGCCTTTTTGGTGTCCGACATCATCTCCTGCGAGGCGCCGTTGGGCCAGGGCCTTTTTCTCCGGGGCGAAGATGAAGCCCATTCCACCGCCGGACATCCCGCCGAGCATCCAGAATCCCCAGAAGGCCTCCCCGAATTCCTCCCGCACCCGCTCGAGGAGGGTTTCGGTGAAATAATTCGTGGCCCAGGGAATGATGGTCCGGATGGGGTGGGTGAAGTTCTGCGTCGTAGCCGCGCCAATCGCGCGCACGTCGCCGCGGCGCAAGGCCGCGAGGATTTCCTCAAGGATTCCCAGCATGCTTTGGCGCGCTTCCCATTCGGCCTGGGAACGAAGCAGGTACTTCTCGGTGACCATTTCGAGGATGGGGCCGACATTCTGGGCCATGCCGCCGTGGACCAGCACCAGGCTGTCCTGGAGTTTGCGCCGCGTCTCGGCGGAGGCGTCCTGCTCATCCAGGATGCGATGTTGCGGCATGAGCCGTCCGCGGCTGATGCCGAACTCGGGGTCCCCTTCCCCGGCCAGGACGCCCTCGATGAGCTTCATGCCGGGCCAAACGCCCCCCGAGTCCTGCCAGCCGCCCCCCGAGCCGCCCAGCCACTCGCCGAGCAGCGCGCGGGCGAGCACCAGCCGGCGCTCGTGTTCCTCGAGCGGGCCGGTGAGCGAGGCGGCCTGGCAGGTCGCCCGCATACAGACACTGACCAGGGCGGCCAGCAGGGTGGTCGAGACCGCCAGACGCGAGCCTTTGGGAATGTTGTTGACGCTGCTCACCAGTTCCAAGCCGCGCCCCGGACCGGCGATGCGCGCCAGCAGTTCCGCCAGACTCTGCCCGGAGCCCTCGATGCCCGGGGGCACGATACCCGAGGCTATCACCGCCGCTTTGAGCAGCCCCAGGTAGTCTTTGGCAAAGTCGAAGACTTCTGCCAGGTTCGTGATGTCAGCCGAGGCGCCGAGGTCAACGCTGGCCAGGCGGAGCAACGGCTCATCGATCACCCGCAGGTAAGCTTCCACCGGCGGGCGGGGGGCGGTATCGCGGCCGTGCACGCCGAGATCGATGGACACATTGAGCACTTTGGCGCCCTCGGGATAATCCATGCCCAGGAAGAAAATGTCGCTCCACCCGCAGTGCGTGAGGTCCATGCGCACGGGCGTGCTCTCGCGCAGGATAGGGTGGGTGCCGTCGGAGGGATGGGCCTGCACCAGTTCGGGCCGCAGGCGCAGGGGTTGGTCGAACGGGTGGCCCATGCGGAACATCCACTGGTTGCCGCGGACCGAGCGCACGCTCCGGCGCACCTGGTCGGCCAGCGTCTGGAAGGCCAGGCGGTGATAGGCCGCTGCCAGCGCGCTCGAATGGCGTCGCTGGGACCGCCGGCCTCCTGGACGGCCAGGAAATGGTCAATCGCTTCTTCGAACCGCCGGCGGAGCAGGTGTTCGTAGCCGGCGAATGGGATGAGTGAGCCCGAAGGGCAATGCCCCGGGCCCGGGTTGCCAAGGAGCCTGCCAGGCAAGTGGAACCGGTGAATCGCGTAAAGAAAGAACAGCGCCCGGACCCGTTCATAAAGATTCTCGCTGCGGCGGCGGAAGGCCTCCAAGGCCGCGCATTGGTCCAGCAAGGCCTCGAGCGGCAGTTGGGCGCAAGCGGCCTCCAGCGCCCGGTTGCGCAGGGCCGGGTCGCTCGTGGTGATGATCGAAAGCAACTCCGTCATAAGGCCTGGAATTCAAGCGGCCATCACCAAACCGCTTCCTTACCTGGCCCGGATATTTCCCAGCCTGGGAGCGGTACTGGGCTGCCGGGACTCCGTAGCGCAGGTTTCCAACCTGCTGTATCGCCGACTTCCAGTCGGCAGGCTGTACCTGCTTGGGAGCATCTGCGGATTGGAAATCCGCGATACGGCAGGCTAGAAGCCTGCGCTACGCCTTCCAGTTGGCAAAACCAGTGAAATATCCGGGCTAGCCGCTCGCCGCGTTTCATCCTTCTTCCTTTTTCCCTCGCCGCGCCAGCAATTCCACCAGCCCGCTCAGGACTTCTTCCCGGTCCTGTCCATCGAGGGCCAGGGCCAACTGGGCGGTGAGCAAACCGTATTTGACGCCAATATCGTAGCGGCGGCCCTGCAATTCGCAGGCCAGGTAACGCTCGCGCCGGGCCAGACCGGCCAGCGCCCGCGTCAGCCCGACATTCCGGCCCTCGGCCTGGCGGATGTCTTGGTCGAGCAACTCCATCACCGCCGGGGTCAGCACGTGCATCCCGAAGAAACACAGATAATGGCCGACCCTTAACCCCGGGACAATCAACCGCTGCTCGGCCTCGGTCGGCGTCGGTTTTTCCAGCACCTCCGAAACCTCATACACCCCCTTTCGTCCCGGCGCCAAGCGGCCGCCCACGGCCCCATAATAGGGCAGCTTGCTCTCGTGGGTCGCCTGGACGGCCGACACCGCGCAGTTCTCCGCCGCCGCCATTTCGACCAGTTGCTGGGCCGACCGCTTCTGGGCGCCGCTGACATAAAGGTGGTCGCCGACCAAAAGCAGGAATGGCTTGGTGCCCACGAACTCCCTGGCGCATGACACCGCATGCCCGTAACCCAGCGCCTCGCGCTGCTCCACGAAATGCAGGCGGCTTCCCACACCCCCTGCCGCCGCGCCATACACACCCTGGTCCCCAGGGCACACCACGACGCAGATCTCCTCGATGCCGGCCGAGAGAATCTCCTCAATCAGAATTCGCAGCGCCGCTTTGGACTGGCCGTCCCGGTCCACCAAGGCCTGCAGCAGCAGCGTCCGTTGGGTCTTGCCGGCGGCTGTAATGACGGCTTTCTTGATTTCCACGGTATTATGCGGCAGCGAAGAACTCTGTCGCGCGCCCAAAAAACATCACTTGCGCGCAACGGTTTCTCCGAACCTCAGCCATGATAGGGATAGGGATGTCTCCACGGTTGGCGGTAGTCGCGCTTGAGCAGGGCGGCGGCGGCGGGGTTGGCGACGATTTCTTCCTTGCCGGCGTCCCAGGTGATTTTCGAGCCGGTGTCGTAAGCAATCATGGCGAGCTTGACGGCGGTCGTTGAGGCGAAGGCATCCTCGGCCAGGCACCCGGGGGCCTGCCGGGTGCGCACCGCCTCAAGGAACTGGGCCATGTGCAGCCCGCCCGCATCGCTTTTGGCCGCATGGACCTGGCGTTCCTTGCCCTTGCCCCGAGGGATGACCTCCCACCGCTCGTCAGTGGCGAAGAGCGTCGCCTTTTCGCCATACAGGAAAATCCCGTTGGCGACATCCGGCGAGTATTCCTCGGCGCCCCAGATCCGGTGCCGCCACGTCAACGGGCAGGTGGCGAACTCGAAATGGGCGGTCAGAACATCGGGCGTGGTGATTTTGCCTCGAAGTTCGTACAGCCCGCCGGCGGTCGAGACCGTCACCGGGGCAGCCTCGCCCAGGATAACCCGGACGGCATCGATGAGGTGGATGCCCCAGTTGACCAGGTGGCCCTGGCCGCAGGTTTTCTCCAGACGCCAATTCATGTGGCCGACCTGCGGGCTGTAGGGTATCTTCGGTCCCGGGCCGCACCAGAGCTCCCAGTCCAGCGAAGCGGGCGGGGGCTGCGGCGTGGGGTCTTTCGTGCCGGCGGTGTAGTGGATGTTGGCCTCGGCACAGACGATGCGTCCGGCGCTGCCCGCCTGGACATACTGTCGGACCGCCTGGAATGCCGCGTCCTGGCGGCGCTGGAACCCGATCTGCACGATGCGCCGGCTCTTGTTCACCGCATCAACCATGGCGCGTCCCTCGCGGATGTCATAGCTCAACGGCTTCTCGCAATAGACATCCAGGCCCCGTTCCAGCGCGGCGATGAGCTGGAGCGCGTGCCAGTGGGGCGGGGTGGCAATAATGACCGCCTCGAGGCCGGGCGTTTGGAGAAGCTCCTCATACAGCTTGAAGGTCCGGGGCCGCCGGCCCTGGAGCTTCTCGACCTCCGCCGCCGACGTGTCCAGGTGCTCGCTGTCCACGTCGCAAAGGGCAACCACCTCCACACCGCCAACCTTGAGGGCCGCCTTGAGGTCCACCATCCCGTACCAGCCGCAGCCGATCAGGCCCAGCTTGAGCTTGGCCCCAGCCTCGGCCGCCTGGACCAGGGCGGGGAATTGGCTGAGGGCAACCGCGCCCGTGGCCGCTCCGTGCAGGAAATGACGACGCGTGATCGAGTTCATAGGCCCAGCATGCCCGACTCGGACCCGCGTGGCAAGTGTCCGCTCCCCTAATCTTAATCTTAATCTTAATCCTAATCTTAATCTTAATCTGAATCAGGAGCTTAGGGTCAGGATTAAAATTAGGATTAAGATAAAGCTCCAGCCAGTCATTAAAACTCCTTGCGATTTGGCGGCGATCATGAATAATCCCTGGCCTCTATGACGCACATTAAACTGCACATCCCGGGGCCGGTTGAGGTCAGTGAAAAGACCTTTCGCGCCTTTTGTTCGCCTATGATTGGGCATCGGGGCCAGGGTTTCAAAGACCTTTATGCCAAGCTCCAACCCCAA
This sequence comes from uncultured bacterium, assembly GCA_963713735.1. GTDB lineage: Bacteria > Verrucomicrobiota > Verrucomicrobiia > Limisphaerales > UBA8199 > CAVQND01. The sequence goes on from CAVQND010000044.1 coordinate 6,717, forward strand.
CTCCGGCAACTGCTTTATACCCGCCAACCGGTCTTCATCAGCACCTCCTCGGCGTGGGGCGTGATGGAAGGGGCCATTCGCAACCTCGTCGCCAAGAAGGTCCTCAACTGCATGTGCGGGGCCTTCTCGGACAAGTGGTTTGATGTCTCCAAACGTTGCGCCAAACAGGCCGACGCCCTCCAGGTCCCCTGGGGTTCGCCCATTCGCGCGGCCGACATCGATAAGAAGCTTGCCACCGGCCAATTCGACGCCCTGACCGTCATTCATAACGAAACCTCCACCGGCGTCATGAGCCCCATCGCTGAAATCGCCGCCCTCAAGAAAAAGTACCCCGACGTGATGTTCATCGCCGACTCCGTCAGCTCGATGAGCGCCGTCCCGCTCAAGTTCGACGAGCTGGGCCTCGATGTGCTCCTGGCCGGCACGCAAAAGGCCCTGGCCCTGCCCCCGGGCACTGCCCTCTTCGTTTGCTCCCCCGCCGCCCTGGCCAAAGCCGCCGCCAGCAAGGACCGCGGCTATTACTTCGACTTCGTCGAGTTTCAAAAAAATGCCGAGCAGAACATGACCCCGAGCACGCCCAGCATCGGCCACGTCTATGCCCTGGCCTCCAAACTCGAGGACATCTTTGCCGAGGGCCTCGAGGCCCGCTTTGCCCGCCATCACCGCACCAATCAAATGACTCGCGATTGGGCGGCCAAACACGGTTTCTCCCTCTTCCCGGAGCCGGGCTATGAATCGTTCACCCTCACCTGCGTGAGCAATGGCGCCAGGCCCGGGGGCCGCATCGTGGACGTGCCGAAGCTCCAGAAGCTCGTCAAGGACCAGGGCTTCCTCATCAATGGCGGCTACGGCAAGATCAAAGGCATCACCTTCCGCGTCTCCAACATGGGCGACGAGACCGAGACGTCCGATGGCTCAACTCCTGGCCGCAATGGATTGCGCCATGACCCAGATGGGCTGAGTATGAGCATGAATCGCCGTGAATTCCTGAGGGCCTCCGCTCTGGCAGCCGGCGCCGTGCTCTGCTCTGTGCCCGCGCCGGCCGCTCCTTCCCGCTGGGACCATCGCATCGTCAGGGCCCATGACCCCCTCGCCAGCTTCTTCGACATTGTCGACTTTGAGTTTCAGCAAGACCTGCGCGAGACCTATTACGGCAATTTCGTCAACCAGAAGGCCGTCTATGCCCTCTTCGATTCCGCCTTATGCGCCCTCACCGGCCAGAGCGACCCGGAGCGGGCGATGCGCGCCCTGGTCCCCTACAAGCCCGGCCAGCGCGTGTTCATCAAGATTAACACCACCACCACCTACGACCTCTGGAAAGGCGACTGGGACAAGATCGTGTGGGAAGGCCATTACAACGACCTGGATGCCATTGCCGAGCCGATCAACGCCCTCCTCCGCGCCCTCACCCGCCTCGGCGTACCGCAGGACCTCATCGGCATCGGGGATGCCTCCTGGTCCGAAGGCTTCCCGGATTCCGCCAACCGCACCCCCCGGCTGACTCCGGCTCGGCTTGCCAGGAAGATCAAGGCCGTCTTCCCCCAGGTAACCCTCTATCGCTCCTCCTTTATGCCCGACGGCAACGGCATCACCTGGGCCAGCAACGACCCGCGCGCCGTCGTCGAGTTCCGGGACCCCATCATTGACCGGCGCCCACAGCGCGTCACCAGCCACCGCCTCCCCGATCAGTTGATCAACGCCGCCCATTTCATCAACCTCCCCATTATGAAACGCCACGATTCCGCCGGCGTCACCGGGGCATTCAAGAACAATTTCGGCACCATCTGCAGTTGCGCCTATTTCCATGAACCCCGCTACGACGGCGGAGGCCGCCAGGGCGCCATGTTCCACCGCGATAACAACCCCACCGTGGACATCTGGATGAACCCCCACGTCGGCGCCAAAACCCGTTTGATCGTGTGCGACGCCATCTTTGCGGGCTGGAATTGGGGCGGCAACCCGCCAACCGGGTGGAGGGACTTTGGCGGCCGCTCCCCCAATTGCCTGCTCCTGGGAACCGACCCGGTGGCTATGGACAGCGTCATCTTCAATCACGTCACCGAATCTCTCCCGGAACGGGTAAAGGATTATCCGCCCCCGGCGATGCTCTTCGATGCGGAAAAGGTGGGTCTGGGCCGGCACGAACACCGGCCCCGTGCCGGGGTGCCCTATAAGACCTTCGACTACGTCGAGCTGGAACCAAAGGCCCCCAAGGACCAACTCCGCCAACTGGCCAACTTGCGGGCGCTCTATCGCAAAGGCAAAAAGTCCCCCGCCGAAATCAAGGACCTGGTGGAACAGGCCAGGGCAATCGTCGCCGCTTGATCAGCCGCGGGGCCAGTGACAAACTCGCCGAAACGAGCCCCGTTCCCTGACCGTAGGAGACGACGTAAGGAGTCTCTGATTAATGGCCTCCGAGGGGAGCAGGCTTTCGCTGTGCCCCAAACCCAATCAGGACTCCTTACGTTGTCCCCTGCAATTGTCGCCGCTTGAACGGGCCCCGCACTTTTTCATCGCCTTGGCTGGGGCCATCGTTTAGAGTGGACCTCGTGAGCCGAAGACTCCTGACCCTGCTGGCAACCACCCTGGCGATGCATCCCTCCGCCCGGGCCGGCGAGATTTACCAGGCCACTTCCGCCTATCACCATATCCGCGTCGTCGAGGATGGCACCTACCGCCTCTTGTGCTTCGACGATGCCACCGAGAGCCGGATTTCCTTGCAGGACCCCTGGCGCGGCCATTTCGAGTACACCGAGTACTTCCACATGCCCTGGCTTTGGAATACCAACCTGAGCCGCGTGCTGATGATCGGCCTGGGCGGCGGCAGCGCCCAGCGCGCCTTTGAACATTACTATCCCAACGTCACCATTGATACCGCCGAACTGGACCCCCTCGTGGTCCGCATCGCCCGTAGCTATTTCGGATTCGAGGAATCGGAGCGCCAAAGGGTCTTTATCGAAGATGGCCGCCTGTTCCTGCGCCGCTCCACCGCCCGCTATGATTTGATCATCCTCGACGCCTATGTGCAGGGCCGCTACGGCTCTTCCATCCCCCAGCACCTGGCGACCAGGGAGTTCTTTGAGTTGGCCCGCAATCACCTCACCACCAACGGCATCTTTGCCGACAATGTCATCGGCACTCTCAATGACTGGCACGCCGGCATTGTCGGAGCCACTTACCGCACCTTGAAGTCAGTCTTTCCACAAGTCTATCTCTTTCAGGCCAAGTCCAGCATGAACGTCGTCCTCCTGGCTACCCGCGCCACTGTCCTGCCGGACCTCAACGGCCTGCGCCAACGCGCCGCCCTGCTCGCCCAAACCGGGCGCGTCACCCTGCCGGGCTTTCTCCAGCGCCTCGAACGAATTCGTTTCAGCCCGCCCACCAGCGCCGCCACCAGCCCCATCCTCACCGACGACTACGCCCCGGTCGAGGGCCTCTCCGAAACCGGAGAGCCCTAGCCCACCGGTTCCGGACCTTTCTCGCAGCCTTCGTCGCCAACTTTGTCGAAAATCAGCCGATACGACAAAGGCTCCGACATCCTGACCTCGTGGAAAATGCGTGAGCCGCCCGGTGAGGGCACCGGACCTACAACGGCACGACCGCTCCTGTAGGCCCGGTGCCCTCACCGGGCGAGCCACGCTCACCCAATTTCCAGAAAAGAAGGAAAAAGGGTCAGTCCTATAATGTTAGCATGAAGCCGGTACTTACAACGCCAACGCCTCCGCCGAGAAGGGAGCAGGGAACGGTAAGGTAAGGGGGTCAGTCCTATAATCTTTTCACAATACACTTGACACGGGAGACTTTGTCTGGCTGAATTGCTTCCACTATGGCCAGACCAATCCGAATCCAGTATCCTGGGGCGGTCTATCATGTGATGGCGCGGGGTAATCACGGACAGGCGGTATGACCGGGAGACTTTGTCTGGCTGAATTGCTTCCACTATGGCCAGACCAATCCGAATCCAGTATCCTGGGGCGGTCTATCATGTGATGGCGCGGGGTAATCACGGACAGGCGGTATTTGGCGACAACTCCGACCGCAAACGGTTCCTGGAATCGCTGGGCGAGGCCTGCGAGAAGACCGGTTGGCGCGTACATGCTTAGGCGGCGTAAATAAATAAAGGTATCAAGTTGGTTCACCCGTGAGGCTCGATGGTATAGTTCCACTCACCATGGAACTTGTTAGGCTTTAGGTTCACTTGCTTCATCTGCTCGCGTGAGACTTTTCTACCCGTCGGATACTTTCGACGATCCAGCCGGCAGGTCACCGTCAATCCTTTGGCCGTCGTTGTGCTGGCAATCAGGTTCACGACCGTCTGGTAATCTCGCAACGGTTCACCGCGCCAGTTGGACGAAATGAACGAAAAGAGTCGGTGTTCGATCTTGTTCCACTTGCTGGTGCCGGGCGGAAAGTGGCAGATGGAAAGGCACAGCCCACTTTCGTCGGCAAAGCCCTGCAACTCGAGTTTCCAGAGTCGCAGCCGCCACCCATTGCTGCCTCCGCCATCGGCGGTGATCCACAGCGTCCGGACCGCAGGATAAAGTCTTCGCCCTTCAAAGCGCCACCACCCACGAATCGAGGCCACCGCAAAGGCCCCCGTGTCATGGTCGGTGCCCACGTTTACGAATCCGCTGTTGCGCCCCAAGTCATAGATGCCGTAGGGATAGGCGCGAGGCACTCGGGACCCGGGAAGTCGTGCCCCTTGACCCGTTGCGGTTGTTTCGCCACACGCCATTGTTGGCCGCTATTGGCGTAGTTGCCCACCAGTTCCTTCTTCTTGGTGTCCACCGAAATGACCGGCTCCCCCGCCGCCAAGGCCCGCTTCACGCACCGGTTGATATGCCGAAATTGGGCGTCGCGGTCCGGGTGGTCCTCCCCTTCCTCCAGCTTCCGATTGCTCTGCAAACTGTAGTCCTGCTCGTGCAGCAGTTGGGCCACCCGCATGTGGCTCACCGGATGAGCTTGCTGGCTTAACTCCTCGGCCAGGGTCCGAGTGCTCTTGCAGACCCAGCGCAAGGGAGATTCCGGATCGCCGCGAGTTCCGCCCTCAATCAAATCGTCCAGCGCCGCCACCAGCCCGGAATCCAACACCGTGAGGTTCTTGCGTCCGGCGCCCGGGCGCCGGATGCGCTCCGCCAGCGAGGAGTCGCCCCGCTCGATTTCGCCAATACCCTTGAGGATGGCTTTGCGGGACAAGCCACAAGCCCGGTGAACCACGCAGACACCGCCATAACCCATCTGCATAGCTTCATTGGCGGCGGTAAGGCGCCGGGTCCGCTCATTTAGGAGTGGCCAAATGGCCCTGAACTTCTGCGTCAGCGCGGCAATAGCACTCATGTGCAGCTATCATACCACGATTCTCAGAAGTTGATACCTTTATTTATTTACGCCGCCTTACGTGCTGATGGGCAACCATTATCATCTGTTGGTAGAAACGCCCGAGCCCAACCTGGTAGCGGGGATGAAATGGCTGCAAGGAACCTACACCCAGCGCTACAATGGCAGGCACGGGCTTTTGGGCCATTTGTTTCAGGGCCGCTACAAGGCCGTCCCGGTCGATGGCCGGCAGGAGCAGAATTACTTTCAGGTGGTCAGCACGTACATCCACTTGAATCCCGCCCGGGCCGGTCTGATTCGGATTGGTCAGGAGCGGCTCAAGCGGTATCGGTGGAGCAGCTACCCGTGGTATTTGAACCGGGCCGGCAGCCGGCCGGCCTGGCTGAGCGCCGAGCGGGTGATGGGCAGCCTGGGTCTGCGCCCTGAAGACCGGCGGGGATACGAAGCCTACATCGAAGGGCGGGTGCTGGAGTTGGGCACCAAGGCCGGGCGCAAGGAAGTGGAGGCGGAGTGGAAGGTCCTGCGGCGGGGTTGGTATGTGGGCGGCGAGAGCTTTCTGAAAAAGCTGGAGGGTTATTGGGACGGCGCAGTCGAGGGGCGGCAGCGGGAATCGCACAGCGGGCAAGCCAAATCCGCGCACGACGAGGCGGCAGCCGAAAAGGCTTTGCAGCAGGCGATGGGGGTGCTCGGGCTGAGCGACACCGAACTGGCACTGATGCCCAAGAGCGCGCCGGAAAAAGTCGTGCTGGCCTGGTGGGTGCGGCAGCGTACGACGGTGCCATTGCGCCGGCTAAGCGCCCGTTTAGCGATGGGGCATTTTACGCGAGTGAGCCAGGCGATTAGCCAGATGAAGCGCCGGCCCGGGCGAAAGCACGAGCAAGTCAAGCGCCTCCTGAGCCAGATGCTGCCCAAGCAAACCGCAGTGTGAGACCGGCGCAACGCAAATATTATTGGACCCCTTAACTTAAGCAACCTGCAAAAGGAAATCGTCGTCCCCGAAGCTCCACCCAACCAGAGCGACGCCCCCTTTGGCATCGGCACGCTCGAACTGAAGATCGGCCGGAACGCCTCGAACAGGGATCGGTGATCGGCCATTCAGCTTTCCGGGACCGCCCCCTCCGTCTGCCTGCCAAACAGTTCCATTTGGCTCTCAGGAGCCTTTTGGACTCCCTCCAGGTCCGGTGTCAGTTGGCTCAGGCCGGGCAATTCGCCGGCGCTAAAAAGCTCATCGCGCGTCGCCCTCCGGCCGGCAGCATCCACGGGGCCGATGATGGTTTGGCCATTCTTGTTGCTCACGGCCAGGAGGTTCTCCTCGGCGAAAAAAGGGTCAGTCCTGAATGGCGCTTAGACAAGACCTAAAACTTTCTTGGGCAATGGCTTATGGCGACGGGTATCGGGCAGGGTTCCGAAAGAGGATCTGGCGGGATAGCTTTTCCATTTTCCCGATTGTCTTCTGGAGGCTGCGCCGGTTTTGGATGGCCTCACGCAAGGAGTGGAACTGCTCTGGGCTGAGGGCGAGGGTAATGGTCTTTCGAGCGACCTTGCGGGTCCACTGATAACCGGAACGCGGGGACCGGAGCGTGGAACGATCCAGCACTGAGCCTTGGCTGATGTAACCGGTGCTAGCCAAGCTGGCGCATAGGCGTTGGTATTGACGTTGCAAGGAATTGGCCCGGACAGGTTTCTTTTTCATGGCGTCATTTTAGACTTGCGGTCAAGCCTTGACAAGTATATATACTTGTTATGCATACGCCGTTCTTCCCCGCCTTCCGCGCCCGCCTGGCCCCACTGGGCCGCCGGGTCCAGCACCTCCGCCAGCAAAGCCTCTGTCACCTGGAACTACTCCTGGGACCCTTCCTGCCGCCGGGCCTCCTGGCTCAAGAGGAGGAGGGCCCCAACAGCCGCGAGCGCGTCTTTAGCGTGCGTCGCACCTTCTTTGGCTTCCTCTACCAGGTGCTCAAACCCGATACCTCCTGTCGCGAAATCGTCCGCCAAATCCAGGCCCTCTTTGGCCTCCATGACCAGGGCCCAGTCGATGAAAACACCAGCGCCTTTTGCCAGGCCCGAAAGCGGTTGCCCCTGGACAGGCTCTGCCGCGTGCGGGTCGGGGTGGCCGCGGCGGGTGAAAAAATGGCTGAACTCTGGCACGGGCTGCGGCCCAAGCTCATCGACGGCACCACCGTCAGCGCGCCCGACACTCAGAAAAACCAGCGAGCCTATCCCCAATCGCGCAGCCAGAAGCCCGGCTGCGGCTTTCCGCTGATCCGCTTGGTAGGGGTGTTCAGCCTGGCCATCGCCCAGGCCCGTTCAAAGAATAAGCAGCATCAACTCATCATTGAACTGCTGGAGGTCATCGCCCGCGATCAAGTGCCCGATCGCCCCGACCGCCTCGAACCCCGCGCCGTAAGGCGGCGACCCAAGGCCTACCAACTCCTCAACCGTCCGCGTCAGGTCATGAAGGAAATTCCCCATCGCAGCAAATACCGCAAAACCTCATAATACCTACCCCCGTGAAAACCACGTCCTTAACTAAGCGCCATTCGGGTCAGAACAGAGTATTTTCACTATTACCACCGTTTGAGGCGTTCTTCTTCTCGCGGTAGAGGAGGCAAGCAACGTGGGTGGGGACTCATATACTACTCAGTCATTTGGATTGACTACACAATTTAAACGTGCTATGCTTCCGGCGCGATGAAGATTGATGGCCGGACACTAGACCACAAAACCCTTGAGCATTTGCGAATCAGCGCCTGCAAGCGGGTGCTGGAGGATGGTGAGTTACCTTCCGCGGTAGCGGCTTCGCTGGGCTTTTGCCGCACCAGCGTTTATCCGTGGCTCCGACGTGCGAAGGACGAAGGACTGGGAGCCTTGGTCGAGAAGATTGCAGAGGGTCCCGATCCGAAGCTCAGCGAAGAGCAACGGCAGAGCGTCAAGCGGTGGATTGTCGGAAAGGACCCCCGCCAGTATGGCTTTGATTTTGGTCTGTGGACCCGCCGCATCGTACAAACGATGATTCAGCAGAAATTCCAGGTCGAACTGTGCCTCACCTCGGTGGGTAAGTTGCTGGCGCAATTAGATTTGACACCGCAGAAGCCCTTGCGGCGCGCTTATGAACGGGACCCGGTGCGGATCGAGCTATGGACGAAGGAGGAATTCCCGAAACTCAAGAAAAGAGCCGCAAACACGGGGCGAAGATCTACTTTTTGGACAAGACGGGATTCAGTTCAGAACCGAATCTACGGCGGACCTATGGATTGAAGGGCGACAAAGCGGTAGTCAAGACTAGCGGCCAGCGTCAAAACGTAAATGTCATTAGCGCGGTGAGTATGCAGGGGGCCTTCTGGTGCCAAATCTATACTCACACGCTGAAGCAAGGGGACTTCATCGTGTTTCTGCAAGACCTCATGCGGGGCCAGCGGAACAAGGTATTCCTGGTGCTGGATAGCCATCCGGCACACATAGCCAACTCGGTCAAGGAGTATGTTCGCAGCACCAACGGCCGGCTTGAGCTACATTTTCTGCCTCCCTACGCGCCGGATCTCAATTCGGATGAGTTCGTGTGGAACTACTTGAAGGGCACCGGAGTAGCCAGGAAGCCGCTCCGCCAGAATGAATCGCTCAAGGAGCGAGTGGAAGCGGATCTAGCCAAGCTCAAGAAAGACCGCAAGCTGCTACGTTCCTTTTTTAATGCCAAAAGTGTAGTCTATGTCAATGACTGAGTAGTACCGTCACAACGGCCAGCGGTGCCACTGCCTCTCTTTGGCGCGGCGGCAATCTCAAAGCCCGAACCGGCGCCGAGGTAATTCAACATTGTCGAGATAGCCTGTTCGACCATGAAAACAAGGAGATTAGGAGCAAGATTAGGATTACGATTGGGAGCGGCTACCCAAAAACTGAAATGCGCCGGTGCCCTCGACACTCGCTGCCCCTTGGGCTATCCTTTAGGCGCATGAAGCAATGGATTGGCGATTATATCAAGGCCCAGAAGGCCGCCCTGGATTCGATCCCCGCGGGCGCAGTGGCGGAACTGATCGAGGAGCTGCGCCGGGCCCTGCCTGGAAGAGCGGCAGATTTTTGTCTTCGGCAACGGCGGCAGCGCCGCCAACGCCTCACATTTTGCGACCGACCTCGGCAAAGGCGCCTCCGACAAATTGAACCGGCGGTTTCGAGTTATCTCCCTGAACGAAAACGTGGGCTGGATGACCGCCCTGGCCAATGACTACGCCTACGAAGATGTGTTCGCCGGCCAATTGCAGAACTACGCCCGTCCCGGCGACATTGCCCTGGGTCTGAGCGTCAGCGGCAACTCGCCCAATTGCGTGAAGGCGCTGGAATGGGCCAGGAAGAACCGTCTGCACACCATCGCGCTGGTCGGCGCCAAGCGCGGGCGCATGGCCGAGATTGCCGAGCGGGTCATCGTCATCAACGACACCCATTACGGCCGAGTCGAAGACGCGCAGATGGGCGTCTGCCACCTGCTCTGCTACGCGTTCATGGAAAACGCCGGTGCCGTCAAGGATGAAGCACGAGGTGTGAAGTCGGAGCGCAGAGCTTAGATTTTTCCAAGAAAATCTTTTCCGGAAGGATCTGATTGAGAATTGATGATTAGGAATTGGTTATTGGTAAATGAACTCGGATCAATTACCATTGACCAATTCTCAATTCTCAATTCTCAATTCTCAATTCTCAATAAGCCCCAGTATCTCAAGTATGTCAACTGACTGCGGGTAATTCCCCCTCTCCTCCGGGGAGAGGGCCGAGAGGGCCGGGGTGAGGGGAAACGGGCTGCCCGACAAAGCTGGTTCCCAGAGGCCGGTCCGCTCCCCACCCAGACAGTTGCTCGCCCCCTTTGTGACAAGGCCAGCGAGGGGGTTTCTCTCAGATCACCTTGGTCTGTCCGGGCATGGCAATGTCGTACTTGCCGTCGGCTCGGGGCCTGGCAGGGGGAGCAGAATCCCACGCGCAGTTCTCGAGGCCTGGCGCCAGTTCGACGCTCGGAGGCCAGGGCCTCGTCCCAGGTGATGAGCTTGCCTGACTCACAGGCCATGCGCCCCATGATGGCGGTGAAGCAGGACTTGGCGCAACGCTCGGCTTCATTGTAGGGCTTGTCGTTGCGGATGGCGTCGAAGAGCAGGTCGTGCTCGTATCTGGTAATGGTCCCAGTCCGGTCCCTTGTAGTTCCAGATGAGGTTTTCGGAAGTCTGCTTGTGACCTCTGAAGAGGCGCGGTTTGGGTTGGCCTTCGCCCAGGATGCCCGAGCCGCTGGCGCCGTGGATGATGTCGCCGAAGAAGTCCCAGCATTGGTTCATATGGCGGCCCTGGGCGAAGAGGCGGGTGCCGTCGGCAAACGAGTATTCGGCGCCGTAGTGGTCGAAGAGTTGATCGGGCTTCCTGGCGCACCTGGCGGCCGCCCATGCCCTGCACGGAGACCGGCCAGTCGTTCTTGACCCAGCAGCAAACGTCAATGTTGTGGATGAGCCAGTCCACAATGAAGCTGCCGTTGAGCCAGGTGAAACAACTGTAGTTGGCGATCTGGTGGGCCAGGTCGCTCATGCCGGGTTGTTTGGCGCCCAGGCCGACCGGTCCGTGCATGCGGTAGGCCCAGCAGGTAATGACCTCGCCAATCAGCCCGTCGTGGATCTCCTCGACTGCCTCCTCCAGCGGCTTGTAGTGCCGGCTCATCGAGACCGCCGGCCACTTTGAGATTCTTCCACTTGGCCAGGCCGCCGGTCCTCATCACCCGGCGGATGCCCGGGGCGTCCACCGCGAAGGATTTCTCCATGAACACGTTCACACCCTTGTTCACGGCGTAGTCGAAATGAATGGGCCGGAAGGCGGGGGGCGTGGCCAGCAACACCACGTCGCCTTTGTCCAGCGAATCAATCGCCTTCTTGAAGCCGTCCAGGCCGATGAACTGGCGCTCGGGGGGCGTTTCCACCTGTTTCTCGTGCTGCTTGGCGGATGCCGGCCAGGCTGCTCTGGAGACGATGCTCGAAGACATCCGCCATGGCCCAGAGCTTGGTTGGCCCCTGGGTGGACAGGGCCTGGGCGGCGGCGCCGCTGCCACGACCCCCGCACCCGACCAGGGCGATCTTGATGGTGTTGTTCTCAGCGGCGTAACCCGGTCGAGCCACGGCCGCCGGCCAGCGCGGCGCCGGCCAGCTGCGGCGCCGGAGGTCTTGAGGAATTCACGCCGCGTGGTGCGGCCGGTTGGAGTGAGGTCTGAAGTGTTCATGGCTGCTCGATAAGAGTTGTTATTGTTTCAATGCCGCCTATGATTGCCCTAAGCGGCGCGCTTGGCAAGCCGGAACGCAGGCCTGATCCAACATTCCGTAGGAGCCGACGTGAGGAGGCTCTGACCACCGTCCTTTTTGAAAAGTGAGCCTCCTCACGTCGGCTCCTACGTCTTGGGGAGGAACCCTGAATCAGCGCTGGACAGGACGAAAGGAATTGATAGCCGGTTGCAAAAGGCGCATCCTGGGATATAGGAAAGACTGATGAAAACTCACAAGCTCCGTGCCTGCGGTTTCCTCCTGGCGCTGGCCGCGCTCATTGCCCGGACGTCGTCGCCCAGGAAATCCACGGGTCGTCAACCAACCGGCATTCGCTCTGGAAACTCAGTGGCGAGCAGGCCACGGTGTATCTGCTCGGTTCGATCCATCTGTTCAAGGCGGAGGATTACCCCTTGGCCGCCCCGATTGAGCGGGCCTTCACCAACGCCGGCGATTGCCGCATTTGAGACGGACATCGGCGAGATGGAGCGGCGGGCGCTGGAGCCGGAGACCCTGGCCATGACCCTGTTGCCGCCGGGGGAAACTTTTCGGGGGCAATTGTCTGCCGAGACCTACAACCTTTTCACCAACTACGCGGTGGAGATTGGACTGCCGCTGTTCATGCTCGAGCAGCTTAGACCCGCAATGGCGGCCGTGGCGTTGGTCGAGCTCGAGTGCAACAAGCTCGGTTTCGACCCGGAAAATGGGATCGATATGCATTATTACAAGCTCGCCCGCAAGCAGGGCAAGACCCTCATCCCGCTGGAATCTGTCGATTTTCAACTCAACCTGCTGACCTCTTTCTCCAAGGAGGAGAACGAGTTGCTGGTCAAGAGCACGCTCGAGGACATCAAGACGACCCGCCAGGAGTTCGCCGACATCCTCAAGGCCTGGAGGAGCGGGGACGCTGCGGGCCTGGAGAAGGTGTTGAATTCCATGGCCGTGGAGGCCCCGGCTATTTTCAAACGCCTGGTGACCGACCGCAATGAGCGGTGGGTCCCGAAAATCGAGGCATTGTCTCGCGGCGAAACAACGCCATCGTCATTGTTGGCGCCGCCCACCTGGTCGGAAAGGACGGGGTCATCGAGTTGCTGCGCAAGAGGGACCTCAAGGTGGCGCAGGAGTAATCTCTTTTCTCTTTCCACGCGGGCGGCGCGATTTATGATCGGAGCGATGTTGTCGAAGATTCAATCGGTTCATTTCGTTGGCATCTGCGGCACGGCGATGGCCTCGGCCGCGGCGGCGATGCAGGAAAAAGGGGTCAAGGTGACCGGGTCTGACCAGAACGTTTATCCGCCGATGTCGAACCTTTCTGGCGGAGCGGCAGATCGAGGTGATGTCCGGCTATGCGGAGGGGAACCTGGCGCACAAGCCGGACCTGGTGGTGATTGGCAATGCGATTTCGCGCGGCAACCCGGAGGCGGAGCACGTCCTGGATCACAAGCTGCGATACTGTTCACTGCCGGAGTTGCTCAAGGAGTTTTTCATTCGCGGGAAGCGGTCGCTGGTGGTCACGGGCACGCACGGCAAGACCACGACCAGTTCGCTGCTGACCTGGGTTTTCGAGCACAACGGCTGCAACCCGAGCTACCTGATCGGGGGCCTGCCCAATAATCTGGGCCAGGGCGCGCGGTTCACCGACAGCGAATGGTTCATCATCGAGGGCGACGAATATGACACCGCTTTCTTCGACAAGCGGAGCAAGTTTGTCCATTATCTGCCGGAGGTGGCGATCATCAACAATCTCGAATTCGATCACGCGGACATCTTTCCCAACCTGGAGGCGATACAGACTTCCTTTGGGCATTTCATCCGCCTGATTCCCCGAAACGGTTTGCTGTTGGGCAACGGGGACGATTGGAACCTGGCGCCGCTGCTCGAGGCGACCCATTGCCCGGTCAAACGGTTTGGCCTGGGGGAGGGCAACGCCGTGCAGGCCTTCAACATCCGCTACGGGCCCACGGCAACCGAGTTCGAAATCCCCAGCTTCAAGTTCCACACGAACCTGATCGGCGAATTGAACGTGCGCAATGCCCTGGCGGTGGTGGCCTGCGCCAAACATTGCGGCCTCAAGAACCACCAGATCCAATCCGCCTTCGACACCTTCAAGGGCGTCCGGCGCCGCATGGAAGTCCGGGGCATCGCCGGCGGCATCACTGTGCTGGACGATTTCGGCCATCATCCGACGGCCATCCGCGAAACGTTGCGCGCCCTCCGGTTCCGCTATCCGCACCAAAAGCTTTGGGCCGTCTTCGAGCCGCGCACCAACACCACCCGGCGGAATGTCTTTCAGAGCGAACTGGCCGCCGCTTTTATGACGCCGACGCCGTGGTCATCTCGGCGGTGGCGCGCCTGGAGTTGCTCGAGCCCGACCAGCGGCTCAACCCGGAGAAGCTGATGCAGGATTTGAAGGCTGCCGGCAAAGAGGCCATTTACCTGGCGGACGTCGATTCGATTGTAGCGCATCTGGCCAAGCAGGCCCAGGGCGGCGAAGTGGTGGTCATTTTCAGCAACGGCGGTTTCGGCGGCATCCACGGGAAGCTGCTCGAACGGCTGGGGCATGCCTAACGAGGCAGGGCCTCAGACCCTTTGGCGGCCGCATTTGGCGTGTGGAAAAAGCGAACATTCAAAATTGAAAATTGAAAATTGAAAATTGAAAATTGGACACTTCAACCCGAGCCCAAGAAGGGCGATGGCGCCGTGGCGGGTGCATCGCCTTTGCCGTCACGATGGAGCATCCCAAAAACTCCGGCTTGATAGCTCTTCGGGAATTTGCAATTTGCAATTCTCAATTCTCAATTTTCAATTCAGCCCGCAGTTCAGGCCATAAGGCCGGGCCGAGGTTGTTTGCGAGGGTAGTGAATGCCGGGGAGCCCGGAAAGCCGTTGAAAGGGCTCAAACAGTTCTGCGCCCGGCGGGATGGCTTGGCGTGGCGCTGCGCCGCCGTTGTCCTTGGCGCCGTGTTGTTCGCCGCCGCCGGCCTGGCGGGCGTCGCCGGGCGTGGTGATCGATGACGAGGAATATGGGGCCAGGATAACCGAGGCCAGCGCAAAGCTCTTGCGGGAACAGAAGCTCACGTCGATGGCCTCGTTGCGAAAGCAGGTGCGCACGAAGGGCTTTGCCGTCAAACCCCTTGCCCCGGCCAGGCAGAGACTGGAGCCGCCCGAGTTGTGCGATCGCCTTTGCCAGAGCACCCTTGCCGTCGGCAGCTATTACAAGTGCCCCGATTGCGGCGGAGTGGCACTTCAACGGCAGCGCCGGGTTTGTGGTCGGCCCTGGCATCGTCTGCACCTGTTGTCATGTGGTCACGGGCGAGGATGAGGGAGTGACGGAGGCCTACCTGGTGGCGGCTGACGCGACCGGGCGCGTGTATCCCGTGCGCTCGGTGGTGGCTGCGGACACCGGGTCGGACACCTGTTTTTTGGAGCTGGAGGGCTGCGAGCTCAAACCGCTGCCGCTCCGCACGAATGCCCGCGCCGGCGAGCGCGTCTTTTGCCTGAGCCACCCCGGCGGTTATTATTTCATGTTCACCCAGGGCATGATCGCCCGCCTCAACCGCCGGCCCAATGAAGTCCTGGATGAACACGGCCAAACCAACGGACTGCTGACCCGGCCGATTCTCTTTCTGAATGTCACGGCGGAATTTGCGCCCGGTTCCAGCGGCGCCCCGGTGGTGGACAAGGCGGGCAACGTGGTCGGCCAGGTGGCCAGTCTGGCCGATGCCGGAGACCCCAGGCCCGGGGATACCAACACCCCGCCTTCGCCAAGCGTGCCTATCCGTTTCTGCACTGCCACGGAAGAGATCCTGCGCCTGACCAACCGGCCTTGAAGGAAGAGGCGCCGCTGCCCTGGCCAAACCTCCGTTGTGCCTTGTCAGAGCGTCCCGCCCCGCCCACCCAGCCGGGCCTGCCCAAGGTGCGCATCGCCGGCGACGGGCGCGGTTTCACCACGGAATCCGGGGCTCCGTTTGTGCCGCTGGGCGTGACCTATTACCGGCCCGGCACCGGCTGGGCGCCCCAGGTCTGGCGGCAGTTCGATGCCGAGGCCACGCGGAAGGATTTCGCCCGGATGAAGGAGCTGGGTGTCAATTGCGCGCGCGTCTTTCTTACTTTTCATTCCTTCTATACCGACCCCGGGGTATTGCGGCCGGAGGGACTGGCCAAGTTCGACCAGTTCCTGGCCTTGGCCGAAGAGGCGGGCATCTATGTCCATCCGACCGGCCCGGACCATTGGGAAGGGCCGCCGCAATTGGCAACCGGTGGCCATCGAGGACCCGCCAACGCTCGATGCCCTGGTGTCCTTCTGGAAGCTTTTTGCCGACCGCTATCGAGGGCGCAAGGTCATCTTTGCCTATGATTTGAAGAACGAGCCGGAAGTCGGCTGGGACAGCCAACGGCTCAAGTCCCGGTGGAATGCCTGGCTGCAAGAGCGATATGGAACGGCTGAGAAGTTGGGCGCAGCGTGGGGGACGACCAATCAACGCAGTTCGGCAGCATTTCGGCGCCGCCCGCCCAGGATGCCCTCAAAGATCCCAAGTTGCTCGATTATCAGAGATTTCGCGAAGACCTCGCCGATGAGTGGACGCGCCGCCAGGCGGCGGCCATCAAGTCCGTTGACCCGGAGGCGCTGGTGACGGTTGGGTTGATTCAGTGGTCGGTGCCGGCCTTGCTCCCTGGCAGTGTGCGCTACTACGCCGCCTTTCGCCCCGAGCGGCAGGCAAAGTTCCTGGATTTCCTGGAAATCCATTTCTACCCGCTGGCGCGCGGCGCTTATGATTACCGCAGCGAGGCCGACGAGTTGGCCAACCTGGCCTACCTCGAGACGGTCGTGCGCGAGGCGGCCCGACCCGGCAAACCGGTGGTGCTGGCCGAATTCGGCTGGTACGGCGGGGGCAAACCCAAGTTCGACGGCGGCGCCCACCCCGAGGCCACCGAAGAACAGCAGGCCCGCTACTGCCGCCAGGTGGTCGAGACCTCCGCCGGCTTCGTCACCGGTTGGCTCAATTGGGGGTTTTACGATCACCCCCAGGCGGGCGACTGCAGCGAGCTGACGGGTCTGCTGACCGTGGATGGAAGGCCCAAGGCCTGGGGCAAGACCTTCCACGAATTGTCGGCTCGGTTTGCCGGCAAGCCGATGCCGCCCACAAAAGCCGGGAACAGGCCCGCGATGGATTGGGATGCCCTGGTGACCAGCACCCAGGCCGCCAACGACTTCCGCCAGAAATATCTCGAGGCCTTTCTGGCCGAGCGGGCGCAAGCGGCCCCGCCCCAGCCGTAACCAAGGCGCTCAGGCGTTGGTAGAAACTTCGCTGCTCGGCTGGTCTGGTCTCAAGAGCCTGTCCAAAAAACTCGCCGAAATGAAAGCTTCGTCGCATCCTTTGCCGTGGACCTTGTCGGATTGGCTGCTTTTCGACAAAGGGCCGCGACAAAGATTGGGCGTCGGAAGTTTTCGGACGAGCTCTAACGACCGCCCAAAAAAACGAGGATCCCGGCCTAGCTGCGCCGCTATTCGGGGCCCGCAAAGCGAAAGACGGTGTAGATGGGGAGATTCAAACTTGAGCTTCGGACAGAAGTGGGTGTAACGTAAGCACAGGCCGTGTTGCTTCGGTAAGGGTGTGTGACGGGGTTTCGGCCCCGGTGGTAGTCTTCGCGGCAGATTATGGCAGCGAAGACAACGATCAAATCGGACCCCGCATTTGCAGCAGCCATTGCGCGGGTGCAACCAGCCCTGGCAGCCTGGCGCGAGCGGCGTAAACATCGAGAACCCATCCCGGAAGCGTTATGGCGGACAATGGCGACTTTGGCACGAGGCTACGGGCTGAGCCCTGTAGCCCAAGCCCTCGGCGTCAATTACACTGCCCTCAAGCGCCACTTGGCGGCCAGTCCAGTTCCAGAACCTTCCAGGGCCGGTGCCCTGCCTCCGGGGTTTGTCGAGGTGCCGGTGGCCACCTGGCCCAGCGGCCCGCAGTGGGTGATTGAACTGGAGGACCGCCGCGGTTCGAAACTGACCCTGCGGCTGGCGCAAAGCGACAGTGTCGCGGCACTGGCTTTGGCCCAAGGGCTCTGGAGGCATCGGTCGTGATTCAGATTACCCCGCAGATGCGGTTGTTGCTGGCGGTCGAGCCGGTGGATTTTCGCAAAGGCATTGACGGGCTGGCGCAGGTTTGCCGCCAAAGGCTGGATACCGACCCGATTGGCGGCGCCGTGTTCATCTTCTCGAATCGGCGGCGGCGGGCGCTTAAGATCCTCATGTATGACGGCCAGGGTTTTTGGCTGTGCCAGAAACGGCTCTCTCAGGGACGATTTGGCTGGTGGCCCACTGGCGGCCAGCAGCCCACCTTGGGGCTGGATGTCCATCAACTTCAATTACTGCTCTGGAACGGCAATCCCAACACCGCCCAGGCCGCACCCTTGTGGCGGCCGATTGCCTCGGCGGCCTGAGGCCAAACCAGCGATAAAAAAAAGATCCCGAAAGGGGTGAAAGAGGTTGCGTTCCAGTTTTTGACCGCTTAGGCTGGCGGTCGTGCAGAGCGAGTTTGCCTATCGCGGTTGCAAGCTGAGCCGTGCCGACGTTGAGTTTATCGGGCAGTTGATCGCCGCCCACCCCGGCCTAAGCCGAATGGCGCTAAGTTAAGAACGGCGCTTCTTGCGGGCGGGAAGATGGTCCACGCGCGCCGCCCTCAATTCACGCCGGGGGCGCTTCATGAAAGGGTAGGCTTTGGGGCGGCGTTTTTGGCAGCGGGGCTCGAAACGGTCGGGCCGTTTAGGCACTTGGTCTTCGGCGACGACGGCCAGCATGTCCGCATAAATGGCCCGGCGCAATTTGCGGTGGGAAACCGGGACTTGGGCGATGATTTGGCTGTACTGGCGGGCAGTGTCCAGCGTGCCTTTGAAACTGAGTCGGTCCAGCGGGGTGTGGCAGACACAGGCTGCCTCGCCCATAATGGAGCGGATGAGGTTGTAGGCAATGAGGTGCATTTCCAGTTCTTTGTGGATCATCGGCGGGGTCAAGCAACTGAGCATGTCCATGTGCAAGGTGGTCTTAATGTCATCCAGATAGAGTTCGATATTCCAGCGCCGTGCGTATAGGGCTGCCAGCAGTTCGACGGGCCAGAGCACTGGATCGGTGAGGGTGGTAATCAGAGTGATCTTTCTGGAGCTGGCCGTTGGCGGTGGGCACCCGGAAACGCACCATGCGCACGGTGAGGGTGGCGGGCAGGCTCTGCCATTGTTCTGGCGTCATGTTTTTGGATCGCTGTCTGGGTTTGGCCAGGAGGATCAAGCGGTCGTTGTGGCCCAAGCGTTGGCCCAGGCGAAAGTCCTCGTTGCGGCTGGCGTGGAGGCGGAACAGTCCGTCGGCCCCCTGCTCTTTGAGGGTGGCCAGATTGACCCAGGAGCCGAAGTTGCGGTCGCCCAGGAGCAGGTCATCCTTTTTGATGGTCGGCCACAGCGTGTGAGACAGAGCGTTTTCGCTGGTGCTGTAGGGGCCGTAGGCGCGCTCCAACAGGGCGCCGGTTCGGAGGGAAAAGATCCCGACCAAACGCAGGAGAGGGAAGCCGCACTCGGGCTGCTGGTCGGAGGATTGGGGATAGAGCAGGCGGTTGGCCTGGGTGTCGGGCAGGTTGAGGCAAGTGCCATCGATAACCTTGAGAGGGCGCATTGCTGCGAGTTCCAGATCGAAGGGATCGCGACAGATGTGCCCGGCCAGGTGGGAGCGGATCTCGGTCAACTCATCGAGGGTCCAGCGGGCACGAGCCTGGCAGTAGGCGCTGGTGTCTTTGTCCAGGTGCTTGGGGTCGGGCTGTTTTTGGTGGTAGGCCCTGATTTGTTGGACCGCCTCGCGGCAGGAGGAGTCCGGACTGAGGGTCTGGCCCAGGAAGCTCAGGAAGGTGAGTTTGGGGGGATAGAGGCGCTGGCGGCTATTGGTTTTGGTGGGGTTGGGGGCGAGCAGGGCGGGGTTGAGGCGGTCGGCCAGGAGGCCTTCCAGGTGATGAAGGGGTTGGCCGCGCAAGGGTGCAGCGGCTTGCTTCAAAGGGGAGTGGAACTTGCCGAAGAGAGGAGCGGTCGTAAACATATATATCTGTATAAATACAGATATTAATTGACAAGTCAAGCCCTTTCTGGCAAAATTATGGCCCATGGGCTTAAAAGCCGAACACCCCCTGGGACCTCCGCCCGCCGCCTATACCAAACTCCTGGGCCGGTTGCCCCGGGCGGGCTGGTTCTGCCAGGGCACGGTGGTCAGCCGGCCCTTGCGACGCAAGGTCGCCGGCCAGTGGGTCCAAAAGGGGCCTTATTACCTCTGGACTGGCAAGCGCCAAGGCAAAACCGTTTGTTACGCGCTGTCCCGAGAGCAGGACCGAAGTGGCTAAAAGTGCGATTGCAGCCAATCGAAGGGTGATGGCTACCCTGGGCAAACTCCAAACGATGACGCTCGAAAGAATCCTCAAAAAGGTGCCCGGTGTGCGAAAACGCAAGTAGTTCACAATACGAAAGTTATGCCTTAACTTAGCGCCATTCGGCCTAAGCCGGCGGCGGCTTTCGGCCAAGCTGTGCCAGGCGTGGAACTGGGTGCAGCCCAATGGCCAACTGCGGGACATGGTCGCCCGGAGTCTGATGCTGGGGTTGCACCGGGCCGGTCACATTAAACTGCCGGCCAAGCGGATGTCTCCACCCAACAACGCGGCGCGGCACCGGGCGCCCGAGCGTGAGTTGGCGTTGGCGGCCAGGCCGCAGGAATGTTCCTTGGCCGAATTGGGTCCCTTGGAGATCCGCCAAGTGCGGCGCACGCCGGCCGAAGAACTCTTCGGCAGCCTCATCGAGGCGCACCATTATTTGGCTTATACCCAGCCGGTCGTTCAAGCAGTTGTGGGTTTATCCGTTACGGCCGGACTTTCGCCGCCAGCTTTGCGGAGGGGGCTATGGCTCAGGGCAGCGGTCCGGAGGTCGTCGCCCTGAGCCCGACCCAACTGGAAGAGTTGTTGGTCAAGCTGGCCGGGCTCTTGCCGGCGGAGACTTACCAACTGGTGCAAACGCTCTTGCGGACCCTCCAATGGGTCATGGGAGTGCTCGAAGCCAAGAACACCACCCTGGGCCGACTTCGGCGGATGATCTTCGGAGCCCAGACCGAGAAGAGCCGCAACCTGCTGGCTCAAAGTGACGCCGCCGCTGCCAGCGCCAAAACGCCAGACCCCAAGCCCAAAGCCAAAGGGCACGGGCGCAAAGCCGCCCAGGATTATCCGGGAGCCAAGCGCCTGCCGGTGCCTCATCCCAAGCTGCGCCTTGGGGACCTCTGCCCCAAGTGCCTCAAAGGCAAACTCTACCTGCTCAAGACCCCAGCCCGGATCGTGCGCATTGCCGCCCAGCCTATGTTTAGCGCGACGATCTTCGAACTGGAACGGTTGCGTTGCGCTTTGTGCGGACCCTCTTCACCGCCGCCCCGCCGCCGGAGGCTGGGCAGAGCAAATACGATCCGAGCTGTGGCGTCATGTTGAACCTGCAGCGCTTTGGGGTGGGCCAGCCCATGTATCGCACCGACAAATGGCAGCACTATCTTGGCGTGCCGCTGGCCGCCTCGACGCAGTGGGAACTGATGGCGGCGGCCTCCAAAACACCCGAAGTGGTCTATGAGGCCCTGATCGAAGCCGCCGCCCAAGCCGAGGTTTTGCACAACGATGACACCCCCATGCGGGTGCAGAGCTTGCGGCGGCAAATCGCCGACGCCCAGGACCCGGACCCGCGCACGGGCATTTTCACCACCAGCATCGTCGCCCGAGTCGGCCCAGTCCCGGTGGCCCTGTTCTTCACCGGCCAGAAGCACGCCGGGGAGAATCTGGACCAACTGCTCCAAAGCCGGGAGGCCAATCGGAGCCAGCCGCTGCAGATGTGCGATGCGCTCGCGCGCAATGAACCCAAGGAGTTCCACACCCTGCTGTGCCATTGCCTCCTCCACGCCCGAAGAAACTTTATTGACGTGGGCCAGAGCTTTCCGGAGGAATGCCGCCAGGTCATCGAAAGCCTGCGGGAGATCTATCGCTTTGAGGCCCTGGCCAAGGAACGGCAGCTCTCGGACCTGGAACGACTGGCCTTCCACCAGGAACACAGCAAACCGGTGATGGACCAACTCCGGCAGTGGATGAAAGAGCAGTTGGAACAAAAGAAGGTTGAACCCAACTCCGGTCTGGGAGAGGCCATCAACTACATGCTCAAACGGTGGGAAACGTTGACCCGTTTCCTCTCGGTCCCCGGTGCGCCGCTGGACAACAACATCGCGGAGCGGGCGCTCAAGATGGCGATCCTTCACCGCAAAAACTCGTTGTCCTATAAAACGCTCAACGGAGCCCGGATCGGCGACATCCACATGAGCCTGATCCACACCTGCGAACTCAACCGGGTCAACCCCTTCGACTACCTCATGGCCCTCGAGCAACACGCCCAGGCGGTGGCAAAGGCCCCGACCTGTTGGTTCCCGTGGAACTACCGACAGGCCATCCAAGCGGTCAACAGCGGCTGATTAGCCCGCCCTCGCCCATAGTGGGCGCCCGCGTCCGGCCCCGGCGCCCTGGAAAAGCCGCCCGCCTCCAAGTTTTTGCCGCTACGCACGCTTGCCGAAGCAACACGTCACGCCCAACTGGAGCAAGACCGAAATGACTGGCACGCGACCCGTAGCCGCTGGCCAAGGACATCCACGGCATCGGGTCAGGACAACTGACCAGGCCACTCTGAACGTAGGGATCCCTCACGACACGATCCTCCACGCCCGCACCCGGCCGAATCACGTGCTCCTGGAAGCCACCCGGGGGCCAGTGCGCACTTCCAGCCGAGCTGCTGAGAGAGGAGGTTGGGGTCGGCGCCGCTTCGACCATTGCTATCGTTGTAGAGAAGTTGCGGAATGTTTCGGCGCGATGCGCGAGCCCCGGCTGCCGTGGGATTGCTTTTGCTAGTGTGCGGGGCATCTGGCGCGTTGTGCTTTTCTTGATGACTGCCGCTGTTTACTCGTATATATTATGGGTGATGAGCAACATGAGCAGCAAGACAACGTTCCAAGCGGCGGCGGTGAAGCTCCGTTGCGAGCGCTTGAGTCAGCCGAGAGTTACGTTGCACGAAGCGCAGAAGCAAGCAGTTCGGGTCATGGAGGCCGCGCGTCGTTCTCCGCATCGTTTGAAGCAGTTCTCAGTTGGGGCGAAGCAAACGCATTGATTCGTCCGGAGGGGGACTTTGCGTTTTTCCAGAGGGCTCCTGACGGGTCTGGTGACGAGCACGAGGCGTGGTTCGATGAGGGTTCAAACCGCTGGTTCAAGGCGACGTATCCCAACCGATTTGGTTTGGCTTGGGGGCGGGTGGGGCTCTGCGACAGCTGGCGAGTACCTTACCCGTCTGGTGCTGCAGAACCGGTGTTTTGGAGACGATATCGTGCTGGTCGCCCTGGTCGAGTCGGGGCAGAAGCTTCGCGTCCTGACGTCGCAACCGCACGTTGCTGGAGAGGCTGCCGCTTACGAGGAAATCCAGGAGTGGTTCTGTGGCTTGGGTTTTTGCCGTGTGGACGCCGGGAACAGTACCGCCTGGTACCTGAAATCTGAGAATCTGCTCGTCGCGGATGCGCACGAGGGAAATGTAATTCGCACCGGGAGCGGGGCGCTCGTCCCAATCGACCTGAATATAGTGCAGCCGGCGGCAGAGGTGCTTGCCTGGCTCGTTTCGGTGCTGGGGGAATTTGGTTCTCGCGGGGTGTGTGCCCCGGGCGGCTCGCCGTAACCGGTAGTGCCTGCTCACCACCCTTTGGTGAGGGCAGTGCGTCTTCCTTCCCGGGCTTTGAGGAAGCCGCTCTGCGACGCACCGGGGGCGGTCTGGGCCCCTCGGTCGCTTCGGCGCCAGCCGATCCTCCCTTTGCGATCAGGTCAGGACGATCTTGTCCCCTTGCTTGAGGGTAACGATGGCCTTTTTCCAGTCCGGGGCCTTGCCGGCCTGCTTGGTGCGCTGACGGCGATACTTGCCGCGCACATTCATGGTGTTGACCCTGAGGACCTTGACTTTGAAGAGTTCCTGGACCGCGTTGCGGATTTGGAACTTGTTGGCCTTGGAGTCCGTCATCACGGTGTACTGGTTGAAGGCAGAGCCCTGGCGGGTGCCTTTCTCAGTGAGGCGGACGGTCTTGACGATTTCGAAAGAGTTCATGTCATGCTTTGTTCAGGCGGGCCTCGACTTGCTCGAAGGCGCTGCGGGTGAAGACCAGTTTATCGGGGCCGCAACACATCGTAGGTGTTGAGCGAGTCGCTGGTGGTCAGGGCCACGTTGGGGACGTTCCGGGAGGCCAGCGCGAGGTTGTTATCGGGGGCCTGGGAGACGAACAGGGCGGTGCCCTGCAAGTCGAGGGCGGAGAGCACGGTGATAAATTCCTTGGTCTTGGCGGATTGCAGCTTGAGGTCGTCCAGGAGGAGGATGTCCCCGGCGCGGAGGCGTTCGGAGAGGGCCTTGCGCAAGGCGAGTTGCCGGGTCTGGCGGGAGACTTTCTTGCCGAAGTCGCGGGGTTTTGGGCCGAAAACAACACCGCCGCCGCGCCAGAGGGGCGAGGCGAAGGAGCCGGCGCGGGCGCGGCCGGTGCCCTTTTGGCGCCAGGGTTTCTTGCCGGTGCCGGCCACTTCGCCCATGGTCTTGGTGCAGGCGGTGCCCATGCGCTGGGCGGCCTGGTAGGCAACCACCACGTCGTGAACGGCCTGAGTGCCTCTGCCGTCTTCAATCAAGGGGAAGTTGACTTCCAATTCACCCTGGTTGTTTCCTTTGATGTCTTTAATCGGGAGCTTCATAGAATGAACCGCTGATGAGGCGGACCATCAAATTACTTTTTCTTGGCTTCGGCCTTTTTCACGTTTTCCGGACGCTCGGCATGGGGTTTCCAGCCCTTGGGTCGTTTCTTGGATTCGCGGATGACCACATAATCGCCATTGGCGCCCGGAATGGCGCCTTTAATCAGAAGGAGATTGTCGGCCTCGTGGACCTGGACGACCTGGAGGTTTTGGGCGGTGCGGCGGACCTGGCCCATGTGGCCGGGCATTTTCATGCCGCGCATGACCGTGCCGGGGAAGAGGCGTTGGCCGATGGCGCCGGAGCGGCGGTGCCAGCCCTTGGCGCCGTGGGTCGAATCGCCCCCTCGAAACCCGTGCCGGCCCACCACGCCTTCAAAACCGCGCCCCTTGGTCACGCCGATGGCGTCCACATAGTCGCCGGGAGCAAAGAGGGTCGCGCCGACGACTTCGCCGGCTTTGACTTCTTTGGAGAAATCCCGGAATTCCCGGATGCGTTTGACCCCGCTGCCCTGGAGGTTGAATTTCTTGAGGTGGCCGAGCAGCGGCTTGGTGAGGCGCTGTTCCTTTTGCTCGCCAAAGCCGAGCTGCACGGCGTTGTAGCCGTCGGTTTGCTGCGTCTTGCACTGGAGGACATGGTTGGGGCCGGCAAGGACAACGGTGACCGGGGTGCTGACGCCTTTGGCATTATAGACGCGGGTCTGGCCCAACTTCTTTCCTAAAAGTCCGACTGGCATAAATCGCTGGGAGTTAAATGGTTGAAGGGGCGGACTAGATTTTGATCGTGATGTCCACGCCGGCGGGCAGGTTGAGTTTCTTGAGTTCATCGACCGTTTTTGCCGTGGGTTCGATGATATTGATGAGGCGCTTGTGGGTGCGTTGCTCGAAGGTCTCCTGGGATTTCTTATCGGCGTGGGGGGAGCGTTGAACGGTGAATCGCTCGATGCGGGTTGGGAGCGGGATGGGCCCCGCCACACGCGCCCCGGTGCGCTTAACCGTGTCCGCGATGTCGCGGGCGGATTGGTCAATGACCCGGTGGTCAAAGGCCTTCAGTCTGATACGAATGCGTTGTCCAGCCATACAAAGAACAATTGTCTATAAATGGTTCCAGTCAAGTCTTCCGCTTCCCGGTCAAGGGAAACGGAGGGCGGAATATACCAGAAGGAAGCGGCGGCGCAACAGCTTTTTCAACAATTTGGCGACTTTTTCCGGATCGAGCCGGGACGAGCTGCGAAGGTAGAAGGTAGAAGGTCGAAACAAATCCGAAGAGCGAAGGCCGAAAAAGTCCTGACTTTGACCACGGATTTCACGGATTTCACGGAGGTGTTTTTATCCGTGGAATCCGTGTCATCCGTGGTTAACAACTTAGGCGCGGGGGGCCGGTTTGCCTTTGGCCGCATCGAGGATGCCGGTGGCGATTCCGGCAGGAACGGGTTCGAAGCGGAACGGTTCCATGGAATAGGAGGCGCGGCCCTTGGACAAGGATCGGATGGCGGTGGCGTAACCGAACATTTCGGCCAGGGGCACTTCGGCGCTGACAATCGTCAGGCCTTCCTTGGCTTCGATATGGACGATCTTGCCGCGCCGCCGGTTGAGGTCGCCCAGCAAATCGCCCTGGTACTCATCCGGGGTAGTCAACTCCACCTTCATAATCGGCTCGAGGAGGATGGGGTTGGCCTTTTTGACGGCGTCTTTCAAGGCGAAGATGCCGGCCATCTTGAAGGCCAGTTCGCTGGAGTCCACTTCGTGGAAGGTGCCGTCGACGATGGCGACTTTGAGGTCCACCATCGGGTAGTTGGCCAGCACCCCGCCGGCGACGGCCTCTTTGATGCCGTCAATGACGGCGGGAATGTACTCTTTGGGGATGGCGCCGCCGACGATCTTGTTTTCGATTTCGACGCCTTTGCCCCGCCCGTTGGGCGCCAGCGTGATCATGGCATGGCCGTATTGGCCGCGTCCGCCGGATTGGCGGATGAACTTGCCTTCACCTTCGGCGCCCCGGGTCACGGTTTCGCGGTAAGCGATTTGAGGAGCGCCGGCGTTGGCGGCGACTTTGAACTCGCGGAACAAGCGGTCGCGGATGATTTCCAGGTGCAGTTCGCCCATCCCGGCAATGATAAGCTGGCCGGTTTCCTCGTTGGTAAAGCACCAGAAGGTCGGGTCCTCTTCGGCCAGGCGCTGGAGGCCGGCGCTCATCTTCTCGCGGTCGGCCTTGGTCTTGGGCTCGACGGCCATGGAAATGACCGGCTCGGGGAAGGTCGGGGGTTCGAGCATGACCTCGAGGTCCTCGTCACACAGGGTGTCGCCGGTCTTGATGTTTCTGAGGCCGACCAGGGCGGCGATGTCGCCGGAGTAGGTGTTGTCGACGTCGATGCGTTTGTCGGCCTGGACCATCATGACGCGGTTGACGCGGTCGCGCTTGCGGGTGCGGGGGTTGTAAATGATATCGCCCTTCTTGAGCTGGCCGCTGTAAACGCGGAAAAAGACCAGCTTGCCCACGTAGGGATCGGTCCAAAGCTTGAACGCCAGGCAACAGAACTTGGCATGGTCGTCGGCGCGGATGGCGACGGATTGGTCAGAGTCCGGGACGATGCCGACCGGAGCCGGCACGTCGAGGGGCGAGGGCAGGTAATCGATGACGGCATCAACCAGGGGTTGGACGCCGCGTTTCTTGAAGGCCGAGCCGCAGAGCACGGGGACCATTTGGAGCTTGCAGGTGAGCCGGCGGATGGCCGGCTTCAACAGCTCCGGGGTCACCGGCTTGTTCTCGATGACCAGTTCGGCTATGGCATCGTCCTTGTTGGCCACGGCATTGATCAGCTCCGCCAGGGCGGTGGCGGCGGCGTCCTTGAGTTCGGCAGGGACCTCGGTGATGTCGAATTTCAGCCCGAAATCGTCGTTCGGGTCATAGATGATCGCTTTTTGGTTTACGACATCAACCACGCCGCGGAAATTGTCCTCGCTGCCGACGGGCAGGAACACGGGCCAGGCGTAGGCGCCCAACTTTCGGCGCATGTCGTTGAGGGCATTCTCAAAGTTGGCGCCGGTGCGGTCCATCTTGTTGACGAAGGCAATACGGGGGACCTTGTATTTGGTGGCCTGGCGCCAGACCGTTTCGGATTGGGGCTGGACACCGGCCACGCCGCAGAAGACGGCCACAGCGCCGTCGAGCACGCGCATCGAGCGTTCGACTTCAGCCGTGAAGTCCACGTGGCCCGGCGTATCAATGATGTTGACGCGGTGGGGCACTCCGGCAAACAACTTGCAGGTGCCGTCTGGCTTCTGCGTCCAGTAGCAGGTCGTGGCGGCGGAAGTAATGGTGATGCCCCGCTCCCGTTCCTGCTCCATCCAGTCGGTGACGGTGTTGCCGTCATCGACATCGCCCATCTTGTGGATGAGGCCCGTGTAAAACAAGATGCGCTCGGTCGTAGTGGTCTTGCCGGCATCGATATGCGCGGCGATGCCGATGTTGCGCGTGCGCTCCATGGGATAGGGCCGGTGTGGGGAGTCAGGCCCCCGGGGCGCGCCGTCTTGTTTTTCTCTAATACTGCTTCCATTTATCTCGTGGAATAAAAACGCCCCGAAAAAACCGCCAGGCGGCCGGGGCGAAATTCAGGACCGAATACTACCAGCGGAAATGCGCGAAAGCCTTGTTGGCCTGGGCCATCTTGTGGACTTCATCACGCTTGCGGATGGCATTGCCCTGGCCTTGGTAGGCCTCGAGAATTTCCCCGGCCAAGGCGTCCTGCATCGGCACTCCTTTGCGCGCATCGGCGAAATCGACCAGCCAGCGCAGCGCCAGCGAGAACTGGCGGTCGGCCGGGACCTCGAGCGGCACCTGGTAAGTGGCGCCGCCCACGCGCCGCGCCTTGACTTCCAAACGCGGTTTGGCGTTATCCACCGCCCGCTGGAGCACCTCGAGCGGGTTGGCCGCCGGGTTCTTGGCGATAATCTGGTCGAAAGCGCCATAGACGATGCCTTGAGCGACGCTCTTCTTGCCCCGCTGCATGACCGTGTTCACCAGGCGCGAAACCAGGGTGCTGTTGAATTTCGCGTCTTTTATGACCGGCCGGCGAACCGCTTGACGACGTCGAGACATGGATGGGTTATGAGTTATCAGGTTAACCGAGTTGGCAATGCGAATCTCAGGCGGCCGGGGCCGGGGCCGCAGCCGCCGCCACCGCCGCAGCCGGAGGCTTGGCGCCTTCCTTGGGGCGTTTCACGCCGTACTTCGAGCGGCTGACACGGCGCTTTTCGACGCCGGCGGCGTCCAGGGTCCCGCGCACGATGTGGTAGCGGACGCCCGGCAAATCTTTCACACGCCCGCCGCGCACCAGGACAATCGAGTGTTCCTGAAGATTGTGGCCTTCGTCGGGGATGTAGGCGATGACTTCATGGCCGTTGGTCAGCCGGACCTTGGCCACCTTGCGCATGGCCGAGTTTGGCTTCTTGGGTGTGCGCGTCATCACCTGGATGCACACGCCCCGTCGAAACGGCGAATTATCCAAAGCGGGCGACTTGGACTTGTGCCTCAGCTTATTGCGGCCTTTACGGACCAATTGATTGATTGTCGGCATTTCGCGTAAAAAAATCCTGCCCACCCGCCTCGAACGGCGGATGGAGCACGCAATATACCCAACGGGATTAACGTTGCAACAACTATTTCGCCACAACTATTTCGCCGCGGAGTGGCGGACCGGGGCAATCGCGAGATGACCGTGGTTCTGCCGGGAAATCATAGTCCCAGATCTCGAACTGCGTCTTCATTCCGGCCCCTGAACACAGCCGGACAGAATCGCCAGTTCCTCCTTGTCCCGCTCAGGGGTGAAGTACCTCCAGCAGGCTGCCCGGCGGGAATGCTTCCTTGCTGACATCGGGCGAGGCGAGCTTGTGTCCCCGGATCTCCCCGCCCTCAAAACGCCATTCCACCTCGTCGCTCGCCTTTAGGCCAGCAGCCTCACAGATGTCCGCCGGCACGATAACCCGCCGCTTCTTGCTCACCACGGTCGTGCTCATGGAGCCGTCTTGCCTCTGCGTTAGGCTCCTTTCAAGCGATTTCCTCCAGTTTGATGGGAACCACCGTCATCTCGCGATTGCGCCCCGGCCGCGCCCCTCGCCCCTCTGCTGCTTAACGCGCTTGGCCCCCCAGCCTAGCCTGAAGGTGTTCCCGTTCCACCCCACTTCGAGCTTCCCCTTCATGGTGTTCCGCCGTGGTTGTCGCTCCGCCCGGCCTTCACGCTTCGCGCCCTTTCCGAAAGCCGGAAAGGGAAATGAATAGCCAGCCTATGGAACCGCAACGGCCCGGCAAAACCGCCCCGAGCCCAGGCCCAGCCCAGGCGCCCTCCTTGTGAGCGCCCGCACGCCTCAACGCCGATGGCCCGCCCTCTTCTGACCAGGCCCTCGACACCGAGGCCCGCGCGACCCGCTAGTGATCCGGATTCACGGCGCCTCTGGCGAGGCATGAGGGCGGGCTGCCGCAAAAGCCCTCGCTGCCAACCAGTTTAAAAAGTGAGGAGTGGCACTTGCACGATACGAACAAGGGGTTCAGCGATTCCGTAAGGTGGGTGGGGTTTCAATTCCAACCTGGCTGACCACAGGCAGTTAGGGCATTTTCGGAAACAGAGGCATTTTCTTTTTCGCTTGCATTGCTCGCCCGCTCTGCTATCCTACATCTATATATGAGTAGGATACAGCCGCTCCAGCGCACATTGACCCTGGCCCTCCGCCAGCGAAAGGCCCATCTCCTGCGCTCCTTCCAATTCCCCCCCGGAGTCCTCCACGCCTCCTTAATCGAGCGATTCCTCAAATGTGGCAAGGCCAATTGCCGCTGCCACACCGGTGGCCCCAAGCACGGCCCGTTCTTTTATCTCAACCGCTGCTTCGCCAAAGGCCAGGTGCAATCGCTCTTGCTGAAGTCCCCGGGCCAGATCGACCAAGCACGCCAAGGTGTGGCCGCTTATGCCCAGGTCCAGCACGTGCTTGACGAAATCAGCCAAATCAATCGCGAACTGCTCCGCCGTGGTGAACCTCTGGTGGCCGCGTCTTCATGAACGAACTGGCTCAGTTTCTGGGCTACGTAACGAAAGTCTTCGCCATGGGCCGGGTCGTGCGCGGGGTGCGCAGCGATCGGCCCTACGCCAAGATTCCTACGCGGCCCTTGTTGCTGAGCATGCTCATGGGCGTGGCCATCCGCGTCGGCAGTTACCTGGAT
>CAVQND010000045.1:0-89739 GCA_963713735.1 uncultured bacterium
CTTCCCAACCCTGCGCCGCCATTGGCAGCCCCTTGCAAACGCCAACGGCGGTGCCGTTCACAAATGGAGTCATTTCTTCGGAAAGTTGGCTCTGGAGGACCGCCTTTTGCGCGCTCAAACCTTGACGGTTTCCTGCAAAAAACCCTTTAATTCATTCATCAACGGGGCGGCGAGCGGGGCGCGGCGCGCGCGCGGCGCGGGAGAGCGCGCGCGGCGGGCGGACGGCGGGCGGGCGGACGGAGAGGAGAGGAGAGGAGGACGGCGGGCGGGCGGCCGCGGCGGCGGGCGCGGGCGCGCGGGCGGCGGCGGGCGGCGGGCGCGGGCGCGGCGGGCGCGGGCGGGCGCGGCGGCGGCGGCGGCGCGGCGGCGGGCGGCGGACGGGGCGGCGGCCGGGCGGCGGGCGGGGCGGGACGGCGGCGGCGGCGGCGGCGAACACGGCTGCCGCCGCCGCCGCCGCCGCCGCCGCCGCCGCCGCGCGGCGGCGGCGGCGGCGGCGGCGCTGCAGCGGTCGTGTTTGCAGGAGGCTGCCTGCGGTGGCGGGCCTGAGCACGGGGTGGGCGGGCTGGCCCAGGCCAGATGGCGAGGCTCGGCTGCTGGCAGCCACACAAACCAGCCTGACCTCCTTGTGACACACATCAGTCAGGTCCCCCGCCTGGTCCACAACAGTCTGACCAGCAGAGCTGATCTCTTCATTCAGTTGCTCTGATTGCGATGGTGACAACAACAACCTCGGGAGAGCATGTGCCATGCCGCCCCCTGGTGTCCCAGGGCGCGGCGTGAAACAGTACCCCCGTGGAGGACCAATGTGGTTGTGGGAGAAAGGTGGGGACAGTTGAGGCTGCACCCGACTAGGGCGCGTCGTGTGGGTCCCGGCTGAGGAGCGAGCTGGCCAACCCGGAGGGTTGCCAGAGGGTAGCCGGGGGTCACGGCATCGCCCATTCGCGTCAGGCTAAGGCGTCTGCGGCTCCGGACAGCAGTTCGTAGTAGTTTTTGCGATCGTTTCGCTTTTCGTAGAAGGCATGGCGGGCGAGGCAGAACTCCACCCATTGAACGACCGAGACGCCCAGCACCATGGCCGAGAACCAGCAAGCGCACTGTCCGAGAATGTGCCCCAGGCGAAGGAGGCTGACGTGTTGGCCGTGGGGACAATTGAGTTCCAGCAGGTCAGAAAGCTGGCAGACCAGCGCGCAGAACAACAACTTGGTCAGCACCGAGAGCTCAAGCAAGACCGGGGTGCGGCAGTTGAGGTGAGGCAATCCCAGGTGGCTTTTCCAGGTTTTAAAAGTGATCTCAATTCGCCAGCGCAGCCGATAGATCGCGGCCAGGACCTTGGGGGGCCAAGTCGCCGCCGGCACGTTGGTCACGAAGATGTTCCAGCCCATCAAGAAGAGATGCTCGGCGCCAGGAGGGGAGCGGTGGCGTTTCTGGGCGGAGACTTTGGCCTTGTGCCGCCGCTGATTGGCCACTTCCTCTGGCACGGGCAGGGCGACCAAGCGCACGGCCGCTCGCTCCGGTCCCAGGAGCACGTCCATATCCAAGGAGCCAGAGTTCTTCAGGAGGGCCTTTAAATTCAGCGGTTGGCCCGTCTTGGGGTCGTAGGGATTGACGCCGTGGCGGTAGCGGCTGAGGAAGGAGATGCCCGCACTGACAAACTGGGCCAGGACTGCCGTGGTGAAGTAACCCAGATCCCGCAGGACCAGATCGCCGGGGCGGGCGACTTCCAGGATGTCCGGGGCGGCGGCCTGGTCATTGCGAGTATAGCCCGAAAGGGAGACGTGCCCGACCACGCCGTTTTTGATGTCGCAGATCCATTGGATTTTGAGGGTGGCGTAGTCTTGCCCATGTTGGTTGCCGGCCCCGGGGAAGAGTTCAGCCAAGTGCTTGGGCAGCGTTTGGGAGGTGCTGTCATGGACCCAGACGTGAGCAAAGCGTTCAAGGGCTTGGCAGGTCGGAACGCCACGAGCAATCTGGCTGAAGAGGGCCGTGACGACCCCAGCCAGAAAGCCTTTGAGGCCACCGGAGAGCCGTTCACTCAAAGACTGTTTAGTGTAGGTGGTGTCGGCGGCCAAGCCGATGACTGCGGCGGTATGCTCCAAGGCGAGGTCGGTTTCGGGAGCGAGGGCCAGGAGGCCCTTGGCAAATTTGAGCATGGGGATTTTACGTGGGCTGCGCTGCAGAAAGCCTGAGGCTCGGGCGATACCCTCGGCGTCGATGGCGTCGAGTTTGGGGAGGCAGGCCGGGAGCTGTTGGTGGAGGGAGGCGGGCAAACCGGAATTGTTTTGCGCGGAAGGGTTAGGAGAATGACATGCGTGGTTTTATATAGTATTAATACTATATGCCAAAGCGACAAAAGGCGACAGAAAAAACGACGGGTTACCTCATCAAAGTGCAAAAGGTGGAGCGGCCAACCAATCGCTCCTACTATCTGAACTTGCCGGTGGTCCTGGCGGAGGCGCTGGAGATCAAAAAAGGGGAAGAAATGAAGTGGCTAATCGAAGACAAAAACGTGCTGCTCCTGTGTCGGACACAGAAAAGGCCGCCGCGTCAACTGCGCGCCAAACCTTAGCCTGACGCGAATGGGCATCGCCGCAACCCCCGGTTTGCAGCCAGAGGGGGCCTGCACCCCGGAACGGGGTGCCAGAAGGCTGCACAAAGGGAGCAGGCCGCCTGCTGGCATCCCTATAGGATGCCGACCCACACCGCCGCTGAACCGGGGGTCTCGCGACGCTTCGACCCCCGGCTACCATCTATCATCCCTCCGGGATGAATTCCTGGGCGGCGGGCACTCTCCCTGACCTCGTGGCTCGCATGTTACCCTTTCACTTGCACCGGGCGCGTCGGCAACTTAAATTCGACGGGATGTTCGATACGCTTAAAGCAGAACTGACGACGGCGGGGGACAAGCTGGCGCACGTGCGGAGGTTTCTTTGACGTGCCCGGCGCGCAAAAACGCCTGGGCGAAATCAATGCCTTGATGGCGGCGGACACTTTTTGGAACAACCACGAACAGGCCCAGGAACTCATTGCTGAGGCCAACACCTCTGCGCGAGAAAATCGAGCCGCTGCTCAAGGCAGAAAAGCAGCTCGAGGATTTTCATGTGATGGTGGAGTTGGGCGAAGCGGAGCCGGAGTCCGCCCAGGGCAAATCCAGGAGGAACTTGAGCGGGACCTGGCGGTCTTTTTCAAGGAACTGGACTCCCTGGAGTTGAAGGTGTTCCTCAACGGCCCGCACGACAAGAGCAACTGCATCTTGAGCATCAATGCCGGGGCCGGCGGCACCGAATCGTGCGACTGGGCCAGCATGCTCATGCGCATGTACCAACGCTGGGCCGAGTCGCGCGGATGGCAGGGGGAGCTGACCGACGTGCTGCCGGGGGAAACCGCCGGCATCAAGAGCGCCACCATGGTCATTACGGGCGACAACGCCTACGGCTATTGCAAGGCCGAGCGCGGCGTCCACCGCCTGGTGCGCCTCTCCCCTTTCGACGCCAACAAACGACGGCACACCAGTTTTGCCAGCGTGGACGCCATCGCCGAAATCGAGGAGACCTCCGCCGAGATCGTCCTTCCGCCCAACGAACTCAAGGTGGACACCTACCGCTCCGGCGGCAAAGGCGGCCAGAACGTCAACAAGGTCGAGACCGCTGTGCGCATCACCCACATCCCTACCGGCATTATTGCCGCCTCCCAGAACCAGCGCTCCCAGCATCAGAACCGCGCGACCGCAATGAAAATGCTCCTCTCCAAGATCTATGCCCAGCGGCTCGACGCCCAGAAGACGGACATGGAACGGTTCTACGGGGAAAAGGGCAGCATCTCCTGGGGCAACCAGATTCGCAGCTACGTCTTCCAGCCCTACCGCATGGTCAAAGACCTGCGGACCGGCGTTGAAACCAGCAACGTCCAGGCGGTGATGGACGGCGCCCTTGACCCCTTCGTCAATGCCTGGCTGCGCGCCGGCTGTCCCACCAAGCGCCTGCAGGGCGTCAGGGACGAGGAAGGCTAACCACCGAATCCCCACTAACCCAGATCGGATTCTCCAAATGACTATCCTCGACACCATCGTCGAACAAAAGAGGAGGGAAGTGGCTCGTCTGCCGCAGCGGACGGTCTCGATTGCGGAGCTGCGGGCAGTCCTCCACGCGCGGGGCGAACGCCGCGATTTCCTCGGCGCGCTGCTTAACGGGGCAGGCCCCCCTGTGGCGCTCATCGCCGAGATCAAGAGGGCCTCTCCCTCGGCCGGTCTCATCCGCCCTGATTTCGATCCCGTCCGCATCGCCCGTGAATACGAAGCCGCCGGCGCAAGCTGCCTCTCCGTGCTGACGGATGAAGAGTTCTTCCACGGCTCGCTTCAATACCTCAGACAAATCCGCTCTGCGGTGAAACTGCCGCTCCTATGCAAGGATTTTCTCATCGACGAACGGCAGATGCTGGAAGCCGCGCAATGGGGCGCGGATGCCATCCTGCTCATCGTTGCCATCCTGGGCCGGGCGCAGTTGGGCCACTTGCTTGCACTGGCCGCCGGGGCCGGCCTGGCCCCGCTGGTCGAGGTGCACGATGAGCCGGAACTGGACCGGGCGCTGTCAGCCGGGGCCACGCTCATCGGCGTGAACAACCGGAACTTGAAGACCTTCAAGGTGGACCTGGCCACGACGGAGCGCCTGGCAGCCCGCCTGCTTGGCTCCTCACCCGGCGCGCCTCGATCCTCGCGCCCCACTCCCTTCCTGGTCGCCGAAAGCGGCATCCACACTCGAGGCGATGTCGAGCGGTTGGCCCGTTGCGGCGCCCGCGCTATCCTCGTCGGAGAATCGCTCATGCGCCACGCGGACCTGGGCGCCAAAGTGCGCGAGTTGCTGGGACGCTGACCCGCTGTCACATCGTTACATCCACGGCCCTCTAAATGAAACTTCTCTGTTCCCTCTGTTTGCTCCTGTTTGTCTCTGGCTAGATCGTTGCATAAACCGCCCCTTATATGACTCGCTTTCATACCCGCCGCCAATTCCTGGCTCGGGCCGGCGCCCTGGGCGCCCTGGCCGCTTGGGCAGGGCCGGTTCTCGAATCGGGCGGCGGCAGCGCGGCCGGCAAGCTGCCAATGGCCGAGGCCTTTGACCGGGAAATGGAGCAGTTCATGTCTGCGCGAAAGGTCCCGGGCGGCGCCCTGGCGGTAGTCAAGGACCAGCGCCTGGTCTATGCTCGCGCTTACGGCTGGGCCGACCGTGAGAAGAAGGCGCCAGTCAAACCGGATTCCTTGTTTCGGATTGCCAGCCTCTCCAAGCCCTTCACCGCCACGGCGGTCCTCAAGCTGGTCGAAACCAAGGGTCTGGACCTGGAAACGCCCGTCACTGATTTTCTGCCGCTCAAACCCGTGCTGGCCAGCGGCAAGACGGCCGACCCGCGGTGGAAACGAATCACCCTGCGCCATTGCCTGCATCATACCGGGGGTTGGGACCGCGATGTGAGCGGCGATCCGATGTTTCGCTCGCTCGAAACGGCCCGGGCTGTGGGCGTTCCCCCGCCCGCCAACTCAGAGGCCATCATCCGCTACATGCTGGGCCAACCCCTCGATTTCGACCCCGGTGCCCGCTATGCCTATTCCAACTTTGGCTACTGCCTCCTCGGACGCGTCATCGAGAGGCTCGGCGGCCGGCCCTACGAGCAATTCGTGCGCGAGGAAGTGCTGGCGCCGATGGGCATCCGCCGAATGCGCCTGGGCGCTTCCTTGGAAAGCGGACGCATCGAAGGCGAAGTGAGGTACTATACGCCCGATAATAGCGAGGGTCCGAGCGTGTTTCCAGGGCTGCCTGCCAAAGTCCCCGAGCCCTACGGCACCTTCTGCCTCGAGGCCATGGATGCCCATGGCGGATGGCTCGCCTCGGCGCTGGACCTCGCCCGGTTTGCGGCAATACTCGATACGCCGGGAGACAATACCTGCCTCAAACCGGCTACGCGCACAATCCTTTACGAGCCCCCCGCCCCGCCCGCCAGCCGGAACCCGGACGGCTCGTTGGCCGGCCATTTCTATGGCTGTGGCTGGACGGTCCGCCCTGCCGGAAAGGAGGGGCCGGCCGGCTATTCGCACAATGGCAGCCTGCCCGGCACCTACACGCTGCTGGTGCGCCGTCTGGACGGCGTCAGTTGGGCGGTCCTCTTCAATCAACGCTCCGAATCCTCAAGCCTGCCCGATGCGGCCATCCAGCCGGCCCTGCACCGCGCCACCGACGCCGTGGAGCGGTGGCCGGGTTGAGCGGGTCGAGCGGGTCGAGCGTGGGAGCGTGAGAGCGTGTCGAGCGGTGGCCGAGCAGATGCTTGGGAGTGGGCGTGGACCGGCGGACGAGTCCGGACGGGCAATGAAAACGCAGAGACGCCAAGACCACAGAGGATTAACCGCAAAGAACGCAAAGAACACAAAGACCTGAGAAGAATAAGGCATTTCTTTGTGATCTCTGCGTTCTTTGCGGTTAATTCTGCAACCGCCTCTCGAGTGGCTTGATGGTGCGGTAGCATCGCCTCCGTGGCCATGCTCCCCGCTATTCATGGCTCGGTGAGTTGCGGCGCAGCCACCGCCGCAAACCGAGCCATACCACCGCCGCCACGGCCACGCCCAAGCCGATGAGCCGGGCACTCCTGGCAAACGAACCTCCAAGGGCGCCGGCGCCGATAAGCGTGCAAGGCACCGCCTCGGGCAACTGGCCGACGAGCGTCCCGATGAGAAAGTCCCGGTGGCGGAGGGGGAACAGGCCGCAGGCCAGGTTCACCAGCAAGCCGGGGACAGGCAGTTGGCGGGCCAGGATGACTCCGGCAATGCCTTCGCGTTGGACCAACATACCGAGCTTGCCGCGTTTGGAAAGGTACTGCTCCGCCCACCCTCTGGCGGCAAAACGGGCGACGAGGAAAGTCGCGTAATTTCCCAGCAGCGTGCCCAATTGCGCCCAGAGCAGCCCGGACCAAAACCCCAGGGCCATGCCCGCGATGGCGCAGAGCACCAGCCGCGAGAAGCCCAAGGCCACCAGCACCGCAATGCTCACCATGACCACCAGGGGCGCCAGCACTCCCAGGCCCCGGATTTGGTCGCTGACCTCGCGCAACCGTCCGAGCCAGGCCCGCAGTGGAGAGAGATACACCACCGCCAGCAGGACCCCCACGATGGCGGCCAGAACCACTATCTTGCGCCAGGGCGGCTGGGCGCACAGGCTGCCCCCAGCCGCCTCCGTCAACTCCGGCTTCGGTTCTGTCGTTGGCTTCGCGTCGGCGCTCATCCCCAATACCACGCGCCAGTTTGCACTCGCCACTCGCCACTCGCCACTCTCTTCTTCACGCCTGCGCTCATCCGCATCACCTTGCCCCAGCGCCAGCCGCGAGCAAGTACGAAATCCCGCTTGTGCCGGCGGCATGAAGTTGAACCACGGATTCGCCCCCGAACGACCCCTTCTTGCAAAAAGGGGCTTTGCCCGTTAGGTTGTGCCGGACGACATTGACAGTCAATATGAAACGACGTGTGATTTACGGGGCGGTGGCCCTGGTGCTTTGCGTTAATTTCCTGGTTGGCGCGCGCTTGTATCTCCGGGCGGCCGAAAAGGAATCCGTCTATCCGAGCCTGGAGATTTTCTCCTACGTGATGGAGAGAGTCCGCAAGGACTACGTGGACGGGCGGAAGCTCAGTTACCAGGAGCTGGTTTATGGCGCGCTCAAAGGAATGATCGGCACCCTGGACCCGCACAGCGAATTCATGGACCCGGAGAAATACCGGGAACTGCAGAACGACACCCAGGGGGCCTTTGGAGGACTGGGCATCAGCGTCCTGGTGAAGGACAATTTTCTTACCGTGGTCGTTCCGATGACGAACACGCCCGCTTCGCGGGCCGGCATTCTATCAGGCGACCGGATCGTGAAGATCGATGGCAAGAGCACGGATAAAATGACTTTCGATGACGCCATCAAGAGTTTGCGCGGCGAACCGGGCACGGATGTCAGGCTGACTGTCCTTCGTCCCTCCTCCAACCAGTTCAAGGATTACAGGCTGACTCAAGCCGTCATCAATGTGGACATGGTCACCGACCTCCATGGGCGAAAGGAATTCAAGCTGGGCGAAAACAAGATCGGCTATGTCCGCCTGACTCAATTCGGGGAGAAGACGAGCGACGACCTGGAAACGGCCCTGCGCAAGCTCAAGAAGCAGGGGATGCAAGGGCTGGTGCTGGATCTGCGGTGGAACCCGGGCGGCTTGCTCGATCAAGCGGTGGATGTCTGCTCGAAGTTTCTGCCCAAGGGGCAATTGGTGGTGACGACCGAGGGACGCAACCCCGCGCAGGATTCCCGGCGGGATGCCCTGGGCCACGATGAACTCAGCGGGATGCCGGTGGTGGTGCTGATCAACGTGAGCAGCGCCAGCGCCTCGGAAATCGTTGCCGGCTGCCTCCAGGATTTGAAACGCGCGGTCATTCTCGGGGAAAAGAGCTTTGGCAAGGGCTCCGTTCAGAGCATTCTCCCGCTCCAGGACGGCTCGGCCTTGCGCCTGACCACGGCGAAGTACTATACGCCCAGCCACAAAGTCATCCATGAAGAGGGCATCACGCCCGACATTGTGGTTCCCGTGACCGCCGATGAGGACAGCGCCAGCCGGACCCAGCGCACCGCCGGCGGCCTGGAAAGCCTGGACGAGAAGGACCGCCGTATGGTCCGAGGGCCGGCGACCCTCAACTGGAGCGCGCGATGGACCTTCTCAAAGGTATCACCCTCTATACGGTTCGCTCGCCCGGGCCCGACCAGCGGGTGGCGCAACGGAGCAAGTAGGGGCCGCCAGGCTGGCAGGAGATGCTCCTGGCTTTCGAGACTTCATGCGATGAGACGAGCGCGGCGCTGGCGCACCACGGGCGGGTCCTGGCCAATGTCGTCTCGTCCCAGGTGCGACTGCACGCCGAATACGGGGGTGTGGTGCCGGAGCTGGCGGCGCGGGAACACCTTCGCAACCTGTTGCCGGTAGCGCGTGCCGCGTTGCGCCAGGCCAACGTGAGCCCGGCCCAAATCGAAGCGGTCGCCGCCACACAGGGCCCGGGTTTGCCGGGCGCGTTGCTGGTGGGCTTCAAGGCGGCCCAGGCCCTCGCCTTCGTTCTGCGGCGCCCGTTCCTGGGCATTCACCACCACGAAGCCCACCTCTTCTCCCCCTGGATACAAGGCCATCCGCCCACCGCGGACTTTTCCGAGTTCGAGCCCAATGTGTCGCTCATCGCCAGCGGGGGCCATACGATGCTGGTGCACGTGGAAAGCGAACCGCAGCACCGGCTGCTCGGCTCGACGGTGGACGATGCCGCCGGCGAGTGTTTCGACAAGGTGGGCAAGCTGCTGGGCTTGCCGTATCCGGCCGGTCCGGAGCTGGATCGGCTTGCCCAAGGGGGGAACTCGGCGGCCTTCAGCTTTCCCCGCCCGATGCTCAATGAAGCCAATGATGACTTCAGCTTCAGCGGACTGAAGACCTCCGTGCGATATTTTTTGCGAGACCGGCCGGGCATCTGTGGCGACCCGGAAAGATTGCGCGACCTGGCGGCCAGCGTTCAAGGGGCCATAGTGGAGGTGCTGGTGACCAAGACCTTGCGCGCTGCGCGCCGGCTCGGCGTTGGGTGTGTCACCGCCTCCGGCGGGGTTAGCTGCAACCGCGCTCTTCGGCAGGGGCTGGCGGCGGCTTGCTCGCGCCAGGGCCTCAAGCTGCGGTTGGCCGACCGGAGCCTTTGCACCGACAACGCCGCCATGATCGCAGTGGTGGCCGAGCGCAAGCTGATGCGCCGGGCGGAGACAACTTCCCCCGCAGCCGAAATCCTTCCAAACTGGCCGCTTACCTGAACCCCACCCCGCGGGCCGCTGGTTGGAGCTCGGCCGGTTCTGCCTCCTCTGGTTTGCGTTTAAGGCTCTCCTGGCGCATGGCCATTTCCGCCATCATGGTCTCGGCGCTGTCATGGCGGGTGAAGCCGTCGGGCGGCACAAACAGGCGGCTCGAGGGGGCCTCGTCCCTGATTTTGGAGAAGTTCACGATGACCCGGCCCGGCGCCGCCGTGGCAATGCGGAGAGGCGCCGCTTTCAAATCGGACGCCCGCCAGACCTGGAACGGCGCTTTGGAGCCGTCGCTCGAATCCACTTCCACCTCGGTTCTCTGGCACTGATGGCCTCCCACCTTTTCGGAGGCCGCGCGCGAAGCCACGGCCAGCACATTCGTAGCCCGGACCTGCGAGGAGATTGGCGCGTAGCCTTGGAGGGTCTCGCTCAGCAGGTATCCGCGCTGCGCCGCCACGTCCCAGACGAAGCTGAACGCCCCGCGCGCAAACCGCTTGCCCGCCAGCCAGTGGGCATCGGGGGCGAACAGGAGCTGAGCGCCTCGGCACAGGAGCTGCCCGGAAACCGTTTCTCCCGGAATGGGCGGTGAGCCCGTGGTCATGGCGACATGGCAGGAAAACCCGGAGGCATTGGTCAGCAGCACCGCCATCGGGCCGTTAAGAAAGGGCGGCACCGGCGGCGGAATGAGTCCAATTCGATCCTTGTTGCGCCAGTGGGCGCAGCCGGCGGCGACCACGGCTGCCGCAACTACGCACCCGCCCAGCCGGCCCATGCCCGCCAGGCGCAGTTCGCGCCATTTTCTCCTCAAGCATTGATTCGCAGTTCGCATGGGCGCAGTACATACCGCAAATCACTCCCGGAGTCGAATCCTCAAATGAATCCTTTGTCCACCAAAGGATTTGTTGGTAAGAAACACAGGTTGCCGGCTGCGGCCAAGCTCCTGCCGAGCGCCGACGATATGAATGGGCGGGGCGTGCTCCCAAGAGCAGAGGCTTGGCGGGTCTGCCAGGGAAAGTCTGCCGGACGTGGCATCGAATTCAGGTCCTGAGTTTCAAGAAAAAGGGTCATGAGATTTCGGGGGTGCCAACTTTCCCACCCTGAGATACCAGGAGCCGGGCGCGGGCCAGCCGAACGGCTTCGTGGAGTTTACGTTCCAGTTCCGCTTTGGGAAGAACTTCGGTCCAGTAGGAGGATACTCGGATGCCACTTCTTTCCAGATCGAGAAGCTCCACCGTTTCGCGCTTTTTGCCGGCGCAGAGAATAAGACCAATCGGCGTTTCCTCTCCCGCCTTGCGCTCGTATTTGTCCAGCCAGCGGAGGTATAGCTCCATCTGGCCCTTGTCGCCAGGCCGGAAATCCCGCAGCTTGAGATCAATCGCCACCAACCGCCGCAACCCGCGGTGGAAGAACAGGAGGTCCAGGTAGTAGTCGTCCTGATCCACGGAAATCCGCTTTTGGCGGGCGACGAAGGTAAAGCCCACGCCAAGCTCAAGGATGAATTGTTCCATCTCGCCCATGATGGCATCCTCGATGTCTTTCTCGATGTAGCGGTCCTTCAAGCCGAGGAAGTCGAGGAAGTAAGGATCCCGGAAAACCAGGTCTGGCGTCAGCTTGTCCTCGTCGCGGAGTTGCTTCAGTTCCAGTTCGGCCATCTTGGCCGGCTTGCGGGAGAGCGCGGTGCGCTCGAAGAGCATCCCGCCGACTTTCTTTTCGAGAGTGCGCGTGCTCCAATTCTCGATGCGGCACATCTCAGCATAGAAATCGCGCTTGAGGGGATCGTCAATGGGGATCAGCCGCAGAAAATGCGTCCAGCTCAATTGTCGTATCAGTGATACGACAATCTTCCGGTCGGGAAATACTTCAGCAAACTGAAGCATGCGCCGCAGATTCTTTTCCGCAAATCCCCGTCCGAACTCGCTCCTCAATTGTGTCCCCAGCGCGGACACAATCTGCTCCCCGTATTCCGCCCGCTTATCCTTGAGGATGTCTTTGCGGATACGCTGGCCAATCTGCCAGTACAGGATGACCAGGCCCGCGTTGACGGTTTGAGCGACGCGTTCACGGCCCGTGAGGATCAACTCACGAATGTCGGCCAACAGCGGCGCCGAGGTTTTGAGGGGGGCTGAGGATTTGGCGCACATGGCGGTCAGGAGACGGGGCCGTATCCGAAAAGGCCCTTATGAACGGCGACCACCTCGTCGGTGGCGCCGGTCAAAGGCCGCAACAGGAGAAGATTCTCCTGGTCGCTTGGGAGGAGCACCCACTCGCGGTTGCGGCATTGGACGATCGACTCGGGGGTCATGCAAGGAGACGGAGTGCCCGGTTGTCAGGGATCCGCGTTGGAAAACAGGACACTCGCAGTGGCCCGGCGAGTGTCACCAGCCAACCGATTCTCAGCGTTGAGCCCACTGCTGCCATATTGAAAGCGCCAGCCATGATGCGAGATCCAGCCCCAAGTTGCAGCAACAAAATGATTGCGCAAAAAGGCTTAGAAGGGTCTTGTGGAGCCCCACCAGGCAGGGAGTCCCGCTTTAGGGTCGCTGGTGAATGCCTCTTGAGAGAATCCTCAAATGAATCCTTTGGTTGCGGCGGGCCTTGTCCTATAGTGGCGGCATGGTTCATGTTGGAGTCGGTTACGACGTTCACGCCCTGGTCGAGGGGCGCAAACTCGTTCTTGGCGGCGTGGAAATTCCGCACGGCAAAGGACTGGAAGGACACTCCGATGCCGACGTATTGATGCACGCGATTTGCGATGCGATACTCGGGGCGCTGGGCGAGGCGGATATCGGCCAGTTTTTTCCGAACACCGATCCCCGCTGGCGCGGCGCCCCCAGCCGGCTCTTTCTGAACGAGGCGGCCCGCCTCACGGAATCGCGCCGGGGCACAATTGTCAATGTCGATGCCACCCTCATTGCGCAACAGCCCAGGCTGCTGCCGCATGTCCCCCAGATGAAATCAAACATTGCCGCCGCCCTGCGCCTCAATCCCCGGCAGGTCGGCGTCAAGGCCACCACCAACGAGCACTTGGGGTTTATTGGCCGCGAGGAAGGCATCGCGGCCCTGGCGGTGGCCAGTGTGGATTTGCCCTGAGACTGGGGCGCGATATGGCCGCAAAAGCGGAGGTCAGTTGGCGACGGGTGAGCCAGGAGGGTATCCGGTTCCAGGTTTATGCGCGGCACGTTGGCCGCGAGTGGCGTTTTTTTGCCCGGGAGCGCCGTTACGACCAGTGGCAGGCCCTGCCAGAGCCGCCGTTGCAGGATTGGCTGGAACTGCTCGATGCTGTCCGCCGGCGGATCAACCGCCGCCGCCTCCGGCCCGAAGAGGAGGGGCGCCTGAAGCAAGCCATCCGGCAACGGTTCCCCGAGGCGAAGATGGGGTGAGATGAGTTTTTCCCTGACACAGGCCCCCGAGTTGCCTAGAGTTTGCATGGTATGAGCAGACTGCCTCTGATCTTGATAGCGCCGGACGTGGACCAGCAAGGGTCGGAGTTCGGGGATCTCTCGATCAGTCTTTCAGTGTGCTACCCGCGAGCGATTCTGGATGCAGGGGGGCTGCCGATGCTGCTGCCGCCGACGCTGGCGCGGCAGGCGATTGCCGACTGCGTGAGCCGGAGCGATGGGGTGCTATTGACCGGGGGCGGAGACGTGGAACCGCGCCTGCACACGAAACGGTTGCCGCGGGGGCTGCGGCGGACGGTGACGGTGTGTCCGGACGGCGGG
Organism: uncultured bacterium; assembly: GCA_963713735.1. Lineage (GTDB taxonomy): Bacteria > Verrucomicrobiota > Verrucomicrobiia > Limisphaerales > UBA8199 > CAVQND01. Next base: position 13,542 of record CAVQND010000045.1, read on the forward strand.
CAACGGGATTTGCGGGAGCTGCTCTTGATTGATGAGGTTTTCCGCCAACGCAAGCCGCTGATGGCCATTTGCCGCGGCCAACAGCTACTGAATGTGGCCCTGGGGGGCGGGCTGCTGATTGACATTGCGGGGCAACTGCCCAAGGCGCTGAACCACCATCAGATGGACCGCAAGGGCGAGGTGGTGCATGAAGTGCGGTTGACACCGGGTTCTTTACTGGCCAAGATAACAGGAACGGTGAAACTAGGCGTGAACAGCACCCATCACCAGGCGGTCGCCCGGGTCGCCGGACCGTTGCGGGCGGTTGCCGTCAGCGCTGACGAAGTGGTTGAAGGGCTGGAATTCAAGCCGGGGGCGGCGCATTATTTGCCGTTCCTCCTGAGCGTGCAGTTTCACCCGGAACGCCTGGCGGCGCGCTCGGGCGAACATCGGGCGCTGTTCCGCGCGTTCACCCGCGCCTGTGTTCTGAGCCGTGATAAGTTCCTATGAAGGGCAAAGTCCTGATAGTTGACGATGACCAAGACCAGCGCGCCGTCTTGACGGCGCTCCTGGAGGGCGAATACCAGATCTCGACTGCCGACAGCGGCGCCGCGCTCCAGCGGGCCTTTGCCCAGGAGCAGCCGGACCTGATCCTGCTGGATGTCAAGCTGCCCGATGCCGACGGGCTGGAGTTGCTGCCCCAACTCAAGAAACGCTGGCCCGACACCCAAGTCATCGTCCTGACCGGCGCGCCCAGCGACAACGAGGCGGTCTCCTGGGCGGTCGAAGCGATCAAGCGCGGCGCCTTCAATTTTCTCCGCAAGAATTTCCAATTCGACGGCGAAAAGCTGCTGGCCGACGTGCAAAACGCCATCGAATACAAGCGCCAGAACGAAGAGGCCAGCACTCTCCGGCGCGCCCTGGAAACGATGAGCGGAACCCCTTCGCCCATCTTCCAAAGCGCCGCCATGCGGGATGTAGTCCGCAAAATCGACCGCATCGCGCCGAGCGATGTCACGGTCCTCATCACCGGGGAGAGCGGCACCGGCAAGGAAGTCATCGCCAACCTCCTCCATGCCCTGAGCCACCGCAGCAAAGGCCAAATCATCAAGGTCAACTGCGCCGCCCTGCCCCGCGAACTGATCGAAAGCGAGTTGTTCGGGTCGGTCCGTGGCGCTTTCACCGGCGCCCACGCCGACCGCGAGGGCCTCTTCCGCCAGTCCGAAGGCGGCACGCTCCTCCTGGACGAGATCTCCGAAATGCCGGTCAACACCCAAAGCAAGCTCCTGCGCGTCCTCCAGGACCAGGAGGTCCGCCCGGTTGGCGGCAAGACCAGCTACAAGACCAACTGCCGCATCATCGCCGCCACCAATCGCAAGCCCCTGGACGCCATCCAGGCCGGCAAGCTCCGTGAGGACTTGTTTTATCGCATCAGCGCCATCTCCGTCCACCTCCCTCCCCTGCGCGAGCGCAGGGAAGACATCATGCCGCTGGCCAACTCCTTCCTCAAACGCTTCGCCGCCCAGGCCAACCGCACCCTGACCTGCTTCCGGCCCGGGGCGGTCGAGCGGTTAACCTCCTTCGATTGGCCTGGCAATGTCCGTCAGTTGCAGAACGAAATCCAGCGGGCCGTCCTGCTCTGCGAGGGCAATGAAGTCAATGCCAGCGATCTCTCCATTTCAGAGACCCGCGCCGCCGCTGAGGAAGCCGGCGACACCAACTTCACCCTGCTCGAGGGCGTCGAGCGCAACGCCATCATCCAGATGCTCAAAGAGACGGGCGGCAACAAGCTCGAAACCGCCAAGCGGTTGGGCATCGGCCGCCAAACCCTCTATAACAAGATCAAGGCCTACGGCATCGAGGTTTAGCCGAGCTTTTTGGTGAGCACTTTCGAGTTGCGGCCGCTTTGCTCGTATCTTTCACGGCGGGCGGGGGGCAGGTCATCGGGAGTGCCTTCGGCGAAGCCGGCCTTGCATTGGAAATAGGTGAAGGCCTGGGTGGACAACAAAACGAGTTCGCTGAGGCCCATCTCGCGGGCCTTGTTCTCGACGAATTGAATGAGCTTGCGGCCGATGCCCTGGTTTTCGTGAGCCGCGCTGACATAGAGGCAGGCCAGTTCCCCTTTGCGGCATTCCGGGATAAGAGTGCAAGGCGACGCAGGCAACAGGGTTCCGGTCGATCTCGAACAGGTAGTAATCACCCAATTGCTTCTCGATCGTCGAACGGGTCCGTTTGGTCAGTTCCTCGTTCTGGACTGAGACCTTGGTCAGATTGAGGATGCTGCGGATGTCCTTCTTGAGGGCGCGGCGGATTTGCTGGAATTCGTTGGCGTAGATGAGCGTGCCAACGCCCTCGTTGGTAAAGACCTCCGCCAGCAGGCCCTCCTCCAGGCAGCCGTTGATGACATGGACTCGCGGCACCCCGGCCTTGCAGGCGGCGGCGGCATGGATGGCCTTGGAGAGCAAGCTGGGGTGGACTTCGCTGCTCTGCAAGGCCAGCACCGACTCCAGATCGCCCACGGACATCTGGCGAATGACACGCTCGCCCACGGTGATGCCGTCGTAGGGGGTGATGAACATGAGCTTGGCCGCCTTGAGCGCCTCGGCGGCAGCCAGGGCGACGCTATCTGAGTTGACGCGGTAGGTCCTGCCCTCGCCGTCGAATCCCAGCGGCGGCAACACGGGAATGATGCCGTTGTCGAGCAACTTCTGGAGCATATCCACGTCCACCCGCTCGACCTTGCCGGTGAATAGATGGTCCACGCCGTGCAGGATGCCGACCGCGTGCGCGATCAGGGCGTTAGTGCAGGCGGCGCGGAGGTCGTTTGCCGACAGGCCCTCGAGAATCTCATGGGTCAGGCGGTTGGCCGCTGTCAGGGCCAGTCTGAGCGTGGCCTCGTCGGTGATGCCGCTGCCGTCGAGGTTGGACGGGTTGATGCCCTCGGCCGCCGCCAGCATCTTGATCTGCGCGGAGGCGCCGTGCGCGAGCACGATGCGGATGTTCAGCGAGCGCAGAACGGCGATATCGACCAGGAGATTGGCGAAATTCTCAGTGGTGACAATCGCCCCGTCCACGCTGATGATGAACGTCTTCTCGCGGAATTGGGGGATGTACCGCAGAATGCCCCGCAAATCGGTCAGTTTCACTTTAGGTCAATCGCTCCGGTTTGGAGTCTGCAAATAATTACGCGGTTTTCCGAGACTCGGCAATTCAATCCACATGGAACACCTCCTCCATGTTGGCCCACCATTCTCTGGGAGCGCGGTTGGCGAGCGGCCGCTGGCAGGGTTCGCAGAACGACCACCATCGTTGCGTGGCCGGATCGGCGGCCATCCTGGCCATGTCCGCAGCGAAGTCGCCTCCCAGATACTCGAAATAGCTGAACAGGTAATACTGGCCGTCGTCGAGCTGGCGAAGATAGATCGAGTAGTTCCGGATTTGGCATTCCCGAATCTTCTTCAGCACGTCGGGCCAGACCGCGGCGTGCAATTGCTGGTACTCTGCCGCCTTCTCCGCCCGCAAACCGATGACCATTCCGTAACGCTTCATAACCCCGCTATTGAACGAAATGTCCAACGGCTTTGTAAAGGGGGAACAAAAAAACGGAGCCTTGCAAGGGGCGCACGCTGACATTCTTCGCTGCCGCATAAATCCGCCGTTCCAAAGCCGGCCGCAACGCCGTACTCTGCTCAGGAGGCTGAAACCTAACTCTTCAGGACCGGAACAGTTGCCGTAAAACTAACCGGTTGGAAGCTCCCCGACCTGGAAGCGGGCGAAACGCCGGATGGTGATTTCGTCACCCAACTGGCTGGCGACCGAGGCGATATGCTCCTTGACCGAGATCTCGGAGTTCCTTTTGACGAAACCCTGATCCACCAGGCAGTAGGTCTGGTAGAACTTCTCGAGCATCCCCTCGATGATTTTCGCGATGGCCTGGGGTGGCTTGCCCTTGAGGCGGTCGGATTGAGCGGCGATCTCCCGCTCTTTGGCGATGACCGCCGCCGGCGCCTGGTCGCGCGAGATGACCGAGGGATTGCCCGCCGCGATCTGAAGGGTGATATCCTTGACCAGTTGCTTGAACGGGTCTTGGCCGACGGTGCTCTCCTTGCCGGCGCCAACCTCGACCAGGACGCCGACTTTGGCGCCGGTGTGGATGTAGGCGGCCACCATGCCGTTGCCGCTCACTTCCATGCGGACATGGCGGGGGACCTGGACGTTCTCGCCGATCTTGGCGACCAGGTCCACGCGCTCCGCCTCGAAGTCCGCGTTGGGGCCGGCGGCCAAACGGCGGGCAACCTCGTCGGCGAAACTCTTGAACATTTCATTGCGAGCGACGAAATCGGTCTGGCAATTGACTTCGACCAGAACGCCCAGGCGGCCATCGGGGGCAATGTGCTGGGCGATCAGTCCTTCGCGGGCCTCGCGTCCGCCCTTGAGCACTGCCGTGGCGGCGCCCTTCTTGCGCAGGATATCCACGGCCCGGCCCAGGTCGCCCTTGGCTTCGGTTAGCGCTCTCTTGCAGTCCATCATGCCGGCGTTGGTCATTTCGCGCAGTTTGGCCACGGCGGCAGCAGAGATTTCAGCCATAATCAAATCCTTGTTTATCGGAGGCTTACGGCGCCGGAAGGGCGACGGCCACCGGGGCCGGAGCCGGCGCTGGGGCGGGCAGGAGGGCCGGTTCAACGGCGGGAGCAGGTGGCGCGGGCGCGGCCTCCTCGGCTGCCTTGCGCCGGGAGAACTTCGCCTCGTACTCGGCCTGGGCCTGGGTGATGACCTGGCCCAGCGTTGCCAGAATCATGCGAATCGAGCGGATGGCATCGTCGTTGCCGGCGATGGGGTAATTCACCAGGTCGGGGTCGCAGTTGGTATCCACAATGGCGACCACGGGGATCTTGAGCCGGCGGGCCTCGGCCACGGCGTTGTGTTCCCGTTTGATATCCACCACGAACATGGCCCCGGGCAGTTTGTCCATCGAGCGGATGCCGTCGAAGAACTTCACCAGCCGGGCGGCCTCGCGCCGGATCATGGATTGTTCCTGTTTGACGTAATTATTGATCGAGCCGTCGGCTTCCATCTTCTCGATCTGCTTGAGCCGGGCGATGGACCGTTTGATGGTGGCGAAATTGGTGAGCGTGCCGCCCAGCCACCGCTCCGTGACGAAATACTGGCCGCATTCTTTGGCCGTATCTTTGACCGCCTGCTGGGCCTGTTTCTTGGTGCCGACGAACAAGACCTTGCTCCCCTTGGTGACCGTGGTGGCCAGGAACGAGCAGGCGGCCTCCAACTGGTTGAGCGTCTTGCTCAGGTCGATGATGTGAGTGCCGTTGCGCGTGTCGAAAATAAACGGCTTCATCTTGGGGTTCCACCGTTTGGTTTGGTGGCCAAAATGCACGCCGGCATCCAGCAATTCCTTTATGCCTATGCTAATCACAAGTTTCCTTTGGTTCACAGCCCGCCTGGCCGGCGGACCATCCCGCGGAACACGGGATTCTTTTCAATGTTGTTATGGCCCCCGGCGCCAACACGGCGGCGGAATTTAAGACCGTTAACCCGATTCTCACGCCGTCCGGATGCCCGGCCGGCGCCCGAAAGCGGGCGCAGCAAAATAGCAGAGCGGGCGGCAGAAGCAACTGTTATTTTTTTTGCGTATGTATGCCGAATTTGACGCTGAACCCAGAGGCGCGCCCAGGCCAAGTGCTTGTCCCGGAGGGACATCCGACAATAGCCCAACGTTTCAACGTTGCGTAGGGGCACCCAAAGCGTGACGAGTCCCGTAGGGACGGCTGAGTGGGGGGGCCGATCTCAGCCGTCCCTCCGGGACGAGCATGGGATCCCAGTGACATTGGACGAGCCGTCCCCGCCCCTTTCATGAATTGGCCCTGAGTAACAACGAAGTGCTACGCGCTCCACGCTTCAATCGGCCCCCGCCTCCTTGACCAGCCAGACCTCCGAGACCTGGCAACCGCGCCCGTTGCCGCCCAGGCCGGGTTCGCCGAACCAGCTTAACTTGAGCTGGCCCTCGCGCGTCGCGGACTGGGGGATGGCAAACTCGAGCGGCTTGAAGGGCCGGGGTTTGGCCAGATACGGATGCACCTCGATCGAGTCGTTGGCCACCAGGCGAATCTTCCGTCTCGGACTGTCGCCCCCATACAGGACGCGGACTTTGTAGCGGGCTCCCGTATCGAGGCCCGAATAGGTCATCCGCAGCGGCGCATCGTAGAGCGTCTCCGCATGGGCCATCCAGGAGAGGCGGCGCGCCGTGCCGGCGTCTTCATCCGGGCCATCGACCACCAGGTCTTCCTCGAAATCGACGCGGCAGGATTGGTAGCACCCCGGGTCTTGGGCAAACCCGGCGCCCCGCTCCAAATGCGGCTGGCCGCCGGCACTTCCCAGCTCATCATAGAAGCCGCCGGGCCCCGGGTTGGTCCACTCGAGAATTTCCTCCAGCCCCTTGAGCCGTTCCGACTCGGAGGGCATCTTGCGGATGCGGGCAAATCGTTCCTCGAGCCAGAGCCGGTTGCTGAGCGGAAAATCCAGCGTGTCCAGGCTCGCCCCGCGGTCCACGGCAATCGCCCGGTACTTATCCACGCTCAACTGCATCCCGATGCTTTGGAACAGGGCCTCCGCCAACTGGTAGATGCGCAGGCGCCAGTCCGCGTTGACCCGCACCTTGACCGCCTCATCGAGTATCCGTTGGGCGTCCGCGAGGGCGCCGGCCACGCCAGTGACCGCCGCAGTCCGCAGACGCGCCATGGCCTGCCCCTCCAAGTCGGTCTCGTAAATCAAGCGGTGGCGAACGTAGGCATCGTAATAACCGCGAAAGAGCGCCTGCTGGAACCGCCAATTCTTTAGGTCGGCCGGCGAGGCCCGCCGCTCCAGGTCTTGCAGTTTCCCCAGCGTGCTGTCCACGGCCTGGTTTGCCATGAGCGGCCCCTGCCAGTTTCTTTCCAGGGCCAGCAGCGCCTGGGCAAAATCGTCGGTGTAGCGCTCCCCGATGAAATAGCGGCCATATTGCCGCAGAATATCCAGCACGCGGGCCTCGGGGTCCCAGCCCAGGGCGCTCCAGACAGCCTTGTTGACGTCGTCATTGCATCCCTCCGAATAGGTCAAAAACCCAATGGTCTGGGGTTGGGTCTTGTGAAAGACGGCCGCTTCGCCTTCAGGCCGCGGGTTGATGCACTCCCGCGCCTCGGTCAGGGCGTACGCCACGTCCCAATTCGGCACGGGATACTGGCATTGGCGCGAGTGGGTGATGTCCGGGTAGTGGCGAATCGGGTACTGGGCCGGCACAAGTTCTCGCAACCTCGGCAGGCTCACTCGAACCTGCGGCCCGAAGACAACGCCGCTCAACCACGCCGGTTGCTCGCGCGTGAGGATGTCCAGGAATTCCTCCAGCCACTTCTGGTCGAAGCTTTGCGGGGAAACCCACATCCCGGCCTTTGGATGATAGCGATGCAGGTTCTTCGTCTGCTTCTCCAACAGGGCCATCAGGTGCCTCGGGCGCGTATGGCCCGGGTCGCCCCCGGGCACGAAGACCGCATCCAGACGACTGAGCCGCGCGAAGACCTCGCCCCACTCGCGCAGGGCCGACTCGACCGTCCTTGCATCCGAATAATCCAGGTCCATCGCCGGATACCAGACCCAAACGTCCAGTCCATAGGCCGCGGCTAACCTCGACATGCCCGCCATCATCTCCATCGGTGGCCGGGGAAAATGCGGGCTCTGGGCCGCATCATCCGAGCGGGGCGGTATCAACTCGACTGCATTGCAGCCAAAGACCGCCAGGTCGCGGAAATACTGCTCCCAAACGGGCAAGTCCCAGGCATCATAAGAATTGCACTTGGGGCGGTAGCCAAGCTGGTGCCCCCGCAGCGGGTACTTCGGCGCCGTGGCGATGTCCAGGGCGTCCGGCGCCCAGACCCGGCCCCGGCCCCAGTGCAGCTCGCGGAGCAACCTGCCCACCCCGAAGAGCACCCCGCGCAGGTCATTGCCCAACACATAGACTCCGGAGTTCGTCTCGCCCTTCCGCACGCACAGCCGGTATCCTTCGGCCCCTTGGGGACCGGAGAGCGATTGCAGCCCTTCAAAGCCAGCCCCGGCAAACGACCGGACCTCGGATTTGAGGCCGATGCCGATGACCGGGACCCCCGCCGGCGGCCAGTTCGTCATTTCCTGCCAGCGGATGCCAGACCGCTTCTCCACCTCCTCGACCAGCATCACCACGGCTTGCCTTCCAGCCCCGCCAAACCCGGGCGCAGTGACCACCACCGCATTCTTGAGCTCCAGCGCCCGGCTCTGAATCGCCCCGCCGAGCAGGATGGCCAGGGCGCAGGCACTCGAGACCGCTGCGCCGGCCACGGTCCACCGCCGGTTCAAAATCCTGAGAAACCGAATTGCACCGAAACCTGCCCCCAACTTTCGATTTTTCATTTGCCTGCGACTTTAAGTCCTAGCCCGCCAATGGCAAGCGGGGAATGCCGTGCTGGCGACGAAAGCCCGTGGCGTAGCGGCGCCTCGGAAGAGCGCGGCAAACTTCGGCGCTGCCAGCGCCGGCCTGGTCCGTCGCCAGGCTCAGGTCCAGGGTCGCGGCGGGGATGCCGCGTCCAGCGGCGCTCTTCCGAGACGCCGCTACACACAACCTTGCGGGCGGCCAAGTACCAGGTGTCTTCTGCTTGACGGCATGGTTGACCGCCCTGTATCCACACCCCATGCCGCGCAGTCAAAGCTTCACATCTACGAAAACCGTGAAGCCGATACTCGACACCGGTTGCAGGGTTGATGGAATTCTTGAACCAAAGGAGTTCCAACTGGCACTCCGGGAACAAAAGGTGGCACGGAGCTACCAGTACGAGGATCCCTTAGGCTTTCAGCGGCGCGTGGCCTATTTCTGCGAGGCGCCCTTTGGTCTGGAGAGATATACCAACGTCGTTTTGGAGCAGGCAACCCCCGTGGTTGTCGGCCGCCGGACCTACTATCTCAGTGCCGTCGGGTTACCGTTCCTGGCGCGGCATTATTTGGTCACGCTCCATTTTCCGAAACGGACGATGTGCCTCAAGCGTAGCGCCGTCGAGCCGGCTACGGACAGGAGCGCCTCGCAATGAGTTGCTCGCCCAAGGCCGCGCCAGTGGACGGCGCACTGGCGCCGCTCCCCGCACTCGAAGCCCAGCGGCCCGCCGCCACTGAGTTCTTCAGGGGATTGTGGCCCCTGGCGCTCCTCCTCAATGGTGCTTTTGGATGCACAGGGCGAACCAAGACGCTCTACGCGGACGCCAGCTCACAGCTTGAGTTTCCTGGGCATTTCCCGGCCGCGCGCCGGAAGATCATCCATCGGCGCTGGACATTGCTTCCAAACCTCCAGCCAGCCCGGCTTTCGCTTGATGCGGCGCAAGATCACTATATCCTCCTCGGCGTCAAAACTGGCGTCGAACTGGTCGCCTGGGGCCGTAGGCGCCAGGACGGCGGGGATGCTCACGCGCCGCCTTATCATCCAGTGTGACAATCATGGTGGGATTATCCCGCGACAGACGCCAGCCGTCAAGCAGTTGGTGATCAATGGGTAGCCCATCGGCCCTTTGTCCGGAGTGACGAATTCCGGGTTGACTTGTCGAACGTAGTGGACGATCCGAAAGGGTCGGGGGCGAGTGTCGTGGGGACGGAGTGCCGCCCCTCGACACTCGACACTCGACACTCGACACTCGACACTCGAATGTCGGAATGCTCATGAACCGGCGTCTAATTACCGACTTCGGCGGGTGTCGGACAGCGAAAGCATGACTTTTCTACCCATCGTGGCGCGCGAACTGCGCGTGGCGGCGCGGCGGGGCGCGACTCACTGGACGCGCGCGGCCATGGCCCTGGGCGCCATTGCCACCGGCGCCTGTTTCTATGTGGTGAATGTGGACACGCCGCCCCACTCCCAGGCCCAGCGCGTCTTTACGGGCCTGATGGTCATATCCCTGATCTACTCGCTGGTTGCGGGCCGCCGGTTCACGGCCGATTGCCTGAGCCAGGAGAAACGGGAGGGAACGCTCGGGCTGCTTTTTCTGACGGACCTCAAGGGTTATGACGTGGTGCTGGGGAAGATAGCGGCGACCTCGTTGAACGGTTTCTACGGGTTGCTGGCGGTCCTGCCGGTCCTGGCCGTCCCCCTGCTGCTGGGGGGCATCGGCAACGGCGAGTTTTGGCGCGCCGTCCTGGTCCTGGTGAACACCTTCCTGTATTCGCTGGCGGTCGGCATCTTTGTCTCGGTCATGAGCCGGGAGGCCCCGCGCGCGATGGGGGCCAATTTGCTGATGTTGCTGCTCCTGAGCGGGGTTCCGCCCATTTGCGGGCTGGCGATAAGCTATCTCGCTTTCCCATCCTATCGGCTCGAGTTTCTGTATTCCTGCCCGCCCTTCTCGCTGGTCCTGTCGGCTGATTTGCTATACAAGACGCAACGGTGGCATTTCTGGTGGTCGGTGGCGGTGGTGCAGGCCTTGACCTGGCTGTTGCTGGTCCTGGCCTGCCGGATTGTGCCTGATTCGTGGCAGGACAAGGCCCTGGCTCCTGGGCGGAGCCGGTGGCATGAACGCTGGCTGGCCTGGCGCTTCGGCAACCCTGCCAAACGCAAGGCCCTTCGCCAAAAGCTCCTGGACGTAAACCCCTTTTGCTGGCTGGCATCGCGCTCCCGCCTCAAGCCCGCCCAGGTCTGGGGTCTGCTGCTCCTCATCGGCATCTATTGGGTGTGGATGTGCATACAAAACCGCGACGCCTGGCTCAACGAGTCGCTCAATCCGATGAATGTCGTCGCCGCGATTCTTTTCAATATTACGCTCAAGGTGTGGATCGGCGTCGAGGCCGGCTACTGGCTGGCCCAGGAGCGCAAGATGGGAACCTTCGAGTTGCTGTTGTCCACCGCCCTAACGACTCAAGACATCCTTAAAGGCCAATGGCTGGCCCTGCGGCGGCAGTTTCTCAAACCCACCGTGGCGGTGATTGTGGTCGAGGGCCTATTCCTGGCCTTGAGCCTGCGGGAAGAACATCCTGATAACCAGTTTCCCGCGCTGGCGGCCTGGCTGGCGTGCATCCTCCTCCTGGTCGCGGACATGATTGCCGTGAGCTGGGTGGCCATGGCCTGCGCCCTGATGGCCAGGACCCCGAACCTGGCGACCGTCCAGGCCATCGTGCGCGTCCTTATCCTGCCGTCGGTCGTCCTTGCCGTGGTCACCGGGGGCGGCATTGCTTTCGCCGCCTTTCAGGGGCATCCCGAGCCCGGCTGGCGTTTCTGCCTGGGCTGGTGGTTCGGCCTGGGAATGGCCGCCGACCTTGGTTTTGGGTTCGCCGCCTGGTATCAGTTGCACACCCGTTTCCGCCAATTGGCCACCGAGCTGTTCTCGTCCAGGCGCGGCCCCGTGTCCGTGGGGCTCCTTCAGAAGCACCTTTCCACTTCGCAAAAACGGCCCACCCTCGATCAAATCACCGCCACCCTCCGTCACCACTGAACCCTCGCTCCTCCCGCGAGCCTGACCTTCGACATTCAGCCTTGAGCCACTGGTGGAGTGGAGCGGAGGCGCGACCGGTTTAGACCAATGGCTTCCTGGGTTTCTTATGCGGCAGGCGGGGCGTCAGAAGAAATCTGCCGTGCGCCCCTGCCAGTGTCCTGGATGACAATGGCCTTGACTGAAACCAAACCAACCTCAAAATGCACAGTCATGAAAAGCAGCCCGGACCATCCTCGCGCCAGTCGTGCCTTCACCCTGATTGAGTTGTTGGTCGTCATCGCAATCATCGCCATCCTGGCGGCGATGCTGCTGCCTGCTTTGAGCCGGGCAAAAGCGAAGGCCCAGGCCACGGGCTGTCTGAGCAATACCCGCCAAATCGGGATTGCCATGGTGACGTACGCGGCTGACAACAAGGACGCGCTCCCAAACCAGTGGTGGTTCGTTGGACCTTACAAGAACAGCGCCGGCCTGAACTGCGGCGGGGAGTGGAAGGCCACGCCCGCCATTCAACTGGATCCGTATCTGAAGAATCCCAAAGTCTGGGTCTGTCCGACCAAGAAGCGGGGGCTTACCTACACCACCCAGCCCGGCGAATTCGATCCGTCCTACACCGGCTTTCTGTCCTATGGGTTCAATTACCTGGGGGTGTTCGCGGGGGACGGGACCACGTTATTCAAGCTAAGCACGATCACGAGGCCGTCCGACACTGTCGCCATGACCGAGGTCAATGGCACGGCGAACCCGGCCGAAATCGGCGGCGGCCTTGGCAATGAAAAGGCCGACGCGGCGTGGTTGGACCTGTATTGGGCCAGCGGATGCTTCCCGGAGCAAACGTCTCCCATCCACAACCAGAATTTCCGGTGGCAGTCGCAGATGAAGAAGCACACTTTCCGCGTGAACATCGTGTATGTGGATGGGCATTCGGCTCTGCAACGCCCGAGCCGGATTCTTTGGGGTCAGTTCTATGCCAAGTACGATGGAACTGTGCGAGGCAGTGTGCGATGGGACTCGCCGACGAGCAATGCGGCGCTCGATGCCGCGGAAATTGCGCCGGATCAGTGAGCGGGAGGGGTATCAGCCGTTTTTCTGTTGGCCTGATCTCCACTTCTATTCAGGGGTCTCAGAGTTTGTCACTGGCCCTGAATTTCGCGATGGACGGGCCGGCTTTGGCAGGACATTTTATAGCGCCGGTCGATAGTTGCCCGGCAATCCGCGAAAGATTGTATGCCCGGTCCCAAGAATTCGAATGGCCATCGCGCGCTCGATCCCGTCCAGGAGGCGGCGATGCGGGAGAGCAGCGAGGTCCTGGAACAGTTGGGCACGTCGCCTGCGGGCTTGACGGAGGAGGAAGCGGCGGGGCGGTTGGCGCGGTTCGGTCCGAATGAAGTGGCTGCCGAGCGGCAGCAGGGGTGGGTGCAGCGCCTCTACCTGGCGGGGCGCAATCCGCTGGTGATCCTCCTGACGGTGCTGGCGAGCGTGTCCTTTGCCACGCAGGATTTTCGGGCCGGGACGGTGATGCTGCTCATGGTCGGGTTGGGGGTGTCTCTGCGGTTTGTGCAGGAGACGCGGGCGGACACGGCCGCGGCCAAGCTCAAGGCCATGATTCGCGTGACGGCGACCGTTGTGCGCCAGGGGCAGCCGAGGGAGATCCCGTTGCAGGAGCTGGTGCCCGGGGACATTGTGAAACTGTCGGCGGGGGACATGATACCCGGGGATGTCCGGTTGATTTCGGCCAAGGACCTGTTCATCATCCAGGCGACGCTCACGGGCGAATCGATGCCGGTGGAGAAGACCGACGCGCGGGACGCGCGCGAGAAGGTCCCGGTGATTGAACGCACGAACACCTGTTTCCTGGGCACCAGCGTCGAGAGCGGTTCGGCGACGGCGGTCATCGCAGCCACAGGCGGGCAGACCTATTTCGGCAAGATGGCCCGCACCCTGTCGAGCCGGCAGGTGGAGACGGCCTTCGAGCGCGGCGTGAAGAAGTTTACGTGGCTGATGATCCGGTTCATGCTGGTGATGGTGCCGCTGGTCTTCCTGATCAACGGGCTGACCAAGCGTGACTGGCGCGAGGCGTTTTTCTTTTCGCTGGCGGTCGCGGTGGGGTTGACGCCGGAAATGCTGCCCATGATCGTCTCGGTCTGCCTGTCCAAAGGGGCGCTGGCCATGTCCCGCAAGCAAGTCATCGTCAAGCGGCTCAACTCGATCCAGAACTTCGGGGCCATGGACGTGTTGTGCATGGACAAGACCGGCACGCTCACCATGGACCACGTCATCCTCGAGATTTATTGCGACGTGTTCAAAAACGAAAGCGAGGACGTGCTGCGGGATGCCTATTTGATCAGCCACTTTCAAACCGGGCTTAAGAATGTGCTCGACCGGGCCGTGCTGCACCACGAGGAATTGCACGGGCAATTGTCACTGGACACCTACGCGAAGGTGGACGAAATCCCGTTTGATTTTGTGCGGCGGATGATGTCGGTCGTGGTCCAGGGGCCGGACGGGCAGCGGCAGTTGCTGACCAAGGGCGCGCCCGAGGCCGTGTTCAGCAGGTGCACGAGCTTTGAGAGCGAGGGCGAGATTTTCCCAATGGAACCGATCCTGGTGGGCAATCTGATCGAGCAGGTCAACGATTTGAGCGAGGATGGATTCCGCGTGCTGGCCGTCGCGACCCGGAAGCTCGACACCCGGCCGGCGTATTCAAAAGCCGACGAGTGCGACCTGGTGTTGACCGGCTACCTGGCATTCCTGGACCCGCCCAAGGACACGGCGGGCAAGGCCATCTCGGCCCTGCGCCAGCACGGGGTGACGGTCAGGGTGCTCACGGGCGACAACGACCTGGTGACCCGGAAAGTGTGCCGCGAGGTGGGCATCAACGCGGAGAAACTTCTCCTGGGCAGCCAGGTTGAAGGCATGGCCGACCCGCAACTGGCGGAGGCGGTGGAGACGACGGAGGTGTTTGCGCGGCTCTCCCCGGCCCACAAACAGCGCATCGTGCAGGCCTTGCAGCGCAAGGGGCACGTCGTGGGCTTCATGGGCGACGGCATCAACGACGCCCCGGCCCTGCGCGCGGCCGACGTCGGCATCTCGGTGGATAACGCGGTGGACATCGCCAAGGAATCGGCCGATGTCATCCTGCTCGAGAAGAGCCTCATGGTGCTCGAGGAGGGGGTGCTCGAAGGGCGCAAGGTCTTCGTGAACATCCTGAAATACATCCGCATGGGGGCGAGCTCGAATTTCGGCAACATGTTCAGCGTCATCGGGGCCAGCGCCTGGCTGCCGTATGTGCCCATGGCCCCCATCCAGGTGCTCACCAACAACCTGCTCTATGATTTCTCCCAGGTGCCCATTCCCACCGACAACGTCGGCCCGCAGCAGACTGCCAAACCGCGCCCCTGGCAGATCGGCGACATCGCGCGGTTCATCGTGTTCATCGGTCCCATCAGCTCCATCTTCGATTACACCACCTACGCGATGATGTGGTTTGTCTTCAAATGCAGCCAGTTGAACCTGCTGCCTCCGGCGGAACTGGCCGACCGCTTCACCAAGCCCGGCGCCGAGCAATCGTATGCGGCGGCGCTGTTCCACACCGGCTGGTTCGTCGAGTCGTTAATGACCCAAACCCTCATCATCCACGTGATTCGGACGAACTTGATTCCCTTTGTCCAGTCGCGGGCCAGTTGGCAACTGACGCTGACCACCGTGCTGATTATGGTCTTGGGGGCCTTTCTGCCCTATTCGCCGCTGGCGCCGGCGCTGGGCTTCGTGCCGCTGCCCTCGCTCTTCTGGCCTCTGCTCATGTTAACGCTCCTCTGCTACGTCGGCCTGACGCAAGTGATCAAGATGTGGCTGGCCCGCAAAGGATGGGTGTAGCAGAATTCTTTGTAACCTTTTGGGCGTTTTGCTTCTTGCAATAGGTAGATATGAAAACTATGCCTTTTTCGGTGGGACGACCCTGCGGTTCGTTTCCTCGGCGGCAATCGGCATCGGGACGCAGGGCCACCCCGGCCTTCACCTTGATCGAACTGCTGGTCGTCATCGCCATCATCGCCATCCTGGCGGCCCTGCTCTTGCCGGCCTTGAACCGGGCCAAGAGCAGCGCCTTGTCCGCCAAGTGCAAGAGCAATCTCCACCAGTGGGGCCTGGCTCTCCACCTCTACACTACGGACAATGCCGAAAAGTACCCCTTCGCGTCCTATCGACCCGACCCTTTGGTTTGGGTCTGGTGGCAGCAGAGCCTGGAACGATATTCCATCAGATCGACCAATCGAGACTATCACTGTCCCGGATTCAAGGGGGTGATCGCCTACACCAACGTCCCCAATGGATATGGCGGCGGCAGCTACTGGGTGGTCAACTCGTCAAGTTACGCGTATAACGCTTATGGGTCGCATTGTTACGCCGCTGGATCAAGCTCGCCGACGCAGTTGAATCCGAATCCGCACCTCGGCCTGGGGGAAGACCGCCTCGGCCCGATGCACTTTGGTCCTGTTCCTACGAATTGGTTAGCCGTATCCACACTGCAAGTCGTTTCGCCGAGCGAGATGTTTGCCATCGGGGACTCGAAGGGTCTTTTGCATGAGTTCCGGGGAAGTGGGGTTGAACGGATTCGCAGAGTATGTCATGTACCTGCGGGCTCTTCTCGGACAACACTCCCCTTTCCTACCTTCCCCGCCATGGGGCGGCCTACAACGTGGTCTGCTGTGACGGCCATGTCTTGGGCATGAAGCCCACTCAGATGTTCAATCCCGCTATTGCCGCCCCGAGGTTCAATCGCGACAATCAGCCCCACCCCGAAAGTTGGTGAGTTAGCGCCCGTGCAAGAATTTGTTCCGGTTTTGCCATCGGCGGACGCAGCCAAAGCGCGGGCATGCCGCGCACTCCAAACGCTTCGCGATTTCGGTCGCCCACCCCTGCTTCGCGAAGCGTTTGGAGTGCGGCGCATCCCGCCGCTTTCGAAGCCAGCGGCGGTTTCAAAATGTTAGCAGTACGCCTCAACCGCGGCGTCTATTTTTGCACAAGCCCTTAGTACCTCGATTCGGCCGAGCAGCCTGCTCAGGCGCGAAATGCTGGAGCGTTCACTCCCGCAAATCCTTGCGCTACGCGTTCACAACGCGCAGGCTTTGAGCAGCGCGGCTTTGATCTTTTTCAATTCGGTTTCGGGCACGACGCCCAGCCGCTTTTCAAACCGCACCGACGGCAGGGAGCCGATTGCTTGCACGTTGGCGACCGATTCAGTTTCGAGAAACGGCAGATGGCCCAGCGGCACTTCCAGTTCGCTCCCGCGATTCTGCCGCGTGATGGGAATATGGATGATGAGCGAGCGCGGCGCGTTGAGGTTGTCGGCCATGAGAACTACCGCGGGACGGGTCTTGGCGGCCATGCCCATGTCCGCCAGCCAGATTTCGCCGTGGCGCGGGTTCATTTGCCGTCGAGAATGTCCAGGACTTCCTGCTCGACTTCGCGCGCAGGCAGCACGTCGGCCCATTCTTCCTGGGCGCGCTGGCGTTCGAGGAATTTCATGTAATGCAAGACCTCGCGCAGCAAGGGTTCGGGCTGGCGCTTGATTTCTTCAATCAGCATTTCTTGCGCACTCATGATGCTTAATTACCCCGGCCAACTCGAGCTGTCAAGGTGCGGAGCAATGGCGTTCATCGGTCCGATCAGCTCCGCCTTTGGCAAACCGAAATGTGGTTTGGGTCAAGACTCGTCCAACACGTCTGCCGGCCCTGGGGTCCGGAGACCAGGCCCGGCTTGAGTGCCTGGCTGGCGTGAACGGAAACTTGCAGAAGGGTCGCCGAGAGAAATGGCTTGTGTCCCTTTGGGGGTGATATAGGTTGGCGCACCATGAAAGTGGAATTTTACGGACACGTTCGCCAGTATCACAATATCAAATCGGAAATCGACCGGAATATCCAAACGGTCTTGGAGGGCGGCCAATACGTAATGGGGCCGATGCTCAAGCGGTTCGAAGGGGAGTTGGCGGCTTACCACGGCACTAAGTATGCCGTCGGCGTGGGCAACGGGACGGACGCCATCTGGCTGACGCTGATGGCGCTGGGCATCGGCCCGGGGACGAGGTGATCACGCATCCGAACACGTTTTTTGCCACTGCCGAGGCGATCTGGATTGCCGGCGCCACGGCGGTGTTCGTGGATTGCGACCCGGTGACCAAGTGCATCGAGCCGGCCCGAATCAAGCCGGCCATCACCTCCAAGACCAAGGCCATCCTCCCGGTGCACCTTTACGGCCAGTGCGCGGACATGAAGGCGATCCGGAAGCTGGCGGACCAGCACCAGCTCTATGTGATTGAAGACAACGCGCAGGGGATTGGGGCTCAAGGCGACGGCTTCAAGATAGCCGAGCTGAGCGACGCGGCGACGACGAGCTTCATCATCCAGAAGAACCTCGGCACCTTTGGCGACGGGGGGGCCCTGGTGACCAACAATGAGAAAATCGATGCCGCCGTCCGCAAGCTGCGCAACCACGGCTCCAACGCGCGCAACGTGCACAGTTACGGGTTCAACAGCCGGCTGGACAACCTTCATGCGGGCATCCTGAGCGCCAAGCTCAAACACATCAATGCCTGGAACGACCAGCGCCGCACCTGGGCGGCCCGCTACACGACCGGCCTGAAAGGGGCCAGGCAGGTCACCCTGCCCACCGAGCGGCCGGGCTATCGCCACGTGTTTCATCTCTATAT
Source organism: uncultured bacterium (assembly GCA_963713735.1). Lineage (GTDB taxonomy): Bacteria > Verrucomicrobiota > Verrucomicrobiia > Limisphaerales > UBA8199 > CAVQND01. The sequence goes on from CAVQND010000045.1 coordinate 31,704, forward strand.
TATCGAGACGGCGCAACCGGCCCAGAGAGACCCCCTGCTGAAATTCCTCAACGACAACGGGGTCAACGCCAAGACGCACTACTCGATAGCCATCCACCAGCAGGCCGGTTACCCGTGGGGCAAGGGCGCTCGTATCGCCGGCCCGTTGGCCAACGCGGAGCGCAACGCCGCCACCTGCATCTCGCTGCCGATGTTTCCGGAACTGACCGGGCAGGAAGTGGATTACGTCGTGGCCAAGGTCCTCGAATGGGACAAGGCAGCCACCAACCCACCATGAGGACGTACTCCGTTCTGGTCGTAGGCATGGGCAAGCGGGGGATGCACCATGCCCTTGCGTTTAACGCCAACCCCAAGTTTCAGGTCACCGGCATTTGCGACATCAACCGGGCGCGATTGGACGCCGCCGCGGCCAAACTCGGCAATCCGCAAAGGGGCTCGGATGCCGGCGCCCTGGCCAAGGCGGTGAGGCCGGACGTGTTTTGCTTCACCACCCTGCCGAGCTTGCGGATGCCGATGATTCAGACAGGGATCGAGTCGGGGGCCAGGTTGCTGGCATTCGAGAAGCCGGTTGCCCTCACCAGTTCGGAGCTGTTCGGCATCCGCGAGGTGATTGAGCGAGCCGGAGTCAAGGCCGTCGTGAGCCACCAGCATCGTTACGGGGCGCACTATCGCAAGGTGCGGGAGATCGTCGGCAGCGGGGCGCTGGGCCGGGTGCACACGGTTTACGGGAGCGCGACCGGCTGGATGACCCACATGCTATCGCACCTGGTGGACTATACCTGCTGGTTCAACGACTACACGCCCGCCTCATGGGTAATGGCGCAGGCGGCCGGCCGCTTCAAGCTGGGCGACAATCATCCTTCGCCCGATTACATCGGAGGCTTCGTGCAGTTCGCCAACGGGGTGCGAGGCATTTACGAATGCGGCGCGGGCGCCCCCGATCAACCGGAGGTGGCGAAGTGGTGGGGCAAGAACCGCATCGGCGCGCAAGGCAGCGAAGGCTTCGCCGAAGTGCTTACCAACGGCGGCTGGCGCTCGGCGACCCGGAGCGGCGGTTGGCAGAGCGGGGAAGGGGCGATGAATTACGAGTTGGATATGCCCCCTTACATCCAGGAAATGGCCGATTGGCTCGATGACCCCGCAAAGGTCCACCCGTGCAGTTTCCAGCGCGCCTGCCTGGGCGCCGAGATCATCCTGGCCATGCAGCGTAGCGCCGCCCAAGGGGGCCAGGTAGCCCTGCCGCTGACCCAAGGCGCCGATGAACAGGCCATGCTCAAGGCCAAATTAGCCGAGCGGCCCGTCCTGGTCTCCTGCGAACAAAACCGGAAGGAATTTGGCATCGCTTAGACCGCAGGGGCGAGTGTCGAGCGCCGAGGGGCGACGGAGCGAAGCGCGGCCCCTCGACCCTCGACACCCGCCCCTCGGATGCTTTAAGGCCCAACAGCAATGGAAGTCATCATTCAACCGGCCAAAGAGGCGGCGGCGCACCTGGTGGCGCGGATTGTCGCTCGAGAACTGCGGGCCAATCCGCACCTGGTGCTGGGGCTGGCGACGGGCAAGACGATGGAGTCGGTCTATCGCGAGCTGGTGCGCATGCGCCAGGAGGAGGGGCTTGATTTTTCCCTGTGCAGCACCTTCAACCTGGATGAATATGTCGGGCTGTTTCCCTCCGACCCCAACTCTTACCGGCACTACATGAACCGCCACCTGTTTGGCCAGGTGAACATCGATTTGCGGAACACGCATCTGCCCAACGGCCTGGCCGAGGACCTGGACCAAGAGTGCCGCCGGTATGAGGCGGCCATCAAGCGGTTTGGGGGCATCGACCTGCAACTGCTGGGCATCGGCAAGGCGGGCCACATCGGTTTCAACGAACCGCTCTCGGCGTTGCGCTCGCGCACGCGCGTCAAGGCGCTGACCCCCACGACGCTCGAGCAGAACGCGCCGTTCTTCGGCGGCGCGGACAAGATGCCGCGCCGCGCCATCACGATGGGTGTGGGCACGATCATCGAGGCGCGCCGGTGCCTGCTGCTGGCGACCGGGCAGAGCAAGGCCGCGGTGCTGGCCCAGGCGGTCGAAGGCCCCATCACCAGCATGATTTCAGCCTCCGCCCTCCAACTGCACGCCCGCTGCACGGTGGTCGTGGATGAGGCGGCAGCGAGCCGCCTGGCCGGCAAGGATTACTACCGCTGGATTTTCGAGAACGAGCCGGAATGGGAGGAGTACCGGTGAGGCCCGCTTAGACCCCGGCTCATAGGCCGTCGGACACCCAAGGGGCGAGGGGCGAGTGTCGAGGGGCGGCGCTTCGTTCCCTCGACCCTCGACCTTAGCCCGGCGGCGGGGAACTGAGTTTGACCAGCAGAGGGATACTGCCTTGGGGTTGGTTGTCGAACAGGACATTGATCGAATAGAGCCCCGGCTTGGCGAATTTCAACTGCTGGATGTTCACAATAAAAGTGCGGGTGGTGAAGTGCAGGTCATCGGGCAGGACGACCTCCACCGGGATGGGCGGCAGGCCGGGCATGATGGAGCGGCCATCGGCATCGACGAAGGTGATGCGCAGGACGTGCTGGCCTTCGTCGCCGTTGAAGAACGTGACGCGCAAGGCGATAGAGCATTGGGGGTGGACGGCCGGGAGTTGGCGGGTGTAGATGGTGTCGAAGGCGCCGAGCAGATTGAGTTTGCCGTTGTCATCGGTGGCGGCATCGCACAGGACTGCAACTTGGATATTCATTGTCGCGCGTCCAGGAAGGCCTTCAAGGCCGCGGCCGCTTTGCCGCCCAGGCCGGGCACTTGGGCAATCTGCTCGACGGTGGCCAGGCGGAGGCGCTGGACCGAGCCGAATTTTTTCAGCAAGGCGGCCTTGCGGCGCTGGCCGATATTGGGGAACTCATCGAGAATGCTTTCGGAGATCTTCCGCAGGCGGAGCTCGGCATTATAGGTATTGGCCAGGCGATGTGACTCATCACGGATGCGCTGGAGCAGCTTGAGGGCGCCGCTTTCCTGGGGCAGCCGCAACGGCTCCTTTTCGCCGGGCCGATGAATTTCCTCGAATTCCTTGGCCAGCCCGATGATGGGGATATGACGCAGACCCAGTATTTCCAATTCCGCGCAGGCCGCGCCAAGCTGTCCCTTGCCGCCATCGATCAGGATCAAATCCGGCAGGACGGTGGATTCTCTCAACAACCTCAAGTATCGGCGCCGCACGACTTCGGCCATGGAGGCAAAATCGTCCTGGCCTTCGACGGTCTTGATCCTGAACTTGCGATAGTTGGCGCGGTCGGGGCGGCCGTGGCGGAAGCTGACGAGGGAGGCGACTTTGAAGGTGCCGCTGATGTTGGAGATATCGAAGCCTTCGATGCGGCTCGGGGGCGCGGGAAGGCCAAGCACCCGGGCCAACTCGGCGAGGTCTCTGTCCGGGTCAATGGCCAGCGGGAGGCTGTAGGGCAGGCGTTCGAAGCGGTTGACCTTTTCGGTAGTGCGTCTCAGGTCGGCCAGGAGGTCGCGCAGTTCGGAGGCGCGCTCGTATTCCTGGGCGGCGGCGGCCTTTTTCATCTCCTCGGTCAGTTGCGCCTGCATCTCCTGACAGTGGCCGTCCAGGAAATCGCAGGCGGCCTTGACCTGGTCGAGGTATTCCTCGCGGGAGACGTTGGCGATGCAGGGGGCGGTGCAATACTTCAAGTGAGCGTAGAGGCAATGCTTGTAGTCGCGCTGGGCGGGGGTGAGCGGGCGGCAGCCGCGCAGGTGGAATTGGCGGCGGACCAGGGCCAGGGTGCTGCGCAAGGCGCTCGAGTTTGGAAAGGGGCCGAAGTAACGGGCGCCGTCCTCCTGTTTGAGCCGGGTGAGGCTAAAACGCGGGATGGGGTCGTTCAGGTTGACCTTGAGCATGAGGAAGCGCTTGTCATCGCGGAAACTGACGTTGTAGCGCGGGTGAAACTCCTTGATGAGCTTGCCTTCCAGGAGCAGGGCCTCCGGCTCGCTGCGGACGACGTGAAAGTCAAAGTCGTGGATGGCCTCGGTGAGGGCCTTGAACTTCAAGTCCCAGCCCATCCGGCGCGAGGGCTGGAAGTATTGGGTGACGCGCTTGCGCAAATCGCGCGCCTTGCCGACATAGATCACCGTGCTGAAGCGGTCGCGCATCAGGTAGATGCCGGGCTTATGGGGCAGGCTGCCCAGCTTCTTGCGAATCGTATCCGCCACTGACATACCAACGGTGACTTTAACCACGGATTACCCGGATGGCACGGATAAAAGAACCCCACGAAATGAAATCCGAAGTCCGAAGGCCGAAGGCCGAAGGCCGGAATCACAAGACTTTCGGGCATTGGCTCCGCACTCGATACCGAGGCCGCAGGCGCTTCCGTGTCACGCAGCCACCGCACCGAATGAGGGACCGGATGCGGACCTTGGATTTCGGATTTCCTTCGGATTCGCCTCTTTGCCGCCGGTCTAATCCCATTGCCGGATTTCTTCCCAGAGGGCCTCCAGGTCCGGTTCCCCGAGGGCCATTTGCTTGATGTCCGCTTTGCCGCCGATTTGGGCGGCGCGGGCGAGCCAAAAGCGGGCCTCCTCCAGCCGGCGCATCTGGCAGGAGTAACAGGCGAGATTGAAGGGGATGATGGGCTGGCGCGGGAAGCGGTCATAACCCGGGCGCAAGGCGTCCCAGGCTTGCTGCAGGCCGCCCTTGGGCACGCGGCGCAGGGCATAGGCCTGGAAGATCGAACCGGCGGCCCGTTCGGGGGCCTCTTGGATCAGGGCGCGGGCGGCCTGCAATGCCGGGTCCCAGTCTTTTTCTTCGGAATAAATCGCCCATCGGACTTCCAGGACGTTGGGATGATTTTGCCGGGCGGGTGAAATGGAGGCGAGCTCGGCTTTGGCTTCGCTCCGGTTGCCGAGCCCCAGCCATCCGACGGCGGCGGACAGGCGATGGGTATCTGGGGGCTCCAGGGGTTGCATTGGTTAACGAGGCGGAGCCTCAGACCACCTCTGCAACCGAATTCGCCGGAAAGGGTTCATTGAGAATTGAGTATTGAGCATTGGTCATTGGCTATTGAGTCCAGAGCCGGTTAGAGAGTTCGTTCGGCGTCATCTGCAGCCATTCTTCAATGACCAATGGCCAATGGCCATTTTTCAATCCTCAATTCTCAATTCACCTGCAAGGATTGCGGGCACAGTTCCGTGCTGCAATCGCAGCAAAACTTGACCTGTTTTTGTTCTTGCACGAGCCCTCGTCAACTTGGCCAGCCTGGACGGGCGGGCCGCTTGAGCCATTGGTTAAGTTCCGGAAGATTGGCGACCTTCATGTTGGGACCGTCCCATTGGACCTTGTGGCCGACGCCGGCGTATTGGGCGAGGTTGCCCAGGAGGACGAATTCGGTGAGTTGGGCGCCGTAGTCGAAGCTGACGGCGGTTTCCTTTTTGCCTTCGCGACAGGCGTCGAGAAAGTCGGTCATGATGTTCTTGGGGCGAGGCAACGTCTTGGGGACCTGGGAGAACTCGTTCATCCTCTCGCGCGGCAGAGATATGCATGCTGCCGTAGGTGCCGGTGTAGAGGATGCCTTTTTCGCCGACATAGAAAGTGCCGCCGTCGTAGTCGAAGACTTCATCCGGGTATTTGCTTGAGCAGTTCGGCAAAGAGGGGCGGCAGGTTTTGGTCCTTGCCTTTGGCTGACTGCAGGTCGCCCTTGGCAGAGGCCAGGGCGTCTTTCTTGAAGCCCTCGTACCAGTAGGCCGTGAGCGGGGGCATATCGCCGCGCGCCGGGATGTCGTAGCGCAGGCGGCAGCCGGTGGGGTAGGCCTCGCTGCTGCCGGGGCGGATTTCCTCGGCCTCGATGCTGACGGGGTGTTCGACCTTGAGCGCCCAGAAGACGCCGTCCAGGACATGGCACCCCATATTGCCCAGGGAGCCGTTGCCGAAGTCGTACCACCCGTGCCAGTCGTGCGGATGCAGGCCGGCGTGGTATTCGCGGAAAGGAGCAGGGCCGAGCCATTCGTCCCAATGCAGGCCGGCGGGAATCGGGAGCGAGGGCGGACGGGGTCCGGCGGCGCCGTTGGCGCGGTCGGTCCAGCTATGGGTTTCGGTGATGTTGCCGACCACACCGCCCCAGACGAACTCGCAGAGCCTGCGGTAGCCGCTCTCGCAATGGCCCTGGTTGCCCATTTGGGCCGGGGCTTTGGATTCGCGGGCCATTTGGCGGAGCTTGCGGGCCTGGGCAATGTCGTGACAAAGAGGTTTCTCGCAATAGACGGCCTTGCCCAGTTGCATCGCCAGCAGGGCGGGAGGGGCGTGATGATGGTTGGGTGTGGCGATGAAGACGGCGTCAATGCTCTTGCCGATCTTGTCGAACATCACGCGGTAGTCGGTAAAGGTCTGAAGTCCGGAGGCGTCCACCTGGTTGCGCTCCAGGAACCTCTTGACTTCGGCATGGCGTTTCTCATCCGGGTCCACGATCGCCACGACATTGTCCTTGCTATGCTTGACCAGCCAGTCCAGGTGGGCGCTCAAGCCGCGCCCGCCGCAGCCGATCTGGACGCAGTTGAGCTTGCTGCCGGAGTCCCCGGCCGCAAGCAGGTTGGGGCCGGGAAGCAAGCGGGTGGCGGACAACGCGGCACTGCCCAACGCAGCGCGCTTGAGGAATGTACGACGGTTTAATGCGGTTTTCATGCTCAAAACGGATGCATACTAAAGGCCCGCCCGCCGGTTGGCGAGCAAAGTTATTGGGCGGGGAGCCCTTGGCTAGGACGCACCTTTTCATTTTGGTAAGCGCCAGGAAACGGGGAACTTGGAGAAGATGAGCGCGTGCAAGCGCTCAGGGCCGCCATTGCGGTGGAGGAAGTGCTTTTGGAATTTGCGGGTGGTGGCACGGCTGCGAGGGTTGATTTTGCGGCATTCCTCCAGCCAGGCTTGGGCGAAACTGACCGCCACCCGGCGGAACATGCTCAGCGCAAAGGCCGCCTTGGAGTCGTGGACCCGGCTGTGATCTTCACCCAGCGTGACGTCCAGGGCGTGATGCAGGCGGCTCTCGATGACCCAGTAGCCCCGCTTGAGTTTGAGAAAGCCGGCCGCATCCAACTCTTCCAGGGTGAGGCTGCTGATGAGATAAACGATTTGGGTGGTCTTTTCACCCTTGCGCCGGACCCGGCGCCGCAGCCGGGCGATGCTCTGAACTCCGGGAAAGCCCACCTGCGGTGGACTGGCATCCCGGCAATCCAACACCCGGATTTCGCGTCGGCCCCGGTTGCGCTCTCGGGTCATGGCATGGGTGTGCGGGGTGGGCCGAGGGGGAAAAACGCCGTTCGGTCAACAGCGTCTCAAGGGTTTCAAAAAGGCCCTTTTGGTTCTTTTTGACCGTCAGCAGGTACTCCCCGCCCTGCTCATAAAGAATCTGCTCTGCCGTCTCCACCTGAGTATGCGCCGCATCGGCCAGCACAGTTTTAGCGACGATGTCCAGCTTGGCCAACTGCTCGCGCCCGGCCGGGATTTCATTGCTGCCTTGCTTGACCTTGGTTGAACCCAGCCAGCGGCCTTTGCCACTGACGGCGTTGAGCGACTCCACATGGGCATGGCGGATTTTCTTACCGTCCAGAATCACCATTTTGTCCTGCACCGGTCCCAGGACTTGTTCCTGCCACGACAGCAATACCCGCTCCAGAATCTCGGCGTTGACCCCCGTCAGCACGCGTTGAAAAGTGGTGCGCCCGGGACAGCGCACGCGCCCCGTACGCACGTGGAGGCGAAACCTCAGCGCCCGCAACTGGCCCTGCGAAAGCGTGGCGGCGTAGTCGGCCAGGTCTTCGTAGCCTTTGGTGACACCGCTGAAGGTGGCCATGGCGTTGAGCGCCAGCACGCCGGCGATCGGATAAGCCAGGGACTGCTTGCGCCGGAACTCGGGGATTTCTCGGCGCAAGCGCTCCATCAAACTGGCAATCTCCCCCGCTTTGGCGGTGCAGCGGGGTTGGACCTTGGGCAGCACCTCGGCCCACTGGGCTGGCAACTCCGCCGCGCGCAGCTTGACGCAAGCCTTTTTGACCAGTTCGCGCACCCAGACTTGCTTGGGTTGGCCGTGCTTCTCGTAGAAATTGACCGCGCTGCGCTTCCAGCCGCTGGTGGGCCCCAACTGGCTCCAGCCACTGACTTTGTAAGCGGTGCCGCGATACTGCTCGGGATCCACAAAGCTCTCGGCCAGCGCCAGCGGGTGACCCCAGGTATTTTCCCAATCCGAGCTCAGGCGCGCCAACATCAGCTTCATGAACCGGCTGACCAGGTTGGGATAATGGCACTGGGGCAGGACATACAAACGGGAGTTGTTGACCACCAGGGGCAGCCGTTGGCGCCGTTGCTCCTCGCTCCATCCAATAAACCGATCTCGCGGCTTGATGTGCAAGGCGGCGGCACTCCAAGTGGCTACGGCCAACCATTGGCCTTTCCAAGTGACCGCGTAGCGCAACTGCTCCCCCACCAGTTTTGCGCTGTGCAAGTAATGCTGCTCGATTAGAATCTGATCACATTTCTGGACGTCCTGGGGCCGGAGGAGCAACTTCACGGTCATGCCCAACAAGACGGTTTGTTCGTCGGCGGTGGGCCGACGAAAACGAACTTTGCCTTTTTGCATTCCCGGAAGGTAAAAAACTTGTTGCGGGTTGTCCCGCAAAAAGTGCTAACCTTTCAATTGGCAAATAGTTAGCGAGGAGCGCAGACGCGCCCTACGCCATCGGTTTGGTGGCGAGCTTTTCCAGTTCCTTGCGGTCGGCGACGAGCTTGGCCAGGGCCTTGTCCAGTTGCTCGATTTCGGCTTCGGCCCGGCGTCGCTTTTCGGCGTCGCTGCCTTCGTCGCCGCCAAACAAGTCGCCGACCTGCTGGCCGCTGCGCAGAAGTTTCTTTTCGTCTTCCAGGACGCGGCGGGAAAGATCGAAGCGGCGGCGGAGGATTTCGAGGCGAAACTCCTTTTTCTTTTTTGCGTCACGCGCCTTGTGGAGCTTGTGGCCGAGGTCCTGGATTGCGCGGACTTCATCGCTGCGTCCGGTGAGCAGGCCGGAAGTCACGCGGATGTGGACGCCGGAAATCATCTCGAGGAGCGAGTCGCCGCGACGGAAGTTCATCTCCAAATTCGGCAGTTGGGAGATGTCGCGGATGGCCTGGCGAAAGGTTTGCCCGTCGGCGTTCAGCGGGTCGCAGCCGAGGTCGTAGTCCACCACGAGCGAGAGCCAGAGGCGGAGGCGGCAGATTTCGATGGCTTGTTGCTGGAGGTCCACGCCGTAAAGGCAGTTCTCGACGATTTCGGCCTTCTGCTCGTGAACCCACTGGTTGCCGTGTTTGCGGACGGGGTCAACGTAGCCGAGGGCGGCGGCTTCGCAGATGCGGCGGAGGTTGACGAGTTCGTGCAACAGGCCGACGGGGAAGGCGCCTGAACCGACGGAAGGGTCCAAGCATTTCAGGTCGCGGATGAAGTCGAGTATCTGGCGGCCCTCGGCGGGCGTGAGCAGGGTCTTGAGCTGGGTGAGTTCCTCGGCGTCGAGGCCTTCGCTGGCGTGGATTTCGAGCACGGCGCGAAGGCGGCGATTCCAGTCTTTCCCTTCGGGCAGGCGCGGCAGGAGATATTGGCAGAGGCTTTCGCGGCAAATGAAATGGACGACGATGCGCGGGGTATAGTAGCTGCCGGTGGCTTTGCGTTTGTCCGGCGCGACGGCGTCTGGGTCGGCGGCTTCGGCGTGGAGGACAATGCTCTCGAAAACCTTGCCGAGCATTTCCGGGTCAACGGCCACGTCCTGATCCATGGGCGTGTCTTCGTGCGCGGTGAAATTGAAGGCCTCAAGCAGGTTCTCGAAGACATCCGCAACGGTGGCGTTGCGGACGCGCAGCGGTGGGTTGTCCTTTTTGCGCTCGTGAGTTTGCGCGAATTCGTCGTCGTCAAACAGACCGCCGTTAAGAAACGGAAGTCCTTGCAAGCGTAGGCCGGCGCCCGGGCCGTTGAAGTCCGGCGGCGTGGAGAGGGTAAAGAGGACGGTTCCAGAAAATCGGCGTAATAACTGAATTGGTTTGGGACGGCGCGATGGGATTTGAAGTTGTCCAACAGGTAATTGCGCTTCTGATTGAGCCAGCCGCGATTCTGCACAAAGTAGAGGAACAGGAGACGTTCGAGGAGAAGTTGTGCGCGGCTGTAGGCTTGCGCCGAGGGCAGCGCCTGGTGTCGTTCCAGGTCGGTTTTGACGGCTTCGATCGCGTTCTCGAAACGCTTGAAGAACTCGCGTGTGAGCGGTTCTTTGTCGAATGCCGCGCGCACATCGGCGATGGTGGCGAGGCCGCCTTTGCTGGCGAGGAGGTCAAAGCGCTCGGCGGCGGTGCGGCAGGACTGGCTCGGGCCAAGAAGATAGGTGTAGCGACGCGGGGCCGTCTCGCTGCGGACAAGGTGGCCGGAATCGTCGAGCGCGGTTTCGCGGGCGGCGAAGGTGAAGCGGCAATCTTCGGCGTCGGGCTGGTGGAAGATGGCAAAGACGCCGTGGTATTCGGCCTGATCAATATAGCGGGCGACAAGCTGGCGGAGGCCCAGGCGGTTGCGAAGCAGGTCCACGCGGTCGCCGACGGTAACTTCAAGCACCGCAAGACAGCGTTCGGCGGCAAGTTGGATTTTGCCGAGCTGGACGGTTGATTCGGCCCATTCGGCGCGGGTGTTGTCTGGGGAGACTCTCTGCGGCGCTGCGAAGATTTCCGTGCGTGGCAGGACTTTGCCGAGCGTGTCGAGCCAACGAGCCCGGTCGTAGGGCTGTGCCAGACGGTGCTGGAGTTCGGCGGCGGTCACGGCGATTTGCGTTTCACCCGGCAGGGAAGGCGCGCTTCCGCGAGGCGGCTGGCGCCCGCCTCAGTGTTGGCTTCGAAGACCACGCGGACCTTCGCGCTCAAGACTTTGGCGACGCGGCGGAGCATACTTAGGGAATGACCCTCGTAAGACGGCGATTCGAGCCGGCTGATCTGTTGCTGGGAGGTCTTGAGTTTGCGCGCGAGGTCTTTTTGGGAGAGGCCGGCCTTTTCGCGAAGCGCCGCAATCTGTAGCGCCACGTCCCACGCCTCACCCGCTCTTTCAAACCGCTCGGCAAAGACGGGGTCTTTCAGTTGTTCTTCCAGATACAGGTCAAAGTTGGTCTTTTTCATGTTTCAAATCTCTCCTGCCAGTCACGCATCCGAGCCTGTGCGGTATCGAGGTCGCGAGCCGGGACAGCTTGGCCTTTGTTTCGAATGCCGTGAACAGCAATAATGCGCCGGTCTTTCACAAAGAACCAAATGACGCGAGTGTTCAACTTGCCGACATGGCGCAACTCAAACAGGCCGTCAGCAAGCGCCTTGGACAGCGGCTCTCGGTGATTCTGGCGATCCCGGAGCTTCGCCAGACCTCGCAGCACCGCCGCGTGGTCACTGGGCTCGCTTTGCTTGAGTTCATCAAGAAACTCCTGCACCGGCGAGCGCCCACTGGCACTGACATAGAACTCTACGGTGAAGTTCATGATGAGTCAACGTCAATATTGATGTATAAGGCGGGTCAATACGGCGGCTGGTCAAAGGACTCGGAAAGGATGATGTCCGGCGGGGTGTCGAGGAAGCGCGGATGAACGGCAGTGGCGGGCTGGTTGGACTGGTCGAGCAACGGGTAGCCCCGCAAAATCTCCATGAGTTTGTCGGCGAGCGCGGCGGGGGCGATCTTCACTTCTTTGGTGGAGCGCTGGAGCTGGTTGATCTGGCGCTGGAGTTTCAGGAACCGGGCGCGGCGGATGGCTTGGCGGGCAGCCTTGATGAGGCGCTTCTCCTCGTCGCTGACGAAGGGAAGGCCCAGAAAGCCATCCAGGTACGCGAGGGCGCGGCGCTCGTTTGGCCCCTGGGCGGCGTCGGCGACCCCGGCCTGCAACGCTTGGGCGGTGGACTGTTCCTTGAAGCGGGCAAGGGCGGCGTTGACGTGGTCGTGGTGCGCGGCGTGGAGCGGGATGGCTTTTTCCTTGGGGTCGGGGGCGCGAAACTCGCGGACGGCTTCGAGCACGGTGATTTCTTCGAGGGCGGGGGAGGCGTTGGCGGCGGAGACGCCGCCGGAACCGGCAGGCAAGATGTCTGCCCCACTCTTCAGGCGGTAGAAGCCATCGCGGCGGTGGCTGCGGATGAAGGTGACAGTGCTGCCGGCACGGGCGGGGTCGGAGCGGCCCACGCGGGCGCGCAACGGGAGATTCTGGATGCGACGAAATTGGTCGGGGTGTTGCTGGCGGAATTTGCGGAGCTCCATCAGGAGCGCGAGGCGCTCGTCGCGCTCCTCTTCTTCGGGCGAGCGCTCGAACAGGCCAAAGGTGTCCACTTCCTCGGTTTCGGAATAAATCTGGCTGTCCTCGCCCAGGGCGGTGTGGAAGGCTTGCAACTTCGTGATGGCCTTCTTTTTCAACTCGATGTCGTCGTCCACACGGGCGGTGGGGTAGAAGTTGTAAATGTAGATGCGGGGCGCGACGCAGCCGATGCGGTTTACGCGGCCGACACGCTGCATGAGGCGGGTGGAATTCCATGGCGTGTCGTAATTCACTATGATGTTGGCGCGGTGTAGGTTGATGCCCTCGGCAAGAACCTCGGTGGAGAGGAGGATGTCGTAGTCGTTGGCGTGTTCGGCGTAGTTGCCATCAAAGTTTGCCTGCACGAGGGCATGAGTTCCTGGCGGTTGGTGGAATCCACGATGAGGACCTTGGTGTAACCGGCGCGGGCCAGGCGACCGCGCAGATAGTCGGTGGTGTCCTTGGCTTCGGAAAAAATGACGAGCTTGTTGCCCTCGTGGTTGATCTTGCGGTCGAAAAGCTCGGTTTTCAGGCGCGTCAAAAACTCCGCGAATTTGGGGTCTTCCTGGACTTCGCCCCAGTCCTGGCAGAGGGCGTCCAGCTTGGTGAGGTCGCTTTGCAGTCCCGGCAGAAACTCGTCTTTGAAATCGTCCGGGGTGCAGACCTCGATGGTCGGGTCGGTGAGCTGGCGTTGGGCGATTTCGGCGATAAGCTCGTCCTCGCGTCCTTCAACGAGGAATTCGGTCACGTTGAGGTTGGGCGCGATGTAGATGGTGCCTTTGGCGAACCTGTCGCGCATGACGCTGGTGGCCTCGTGGAAACGGCCGAGGGAGAGCCGGAACGCGTGGAAGCTGCTGTCGAGCCGCTTGACCAGCAGCGTGCGCATGATGAAGGCGAGTTGCTGGGAGATGCGGTCGGCGTTCTGGTATTTCCGTTTCTTGGGCGGTTTGAGGAAGCCGATGGCGCGGTAGCGGTTGTAGGTCAGGCCGTCCGGGTCGGACAAGAGCGCGACCGTGCGGTCGTACAGGGCTTCAAGCGCGGGCGAGAGGGGATAGTATATGGCGCGGGGCTTTTCGATGTGAGGAAAAGTAACGCCCTGCTCGGCCAGGTCCTGCTTATATTGGTCGTGCTCAAGCAGGTCGGTGCGGGTGCGCCGGATGATGACTTCGGAGATAACCTTGGTGCGGATGAGTTCGTAGATTTGTTTGACCTGGCGCCGCGCGGTTTCGATGTCGGGTTCCTTGCGGGCTTGCCGGTACTCTTTTTCGCGCTGGGCGAAGAAGTGCTGGAGGTTGGCGATGCTCAGGGTGGCATCCTTGAGGTCCTGGAAGAGGGCGATTTGGTTGCGGATGTCGTCGGGGCGGTTGTTAAGCGGGGTGGCGCTGACCAGGATGACTTTTTTGCCGGCGTGGCCACCGCCGGGGAGCTCGCGCTGGGTGGGTGTCTTGCAAATGCGCTGGAGCTCGTCAAATGCCTCGGCGGTGTCGTTGCGGAATTTGTGGGCTTCGTCAACGATCACCAGGTCGAACCTTTCCGGGTGCCTGACCTTGTGGAGGCTGCCGTTGGTCTGGATCTTGACGTTGTCGAGCCGGAACAGGTTGACGGTCCATTCCCAATTGTCCCTAACTGCCGGCGGAACGACAATGAGCGTGTGGGAGCGGTGTTCCGGGAAGCCGTTGTAAAAGAAGAATTTTTTGGCGATCAGGGTGGCAACGATGGTTTTGCCGAGGCCGACAACGTCGGCCAGGAAAAAGCCGTTGTGTTTTTCCAGCAGGCGGAAGCCGCTGCTAACGGCGTCCATTTGGTAGGCGAGGCGTTTGAACTGGTCGGGCAGGTCGGTGATGGCGTTCGGATCGTATTCGATGCTCGGTCCGAAGGTACTCGACCAGCAGTTTCCAGAACAGTTCGTGGGGGGTGACGTCGCCGGCCAGGTACGTGGAGTCGCGGACCTGTTGGAGGGACTTGGGCAGGATTTCGGTGGACTCATCCCAGAGCCGCTCGAACTCGTCGGCGGCGAAGCGGACGTTGGTGTAGTCGTGGAGCAGGACGTTGAATTCGTAGTTGCGGACCTCCTCGGTCGTGCCGAGGCCGGCGGCGGTGAGGTTTGACGAGCCGGTTATGACGGCGCCGGGTTTGTGTTCGTTGAAGCCCTTCGGACGGAAGATGTAGAGCTTTGCATGGAGGCGCTGGGTCGGGTGGGCGCGGATGGCGATTCTTTTCGAGGCAACGTCCTCCACGAATTGGAGGATGCCGGCTTCGGTTTCTTTGCTGTAGGCGGCGCCCTGGATGTCTTTGCGAAGGTCGTTCTGGAATTCCTCCAGGGCCTTCGTGGGGTCGGGCATGAACAGCAGGCCGCGCCGGTGATAATCGGCCATGATGGCGTCAACGCTGATGCCAACCAGAATGCGGATGTGGGGCACGTTGCTGAGAAATGGGCGGATGGCGAAGTAACCGGAGGCGCGGAGGTAGCCGACCAGGGCGTCGAACCATTCGATGTCGGCGTTGCTCTCGAAGACGCCCCGGAATTTTCTGAGGAGAGTCTGGTCGCCTTGATTGGTGAAAAAGCGGGTGGACATTGGGTTGCTTTAGGGGGCGAGGCGGCGAGACATCGCTTGAGGCTCGGCGCCGTTGGCGGTGCCGGGGCCGTGCGAAATGAAAATCTGCCGCGTTGCCATAGGCCTCGCGGCACCTATTTACGCGAAAATGCGCAGGGTTGCAGCAAGAAAGTGAGGGCCGGGCAAAGGTGGGGCGGGGATGTCTGGCACGCGGTTCCGGATGCAGGGCCATCGCCGGGGTCGAGCGGGGATCGTGGGGATGCCGCGGTCCCCGGCTATCTTCTGGCCAACCTCCGGGTTGCACGCCATCTCCGCGGGGCGGGCAACGCGGACTGAGGGCTTTGTGCAGCGGGCTGGGGGTGACGGACGGCCGAGTGGGATAAATGGGAAGAATGGGAAGGATGGAGCGACCGGAAGGCGCGCCGAAGGCTGAAAGCTGAAAGCTGAAAGCAGAAATTGTGCGGGGGCGGGGCGCAGAGGGCAAATTGAGAATGGCAAATGGCAAATGGGAGATTGGAGATTTCAGAGGGGTGGGGTCGGCCGGGTGGAAGGGGGAGAAGGGGGAGGGATTGTGGGGGCGCAACCCAGGGCGGCGCTGGTTCCTCGCTGGCCGGGGCTGATATGCGTCACCCTTTCAGGGTTTTAAAAGGGGAAGGAGGGCGGCCGTTTGGGCCTCGGGCCTGCAATAGGCCGGATGAAGGGGCGCCGGCTTGCAGGCGCGGTGCGCCACCGGGCGGCTCACGCGTTTTCCAGGGGGTCAGGAGGTTTGAGCCCAGCGCTTCAGGGTTGGGTGACGGTCATCAAGGGACCGCGCAGGAGCAACTTTGCATTCTGGCTGGTCCTTTTGCCCGCTGGCTTAGTTGCTCGCTCGTTACAGATGCGGGATATGCGGCTCGTTGGCGCCTCGCCGGCGGGCAGAGGTCAAGGCCTCCGGAGAACCTCAGCGTTAGGAGCGGCAGGTTGCGCCGGCGCAGCAACCTCGAGGCCCATGCCGCTCCTGACGACGATTAGGAGCAGGATTAGGATTAGGAGGGCGGGGGCGGGGCCACCTCGAGGCCCACGCCGCTCCTGACGGAGCTTGGGGAAGGCTCGGTGGGCTGGCGTTTCTACAAATATGGCGCTCCTATGGGAGCTTTCGCCGATGGCGGGATTGTGGCACGATAAGCGGGTGCTCTTTCTCGGGAGGGGGCGACGGACGGCCGAATGGGATAAATGGGAAGAATGGGAAGGATGGAGCGACCGGAAGGCGCGCCGAAGGCTGAAAGCAGAAAGCAGAAAGCAGAAGCTGTGCGGAGGGCGCGGTGCGGGGGGGCGAATTGGGAATGGCAAATGGCAAATGGGAGATGGCAAATGGCAAATGGCAAATGGGAGATTTCAGAGGGGTGGAGGTCGGCCGGGTGGAAGGGGGAGAAGGGGGAGGGATTGTGGGGGGCGCAACCCCGGGGCGACGGTCCTTCGTCGCTAAGGAGCCGTCACGAAATAGGCGTAGCGGTCATCTCCTCGAAGCCGGCTGCAACATCGTCGGTATCTTCGGCAGCAATGGCGGGGGCGTTGCCGGGAAGGACTTTGCGATAGACTTGGGCGGGGTTGCGCTTCCGGCCGTTAACGGTCAAAAGTTGCTCGATTGTGATTCCGAAAAGCCTCTGGTTCTCCTCCAGATATGGCCGGATCAAATCCCAGTCTGCGCCGGTCAAGCGGGCAAACTTGCCGCCGTTTAGCTGCTGCTCGACCAGGGTCCTTTCGGGGTCGCGCAGGAAAATGGCGCCGCCCGAGGCCAGGGAGAACAGGTTGCCGCCGGGATAAGGCTCGGGCAGCGGAACCAATTGCCCGTCATCATCGAACTTTACGCCATTGAGGACCACGAACCCGCCGCCGTTATGAGGATCGCCGGCCATGAAGGACTCCGCCAGGAAGTCAAGGCAGGTGCCGTTGATGACTACTTTGGGCCGGCCGACGGAGTTGATGAGGGGCCTGCCGGCGGCGTTGCCGAGCACATAGACGGAGCCGCCTTTGGCGCCATACATAAAGGTTTGGCCCACGTCGCCGTGAATGACCAGTTTTCCTTTCTTGATAATCTGGCCCAACTGGTCCTGGGCATTTCCATGCACGGTAATGGTGAGTCCATCGAGTCCTGAGGCAAGGTAATCTCCACTGCTGCCATAAACATCAATGGCCACCTCGTCAGTCTCGGGTCCCAGTCCGCAGCCGAGATAGCGCTGGCCAATGCAGTTGAAGCTGACGAAGCGCCGCCACCCTTTCATGTAGGCATCCACCAGCAGGGCGGCGTCACAGTCGTTTCCTTCCGGCGGAAAATGGGCGGCATCGATGACCAGCGTGGTCTCGTTCTCTTGCGGTTTCCTGAGGTGTTCGCGGGTCTCGAAATCGATGAGGCGAAAGGCGCTCTTGGCGGACTCTTTTGAGGCGAGGTTGGGGAGATTGCCAAACAATCGGCTCAACTCGCCGTGGACGACGTGGAGAACATGGCTGCGCTTCTTGGCGCTGGTTGAGTATCTCCGGTCGTTAAGCAGCGTGAAGACCTCGATGGCGGTTGCGGTCCTGGAAGGGTCTTTGGCCTGCTGCGTGATTTGGCGGCAGGCCAGGCGGAATTCATCGAAGGACCATTGCGGCATGAGTCGGCGCAAGCCTTCAAAAATCGCCAGGCTGTGGCCGGGGACAAATCGCTCATTGACGAGGGTTCCGGCCGACTCGTCGGAGCCAGCGGCACTCTGCCCAGCCTCCGCAGGGCTACGGCCTGGCAGCCGAGATGCCGCTACGACAAATTGCTCGTTGACGATGGTCCGGACCGACTCCTCCGATTCGGGGGACGACAGCAAGTCCCGCGAAAAATCACAAGGTTCGGTTGCGCCCGGCATCGGGACCGGTTTGCCGAATTTATCGGCGCACGTAATCCGCATCTTGCCGGCGGGATCTTTTTGCAGAGTGAAGACGAAGGCCCCGCCATCGTTGTGACTGCCTCCGCGCGCGTTCCAGTAGCGGTCGGCCACCGGGCAAATCCGTTTGTCGTCGTTGGACAAGCTCAAGAGCGTGGCATCAATGGCTTGTTTTTCCGAAGCAATCAGGCCCACCTGGACTTCGCCGTCGCAGAAGGCGAACACCTGCGGCCGAAGCATCGCGGTGTCGGTGATGCCCATCAACTGGAACTGCCCGGTTCGGGCGAGAGTGCGGGCGATGATGAAGAACCACGGGCCATCGGGAGAACCGTGAATGTGCGTGGCTTGGATCGCCCGGTAGATCTTCTGTTTCTCCGCCTCGAGACGGTCAAAGTCCAGTTCCGTAGTGGGCGCCAGCGCCTCGATGATATATTCCAGCGGATAATGGTAGGTCCGGCTCAGCAAATCGAAGAGCAAGGCCGAGACTTCCGTGTCGGTGAGGAACTGGGGATAAATCTGACGCTGCTTGAGGTACTCGCAGACGGAATGGTAATTGGCAAAGTCGCCGTTATGCACCAGGGCCATGTCGATGGCCGCAAAGGGATGGGCGCCGCCGGGGTGCCAGACGCGGCCCTTGGTCGGGAAACGCTGGTGGGCAATCCATTCGTGGGCGCAAAGGTCCTCAATCCTGTAGTACTTGACAATCGCCTCGGCGAAACCGACCACCTTGAGAATCATGAGGTCCCGGCCATGCGAGAGCACGAAGGCCCTTTTCTCCCCCAGGGAGGCGTAGTATTTCTGATTCAGGCTGAAGCTGTTCTGGCTGACGAACTCGTCTTCGGCTTCCCCCCGGTCCAGCCCTTGGAGGTGGTGCCGGGCGACGAAGGCGTCGAGCACCTTGGGTTTGACGCGCACAAAATAGCGGCTGACCTCCGGCGGCAACACCTCGAGCCCCGGCACGGACTTCCAGTCCGCGAGGTGGTCGAGTTGGGCAGTGGCCGCAACGTCGAAGCACGGGGTGATGAACTGCGCCTCGATTTCGGGCCGCACCTTGGCGTCGAGGAACGCCAGGTGCAGCAGGTAATGGCTGTCGAGGACCTGGCGGCTGACGCCAAGCTGCTCCGGCACCAAGCCGACTGCGGCGATGCCGCCCCCTTTCCCGTTGCCCCGGTTGTGCATTTGCCGGGACGGTTCATAAATATGCTTGCCCGGCACGGGCACGCTGCAACAGAAACCAACCACCCCGCAGCCCCCTTCCTCGGCCTCCTTCTTGAGGAGGGAAGCGTGGTTGAGCTGCTCGGCCAGCCGCTTTCTTGAATCGGCCAGGCGCTTTATCAATTCGCCGTTCATGAGGTTCTCGGGGCGTCGTTCGTGTAATCCAGGTGCATCATGAGGTCGGTGCGTCCGCGCAGTTCGGTGACGCTGCGCAGGCCCAGGCGTTGCAGAATCGAGACGAGCACCTTGCGCCAGGCGCTGTAAAGGTTGATCAGGCGCTGGGCGCCCCAATCCAGCTCCATCTTCCCGGAAAGCTCGGGGTCCGTCGTGGCGATGCCGCGCGGACAACCGCGTCCGCTCTCGCAGCGGCTGCAGCGCACGCAACCCAGCGCCACCAGTTCCGCCGTCCCGATGACCACTCCATCGGCGCCCAGGGCAATGGCCTTGGCCACGTCATAGGCGGTGCGGATGCCGCCGCTGGCAATCAAGGTCACCTTGTCCCGGACACCTTCATCGGTGAGAAAACGGTGGACCTTGCCGATGGCGTATTCGATGGGCATGGCGATGTTCTTCTTGGCGATGTCCGGCGCCGCGCCGGTCCCGCCGTAGCCGCCGTCAATGTGGACAATATGCGTGCCCGCCGAGTAACTGCCCACCGCCACCATATCCACATCGGTGGGGGTAGAAACCTTGGTCGAGATCAAGGCGCGGCGGTTCACATGCTTGAGCCACTCGATGTGCTTGGCATGGTCTTCGATGGAATAGACGCTATGGAAGGGGAAGGGGGAGAAGAGCGAGATGCCCAGAACCGCCTCGCGCATCTTGGCCACGCTCACCGTGTTCTTGTCGCCCAAGAGGTGCCCGCCCAGACCGGGCTTGGCGCCCTGGGCATACTTGAACTCGATGATCGGCACGCGCTGGATGGTTTCCTCGCGCACGCCGAAAAGGCCCGTCGCCACCTGCGTAATCACATGGTCGTCATAGGGCCTCATCCGCTCCATGTATCCGCCTTCGCCCGTGCAGGTAAAAGTATTGAACGCCACGGCCACCCTGGCTTTGGACAACTGGGTGACATTGCTGACCGAGCCGAACGACATGCCGCCCCCATACCAGGGAACATCAATCCGGATCTTAGGCCGGCCATCCTCCCGCTTGTTGAGCAGGAGGCTCGTGTCAATCTCCTCCTCGCCCAGGACCACGGGGGGTCGAGCCGGGAATTTGAACCGGAGGCGGTCGAAACCGCCGCCGGAATTTCCGCACTCACAGTTGTAATCGTAGGCCGGCGGCGGCACGTCGCCGGTTTCCGCCATTTTCCACGTCGCCAGGATCAAATCACTCGACCAACGAAAATCACCCAGCAGATGACACATTGGATTCTCCCGGACCTCGAGGGCCCCTTGCGGGCATTGGGTCACGCAATCGCGGCCGGTCTGTTCGCAGGCGGGCCCGATGCACAAGTGGTGGCGCGGCTCGCCAAAATACCTGTAGCCGGGGTTGCGGGCATGGACGTGGTAGGAACAAACCTCCACGCACTTGCCGCAGAGCCGGCAGTCCTGGTTGCGATGGACGAGGTACTTGGCGATTTCATTGCGATAGCGGGACGGGGCCGGCCGGGTGACCCGCTCCACTTGTTCCTGCGGCACGCGTGTCTTGAGCGTGTTCTCGGGCAGCAATGCTTCAATACCGGTTTCTGGCGCCATAAAGCTTGCCGAAGGTTTCCTCCTCGAGTTGCTCGAAGAACATGGCGCGGCCGACATCGCCGCGCAGACGGCGCACCTCGCGCATGCCCATTGCCCCCATCACTTCGATCAACTGGTCATGCCAGGCCGCGATGAGGTTCGTCATGCGGCCCACCGCGAAGCCGCAATCGAGTGTTTCCAGCCTGGCCGGGCACGGTTGGCCCGGTTTGCAGCTCTCACACAGATGGCATTCCAGGGCGATCAACAACGGCAGATTGATGGTGACCAGGTCCGCGCCGCAAATGATGGCTTTGGCCAGGTGTTCCGGCAGCGCGATTCCGCCCCCGGCCATGAGCGTGAGCTCGTCGCGGATCCCCTTTTCGATGAGGGCGGTATGGACCTGGCGGAGCATGTCCTTCAGAAAGCGGGGCGGTTGCGCTCCGATTTCGTTGCCGTTGGGGTCTGCCACGAGGTGGAGCACCTCCACCTCCGGCAACCCGGCCAGCTCGAGGGCGCGCTCAAGGCCCGTTGGGGTCAACTGGACCCTGATCGAGGCGACGATCTCCGGATGGATAGCCTTGATTGCCTTGAGGCGCTCGGTCACGGCGGGGCTGTCGGCGATTTCCACCAGCCTGGTCTTTCTCAGGACATCGGCCGGCACCGGGGCGCTGTCGGGACCCAGATAAAACGCGATATGACGCAGGTGCTTCTCGGAGGCCGGTTGGTGCCGGGCATCCAGGATAGCGATCAAGTCGGTCGCCACAGCCGTCTGTTCGATCACGGCATCGAGTTGCGGCAAGGTATGGGCCGGGGAACTGAGATCGATGATGAGCGGCATCGGGATCGAGACCAGGGGGGGCAGTTCAGCCGCAACCCGTCTTGCCTCCAAGGCCAGGAACGGAAGCTTGCGTCCGAGGTCAACCGCCGTGCTGATGTACTCCCGGCCGTGAATCCCGTCGCGGGTCGGACGAACAATCTCCGACATGTCGGTCCACATCGAGTCGAAACCGGGGCCGGAGAACGGCCCCCGGTAGCCCGCGCCCGAGACCGGGATCTTCGCGGTTTCAGCCTGGAGCCACGTGGTCTTGATGATGTCGGGTTTCCAGTAGCTGTTGCCGAGGTTTTCATAGACCGGATTGAGCGCCAGGCACAAGAGGCCCTTGGTGCAATCCTGCACGCACGAGAAACAGCCCATGCAGTCGAAGAACAGGGCCTCGACGTCGCTCAGGTTGCGAATGTACTCCGCCTCCTGCCGGTAGCGGTCATAGACGCAGGCCTTCTTCACACAGTTATGGCACCGGGCGCAGTCCTCCCGCCAGTCCACCACGCCATGTTTGCCGATGCGCGGCCTTCGGGGCGGCACCGGCCGTGTCTTGATGTGATATTTTTCCGGCATGCCTTCTCCCGGTCACGACAGGCCGGCGGCCGCAAGGAGCTCCGGCACCACGGCTTCTTTGCCACCCGAGAGAATATGAATCCCGCGCACCCCCTCCATGGTCTTGAGTTTCTTGATGGTCTCCACGCAGATTGCCCAGCCCGGTCTCCCGGCGTCGTTGCCGGAGGCTTGGAGCCGTTCCCTCACTTCGTCGGGGACGTAAAAATCGGGATGAGTCTCCGGGAGTTTTTGGGCCTCCGCCGCGCTTTCCAAGGGGAGCACGCCGGCCAGGATGGCGACCTTCTTTGTGAGACCTGCCTGGCGAACGGCCTCGAGCCATTGGCCGAAGGTGTCAAGGTCAAAGACCGCGTGGGTTTGAATGAACCTGGCGCCAGCCTCGATTTTGCTTTGGAGCCTGGCCAGGTTGAGTTCCAGCGGTTTGAGGAAGGGATTGGCCACCGCCCCCACCAGCATCGAAAACGGCCCCTCGATCTTCGTGCCGTCGGCCAGCAGGCCCTGCTGGCACATCCGGGTAGTCGTGGCGATAAACTGGGTGGAATCAATGTCGAAAACGTTTGCGGCCTCCGGACAGCCGATGAGCGTCTGGTGATAGCCGGACAAACAAAGCACATTCCTGATGCCAAGACTGGCGGCTCCCAGCAAATCGGACTGGAGGGCGATGCGGTTCCGGTCGCGGGTGACCATTTGGAGAACGGGCTCGAGGCCCGTTTTGAGCGCCGCCGCCGAGGCGGCCAGGGACGACATCGCCACGCCGTGTTGGTTGTCGCCCATGTTGACCGCCGTGAGCTTGCCGCCCAAGGCCCTCAAGGCCGCTTCCGTGGCGGACAGAGTCGCCGTGGCCGTCGGCGCATGCTCGGCGGTAACGATGAACTGTCCGTTCTCGATGCTTCTGGCGAGCTGGCCATCCACTTTCATGCGAGCATGCGTTCCTGTTTGTCCATCGCATCCCTTGGGGTGCGTCCTTGCGGCAGAGCTTCTGACCCGCTCGATGAACTGCTTGATTTCGTCGCAGACCTGCCCGGCCCCGCCTCGCGCGCACTCGATGACGGCCATCCGTCCGGCGCCGAGTCCGATTTCCTCCAACAGCGATTCGACCGCCTCGGCGCGTTTGTGGGCGCGCAGACTGCCCTCGAAGTGACGGCACTCCTTCTTCTTGCAGGCCACAATCGCCACCCCGTCCGCGCCCGTTTCCAGGGCTTTGACCAGGTAAGGCACATCCACTTTTCCGGAGCAGGGCAGACCGATGGTCTTGACCGTGTCGCCGCCGGCTTGCTCGCCCAACTCGGCCAACAGAGCCCGCCTCCAAATTGTTGGAGCAGTAAAAAACGCAGGTCTTCAGGGGGCGATTGCTCCCCGGGCCTGGTTCACCGGGGGAATTCCGCAAGCGGTTCGCGCAACGCAGGATGGCAGATACGCCCTGCCGGAACGCGGCAAACTCCTCATAGTCAACGAGCCCGTCTTTGGCCATTTGGACGCGCAGGGCCTCGACGAGCGTCGTGATTTCGCGCGCCACGGCTGATTGGTCCCGGAAACCGGAGCAGGCCGCCTCGAACGCATGGCAGACCGATTCCATTCTCATGATCTCGCCCCACACCGCCTCGGCGCTTTGCTGCAAGGCGTAGAGCAAACGCGGGCAGCTTGCTCCGATGGCCCTCAAGTACTCGTCGAAGGTCTGGTCGAGTTCGTTCATAACGCGTTATCCGACACTGCAGCTCATGCGCCAATTTGTCTGGGCGCAGCACGCGAGAATAATTGCGAGCGGCTCGCCAGACTGCAAGCACAATCGGTTGCTGTCACGATCATATCGGAGTGATGAGCGGCTTACCGGGGGTTCCACTGGATGATTTTTAGGGCCGTCCCTGGTAGCCACCGCATCTGGCATGTGATAATGATAGGCATGTTGTTTCGGTGCTGTTGCTTGTGAAAAGGCCTTTGCATTCATTGATCCGCATGAAAATCCAGTCCACTCGGGCATTTGGTTTGTCTCTAATCGTCATTCAGGGTGTGCTTTGCGCAACCGCCTCGCCACCCGACAGGAGCGAGGTGGTCGCCTGGGGTGACTTCAAGTACGACCTGGCCATAGCGCCTTCGGGACCCCCGACAAGAGGAGTGGCGGGCATTTCAGCGGGGGCCTTTCACAGCCTCGTGCTGCGAGGTAATGGGACGCTCCTGGCTTGGGGAGACGACCGCTTCGGTCAGACCTCGATTCCGGGTCCAGCGCAACAGGGCCCGGTGGTGGAAGCGGTTGCCGGCAATGTCCACAACCTGGCGCTGTTGAGCGATGGAACCGTCATCGCCTGGGGGCCCGCGGGAGGAGAAGCAGGCGACTACGGGCAGTGCGATGTTCCCGAGGGGCTGAATGGCGTGGTGGCCGTGGCTGCGGGGGCGGTCCACAGCCTGGCCCTGAGGGGCGACGGCACGGTGGTTGCTTGGGGTTCTGACGCGTTTGGCCAATGCAATGTGCCCCCGGAATTGGATCATGTGGTGGCGATTGCTGGTGGAATGTACCACAGCCTGGCCCTCCGGGAGGACGGCACGGTAGTCGCCTGGGGCGGCAATCGCATGGGCCAGGCGAATGTGCCGGAGGCATTGAACCACGTGGTGGCGATTGCCGCCGGCGGGTATCACAGCCTGGCGCTAAAGGACGATGGCACGGTGGTTCTCTGGGGCGGCTACGGACTCATCAGGGGCAGCGTGCCACCGGGACTCGCGAACGTGGTGGCGATTGCCACCGGCGACTACCATAGCCTGGCATTGAAGCGTGATGGCACGGTGACTGCCTGGGGCCTGAACACCGCCGGGCAGTGCGAGGTCCCTGGCGGACTCAGGAACGTCGTGCTCATTGCCGCGCGAGGAAGCCACAGCATGGTCCTGGTTAATGATCGCCCTCTGCTGCCCAAAGCCACCATCGCCCCGGCGGCCTCGAGCGGAACCGACGCGGAGTAGGGCGTGGTTCATTGCCCCGTTATCCACACCTTTCCAAACATTGCCACCCGGTGCCGGAAAACGTCCGAAAACCTGCGACTGTCCAAAATAGAGCCACGTTCTGCCCTATTCCCGCCCAGATTCCACGCGCCGGGCTGATCGTGGGCAGGTGGCACTGAAATCGCGATTCCGGCCGGAAGCCTCGAAGAACTCAAGAACCGCCGCCATTTAAGCGGAGATCCCCGCCAATCCAGTCGAGTCCGGCGCTGGTTGCCTCATCAGTCGGTGAGTCCAGACTCGCCCCGATGAAGAGTGGCACGACTCGTGCCTAAGCGAGCGTGGTTATGCCTAAAGCGCGGGTTCTTGGCAGGTCGGGCCATGTGGCGGGGAGCATCGTCCTGGCCCTGGTCGCGGTTGCGCCATTTCTTTGTGCGTCCGCCCGGGGGCAGAGCGTCACCTTGGCCTGGGATGCGAGCACCGATCCAGACGTGGTCGGCTACAATCTGTATTACGGCGGGGCTACCCAGACTTATACGAACGTGGTGGCGGTCGGCAGCGTAACCAATGCCACCGTCTCGGGCCTGCTTCCTGGGGCCAAGTACTTTTTCGCCGCCACTGCGATTGACAGCGTGGGTATGGAGAGTGAGTTCTCGAATGAGATCTCCTACCAGGTTCCAGGCGAACTCATCGTTGCCGCGGCCAACCAGTCGCGACCCTATGGGGCCGCCAATCCGATTCTGACCGGCACCGTGAGCGGGTTGCAGAACGGAGACGACATCACCGCCACGTTTAGCACGGCGGCTGCACCGGGCAGCCCGGTGGGGACATACAGCATCGTGCCGACCCTCATCGACCCGAACGGCAAGCTGACCCATTACAACGTGAGTCTGAGCAACGGGACCTTGACCATCCTGCCAGCGGCGGCGGTCGGCCTGGTAACCTCCTCGGCTAACCCGTCGCTGCCAGGCGGGACGGTGACCTTCACCACGGCACTCAGCGCGGTGGCGCCGAGCGCGGGCGTCCCAACGGGGACGGTGCAATTCATCATCGACGGCGCGGTGGCCGGAAGCCCGGCGCCCCTGGGCGGCGGCACGGCCAGTTACACCACCTCCGACACCACCTCCGCGCTCCGGCACGGCATGCACACGGTGGCTGCCCAATATGCCGGCGACGGGAATTTCACGGGCACAACCAACCTCTTGGCCGGTTTCCAGGTGGTGAACACGCCGCCGGTGCCGGGTCCAACCGCGATTACCTATGATTCAGCCACCGGCACCAGAGTGTCGCTGGCGGCCCTTCTCGCCAAGGCCTCGGATGCCGACGGCGACCCCATCACACTTGGCAGTATGGCCACGGCCAGCGCCAACGGGGGCGCAGTATCGATCAGTAGCGGCTATGTCTTTTACGTCCCGGCGCCGGGATTCACCAATGCCGACACATTCAGCTATGCTATCAGCGACGGTTACACCCAGGTTGCGGGCACGGTCACACTAAGTCTGCGCTGCGACAACCGCTCATCGGCAAACTTGACGGTCAGCGACCTGGGCAACGGCTCCTATGCCATCAGCGGTAGCGGCGTGCCCGGCCGGGTCTATCAGCTCCAGTTCGCCGATGGCGCACAGAACATCAACTGGCAAGTTCTGGGGCAGGCGCTCGCCGACCCGAACGGCTTGTTCGGACTCATCGACCCGGCGGGGTCGCCCCAACGGCTCTATCGGTCCGTATGTCCTTAGTTCAACCCCAGCCCGCAAGCCTGTCAACCTGGTCAAACTCATGCGCAAATCAACCAGCCTTCTTGTCCTGCTGCTGTTGACCGCGGGCAGTCCGCCCCTCGGGGCCCAGACCAGCGAGACCAACAGCTTTGGCAACCTTAACACACCCATACCGGACGGGAACCCCACCGGGATGATCGACATCCAGACCGTGAGCTCGGCCATCACGAAACTGTCGTCCTTGCGAGTGAGCCTGTGCGTGGCGGGCGAATTCAACGGCGATCTCTACGGGTATCTACGCCATGTCCAGGGTGGCGTCACCAATTTCTGCATCCTCTTGAACCGGGTTGGCCGCACCGCGTCCGACCCGTGGGGCTATGCCGATTGCGGGTTCAACATCCTGTTTGATGATGCCGCTCCCCAAGGCGATATCCATACCTATCAAACTACCATCAATCCGCCCGCCGGCACCCCGCTGACCGGCGTGTGGCAGCCCGATGGACGGGCCGTGGACCCTTCCTTGGTGCTGGACACCACGCCTCGTACCACCTACCTCAGCTCGTTCACCAACTCCAACCCGAGCGGTGAATGGACACTGTTTCTGGCCGACATGTCGTATGGCAGCACCAACATGCTGGTGAGTTGGGGACTCTTGTTCACGGGTGGCGCACTGCCGCCGATCACGTGGCCAACGCCGGCCAACATCGTCTATGGAACGGCCCTGGGCGCCGGTCAATTGAACGCTACTTCCTCGGTTCCTGGCACCTTCACCTACAATCCACCGGCCGGCACGGTGCTCAATGCCGGCAGCCAGGTCCTCTCGGTCACTTTCAACCCGACCGATACGAACAGTTATGGGCCGGTCACGGCCAATGTCGCGCTGGTTGTCGTGCCAGAAGCCCTGACGATAAGCGCCGCCAACGCGAGCAAGCTCTACGGCGCGGCGCTGCCGGCTTTGACGGCCAGCTACAGCGGTTTCGTCAATGGGGATACCGCCGGCAGCCTGACCACGCCGCCGGCCTTGACCACCACGGCGACGGCAGCCAGCCCCGTGGGCAGCTATCCAATCACCGCCAGCGGCGCAGCCAGTCCTAACTACACCATCACCTATGCCGGCGGCACGCTGAGCGTGAACGCGGCCGCCCTGACGATAAGCGCCGTCAATACGAGCAAGCTCTACGGCGCGGCGCTGCCGGCTTTGACGGCCAGCTACAGCGGTTTCGTCAATGGGGACACCGCCGGCAGCCTGACCACGCCGCCGGCCTTGACCACTACGGCGACGGCGGCCAGCCCTGTGGGCAGCTATCCGATCACCGCCAGCGGCGCAGCCAGTTCCAACTACACCATCACCTATGCCAGCGGCACGCTGAGCGTGAACGCGGCCGCCCTGACGATAAGCGCCGTCAATACGAGCAAGCTCTACGGCGCGGCGCTGCCGGCCCTGACAGCCGGCTACAGCGGTTTCCTCAATGGGGACACCGCCAGCAGCCTGACCACCCCGCCGGTCCTGACCACAACCGCGGCGGCGGCCAGCCCCGTGGGCAGCTATCCGATCACCGCCAGCGGCGCAGCCAGTCCTAACTACACCATTACCTATGCCGGCGGGACGCTGAGCGTGAACGCGGCCGCCCTGACGATAAGCGCCGTCAACACGAGCAAACTCTACGGCGCGGCACTGCCGGCTTTGACGGCCAGCTACAGCGGTTTCCTCAATGGGGACACCGCCGGCAGCCTGACCACCCCGCCGGTCCTGACCACCACCGCGACGGCGGCCAGCCCTGTGGGCAGCTATCCGATCACCGCCAGCGGCGCAGCTAGTCCTAACTACACCATCAACTATGCCAGCGGCACGCTGAGCGTGAACGCGGCCGCCCTGACGATAAGCGCCGTCAATACGAGCAAGCTCTACGGCGCGGCGCTGCCGGCTTTGACGGCCAGCTACAGCGGTTTCGTCAATGGGGACACCGCCGGCAGCCTGACCACGCCGCCGGCCTTGACCACTACGGCGACGGCGGCCAGCCCTGTGGGCAGCTATCCGATCACCGCCAGCGGGGCCGCCAGTCCTAACTACACCATCACCTATGCCAGCGGCACGCTGAGCGTGAACGCGGCCGCTTTGACCATAACTGCCGTGAGTACGAGCAAGCTCTACGGCGCGGCGCTGCCGGCTTTGACGGCCAGCTACAGCGGTTTCGTCAATGGGGACACCGCCGGCAGCCTGACCACGCCGCCGGCCTTGACCACTACGGCGACGGCGGCCAGCCCTGTGGGCAGCTATCCGATCACCGCCAGCGGGGCCGCCAGTCCTAACTACACCATCACCTATGCCGGCGGCACGCTGAGCGTGAACGCGGCCGCCCTGACGATAAGCGCCGCCAATACGAGCAAGCTCTACGGCGCGGCGCTGCCGGCTTTGACGGCTAGCTACGGGGGTTTCGTCAATGGGGACACCGCCAGCAGCCTGACCACGCCGCCGGCCTTGACCACTACGGCGACCGCGGCCAGCCCCGTGGGCAGCTATCCGATCACCGCCAGCGGCGCGGCTAGTCCTAACTACACCATCACCTATGCCAGCGGCACGCTGAGCGTGAACGCGGCCGCTCTGACGGTAAGCGCCGTCAATGCGAGCAAGCTCTACGGCGCGGCGCTGCCGGCCCTGACGGCTAGCTACGGGGGTTTCGTCAATGGGGACACCGCCAGCAGCCTGACCACGCCGCCGACCTTGAGCACCACGGCGACGGCGGCCAGCCCCGTGGGCAGCTACCCGATCATAGCCAGCGGCGCGGCCAGTTCCAACTATACCATCAGCTATGCCAGCGGCACGCTGAGCGTGAACGCGGCCGCTCTGACGATAAGCGCCGTCAATACGAGCAAGCTCTACGGCGCGGCACTGCCGGCTTTGACGGCCAGCTACAGCGGTTTCCTCAATGGGGACACCGCCAGCAGCCTGACCACGCCGCCGACCTTGAGCACCACGGCGACGGCGGCCAGCCCCGTGGGCAGCTATCCGATCACCGCCAGCGGCGCAGCCAGTTCCAACTACACCATCACCTATGCCAGTGGCACGCTGAGCGTGAACGCGGCCGCCCTGACGATAACTGCCGTCAACGCGAGCAAGCCCTACGGCGCGGCGCTGCCGGCCCTGACGGCTAGCTACGGGGGTTTCGTCAATGGGGACACCGCCAGCAGCCTGACCACGCCGCCGGCCTTGACCACCACGGCAACGGCGGCCAGTCCCATGGGCAGCTATCCGATCATAGCCAGCGGCGCGGCCAGTCCTAACTACACCGTCAGCTATGCCAGCGGCACACTGACCGTGAACAAGGCGGCGCTCACGATCGCGGCTGCCAATACGAGCAAGCTCTATGGCGCAGCGCTGCCGGCCCTGACGGCCAGCTACAGCGGTTTCGTCAATGGGGACACCGCCAGCAGCCTGACCACGCCGCCGGCCCTGACCACCACGGCAACGGCGGCCAGCCCTGTGGGCAGCTATCCAATCACCGCCAGCGGCGCGGCCAGCCCGAACTACACCATCACCTATGCCAGCGGCACACTGACCGTGAACAAGGCGGCGCTCACGATCGCGGCTGCCAATACGAGCAAGCCCTACGGCGCAGGGCTGCCGGCCCTGACGGCCAGCTACAGCGGTTTCGTCAATGGGGACACCGCCAGCAGCCTGACCACGCCGCCGGCCCTGACCACGACGGCAACGGCGGCCAGTCCCGTGGGCAGCTACCCAATCATAGCCAGTGGCGCGGCCAGTCCTAACTACACCGTCAGCTATGCCAGCGGCACGCTGACTGTGAACAAGGCGGCGCTCACGATCACGGCCGCCAATACGAGCAAGCCCTACGGCGCAGGGCTGCCGGCCCTGACGGCCAGCTATGGCGGTTTCGTCAATGGGGACACCGCCAGCAGCCTGACCACGCCGCCAGCCCTGACCACGACGGCAACGGCGGCCAGTCCCGTGGGCAGCTACCCGATCATAGCCAGCGGCGCGGCCAGCCCTAACTACACCGTCAGCTATGCCAGCGGCACGCTGACTGTGAACAAGGCGGCGCTCACGATCACGGCCGCCAATACGAGCAAGCTCTACGGCGCAGCGCTGCCGGCCCTGACGGCCAGCTATGGTGGTTTCGTCAATGGGGACACCGCCAGCAGCCTGACCACGCTCCCGGCCTTGACCACCACGGCAACGGCGGCCAGTCCCGTGGGCAGCTACCCGATCATAGCCAGCGGCGCGGCCAGTCCTAACTACACCGTCAGCTATGCCAGCGGCACGCTGACCGTGAACAAGGCGGCGCTCACGATCACGGCCGCCAATACGAACAAGCTCTACGGCGCAGCGCTGCCGGCCCTGACGGCCAGCTACAGCGGTTTCGTCAATGGGGACACCGCCAGCAGCCTGACCACGTTCCCGGCCTTGACCACGACCGCGACAGCGGCCAGCCCCGTGGGCAGCTATCCGATCATAGCCAGCGGCGCGGCCAGTCCCAATTACACCATCAGCTATGCCAGCGGCACACTGACCGTGAACAAGGCGGCGCTCACGATCACGGCCGCCAATACGAACAAGCTCTACGGCGCAGCGCTGCCGGCCCTGACGGCCAGCTACAGCGGTTTCGTCAATGGGGACACCGCCAGCAGCCTGACCACCCCGCCGGCCCTGACCACCACGGCAACGGCGACCAGCCCCGTGGGCAGCTACCCGATTATAGCCAGCGGCGCGGCCAGCCCTAACTACACCATCGGCTATGCCAGCGGCACACTGACCGTGAGCAAGGCGGCGCTCACGATCACGGCCGCCAATACGAGCAAGCTCTACGGGGCAGCGCTGCCGGCCCTGACGGCCAGCTACGGCGGTTTCGTCAATGGAGACACCGCCAGCAGCCTGACCACCCCGCCGGCCCTGACCACCACGGCAACGGCGACCAGCCCCGTGGGCAACTATCCGATCATAGCCCGCGGCGCGGCCAGTCCCAATTACACCATCAGCTATGCCAGCGGCACACTGACCGTGAGCAAGGCCGCGCTCACGATCACAGCCGTCAACGTGAGCAAGCTCTACGGCGCGGCGGTGCCGGCCCTGACGCCCAGCTACAGCGGTTTCGTCAATGGGGACACCGCCAGCAGCCTGACCACGCCGCCGGCCCTGACCACCACGGCAACGGCGGCCAGTCCCGTGGGCAGCTATCCGATCATAGCCAGCGGCGCGGCCAGTCCGAATTACACGTTCATATATACTCCAGGAACACTGGTTGTCACCAAAGCCAGCACGGCAGGCCTCTTGAGTTCGTCTGGAAATCCTTCGCTGCCCGGCCAGGCAGTGACCTTCAGCGTCTCCCTGAGCGCCGTGGCCCCGGGAGCGGGGACTCCCACGGGAACGGTGCAGTTTGCGATCGATGGCGCCGCCGCGGGCTCGCCTGTGTCTCTGAGCGGGGGCACGGCCAGTTACACCACGACCAACCTGGCGCACGGCTCGCACACCGTTGCCGGGCAGTACGCCGGTGACGGGAACTTCCTGGGTATCACCAACTTGCTGTCGCCCGCGCAGGTGATCAATACTCCGCCCGTGGCCGGCCCGGTGACCATCTATCGAGGCCTCACCAACGGTGTGAAAGTCACCATGGCGGACTTGCTCGCGAATGTTTCGGACGCCGATGGCGACGCGATTACTGTCGTGGGCGTCAGCGCCACCAGTGCCAACGGGGGCACCGTGGTGACCAACCACGGCTGGGTATTCTATACACCAGCCCCGGGCTTCACCAACACCGACACGTTCACCTACCTGGCTACCGACGGCTGGAGTGCGCCGGTGGCCGGCACGGTCACCGTCGGCATCAGGGTTGATACCGGCCCCTCGCGGAATCTGGCCATCACAAACCTCGGCAACGGCTCGGTCGCGATTGGCGGCGAAGGTATTCCGGGCAGGACGTATATCATTCAGTACACGACCCACATGCTGCCCACGACGAACTGGTTGACCCTGGGCACGGTGACAGCCGATGCCTCCGGCGCATTCGTCCTCATTGACACCAGTGTGTCGGGGCTAAAGTTCTATCGCGCTATCTATCCTTAATAGGCTTGTTGCGGGAGATGAATCGGCGCTACTCCACTGCGGGTTTGCCCTGCTTGCGGGCATAGAACTGCTCTTGGATCCACTGGTAAGTGGCGCGCAGACCCGTGTGCAAGGTGGTATCCGGCTCCCACCCCAGCACCTGCTTGATGAAGGTGTTGTCGCTGTTGCGGCCCGCCACGCCGCGCGGCGCGTTCAGGTCGTATTGGCGCTCGAGCTTCACGCCGGCGATTTGCTCGACCTTGGTAACGAGGTCATTGATGGAAACCAGTTCGCTGGACCCAAGGTTGATGGGTGTCGCGATCAATTCATCGCAATGCATAATGCGATCGATGCCCTTTACGCAGTCCAAGATGTACATGAAGCTGCGGGTCTGGTGGCCGTCGCCCCAGATGTTGATCTTGCCGCTGCCCGCATTGATGGCTTCAATGACTTTGCGGCAGATGGCCGCCGGGGCCTTCTCCCGGCCCCCATCCCAGGTGCCGTGCGGGCCGTACACATTGTGGAAACGGGCAATGGCGGTCTTGAGCCCGCGCTCGGCCGAGTATTCCTGGCAGAACATCTCGCTCATGAGCTTTTCCCATCCGTAGCCGCGCTCCGCCATTGCGGGGTAGGCGTCGGATTCCTTGAGTGCGCGGATGTTGGGGTCCTGCTGGAGCAGGACGTTGTAGGCGCAGGCTGAGGAGGAGTAGAAGTAGCGGCGGGCCCCGGCCCGGTAGGCCGCCTCGATCATGTGGGTGTTGATGAGGATGCTGCGCAGGCACTGGACGCGAAACCGTTCGATAAAGCCCATGCCGCCCATATCGGCCGCCAGGTTATAGACCTCGGCGGCGCCCTCGCACACGCGGCGGCAGTTGTCCTCCTCGCTGCAGTCCAGGCTCAGGCACTCGACTCCCGGCACGCGCTGATACCATTGGGGCAGGGGCTTTTTGTCCACCGCGCGAATGCGGGTGAAGCCTTTGTCGCGGAAATACCTGACCAGGTTGCCCGCGATGAAGCCGCCTGCGCCGGTAATGACGAGCAAATCGTCTTTCTTCAATTCCCGATCCTTTTCGATCAGTCGTTTCGTCTTCATTTTCGTGCTCTTTCGTTCCTGCTACCCCAGTTTCACGCCGACCAGCTCAATGCCTTCGCCGGCGCCGAGATTGCGCGAGTATTTCTTCTCCTGCGGGTTGTTCCAGTGTTCGTGGACGCCCAGGCTCGGCAGCCGCTGGGTTGGGGTGGCATGGTTTGGATCATAAAACGTCCCGGAGGGGGGATCGTTGGCCAGCGCGGACTCACGCAGGTAATCGTCCACGCCCTTGCGCGCAAAGTCCGGCCATTCGGTTGCGAGAAAATCGAAGCCGACCGAATCAATGGCCACCGGATCTTGCGAGGCCAGGAGACTGGAGGGCCACTGGCCGTTGAACGGTGGCTGGTGCATCCGTTGTGCGGCCGGGTTGCGGGGGTGCACGCCGGAGAACAAGCCGTCCACCAGGCAGAGAACCGTCTTGCCGCCGAGATGAGAGTGCCCCATCAAGTCCACCAGGGGGCGGTAAATCCCCGTGTCCTTGGCAAAGCAGTTGGGGTGAATGTCGTAATAACCTTCCTGGGCCGGCCAGCGTATGAGGGAGCCGTAGTGGTTCTTGGCGCAGAGCGTCACTCCTCCGGCCGTGTGGGCTTTGAGGCTGGCGAAATTGATCAGGTAGTCGGCCTCGGCAAAGCAGGCGGGGAGGTAGTCTTGGGCCTTGCCCTGCGGGCGGCTGCTCCAGTGCAGCGGCTGGCTCGACGGCCTCACCTTGATGCGCCCGAACTTGCCCGCGTAATCCTGGTAACGCACCTCGGGGAACGCCTGGAGGAAGAGGTCATGATACTCCTTGACCAGGCAAGCGAGGGTGTCGCAGACCGTGATGTTGGCCGGGGGCACGCCCACCCCGGCAAGCTGGCGCAGCAGGGCGATGATCATCTGCGGCGCCGTGTTCATGTAATCGTGCCGCCCGATAAAGGTGCAGGTGTCCAGGTTGACGTGGCCCTCGGTGTAGATCATGCCCACCCAATTCGGCTTGATGGCGACGCGCTCACCCGCGCGGTAGCCCACGTCCCCCTTTCCGCGCAATCGGTTCAAATGACGGAAAAGCTTGGACCACGAGCCGGCCACCCCAGCCTCGCCGGTCAGTTCGCAGAGGGCCCGTGCCATCAGGGCGTCCACCCGCTCCTGTTTCACGCGGTTGCCTTCCCACCAGTGGCCGTCGCCGGGGCCTTTCCAATCGGTCACTTGGGGATCATGGACCCATACGACGCGTCCAGCGTGGATGCCCTTGGCTACGCCAACAGGCTTGAGCGGGGCCGGTGCCGGGGCCGCCATGGCCCCCTGGACACAAACCGCGCAGCCTCCGGCAAAGGCCAGCGATTGTCGCAGGAAGGCGCGACGGTCCAGGGCACGCGCGTCGGTGGTCAGTGGGTAAGAATCCATCCTGAAAGGAAGAGCGGCTTTTGCATTCATGAGGCAATTTGACCAGAAAGAAAGCGGCCCCGCAAGGCTCCTCTAAAGCTCGGGTGTGATTAAAAGCGTCGGGCGTGCGCCGCGGGAGTTTTGTCCCGGAGGGACATCTGACAATAGCCCGGCGTTTCAACGCCGGGGAGGCCAGAACAGAGACCCTCGTCCCGAAGGGACGACTGAGAATACTCGTTGAGACGCCGGGCTATTCTTGGAAGCCCCTCCGGGGCAAAGAGGCGCCGTGAACTGACCGACGGTTTTGAGCGCACCCCTGAAGCTCCGTCAGGCGGGACAAGGCTGATTGAAGATTCCCCCCCAGAATGCAGGAGCCGACGTGAGGAGGCTCACTTGATAAAAAGAGCGGAGATCAGAGCCTCCTCACGTCGGCTCCTACAGAATCTTGAATCAGCCGTGCAGGCGGCATGTCAGCACTTTGCTCTTTGAAGTTTGTCGCTCTGGTCGTATAAAGGAAGCCATGCCAACTTTGCCGGTATTGTTAGCCAATGGCGGACTGGTGCTGTGGCTGATTTTGCTCGTCAGCGCGGTTGCGGTGGTGGTGTTTGTCGAGCGTTTCCTGCATTTTCACCAGGCGCAGATTGACTCGCTGGAGTTTCTCAACGGCGTGCGGACGGTGCTCAAGAGGAACAACGTGGTCGAGGCGCTGTTGATCTGCGAAGCGACGCCCGGGCCGGTGGCGCGGCTGGTAAGGACGGCCATCCTGAGCCGGGACCAGGGCCGGGAGCGGGTGCGGGAGGCCCTGGAGGAGGCGGGCTTGGCCGAAGTGCCGCGCCTGGAAGAGAACTTGAACCTGCTGGCGACCCTGGCGCAGTTGGCCCCGCTGCTGGGCCTGTTGGGGACGGTGCTGGGGTTTATCCAGACCTTCTACAACATGGAGGATGCCGGCCTGCACGCGCATGTGCGGGAACTTGCGGACGGGATTTGGAAGGCCCTGATCTGCGCTGCGGCAGGGCTGGCGGTCGCCATCCCCGCCCACGCGGGCTATAATTACCTGGTCAGCCGCGTCAATTCCATCGTCCTGGACATGGAACGGACTGCGACGGAGATCGTCAACATCGTCAACGGAAGGACCCAAGCCGTGAAGCTTCCTCGCAACGCGCGGATTTTTCGAGGCCGACTGGATGCGGCGCCGTTTGCAACGGTGTTGTTTTTGTTGCTCCTGTTCATGATGCTCCTCTCGCTGGTCTATACGCCGGGCATCCGCGTGCCCTTGGACCTGCCCACAGCCGCGGACTTGCCGGGAACGGACAAGCTCACGCTCGCGGTGGCCATTGACGCCAACGGACAGATCTATTTCGAAAACCAACCCATCGAGGAGCTTCCAGCCTCAAAGCCCGGTTGCGGAAAGCCGTGGCCGATGCTCGGGAGCCGCTGACGCTCATAGCGCAGGCGGACAAGGCGGTGAGATACGAAAGGCTCATCGGCCTGAGATTGTTGGCCCGCGATGCCGGCATCAAGGAGATGTGGCTGGAGACGCTCCCGCGCCCCTTCGCCTCGGCCATGCCTGCCGCCCCCCGCTAGGCCCCGGCCTCGCTGGCCACCGTGAAGGCTCGTGCAAAACCAAATTCCGAGGTCTGAATGCTTGGAGTAGAGCGTGAGAGCGTGGAGCGTGAGAGCGTGGAGCGGGTGGCAAGCGCCACGATGCCCTCACGCTCCACGCTCGGCCGCTCCACGCTCCCGGGTGCCAGGCATAGGCAGTGTGTTAGAATTTCGCCCAAAGCACCGAAGTCGTTCTGGAACGGGCGCTAACGGCCCCTTATGATGTCTTGCCCGCTTGAACAGTCCCGCTGGCCGCGCCGCCGATGGTGGTGGACCATCGCCTCGGTGTTTGCCGCGCAGGTCGGCTTAATCTGCTGGTTGGGCGAGCGCGGGCCGGTGCGTTCCCGCCCCTCGGGTCCAACCCCGACACTTCGGCTGGCCGGGGCTCTTCCGCCGAGGTGCTGGCGCTCCAGGACCCTACGCTGTTCGCGCTGCCCCATCGTCAGGGCTTCTCCGGACCGGCCTGGCTCAAGGTGTCGCCCATTGCCAATCGCCCCTCCGACTGGTCCGAAGAGCCTCGGCCCCTCCCGCTGTGCGTGACCCAGTTGGGCGTTGTCGCCCCTGAGCAGGTCCAGACCAACGGTTTCGCGCCGCCTCGATTGCTGCCCATGGTCGAGACCTGGATGGGCGCTCCCGGAGCCGCCCCCCCTGCCGCTTTCTCCTGAGCAATCGCGGCTGCGAATCCAAGGGGACCTGGCGCGATACCGCTTGCTGACGAAGCCGGACCTGCCTTCCTGGCAGTATAACGATGTTTTGACTAACACCGGCGTGCAGATGCTTGTTGACGCCGAGGGACGACCCGTCTCGGCCACCCTGCTCTTCACCAGCGGGTATAAGAAGGCCGATGACCACGCCCTGGCTCAGGCCAGGACCGCCCGGTTCGAGCTTCCCGGCGCTACCGGGCAGGAAGGCCAGCCAGGCTCGACGCCGCTGGCGCGCCTGGTCCGGGGCCTGTTGCTGTTCGACTGGCATACGGTGCCTTTGCCCCCAACCAATGCGCCGCCGATTAAATGAGACGCAGGTGTCGAGGGTTGAGGGTTGAGGGTTGAGGGTTCAGGGTTCAGGGTTCAGGGAGCGAGGTGCCGCCCCTCGACCCTCGACCCTCGACCCTTGGATGTCGGATTGCTGATGAATCTGTGTCTGAACTGAAGTAAATTGTTCCGCATCGAACGCCATGTCCATTCCAAACCTGATTCTGACTTACGTTGTGGTCCTGTTGGCTGGGCTGGCAGGCGCGGCCATCTATTCTGAATTGCGCCGCCGGAGCTTCGAGCCGGCGCCCAGCAAGGATCGCATCTTCCGTTGCGGACGGTGCGGCTACGTTTATACGGACGACTCGGACGTGGATCGCTCACGCTGCTCCCAGTGCGGGCAAACCAACGATGCGATACAGTTTTAGGCTTAGTTGCCGGTCTTCAACTCGACGACGTTGTGAGGGGCGGCCTCGCGCTGGCCGGCGGGGCTAACGCGGATGAAGCGGGCCTTTTCGCGGAGTTGAGACAGGTTGGCCGCGCCCAGGTAGCCCATGCCCGACTGGATGCCGCCGATGAGTTGAGCCAGGACGCGATCCACCGAACCGGAAACTTCCTTGAGGGCCTCGACGCCTTCGGGGGCCACTTTGGCTGTGGGCTCGGTCGTGTGGCCGTAACGGGCGGCGGAGCCGGCTTTCATGGCCGCCAGGCTGCCCATGCCGCGGTATTGCTTGTAGAGTTTGCCGCTGATTTCGATGACGTTGCCGGGGGCCTCGGGGCAACCGGCAAAAATGCCGCCGCACATCACGGCGTCCGCCAGAGTCAAGGCCTTGACGATGTCGCCGGACTTAGTGATGCCGCCATCGGCAATAAGGGTGACGCGCATCTTGCGGGCCGCCTGGGCGGCCACGTAGAGGGCGGTAAGCTGGGGAATGCCGACGCCGGCGACGATGCGGGTGGTGCATATCGAGCCTGGCCCTGGCCGACCTTGATGACATCGGCTCCGCAACCGGCAAGGAACTCGACCCCTGCGCCGCTGGTGACGTTCCCGGCGATGATGGGCAGTTTGGGAAAGGCCTCGCGCAGCAGGCGCACCGTCTCGCCCACACCCCGGCTGTGCCCATGGGCGGTGGAGACCGCCACGACATCCAACCCCCGCTCCACCAGCGCGCTGACGTGGGCCAGGATGGGCTGGCGGTCCTGTTCGCCAAAGGCGTTGCGCGTCGCCGAGACGGCCGCCCCGCACAGGAGGCGAAAGGAGCTGTCGCGCGCCGGCTTGAACTGGGCGTTGCGCTCCTGCGTGATTCGCTCGATGTCGCTCATCGTGAACA
The DNA here is from genome assembly GCA_963713735.1 of uncultured bacterium. Lineage (GTDB taxonomy): Bacteria > Verrucomicrobiota > Verrucomicrobiia > Limisphaerales > UBA8199 > CAVQND01. The sequence continues at coordinate 70,782 of CAVQND010000045.1, forward strand.
GGCCCGACAAGCGGTCCTGGTCGTCCACCACCAGCAGCTTGTGTATCCCCGGGTGATCCGTGAAGAACCGGTCCGCCGTGGCGATGGGGTCCTGGCCCAACTCCTTGTTGTTGAGCGTGTGTACTTGCGGGCGTGGGGTCAGGGCCTCCGCCACTTTGCGCTTGGCATAACGGTGTTTGACCACGTGGCCGGGCAGCAGGCCCAGCAGCTTGCCCTGGGCGTCCACTACCGGAAACGTGCTGAAGGCAAACCGCTTCTTCTCGATCATGCCCAGCACGTCCCCGATCAACTGGTCCGGGGTCGCCCGGATCGGCTCCTGGATCAGCCCGTGAACGTGGTTCTTGACGCGGCTGACTTCCGAGAGTTGCTCCCGCTCGGACATATTATAATGAATGAGACCCAGCGCGCCGTTGAGCGCCATGGCAATGGCCATGCGCGATTCGGTCACCGTGTCCATGTCCGATGAGATCACCGGGATGTTCAGCGACAAGCCTTCTGCCAGCGTCGCGCCCAGTTGTGTGTCTTGCGGGAGGGTCTCCGAATATAGGGTGGCCAGCGTTACGTCATCTGTACGTCAGGCCGATATGGCTGTAGCCCGTGAAAAAGGCCTCCGCCGGTTCATAAAACTGATCATTGATCTCGTCAAACTCACTTTTTGCTACCATACCAGAAAATGCCCGGGCCGCCGGCGGTTTGGCAAGCAGAAACGGCACCAACCCCGGCGCCCGGGCGCATGTTGTCAGTACCACCACCTCCAGCCAGGAGCGGCGGCTCGGGCCAACCCGGAGGGTTGCCAGATGGTAGCCGGGGGTTACGGCATCGCCGCGACCCCGGTTCCTGGCCAGAGGGGGCCTGCACCCCGGAACGGGGTCCCAGAAGGCTGCACAAAGGGAACAGGCCGCCTTCTGGCATCCCTATAGGATGCCGACCCACACCGCCGCTGAACCGGGGGTCTCGCGACGCTTCGACCCCCGGCTACCATCTGTCATCCCTCCGGGATGAATTCCTGGGCGGCGGGCACTCTCCCTGACCTCGTGGCTCGCATGGTGGTACTGACAAGATGTGCCCCGGCAGCCCTGGCCAGGGGAAGGGAGTTCAGCACATCAGGCTTGACATTCCTCGGGGCGCATCCAAACTACATGGACAGATCGTTTGCGTCAGCACTCAGTTATGAAGAACAGGCATAGTTCGTTTCCGGCACCGGTGGCCGGACGCGCCGAGCGAAGGGGCTTTACCTTGATTGAATTGCTGGTGGTCATCGCCATCATCGCGATTTTGGCGGCCATGCTCCTGCCCGCCTTGGGGAAGGCGAAAAGCCGGGCAAAGGGCATCATGTGCGAGAGCAACACCAAGCAGCTCATGACCGCGTGGCGCATGTACACGGAAGACAATCGCGATACCTTGCTGTATTCGTACGCCGCGAACGCGCCCGAATCCAATTACGTGTGGTCGGGCCCGGCCGGAGTCCCTTGGGACTTGGACGACGCCAATCCGGCTACTCGGGGCAACTGGGATTATACGAACACGATCGGAAAGAGCCTGCTGATGACCTATTGTGGAAACTCGTATGGCATCTGGCATTGCCCGGCGGATACCTCCTACGGGCTCAACCCCCTGGGCCAGCGCGTGCCGCGCCCGCGCAGCATGTCCATGAGCAACTGGGTGGGCGGCAATGGCGACGACCCGCCGACTTATCACAACTGGAGTACGGAAGCGCACTGGCGGGTCTTCCGCAAGCTCTCCGACATGCTGCAGCCGGGGCCGGCGATGACCTTCGTCTTGCTGGACGAGCGTCAGGACAGCATCAATGACGGTTTCTTTGTCGTGCAAATGACGGGTTTTACGGGCACCCCAAACAGCACGGAAGAAATCGTTGACTTTCCCGCCAGCTATCACAATCAGGCCGGCGGTTTTGGCTTCGGGGACGGCCACTCCGAAATTCACAAGTGGACGACCAGGGCTATCATCAACCCGCCCGCGATCGTGGTCGTCGGTACTCCCAACAACCCGGACGTGTTCTGGCTGCAAAACCACTCGACGCGCATTCAGTAAGCGCGGCTCGCCGTTTCCGCCGTCCTTGCGTCTCCCGCCCGCATAGAGGTTAAGGGAATTGCAGGGTTCTATCCATGTTCAAGGGGCGCCTTGACTACCGTAAAGGACGACATGGGGTGGTCGCGGAAAGCTGAGTTGGGGCAGGGCCGGGGGTCAGATTGAGAGTGGTGTGTCGCCTCCGTGCAACGAGCCCGCAGCCCCTTACGCCTGCTCAAAAAACGCCAACTGCTCCGTAACCTCTCCACGTTCAGGCTCAGCCTGACCTACGGCAAAGTTCGTAATGAGGGCTTCCACCATAGGGTGCCGCAAGTCTTCCGAAGATCCGACATGATAAAAATGCTCCCGGGTCAGCAGGTGGATTCCGGGGCAATTCCAGTTCTTGCCGATCATGGCGTTTGTCCTGAATTCATTGCTGTGCCACGTTGACAGAATGAATCGGCAGGGCAGCCCCTTCAGGAGCTTGGCCAGGGCCTCTTCATCCGCTTCTGACCAGGAATTGAAGTAATCCACATGCCGGCCGGCATAAGGCGGGTCGGCGTAAACCAAATCTCCCGCCCCCGCGTTTTGCAGCGTCTCCCGAAAATCCGCGGCTGCGAACTTCCAGTCCCGCATCGTCACCACCTCCGCAATTCGGCGGATCTGATTGGCGATTTTCGTCACGTAGGCCTGGGCGAACCGGTCCTTTTTGTGGCAATAAGGCACGTTGAAGCCCCCCTTGCGATTGAACCTCATCACCCCGTTGAAGCAGGAGCGATTCAAGAACAGAAAGTCCAGGGAGCACGGCTGGCGGTTAAACCTCTCTCGCACCGTATAGTAGTAATCCTCACCCCCCGCGCTCAGTTTCTCGCCCTGCTCCGCAAGGAACTCCCGTGCCAAGCCCGCAGTCACCCACCCCGCCTGAATGTCCTGGTAGAGCCGGACGATATGCACGTTGGTGTCACACAGCAGCGCCCGCTCCGGCTGCACGTTCAGGGCCACAACGCAGGACCCGCAAAACGGCTCGACCCATCTCTCAAAGCTCCGCGCCTCCGAAATCCGCCGAATTTCTCCGGCCAGCTTCGTCTTGATGCCCTGGCATTTCAGCGGTGGAACCAACGGTGGCGCGCTCAATCCGGCTCTTCCTCCTTCACGGGTTTTTCCTGCTCGGCCATTTTGACGATCTCCTTCTCGTGCGCCTGTAATTTCTCAAGAAACTCGTTTGCCGTCATCGTGAGCCGTTTCGCCTGGAGTATGGGCCTTCGTGCCCAAAACGAAAGAAAATCCGCAGGAAAGCAAAAACTGGAGATCCAAGGTGACGCCGCTCGGCGATGGGGATATGATGTTCTCCAAGCGAAGCAGTTCGGCAATGGAAATGAAAGTCTCAGCACGGCAGCCTGGCTCCCTTTGGCGGGGGCGGTTGGGCCGATGGGCGGTCAAGCTCGCGAGCCTCGTGGCTGCGGGAGTGCTGTCCGGGTGGCTTTATGTCTGGGCTGAGCCGAGGTTTTACCAGCCGGAGGTGAGGGCCGGTTTTTGGCGCGGGACTTTGCACGGCGCGCTCATGCCGGTGGCTCTGCCCAGCCTGCTGGTGGGCAAAGACGTGCCAATCTTCACCGCCAACAACACCGGGCGCAGCTATAAACTGGGCTACATCGCCGGGATCAATCTCTGCGGCCTGCTCTTCTTTGGGCTGGCATTCCGCAAACCCCGCCAAGCCGCATGAACTATGAAGTATGAAGTGGGGGGTTAGTCGTCGGCTCTCCGGGTCGGCTCCTCGGTTTCTGCCGGGCTGGTGTCAGCCAACAGGGGCGGCCCGTCCAGCGGCTGGAGGTCGTGCAACTCTTTGCCCATGGCGCCCCCGCCCAGTTCAGCCAGGCGCTCGCCCGCCGGCCGGACGCGCGCCTGAAAACTGGCCATGGCCTCATTGAAGGCCGAGTTAGCGCGCTCCAGACCGTTGCGGAGTCTGCCGAGGTGCTCGGTGAATTTGACGACGCGCTCGTAGAACTCGCAGGCCGCCTCGGCGATCTTCTGCGCGTTCTCGGTTTGGGCATGCTGCTGCCAGCTTAGGCTGACTGAGCCCAACAAGGCGATGAGCGAGGCGGGCGTGGCGAGCAGGATGCGCCTTTTTGCCGCCCAGACGATCAAATCCCGGTCCCCTTCCAGAGCGGCGCTGAAGAGCGATTCTGCCGGCAGGAAGAGCACGACGTAATCGAGGGCGTTGGGCAGTTGGCCGGGGTAGTTGCGCTCCGCCAGCGCCTTGATGGTGGCGCGCAATTTGGCGGCGTGGGCCTCGAGGCCTTCGGCCCGTTTGGCCGCATCGGCCGATTCCAGGGCGGTCAGGAAATCCAAATCCGGCACCTTGGCATCGATGATGATGACCCGTTCGCCGGGCAAGTGCACCACCAGGTCCGGCTTGCCCTCGCCGGCCTGGGTCTGCTCGGTGAAATCGCAGTGGGCGCTCATGCCGGCCGCTTCGATCACGCGGCGCAACGTCTCCTCGCCCCAGCGCCCGCGCGCCTGGTTGGACTTGAGCACAATGCGGAACTGCTGCGTCTCCTGGGCCAGAGTCTGGCTGGATTGCGTCAGGGTCTTCGAGCCGCTTTCCGACCTCGCCCAGCGTGGCCGCCTGGGCGCTTTCGGCCTGCTGCAGGCGCTTCTGGTAGGTCTCCAAATGTTGCTTGAGGGGTTCAATGAGCGTCGCTATCTCTTGTTTCCGCTGCGCCAAATCCCCCTTGGCGGCCTCTTGGAGCGTCGCGACCGTTTGCATAATCCGCTCGATGAATGGCGGCTGCACCTTCTCGAGCGTCTCCTGGCTCAAGGTCCGAAAGGCGGCCCGCTGATCCGCCAGGGCCTGGTTGTGGGCCTCCCGCGCCTCGCGCAGCGCGGTCTCGTGCAGCCGTTTCAGGTCGGCCAGCAACTCCTCGGCGGCCTTCGCGCGCTCTTGCGCCCCGGCTTGCGCGCGGAGCGCGTCGGTCATTTGCTCGCGCAGCTTGCCCAGTTCCGCCTCCCGCTGCGCCAGGTGCTGACGCAATTCGTTGGCCAGCCGCTCGTCAGGAACCGTCGCGCGGCTGCGCCCCTGAACGAGGCCCAACAGAAAACCGAATGCGGCCCCAATCAGCAGGCCAATGAGCACGTAAATTGCAGCGGGCATGGAAACAAGGGGGCCGAGGCCGTTCCGGGGCAGACCAAACCCGGCGGCCCCGCAGTCAATAATGCGCGATTACTTCGATCTCGACCCCGGCCCCTTTGGGCAGGGCTGCCACCTGGACCGTCGAGCGGGCGGGGAAATCCGCCGTGAAGTACTTCGCGTACACTTCATTCATCCCCGCAAAATCCGCGAGGTTGGCCAGGAAGACCGTGCTTTTCACCACGTTGCCAAAAGTCAGCTTCTGGTCTTCCAGGATAGCCTTGACGTTTTCCAACACGCGTTGGGTTTGGAGCTTGATGTCGCCGCTCACCAAATTCCCGGTGGCGGGATCGATTGGAATTTGGCCGGCGCAGAAGAGCAGGTTCCCGGTGCGCACCCCCTGGTTGTAAGGTCCCACGGCGGCGGGCGAACCTGCAGGTTTAATGACTTTTTTCTTTGGCATAACTTAAATCTCCATCAACATCCGGGCCGGGTTCTCGATGACCTCGCGGACGTGCCTGAGGAACGAGACGGCTTCACGGCCATCGACGATGCGGTGGTCGTAGGTGAGGGCGACATACATAATGGGGCGAATGAGGACATTGCCGTCGCGGGCGACGGGGCGTTCCTGGATGGCGTGCATGCCCAGCACGCCGCTCTGCGGCGGATTGACGATCGGCGTCGAGAGCAGGGAGCCGTAAACGCCGCCGTTGCTGATCGTGAAAGTGCCGCCCTGCAACTCGTCGAGCTTGAGCTTGTTCTCCCGGGCGCGCCGGGCGAAATCGCCGATGGCCCGCTCGACTTCGGCAAAGCTCAAGCGCTCGGCATTGCGCAACACCGGGACCACCAGTCCCTTGCCGCTGCCGATAGCTACCCCGATGTCATAGTAATTATGATAGATAATATTGGTTCCGCGCACCTCGGCATTGAGCACGGGAAACTGCTTCAGGGCATCCACGCAGGCCTTGACGAAAAATGACATGAAACCCAGCTTCACGTTGTATTTGCGTTGAAAGGCATCGCCGTAGTCCTTGCGGAGGGCGATGGTGCTCGACATATCGATTTCGTTGAACGTGGTCAGCAGGGCCGCCGTGTTTTGCGCCTCGACCAACCGTTCGGCCACCGTCCGGCGCAACCGGCTCATGGGCACCGTTTCCTCTTCCCGGCCCGGGGCGGCGGCGGCGCGGCCAGGGCAGAGGGGAGAACGACCGCCTGGCTCACCGGCGCCAGAGGCGGCGGCGCGGGCTGCGGCGCGGGCTGCTCGGCGGGCGCTTTGGGCGCCACCGGTGGTCGCTCGCCAGATTGTTCCATACGGCGGATGACATCTTCCTTGAGGATACGGCCGCCGGGGCCGGTCGGCGTGACTTCCTGCGGACTCAAGCCGTGCTCTGCCAGGACGCGTTGGGCCGCCGGCATCACGATTCGGTTCGGCCGCCGTTGTCAAAATAGGCGATAATCTCGCCCACTTTGGCCACATCGCCCTTCTGTTTGAGAATCCGTGAGAGCGTTCCCGAGTCGGGCGCGGGCAGTTCGACCGTCGCTTTCTCGCTCTCCAAAGTCACCAAGGGTTCGTCCTTCCGGACCGGCTCGCCCTGGCCCTTAAGCCAGCCGCCGATTTCAACCTCGGTGATCGATTCACCGAGGGCAGGGATTCTAAGTTCGATTGACATAGGGTAGCAGGGTTCATGATTTCTCGCCAAAGGCCCGCGCCAGGATCTCGGCCTGTTCCTGTTTGTGCCGCCGGTGTGAGCCGGTGGCAGGAGAGGCGGAGGCCGGGCGGGTGATGCCCGCCAGCGGAAAGCGCCCGAAGAGGGTCTGGCCGAAACAAATGCGCATGAAATTCCAGGCCCCCATGTTCTCAGGCTCCTCCTGCACCCAAAAGACCGGAGTGCCGGCCGGGTACGGCGCCAGGGTCTGCTCGAGCAGTTCGCGGCGCAAGGGATAAAGTTGCTCCAGGCGGATGAGGGCGATGTCGGCGCGCCCGGTCTCTTGCCGGTGGGCCTCCAGTTCATAATAAATTCTGGCGGTGCACAGGAGCACGCGCCGGATGGAAAGGGAGGGCTTGGCCAAAGAGTCGGGGAGGATGCTCTGGAAGCTGCCTTCGGCCAACTCGTCCAGGGTCGAGACGGCGTTGGGATGGCGCAGGAGGCTCTTGGGCGTCATGAGCACCAGCGGTTTGCGCCAGGTGCTCAGCGCCTGGCGCCGCAGGCAGTGGAAATACTGCGCCGGCGTGCTGGGATAGACGATCTGGATGTTGTCCTCGACGCCCAGCATCAGGAACCGCTCCAGGCGCGCGCTGGAATGTTCCGGTCCCTGGCCCTCGAAACCGTGGGGCAGAAGCAGGACCAGTCCGCTGAGCCGCCGCCATTTCTCCTCGGCGCTGGCAATGAACTGGTCCACAATCGGCTGGGCCACATTCCAGAAATCACCGAACTGTGCTTCCCACAACACCAGTCCGTCCGGACGATCCAGGCTGTAGCCGTATTCGAAACCCAGCACCCCCGTCTCGGAAAGCGGGCTGTTGAAAATTTCAACGGGCGCCTGGTCCGGGGCCAGGTGCGCGAGCGGCATCCGCGTATGGCCGTCCTGAGAATCGTGCAGGACCGCATGCCGCTGGCTAAAGGTGCCGCGCTCGCTATCCTGTCCGCTCAGGCGCACGCGATAGCCCGCGCAAGCCAGGCTCGCGAAGGCCAGCGACTCCGCAACCGCCCAGTCCACCGGCCCCTGCCCGGCGGCCGTCTGCTGGCGCGCCTCGAGCAGCTTCTTGATTTTGGGGTGCGGATGGAAATCCTCCGGCAGCCGCGTTTGGGCCTCGAGCCAGGCTGCAAGCTGCCCGCGCGGCACCCCCGTGGGAATTTCCGGCCCGCAGGCTCCGGGCCGCCCTGGTAGCCGGACCAAACCCCGCGAGACGGCTCGGCCCCCTCGGCAGGCCCGGAGGATTGTGACTCGGACAATTCGGTCTCCAGGAGTTCTCGCCGCCGCGCGGCGATGGCATCCGCCTCCTCACGGGTCAAACCACCCAGCTTGAGCAGGCGCTCGAGGTAGCCTTCGCGGACCGACTTGCGCTTGGCAATGGCGCGGTAAAGCACGGGCTGCGTGAACGACGGCTCGTCGCCTTCGTTGTGGCCGAGGCGGCGGTAGCCGTACATGTCGATGACCACGTCCCGTTGGAACTCGCGGCGAAAATCCATCGCCAGCCGGATCACTTGGGCCACCGCTTCCGGGTCCTCCCCGTTCACGTGGAGGATTGGAATCTGGAGCATCTTGGCCGCGTCGGTCGCGTACACGCTGGATCGGGCCTGGCCCGGGCTGGTGGTGAAACCGATCTGGTTGTTGACCACGACATGGAGCGTGCCGCCCACCTTGTAGGCCGGCAATTGGCTCAGATTCAGGGTTTCCTGGATGATCCCTTCGCCCGCAAAGGCCGCGTCGCCATGAATCAGCAGAGCCATCCCGCGCACCCGCTCGCTGTCCCCTGCCCGGTCTTGCTTGGCGCGGATGCGCCCCAGGACCACCGGGTTGACGAACTCCAGGTGGCTGGGATTGAAGCAGAGCGAAAGGTGGACCTTCTGGCCGCTGGCCGTCACCCAATCGGTGCTGTGGCCCAGGTGATACTTCACGTCCCCACGGCCGGAGGAGGTCTTCCAGTCGGTGTCGGCATATTCCCTGAAAATCTGCCGGGGGCTTTTGCCCATGATATTGGCCAGCACGTTGAGCCGCCCACGGTGGGCCATGCCCACGACAATCTCGCGGATGCCCTGCTCTCCGGCTTTCTCGATAGCCAGGTCCAGCAGCGGGATGAGGCTCTCCGAACCGTCGAGGGAAAAGGTCTTGGCGCCGACAAATTTCTTGCGGATAAACTCTTCGAAGGCGACGGCGTCGGTCAGGCGCGTGAGGATGCGCACCTGCTCCTGGCGGGTAAGTTGGATGCGGTTTTCACTGGTTTCCATCCGCCGCTGCAGCCACCGGCGCACACTCAGGTCGTCGATGTGCATGTACTGCACGCCGATCGAACGGCAGTAGGTGTTGCGCAATCGCTCAAGCAACTGGCCCAGCGTCAGCAGCGGCCCCTCGTATTGAAACGTCTCGCTATAGACCGGCAGGTCCATGTCCGCCTCCGTGAAGCCGAAAAACTCCGGCTTCAGTTCGGGCGGAATGGGCTGCGGCCGGCCCAGCGGGTCCACTTGCGCAATGCGGTGGCCGCGCACTCGGTAGAGGCGAGTCAGCAGATAGACCCGGTCCTGCATGGCCGCCACGCCGGGGTCGGCCAGGCGGCTGGAACCCCGCCCGCGCGCGGCGGTCGGAGGGTTGAAGATGCTTGAGGGCCTGAAAGACGGGCCAAATCGCGGTTTCGGAAAACGCAGCTCGTTGAGGGCCAGGTCCCCAAAATACCGCTGCCAGTCATCGGGCACCGACGCCGGGTTGCGGAGGTAATCTTCGTACAGGCCCTCGACGTAGGCCGCGTTGGCGGCGCCCGGCAAAGCTGTGGCTATGTCTTCGCTCGAGGTAACCATGTCAGCACTGAGTAAGGACCAGCGCCAGCGCGGCTGCGGTCAGCGTCAGCATCAGCCCGGCGGGCATGAACTTCCTGGTCTTGACCAGGCGCATGATGAACACCACCAGCAGCGCCCCCAGAAGCGCATCGGCCACTGCCACCTGGGCAATAATTCCGGCAGCGCACAGCGCCAGCGCGAGGGCAAACGCCACCGACATGATCAGCGAGACGGGGCTCTTGGCCTTGAAGTAGCCGATCAGCCCGCCGACGATCAGAAGTCCGATATATACCCAGAGCACGACGTTTGGGCGCATAAGTTGGTTTGAATATAGCTCAGCGCGGCTCAGGCGCAACCCAGGGCTGCTCTAAAGTCACGCTGGTGAGGCGAAGGGCGTGCCCTGCAGCCCTGAATTCCGAAGGAAATCCGACATCTGAAGTCCGCACCCGGTCCCTCATTCGGTGCGGTCGCTGCGTGACACGGAAGCGCCTGTGGCCTCAGTATTGAGCGCAGAGCCGGCGCCCGAGAGCTTTGCGATCTCAGCCTTTGGACTGCGGCCTTCGGATTTCGGATTTCCTTCCGGGGATTTTGCCGGTAGGTTATGGCTGTATGCGATTGATTGGCCGCCTGGACAACGAATTGAGCGCGCGCACTTTTGGTGATTATCTCTTCGCGCAAGGCATCGAAAACCAGATCGAATTCGAGAAGGACGCCGGGTGGGGGCTGTGGATTAGGGATGAAGACAAGCTCGAGCGCGCGGCGGGGCTGCTGCTGGCCTTTCGACAGGACCCGGGAGGCGCTCAGTACCCGGGTCCAGGCCAAGGCAGCCGCCGGGCTGCGAGCCGAGCAGGCGAAGGCCGACGCCGCCTATCACAAGCGGTTGCGCGACCGGCGCTATCTCTTCCGGCCGTTGACGGATTACCGCTTTGGCGTGCTGACCTACGGCCTCATTGTCGTCAGCGTCGTGGTCTGCATCCTCTCGAACTTCGGCAACAACCCTCAGCCGATTTCGGGCCTGTTCATCTCCACCTACCTCACTGAGCCCGGCCAGGTCCCGGGGCTGCCCGAAGTGCGCCATGGGGAAGTCTGGCGGCTGTTGACGCCCATATTCATTCATTTCGGCCCGATGCACATCCTTTTCAACATGCTCTGGCTCCGGGATTTGGGAGGCATGATCGAGGCGCGCCAAAGCCCCTGGCATCTGGGACTCCTGGTCCTGGTGTTCGCCGTGTGCTCGAACCTGGCGCAATACTACATGAGCGGACCGATGTTCGGCGGCATGTCGGGGGTCGTCTATGGCCTGCTGGGCTATATTTGGATTCGAGGCAAGCGGGACCCGGGTTCCGGGCTCTTCCTGCATCCCTCGACCGTCTGGATGATGATCATCTGGTTCTTGCTCTGTTTTACACGGGTGTTCGGTCCTATTGCCAACACCGCCCATGCGGTGGGACTCGGCCTGGGAGTGGCCTGGGGCTTCCTGTCCAGCCTGCGCTACCGATAAGCCGATGCGCCCCTCCCACCGCATCATTTTCTTCCTCATCGCCCTGCTCGCCATCGGCACCTTCCTCTTCGGCGTGCTCGTCCTGGCTGTCGGCTTTAGGCACTGACTGTAGGAGACGACGTAAGGAGTCTCTGATCAATGGCTTCCGCGGTGAGCTGGCTTTCGCTGTGCGCGAAAACCAATCAGAGACTCCTTACGTCGTCTCCTACAATCATTGGCGGAGCGCTTTAGCACTGGTCCCGGCTCCCGAGGGCGCGCGCCATCTTGCCCTTGAAAGCCGGCCCAGAGGCATAGATAATGGCCGCGTGCAAGCCAACCAACGACTGCCCTTTGAACCGCGATTTATGAACAAAGCCAACCGCCGGGAGTTTCTCAGAACTTCGATGACCGCCGCCACCGCGTTTGCCATTTTGCCGGGCGGCAAAGCGGCCGGACCCAACGAGAAGATCATTATTGGTGTGATGGGCACCGGCGGACGCGGCAGCTATCTGGCCACTGCCTTTGCCGGGCGAACCGACGCGGAGGTCGCCTACGTGTGCGACGCGGACACACGCCGCATGGCTCAAGCGCAGAAAGCCGTTGCGGCCGCGCAGAAAAAAGAACCCAGGGCGGTGCAGGACTTCCGCCGCATTCTCGACAACCGTAATGTGGACGTGGTCGTCAACGCCACGCCCGACCACTGGCACGCCTTGGGCGCCATCCTGGCCTGCCAGGCCGGCAAGGATGTCTATGTGGAAAAACCGATGTCTCACAACTTGTGGGAAGGCCGCAAAATGATCCAGGCGGCTCGGAAGTATCAGCGCGTGGTCCAACTCGGCACGCAAAATCGCAGTGCGACTGACGCCAGGGAAGCGGCCGATTACGTTCGTTCCGGGAAGCTGGGTGACGTGCACCTGGTGCGCGTGTTCAACATGATGCCGCACAACCCGATGGCCCCCGGCCCCGACCAGCCGCCCCCGCCCGAGCTGGATTACGAGCTGTGGTGCGGTCCGGCCGCCAAGCTGCCTTACAACCCCCGGCGCGATTGGCTGACCCGCTTCGAATACAGTTGCGGCCCCATCCCCGGCGACGCGGTGCACCAACTGGACCTGGCGCGCTACATCCTGGGCGACCCGGCGCCGCCCCGCTCGGTGTCCCACCGCGGCGGCATCCTGGCCCTCAAGGACGGCCGCGACACCCCGGACACCCAGTTGGCGGCATTTGATTACGGGGCTTATGCGCTCCTCTTCGAGGCCGCCCTGTGGACGCCTTACCTCAACAAGACGCCGATGGCCCAGCGCGACAAGGACCGCTTCCCAAACTGGCCCTTCAACGGCACGCGCGTCGAATTGCTCGGCACTCAGGGTTTCATGTATGTCGGAAGACACAGCGACGGCTGGCAGGCCTTCAACGCCAACGGCCAGTTGGTTGCCTCCCGTTACGGCCGCCAGGGCGACCGCCAACACCAGGATAATTTCATCGCCTGCGTCCGCTCCCGCCAAAAGCCCAATGCAAACGTGGAAACGGGGCATCATTCGACGCTCCTGTGCCACCTGGCCAACATCGCCTGGCGCACCGGCAACCGAACTTTGGCCTTTGATGCAGAGACCGAGTCCTTTGTGGATGCCCCGGACGCCAACCGCTTCCTCAAGCGCGCCTACCGCCCGCCGTGGGTCGTGCCGGATGAGGTGTAAGTTAGACTGCGGATATATGACACGCGACCAGGCCCTGGCCCTTTTGCACGAATACACGATGTCCGAATCGCTCCGCAAACATGCCCTGGCGGTTGAAGCCGCCATGCGGCAATATGCCGCATTCCTGGGCGAGGACGCGGAAAAGTGGGGGGTGGCCGGGCTGATTCATGATTTCGATTACGAGCGGTGGCCCAACCCTCCCGAGCACTCCCGCGAAGGGGCGCGTATCCTCCGCGCACTGGGCGTGGATGACGAAATTGTCGGGGCGGTGTTGTCCCACGCCGCCTGGAATTGGACTGAGTATCCGCTGGACCGCCCCTTGCGCAAGGCCCTGTTTGCCGTGGACGAGCTGTGCGGCTTCATCACGGCGGTGGCCTATGTGCGCCCGGAACGGCTGACCGGCATGGCCGCCAGCAGCGTCCGCAAGAAGATGAAGCAAAAGTCCTTTGCGGCGGCGGTCAACCGGGAAGATATCGAGAAAGGAGCGCAATTGATGGGTTGTCCCTTGGACGACCACATCGCCCGCGTCATCGCGGCAATGCAGACGGTGGCGAAGGACTTGGGGCTGGAGCCGCCTATCGGTGCCGGTCCCACCCAAGGCAACTCTGGTGCACCCACCAATTCTCCTCTTTTGGGTTTGCCTTGAAGCGGTAGGCGGAGTTGTCCGCATGCACGACATTCATCCCCATCTGGTGCGGCATGTACAGCGCCTCATGATAAGGAATTTCCCAGATGAGCACGGCCACCGATGGTTGCAGGACCTGCGACGCCAGGCGGCCGCTAACGGCCGGGCCATAGTCAGAGTTGGTTGGATCCCAGTACATGTGGTTCCATACGTACGAAACGCCGTTATTGGCGTAATAGAAGTCGTTGTCAAACCCAGAGTCTCCACTGGTGGGCGGCACCTTGATCTTGATGCCTGCCGGGCAAGCGAACAGGCCGCTGGAAGGGACGTGGTTTGCGGTCGAAAGACCCCGGGTGCTGTTCATGTTCGTGCCCAGGTAGGGGAGGAAGGCCTCAGGCATCCACACCGGCGCCGGGTTGAGCGCGTGGTTGTCGCCCCAGGCCTGACCCCAATTATGCATCCACGCAAAGCGGTCCTTGAAATCGTGCGAGTAGAGCGCGGAAGCGATGCCGATCTCCTTCAGGCTGTTCAGGCAATAGGTTCGGTTCGCTCTCTGTTTCGCCCTGGCCAGTGCCGGCAACAGCATGGCGGCCAGAATCGCGATGATCGCGATGACCACGAGCAATTCGATGAGCGTAAAGCCCCGCCCCCAATCCCATCCTTCTTGGGTCGCTGCTCCCGGCTGGGATTTCCTCGGTGCCGCTTTCATTTCCCAATTTCGCGTAGGTCCTTTGGCAGCAACCTCTTCGGGCACCATTGCAATGCTGCTCCCCCAAGCTGGCCGTTGATGTGTCTCAGGGCGATGCCCCAAAGCACCGCGCCCAGTGTCGGATACTTCGCCATCGTGCCAAGGCATACTCCTTTGCCCGAAGATGTCAACCCGTTTTCGCTTGGATGGGACTGCAAAACGTTAGCACTAGCCATCCTCCCGTTCCTTGCTTAATGTTCCCTTAAGCTTCTGTGTGATAAGCTCGAAGACCATATGAAACAACTCACCCTGCTCGCTCTCCATTTGTGCATCGCCGCCACGGCGTCCGCCGGCAACTGGCCCGGTTGGCGCGGACCCGAGGGCACCGGTGTTTCTCTGGAAAAAGATCTGCCTCAAACCTGGGACCCCAACCAGAACGTGCGCTGGCGCGTCGCGCTGCCTGGTCCCTGCAATTCCTCCCCGATTGTCTGGGGCAGCCGGGTCTTCATCACCCAGGCCATCAAGAGCGAGAAGCGCCGCACCGTGATCTGTTTCGACCGCGCCGACGGCCGGCAACTCTGGCAGGCGGGCGTAATTTATGGCGAGAACGAGCCGACCCAGGAAAACAACCCCTATTGCTCGGCCACGCCGGTGACCGACGGCGAGCGGGTCGTCGCGTCGTTCGGCTCGGCGGGGCTCTATTGCTACAACGTCGAGGGAAAGGAACTCTGGCATCGTGACTTGGGCCGTCTGAACCATATGTTCGGCAACGCCTCATCGCCCGTGCTCTACCGCAACCTTTGCATCCTCAACTTCGGCCCCGACCCCAAGGCCAGGCTGATCGCGGTGGACAAACGCGACGGCCACACGCTTTGGGAAGTCGAGCCCCCGAAGGTTGATCCCGGCGAACAGCCTCCGGCGCCCGGCGGCTTCGGCCCCGGCATGTTCATCGCCCCGCAAATGCTCACCCAGGCGGATAAGAACGGAGACCAGAAACTCTCTCGGGAAGAGTTCCTCGCCTTGGCAGACATCTGGTTCGACAAATTGGATTCCAAAAAGACCGGCCAGGTAAGCCGGGAACAGTTTTCAGAAAAACTCTCCGAGCTGCTGCCACCGCCCCCCGGACTCGGTTCGCCGGGCGGCGCGGCACCCCCGGGACAAGAGCCTGGCCCGGGCAGGGGGCCGGCCGAGTTCGGCCCCGCCAGATTCATTGGGCGGGGCCTGTTCGCCGCCGCCGATACGGACAAAAACGGCTCGCTGACACGCGCTGAACTCAAAGGCACCTTCGATAAATGGTTTGCCGATTGGGATTCGGATAAGAGCGGCTCGCTCGACGCAGAGAAGCTCCGCGCCGGTCTCGACTCGGCGCTGCCCCGGCCCAACCTTGGCGGCCCGGGTGGTCCCGGCGGCCCGGGCGGTCCCGGCGGTGGACGCGGTCCCGGTGGGCCGGGCGGTCCCGGCGGCGGACGCGGTCCGGGCGGTCCGGGCGGTCCCGGGGGCAGTCCGAGTGGAGCGTGGAGCACGCCCCTGCTCATCAAGGCCGGCCAACGCGATGAACTGGTCATGAGTTTCCCGAATCGTCTCGCGGGATACGAGCCCGAGACCGGCAAGCAGCTCTGGCTCAGCAAAGGCATTGGTGATTCGATCTACACGACGCCCGTCTCAGGCGACGGAGTGGTCGTGGGGATGAGCAGCGGCCCGATGGGTGGCAGCGCCATCGCCGTGCGGCCTGGTGGCAACGGGGATGTGACCGAGAGTCAGCGAGTCTGGCGTTTGGAGCGCGTAAAGAGTTCCATCGGTTCAGGGGTTATCCACGACGGCTATCTTTACCTCATCGGTCAAGACGGCATCGCGTCCTGTCTCGAACTGAAGACCGGCAACAAGGTATGGGAAGAGCGCCTCAAAGGTCCCGGCGCCAAAGGCAGTTCCTGGTCCTCGATGCTCCTGGCCGGCGGGAGGATCTATGTGCCCAACCAATCCGGCGACGTGTTCGTCCTGCGCGCCGGCCCCAAGTTCGAGCTGCTGGCCACTAACTCGGTGAACGAGCCAACCAACGCCTCCCTGGCCGCGTCGGATGGCGACCTCTTCCTTCGCACCGACCGGAGCCTTTGGTGTCTCGCCCGCCCAAAGCAATAACACCCGGCCATCAACTCTTCGTTTTGGTCCAATTCTATTAGACTGGTTACGAAACAACTCACCCTGCTCGCTCTCCATCTGTGCATCGCCGCCACGGCGTCCGCCGGCAACTGGCCCGGTTGGCGCGGACCCGAGGGCACCGGCGTTTCTCTGGAAAAAGATCTGCCTCAAACCTGGGGCACCAATCAGAACGTGCGCTGGCGCGTCGCGCTGCCTGGTCCCTGCAATTCCTCCCCGATTGCCTGGGGCAGCCGGGTCTTCATTGCCCAGGCCATCAAGAGCGAGAAGCGCCGCACCGTGATCTGTTTCGACCGCGCCGACGGCCGGCAACTCTGGCAGGCGGGTGTAATGTATGGCGAAAACGAGCCGACCCAGGAAAACAACCCCTATTGCTCGGCCACGCCGGTGACCGACGGCGAGCGGGTCGTCGCGTCGTTCGGCTCGGCGGGGCTCTATTGCTACAACGTCGAGGGAAAGGAACTCTGGCATCGTGACTTGGGCCGTCTGAACCATATGTTCGGCAACGCCTCATCGCCCGTGCTCTACCGCAACCTTTGCATCCTCAACTTCGGCCCCGACCCCAAGGCCAGGCTGATCGCGGTGGACAAACGCGACGGCCGCACGCTTTGGGAAGTCGAGCCCCCGAAGGTTGATCCCGCCGAACAGCCTCCGGCGCCCGGTGGCCCGGGCGATGCCGGGGCTGGTCCCCCGGCTGGAGCGTGGAGCACGCCCCTGCTCATCAAGGCCGGCCAACGCGATGAACTGGTCATGAATTTCCCGAATCGCCTCGCGGGATACGAGCCCGAGACCGGCAAGCAGCTCTGGCTTAGCAAAGGCATTGATGATTGGATTTTCACGACGCCCGTCTCCGGCGGCGGCGTGGTCGTGGGGATGAGCAGCGGCGCCATGGGTGGCAGCGTTCTCGCCGTGCGGCCTGGTGGCAACGGGGATGTGACCCAGAGTCAGCGGGTCTGGCGTTTGGAGCGCCTGAAGAGTCAGTCCATCGGTTCAGGGGTCATTCACGACGGGTATCTTTACCTGATCGGCGAGGGCGGCATCGCGTCGTGCCTCGAACTGAAGACCGGCAACAAGGTATGGGAAGAACGCCTCAAAGGTCCGGGCGCCAAAACCAGTTCCTGGTCCTCGATGCTCCTGGCCGGCGGGAGGATCTATGTGCCCAACCAATCCGGCGACGTGTTCGTCCTGCGCGCCGGCCCCAAGTTCGAGTTGCTGGCCACTAACTCGGTGAACGAGCCAACCAACGCCTCCCTGGCCGCGTCCAATGGCGACCTCTTCCTTCGCACCGACCGGAGCCTTTGGTGTCTCGCCCGCCCAAAGCAATAGCGGAAATTGGGGTCGGATCTAAACTTTTTTACAATTGGATTTGAATTGTCAAAAAGTTTAGATCCAACCCCAACTTTCGCCGCGAGTCTTTAGCGCAGGTAGCGGCAGGCCGCCGGAGTGAATCCGGGGACATCCTGGCGCTCTTGCCCGGAAAGTACTGGGTCTTGAGCGTGCGCTCGCCAAGCAGTTGAACGCACAGCACTCCTGATGGCGCCTGCGGAGCGGGAGCCCATCCCAGCCGAGTTGGGGCGAACCGGCCCCACTGTGCCACGAGTTCATATTTCACCAAACCGGTTCCCTGGCTGACGGCAGCGGGGTCTGGCCCGTGGGCTTGGATGGCGTAGAGGGCTGCCGGCGCAACGGTGCCTCCTATTGAAACCCGCACGGACTCAGGTTGGCTGAACATCGTAAGCAAAGGCGAGTTGCCTGGTCCAGGTCTGCGGGCCGGCCTTGTGCGCTTTCGCTCGGCGGCAGGCTCTCGTGGAACCAGTTACCCACGAGTCTGCCTGCCCGGTCAAAATCAAATGTGCCGTTCTTGTCTGGACCCTCACGTGGGACCTTTGCTTTGAGCCTGCTCTTCAGTGGTTCAGTAAAGAGTTCCAGCGGCGGGATAGCGTGGAGCATGGAGGAAGGGTAACGGGCCGGGTCGAGGAGCCCGGGAATTTTCACGCGCTCGTCGCAGGCGCCCAGGTCCAGCATGCTCTCCGGGGCGACCCGCCCGAGGGTTTGACCGGCCTTGAGCCGGGTCCCAACCTTGATGCCGCGGTCCAAGTGGACATGAGCCAGGTAGTAAGTCAGGTTCTTGTCCACGCGCACCTCGATCTTGTCACCGCCATGAAGCTGCGTGCGGATTGCAAAACAGCGTCCCGTCGCCCGGCGCAAACACTTCCAAACCGGGCTTCCCGCCGTAATTCAAATAAATGTGATCTGTTGGGAACACGTGCCCGCCGTGCGGATTCAGATTGCCGAGGGGAACGATCATTTCGATTGCGTCCGGCTTGAGCGGCGAGGTCGTAAACACTGCCTCCGGCAGGCCCCTTGGCGCGGCCGTTTCAGATGGCGCCGACGGGGAACAGAACGGCGCAAGAATAAGCAGCGTTAAGAGAACGCCCTTGCACCGGGCGGCCACCCGACCCGGGCTTGCCCAGGGATGCTCTAAAGTCGATCGGGCTTCCGCAAATGCCGGATCCGGAACCCGAGGAAAATTGGGGTCAGATCTAAACCTTTTTACAATTACTAATGAATTGTAAAAAGGTTTAAATCTGACCCCAATTTGTAATTTCACGGCCAAATTGCTCGCCGGTTCTACCACCATGATTTTTTGGCCGTTCTTCACCAAATGG
>CAVQND010000046.1:0-207248 GCA_963713735.1 uncultured bacterium
ATCCGTTCAGCGGACTAATACTAATCGGTCGTGAGGCTTGATCGCTTTTCCCCTCCCCGCCGCCTGGCGGGGGAGCGAGAGCGATATTGACTCGCGAATGTAATTCCCCGGTTTTCGCCGGTGTGCAGTTTTCAGAGAACCCGCTCTTTCATACGATTTTTTGGTGGCCATAAAGCTGCGGCCCGACCCGTTCCCATTCCGAACACGGCCGTCAAACGCAGTCTTGCCGATGGTAGTAGTTGTATAGCTTCTGCGAGAGTAGGTTGCCGCCAGATTTTTCCCGCGCCGGAACGAAAGTTCCGGCTCTTTTTTTTCTGTGCCGGAGGCGGCCCCCGGACGGTCATATCACGTGTCTTCCTCATGCCGCCAGCGGCGCTCATAAGTGGCAGGACCTTCGACGGTGAAATGAAAACCTTCCGAGGCCAAAGAGGCCAAAGCCGCCTCCGGCACCATTACCTCTCCCGTTGCCCAGGTGCAGTGGTTGAGTCTTGACTGGAAGCGGCGGATGCGCGCATAGTGCATGCATGAGCAGAAATGTGAACTTGGACGACGAGGCGATCGCGGCCCTGGAGGCGCATCGCCGGGGCAACGAGTCTTTCAGCCGGGTCGTAAAGCGCTTGGCCCCGCCTCCGATTAAGACCTTCGGCGACCTGGAGAAATTCTTGGATCAGCTCGATGGTCCGCTGTTTTCGGAACTGGAAACGCTGAAGCGGCTGCGAAAGCGCCGGGCTGAGGGGCAAAATGCTCACTGACACGACCTTTTGGGTGGATCTGGCCCAAGAGCGGGCTGAGCGCGAAGGAGGTCCGGCACATCAATTCCTCGCACGGCACAGGACTCAGAGTCTGGAGGTGTCGATCATCACCTGGGGTGAACTTGCGGCAGGCGTCAACGCACCAGAGGAGTTGGATCGATTGCTCCGGCGCGTACGCGTTCTAATGCTGCACCGCCAGGTGGCCTGGGAAGCGGGCCGGATCGAAAGGGAGTTGGCCCAAGTGGGTTCGCGCCTGGGCGAAAACGATAATTGGATCGCTGCGACCGCCCGCGCCTGGGGACTCCGGTTGGTGAGCCGCGACGCAGCCTTCACCCGGGTTCATGGTCTCAGTGTCGTCCCTTACTAACCTGCGACGCCGGGCGGCAAAATGCCCGGCGAGTCGAGCAGCACCCCGCGCGACATTCTTGGCGACAAAGGTTGCGACAAAGTTTCGGAACAGCGGTTTTTGGGACGGGCTCTATTCAGCCGGCGTCCCTAGGCCGGCGCTGCATGCCTGGAACCGCGGTGCATTTGGGCGTTGGGACGACAGGAGCGCCGCGATAATCTGGCGCAATTCCGCCATTTTGAAGGGCTCCCGGAGAAGGGCGTCAACAGGGACATCACTGTTCAAGACTTGCCCGTCGGAGACGATCATCAGGATGGGCTGCGATGGGACGAGGCACTTGATGGTCCTGGCCAGTTCATCGCCCCGCATCTCAGGCATGGCGTAATCCGTAATCACCAGGTCGAAGTCGCCCGGGGTAAAAAGGTGACAGGCCCGCCTTCCATTTTCAGCCTCGGTGACCGTGAGTCTCTCGAGGCAGAGCAGCAATCGAATGGCTTGACGTAATCCCGGGTTGTCTTCAACCAGCAGGATGCGTTTCCCGCAAGGTCCGTTCTGTTTCATATTCAAATGGAAAAAGTGCCGACGCCGCCAGCTTGGCATGGCGGAAGGCGGCACGCAATTGGGGGCGCGCCCTGAAATCGTCCAGGGGAATCTCCGGGCCTGCCCGAGACGGCTCGACAGACTTTGTGACTGGCCCTGCCTGATGCCACTCACGTCAGGGGAGGGGCGGCTTCGTGCAGGTGTTTCTTTCGTTGGTGGCGGGCGACGAGTCTGCGGGTCACGAAGAATGCGACCACGGCCAGGGGCGCCCCGCACACGGCCGCGCCGAGGAGCATCGGCTTGCCTAGTGTGACAAAGGTGGTCCAACTGCGCCAGGTTGCCGGGGTCAGGACGAGCTTGACGACCGAGGAGGGCCAACGGCCGTTCAAGAGCCAAAAGCCCAAGTCGTATTCCCAGAAATAAATGGCCGGCATAAACGGGAAGATGATGTCGTGGGCGGTCCCCGCAAGGACCGCGGCGAGGATGTTGCTGCCGGTCAGCCAGGCGAAGAAAATGGCCGAGAGCGTCTTGAGGCCGAACAAGGGCATGAAACCGAAGAAAAAGCCGATAGCGACACCCCCGGCAATGGCCTGGGGGGTGTCGCGAATGGCCAGCAGTTTCAGCGAGTGCGCATGCAGCCAACGGCGCGCGTTCATATCTTGACCTTCCGATTAAAGGCGACCGCCTCCGCGTAGCGGACGCCGGCGCCGCCGAAGATATCCAGGGCCGAGCCGATGGTCAGGTTGACGCGCCCTTGCCCCAGGCGCGTGACGGTCTTCGAGGTCGGCCAGGGAGTTGGCGCCCCCGGCATAGGTCGTGGGAATCGGGGACCATTGTCCCAATCGAGCGACCAGCTCGGGGTCGATGCCGCGGCGCAATCCTTCGACGTCGACGGCGTGGACCAGGAACTCGGCGCACCAGGCGCCGAGTTTGGCGAGGTTCTCCGGCGCAATCACCAGCTCGGTGAAGCGTTGCCATCGGTCGGTAACGACGAAATAATCACTCCCGCGCCGGCGGCAGCTCAGGTCGAGCACCAGGCGCTCCTTGCCAATGGCCGTGACGAGTTGCCGGAGGCGGTCCCAGTCCAGGCGGCCCTGGCGGAAGACCCAGGAAGTGACGATGACATGCGAGGCTCCGGCCTGGAGCCAGGCCCGGGCGTTTTGGAGGTTGACCCCGCCGCCCAGTTGCAGGCCGCCGGGGTAGGCTTCCAGCGCCGCCCGCGCCTCCGGTTCGTTGCCGGGCCCGAGCAGAATGAGGTGCCCGCCCTTGAGGCCGTCGCGCCTGTAGAGCGCCGCATACCAGGCGGCGGGCCGCTCGGAGATAAAACTCGTCTGCAATCGCCCCGGCCCGGCCCCAAGGGTGCCGCCGACAATTTGCTTCACTTTGCCTTCATGCAGATCGATGCACGGGCGAAACATGGCCTCAAGCTAGGGTTGATGGGAAGAAGTTCAAGGAGTAAAGAGGATGCGCACGCTGCGTTATGCGGAACTGAGCAATTCTGGCCGGCCCGTGTTTTGGCACCGAGGTGATGGCAAACTGTTGAAACAGTTTGCACCGCGAGCGCGCTTCCTGCCACCGGGCTAAAGCCGCGGTGCTAATGGCGGAGCCGGTCAAGGGTGAACAACTCGGACGAGCCTGAGAAGTCCGATCTACGACGTTGGCAGGCGGGGCGCTTGGGCGACGAGGGCCTCGGCGTGTTTGCGGGCGGCCTCGGTTTGGCCGCCCAACATGCGCGCCAGTTCAGTGACGCGCTCTTTGGGGTCGAGCGGGGTGATTGCCGAGACGGTCCGGCCGGCTTTGAGCTGCTTGGTGGCGACGTAATGAGCGGTGGCCGGCGCGGCGACCTGGGGGAGGTGGGTGATGCAAAGGACCTGGCGTTGCCGGGCAATCTGCCGCATCTTTTCTCCCACGGCGCGGGCGGTCTCCCCGCCGACGTTCGCATCCACCTCATCAAACACCAGGACCGGGACCTGGTCCTCGGCGGCCAGCACGGTTTTCAAGGCAAGCATCACCCGGGCCAGTTCGCCCGAGGAGGCAATGGCCCGCAAGGGACGCGGCGGTTCGCCCGGGTTGGGGGCGAACTGGAACTCGATGGCATCGAGCCCCGAGGCGGACACGCGGGAAGGGTGCCGGGTGAAATCGTCCTGGCCAAGGGTGGTGAGAGCCGCATCGAAGCGGCTTTGTTTGAAAGCCAAGTCGGAGAGTTCCTTGCCAACGGCCTTGCTGAGTTGCGGAATGACTTTGCGGCGTCTCGAGGAGAGGGCCTGGCCAGTCCGCCAAAGCTCGGCGGTGAGTTTTTCGAGTTGGGCATTGATGCGCGCCAGCTCGGCTTCCCGCTGTTCGAGGCACTCGAGCTTGCGGCGGGCCTCCTCGCCGAAGGCGATGATCTCCGGGATGGCGGGGCCGTATTTGCGTTTGAGCGAGTGCACCAGGTCCAGCCGCTCCTCGAGCTCTTGCAGGCGGGCCGGGTCGACTTCCACCTTGTCGGTGTAGCGGGAGAGTTGGGCCTGCAAATCGTGGAGCAGAGAGACGGCCTGCTCGTGGAGGGCCAGGAGCGCGGCCGCAGAGGCATCGGTGCGCTGGAGTTCCTGCAAGGTGCGCCCGATGAGGCCGGCCTGGGCGAGGAGCGAGTTCTCGTTTTCGGCGAGGGCCTGCCTGGCCTCCTGGGCAAGCTCGAGGAGTTTGGCGGCATTGCTGGCGCGAGTGTAGTCCCGGCCGAGTTGGTCTTCCTCGGCGGGTTGGAGACGGGCGGCGGCGATTTCGTTGGTTTGATGGCGGAGCAGGTCGAGCTGTTGGGCGTATGTCCGTTTGTCCACGATGAGGGCGGCCTTGTCAGCCTCGAGGGCCGCGCGGCGCCGGAGCAATTGGGCAAAGGCCTCGCGCTCAGCGTCCAGCTTTCCAAAGGCATCGAGGATGGCGAGTTGGCGGGCGGGGTGAAGGAGCGACTGGTGCTCGTGGGGTCCGTGGATGTTGACGAGCCATTGGCCGAGGGCGTTGAGGGTGCTGAGGGTCGTGGGGGAGCCGTTGATGAACTGGCGATTGGCCCCGGGGCGGGTCAAGGCGCGCTTGAGGACAAGCTGGTGGTCTTCGCAGGGCTCCAGGCCGTTTTCTTCCAGAAAGGTCCGGATGGGGGCTTTAAGGGGCCGCACGTCGAAGAGGGCCTCGACGGAGCAACTGTCGGCGCCGCTGCGGATGAGGGTGTGGTCGGCGCGTTCGCCGAGCACGAGGTTGAGGGCGCCGATGAGGATGGACTTGCCGGCGCCCGTTTCGCCGGTAATGACGTTGTAACCGGGCTCGAGTTGCAGGGTCAGGTCAGCCACCAGGGCCAGATTCTTGATGCGCAGGGTCGTCAGCATGTCCCATTTTCCGGGTCTAATGTGGCGAGGATGGCGCCATTGGGCAAAGCAAAAGTGGCGGGTTTTGGGCGTGGGCGGGGCCAGTGACAAAGTTGGCGAAACGAGCCCCATTCCCTGACTGTAGGAGACGACGTGAGGAGTCTCTGATCAATGGCCTGGTTCGGCCTTGTCAAAATTCGGCTCGTGAGCCAGACTTAAGACATGCCGATTACGCTGGATCAAATTGTCGCAGAGACGCTGGAAATGCCGACGGAAGTGGTGGCCGAGCTGGTTGACCGCATCATGGCCGCACGGCACGGCGGCATCGAACCGCCGGTTGCGGCAGCGTGGAAGGCGGAAACCGACCACCGCATCGCAGAAATTGAAGCGGGAAGGGTCCAAGGCGTTCCGCTCGAGGAATCGCTGGCACGGGCGCGCAAGATCGCTGGCCTGTGAAGTACCTGCTCCATCCCGAGGCGGACGAGGAATTCGCCGGGGCGGTTAGTTATTATTCTGAAATCTCCCCTGAACTCGGCGTCCGCTTTTATCGGGAGATGGAATGATTGTTTGGTGAGATTTGCGCCGACCCGGTGCGTTTCCGGAGATTCCGCCCGCCGGCGCGCCGACATTTCAGCCGCGACTTCCCTTATGCGGTTATCTTTCTCGGCAAGCCTGGTTACATCTGGATCGTTGCCGTGATGCACATGAGGCGGCAGCCCGGGTATTGGCGCGCGCGCCTGGGCCATGATGGGGAGCACAGGCACTGGGAAGACTGTCGCAAATATGGATTTCCGGCTTCCGGGTACGGGCGCTGCTATACCTCGCAGCTTGATCGTCTCGAAGTCGGGTCCATCGCAGCCGCGTACCAGCCAAAGAGCGGATACCTCGGCCTCGCGCGAATTATTGCAAAGGCCGTTCCCTCAAGGGACTTCCGGCACCACGGGCGCCCACTCCGCCCAGGGATGCTAGCTGGACCCGAATTGCTCCATGACGCTGAGGACGACGGGAACTGCGAATACCTCGTCTCGGTTGAATGGATCAAGCATGTACCTCTGAAACACGCGAAATTCCGCAGGAGGGCTGGATTGTTCGCATCGCGGCTAATAGTTGCCACACTTTCCGAGCAGGCGAAAACGCGGCACTACCTGGAGCAACAGTTTAAGGTAAACTTCGAGCGCCTTTTAGGTGCGAAGTAGTTGGCCACACCACGATTATGAGCAAGCCATTCAGCACAAAGTTGCCCGACCGTTTTGTGAAAATCTCTGATGATCTTGAAGCGAAGGCTTTTTTGGCGGCGCTTGGAATACTCGGAGACTTGCCGAGTAAAAGCGCGCTTGCCAATTCTGGCTCTGCTGAAATTGACACAATCGCCATTGCCCATTATGACCATCCGACACACTGGATTCTGGCTTTTAGGTTTCATGGCAACGAAAAGCGGGAAGATAATGGATTTGCGGTTTTCGGGTGGCCAAAGAACAGGTGTCCAAGAAGTGTGATAAAAGATGCGATTGATAAGCAAGGTCTTGGTGATCCCGACGCCTTCAAGATTTCTGAATTTGGGGATGACCCAAGCTCACTATCGTGACAGCCGGAAACGACGCACCATGTTTGCTGTCAACACCCTTTCTCATTGACGACGCCCCGAGATGGCCTTGCTCCCCCCCTCGTCTTCATCGTTCAAACGCGCTACAACCGAAGCCAGGCCGCACGCCAGGCCCTTCCAACCTCTGACCCAACCTCGCGCAATAGAAGCCAACGTCCGGCCCGGCAAAACTCTCCCTGTCGTGTCGCGGCACCACGTTGCATCATTTCACAGGTGGCAGATATGCCGCAGCCTTGGCAGCGCGCTATGGCCCTTCCCTTGACGTTTACGGCCCCGTCTGGGGCTGGCTTCAACCGGTCAAGAGTCAAGAGGCGTATGAACCGTTATCGCCGGTCCAGTGACGCACCCAAAAGGAGGCGCTTTGCTTACTCCGCTTTGCACCGTGCTCGACGCAGTGTCTGTCCCCCTCTTCTCGTGCCCGCCAACCCCGCGCCAGCCGGAACGACTCCGGCTGGCCAGGTATCCGCAGACACTCTTGGACAGCGTCACGTCGCGCGAGCCGCCAGACTTTGACAACTCGTGACAGCCGCCGGCCTGGCGTGTGGCCTTTTACTCGGTCAAGCCGCTCCCCTTCCAAGTCCAAGATTCCCTCGATGCGGCTTGCTGTTCGCCGAAAGCGGCATTGCGTGTTGTTTGCATCGGCGCAAACAAGAAAGACCGTTATTTTCGATTTTTAGCTTTCGTGAAAATAGCCGGCGTGGTAATTTTCACCGTCGCAAGCAGCCGATGCACAGGTCAACGAACATGCCATTCATCCTTTCCTGGACGGAAACGGGCGGGTTGGGCGTTTGCTGATTACGTTGTTTCTCGTCGAACGCCGCGTTTTGCCGACGCCGCTGCTCTACCTGTCCGCGTTCTTTGAAGCCGCGCGACGGGACTATTACGAAGGTCTGCGTGGAGTCAGCGAGCGCGGGGCCTGGCAAGACTGGCTTGAATACTTTTTGCTCGGGGTCGCCCGGATGTCGGAAGACGCATTGAACCGCGCGGCCCGCATGAATGCAAGGCTGGCGGAATCGTCAAGGCAGTCAGTGACGCGAAGCGCAACCGGGTGTATTGCGCACAGGCGTTGCTCGACATTCTCGAAGAACCGGCGCATCTGACGCCCGCTGACAACCTCTAACAAGCTCGTGAGGGCCGCCGGCCCGCCGCAGGGCCGGTGAAGTCCCGAGCGGCTCGCCGGGACGCTCCGCTTGCGACCGCGCTGCATTCCGGGCGTCCCGTCTCCCCTCACCCCGGCCCTCTCCCGCGGGGAGAGGGAGAATCGTCGTCAGTCGGCCGGCGAATCCAGCGGCGTGGGAATGCTCGGGACCCGGCCCTGGCTGCCCCCTCTCCCTCGGGGAGAGGGCCGGGGTGAGGGGAAACCGGGTGCCCAACAAAACCAGTGCCCCAAAACGCATCTCGGCCCCTTGGGCCGGCGCCGTCTCCTGAGTCCTTGCCTTGGGCGGGCTTGGCTGTTAGGTTTGGAGGCACAATGGCTTTCTCGTTTGTTTTTTTGGGTTCGGGCACATCGCAAGGGGTTCCGGGTCCTGGGCAAGGAGTATCCGCCGGAGTTCCTGGCAAATCCGAAGAATCATCGGACGCGGCCCTCGATTTACGTGGCGAGCGAGGGGGTGAGGCTGGTCGTGGATACGACGCCGGAGTTTCGGATTCAGATGCTGCGGGAGCAGATTCGGCGGCTGGATGCGGTGCTGTTCACGCATTCGCACGCGGATCACATCATGGGGCTGGACGATTGCCGTTCGTACTGCAACCTGCGGGAAGGCCATGCGCTGCCGGTCTATGCGAACCGGGATACGATGAACGACCTCAAACGGGTCTTCGCCTACGCCTTCCACGGGGCCGCCTCGGTGAAGGGCTACTTCATTCCCGAACCGCACGTGATCGAAGGGCCGTTCAGGCTGGGCGACCTGGAGGTCGTCCCGTTGCGGCTGCCGCACGGTTCGGCGGAGAGCTGTGGGTTTTTGTTTATTCAGGATGGGCGCAAGCAGTTGACGTATCTGAGCGACTGCAGCGAGGTGCCGGCGGATGTGGTCGAGCAGGTCCAGGGGGTGCAAGTGGCGGTCATCGATGCGTTGCGCCCGGCGCCTCACCCGACGCACATGTGTCTGGATGAAGCGCTGGCGGCGGCCCGCCGCATTAGCGCAGGACAAACCTATTTCACCCACTTGACCCACGACTACGATCATGATGCCGCCCAGGCCGAGCTTCCGCCGGGCGTGGAATTGGCGTATGATGGGCTTAAGAGTGGCATTATGAAGAGCGTCGCAGTTGGGTTAGTCCTGGCAGTCCTGGCCTTGGCCGGGGCCGCGCCGGCGCCGGCGGGCAACGCCGGCGAAGAAGTGATGGTCGTATATAACAAGCGCGTGCCGGAATCCAAGGCGCTGGCGCAGTACTATGCCCAGCGGCGGCACGTGCCGCCCGGCCAGGTTCTCGGGGTGGACTTGCCGAACACCGAAGACGTTTCCCGCGCCGAGTATCGGGACGGCCTCGAGAAACCGCTGGCCAAGGCGCTGGAGGGCCGCAAGCTTTGGCGTATTGGCCCGGTGACCGTGCCGGCGGCCACCAATCATCCGGCCAAAGTGGAACGGCGGGTGGTCAGCTCCCGCATTCGGTATGCGGTGCTCTGTTACGGGGTGCCGTTGCGCATCGCCGAGGACCCCAATCTCGAGAGGACGGACCGGAGAAAGCGACGGCGGAAGGGCGTCGCAACGGGGCGGCGGTGGACAGCGAACTGGCGCTGCTGCCGCTGGTCGAAGAGAAGTATCCGCTCAGCGGATGGCTGCGCAACCCGGTGTATGGGGCGACGAACGCGGCGGCCGTCGATCCGACCAACGGCGTGTTGATCGTTGCCCGCCTGGACGGCCCCAGCGCGGCCATCGCGCGCGGCCTGGTGGACAAGGCCATCGAGGCCGAGACCAACGGGCTCTGGGGCCGGGCCTACTTCGACCTGCGGAACACAACTGTGCCCGGGCTAAAAATGGGTGACGAGTGGATTCGCGCCGCCTCGGAAATCTGCCGTCACCTGGGATTTGAAACCGTGGTGGACGAGAATGAGGCGACGTTTCCGGCCGGTTTTCCCATGAGTCATATCGCCCTGTACCTGGGTTGGTATGATGAGAATGTGAGCGGGCCCTTTGCGCAGCCTACGGTGGAATTCATGCCCGGGGCCTTTGCCTATCACCTGCACTCCTACAGCGCCTGCAGTTTGCGCGTGACCAATCGCTACTGGGTGGGTCCGTTGCTGGCCAAAGGAGCCACCATCACTATGGGATGCGTGGCCGAGCCTTACCTGGCAGGCACGCCGGACCTGACGGCCTTCGTGAGCCGGCTGGTCTATTCGGGGTTCAGTTTTGGCGAAGCGGCTTACGCCAGCCAACGTCTGTTGTCATGGCAGATCACCGTTGTGGGCGACCCGCTCTACCGGCCCTACGGGCGCAACCCCGAACAACTGTTCCAGGAACTGGAGGCGCGTGCCAGCCCGTGGCGGGAGTGGTGTTACCTGCGGTTGCTGGACCTGAACCTGGCCAACGGAAAGCCGCTGCCCGACGGAGCGGCGTTTCTCGAGCAACTCGAGTTGACCCGCCACAGCGCCGTCCTTTCGGAGAAACTGGCGGACCTTTATGCGGCGCTGGGCAAGCCTTCGTCTGCCGTTCATGCCTACGAACAGGCCCTGGCCCTCGATCCGTCGCCCCAACAACGCCTGCGCCTGCGGCTGACGCTGGGCGAGAAACTGGCCGGTCTGGATCGCGACGACCAGGCCTACGAGGATTACCATGAGCTGCTCCGGGAGGCCCCTGACTACCCGGATAAACCTGCCATTTACCGGCGTCTCCTCCCGCTGGCCCGGAAACTCAACAAGAAGTCTGAGGCCGAGGATTACGAGGCCCTTCTGCGTCCTCCCACAGCCGCTAACGGGACCAGTTCGGCAGGCAAGTAGATTGAACCCAATGGCGCTTGCCCGGAGCCGGTGTGGACCGTAATCTGGCGGCGCAACTCACAATTCTATGCAAACTATTGCTCTTGGAGTCAGCCCCCTGCAAAGCAGCCGGCTGGCCTATGGCTGTTGGCGGGCGGCGGGGACGTGGAATCCAGCCCAAGTCACCCCTGCGAGCCGGGCGGCGGGGCGGCGGGCGATTATCGCCGCCTGTGAGGCTGGCTACACCCTGTTCGACAATGCGGACATCTATTGCGGGGGCGAAGCCGAGCGCATCTTTGGGGGGGCGCTCAAGGAAGTTTCAGGCCTGCGCGAGCGCATCCTCGTTGCGACCAAGGGAGGCATCCGGGCCGGAGGCGACCCTCGGCCTGATTGCCCGCCCCGCTATGACTTTTCGGCCGAGCACATTCTCCGCGCCTGTGAGGCCTCCCTTGAGCGCATGGGCATCGAGACCATTGATCTCTACCTGCTCCACCGGCCCGATTTTCTGGCGGACCCGCAGGAAGTGGCCCTGGCCTTCTCGAAATTGAAGGCGGCAGGCAAAGTCCGTTATTTCGGGGTGAGCAACTTTCGCCCGAGCCTGGTGACGGCGCTGCAAGCGGGCTTGTCCGATGCCGCTGGTGGCGCACCAGGTCGAGATCAGCCTGGCCAAACTCGATGCCTTCACCGACGGTACGCTGGACCAGTGCCTGGTTGAAGGGCTCACCCCGATGGCCTGGAGCCCGCTGGCGGGAGGTCTGCTGGGAAACGGCGCCGGGGAGCTGCTTCCTTCCCAAAAGGCCTATCGGCCGGAGCGATTCCTGCCGGTGCTCGATGGGCTGGCCCGCGAGCGGGGCGCCACCCGGATTGGTGTGGCCCTGGCCTGGCTGCTCAAGCATCCCGGCAGAATCCTGCCCATCATCGGCTCGGTTCGTCCCGAGCGGATTCGGGAGGCGGCACAAGCTGCCGAGCTCGAATTGACGCGCGAAGAGTGGTATCGTCTGCTGATTGCCGCGCGCGGGGAACCACTTCCTTAGGGCCCGTGCAAGAACTAATTCCGAGAGCTGAAGGCTTGGGGTGGAGCGTGAAGCGTGAGAGCGTAAGAGCGTGGGGCGTGCGAGCGTGGCCACGGTGCCGTCACGCTCCGCGCTCTACGCCCCGGCGCTCCACGCTCTCCAAATGCCGGCGCGTCCTTATATGACGGAAAAAGGAGAGTATCGGCTATTTGTGGCGCTGAGGGTGCCGGAGGAGGTGAAGGCGGAGGTCGAGAAGGCGCAGGGAGAATTGCGGCGCTCCCTGCCGCAGGCCAGGGTGACGTGGACCCGGCGTGAGCAGTTTCATCTGACGCTGAAGTTTCTTGGCAACGTGGAAGCCAAGCGTGCCGGGGAATTGGTCGAAGCGGTTCGCGGTGCTTGCCAGCGGGTTCGCCGCCCTGCGGTTGCGGGCGGAGGGGGTTGGGTGCTTTCCGGAGCTGCGCTCTCCTCGCGTGGTGTGGCTGGGGGTGAGGGATGCGGAGGAGGCCCTGCCCCGATTGCAGCGCGCCATCGAGACGGCCTCCGCCAGTTTCACCGCCCAGGAGCGGCGAGGAACGGTTCAGCGGGCACGTGACGCTGGGCCGCATCAAGAGCATTGGACGGCCTGAGGCGGAGAGCCTTGGCGGGCAGGCCAGGGCCATGGCGGAGAAGTTTTTCGGGCAATGGACGGCTGACCGGGTCGAGATTATGCGCAGCGACCTCTCCTCTGAAGGCGCCCGGCACACCGTCCTGGCAACGGTTCCCCTGGCGGGTTGAATCGTTACAACAGTTGCAGGTTTCGACAATGTTAGACCGCAGTTCAAAAGTCGAGTGTCGAGGGTCGAGTGTCGAGGGGCGACGCCTCGTTCCCTCGCCCCTCCCCCCTCGACACTCGACACTCGACCCTTGGGTGTCGGATTGCTCATGAACCGGGGTCTGACGATTCTGGTATGCCTGGCCACAGGTTTTGAGGGCGCAGCCTGGGGGCAGGTGAATTACGCCACGCCTTACACTTTCCAGACCATCGCCGGCAATGCGGGATACGGCACGGCTGATGGCATCGGCAGCGCGGCGCGGTTCTATGGCCCTCAAGGCGTTGCGGTGGACAGCAGCGGCGTCTTTTATGTGACGGATTCCGACAACAGCACTGTCCGGAGAATCACGCCGGGCGTTTCAGCAGGCAAGACCAATTGGACAGTCTCCACTCTTTGCGGGTTGGGCGGCAGCCCTGGGAGCGCTGGACGGGTTGGGCAGCGCGGCGCGGTTCAATCTTCCCAACGGCATTGCCGCGGACAGCGCGGGCAACCTTTATGTGGCCGATACCGGGAACAGCACGATTCGCATGATTAGCCCGAGCCTTGTTGCCGGACAAACCCAGTGGCTGGTGACGACCATTGCCGGGCTGGCCGGGGCCGCCGGCAGCGCGGACGGCACCAACGGCACGGCGCGATTCAAGCTTCCTGCCGGCCTGGCGGTGGACGGCGCCGGCAACCTCTATGTGGCGGACAACGCGAATGCCACGATTCGCATGATTAGGCCGAGCGTGTCGGGCGGGCAAACCAACTGGGTGGTTGCGACTATTGCCGGGTTGGCCGGCAGCCATGGCGGCGCGGATGGGACGGGGGCTGCGGCCCGGTTTTACAACCCCTTCGGCATTGCGGCGGACAGTGCCGGCAACCTTTACGCAACCGACTACGGCAGTTGCACGATTCGCAAGTTGACGCCGGGCGTCTGGGCCGGGCAAACCAACTGGACGGTGAGCACGATTGCCGGGTCGGTGGGGGGATTCGGCAGCGCGGACGGCACCGGCAGCGCAGCCCAATTCTTCAATCCGTTTGGGATTACAGTGGACGGCACGGGGAGCCTCTACGTGGCGGATTCCGGAAACGAGACGATCCGCAAGCTCACGCCGAGCCTCTCCGGCGGACAAACCAATTGGGTGGTCACCACGATTGCCGGCTCGGTTGGGACCTCCGGCAGCAGCGACGGCATTGGGGATGCCGCGCTTTTCAGCTATCCCAATGGCATTGCCGCCAATGGCGCGGGCGTCCTGTGCGTGGCGGATACGTTCAACAATACGGTTCGGGAGATAACGCCGGGCGTTTCGGGCGGGCTTGCAGTCTGGGTGGTGGCCACGATTGCCGGGTTGGCCGGCGGCAGCGGAAGCGCGGACGGGACCGGGACTGCGGCGCGGTTTTACAATCCGTTTGGCGTGGCCGTGGACAGCGCGGGCAATCTTTATGTGGCCGACTCGGGCAACAACACCATCCGACAGGTCGCGCCGGGCCTCTCGGCGGGACAAACCAACTGGGTGGTGAGCACGATTGCAGGCTCGCCGGGAAATGCCGGGAGCGCCGATGGGACTGGAGGCGGGGCCCGTTTCTCCAGTCCACTGGGGATTTGCGCTGGATAGCGCGGGCAACCTCTACGTGGCGGACGGCGGGAATGCGACAATCCGGCAGATGACGCCGAGCGTCTCCGCCGGGCAAACCAATTGGGTGGTGAGCACCATTGCCGGGTCGCCCGGCATCGCCGGGACAGCGGATGGGACCGGCACCGCCGCCCGGTTCAACGGTCCAACGGCCATCGCAGTGGCCGGCACTGGCAGCCTCTATGTGGCCGATGGCGGCAACTCGATCATCCGGAAGATGACATCCGCCCGTCTCCGCGGGACTGACTGAATGGACAGTGACCACGATTGCCGGGTCGGCGGGGATTGCCGGGAGCAGCGACGGGACCGGGAGCGCAGCGCGGTTCAACAATCCCGGCGGGCTCGGCCCAGGATGACCGCGGCAACCTCTACGTAACCGACAGCTCAAATAACACGATTCGCAAAATCACGCCCACCGTCTCTGCCGGGCAAACCAATTGGGTCGTGACCACCATCGCAGGCTCGCCCGGGATTGCCGGGAGCGCCGATGGGACCGGGAGCGCGGCGCAGTTCAACGGTCCAACGGGCATCGCCGTGGACAAGGCGGGCAATGTTTATGTGGCGGACTTCTCCAACGGCACGGTTCGCAAGCTGAGGCCGAGCGTTTTGGCCGGGCAGACGCAATGGCTCGTAACGACTATCGGAGGGTTGGCCGGCAATTATGGCGCGGCGGATGGGACGGGCAGCACGGCGCGATTCGAGTTCTCCCAGCGGCATCGCGGTGAACAGCGCGGGCAACCTCTTTGTGGCGGATTGGGACAACAACACCGTGGTGACGGGCCTCTCACCGCCCTGCATTGTCCTGGACGCGCCGGCCATCAGCAACGGCCATGCGCAGATCAGTTTCTCGCTCCTTTCCGGCGCGGGAGCTTCTTTCAACTTGTTAAACGCCAGCCGGCCCAACGGGCCCTGGAGCACCAATACCGCCGCCGTTTTGACCACGAACGTCGCCCGGCGCCTCCTACGCCTTCATCGCCCCGCTTCCGCAAGTCTCCGAGCAGTTCTATCGGGTCCAGCGCCCGTGACCGACCGGAACAAGGAATTCGCGCACACGGCTGGTTCGAGATTCTGTAGGAGCCGACGTAAGGAGGCTCTGATCGCGGTTCAGAATAATTACAGAGCCTCCTCACGTCGGCTCCTACAGTTCCGGGGCGATCTTGAATCAGCCCTGCCGTGGGCCGCGGGACAACTATTTCCGGGCGACTTTGACCTCGGTGCTTTGTAGGATGAGGGCATGAAGATCAGCCATATTCTCTTTGTGCTGCTATCCGGCGCAGCGGTCCAGGGCGCCTCCTTTACCAATGGCCAGGCCAGTGTTTGGGTTGACGATTTCGCCATCCGCAAGCAGGCCGGCCCGAGCTTGCGTCCCAATCCCAACCTCCCGCCTGTCGTGGCTCTGAGCAACCAATGGCTGACCGTGACTTTGACCACGTCCAATGCGGCGCTGAGCGTGCGCGACCTGCGCACCGGCCGGAACTGGACCCAAAAGCCCCAAGCCGCCGGCCTCGTCCTGAACGACGCCTCAGCCCAAGGCAGCCACATCCGGATGAGCCTGGTTCACGCGCCCTCCGGCCTCGAGCTCGACGGGCCGGGTGGAGTTGGCGGCGGATGGCCCGGAGTTGGTTTTGGAGTTGACGGCCGATGGGGAGATGCATTCCGCCCTGCGATTCCCCTACCCTTTCGAGACCGCGCCGGGGGATTACCTGGTCGTCCCGATGAACGAAGGGATTTCGTATCCCGTCGAGGACCAGAGCGCGCCGTTGCACCGGCTCATCACCTACGGCGGCCACGGCATCTGCATGGCCTTCTGGGGCGTGACCGACGGCCAGGCCGGACAGATGGCTATCTTTGAAACCTCCGATGATGCCGCCATCCAGATGAGCCGGGTCGATGGGCGGCTGGTCATCGCGCCGGAGTGGGACCCGCAGAAGCAGGCCTTTGGTTATGCGCGCAAGCTACGTTATGTCTTCCTCGAGCAGGGCGGCCACGTCGCCATGGCCAAACGCTATCGGGCCTTCGCCCGGCAGGCGGGCCTGCTCAAGACCCTCGAGGAAAAACGGCGCTCCAACCCGAACGTGGACCTGTTGATGGGCGCGGTCAATGTGTGGTGCTGGGACCGGGACGCAGTCAGCCTGGTCAAGGAGATGCAAGCGGCCGGCATCGAGCGCATCCTCTGGAGCAACCAGCAATCCCCGGAGAACCTGCGCGCCCTCAACGACCTGGGCGTGCTGACCAGCCGCTACGACATTTACCAGGACGTGATGGACCCGGGCGCAGTTCCCGAAACTGCGGGGCATCCATCCGGATTGGACGACCGGCGCTTGGCCCAACGACCTCATCCTCGGCCCCGGCGGCCAGTGGATTAAAGGCTGGGGCGTGGAGGCGCGCGACGGCTCGATGGTCTATTGCGGGGTCCTTTGCGACCGCCGCGCCCCGGACTACGCCCGCGCCCGAGTTCCCGCCGATTTGGCAACCCATCCCTATAAATGCCGGTTCATCAATACCACCACCGCCGTCTCCCTGGCGCGAGTGCTACGACCCCCGCCACCCGATGACCCGCACCGAAAGCAAACGGTGGAAGATGGAACTGCTGCGATACATGTCCCAGGACCTCAACCTGGTGACCGGGTGCGAGACGGGACACGACGCCTCGGTGCCGTTCCTGCACTACTTCGAGGGCATGCTCAGCCTCGGTCCGTACCGCGTCCCGGACGCCGGGCGGCGAATGAACGTGCTCTGGACCAATGTGCCCGAGGTGGTCGCCAAGTACCAGCTTGGCCAGGCCTGCCGCCTGCCGCTGTGGGAACTGGTCTATCACGATTGCGTTGTCGCCCAGTGGTACTGGGGCGACTACAACAACAAGCTCCCCCCTCTGGGACAAGCGGGACTTGTTCAATGTCCTCTACGGCACGCCCCCGATGTTCATGTTCGACCGCAAGTTGTGGACGCAAGATAAGGCGCGCTTTGTGCAGAGCTATAAGAATACGTGCCCTTACGTGCGGCAGTGCGCTTATGCTGAAATGACCGACCACCGGTTTCTCACGCCCGACCGCTCAGTGCAGCAAACTGTTTTTGCCAACGACCAAATCGTGACGGTCAATTTCGGCTCGGCAGCCTGGCAGATGCCCGATGGCCGCCAAATCGAGCCGATGGGATTCGCGGTAAGCATTCAGTGAACTAACAGGAGTTGCATTTAGCGGTTGTCGCCGCCGGCCCATTTCGTTGCCCGCGCGGCGGTGAATCCACTGCCGCGTTAGAGTTGGGCGCCTTGCTTTCAGCTTGCGAGGCCTGGGACAGAGGTTTAGAGTAACCTAACGGACCTATTAGGAATGCCATCGCTGCCCACTCCAGCAGCCGAAGCTGTTTCGCCGGTTCAGCCCGCGCGTCACCAGACTCATCTTCCCCCATCGAGAGAGGGTTTGTGAATGAAATCTCCCGGTCCAGCGCGGTTTTCTTGCACCAAAAGTGTTGTCTCTAATAGTGCAATATTTATCTTGCACCCTCTGCGGTCCGCTCGTATGCTCCAACCATCGTGTTCATTAAACGCAACCACACCGTCCTGGCCGGCAAAGACTACCGGTCCGTCCTCTTGGTGCAGGGCAAGCGCGTGCTGGCCAAGCGCCCGCCGGGGCGCCCCGCCGCTGGCGCTCCCGCCCCCAAATCGGTGGTGATCCACCAAACGCTGGCCAATCTTTCCAAGCTCCCGCCCGAGCTCATCGAGTTGATCGAGCGACACTGCAAGCACCAACCGCCCCCACCCGAGGGCCCCGTCGGGCCAGCCGGCGGCGGGGAGGCGTCGAGCGCCATTCACCAAGGGCCGTGTTATGGTGTGCTGGCCGCCTTGGATGGCCTGGCTCGGGAGATAGGGTTGGTGCAGGCGGTGGGAGAGCAAAGCCGCTCCCAGCGCCTGGCCCTGTTCTTAACCTACGCTCGGGTGGCCCACCAGGGCAGCCGCTTGTCGGCGGCGCGCTGGAGTGAAGACCACGCGGTCAAGGAAATCCTGCAGGTGGGCAGTTTCGATGAGGACGATCTCTACGCCGCGCTGGAGGACCTGGAAGGCCGGCAGGCCAGTATCGAAACGGCGCTAGCCCCCAAGGGTGGCAGCGCCCAAAGCGCGAGCCATTTATCTGTATGACGTGACCAGCGTGTATTTTGAGGGCCTGGAAAATGAGTTGGCCGATTTTGGATATAATCGCGAGGGCAAGAAGGGCAAGAAACAGTTGGTGGCCGGGCTGTTGACCGACAGCCATGGGGAACCGATTTCGATTCAACTCTACCGGGGCAACACCGGAGATCCGCCGACATTCTTGGACGCGGTGCAGAAGCTCAAGGTGCGCTTTGGGGCGGAGGAAATAGCCTTGGTGGGAGACCGGGGCATGATCAAGCGCCTGGGCAAGGCGGCGCTGGGCGAAGCCAGGTTCTGCTATGTGACGGCCTTGACCGATCCGCAAATCCGAGCGTTGCTGGCCAAGAAACGGCTGCAACTGGAGCTCTTTGAGGACAAGCCTGCGGAGGTGGAATTGGAGGGCAAGCGTTATGTGCTCCGGTGCAATCCTCAGACCCAGGCCCGGGAACGGGCCCGCCGCGCCGACCAGTGGGCTCGCGTGCAAGCCAAGATCACGGCGCGCAATCAACAGGTGGAGCAGAAGCCCCGCAGTGAGCCTGAGAGTTCGCTCAAGCAAGCCCAGGCGCTGCTCACCAAGTATCGGCTCCGGGGATGGGTGAAAGTGGAATTAGCCGGGCGCAAAGTGGTTTGGACCGAAGATACGGCGGTGCGGCAGAAGCAGGCTGAACTGGATGGGTGCTATGTGATCGAAAGCGATCTGCCCAAGGAGGTGGCCGACACCCAGCAGGTGCATGACCGCTATCTGGATCTGACGCAGGTTGAGCGGGACTTTCGCACGCTCAAAACCGGCTCTTGGAACTGCGGCCGATTTTCTTGCGCAAGGAAGGTCGCACGCGCGGGCACGCCGTGGTGTGTCTGCTGGCACTCAAGCTGGCGCGGGAGTTGGATCGGCGGCTGGCGCCGCTGGGTTTGACCGTCGAGGACGGACTGGAGCGGCTCAAGGGCGTACGGTTGGTGCGGCTGGGCGACAGCGAACCGGAGCTGTGGAGATTGCCCGCCAGCTATCCTCCGGCGCAGACCGAGGTGTTGGCAGCGTTGCCGAAGCTGAAGCCGCCAATGTTGTCTCTAGGAAAAGCCAACAGGCGGCGGCTGACCAACCCGCGCAAGGGACGCACCTAGAAGGACTTGTGCAGACAAGTCACGGCCGACCGTCCCTTCATCGATGGGGGAAGGTCAGCCAGACGGGCTTGATCACCATGCTCTTCACAGACTTGGTGGGCTCGACCGCCCTGAAGGAGGAGGTGGGAGATCGCACCGGCGCGAGCTTGACCCAGCAACATCATGGACTGGTCCGGGAGTTATTGCAGGGGTTCAAAGGCGGGGAGGAGATCGGGACGGCGGGGGATTCCTTTCTGATTGTGTTCGCCCGGCCCTCGGACGCGGTCCATTTCGGGCTGCTGCTGCACGCCCGGTTGCGGGCCATGAACCAGGGGTCAGCGGCGCGGTTGGAGGACCGGGTCGGGATTCATGTGGGGGAGGTGGTGATTTGGGCGCAAGACGGCTCTCCCAATCCCAAGGGCTTGACGGGCGTCCAGGTGGACATCTGCGCGCGGGTGATGGGACTGGCGCAGGGTGGGCAAATTCTCCTGACGCGCTCGGCCTTCGACAATGCCCGCCAGATGCTCAAGGGTGAGGACATTCACGGGGTGGGCCCGTTGGAGTGGCTCAATCATGGGTCGTACCTGTTGAAAGGGATCCAGGCGCCGGTGGAGGTCTGCGAGGTGGGAGAAGTGGGGATGGCTCCGCTGCAAGCGCCAACCGGTTCGGAGAAAGCGCAACGGCAGGTGACGCCGGAGAGCGAGGCGGTGCTGGGCTGGCGGCCGGCGGTGGGGCAATGGGTGCCCAACACGCGCTGGCGATTGGAAACGAAGCTGGGCGAAGGCGGCTTTGGGGAGGTGTGGCTTGGGCGGCATCAACACACCAAGGAGCGGCGGGTATTCAAGTTCTGTTTTCAAGCCGGGCAGGTGCGGTTCTTGAAGAGGGAGATGACGCTGTTTCGATTGCTCAAGGAGCGAGTGGGCGATCATCCGAACATCGTGCGGTTGCACGATATCATGCTCGATCAGCCTCCCTTCTACGTGGAGATGGATTACGTGGAGGGAGCGGATTTGCGGAGTTGGAGTCAGGAGCACGGCGGGGTGGAGGCGATTCCATTGGCGACTCGGCTGGAGATTGTGGCGCAGGCCGCAGATGGATTACAGGCAGCCCACGAGGCTGGGGTCATCCATCGGGACATTAAGCCGGGGAACATTTTGGTGAGCGGCGGAGCCGCTTTGGAGTGCGGCTCCAAAATACACGTCAAGCTCACCGACTTCGGAATCGGGCAAGTGGTTTCCGAGGAATATCTCTCTGGAATCACGCGGGCGGGGTTCACGCAGACCATCATGTCCGAACTCGTCCTCCTCGCACACGGGGACGCGGCTCTACATGGCGCCGGAGCTGTCGGCCGGCAAACCGGCCTCGACGCGTTCGGACATCTACTCGCTGGGCGTGGTGCTCTACCAGTTACTGGTGGGCGACTTGACCCGCCCCGTGGCAGGAGATTGGCCGGAGGATATTGCCGACCCGCTTTTGTGCGACGACCTCAGGCATTGCCTGGCGGGCAAACCCGGAGGCCGGTTCGCCGCCGCCGCACTCCTGGCGAAGAATGTTCGCGCCTACCCGCAGCGCAAGACGGAATTGGAATGCGCGCAGCGTCTGCAGAAGCGGGCGGAGTGGCGGCGGAGGGTGGCGTTGGTCTCATCGGTCGTGGCCGTTCTGCTCATCGCCGTCGCTGTGGCGCTGGCTTATGGGTTGCGTAAGGCACAAATGGAACGCGACCTGCAGCGGCGCTACGCCTACGCGGCCGACGTGAACCTCGCACACCAGGCCCTGGAGGATGAAAATCTTGGACGTGCTTTGGAATTGCTGGAACGACACCGGCCAAGGCCCGGAGAGAAAGATATACGCGGATGGGAATGGCGTTATCTCTGGCAGTTGTGCCGCAGCGACGAAAGTTTTTCACTCGCTGGACACTCCAACGGGGTCTCAGCCGTGGCGTTTTGTCCTGATGGCAAGCTGCTGGCCTCGTGCGGTGATGACGGCAAAATCAGACTGTGGGACCTGGCAACGCGACACGAGACCATCGTCTTGACTCACGGCAACGGTGTAAGCTCTCTGGCTTGGTCGCCGGACGGAAAGGTCCTGGCCACGGGAGCCGGTGACGAAAGGGTGAGATTGTGGGACGTAATGACGAGCAAGGAAATCCGAAGCTTTCCGTCCAGTCAGGATACTCACGCTGGCGCGGTTGCTTTTTCTCCTGACGGCCAGGTGCTGGCCACCGGAGGGCGGGATGGAAAGATCAGCCTCTGGGATTGGGGGCACAACTCTCTGATTGCCACACTTCCGGGGCATTCGCCGAACCTGATCGGCTCATTGGTCTTCTCGCCGGATGGCAAGACGCTTGCCTCAGCCTCCGGTTCAGAGCCCCGATCACGCGATCTGGCTCTGGGACATTGATGGTCGCCGGGCACGGAAGAAACTGCCCGTGAACACACGCTACGTTCATTCACTGGCGTATTCGCCGGATGGCAAGCTACTGGCCTCGGGCAATTGGGATAAGACGGTCAGCTTGTGGAATGCGGCGACCCTCGAAGAGATGCCCGACCTGGTTGGGCACAACGCCTGGGTATCATCGGTTGCTTTCTCGCCCGACGGCAAAATCCTGGCCAGTGCCAGCGCCAATCAGACCGTTAAACTTTGGGAAGTGGGAACTTGGCGGCTTGCCGGCACGCTCAAGGGGCACCTGTATGAAATAGTGACGGTGGCATTTTCTCCCGATGGCAAGAGCCTGGCTACCGGCAGCAAGGACGGCGCGGTGAAATTGTGGAGCACCGCCGCAAGACAGAGTAAGACCACTCGGTTGCCGCTTCCCACGAATCTCGCGCACATCGGCTTTTCACCTGACGGGCATGCCTTCGTCACCATGACCCGAGACGGCACGACCATACTCTGGGAGGCGCCATCGCTGCGTGAGCAGGCAACCCTCCGGGTGAGCATGACAAATTTGAGCGGAATAGCGCTTTCACCCGCGAAAGACAGGCTGTTGGCGATAGGGGGACAGGATGGGAACATATCCCTTTTCGATGTGGAATCGAAGCGCGTGGCAGGGGTGCTTCAGGGACACGTTGGAGCCGTTGGTGATCTGGCTTTTTCTCCCGATGGCAAGATACTTGCCACCGCCGGCGCCGATCGGACGCTTAGGCTCTGGGATGTGGCCGGGCAGCGAGAGCGCATCACGCTCGAACACAACATGAACCCCGCATGGAGCCTGCTTCGCTTCTCTTCCACTGGTGACATCCTGGGCGCGTGTCCGGGCGACTTTACCGTGACGTTGTGGGACATTGCCAAAGGGCAAAAGCTGGGGGTCCTTCAGGGCCACAAGGCACAAGTGCTGGCGGTGGCGTTTTCCCCTGGCGAGAAGTGGGTGGCGACCGCGGGCAATGACGGAACGGCAAAGTTGTGGAATCTGCAAACCCAGAAGTTATTGAGGAGTTACAAAGGGCAGCTACTGGGCTTGACTGCCGTGTCCATTTCCGCAGATACGCAGAGACTGGTCGCAGGCGCCGGCGAGGGCACGCTCAAGTTCTGGGACATCAATACAAGCCAAGAGGTTTTGACTCTCAAAGGCCACAGCTTCTGGCCGTTCTACGCATTTTTCCTCGACAGCGACACAATCGTCAGTTGCAGCCTTGAGGATGTGATCGTGTGGAGGGCCGCCGGCCGCGCAGAGATTGAGGCTGCGGAAAAGGGCCAATCAAAAGCACCCTGAGCGAAGCGCCCATGGACATGAACCCAGAGCCGCAAACGGCAACCGAAGGTGGTTCGCCGGTTCAGCCCGCGCGTCACCAGACGGGCTTGATCACCATGCTCTTCACAGACTTGGTGGGCTCGACCGCCCTCAAGGAGGAGGTGGGAGATCGCACTGGCGCGAGCTTGACCCAGCAACATCATGGACTGGTCCGGGAGTTATTGCAGGGGTTCAAAGGCGGGGAGGAGATCGGGACGGCGGGGGATTCCTTTCTGATTGTGTTCGCCCGGCCCTCCGACGCGGTCCATTTCGGGCTGCTCCTGCAGGCCCGGTTACGGGCGATGAACCAGGGGTCAGCGGCGCGGTTGGAGGACCGGATCGGGATTCATGTGGGGGAGGTGGTGATCTGGGCGCAAGACGGCTCTCCCAATCCCAAGGGCTTGACGGGCGTCCAGGTGGACATCTGCGCGCGGGTGATGGGACTGGCGCAGGGCGGGCAGATTCTCCTGACGCGCTCGGCCTTCGACAATGCCCGCCAGATGCTCAAGGGTGAGGACATTCAAGGGGTGGGCCCGTTGGAGTGGCTCAATCATGGGTCGTACCTGTTGAAAGGGATCCAGGCGCCGGTGGAGGTCTGC
Organism: uncultured bacterium; assembly: GCA_963713735.1. GTDB lineage: Bacteria > Verrucomicrobiota > Verrucomicrobiia > Limisphaerales > UBA8199 > CAVQND01. The sequence goes on from CAVQND010000046.1 coordinate 23,487, forward strand.
GAGGTGGGAGAAGTGGGGATGGCTCCGCTGCAGGCGCCGGCCGGTTCGGAGAAAGCGCAGCGGCAGGTGACGCCGGAGAGCGAGCCGGTGCTGGGCTGGCGTCCGGCGGTGGGGCAATGGGTGCCCAACACGCGCTGGCGATTGGAAACGAAGCTGGGCGAAGGCGGCTTTGGCGAGGTGTGGCTGGGAAGGAATCCGACGACCAAAGAGCGGCGGGTTTTCAAGTTCTGCTTTCAAGTCGAGCGCGTGCGATTTCTCAAGCGCGAACTGACGCTGTTTCGGCTGCTCAAGGAGCGGATTGGGGAGCATCCGAACATCGTTCGTCTGCAGGACGTTTACCTCGATCAGCCTCCATTTTATGTGGAGATGGATTATGTGGAGGGAGCAGATTTGCGGAGTTGGGCCCAAGAGCACGGTGGGGCGGAGGCGATTCCATTGGCGACTCGGCTGGAGATCGTGGCGCAGGCCGCCGACGGATTACAGGCAGCCCACGAGGCTGGGATCATCCACCGGGACATTAAACCCGCCAATATTCTGATTGGCGGCAAGGGCATCGAGCCGACCGAGGTCCGGGTCAAGCTTACGGACTTTGGGATTGGGCAGGTGGTCTCCGAGGAATATCTCTCTGGAATCACGCGGGCGGGGTTCACGCAGACCATGATGTCCGACTCGTCCTCCTCGCACACGGGCACGCAGCTCTACATGGCACCGGAGCTGTCGGCCGGCAAACCCGCCTCAACGCGTTCGGACATCTACTCGCTGGGCGTGGTGCTTTACCAGTTACTGGCGGGCGACTTCTCTCGGCCGGTGGCCACCGACTGGGCGAACGAAATCTCCGACCCTTTGCTGCGCGATGATTTGAAGCATTGCTTCGCGGGCAATCCACAGGACCGTTTTGCCGGCGCGGGCCAATTGGCCAAGCATCTTCGAGCCTGGCCCGAGCGCCGGGCGGCCTTGGTGCGAGAGCAAGCGGAGTTAGCGGCGCGGGAACGGGCGGCGTATCGGCGCGGCATCGCCCGGACCGCGGCCGCGGCCTCGGTGATTGTGGTTTTGCTGTCGGGCCTCGTTTTGTCCGCCCTGAACCAGGCTCATCGCGCCAAAGAGGCCGCGCGGGATTTGCGGCGCCATGTCTATGCCGCGGACATGAACGTTGCCCATGAGGCCTTGGAAGATAACAATCTCTGGCTCGGGGCGAACCTGGTCCGCAAGCATTTTCCCAAGCCCGGTGAAGAAGACCTGCGCGGATTTGAGTGGCGCTACCTCTGGCAACGCTGCCAAAGCGATGACTTTTTCACCTTCAGTGAACACAGCAACATCGTGACCTGCGCAGTCTTCTCGCCGGATGGCAGAGTTTTGGCGACTGCCGGTTTTGATAAAACAGTCAAGATTCTGGACCTTGGTTCGCATAAAGTATTGGCCACGCTCGAGGGCTTCGCCAATGCGCAAGATGTCATCGGGCGAAATTCGCTGGCTTTTTCGCCGGATGGCAGACTCCTGGCCGTGGCGGATGGCCAGAACATCACGCTCTGGGACACCGCTGGCTGGCAGCAGCCGCGCCAAAAACTTGAATGCAGAAGTCTCGACGACGATTGGAACAGTTCACTTCCTGTGACTTTCTCTCCTGATGGCAAAACCCTGGCCGCAAAGGAGGGCTCCAACAGTCTCAGATTTTGGGATACGACCTCGTGGCAGGTAAAAACAATGTTGGCTGGCAAGCTTCGATTTTCCGCGGGCGGTTTGGCGTATTCGACGGACGGAAAGACATTGGCGATTAGTGCCGAACAGCAGATTGAACTGTGGGACCTCCAAAGCGAATCGCAAATCGTTGGTTCCCCAATTCTCTTCCCTTACACAGGGTGCCTAAAGTTCTCGGCGCGCGGGAACGTGCTGGCCGCGGGCAACTACGAGGGCGAGGTGATGCTGTGGGACCTCCACGCCGCGCGGGTGATTAAGCGTTGGAGGCCAAATAAGACTTTGGCGCTCGGAATGGACCTGTCTCCAGACGGCACGATACTCGCCACGGGCGGTGGCGACCAACTCATTCACCTCTGGAACGCCGGCACGCAGAAGAAACTGGCGACACTCCAGGGCCACGTGAATGAGATTTGGGCGCTGGCGTTTTCCCCTGACGGCCGGACACTCGCTTCGGCCAGCAAAGACGGCGCCGCCAAGTTATGGAACACCACCTTCAAGTCAGGGGAAATCGAACTCGCCAACTCGTACGAACCGCTCTGGTTTTCTCCCGATGGCAGGACTCTCATCACCTTCGATTCGGACCTGGAACTCCAGGTGTGGGACGTGGTTAGACGCGAGGTCATCCGCCGAATTAAAGTTCCCGTGAAGAACGCGCCCAAGCCGGAGTTGTGGGGAGCTTACCCGATCTCTCCAGACGGCAGAAAGATGGCCTTTCGCCTGCCGAATGGAACGGTCGAGATCTGGAATCTTGAAAGCCTGCAGCGTACTGCGACCGTTCCGACGGACGAATATACGATCCACGGATTAGCCTTTTCCGCTGATAGCCGGTTGCTGGCTGCGCGCGGTCTCGGGTCGGCCACAGCCGTAGTCTGGGACATCGTCAGGGGTCAAGAGGTCGCTCGCTTCACCAACACCTATCGCGCCCTCGCCTTCTCCCCGGACGGAGCGATTTTGGCCGGCAGCAGTCCCGACTACGCGGTCAAGCTTTGGAACATTTCCACCAAGCAGGAGTTGGCCACGTTGCGAGGACACAAGTGGGCAATCACTCAGACCGCTTTCTCCCCCGACGGCAAATTGCTGGTCTCCGGCGCCATTGATAACACGGCGCGGATTTGGGACGTCGCTGCCAAACGTGAAGTAGCGGTGCTGCAAGGCCACAAATCGGGAATCCACTCGCTGGCTTTCTCTCCCGATGGCAGGACGATCGCCACCGGCAGCACAGACGAGACGGTCAAACTGTGGAGCGCCGCCACCGGCCAGCAACTCATGACCCTCAGGGAATTCAAAGCGGACCTTGGCTCGCTCCTGTTCTGTTCCGACGGAACTACGCTGGCGGCGGGTCGAGCTTCGTTCATTACTCGACAACGAACCGTGCAACTCTGGCGCGCGCCGTCCTTTCCAGAGATTGAGGCAGCCGAACGAGCCAGGCCTGACGGAAAATGACTGCGGACACGAATTGCGGTGTTCACGAACTGCCGTTTTAGGTTCAGTCCCAGGCCCTTTACTCCGTTGTCTCCGTTTTCTCCTGTGCGACCCTGTAAGCATTGAACGCGTCTAACCCGGATATTTCACGGGTTTCGCCAACTGGAACGCGTAGCGCAGGCTTCCAGCCTGCTGTATCGCGGATTTCCAATCCGCAGATGCTCCCAAGCAGGTACAGCCTGCCGACTGGAAGTCGGCGATACAGCAGGTTGGAAACCTGCGCTACGCAGCTTCGGCAGCCCAGTGCCGCTCTTAGGCTGTGAAATATCCGGGCTAACGGCGGAGCCTCGCCAGCACCAAGCCGGTAATCTCCGTCGCGGCGGGCACTTTCCCCGCCAGGGCCGCCAGCCAGTAGGCGAGGCCGGCGGCGGTTGCCGGCACGAAGACCGCCCCCATTTTAAGAAGCAGGCTGGTGTGGCCGAGGTTTCGTTCCCAAAGAAAACTGAGGCCGGACGCGATGGCGCCGCCCAGCACAGCCGCCCCCAGCAAAACCAGCAGCACGGGTTTCAGCCCGGCCAGGCCGAGATGCTTGAGCTTGCGGCGCAAGGCGTAGGCCAGCAGCACCGCGTTCAAAGTGGCGCTCGCGGTATTGGCCATGGCCAGACCCACTTCCCCGCCGATGTGGGAACGCTGGAAGAATTTCACGAGACTGACCGCCAGGACCAGGTTTAACACGAGGCAGAAGACGCTGATCTTCATCGGCGACATGATGTCTTTGAGGGCGTAAAAGGCCCGGGCGAGAATGTTATTCATCGAGAACATGAGCAACCCCGGCGCCAGCCAGGCCAGCGAGAGGGCCACCCGATGGGTGGCGCCCGGGCCGAACACTCCGCGCTCGAAGAGCAGGCGCACGATCGGTTCGGCCAGGACCAGGGCGATAGCCGCGGCCAGCAAGTTGGCGAAGGCCAGGTGGCTCAAGCCCTGGCGCAGCATCTCCCGAAATTCAGGATACTTCTTCTCGGCGGCCAGGCCGGAAAGGGCCGGCAGCAGGTACGTGGCCAGCGAAATGCCGAACATGCCTTGAGGCAATTCCATCAGCCGCACCGAGTAGTTGAACGTGGAGATAATCGACTTATCAAACCAGAATGAACAGTACCTGCGTCAGCAGCACGTTGATCTGAAAGGCGGCCACGCCAATCGAGCCCGGCAGCATTTTGCGGATGACCTCGCGCACCGTGGGGTCGCGCCAGGGTGAGACCCACCTGTAGCGATAGCCCTCCCGCGCCAGGGTCGGCAACTGAAAGGAGGCCTGCGCCAGGCCCGCCAGCAACACGCCGATCGCCAGGCCAAAGATCTGGTGCTCGAGGTCCTTGCCCATCCGGGGCGCCAGCCACCAGACGCTGGCGATCATCACCACGTTGAGAATCGCCGCCCCCAGCGCAGGAATGAAGAAATGCCCGCGCGCGTTGGCCATGCCGATCATCGCCGCGGCAAGGCAAACCAACAGCATATAAGGAAACATCAGGTCCAACAGTTGTATCATCAGCCGCCAGTCCGACTGCATACGCCCGAAGCTCAGCCACAGTGAGAGCCCCAGCATCACCACCACGCTGATCGCCCCGGCGGCGGCCAGCAGCCCGGAAATGACCGCGTTGGCGCAACGCCACATCTCTTGCTCTCCCTCCTGTCGCTCCTTGTGTTTGAAGATCGGGATGAACGCCGCCGTGAGCGCGCCCTCGCCCAGGAGACGGCGAAAGAGGTTCGGCACCTGGAAGGCCCAAATAAAGGCGCTGGCCACCTCGGTGTTGCCCATGAAGGCGGCATAGGCCATCTCCCGGACCATGCCCAGCACCCTGCTGGTCAACGTGGCCGCCGCCAAAGCGCCGGAAGATTTCAGCATCTGCGACATTCCGTTGAGTCTAAACCCGGATGTTTCATAGCCTACGAGCGGTACCGGCTCCCGAGGCTGCGTAGCGCAGGTTTCCAAACCTGCTGTATCGCCGACTTCCAGTCGGCAGGCTTGACCTGCTTGGTCGCATCTGCGGATTGGAAATCCGCGATACAGCAGACTGGAAGTCTGCGCTACGCCTTCCAGTTAGCGAAACCCGATGAAACATCCGAGTCAAGGTCCAAAGCCAAAACCCCAAAGCTCAAAGTCCGAACAAAACAGGTCTGGCCAGGGGCGGGGATTTCGAGTAATGGAACAGGGATGAATGCACGCAAGCTCTCACGACGCAACGCCTTGACTCGCGCCGGGCTGCTCATTGGCGGGGCGGTCATGGGGAACCCACTGCCCGGCGCCGGGGCCTGGACGCAACTCCCCTCGGTAATAAGACCGTTGAGAGGCCGTGGCCCACTGCCCGGCGCCAGGGCCTCAACGCAACCGCAAAGCCCCCTGAGCCGCCCGCCCCTTCCGCTTCTGCCTGAATATGGCGACTATCCGGGGCCAGAAAGCCGGCATTGTCAAAGAGATCGAGATTGCCGCCCAGGCCGGCTATGACGCCATCGAGCCCTGGATCGATAGCCTCCAGGAATATGTGAGGAACGGCGGCGCGCTCAAAGACCTGGCCAAACGCATCACGGATGCCGGCCTGACGGTCGAAGGGGCCATCGGCTTTGCCGAATGGCTCGTCGAAGACGACGCGCGGCGGGTCAAGGGCCTCGAGCGAGCCAAACGGGATATGGAACTGGCGGCGCAGATTGGCGCCCGCCGGATTGCGGCCCCGCCGGTGGGCGCGACCGACCTGCCAAAGCTGGATTTCGCCAAGGCCGCCGAGCGCTACCGCGCGCTGCTCGAGCTGGGCGACCAGGCCGGCCTGGTGCCCGAACTCGAGTTGTGGGGCGCCTCCAGGAACTTCGGCCGGCTCGGCGAGTGTGTCGGACTGGCCATGGAGACTGGGCATCCCAGGGCCTGCGTGCTGGCAGACGTATTCCACCTCTACAAAGGGGGTTCGGACTACCGCGGCCTCCGGTTGCTCGGACCCGATGCCATCCAGGTGCTGCACATGAACGATTTCCCCAGCGACCCGCCGCGAGAGAAGATCGATGACAGCTACCGCGTGTTTCCCGGTGACGGGACCGCGCCGCTGGTCGATATCGTGCGCGCGCTGCACAGGACCGGCGGACAGAAAATCCTGTCGCTCGAGTTGTTCAACCGCAAATACTGGGCGCAGGAACCCCTCGAGGTCGCCAGAACCGGTCTGGCCAAGATGAAGGCAGTGGCCGAACAGGCGGGAGCTTAGGGCTCGTGCAAAAACAGATTTCGAGATTCCAATGCTTCGGGTGGAGCGTGCAGCGTGGAGCGTGGAGCGTGGAGCGTGAGAGCGTGAGAGCGTGGAGCGCGCCAAGTGCTACGGTGCCCTCACGCTCCACGCTCGGGACGCTCCACGCCCTGACGCTCCACGCTCCGAACGCCAGGCTCAACCCATGAAGATTCCCCGCCCGCCGCATTCGTGGCGGCTTACCCCCCGCCAAGCCATCGCGCTGCAAAGAGAGATGAGCGGTTTGGTTTGCCGGACCGGCTCGGCGGAGGGATTTCGCTTCGTGGCCGGTTTGGACGGGGCGTTTTCGCCGGACGGCCGCCAGTGTATAGCGGGGGTGGTGCTTTGGGATTTGCGGGAGCGGGCGGTGGCCGAGCAGCACATCGCCACCGGCAAGCTGAGCTTCCCCTATATTCCCGGACTGCTGTCCTTCCGCGAGATTCCGGCCTGGGTGGCGGCCCTGCGCAAGCTGCGGCAACCGCCGGATGTGCTGATGTGTGACGGGCAAGGAATAGCTCACCCGCGCCGTTTCGGAATTGCCTCGCACCTGGGAGTGCTCTGCGGTTTGCCGGCAGCCGGATGCGCCAAGAGCAGGCTGGTCGGCACGCATGATGAACCCCCTGTGCGGCGAGGTGGCCGCGCCCCGTTGCGGGACCAGGATGAGGTCATCGGGACCGTGCTCCGCACCCAGACAGGCATCAGGCCCCTCTATGTGAGCGTCGGCCATCGCCTCGGCCTCGCCGCGGCCGAAGCTCTGGTCCTGGATTGCGCCCTGGAATATCGCCTGCCCGAGCCGACTCGCCTGGCAGACCGCTTGGTGGCGGCGGCAAAGGCCTCCATGCGTTGACCCAGAGTTGCAACCCTGCGCCCCGCTGGCAGCCTGTCGAAATACCGGATTAGTCCAACCGCGAATGGACGCAAATTGACACGAATGCTCCTTACTGGACCGAGCCGGCGATTCTTTCAGGTGAATTGAAAATTGAGGATTGAAAAATGGTCATTAATCATTGGATCGAGGCTGGCTCAAGTTCATCACCCTGGCGCAGTTGCAGCCGGCCCGACGCATTGACGCTCTGGTGGACGAGTGCGACCAACGGTGTCGCACGCTCGGAAAGTCGGTCGCCACAGCAAAGGTCAAGCGGACTCAACAGCCAATGACCAATGCTCAATACTCAATTCTCAATGAACCCCTTCCGGCAAACTCGATTGCAGGGGCGTCCTGAGGCTCCGTCTCGTTCGGGATTCGCGTCTGATCGCGTCCTTTCGCGGTTCCTTTCCTGTTTGAAGCGGGGCGCTTTTCAACACGCTGCTAAGGCGCCGGCTAATCCGCCCCCGGCCCCAGGTAGACGCTTCCGCTATTGGTGGCGCCCAGGAACAAACCGTAACCGGCGTTGTCCCCCTGGAGCAGCACGCCGCTGACCGCAATGCCGCTCTTGCTCCCCGGCGCCGGCACGGTGCCCTGGAACAGGCCCGAGGCGGTCGTGAGGGTCAGGCTCAGCTTGTTGGTCCCGACCAGCTTGTTGTTGGCTTCCAGCGTCACCCCATTGGTCAGGCCCGGGGACAAGGTGTCAGGCTGGTAGAAATTGCCCCCGACCAGCTCGATTACCCCATTGGTCCAGTTGAGCACGCGCGCGCCGCTTGTGTAGGAGTAAAGCGACTCAAGCACCTGCACCCCGTTGGTGAACCCAAAGCCGTTGGGATAGAGCGCGCCGGGCAGTCCGGCCTCCTTGAGCCAACTCAGCCAGCCCACCACATTCTGGCCGGCGCCGTTGGTCGCAAAACTCAGCCAGCCCCATGCCAGGCCCTTGCCGGCGTAAGCCGACGGCGAGAGGTAAAGGGGCCACTGGCCCGAGCCGACCACCACGCTGCTGGCGGTCACCTTGGTCCCGTCGCCCAACATGCCGCTGAAGGCGATGGTGCCCGAAGTGTTGACGCTCAGCGTCCCAAAGCCGTAGCCGATCGGTTCGGTTGAAGGATCGGCCGGCTCCGGAGGAACCATCACCAGGGTGTACTTCTTGCCGGCCTGCGGGAGGCTGGTCTGCGAATTGGCCGCCCGGTAGGCCGCCAGGCCGGCGCTCCAGGTGGCGCTGCTAACCGAGCCGGTCAGGCTCTGACTGCCGCCCAGGTCCAGTTGCAGTTGAACGGCAAGATGGTTGCCGCCCGGCCCGGCGACGGAATTGGAGTAGGCGCCGGAGGGCGAGAGCGGGCCGGAGAACCGGTAGGCGCCCCCGGCCAGTTGGAGTTGGGCGGTGAGGCCGCCCAGGCCGGTCAGGGTGGCGGAGAAGGAGCCGGCACTGGCCGGAGAAAAGCCGTTGGTGTCGGCAAACAGCCCGGCGTAGGTCCCCGCCAGGGGGATGAAGGGGTTGGGGATGAAGTTGGCCTGGAGCTTCAGGCCGGCCGTCATGGTGAAGGAGAGCTTGGGCGTGGTGGCCAGAATATTGCCGGTGTTGTCGGTCCAGTCTGCGAAGATGAAACCGTTGGCGGGTTTGGCAGTGATGGTGTAGGTCTCGTTGAGTTTGAGCGCGGCGCCGTTGTAATTGTTGGGCGTAAGCGTGCCGTTCCCATTGATCGTCACCTCGAGGGGCGTGACGACCGCGTAGGTGAACGAACGGGTTTTAGCCGGAGAAAGGTTGCTGCTGGTGTCGATGGCGAAGACGCGGACGGTGTTCAAACCGGGCAGCAGATTGGTGATGGTGGCGGACCAATTATTGGTGCCCGTGGCCGGCTGGTAGGCGTTGGTGCCGGCAGCGTTCTCCAACCGGTATTCGACCAGCGCGACGGCGACGTTGTCTTTGGCAGTCCCGCTGACGACGACGGTCGAATTGGTCAGTGTGGCATTGGCAGCCGGCGAGGAGATTGAAACGGAGGGCGGATTCGTATCAGCCCCGAAAGTCAAGGCGAGTTCCACGCTGCCATAGGCCCCATCGTAGCCATCAACGGCGATTTGATACTGTGTGCCGGCACTCACCGGGAACGTGACCTGGGCCGAATTGCCGCTTTGGCCGTCGGAGATGGCTGCGGCGACCTGAGTCAGATTGCTGACGGAAGAGCCGGTATAGACGGCAAGCAGGTTGGGGAAGGAAGTGGCGTAGGTGCTTAGGCTCAGCGTGCCGCTACTGGCGGCCGTCCAACCCCACCAGAGCGAATGGAAGGGGGCATTGCCTTTGATTTTGGGTTCTCCGGGTTCCGTGGTGGCAAAAGCATTGTTACCCTGGACGGTGACCGAACTCCCGGTCAGGACCGCGCGGTTCGTAAAATAATCATTGGGCGGGATATCGGCCGTGGTTTCCACCAACACGCTTACGTCATCGATGTTGAAGACGGTTTGTGAGCTCGAGGAGGCTTGAAAGACGAGCTCGATCGTCTGGCCGGTCCAGGGGGTCAGGTCAAAGGTCATGAATTGGTAGTAACCAGGGCCCTCGGCCCCGGCGGAGTTGGCGCCGGTTTCTGCATCAACCTGCGCGGCCTCTGTGCCGTTGGAGTATGCGATGAACACCCCCAGCAAATCACTCGCGCTTTGGCTGGTGGAATAGACATTGTAGTAATACACGAGCGTCGCGTCCACTGCGTTGGCGGGGATCGTGATGGTCTGATAGACGGTCTGGAGGCTGCCGGAACTGGCCCCGCCCAGGGCCAGGTAACCAATGCCGTCGTACGCCACGATAGGGCTGTCCCGGATGCCTGCGCCCAGCCCGGAGATCTGCCATTCGCCCCCGTTCGGAAGTTCGAATCCGCCGTTGATAATGAGGTTTGTTTGTCCGAGAGCCGCGCTCATCATGCCGCTCACCAGGCCGGCCAAAAGCATCGTATTCTTCATTTCCTGATAACGGTCTTGGGGGAAGAACTGGCGCTCCTCCCCGCATAGTTATTGAAACAGAAGCCCGGCGCCGATGCAAGCAATTCAGCCGATTCACGGGCTGGACGCGGCGGGGCGCGGCATGGTATCAAAGAATCGAAGACCATCACCATTGACTTGGAAAACGATGAAAGGGCGGGCCTGATTTTGAAACCATGGCTGCTGCTTCCAGCAGAGGTTGGCGCTTCGCGAACGCGCCATCGGCCGCGCCGGCAGCGAGTAATGTCGCGTCAGCGTTTGGAGTGCCTTGCGGCGGCGGCACTATGGGCCGTCAGTTCCATTCTGGCCGGCGCGGCCGAGGGCCAGGGCCTCGTCTGGCAAATCGGCGAACCGGGCAGGAGCAGCGCCGAGTTTGCCATTGCCCGGAACTACCGGGCCTTTCGGGAGCGTTTCCAGGCCACGCCGCTTGTTTTCGACATCGCCCGCGGCCAGGCCGCCCGCGACTGGCCGTTTATTCACCCTGGACCAGAGGATGAGTGGGCGGGCAACCGCGTTCATCCCTTCACTATTCGTTTCTCCCTGGCTGAGCGGCCGCAGGGCAATTACACCTTGCGTGTCCAGTTCGCCGATGTGTGCGCAGGGGCGCGTCCCACTTTTCTCGTCACTGTGGGCGGGCGAAAGGCCCAATTCCGGCTCCAGCCCGGCGGCAACGCGGCCCCGCTCAGCCCTGGGACGGCGGGCAAACCGCAAAGAATCGAACTGACCCTTCCGGCCGGTCTCTTCCACCCAGGCGCCAATGACATTGTGCTCGCCGTTGCCCGAGGCTCGTGGGTGCTCTACGATGTCCTCACGCTCTGGAACGAGCCCCGCGCCAGCCCGGACGCGCTTCGAGCCTCCGGAGCGTTGCGGCCGAAGCCACCCCGTTTTTCATCCGCCGGCAAGGCAAGGTGCGCCGGGCGCTCAACGTCAAGGTCACGTCCACTTCGCTTCTGCCGGAAGTGGCGCTGCGTGTCCAGGGGGGCGGGGAGACCAACGAGGTGCCGATCCCAGACCCGATTTGGTTCGGCGGGCTCGAGCCAGGAGGCCGGCGCGCCGGACCTTTCGGTTCGCCGGCCAGGCCCGGACCGGCCACGGACTTTTCGTCTGAGTCAGGAGGCCGGCGCGCCGGAATTGGAAATCGGCGTGCCCGACTCCCCGGAACCGTTCGAGACTACCATAACCGCCCGGGCCGGCGGCCAGACCCGGAGCACGACGCTCAAAGTGAACCCTCAGACCAAATGGAAGATTTTCGCCGCCTCCAGCGCCCACACGGATGTCGGTTACACGGACCTCCAGGCCAAGTGCGCCGAGCGGCACAATGAGAACACGGACCTGGCGCTCGAGTTCATCGAGAAATTCCCCGATTTCAAGTGGAACCTCGAGGTGGCCTGGCAGGCGGAGAACTACGTTGCGGCACGGCAGGGTGAGAAGCTGGCTCGGTTTGTGCGTTATGCCAAAGAGGGCCGGTTGGGCATCCAGGGGCTCTATGACAATATCCTGACCGGTCTGTGCTCGCACGAAGCCGGGTGCCGTTTGACCTCGTTTGCCCACAGCCTCAGCACCCGTTACGGGCTGCCGTGCCGGAGCGCAATGATCAGCGACGTGCCGACCCAGGAAGCGTCGCTGCCGATGCTGCTGTCGGGGGCGGGCATCCGTTATTTCAGCAGCGGCATCAACCACGAGCGCGCTTATCCCTTCACGCGGATGCAGGAACTTTGCCCCTGCTGGTGGGAAGGCCCCGACGGCAGCCGCGTCCTGATGATGTTCGCCCCGCAATATGGCCAGGCTGCTCAGTGGGGCCTGACCCTGAACTTCGACGCCCTCCGCGCGCGGTTGCCGGGCCTGCTCAAAAGCTATGAGAGCCGCCACGACTACCCCTTTGACGCTATCTGGCTTCATGGCGCCCTCGGTGACAACGGACGGTTGACCCGGGAACTCGCCGAAACAGCCAGGGCCTGGAACGAGCATTATGAGTTTCCCAAAGTGATTCTCTCGCGCAACGACGAATTCTTCGATTATATCGAGCAGCGGCTCGGCGACAAACTGCCCGTCGTCCGCGGCAGCGGCGGCGCTTATTGGGAGGATGGCGCCGGCTCCTCTGCCCGCGAGACGGCCCTGTGCCGCAACGCCCAGGAATCCCTGGCCCGGGCCGAGACCTTGCTCGCCCTGGCCCAGCCCCTTGCGCCCGCCCCGGCGCCTTACCCGGCTGGGGCGATTGGCAACGCCTGGCGCAACTGCCTCCTCTACGATGAGCACATCTGGGGGGCCCATTGCTCGATTACCGAGCCGGATGGAGAGTTCTCCAAGCAACAGTGGAACACCAAGGCGCAGTTTGCTCTCGATGCGGATGCCCAGGCCGGGTCGTTGCTCGGCCAAGGCGCCGCTCAACTGGTTTCCCTGGTCCAAATGGACGGGCCCTCGCTGGTCGTAGTCAACTCCGCCAGTTGGCCGCGCACCGAGGTGGTCCAGGTCCGGCTCCCCCCAGGGACCGCGGTCATCGAGCCGGATGTCCTGGCCTGCGAGGCGGCGGAAGGGACGCTGCTGCTCGTCAAAAATGTGCCGGCCTGCGGCTACCGCGCCCTCAAACTGGGCCCCGGCGCGGGTCGTCCCGCCCCGGCACCGCAACCGCTCGAGGGGGCCGCCCTCGAAAGCCCCTTCTACCGCCTGACCTTCGATCCCCTCAGCGGCGCCATCACCAGCCTGCTCGACAAGGAACTCCGCCGGGAGTTGGTCGATGCCCGGGCGCCCTATCCCCTCAACCAATACCTTTATGTGGCGGGGGGCGAGGGCAGCCGCATTGTCCAGGACGAACATGGCGCCGAACCGAAGCTCACGATTTCCGCGCCGGAAAAGGCCATCTTGCGCCGCCTTCGCCTTGGCGGCCTGGGCGAGCGCATGATCGTTGAAAGCTCCGCGCCCATGACCCCCCGCCTCGTTTCCGAGGTCACAGTATGGAACCACCTCCGGCGCGTGGACATTGCCAACCGGTTCACTAAGACTGCCACCCGCCGAAAGGAGGCCGTCTATTTCTCGTTCCCCTTTGCCGCCGCAAACCCGACGTTCCGCTACGAGTGCCCGGACGCCATCGTCAACGCCAACACCGGCATGCTGCCCGGCGCTTGCCTGGAGTGGTTTGCCGTCCAGCACTTCGTCGAGACTCGAAACTGCCGACGCCGCTATCGCCTGGACCGCGCCCGACTCGCCATTGGTCTGTTTTCAGGACATTAACCGCGGCAAGTGGCTCCGCCGGCTCCCGATGAACAACGGCCACCTTTATGCCTACGTCATGAACAATTACTGGTACACCAACTACAAGCCGTCCCAGGGCGGCGAGCACCTCTTCCGCTTCTCGATCACCAGCCGCGCCAAGGCCGACAACACCGCCTCCGCAAAGTTCGGCTGGGCCGCAGCCAATCCGCTTTTGGCCCTGCCCGGCCAGGCCAAGGCCGGCGCCCCCTTGCCGGCAGGCTCGGCCAGCCTCCTCGAGGTCCTCGACCCGAATGTCCTGCTGCTGAGCGCCAAGCAGGCCGAGGCTGGGGAGGCGCTGGTTCTCCGGCTTTGGGAAGTCAGCGGCCAACCGACAACCGCTCACGTCCGTCTCAACCATTGGTTGGCTCGGAAGGCTGTTGCGTGCAATTTGGTGGAAGAACCCCAGGGGCCGCTCCAACTCACCGATAATGTCATCTCAGTCCCCATTCGCGCCTCCGGCCTGGCAACGATACTGGTCCGGTGAAAGGTTTGACATAGCCCAAATTCAGTCTATTTTTAGTCAAGAAATGAAGACTTGCAGTCTCAGCGAAGCCAAGCGATCCCTCGGCAGGTTGGCCGACGCGGCCCTTCAAGGCCGTCCAACGGTCATTTCGCGCAGCGGCAAACTGCTTATCTTGAGGGCCTACGAACCTCCGGACCCGGACGAGTTTGATGCCCTGATTGATGAAGGAATAAAGAGCAACCATTCCCGGCTTACAGACTCGGTTTGGGAGGGTATCCGTCAAAGGGGGCGGAAATTGGCACGGAAGCTGGGGAGAGAGTAAATGAAAGCCCGAATCAGCGCCCGGGCGCAAAGCGACCTCGATCGCATCTTCGCCTACATTTCTATCCGACAAGGCCCAGAGGCGGCTGACCGATTTCTTGAGCTGGCGCAGAAAGCCACGGAGTTTCTTGTTCAGCATCCCCAGGCGGGTCCGCGTCCCAGGTGGGCCACCCGACATAAGACCTTGCGCTATTGGGTGATCAGCAGAACGAATTTCCTGGTTTACTATCTGTCCGACGAACAGGGCGTCAGCATCGAGAGGGTGCTGGATGGCCGTCGTGATGTTGCACGCATCATCGAACTTGGCGTGGAAGACCCGCCCGACTGGCAGCAGTGAGCAAAGTCTGTCGAGCCGTCTCAGGCAGGCCGCTTTGGAGTGCGGTGGCAAGCCAAGCGCGACACCGCTTTGGCCCGGGCAAGGTCTGGCGTTCCCGGACGGGTGGAGGAGGAGGCGGAGAATCAGCCGCGAAAAAGCGCAAAATGCACAGAAACGAGCCTCCCTTTTTGCGCTTTCTGCGCTTTTTCGCGGCTATCTGCTTTGGCCCGGGCAATGTCTGGCGCTCTTGGACGTCAGGGACGGCCCAAATCCCGACTTGTCGGGACGCTTCGCTCTGCCGGCGAAAACCCAGCACGTGAGAGGTGCCGCGCAGCCAGGGCTCTCATTTCAGCAGTGCCGCGACATCCCGGTAGCCGCTCAGAATTCGGACCACCTCCAACGGCTCAGTTTTTGGATCATAAACGATGAGATAGGAATAAACGGTCCAGAACCGAACCTGCCTCGAGGTTAAATCCCTCCGGATGTGGCCGAGTTCCGGGTTGCGGGCCAACATCGTGACGGCTTGCTCGATGTCCCGCTCGACCCCGTCGGCGGCATCCAGGTCGTCTCGCGCGATAAACTCCCAAATTTCCAACAGATCGTGACGCGCTTCCGGCGAATAGAAAAACTCAGCCATCTGCCTTGGCGCGCCGTTCCCGGCTTCGTTGGCGGATTTCGGCATGAACCTGTTCGCCCGGGGTCTTTTCCCCCCGTCTCAACTGTTCCAACCCCGACTCGATCTCCCGGTCCAGCCGCTGGCGGAGAGCCTCGTGATTCTCTCGGAGTTCCAGCCATTCGAGGAGCGCTTCCGCCTGGTTTTCATCCAGGCGTTTGACTTTTTCGACTGCCAGTTCAACGCGGCTCATGCAAGTAATCTACGGAAAAGGAGCGGTATGGCAACCCAACTATCAATTGCGCCCCGTTGATGAGCAATCGGACATCCGAGGGACGAGGGACGAGGGACGAGTGTCGAGTGTCGAGTGTCGAGTGTCGAGTGTCGAGGGAAACAAGTGCCGCCCTCGTTCCCTCGACACTCGACACTCGGCCCTCGCCCCTCGACCCTGCGGCCTACGCCACAAACGGCGGCAATGGGCAACTGAGGGTGACGGCGATGGCGCGGAGCATTTCGGCTTCGTCTTCGCGGATGAGGCCGTCGGCGGCGACAGTTTGGGCGCAGGCATTGAGGAGGTTTTTCTTGATCTGCGGCGCGGCCTGGGCGAGGCGATTCAGGGCGGCATCCACGCAGTCCAGGTCGCATTGGTCGGGGGGAAGCAGGGACAGTTCCGCCTGGCTGGCGTCGCTCAGGAGTTGGGCGCCCTGGCGGAAGGCGAGTTGGATGGCATCGGGTTGCTCCTGCCCGAGGCAGGCAAGGGCGGAGAGGAGGATTTGGCAATCCGGGATGAGCGGTCTGAGGGCGTAATACTGGATGATCGGTTTGCGGGCGCCGCCAAAGTGGGGTTCGAGGTGGTGCAGCACGATCTTCCGGAGCACATATTCGAAGAGGTCAATTTCGCCATCGCTCTCGACCAGGGCGTTGACGGCGGCGGAGAACTGGCCGTACTGGCCGGGGGAGAGATTGCGCAAGGCGGGCATGGCCAGATCCACCAGCGGCAGTTTGGCGCGGGTGGCCGTGGTCTGGATTTCGGGCAGGATGCGAAGGGTCTCCTGGACAATGCCGGCGGAGGTCGCGCGGGCCAGTTCCTCGAGCTGCTTGGAGCGCGCGGCCTCATCGGGGCTGAGCAACAGGGCATAGACCATGGCGCTGGCGCCGAGCGGGTCGCGGGCGGCGGTCCGCAGGGCCTCCGGGACGGCGTCGCGCAATTCCTCGGCGTAGCGCAGGTGGGCGGTGGTCGGGTTGCCGGTGTCGGAGAGGGCTGCATGGGCGGCGATGCCGGGCCGGGCCATGAGCGGGTCGAAGGCGCCAAAGCCGGCCGGCAAACGCGTCTCCTTTGGCGGGGTTGGGCTGGCCGGGGCTTGGGGCTGGGCCGGGAGGACGGGCGGGAACTGGCCGTCAAAAGCCGGGTCGAGCGCGCGGATGCGCTCCACGAGGGGCGGGTGCGTATCCAGGAGGTGCAGGAACGATCGGCCCAGGCCGTTGCTGAAGAACAGGTGGCTGGCCTCGGCGGCGTGTGGGGTCGCGAGTTTGGAGCCGCAGGTCAGGCCGCCGATCTTCTTAAGCGCGCCCGCCAGCCCGGCCGGGTTGCGGGTGAACTGGACCGAGGAGGCGTCGGCCAGGCATTCACGCTGGCGGGAAACGGCCGCTTGAATGAGGCGTCCGAACAGCACGCCCACCCAGCCAATTACCACCAGGGCCAGTCCCAGCACCGGCAGCGGGTTGCGGTCGCGGCCCCGGCGACTGCGCATCTGCAAGAGGATTCGCCCGATAACCGTCAGGCAGACCAGGCCGAAGATGATCCCCATGAGCCGCAGGTTCAGCCGCATGTCGCCGTTAAGGATGTGGCTGAACTCGTGGCCGACGACGCCCTGGAGTTCGTCGCGGGTGAGCCACCGCAGGCTGCCTTGGGTTGCGGCAATGACCGCATCGCCGGGGGCGTGCCCGGCGGCGAAGGCGTTGATGCCCTGCTCCGCCGGCAGCAGATAGACCGGCGGCACGGGCAGGCCCGCCGCGATGGCCATCTCCTCGACCACGTTGAGGAGCTTCCGCTCGTCCGGGTCGGTAGTATGTGGGTTGACAGGCCGTCCGCCGAGCAGGTTGGCCACGGCGCTGCCGCCGCGCGACAGCTCGGCAGTTTTGAACAGGCTGCCCAGCCCAATTACGGCCAGGGTGGCCAGCGCCACGCCGCAGAACAGTGGCGCATCCCACAGTGTCTGGGCCGCCAGGCCAGTTCGGCCATCGCCGTAGGAGACGTGGCGATGACCGAGGCCGGCCGCAAAGAGCAGGGACACCGCCAGGTAAACGGCCACGATGAGCAAAGCCACCCCCGCCGCAAAGTAAGCCACCAGGAGCTTGGTGTTGCGGTGAGCGCGGTCTTGTTGCTCGAAAAAGTCCATCGCCCGCTGGAAACTCAAAATGAAACCTTCGGCGCATCCCGTTCCTGGGGCCGGTCCAGGACGAACAGTTCGGCGGGGCCAAAGTTGAAGGGGGCGGCCAGGAGGTTGGTGGGGAAGGTCTCGCGACCGGTGTTATAGCTGGTAACGGCGTCGTTGTAGGCCTGCCGGGCGAAGGCGACCTTGTTTTCCGTGGAGGTCAATTCTTCCATGAGGCTAAGCATAGTGGTATTCGCCTTGAGGTCCGGGTAGGCCTCGGCCAGGGCAAAGAGGCGTCCGAGGCTGCCGCTCAGAGCGGTTTCGGCGCCGGACAATTCCTTCATGGCGGCGGCGTCGCCGGGGCTTTGGGCGGCGCGGATATTGGCGGCGGACGCCGCGTTGCGGTCGGCAATGACGGCCTCGAGGGTGCCGCGTTCATGTTTGATGTAGCCCTTGGCGGTCTCGACCAGGTTGGGAATGAGGTCGTAGCGGCGTTTGAGCTGCACATCGATTTGCGAGTAGGCGTTCTTGTAGCGGTTGCGCAGGGCCACCAGCCGGTTATAGCCGCTCACCGCCCATAGGAGCACAAAAAACACCGGCACTACCAGCACCACCAACGCAATGATCATACCAAAACCAGCAGACATAAAAATCCTTTCGCTCGTTGATTCACAGCTAAACTAAAGCCCCGCGGCTGGCAATTACAATTCAGCGCCCTTTTTCGAGTTCTTGACACCGGGCCGGGGCGCGCATTACAAGAGAGCCGAAATGAAAACTTCCGCTGGTTGCTTGCTCACCGTGTTTTTGCTCTGTTCCACCTTGGCAGGAGTGGCTGCCGAATCCCCCGCGCTCGAGGTGGGCCTGGCGGCGCGGGATGTCACGCCGGAGTTGCCGATTCGCCTGGCGGGCTACGCGGGGCGCAACCGGCCCGCCGACAAGGTGGACCTCCCGTTGCGAGTCCGGGCGATGGCCTTGAGGAATCCGTCCGGCGAGCGATTTGTGTTCGTGGCACTGGACAATTGCGAGGTGAGCCATGTCTTCATGCAGCCGGTCCTGCAGCAACTGGCCGACACCCTCCACCTCGAGCGCGGGACCGTGGCGGTCGTCTCCAGTCACACTCACTCCGCCCCGGTGCTCAGCCAGACGCTGGTCGGGATGCCGGTGCCGACGCCCGAGGAGCAGGAAGCCATCGGGAAATATTCCCGGTCGCTTCAGGCGAAGCTGGTGGAAGTGGTGGGGACGGCGTTGGGCGACCTGAAGGCGGCCTTGCTCGAGTACGGTTTGGGGCGCGCCACCTTCGCCATGAACCGGCGGGTCTATCGTGGGGACAGGATGGATTTTGGCGAGAACCTGGACGGCCCGGTGGACTGGGATGTGCCTGTGCTGCGCGTCAAGGCCACCGACGGCGCCACTCGCGCCATCCTCTTCGGCTATGCCTGCCACGGCACTAGCGTCCAGAGCGGCGACGATTGGTACACCGTCTCGGGCGATTACATGGGTTACGCCTGCCAACTCCTGGAGGCACACCAACCCGGTGCCTCCGCCCTCTACCTGGCCGGGATGGGGGGCGACTCCAATCCTTCCCCGCATGGCAGCTTGCTGAACGCCAAACGCCACGGCCTCGAACTGGCCGGGGCCGTCATCGGCGTGCTGGATCGCCCGATGCGCCGCGTGCGCGGCGGCTTCAAGCTGGCCTACGACGAGGTGGAACTGCCCCTGGCAGACCCGCCCAAGCGGGAGCAGTTGGAAAAAGATGCGCGGAGCCAGGACTCGGGAACCAGGCAGCGCGCGGAGATATATCTGAAATGCCTCGACGCGGGCCAGCCCTTGCCACGCTCGGTCAAATTGCCGCTGGCCGCCTTGCGTCTGGGCGATGACCTGACCTTCGTGCTGATGGGCGGCGAAGTGGTGGTGGATTATTCACGTCGTCTCAAGCGGTTGCTGGCCGAAGATCATCCCTGGATGGTCGGCTATGCCTACGAAATCTCGTGCTACATACCGTCCGTGCGCCTGCTCAAGGAAGGCGGCTACGAAGCGGACTCGTCGCTCATCTACTACGGCCTCTACGGCCCGTTCCGGACCAGCATCGAGGACCTGCTGGTCAACCGCGCCACCGCCCTCGTGGCCGGCCTGCGGCAGGACCGTTAAAAAAACTCGCGTCCGCGCCAGAGTTGGAACCAGCCGGTGTCCGAATTCATCTCGGCGAAGAAGAACTCCTTGGCGGTCTTGCCGCCGCCGAGGTCGAGGTCGCGCCAATAATCCCAATACTCGAGCTTGAGCGGGGAGACTTTGCCCGGGGCGGCTTTGCCCTCCGGGGTCGTGGCGGTCACGACGAGCACGGCCGCCTGCCAAGGCTCGCGCAGGTTGTTGATGCGGGTAAAGGTCTGCTTGGCGCCGGACGCGTCGTCGCGTCACTTCAAAAACCCCGGTCGTATCCTTGAGGACCTCCAGGAAATCTTCGGCAAAGGCGAACTCGTCGTAGGGCCGGAGCAGGAGCGACGTCGTGGCTGCCGGCCTGGTTGGGCACGGCGCGGACCCGGACGGTGAGCACGTCATTGGCGTCGAACGATTTCTTATTGACTCCGCGCAGGACGTAATCGGTGAAGCGGAATTCCTGGCTGCCGATTTGGCGGTTGTATTCGCGGATCTCCTGCACGCTGAAGTCGTAATTGGCGAACTCGGGGCCGTTTGCATAGGCCACCGGCACGGCGGACCCGATGCGCAGGTCCAGCGGGTTCTCAAAGGCAATGCCCGGCGCCATTGCCGGCGCCACGAATTCGCGCCAGGAACATCTCCCAGAGCGTCTTGCCCTTGTCTTTTCCTTCGGGTTGCATAGTGGATGAGGTCAACTGCCGCCGCCCAGGATGGCCGAGACCACGCGGGCGATGACCTGGCAGAGGCCCAGGATGAAGGCGCCAACGACGATGGCCAGCGCCACGTTGCCCTTGTTGAGCAGGTCGCTGAAGTCCAGCTTCGGGGTCAACTTGTCGAAGACGATGTAGCCAATCACGATGAGCAGGATGGCCACGAAACCAAAGGCGAACGTTGCCACGAGGTCGCCCACGAAGTAGTCAGGCAGGTGAAGGATTTGCATTGGGAGAGTGGATGAGTCAGGTTGCGGTTTGCCAGCGTTTGAACCAAATCAGCCAGATGAAAAAGGCGCACACGGCCACGGCCATCGGCACGCCCAGGACCCAGAAGGCCGCCACGCCCAGCAGCGTGGGACGGTTGCTGTACGAACGGGCCACGTAGCGGTCGGAATACATCAGGTCCCGATCCAGGCCGGTGGGGACGTAATTGGGGTCGCGGGCAACCTGCTGGGTCTCCAGTTGCGCGACCCGCGTCTCGAGTTGCTGGTCGCTGGCCAGCAGCGCCTGGTAGCGGGCCGAGTCCATATCATACCGATGATGGTAGGCCCACCACGCCCGGTCCTCGAGCGAGCGATCCAGCAGCCACCACCAGAACAGGCTGCTGTATGGGTCGCTGATAAACCACCATTGGCCTCGAGTAATACGGCTCAAAAATCACCCGCGTCCGCGCAGGCCGGCTCACGATGACCTGCCTGTCCGGAATATAAGCGGGCTGGCGATAGGAGTTGTCGTTCCGGGCGATGATCGGCGGCGGCCTGCCCTGGTATGAGGGCGCTCGGGGGGCATCGGCCGACGGCTGGGTTGCGGACCGGGTCTCTTTGAACTGTTTGTATTCCCGCCGGCTGGCTTGTTCCTGCTGGGCCCGGGCCGCGGCGGTATCGAACGAAAAATGGCCCGGCTCCGGCTCAATCCGCCGGGCGGTGGCGGCAGGGCGCGCAGGCCGCGCGTCGCGGTCGGCTCTCGAACCCGGAGGTGAAGACATGTCCGAGGTCGGACGAGTAACTCTTGCCGGAGCTGTAGCCGTGGTGATTGTCCTCCTTCCAGCGTCGAGCCGGAAGAGTAGCTCTTGCCGCTGCCGGATTGGAAACTCTTGCTGCCGGAGCTGGAACTGTGGCTGGAACCGCTGCCGAAGCTGTGGCCCCCGCCGGAACTGAAGCTATGGCTGCCGGAAGAACCCGAACTCCTGGACGAGGAAGAATAGCTGTGGCTCCCGCTGCTGTAGCCCTTGGCCTGGCTGTCAAGCGGGCAGAGCGCCCCCGCCAGCGCCGCCGCCAGCAGCCAACTACGCGCCGAGCGCCAAGCGCCGAGCGCCAAGCGCCAAGGGCCAGGCGCCAAGGGCCAAGGGCCAAGGGCCAAGCGCCAAGGGCCAGGCGCCAAGGGCCAAGCGCTAAGCGCCAAGGGCCAAGCGCTAAGCGCCAATCGCTTTGCGCCTTGCGCCTTGCGCCTCGCGCTCTGCGCCTTGCGCTCTGCACCTTGCCCTTTGCATGGGTGTCTCATGTCAGATTCCTCGTGCATCATGCCATGACTTTGGCAATTGCCTATTATTTTTTCAGGACAAGATTGTATTGCGCGCCCTTCCTCTGGCATTGCCCTTTCCCCTGGGCGCCAGTATATTCCGCCCATGGTAACCGAAGATCGAGTCATTAACCTGGAAGCCACCTTGGCCAGGTTTATTGAGCATACCGACCGGGCCGTCGCGGCCATCCACGAGGACATCGCTGAGATCCGTGCCAGCAACGCCCGGACCGATCGGCAGTTATTGGAAATCCAGCAGCAGGCCGAAAAGGACCGGCAGCAGGCCGACAGAGACAGGCAGCAGGCCGAGAAGGACCGGCAGCAGGCCGAGAAGGACCGGCAGCAGGGCGAGAAGGACCGGCAGCAGGGCGAGAAGGACCGGCAGCAGGGCGAGAAGGACCGTAAGGATTTCAATAAACGCCTGGCCCAGATTTCCGACAGCATGGGGACCCTTATCGAGGACATGGTCGCACCTTGCGGTTTCCAACTGGCCAGGACCATCTTCGGTTCTGAGGAAGCGCAGACCTGCGCCATCCGCGTCAAGCGCAAGCACTCCACGCGGCCCGGCGAGGTCATGGAGTTCGATCTGCTCGCCATCGGTCCTTCCAAGCTGCTGGTCGTCGAGGTCAAGCGGCGCATCAACGCGGCCAGAGTCGCGGAATATCGGGACAAGCTCAAACGGCTGCCCGAGTTTTTCCCGGAGCTCGGGCGCAAAACCCTTTGCCCCGCCGTCGCCAGCGTTTACCTCGAATCCTCGGTCATTGCCTTCCTCAACCGCGAAAAGGTCTATGGCATCGCCATGGGCGATGAAGTTATGGAAGTCATCAACCTCGGCCAGTTCTGAATTGTGGCAGGCCCTAACCCCTCGGGCAAGTGGTGCCCCGGCTAGGACTTGAACCTAGAACCAATTGATTAAGAGTCAACTGCTCTGCCAATTGAGCTACCGAGGCAACCTGTTAACTATCAACTACTTACAGAGATTGTTTCGTCTCTTTTTTCTGCTTGCACACTGCCGCTTGATACCGCAAAGCACCCTTGCCGCGTCAATACCCATTACAGATACCGTTGCGGCTGCAAAAAGCAAGCCGGGCGCCAAAGAGCAACACGTATCGCCGGATGGCAAGTGGAAGTCTCTCCCGAAAGTGCCACGCCTGATGCAATACGTGCCAAGCGGGGTGTATTCTGCACGCGTGCGGCACCAAAGGCAAGCTGTTTCGCGTGGGCCCCGAAAAGGAAGTCATCACTATTGCTAAATCTAACCTTCATAATAATGTCATGAAACTAATGAAACCGAAGGCCCCCGCCGGCACGTTTCCTGAGGCCGGGCTCCTCTACGAGGCCGACCCCTGAGAGCGCCCTGGGAAAACCGTCGCGCCATCCCGACCCGCCCTGCAAGGGCGGGGGTAGCCCCCGTGACCTGCGCCCTTGCAGGGCGCAAGAGCCGAGTACGGCCGGGTTTCCCAGGGTGTTACCCTGGGCTGGTATGCTGCGCGCTTTCAGCGCGAGCCGCTCTCAAGCCCAACGGCGTCCGCATGGTCATCATTGAGAACGCCACACGGTTGGCCCGAGATTTGATGATAAGCGAAATCAACCTTGCCGAGTTCCGGAGAATCGAGGTCGAGGTCGTTTCTGCCGTTGGGGCGATCGATTTGACCCTTGGAAACGACGAACCGACCTGGAAGCTAATCCGCCAGATCCTCGGCGCAGTGGCGGAATGGGAAAAGTGCGCCCTGGTTCAAAAACTCCGTGCCTCACGTTTGCGGCGAGGCCCTGTGACCCGCCGCAGGGCGGGCTCTTTCAGCCTCCCGGTCCCGGGGGCCTTCTGCCAACTCGTTGGATTGTGCCGCCGGGAAAGCCACAACCGAGGCTCGGACGTTCTGCACGCCAACGGCGTGCGGGCATATCAGCCCAGGGCAACCGCCCTGGGAAAACCGTCGCGCAATCCCAACCCGCCCTGCAAGGGCGGGGGCAGCCCCCGTGACCTGCGCCCTTGCAGGGCGCAAGAGCCGAGTACAGGCCGGGTTTCCCAGGGTGTTACCCTGGGCCTGGAGTTTGGACATTTCAGATGACCGGATCGGGGCAAAACGGGCACTGCGTAGCAGTGCTTTGAAGTTAGCCGTGGACTTCCAGTCCACGGTCCCCATGGCCCAAGATGACCCGCGTCGCGTAGCGACGCCTCAAGGGCAGACCCGATCCGCTTTCAACCTCACAAAAACCGCTCTTCGTACTCAATGTCATGCCGATCCAGCAACGCCCGGTATTCCTCCTGGGAAGTCCTTACCCGGTGGTGTTCCCGCTGGCCCCGGAGGTACTCCTGCACCTCGGGCACTTGCGATTTACTCACCGTAAAGGCGCCGTAGCCATCTTGCCAGCCAAAGCCACGGCACCCCGGCAAGTTTTCCCGTATCCACCCCGAAGAGCCGCCTTTGATCTGTTTGAGCGCGTCGCTCACTGCAAGGGTGGGCGGAAGGCCAAGCAGCATATGCACGTGGTCATCGACTCCCCCGATCAGCAACGCGTTCATCCCGTTCTGCCGTGCAATACCGCCCAAATACGCCCTAAGGCGCCCTTCGATGCTCGGGCGAATCCACGGTTCGCGATTTTTGGTGCTGAAGACCACGTGGTAACGGAGGCACGTGAAGGTGTTAGCCATAGCGTTAGAGAGTTGTTTAACATCATTGTGCGGCGCAAGGCTATCAAGCGTCGCTACGCGACGCACGACAATTCCAACACCACAGACCGTGGACTGGAAGTCCACGGCTACCCTCAAGCACCGCTACGCGGTGCCAAGCCGCCCTGGCCCTTTAAATCGCAGCACTGGCACCCGACAAACCTAAAGTCACGCAAGGAAAATGTTCAAGCTCCTGTCCCAGGGTGTCGCTGCGCTGGTATGCTGCGCGCTTTCAGCGCGGGCCGCTCTCAAGGACAACGGCGTCCGCATGGTCATCATTGAGAACGCCACACGGTTGGCCCGAGATTTGATGACAAGCGAAATCATCCTTGCCGAGTTCCGCAAAATCGGGGCCTACGGAGACACCAGAGGAACAAAAGACCGTTGACGCAGTCGTTCCGCTCCGGCAGAAGGACGGGAAATCTTACGTGGGGATTGCGGAGCAACTGAACACTGAGGGCGTCAAGCCCCGATCTGGGGCGAAATGGCACCCCACCCAAATTCAGCGCATCCTTCAACGAGCGGAGGCAAAATGAAATTCATTCGAGAGGAAAGGGGCAGGTTGATCGGGCAGATTACCGAAAACGGCAACGTCACCTACATTCGTGACGGGCAGGGTCACTTGAAAAGGCAACACGCCAAGGCGGCAAACGTAACGTATGACGGGCAAGGGCGTTATCGGGGCAAAGGGGACCAACTCTTGAGGATGCTGGACAAGTAGAGGAGGCACAGCGAGTGCCCCGACCACATCCAAAAGCAGGGCCGGATTGTAATTGTCAT
The DNA here is from genome assembly GCA_963713735.1 of uncultured bacterium. Lineage (GTDB taxonomy): Bacteria > Verrucomicrobiota > Verrucomicrobiia > Limisphaerales > UBA8199 > CAVQND01. The sequence goes on from CAVQND010000046.1 coordinate 48,872, forward strand.
AACCCGCCCTTTGGGGGAATGTCCCTCGAATGAATATTGAACATTGGATTACCGTGGGCAGTTCTTTCGGCTCGGCCGTCATTGGCGCCTTGACCGGCGGGCTGTTCGCTATTTGGGCTGGACAGCAAGCGCACAAAAATAGTCTAAGGTTGGACCGAGTGCAGGGCCAGAAAAAAATCAACGGCATCCTGGAAGCAATCCATTGCGAAATCTCAATCCTTGCGGAAGTTTACGCACAGTCGGCAGGGCAAGTTCTGGAACAGCTTAAGGATGGCGAACCCTTCGATCTACATTTCTCCTTAACGGAAAAGTATTTTATCGTCTATCCGAGCAACACGGAAGTTGTGGGACAGATTGACGATCCGGATCTGGTGAAATCAATTGTAGTGACGTACAACAAGGCTAACGTCCTTATTGAATCGTTTCGCATGAACAATTGGTATAAGGAGAGAATACAGCATATTTGGGAAACCACTCCCTTACAACCGGCGCATCGAGATGAGGAGATGCACCCAACCGAGTTGTCTATTCTAAAAAAGCGCATGATCGAACACGTTGGCTTACTCAAAAGAGCACACCAAGATTTAGGGCAAGAGACAGTCAGGCTTTTGAAGCGGATTGATGGGTATCGGCAACGGCACGGGAATCTTGAGGCATAGACAACGAGAATACTCACAGAAAAGAACCTCGCTTCAAAGCAGCCTCCGGCCTATAGAGTACCGCCCTCGCAAGGGATTAGGGCAGAATTTCAACTTGCCTGAACGAGAATATTGGGAAACGGCGGGCGGCGTCGTTAAGTGCTGCCACAAAATCTCCATACAGGGCTACCTTGTCACCTTTCTTCAAAGGCACTCCATTCAGGTCGGAGCCGGGAGAAGAACGGCAGCGCAGTTCCTTCCCGGTGCCTTCCCGCCACAAGGAAAACGAGGTGGTTATTCCCTCGACTTGTGGGTCAGTTGCAATTGTTCCTACGATTCGTTCCATAACTACTCATTGCGCTCGTTCGTTCGCATTTCGTCCGCATTCGTCCCCGTCATTCCTTCCTGCGGTGTCAGTCTCCTGACATTGCTGTTGCTCCATTCTGCGAATTGCAGCTTGAAAACACTTCCAGGTGAGAGCGGGGCATCCGAATGCTGCAATGACGGTGCTTACCCACAGAGCCTCTAAAATCCTTTGGCCGCCTGGGGTTGCCGTCCTCCACTCATCTTTGTAGTAGTATTGTTCATATCCCTCGTCGTAGGCACGATCCCCCACCCACGAGTGATAGCCCTCTATGTAGTTCGTTCCAATGTAGTCCCTTACTGCACCCCAAGTAGAGACGTAAGCCGAGACAGCCACTACGTAAATCATAAAACCGAGGCGCATCATACGGAGGGCCTTAACGTCAAAGATCCCGGCTAAGAGGATGAATATCGAGAGGAGTGGCAGAAGCAACCAAATAGCGAGGAACAGAAAAACGTGCGCCCGAAAGGCTTCGCCAAAGAGCACAAGTGCCAGGAGCACCGCCCCAAAGCCGAGCAGCATGAAAATGGTCTGAATTCCGTCCCGATGCCGATGCACAAATGAATGCCAATAGTCCCGCGGCATCCGCCAGAGTGCAATGATGCACGCAACCGCAAATGACTGCCAATGGCGCATTATGCTGTTGTACCGCTGCGCCTCTTATCCGTCAAGGCGGGAATTTGCCGTCAAACCCGGGTGCGACGCAATCAGTCCCGGCGGCGATACGAGCGTGCTCCAGGCATTGGCTACGTCATCCAGGCCCTCTTTGGGGCGGCGTCCGTTCCCAAAAAGTCTCGCCAAATTCTCTCTGGCGTCCCTGACGGCATAACGTCGCCCAACCGTGTCCTCAAACCACAAATCCGTAGCGGCATCGCCCGTCTCCCGGTCGAGGAGCATGTGGTCCGTGGCTTCGATATTCTCCGTGAACCGCTCACCTTCGGTCAGAAGTACGCCCTTGTCGGGATCCCCGAGGCACCTGCCGCTCCACCCACCCCCTTCGTAACGCCCCCTGAACAATGCCAGTCTCACAGGTCGCCTGCCCATGTTCACGACCTCGACTTTCATCCAAGCGGGTTGTTCTCCTCGGTGTTCGTCTTCGTAGCCGGCGAAAAAGCAACTTCGGGCACGTACCCGAGCACGGTCCAGGAAGGCCCCGCGCCCTGCGGTTGCGAGAGACACGGCCAAGGCCACGAAAGAGATAATGTTTGATGTTTCCATAGTCACAGTGCGCCGCTGCCATCAAGAGCACTGATCCACCCTGGATGCCGCTCTGTCGAGCACAATCCGGGCCAGCTTTTGCGGCCGCACGTCGGGGCACTGAAGCCCGGCCGCCGGCCAGCCAGTGATGCCCCGCCTTGCGCTCCGGCGGCGCTTTCTGCGAATGCGGCGAGAGGGGAGAGAATCCGATATTAGCGGCGACCCCCGCCCCGGCGGCGGTGCCAACCCCAGCTTGCTCTGGGCCGGTCCGGGAACTACACTGCTCAACCATGAAGTCGCCACTGATTTTTCTCGGAATGGTGAGTCTTGCGGTCGCCCTTGGAGTACGGGCGGAGGAAGACCACCCCACATTGGCCCTCGGCAGCCCGGCCCCGGATTTCAATCTGCCGGGGGTTGATGGGCACAACTGGGCGCTCAAGGACTTTGCCCAGGCAAAGCTCCTGGCGGTCGTCTTCACGTGCAACCACTGCCCGACCGCCCAGTACTATGAGGAACGGCTCAAGAAGCTCGCCGCCAACTACAAGGACAAGGACGTAGCCGTGGTCGCCATCATGCCCAACGACCCCAAGTCGGTGCGCCTGGACGAGTTGGGCTGGACTGATTTGAGCGACTCGTTCGAGGAGATGAAGCTCCGGGCGGCGGAACGGAGGTTCAATTTCCCTTACCTTTATGACGGCGAGAGCGAGGCGGTGGCCCGCGCCTACGGCCCGGCAGCCACGCCCCATGCCTTCCTCTTCGATGCCGCTCGCAAGCTGCGTTACGTCGGCGCCATCAATGACTCGGAACGCGTCGAGCACGCCGGCAAACATTATTTGCGCCAGGCCATCGAGGCCCTGCTGGCCGGTCAGGAACCGCCCGCAACGCGGACCAAGGTCGTCGGCTGCTCGGTAAAATGGGCGGGAAAAGCCGAGGCGGTCAAGGCTTACATGGACAAACTGGCGGCCGAACCGGTGTCGCTCGCCCCAGCCGAGGCGGAAACGCTCCGGGCGTTGCGCAAGAACGAGTCCGGCAAGTTCCGCCTGGTGAGCTTTTGGGCAACCTGGTGCGCCCCGTGCATGGCCGAGTTCCACGAATTGGTCACGCTCAACCGCATGTATCGCCATCGCGATTTCGAGTTGGTCACCGTCTCGCTCAACCGCCCCGACGAGGAGAAGACCGTGCTCGAATTTCTGAAGAAAAAAGAGGCCTCCTGCCGGAACCTGGTGTTTGCCTCCGCCGAGCGGGAGAAGCTCATCGATGCCTTTGACCCCGATTGGCAAGGCGCAGTGCCCTACACGGTGCTCATCGCCCCCGACGGCAGGCTCCTCGAGCGCCAAACCGGCAGCATCGATCCCCTGGCCCTCCGGCGCGCCATCGTCAAAGCCTTGAACGAGTCGAAGCCGTGGTAGAACACCGTAGGAGACGACGTAAGGAGTCTCTGATCTTGTCTGCCATGCCACCCCCAATGCCTCACCCGATGAATTCCCAAAACTGCCTGCAAACCCGGCCCGCCCACCTCCAGAATTTTCTCCTCGCCGCCGCGCTGGGCCTCGTGGCGTCTGTGCCCGCCATAGGGGCGGAGGATGCCACGACCACCGTCCGCCCCGAGGACACTGGCGCGGCGCTGGTGAACCCGGACATGGGCTGGACGATGCACTTTTACTCGAACATCCCGCGGAATTACGGCTCGAGGCTCGAGCCATCCGACACGCTCGAGGATTTTCCAGGGCTCTCGACCGTGTATCTGCGCGTGCCGTGGGCGTTTCTCGAACCGGAGGAAGGGCGCTACAACTGGGCCTTGTTGGACACGCCCGCGCAACGTTGGATAGCCAAGGGAAAGCGCGTGGCTTTGCGCCTGACCTGCTCGGAAAACTGGGTCCCTTACGCCACCCCTGAATGGGTGCGGCAGGCGGGAGCCAAAGGTTGTTTCTATGAGTTCGGCAAAGGACCCACGCCGCAAGCAAAAACCTGGGACCCGGATTTCGGGGACCCGGTTTTTCTGGACAAGCTGGACCGATTCCTGGCCGCGGCGGCGGCGCGCTACGACGGCAATCCTAACGTGGCCTTCATTGACATCGGCTCCTACGGCTTGTGGGGCGAAGGCCACACCATGATGAGCAGCCGGGTGCCGGAGGACAAGGCGCCAGAGATTATCCGGCAGCACATTGACCTGCACGCCAAGCATTTCAAGCGCACCCTCCTGTGCATCAACGACGACGTAGCCGGGCCTGACAAACCGGGCCGGCATTTTCCCGAAACCGACTACGCTCTCTCAAAAGGCCTGACCCTGCGCGACGACAGCATCCTGGTGCAGCCGCCGCCCAAGTCGTGGTATCACGCGGAGATGGCCCAGGCCTTCTGGCCGCGTTGGCCGGTCATCCTCGAGCACGAACACTATGGCTCCTCGAAAGCAAGGGGGGCCTGGGGCGACGGCTCCCTGCTCCTTAAAGCCGTCGAGGAGTACCACGCCAGTTACATGTCCATCCATTGGTGGCCGCGCGTGGAACTCGAGGAGAACCGTTCGCTCATCGAGCGCATCAACCTGCGAATGGGCTACCGGCTGCAATTGCGCCAGGTCTCCTGGCCGCGCGAGGTGGTCATCGGCAAACCCTTCAACGTGCGCAGCGTCTGGGCCAACGCCGGGGTCGCCCCCTGTTATCCGGGTGGCTTCGTAGCGCTCACCCTTAAGGACGACAAGGGCGGCATCGTCTCGGTGCTGGCGGATGAAAAATTCGATGCGCGGGACCTGGTTCCCGGCGCGCCCGGGGCCGCGCCGGAGCAGACCAACGAATGCCGCTTCGTCATCGGCCAGTTTGCGCCGGTCACCAAGCCCGGCGAATATGCGCTGTTCGTCTCCGTCGGCCAACGCGATGGCACGCCCCGAATCGCTCTGCCCCTGGCGAACGATGACGGCCAACGCCGCTACCGGCTCGGACAGATCACAGTGCGCCAGGCGGTGGCCGAATGAAACCGGCCTGCAACCCCGGATGCTTGATTGACCCCCAAGTCCCCCAGCCCGGCGCGCGTCGAAATGGAGGCATCCGCCTGTGCAAAGCTTGCCATTGTAGCTAAAAGCAGCATTGGCCTTCGTCGAACATCAGCAGTAGCCAAAACTGCTCGCACGCGGCGAATGATTTCTTCTTTCAGAAGCTTAGAGGAGAGATTTGCGCAGTGCCCGAAGGCTTTGCTCCATGGCCCGGATGACGGGCCTTGAGGGCCTGTTTGATTTGGTCAGAGCCGACGAACAGATTGTCGGGAAACCTGTAGAACCGGTCAATGTCGGCCAGGATGGTCGAGCCGATGTAGGAGTTGAGCCACATGCCGGCGAGGTACTGGAGCCGCAAGTTCCGGTCGGTGTTGATCTGGGCGTCGCGCATCCAGCCCTGCAAATCGGTCGCTTGCCCGGCGTAGGTGCCCAGCAACTCGACCACCGAGGGGAAGCCGACTTCCCCGAGGGACGCTTTGACGCGGGCGTGGTCTTTGCGGTCCAGCCGGGCTTGGAGCTGGTCGAGGTCAAACCGGGTAGGACCGAGCTGCCCGAACAGGACGGCATCGTAGCCCTCGCCGTCGGCATCGTTGCTCCAGAGGATGCCGTTGGGGAAGACCTTGAAAAAAGTGGCAATGAGGCTTTTGGTGGTCTCGACATTGCTTTCGTAGAGCGGCATCCAGAGGGCCATGACTCCGCCCGGTTTGAGATGGGCCTTGCACATTTGGTAGTACTCGACCGTGTTGAGGGCGGCGCAGCCCTTGACCCAGGGTCGATCGGGTCGGAGGTGATGATGTCGAATTGCTCTTTGGTGGTGCGGACAAAATGCCGGCCATCGTCGAGGACGATCTCGGTGCGGGGGTCATGGACGACGCCGTAGTTTTCCTTCTCGAACATCGGGGCCACGAATCTGGGGACCAGCGGCTCGATGTCGCAGATGACGATGCGCTTGATGTCCGGATGCACGACAAAAGAGCCGGCGGTCACGCCCGCGCCGCAGGCCACGACCAGCGCCGATTCAGGCCGCGGGTGGACCAGCGCGGCCAGGTGCCCCAGCATCCGCTGCACCCGCATATCGCGGGGTCCGTTGGAGGCCTGGACCTTGCCGGCGGAGTGGAAGCTGCGCTCGCCCGATTTCTTGAGGGTCACGGCGACCGAGCCGTTGAGGCCCTCGCCCAAATAGGTGCAGAAGATGTCCGGCCGCCGCCGGTCGAGGGGACGCCTTTCTCCGGCCGAATCCCCGGGGCCATCTGGCCCGCGTATGTCGCCATGAAACGCCCGTATGCGGTCAATCCCCACGGGGCCGGGGCGATGCGCCAAGCCAGCAAAACCGTGAGGCCCGCGGCGAGGACCAGCACGAAAGCCCCCTCGAGCCTGCCCAGGAAGCGCGGCGCCAACATCAAAAGCCCGGAGGCGGCAGCGATGCCAAGGAGCAGTCGTTGGGCCCATTGGGTGCCGACCCAAGGAATCACCAGCAAGCTGAAGGCAAGGGCGCCTACGATGGCGCCGACGGTGTTGGCGGCGTACACGCCGCCGACCAGTCGTCCCGAATCCTCTCCGGGTGACACGACTGCGGCCAGGGCCAAGGGGAAGCTGGCACCCCAGAGTAACGCCGCCGGCAGAACCGCCCACAGACAACGCGCGAGGTCCAGTTGGAAGTTGAGCCAGGGGTTGTGGGAAAGCCCTGGATTGATCGGCCAATAGGGCATTGATTGGGCGATCATGCAGGCGGTCCAGGCCACGGCCCCGACCAGGAAGAGTTGGCAGCAGCCCAGCGCAATCCAGGGACGGACCGTCGAGCGCGAGAGATAGGAGCCGACGCTGCTGCCGAGGCCCAAACCGGCGAGGAACACCGCCAGAATGATCGAGAAGGTGTAAACCGTTCCGCCCAGCATGAGAGACAACAACCTTGTCCAGACCACCTCGGCACCCAGGGCGGACAATCCGGACAGGGCGATGACGACGTAAACCGCCCGTGTTCCAACCTGCGGGGATTGGCGGGGCGCAGGGTCCTCGCCGGGCAGCCCCTGGGCGGTCTGAGGAGGGCGCGCTGCGCCTGGAGGTCCATCGGCGGGAGCAACGTGTGCTGTTCGGGCGGCCAAGGCCAGGGCGGCCAAGGCGACGCCGAGGTTGATCGATGCCGCGGTGTAAGTGGCCGTGGCCATGTCGTGAACTCGCAGCAGATAGAACCCCGCCAGCAAGCAGCCGAATACAGCCCCGGCAATGTTCCCCCCGTAGAAGAACCCCATCCACGAAACCCCCTCTGGCGTGGTTTGGACCCACCGTGCCACGGCCGGCAAGGTCGCGCCCATCAGGACGGTCGGCGGCAGCAGACAGACCCCGGCCACGGCGGCACGCAGCAAAATCCCCGAAAGACCACGCCCACCGTTTTGCGTGTAGATTTGGGAGAGCCAAGGCACGACAAACAGGATAGCGATGCCGATGGCGCCGATGCCCAACTCCAGGAGCGCATACACCCGCAAAGGATGACGCCCCGGGGAGATGAAGCGCGGCAAGAGCAAACTGCCCAGGCACATTCCGCCCATGTAGGTGCCCAGCAACACCCCGAGCGAAACGCCGGTCAGACCGATTATCAGTTGAAGCAACTGGAACCAGACGATCTCGTAGATCAAGGCGGCGCAGCCGCTGCCGGCGAACAGCAGCAGCAGCACAGGCAGGAACCGGCGCGCGCCGGGAACGGCTTTTGACTGGCTCATGAACCAACTCATTGGGCGCAGGCTACAGGAGCGGCGGAGCCAGGACAAGCGGGTTTGGCTGAATTGGCCGGCCTTGACAAGGTTCCGGGGCGGGATACGATGGCTGTGATGAATGGGACCGCCAGGCAATTCTCTGTCGCTGTTATCGCGCTCATGGCGCTGTTGCTCTTGCACCCGGCGCGATGTCAGGGCCAGGCCCCGCCCAACGAGAAGCTGGCACTCCGAATTCTTTACGTGGGCCACCCAGGCTCGGAGCGGGAGGCCGATTTCGTCGGATTCCTCAAGCGGTACTTTCGCCAGGTCAATACGGGCAACCTGGCCAGTTTCGATGCCAATGAAACAGGCGACGCCGAGGTCGTCCTGCTGGACTACGATGGAGACGGTTTCAAAGCCCCCCAGCCGAGGCTGCCGGCCGGTTATGCCCGGCCGACCGTCACTCTGGGTGTCGTTGGGGCGTTTATCTGCAGCCAGCGGGGCCTCAAGACGGGCTACATGTGAAACTGCATGAGCGATGCGGCTCAAGGCGAGCCGCCCCACAAGGCCGTTTTTTCCACGCCCTTCAAGGTTGAACCCTCCTACGAGTTGTGGGAGACCCCCGCCAGCTACCGGCGCTATCCCGGGGGCGAGGACCTGCCGGCCAGGACCAAGGTCTGGCGCGTGCAGAACAGCGGCCTGACCTACGGCAGCGTCGTCTCCTTCTCCTACGGCTTTGAAGACTCACCGGATGCCGAAATTCTCACGCCCGGCTTCAATACCGGCAAGGAGAGCGGGGCCGTAGGCGTTGGCCGACAGGGGAATTTCCTGCAGTGGGGTTTCTCGGCCCCGCCGTCCAAGATGACCGAAGCGGGGAAGTGTTTCTTCCTCAATTGCATCTGTTATATCCGCCAGTTCGATGGGAAGCCCCCGCTGATTCGGCTGCAGGCCAGCGATCGCCTCAACGCGGTCCGCCTGGCGCTGCTGGTGAAGCTCATCAAGGATCCAAAGTGGCCTGCCGGCTTTTTTCCGGCTGACCTGTTGAAGCAGTACCCGGGCGACCCGGAGGGTCTGGCCAAATATTACCAGGAGCGGATGGAGCGGATCTACCACGAGAACCTGTTCCGGGTCGATGACGACCTGCCGGCGATGGGCCTGCAATCCAATCGCAAGCTCCAGACGTTGGAGCATCTGATCGAGTTGCTCGACAATGCCCAGCAGGCGCCGGCCGCGCGCAAGGCGCTGGGACGCTATACCCAGGAGTCGTTCCAGACCGCTTTGGAGTGGCGGGAGTGGCTGGACAAAAACCGCGGCCGTATTTACTTCACGGATGTCGGTGGCTTCAAGTTCCTCGTCGCGCCCGAAGGCTACCCGACTCTAAGGTAGGGCCCGCTCCTCCCGAGGCTGTAGCGATGGCGTCCGCGGCTTTGAGGTCACTCAATCTTCCACGACGGGAGCATCGGTCTCGGTCAAGCTGCACAGGACCTGGAGATATTCAGGTTGGCCGTTCCGGAGGAGAACGGGCGGATCCACTTCTACGACCTGTCGCTCGGCCGGGAAGTGAGCAGCCTCAACGTGCCGCCAGTGTTTGTGCGGGACTTGCGATTGCTCCGCCAACACCTGGCCGCCCTGAAATTGGACTGGTGAGTCGCCGCGTTGGCCGGCTTGCCAATGCGCCTGCGCCTGCGGCTAAACCATCATGGCGAAACCGCCGATAGTCTGTTGAGACGTCACACATCGCCTCAAAGCAACTCGGCCCACGACCGTGGTCACCGAGCGTAAGGGGAGGTCAGAGAAATCACCGTGTGTTTCCTGGCCTCCCCTGCCTGCTCCCCCGTAATCCAGATCGTTTGGAGTTGCGCTTATACGAGTATGATGTAACGTGTGGAGTGTCCAATGTTTGCCCTGCGGATATTCCAGGTTGTTCCGCTCGAGCGAAAAGGCCGCAGGGCTTTTATCGCAGCCCCTGCTGTCGTCCAGGGGCGTTTCTCCGGAGCGCTGGCGGCGTTTTTTGGGCGTTGGCGGCAAAGGTGGACGGTCGCCGTGGTGGGGTTAGGCCTGGTCGCCGCGAGCGGCGCCCTGGGCCAAGGGTCCGCGGCGGTTTCTGTGGCGTGGGAGCCGAGCCTGGACCCCGCCGTGGTGGGCTATAATGTTTACTTCGGGGTGGCCAGCCTCACCTACACGAACCGGCAGCCAGTTGGGAATGTGACCAACGCGACCATCTCCGGCCTGTTGCCCGGCACGACTTACTACTTCGCGGCCACGGCGGTGGATTCTGACGGACGGCAGGGCAGTTTCTCCAACGAGGCTAGCTATACAGTGCCCGGATACCCGGCGATGCCCCGGCAATTCGCAGCTTCCCGGTCCAAGCTATGGTTGAACACGACCCGGCGGGCGCGCGAGCGGTTACTATCGTCGATGCGCAAACCCCGGCGGGGAGCCTGGCAGGTTCTGCCGCCTCCTCGAACCTCGCCTGGGTTGCAGTGGGCCATGCGCCCTGGTTTGAATCGCCACTGTTGACGACAAGTGGTTTCGTGCTTAGCTGGGTCGGAGCGCAAGGGAGACAATATCAATTGCAATACAAGACGAACTTGATCCAACCAAACTGGATCAACCTTGGCCGCACGATTACCGCGACCAACACGATGTTATCCGCAACCAACGCAATCGGTTCAGACAGACAGCGATTCTACCGGGTGGAGCAGCAACCGCAGCCCGCAATATCCGCGCAGCCTAAATGAGGGGGCGCCCCATTGCCGGGCCCCGCAATCTGTTCGGTCATCAGCTTCGCGACCGCCCGAGACTGGGCGTCAGTCGAACCAGGGGAGGATTCGCCCTATCGTCTCGTTTCTGGACGATGGCCGAGATTCTTGGTCTGCCAGTTCTCTGGGCTTTTTCCGTGAAATCCGCGTGGATGCGCGCAAACCCAAGGAATGACCGGGCAATTTTATTGATGTCCTCCGGCTTCAATCGCTTTCGGGATTTGCTCAGGACAATGCAATCGAAGAGTTGGTCGTCCGGGATGCAGAGAACGCTTTGGGTGGTTCCCCAATGGGCATCGACGTGGGCGGAAGTGAAAACGAGGAGGGCCTGGAAATACGGGTCCACCTCAGCGAGGGCCTTCACCTTGTCCTTAATTGCCAGCACTCTGGCGGCGAACTGACCCACGTGTGGTTTATCGAGGCGGTTGCCGTTGCAGAGCAGTTCGCCCTGGCCATCAGCGGACACGACCCCACGCCAGTTTTTGGTGTCCAGAAAGAAAACACCGGTCGGCCCCACAACAACATGGTCCAGATTGCCGAAAGGAGTGGTGATGTCATTGATGACGCGGAATTCATCCGGAAGTCCCTTCAAGATGGTCGCCACGGAGTTCTCGCCGTGTGCTGCCTTGCACAGGTTGACGTGCTCCGTTTCCAACTCGTCAATCTTCCTGAAAGTCCGCCTGCCGACGCCCCACGTGAGGAGCCCGAGGGCAAGGGTGGCAAGGATGCAGGCCCAGGAGGATATGCTCAGCGCTGGGAACAGCCCCCGGAGGATGAAACCCAGGATGATTCCGACCAGGCTCATGAAAAGCATCGCCCGCGTCCATATTGCGCGTCGTTTGCTGACCGCTTCCTGGCCGACGTATCTGCCGGCTCCCGCGAAAACTTGTGCCATAATTCAAATCCTTTCCTCGTTTGCCGGTTGTGCATTCCCAATGGCTTGCCACAAGCCGCAGGGATGGCCAGCTCCAGTGCAAAGCATGAAGTTTGCCAAGCGGGTTAGTCTGGTCCGGAAACGCATTGCATTCTGTAGAACCGTGTCGGGGGCACGGGGGAGGTTGTGTCGGTGAATTGAATGAATCCATTTGCGGCCGCCTGAACGGCGTTGCTCAGGTTGGTCCACGGCCCGGCGGGGGTGGGGGCGCATTGAGCGATGTAGTTAGCTCCCGGCACTCCGGCGAAAACAACGGTCGTGCTCGTGGCTATGTGAGTGATGGCCACTGTGTTTTTGGCGGGAAGCACGCTCAGCGAGCCGTCCTGGTAAGAAATGTCATAATTGGCCAAGCCGGTCCCAACGGCTGCGCTCGGAACAATCGGATAATCGCCTGGCACCGCCAACGCCGGCGCGCCGGGGCTGGTCAACATCACGGCTGTCACCGTGTCGCTATTGAGCAGTCCACTGGTGGTGAATGCTGTGGTCCCAAGGTTCAACCCCTGCCCGTAGGTCTTGCTCCGGGCGTTGGCCGTGATAGTCAACCCCGCCGGGTTCACGCTCAGCGAGCCGGGCTGATAGGAGATGTTGTAATTGCCCAATCCCGTTCCGACGGCCGCGCTGGGGGTAATGGCGTAAGGCGATCCGGCCACAGTGGCCGTTGCCGCCGCGCCGGGGCTGGTCAAGGTCACGGCTGTCACCGTGTCGCCATTGAGCAGTCCGCTGGTGGTGAACGCTGTCGTGCCAAGGTTCAACGCCACCCGTGTCACCGTGCCGCCATCGAGCCGTCCGCTGGGAGTGGAAGCTGTCCTGCCGAGGTTCAGCGCCCGCCCGTAGGTCTTGCTTCGGGGGCCGGCTGTAATACTCAACCCCGCCGGGTTCACGCTCAGCGAGCCGGGCTGATAGGAGATGCTGTAATTGCCCAGTCCCGTTCCGACGGCCGCGCTGGGGGTAATGGCGTAAGGCGATCCGGCCACAGTGGCCGTTGCCGCCGCGCCGGGGCTGGTCAGGGTCACGGCTGTCACGGTGTCGCCGTTGACCAGTCCGCTGGTGGTAAACGCTGTCGTGCCAAGATTCAACGCAACCCGTGTCACCGTGCCGCCTCCGAGCCGTCCGCTGGGAGTGGAAGCTGCCCTGCCGAGGTTCAAGGCCTGTCCGTAGAGCTTGCTTGCGTTGGCGGCGCTTATCGTCAGGGTTTTTGGCAGGACAACCAGCGCGACATTGGCCGTGACCGGCGCATAGTTGTTCGTGTCGGTCGGGTTGAAAGTGACCGAGAGGACCTGGCTGCCGGCATTGAGCACCGTGCCGGCGGGTGGATTGTAGGTGAAGATGCCAGGAACCGAGGAAGTGGCGTTCAATTGACCAGCGCCCAGGGCTGTTCCATAGACGATGTTGGCCGGGGTTGGCCAGGTGATCGGCGGACCCGCGGGGCCCGTGAACAAGAGTCCCCAACTCACCAACATGTTGGTGCCGCCATTCGACATGTCGGCCAGAAACAGTGTCCAATCACCGCTCGGGTCCGAATTGGTGAACGAGCTGAGGCAGGTCGTGCGAGGCGTGGTGTCCAGTACCAAGGAGGGGTCCACGTCCCGTCCATCGGGCTGCCACACGCCGGTCAGCAGGGTGCCGGCGGGCGGGTTGGTGATGGTTTCATAGGTATGGATATCGCCTTGGGGAGCGGCATCATCAAACAGGACGTTGAACCCGCAATCGGCATAGCCCCACGGGTCGGACGCGGTGCAGCCAACCCGGTTCAAGAGGACGCAGAAATTGGTGACGCCACCCTGGACGTGGCGCAGAAAGCCGTAGAGATCGCCGTTGAAGTCGCCCGCCACGCACAGGCTCACTCGCAACGACAACAGTTTCGTGATGGCCGAGCTCACGGTCTGGAGGTTCATCATCCCGGCGGCGTCCCCGTCCGGTATGGGTATGTTAAGGTTGCCAAAGCTGTTGGTCTCGGTGGTCTGGCCCGAGGCGCGGACTGTCCGCGGTCAACAGCAGCAGGACAAGAAGGCCGGTTGATTTGCGCATGAGTTTGGAAAGAAACGGGGCAACCACGGCGGGGGCGAGGACAATGCTCCCCGCCACACGGCCCGACCTGCCAAGAACCCGTGCTTTATGCATAACCAGGCTCGCCTAAGCACGACTTGTGCCACTCGTGAGCGGGGTCAATTTGAGGAACGACATGGTCCAGGCGACCTCGGAATTGGCGTGCCAGAACATCGAAATGATGGGAGACGGCGCCTGCCGAGCCGGCCGGCAAATCTTGCCGCATCCCCCAACTCAAGTGCGCCGGTCCTCGCCTCCTATTCCTGCGCCATGCGATGCGCTTTGTTCCAGGCTATCGTTGGCGGATACGATAGAACCGTTGCCCGGTCACGGCATTGGTATCAGCTAGCGCGTGCGGCAAGCCATCTCCAAGGAGCAGCGTTAAGAAACCCCATTCAGGCTCCTGCAGGGAGTCTTTTCTGTTCAAGTACGTACTCTGTGCCCGTGCGTGAGGGCAGCGTGAAAGTAAAGACCGGGCGGTTGAACTGCAGCGCGAAGGGCGAGCCGCGATGATAGGCTCGGAGGCAACCCCCTGGGAGTGAGGAGCCAGGCAACCAGAGCAGATGAGGAAGGCCGGCGCCCAGCCTTGCAGGCCCAAACGAGATGTGAACTTCATAATGGGGCATCCTACCACGGCGAACCTTAAGGCGACGTGAAGTCTTGGGGCCAGGGACAAAATCGCGCCGGAGGGCAGACGACGGCTTACCGGCCTTGCGGTGTGATCGTCAGTTCTCCTTTGGTGAACGAATAGACGGTCGCGTGTTTGCGCCCGATATGGAACGTCAGGACGATCTTGTTGGTGTCGTCCGGGAAACCGAAGGGCACAAACTCCGTGGCTGGGGCCTGGACCCAGTCTTTCGGCTTGGGCGCGAAACCGCACTTATCGACGAAGTCGGACTTAGTGGGGAAGAGGTATTGCGGATGGGCCGCGCAGTAGCCCCGCGTCTCGGCGGTAAGCACATAGAGAATCTCCCCCGCCTCCCATTCCTCCGTCATGCCCCGCACTTTGGTGTAGGCGCGCAGGATCGCCGGCAACAATAGCGAGGCCAGGATGGCGATAATGGTAAAGACACAGAGCAACTCGATCAGGGTGACTCCCGCGACGGCACGGCGGCCGGCCGCCGTTCCGTTCTGTGTTTTCTGAGCCGTGTGCATGTTGATTTGACCGAGGACCTCCAGACTCCTCACGTCGTCTCCTGCAGTCAGGGAATGGGGCCCGTTTGGGCGGCTTTGCCACTGGCCCCGGCCGGTTGGTCGGCGCCGGCAGACCCATTGCCAACGGCACCATCGGCCTGGTGGGAGCGCGACGGTTCCTTGGACTCGGTTGTTGTGCCCGCCACGGCAGAGAGTTTACAATCCTCTCGACACGCATGAGGGCGAAGCACAACCAGCGCCATCGTTTACCCCGTCAACCGGGCGGGAACTCCCTGCGCTCCGCTGCGCCAATCGCCGGCCGCCGGTTCCGCTGGAGACCGGCGCTCCTCCTGGTTTTGGGCGCCATTGCCCTGGGGGGTTGGTTGGCGGTGAGGGCTTGGCGGCATTCAGGCCAAACGCCCGTGGAACCACTGGCGCCGCCGCTCGCCCAGACCGATATGCCGACCAACGCCCCAACCGCCCAGCGCGCCACCCAGGCCGCTAACAGCCACCCGGAGTTCGTACTTCAAATGAAACGCGGCAACGAGCTGCTCGCTCAAGGCAAAGCGGCCGAGGCCGCCCAGGTTCTGACCGAGGCGATGCGGTTGAACCCGCAGGACGAGGACGTTCATTATAACCTGGGATTGGCGCTGACGCGGCTGGGGAGATTCGAGGAAGCGATGCAGCAATACGGGGAGGCCCTGCGTCTTCTTCCGGACTATGCCGAGGCGCACAATAATCTGGGCAATCTGCTGATGCGCCTGGAGCGGAACGAGGAAGCCATACAGCACTTCGAGCAAGCGATAACCATCATGCCGGATTACGCCTCGGCCCACAACAACCTCGGCACGGCGTTGCAGAAGGCCGGGCGGGCGAACGACGCCCCGGCGCACTTTCAAGAGGCCGTTAAACTCAATCCGGACTACTGGCAAGCCCACTTCAACCTCGGGACGAGCTACCTGCGCGACGGACGAGCAAGCGAGGCGCGGAGCGAGTTTGAAACCGTCCTGCGGCTGCAACCGGACTTTGCGCCGGCAAAGTCGGCGCTCGCAGCGCTCGAGTCTCGGCAATCAGGCGTTGCGGCGCCAAAACCCTGAATCAGGCGAAGGTGCAGATATAGCATGTCCTTTGCCATTCTCACATTCACGGAGCACGTTCATTCTTCGACTCGCGCCCCTCTCCTTGGGGAGAGGGTCAGGGTGAGGGGGAGTTTGCATCCCATGCGCCCAATGCACCAGCCCTGGACAGTTACCGCCCATCAGGGGGCGAGCCGCTCGATGGACCAGCTCTTATCGGGTTGGAGCGTGTAGCAGAAGCGGTCATGGAGCCGGTTGAGGCGGCCCTGCCAAAACTCGATGCGGGTGGGCGCAAGCACATAGCCGCCCCAGTAAGGGGGCATCGGAACCTGCTGACCCGCGTAGCGCGCCGCATACTCTTTCCATTTTGCCTCGAGCACAGCCCGATCGGGAAGAGTCTCCCCTTGATGCGAAGCCCAGGCCGCCAGCCGGGCCCCGCGGGGGCGGGAGCGGAAATAGGCCTCCGATTCGGCCTGGGGCAGCTTGCGGACTTGGCCGGCCACGCTGGCCTGGCGCTCCTGGCCGGCCCAATAGAAGACCAGCGCCGCGTGAGGGTTTTCGGCCAACTCCTGTCCCTTGCGGCTCTCGAAATTGGTGTAGAAGATAAAACCGCGCTCATCGACCCCTTTAAGCAGGACCACGCGCGCGGAAGGCCGCCCCAACTTGTCGGCGGTGGCGAGGATCATGGCGTTGATGTCCATCGGCTCGGCCCCGGAGATCAGGAGCAGCGCCTTGTAGAGCCTGATGAAGAACTGACGCACTCGACCGCCGGCGCGGGCACCCGTTGCCTGGTCGAACCACTGCCTGAACTGGGCGATGGGGTCGGCCTGGAAGCTCCTGGCGCCGGAGTTCGCCCAAGCTGTATTCTCTTCGGAGATCGGCTAAAGACATAGTGGAAGACTATATGAGCCGAGGCAAAGCACGGGGACGCGAGGGGGATTGTGGTTTTACTTGGCCATCATGCCGGTCTTGCGCGCATAGTTGAACAGGCCGCCCGCGTCCACCACCGGCCGCACGTCTCCCAGGGGCTTGAATTTGTGGACCTGGCCTGTGGCTTTCACGGTCACGGTTTCGGCATCCAAATCCACGGTCACCACCTCACCGGTCTTGAGAACGTCGCACAGGCGTTGAACACACTCGCAGGGATAGAGCTCCCCCGTGGCGACGCTGTTGCGGAAGAAGATGCGGGCAAAGCTCTCGGCCAGGACCACCTTGCAGCCGGCGGAACCCAGGGCAATCGGCGCGTGTTCCCGCGAGCTGCCGCAGCCGAAGTTGCGCCCGGCCACCACAATGGGATACTCGCTGTCCAGTTGGCCCTCCTTTACGTAGCGAACCGGGTAGAGGGTTTCGGGCAAGCCGCACAGCGCATAGGAGCCGAGCTTCTCGTACTCCTCGGGAATCGTCGGCACCAAATTCAAGTACTGGGCCGGAATAATCTGGTCGGTGTCAATATGATCCCGCACCACGAAAACAGGTCCTGAAAAAACCGATTGCATGGGAGCAGATTGCAGCCGGCGGCGGCCCTTTTCAACTGATTTTATTGCGGCTCAGCACTCCGGGGCGAAGGTCTGTTGTGGGAGACGACGTGAGGAGTCTCCGGTTGATTTTTGAGCACAGCGGAAGCCCGCCCCTCTTGGAAGCCATCAATCAGAGACTCCTCACGTCGTCTCCTACAGTTGGGGAATGGGGCCCGTTCCGGCGACTTTGTCACTGGCCCTGGCCCTCCGCCCTCGGCCCACTCCCTTCTTGCCTTTATCTGGGTTTGGGCCTGGGAAGTGGCGCATGAATCGGCGTAAATTCCTTCAACTCGGCGCGGCGGGACTGGTCGACCGCACCGAGAAGGACCTCGAAGCGCCACTGCGCCCCGGCAATTCGCGGCCACATGAAAGACCTCCTGGCGGCCATCGCCACACGGGGCAAACCCGTCGCTGACATCGAACAGGGCTATATTTCCACCGCCTCGTGCATCCTGGCCAATCTCTCGATGCAAGCGGGCCGCACCCTGGCCTGGGACCCCGTTCAGGGCCGGGTTGTTGCCGACGAGGAAGCCAACCGCCTTCTGCGCCGGGCTTATCGGGCCCCTGGGTCCACCCGCAAGCCGGCTAGCAGTCTTTGCGATCACCACCCGAGATGCCCGGTGGTGGGGGAATCTCCGGGACCATCAGCTCCACCTCTTCACGAAATCTCGTGATGAGTTCGCCAACGGTATCAGGACTCCCAGTAACTCGAAGAACCGCCTTGTTCCTGAGCGTCCTCCAGTGCTCGGCGCGTCGCCTCCGCTCATCCACCAAATGGTCCGCGTTCAAGCCACAATTTCGGATGTGCCAGACCGCCGCCGGCGTGGTCCCCAGCAGCCGATGCGTGACCGTGTCCTCAAAATCTGCTCCCCATAGTCCAACTCCTCACACGGGTTCAAAAAGCGACCCCCCGCCGCCTGTTCCGCCCTGTTTGGCCACTTGTCCAACTTTTTTCCGTTGCAGTGGCGCGAGGCCGGGAACAGATTCGCATATTTCTGGAAAAGGTCCTTCTTGCGCCGCGGGTCGAAATGGTCCACTTCCAGTTTGCCGCATCGTAGATGATGCTGCATCGAATACGCACAACGCCCGCCGAAGTCCCGCATTAGTTCGGGCAGGCAGGACGCGTACTTGTGCCGTTTTATCCGTTTCTCAGGCGGCGGCCCTCTTCTTACCCGCGCCCTCTTGGAACTCGACATAGTCGTTGAGAATTTCTTCCATCCGTGCCAGCAGCCGATCGCGCTTAATTTGCAGAAGGATTTCCTGCGCCGGCTGCGGGCAAAGCAAACGGTCCCGCCAGCCGTTGAGCTCATTGAGTCGCTTCGCTTGCTCGGCGCTGAGCGTCCCCCTTAGTTCTTCCAACGCCAGCTTCCGAAATTCTCGCTCCATGCGCTTGTCCCAGTCGGTTGGCGTCTGCCTAAGCGTCAGCACGGCGGCCCTGTGCGTTCCCTCCTGGGTTCCCTGATAAGGCATACTCACCTGGTCGGTGGACGCCATTTCGCGTGCCACGGGCGGACTCGCCGCCTTTTCGGTGTGGCTCTGCGGCATCAGACACGCCGCCATGGTTGACGCCACAGCTCCCCGCGCTAGCCGCGCAATGAAAACCTCATTCTTCATATAAACCAATGATCAGTTGCCTCTGCAAATCCGCGCTGGAGCGCAGCAGCACTAAGGGTTGCGCTGTGATCGCATCCGCAACCGTGCCAGGTTTGATGAGCCTCGCCGCAGCGCATTGCGAAAAGAAGAAGAGGCACGTTTCCACGCTTTCGCCGCCGAACGCCATCGTAACAATATCCACGACCTCGACTCGTTTCTCAACTGCGACGCCCTTCCACGCCGGCGGCGAACTCTCAGCGGGTCGGCCGATCCGGTTCAGATAAGACAATACCGACTCCTCATTCTGCTTCAAGGTGTCCCTTGAGAACACGCACGAATAGCTGTCCAGCAAACCGAAAGCGCATACCATCCCAAACTGCACCAGGCGAAACTCACCCTCCCTCTCGATGTGAAAGCGGTTGAAATACATCGATCTCGAGAAACCGACTGGCGGTAGCGTGACTTCCAGCTTAATTTCTTTCTGTTCGATCTTGTTCACAAGGTTTAAGGCCCTTTTTGATACACCTTCCGGGCTGCTCCGTCAACCACCCGTTTTGCCCTATTTTTCCCTGATCCGATGCGCATCAGACCTGCCCAACCACGATCCATCGGGTTTCCCGCCCAATTTTTTAATCCCTCAGCCTTATAATACGTATTTGTGATGTCGCGCGCGACGCTGCTAGTCATTCATTATCAATAACTTGTGCAAAAACATTTTTCCAGGTCCAACCGGCTGCTAAGAGTCTTTCCGCGGGAATAGCGGGGCGGGGGAGCCGATGAGGTGGCCCGGCGGCAGGCCGGCCCAGGAGGCGGCGGCGAAGCGGTCGGGGGCGCCTGGCAGGCCGAGCTGGGCATAGATTTTGGAGGCGGTGCCCGGGAGGAATGGCCAGAGCAGGACAGCGAGGATGCGGCAGACCTCGGCCAGGTTGTAAAGGACCTCGTCCAAGCGCCGGGCCTTGGATGGGTCCTTGGCCAGTTTAAAGGGGGCGGTGTGGTCCACGTATTGGTTGGCGCGCGCGACCATAGACCAGATGGACAGGAGGGCGGCCTGGAGTTGGTTTTGCTCGAGCAAGGCGCGGGTTTGGGCGATGACCTTTGCGACCTCAGAGGCCAGTTCATGTGAAACCGGCGGCACGGCCCCATTGCGGTAGCGTTTGAGCATCGAGAGGGAGCGGTTGACCAGGTTGCCCAGGCCGTTGGCCAGTTCGGCCGAATAGCGCGCCTTGAAACCGGCATCGGTCCAGTTGCCGTCGGGGCCCATGTCCAGTTCGCGCAGGACGTAAAAGCGGAAGGCGTCGGCGCCCCATTCATCGATGACGGCGACGGGGTCAACCACGTTGCCGGTGGACTTGCTCATCCGTTGGCCGTCCTTCTGCCACCAGCCGTGAACGAGGATCTGCCGGGGGAGGGCGGCGCCCATGGCCTTGAGCATGATCGGCCAATAGACGGAGTGGAATTTGATGATGTCCTTGCCGATCAAATGGATGTCGGCAGGCCACAAGGGGGGAGGGGAGTTGGGAACCGAGGGCCGGGCGCGCAGATACTCCGGCACGCCGGGGTCGCCGGCGGCGGCGGGGACGCTGATGTAGTTGGTGAGGGCGTCGAACCAGACGTAGGTGACGTAATTCGAATCGAAGGGCAGGGGGATGCCCCAATTCAGGCGGGCCGCGGGGCGGCTGATGCAGAGGTCTTCCAGGACATTGTTTTTCAGGAACCCGAGCACCTCGTTGCGCCGATAGTCCGGAGCGACGAAGGACGGGTTGTCGCTCGAGGTGCTCGGATGAGCCACGCCTGGTGGTCGCGGAGCTTGAAGTAATAGTTCTGTTCCTGGAGGCGGACGACCTCGCCCCAGGCAGGGTCGAAGGCGCCGTCCGGGCGGCGGTCCCTTTCGGTCAGAAACGTCTCTTCCCGGGTGGAGTAGAACCCCTCATAGATTTGCTTGTAGAAATGGCCCTCGGCGTGCAACCGGGCGAGGATGGCCTGAACGACCTGCTGATGGCGGGGCTGGGTGGTGCGGACGAAATCGTCGTTGGCGAGGTCCAGTTTTGCGGCGAAGCCTTGCCAGATCGCAGCCAGTTCGTCGCAATAGACGCTCGGGGTTTTGCCTTCGGCCAGCGCCGCCTGCTGCACCTTTTGCCCGTGCTCGTCCAGGCCGGTCAGGAAATAGGCATCGGCCCCCAGGCTGCGCCGCGACCGGGCGATGACGTCGGCGATCACTTTTTCGTAAGCGTGGCCCAGGTGCGGCCGGCCGTTCACGTAATCAATGGCCGTGGTAATGTAAAACCGCTTGCTCATTTTCCTCTACTTTGGCCAACGGAATGCCCTTTGGCAACCGAATCGTGCGCCTGAATTGCGCGCCTGACGGTGGGCCGTGGGGCGGAATTGGCCGCAGAATGGGATGAAACATAAGGCGCAAGGGGCGGAGCCGGGGGGGGGGGGGGGTAGGTATAATTGGTTAAAATTACTTAAAATGGCTTGAAATGGGCCACGACGGCGCGCAGGGCGCGGAGGAGCAGATCAGGCGGCTTGGGGACGCGCGCGCGGGCGCCGGTTTGGCGAGGACGAGACAGATTCATATTCATGGCGGGAAGTGTATAGCATAGAAATACAGATGTCAACTGGAAAAATGCATCGTGTTCGAGAACGGGGCCGGGCCGCCGTTGACAGAAGGCGCGAGCGAGAGAATACAAGCCGAAAGGAGCGGCCTTCAATCCAGCCGTGGCAATGGAGCCACGGAAGCCGGCCACAGATTGCACGGATTGCACAGAAGGGAATTCGTTTCTGTGCAATCTGTGCAATCTGTGGCTTAATTACTCGAGCGGAGCGTGGTAGCGCGAGGCCCCAGAGCGCCCCCAAATTAGGCCGGCAAGCGGCGTCCCTATCTCGACGAGCTCTTGGGACAGGCGCTAGCCCGGATATTTCACAGCCTAAGAGCGGCGCTGGGCTGCCGAAGCTATGTAGCGCAGGTTTCCAACCTGCTGTATCGCCGACTTCCAGTCGGCGGGCTGTACCTGCTTGGGAGCATCTGCGGATTGGAAATCCGCGATACAGCAGGCTGGAAGCCTGCGCTACGCCTTCCAGTTGGCGAAACCCGTGAAATATGCGGGCTAGAGTCCTTGAAGTTCAAAACATGGCGTAAACAGGTCAAGTTTTCGGCAGACACGAATTGCACGAATTAACACGAATTCGTGGAGAATTCGTGAAATTCGTGTCAACCCTGGTCTGAGGCGGAGCCTCGCTAAATTACTTCCGGCGCCGGAAGGTCAACAGGGCGGCAACGCCCACGCCGGCCAGCGCGAAGGTGCCGGCTCCGGAACGGCCATGACCAGGTCCCCAACGCTGTTCCAGCCGGTGAGGGGTGCAGGCACAGCAGGCGGGAGGGGTGGGGCGTTGTAGGCGGTGGGGTTCAGAAACGCAATCACACCAGCGCGGGTGTTTCCATAAGCGCCACTGGACATCGCGGCCCAACTCGGAGCGGAATTATTCCAAGCGGCGAGCGCAAGGACGACCGAGCTGCCTGCGGGAGTGACGTCCTGCAAGTTGACTTCACCCAGCGAGAAGGTGCCGGGACTGCTCGTGAACTTGTTGGCGAAGGTCGCCTCGAGTTTGAACCCGTCGCTAAGCATGGCATTGTAGGCCTCCGGTGCCCCAAAAACACTGTTGATGCCAGCCGGAACGGCAGTCGCGCCGCTAAGTTCCCACACTTCCAGGCCGAACGTGCCAGTGTAGTAATTACCTGGGCGGTCAATTGCCAGGCCATAATTGACCCCGATGGAATTGTCCAGGTTAATGGAACCCTGGCGAAAGCACCCAGTGCGATGGCGAGGGCTGCGATGCCTGTCAATACTGGTCTTTTCATACCTCGTTTTAGTCTTACTGAAGGAATTTGCTCTTTGCCGTGCCGCCGCCCTGCTGGGGCTGCGCGGCTGAGGGAGAATTGGTTTCCGGTCTCACTCACCATGAGCGGATGGTGCTAGAGGGGGACCAGGGTGTCAAGGGGCAGGTTCTTTCGCGGTAAGACAGCCAATACAGCCAATGGAGCGTTCGCCCTCCCGCCCGCAATTGTGCCAAGCCTGTGCAGATTCTTGATGCAAGGCGGCAAGGGAACCTCTAATCTCCCGGCGTTCGGAAGACCGAGCAATCGAAACGTCGCGTAGTGTCCGTGAATTACACCGAAATCCTCGAGGCCTTGCGTGAGTTTACCTCGCGCGAGAGGATCGAGTTTCTGCCGCTGGCGCCCGAGGCCAAGCCGATTTCCGACTTACGCGCCCATTCAGAAGTATGTCCTCGACCTGAAGAACGCCGCCAAGCCCGAAACCGCCGCCGAAGACCTTTTCACCGCGCTCTGCAAGGACGTTTTGGGTTTTCAGCCCACGCGCCAGGTGGGCGCCGGCGAGGGGTGGGTGGACTTCATGCTGCCCGAGCGCAAGGGAGAACCGCTCCCGCTCGAACTCAAACCGCTCTTCCAACGCGACGGCCCGGATGCCCTGTGGCGCAACGACGCCAACCCAAAGCACCACGTCGCCCAGGTCAAAAAATATCTCCGCGACCACGAATACCTGATCCTCACCGACCTGCGGGCCGCCTGGTTTTTCAACGCCCGCGATTTCTTCTTCGAGAACAAGCCGTTTGCCGAACTGCCGTTCCCCGACTTCTTCGCCCGCTGCCGCGAAACCGGCAGCGTGCTCGACACCTTGCGCCGCGCTCGAGGACACCGCGGACAAGCCGGAACTGGAGCAGCAGTTCTTCGAGGACCTGAAAATCTGGTTCAACGAGTTCGACAAGGTGAAGTGGACGCCGGCCGAACAGGCCGCCGAGTCCATCATTCTGCTCATCAACAAGCTCATCTTTGCCCGCACCATCGAGGATTTCGGCCTGGTCCACTACCGCTTCACCCAGGATGAATACGCCCGCTTCACCAAACTCTGGGAGCCCAAGGGCGCGCATCGCGTCGTTCCCAAGTTCCTCGACTTTTTCGAGGAGTTCTTTGACGAGTATTACGACACCGAAATCTTTTCCGAGCGCATCTGGGACCGCCTGGACAAAGACCCGGCCAACCTCCAGCGCTTCTGCGACAAGCTGAATTTCGTCCTCGGCATCAATACCTGGGACCAGACTTTCAGCCGCGGCATCGTCCACTACAACTACCGGCGCATTGACGAGGACATCTTCGGCAAGAGCTACGAGATGTTCCTCGCCGCCAATCGCAAGGACGAGGGCATCTACTACACGCCCGCCGCCATCACCGCCCCGATGGCCGATTCCCTGGTCAACTCGCTCGCCGGCAAACTCGTGGACGAAATCTGCGCCGCCGTCGGCAGCCAGCAATGCGATTTCGCCCGCGCCGAACAACTCATGGCGCAACTGGCCGAAATCCGCGTGGCGGACACCGCCTGCGGCAGCGGCGGCTTTCTCATCAAGGTGCTCCGCTGCTTCTGGCAGCAATACCAGCGCATTGACCAGGCCTGCGCCTGGGTGCAAAAAATCCTCCGTCCCGAAAACGGCGAGCTTTACCTGGCCGAGCTGCCCCCCAACGTCGAGGCCGCCCTCGGCTTCCGCCGCCGCCAGAACTTTGAGAACCGCCGCGTCCTCATCGCGCAGATTCTCCTCCGCCACATCTTCGGCGTGGACAAAGACCCCGGCGCGCTCGAAGTCGCCAAGACCAACATCTGGAAGGAGGCCGTCAAACTCTCGCCCGCCGACTATAATTACCGCCAGCTCAAGACCGAGGTCGTCAGGATACTGCCGAACCTGGAATTGAATTTTCACTCCGCGGACTCGCTGGTGGACGTGGAGCTCGGCAACCAGGCGGCGTGGCTGGCGGAATATCACCAGGCCGAGTTGAAAAAACTCTCCGACTTGCGCGCGCGGTATATCGCCAACCCGATGCTGCACGAACCCCTGGACGAAGCGCTGGCCTTGCGCAAAAAGGTCCGCGCCGATTTGCTCGAACATTTCCAAACCGAGAATCTGCCCTGCGAGCCGGCCGGTTTCGCCCTCCACTTCTGGCCCTGCTGGTTTACGCCCCGACGGCAAACCCCGCGAAGCCCTCCGGGTTCGACGGCATCATCGGCAACCCGCCGTGGGAAGGGTTCAAACCTATCCGCAAGGAATTCGCCGCGAAGTTTAACTACGGCAAACCGCAGTTCAGAAAAATGGGGATGGACGGCCCGAGCCTTCGACAAGTGGTTTGCAGAGGAGCTGAAAAGCAACGCGGATTTCGCCGCTCGCTGGCACGAACACGAGGAGTACTACGAGCGCCACAAGGAATTCTTCGCCAATAGCATACCGGCACCAGGGCGCGGGGGACTGGAATTTGTTTAAGCTCTTCATCGAAGCTGGCCTTTCACTCGTCCGGCAGGGCGGGCAATTCTCGTTGCTGGTGCCTAGCGGCTTTCAGACCGACGAAGGCTGCGCAGAGCTTCGCCGCTGGTTTATCGCCGAGCACCGGCTGGAGGAGTTGACGTCGTTTGAAAACAGAGGGTGGCGTGAAATTGACGAACATGGCAAAGAAAGGCGGAAACAGATTTTCCCGGACGTCCACCCTCAGTTCAAGTTTGGCTTCTTCAAAGTGGTCAAAGGTGTGCCTGCGCCAAAGGACCACGCTTTCGACGGGCGGTTTTATCTTCAGAATCCGAAGGATGTGTCCGCCACGCCGATCCGATACGCAGCCGAGATGATTCGCCGTTTTTCGCCTCATAATTTGTCGTTCATGGAATTTCGCTCGCCGGTGGATTACGCGCTCGCAGGCAAAATCCGCGGCAATCATGGCCTGCTGGAGGAATTTGATTACAGGTTCCAGCGCGAGTTGCACATGACCGATGACAATCGTTTGTTCCTCAAGCTGTGTGGCAGGAAGCCGGGCAAAGGACAGCTTCCCCTCTACGAAGGGAAAATGATTTACCAGTTTGACGATCATTTTACCCCAGCGGCATTGGTGGTGGAAGAGAGCGCAGTGCGCGACGAACTGCTCCGCAAAGAACTGTTCAGGCTGGGCCAGTTCATGCGGGATAACAAACTGGAAAAGCTCGAGGGAAAGATCTGCCAAAATCTCGCGAAGAGCTTGACGAACGGTTACGACAGTTCTTCGGCGAGCACGGGTTCAAACTCCACTACGAGTTTCAGCGCCTCGGGACGCGAGATGTAGGAAGCTCGACCAACGAGCGCACGCTCATCGCCGCCCTGGTGGACCCGCGCGTTTGCGTCGGGAACACGATCAACTACCTCCGCCCTTTACGCTACGCTATTGACGCCAAGGGCAGCCTACAGCAGGTCATATTGGATGCCAGCGACGTGCATTCGCTTCTCTGCCTGCTGAATTCGCTTGTGCTGAACTATTTTATCCGCAGCAAGGTCTCGGCGCACGTGAACATCCATCAGCTTTATGAGTTGCCGATCCCTCAGCTCACCGCTTCCCAGAAGCAGGGGCTCGCCGGCTCCGCCGCGAAGCTCTTGAAAAACCCCCGCGACGTGAAGGAACGGGCCGGGTTGGAAGTCTTCATCGCGCGCGAGCTGTACGGCCTCTCGCTCGACGACTGGAACCACCTCACCGGCACGTTCACGTTCGGCAGCGGCCCGACAAAACAGGAACTGGACGAAATCATTCGCCAATCGCTCGCGCTCTGGCCAAAGTAGTCAAGAATATGAAAACACTGAACCCGATCATCGGAATTAGTGCGTTGATTTTCACCCTGGGCGGCAACGCGGCGTTGCCGCCGGATTACAAAGGCAGACCTTTCGAGGACTCGGTCTATAAAGGCGGGCCGCAGGTCATCCCCGGCAAAGTCGAGTGCGCCTATTATGACCTCGGCGGCGAAGGGGTGGCCTACCACGACACGGATGCCGCGAACAATGGCAACGGCGTCCTTAACCGGGAGAAGAACCATCAACGTCCCCATGCCACTGCGTACCATTGGAATTTCCGCGCCGACGAAGGCGTCGATATTTCCTATACCAAGGATTTTGCCGACTTTGCCCACCATCAGAACCTGGTGAGCCCGCCGACCAATCAGTTCTACATTGGTTGGGCTGACAATGGGGAGTGGTGCAACTACACCGTGGACGTGAAAAAGGCGGGCGCCTACAAGATCATTGCCCTGTATGCCAACGAGCCGAACACGTTCAAGTTCTCGATCAACAACCAACCGGCCTGCGAATGCAAATTCCCGGTTCACACCGGGAGCATGCACAAATGGAACAAGGCCCAAGTGGGGACGATCACCTTTTCCGAGGCCGGTCTGCAATTGCTGACCCTCCATTACAACAAGGGCAACAATTTTGCCTATTTCGAGTTCGAAGCCATCGAGCCGTCCGGGGCCGGGTCGAAGTGAAATCCGGGGTCGGATCTAAACTTTTTTACAAGCGCGGCGGACATGGAGAAGCAAATGTAAAAAAGTTTAGATCCGACCCCAATGTTCTAATATGCGGCTTTTGCTCGTGGAAGATGAGAAAAAGGTGGCGGATTTCATAGCCCGCGGACTGCGCGCGGAACGATTTGCGGTGGACGTGGCCTATGAGGGCGCCAGTGGTTGGGAGCTGGCGTCGCAGGTGGATTACGACCTGATAATCCTGGACCTGATGTTGCCGGGGCTGAGCGGGGCCGAATTGCTGCGGCGGTTGCGGCGCAAAGGCGGGGCCGCGGCGGTGCTGGTGCTGACGGCGCGCGACAGCACCAAAGACAAGGTCGAGAATTTCGAGGCGGGCGCGGACGACTATTTGACCAAGCCCTTTGCCTTTGCCGAGCTACTCGTGCGCGTGAAGGCGCTGCTGCGGCGCCCGCCCATCAGCCGGAGCCAGGTGCTGCGCGTGGGGAACCTGGAAGTGGACCGGTTGACCCAGCGGGTCCGCCGCGCAGGCAAGAGCATCGAACTGACTGCCAAGGAGTACGCGCTGCTGGAATATCTGGCGGCCCATGCCGGGCGGGTGCTTTCCCGCACGATGATCATCGAGCACGTCTGGGATGAGAGCTTTGAGGGCCTGACGAACATCGTGGATGTTTATGTGCGCCATTTGCGCGAAAAAGTTGACCTCCCATCCGAATGCAAGCTCATCCGCACCGTGCGCGGCGTGGGATACTGCCTGGGCGAGGCGCCAGATTAGGATTAGGAGCAGGATTAGGATTAAGATTAAGATTAAGATTAAGATTAGGAGCGGCGAGGAGCGTGGGAAGGGCAGGGTTCAGGTTGCGGCTTGTTGGCGGACCCACTCGAGGAGCCGGAGCCAGTCTCCGCCGAGCGTGCCCTCGGGGACCGCGGCCAGGTGCCACGTTCGCCAGCCTTGGGATTGGGCTGGATGGATGTCATTGTCGAGGCTATCGCCTACGAACAGGGCTTCCGCCAGCGGGACGTGGCGAGCGGCAAGCACATGCTCGAGCAAACCAAAGGCCTTGGGGTCGGGTTTGCTGAAACCGGCTCGAAACGAATAGAAACACAGTTGCGGGTCAAAGATGCTCAGGGAAAGGCCGGCCTGGGCAAGCGCCGCCGTGAGTTCGCGCAGCGTATAAGGCTGGGAGTTGGAGCAAAGCCCCAAGATAGCTCCCCGCCGGCGCAACTCCGCCAGTGCCTGGCCCGCCCCAGTCATTAAGCGCACGGTTCGCTCCAACTGTGCGTGCGCAAAGAGGAAGTCATCCAGGAGGTCTTGGGAGAGCAATCCCAGCGCGGGAAGAACCGACCGGGTGATGTCCGGCCAGGAGACCTCAGGGAACTGGATGCCGCGCGTCCTGGCGATTGCGCGAGAGGAGCCAATCGCTTCCCGGCACCTGGCGTCAAATTCCGCCAGCGAAATCACCGGGTTTTCGCGGCCTGGAATCTGGCACAAACGCAACCACCGCGCCTCAGAGTCGGACGGAGCCGGTCCAACTTCCAGCAGGGTGTTGTAGATGTCGAAAACGAAGGCGCGAGTCATCATGTCCGGGTGGGCCAAGGCCACGCGGAGAAGCTCTCATAGGGCCGTTCGGGGAGCCAGCCTTTTCGATTTTGTGGCCAGGACCACTGACAACGTCCCGGGCAGCAACTGCTCGACCATGGATCATGCAGGCTCTGTCGGCGCGCTCGTTGGCCGCTTTGTCAAATTTTGTTGTGACGAGGGGGGCGCAGCTTGTCAGTACCACCACCTCCAGCCAGGAGCGGCGGCTCGGGCCAACCCGGAGGGTTGCCAGATGGTGGCCGGGGGTCACGGCATCGCCCATTCGCGTCAGGCTAAGGTTTGGCGCGCAGTTGACGCGGCGGCCTTTTCTGTGTCCGACACAGGAGCAGCACGTTTTTGTCTTCGATTAGCCACTTCATTTCTTCCCCTTTTTTGATCTCCAGCGCCTCCGCCAGGACCACCGGCAAGTTCAGATAGTAGGAGCGATTGGTTGGCCGCTCCACCTTTTGCACTTTGATGAGGTAACCCGTCGTTTTTTCTGTCGCCTTTTGTCGCTTTGGCATATAGTATTAATACTATATAAAACCACGCATGTCATTCTCCTAACCCTTCCGCGCAAAACAATTCCGGTTTGCCCGCCTCCCTCCACCAACAGCTCCCGGCCTGCCTCCCCAAACTCGACGCCATCGACGCCGAGGGTATCGCCCGAGCCTCAGGCTTTCTGCAGCGCAGCCCACGTAAAATCCCCATGCTCAAATTTGCCAAGGGCCTCCTGGCCCTCGCTCCCGAAACCGACCTCGCCTTGGAGCATACCGCCGCAGTCATCGGCTTGGCCGCCGACACCACCTACACTAAACAGTCTTTGAGTGAACGGCTCTCCGGTGGCCTCAAAGGCTTTCTGGCTGGGGTCGTCACGGCCCTCTTCAGCCAGATTGCTCGTGGCGTTCCGACCTGCCAAGCCCTTGAACGCTTTGCTCACGTCTGGGTCCATGACAGCACCTCCCAAACGCTGCCCAAGCACTTGGCTGAACTCTTCCCCGGGGCCGGCAACCAACATGGGCAAGACTACGCCACCCTCAAAATCCAATGGATCTGCGACATCAAAAACGGCGTGGTCGGGCACGTCTCCCTTTCGGGCTATACTCGCAATGACCAGGCCGCCGCCCCGGACATCCTGGAAGTCGCCCGCCCCGGCGATCTGGTCCTGCGGGATTCGGGTTACTTCACCACGGCAGTCCTGGCCCAGTTTGTCAGTGCGGGCATCTCCTTCCTCAGCCGCTACCGCCACGGCGTCAATCCCTACGACCCCAAGACGGGCCAACCGCTGAATTTAAAGGCCCTCCTGAAGAACTCTGGCTCCTTGGATATGGACGTGCTCCTGGGACCGGAGCGAGCGGCCGTGCGCTTGGTCGCCCTGCCCGTGCCAGAGGAAGTGGCCAATCAGCGGCGGCACAAGGCCAAAGTCTCCGCCCAGAAACGCCACCGCTCCCCTCCTGGCGCCGAGCATCTCTTCTTGATGGGCTGGAACATCTTCGTGACCAACGTGCCGGCGGCGACTTGGCCCCCCAAGGTCCTGGCCGCGATCTATCGGCTGCGCTGGCGAATTGAGATCAGTTTTAAAACCTGGAAAAGCCACCTGGGATTGCCTCACCTTAACTGCCGCACCCCGGTCTTGCTTGAGCTCTCGGTGCTGACCAAGTTGTTGTTCTGCGCGCTGGTCTGCCAGCTTTCTGACCTGCTGGAACTCAATTGTCCCCACGGCCAACACGTCAGCCTCCTTCGCCTGGGGCACATTCTTCGGACAGTGCGCTTGCTGGTTCTCGGCCATGGTGCTGGGCGTCTCGGTCGTTCAATGGGTGGAGTTCTGCCTCGCCCGCCATGCCTTCTACGAAAAGCGAAACGATCGCAAAAACTACTACGAACTGCTGTCCGGAGCCGCAGACGCCTTAGCCTGACGCGAATGGGCATCGCCGCGACCCCCGGTTTGCGGCCAGAGGGGGCCTGCACCCCGGAACGGGGTGCCAGAAGGCTGCACAAAGGGAGCAGGCCGCCTTCTGGCATCCCTATAGGATGCCGACCCACACCGCCGCTGAACCGGGGGTCTCGCGACGCTTCAACCCCCGACTACCATCTCTCATCCCTCCGGGATGAATTGCTGGGCGGCGGGCACTCTCCCCGACCTCGTGGCTCGCATGGTGGTACTGACAAGATGCGCCCTGACGAGGGTGATTTAGGTTGACTTTTCTATTGTCCCCTGGACAATGAGGGCGCGTCGCAGCCGTCGCAAAAACATTATGGCCGACTTCTTTCAAACCGGCGCCATCGCCACGATTCACCGGCTCGGTCCCACCGACTTGCCCCGACTCGAACGCGAACTCACCGAGTTTGGCCAGGAGACGCCCATCGCGTTAGTCCTTCCGTGCCACATTCGCGAGGTGGGGACCACCGCCCTCAAGGGTATTGTGCGGGAGCTCAAGCATGTTCCTTACCTCCAACAGATCGTGGTGGGGATTGACGGCGCCCCCGGGCTGCGGCAGTGGCACAAAGCCCGGCGCTTTTTCGAGCAGTTGCCCCAAAAACCGGTGCTGCTTTGGAATGACGGACCCCGAATGCAGGCCATGTTCCGCAAGCTCGACGAGGCCGAACTCTGCCCAGGCCCCGCCGGCAAGGGCCGAAACGTGTGGATGTGCCTGGGCTACGTGCTGGCCAGTGAACAGGCGCGCATGGTGGCCTTGCACGATTGCGACATCCTCACTTACGACCGCGAATTTCTGGCCCGCCTCTGTTACCCGGTTGCCCATCCCGCCCTGGGTTTTGACTTCTGCAAAGGCTACTACGCCAGACTGACCGACCGCCTGAATGGGCGCGTCATGCGCCTGTTCATTACGCCGCTGCTCCGGGCGCTAAAGACCATTCTCGGCCTGCATCCCTTCCTGGTCTATATGGATACCTTCCGCTATCCGTTGGCCGGAGAGGTGGCTTTGGATACGGACCTGGTGCGCCGGGTGCGAATTCCCCACGATTGGGCCCTGGAGATCGGGATGCTGGCCGAGGTCTTCCGGAACACGGCGCCGCGAGCGATCTGCCAGGCCGAATTGTGCAACAATTACGATCACAAACACCAGGAGCTTTCTCCCCGCGACCCGGACAAGGGTCTCAACAAGATGGCCTGCGACATCGTGAAGTCACTTTTCCGCCGGATGGCGGCCGAAGGCATCAAGCTTGATTCCGGTCTGTTCGACACCCTGTTGAGCGCTTACAGCCGCCAGGCCGAAGACACCCTGCGCTTTTACGCCGCCGACGCCGCCGCCAACGGGCTGAAATACCTGCGGCATGAGGAAGAGAGCGCCGTCACTACTTTCGTGCGCTCCATTCGCGTGGCGACCGAGGCCTTTCAGAAGGACCCGCTTTGGTCGCCTTTGATCCCCAACTGGAACCGGGTCGAATCGGCGCTGCCGGCTTTCCTGGATGAATTGCGTGAAGCCGTGCGACAGGATAACGACCTTGTCGAGCAGCCCAGGGTTGTGCGGCGGCGGGGCGCCAGTGGTTTGCCGGCGCCCAGGACTGGACGAAACCAGCCGGCTCTCTTGCTGATGCCATCGGTTGCAGAGCTGCGGAGTGATGCCGGCGCCTCCATCTAGCCCGGATATTTCACGGGTTTCGCCAACTGGAAGGCGTAGCGCAGGCTTCCAGCCTGCTGTATCGCGCCTGCGCGCCATAGCGCTACGGCGCGCAGGCGCGGATTTCCAATCCGCGGATGCTCCCAAGCAGATACAGCCTGCCGACTGGAAGTCGGCGATACAGCAGGTTGGAAACTAGGGCGCGTCTGCCCTCCTCGCTAACTGTTTGCCGATTGAAGGGTTAGCACTTTTTGCGGGACAACCCGCAACAAGTTTTTTACCTTCCGGGAATGCAAAAAGGCAAAGTTCGTTTTCGTCGGCCCACCGCCGACGAACAAACCGTCTTGTTGGGCATGACCGTGAAGTTGCTCCTCCGGCCCCAGGACATCCAGAAATGTGATCAGATTCTAATCGAGCAGCATTACTTGCACAGCGGAAAACTGGTGGGGGAGCAGTTGCGCTACGCGGTCACTTGGAAAGGCCAATGGTTTGCCGTAGCCACTTGGAGTGCCGCCGCCTTGCACATCAAGCCGCGAGATCGGTTTATTGGTTGGAGCGAGGAGCAACGGCGCCAACGGCTGCCCCTGGTGGTCAACAACTCCCGTTTGTATGTCCTGCCCGAGTGCCATTATCCCAACCTGGTCAGTCGGTTCATGAAGCTGATGTTGGCGCGCCTGAGTTCGGATTGGGAAAATACCTGGGGTCACCCGCTGGCGCTGGCCGAGAGCTTTGTGGATCCCGAGCAGTATCGCGGCACCGCTTACAAAGTCAGTGGCTGGAGCCAGTTGGGGCCCACCAGCGGCTGGAAGCGCAGCGCGGTCGATTTCTACGAGAAGCACGACCAACCCAAGCAAGTCTGGGTGCGCGAACTGGTCAAAAAGGCTTGCGTCAAGCTGCGCGCGGCGGAGTTGCCAGCCCAGTGGGCCGAGGTGCTGCCCAAGGTCCAACCCCGCTGCACCGCCAAAGCGGGGGAGATTGCCAGTTTGATGGAGCGCTTGCGCCGAGAAATCCCCGAGTTCCGGCGCAAGCAGTCCCTGGCTTATCCGATCGCCGGCGTGCTGGCGCTCAACGCCATGGCCACCTTCAGCGGTGTCACCAAAGGCTACGAAGACCTGGCCGACTACGCCGCCACGCTTTCGCAGGGCCAGTTGCGGGCGCTGAGGTTTCGCCTCCACGTGTGTACGGGGCGCGTGCGCTGTCCCGGGCGCACCACTTTTCAACGCGTGCTGACGGGGGTCAACGCCGAGATTCTGGAGCGGGTATTGCTGTCGTGGCAGGAACAAGTCCTGGGACCGGTGCAGGACAAAATGGTGATTCTGGACGGTAAGAAAATCCGCCATGCCCATGTGGAGTCGCTCAACGCCGTCAGTGGCAAAGGCCGCTGGCTGGGTTCAACCAAGGTCAAGCAAGGCAGCAATGAAATCCCGGCCGGGCGCGAGCAGTTGGCCAAGCTGGACATCGTCGCTAAAACTGTGCTGGCCGATGCGGCGCATACTCAGGTGGAGACGGCAGAGCAGATTCTTTATGAGCAGGGCGGCGAGTACCTGCTGACGGTCAAAAAGAACCAAAAGGGCCTTTTTGAAACGCTTGAGACGCTGTTGACCGAACGGCGTTTTTCCCCCTCGGCCCACCCCGCACACCCATGCCATGACCCGAGAGCGCAACCGGGGCCGACGCGAAATCCGGGTGTTGGATTGCCGGGATGCCAGTCCACCGCAGGTGGGCTTTCCCGGAGTTCAGAGCATCGCCCGGCTGCGGCGCCGGGTCCGGCGCAAGGGTGAAAAGACCACCGAAATCGTTTATCTCATCAGCAGCCTCACCCTGGAAGAGTTGGATGCGGCCGGCTTTCTCAAACTCAAGCGGGGCTACTGGGTCATCGAGAGCCGCCTGCATCACGCCCTGGACGTCACGCTGGGTGAAGATCACAGCCGGGTCCACGACTCCAAGGCGGCCTTTGCGCTGAGCATGTTCCGCCGGGTGGCGGTCAGTTTCGCCCAAGCCTGGCTGGAGGAATGCCGCAAAATCAACCCTCGCAGCCGTGCCACCACCCGCAAATTCCAAAAGCGCTTCCTTCACCGCAATGGCGGCCCTGAGCGCTTGCACGCGCTCATCTTCTCCAAGTCCCCCGTTTCCTGGCGCTTACCAAAATGAAAAGGTGCGTCCTAGCGAGGGTTCGAGGGGCAGCACTTCGTTCCCTCGACCCTCGACCCTCGACCCTCGACCCTTTACAAATGACAACCCTCCCGCGCCCGGGTCTGACGGGCACGGGAGGGTCTCGTTGCTTCTGAAGGGATAATCAGCCCGCTTTGTTGCCCTCCTGGCTCTCGTTGACCACCGCATAGTGGCTGGCGCCGTTGCGCCAGATTCGCAATAGCGTGGTCTTGCTCTCGGGATGTTCGGTCAATTTCACCGCCTCTTCGGCGTTTTTGACCGGCTTGCGATTGATTTCCTGGATTACGTCTCCCGGCCGCAGCCCGGCCGTGGCCGCCGCAGAGTCAGGCTGCACTTCAGTAATCACTGCGCCCTTGAGGTTCTCCGGCGCGTTCAACTCCTGCCGCGCCCCCCGGTCCAGGTCGGCCACTGTCACGCCGTTGAGCGTGCCGTTGTCTCCGCTTTCAGACTTCTCGGCCTTGGCCAGTGTCTGGGCGCCCGGCGCTTCCTTGAGCTTGACTTGGACCGTTTCGGTCCTGCCGTCGCGCAGAAACCTGACCGGCACGCTTTGACCCGGCCGCGTCTGGGCAACCTCGAGCCTGAAGTGCCGCGCGTCCTTCACTTTCTTGCCGTTGAACTCCAGGATGATGTCCCCGTTCTTGAGGCCGGCCCTTTCAGCCGGGCTATCCGAGGTGACATCCCCCAGCAGCACCCCCTTGGCATCCTGCAGCTTGAACTCCTTGGCCAGCGCCGGCGTGACATCCTGGGGCAACACACCTAAATAACCCCGGGTCACGCGACCCTCACTGACCAGGCTGTCCATGACACTGCGCGCCAGATTGACGGGAATCGCGAACCCAATGCCCTGGTTGCCCCCGCTCCGGCTCAGAATGGCCGTATTGATGCCGATCAGGCGTCCCTCCACGTCCACCAGCGCCCCGCCGGAATTGCCCGGATTGATGGCGGCATCCGTCTGGATGAAATCCTCATAATCCAGACCCACCGTCCCGCCCCGGCCCGTGGCGCTCACAATGCCCGTCGTCACCGTCTGCCCGATGCCGAACGGATTGCCGACCGCCAGCACAATGTCCCCCACCTCCACCTTGTCGCTGTCGGCCATCGGGATGGCCGGCAGGTTGTTCGCGCTGATCTTGATGACCGCCACGTCGGTCTTCGGATCACGCCCAATCACCTTGGCTGTAAACTCTCGCCCATCCTGCAAGGCCACCTTCACTTCATCGGCCCCGTCCACCACGTGGTTGTTGGTCAGGATGTAGCCGTCTTTAGTGACCACCACCCCCGAGCCGATGCCCTCCTGGCGCGGGATGCCAAAGTTGCGCCGCGGCGCCCGGTTCCCAAATTGCTCCCCGAAGAACCGCCGGAAGAAATCGTCCATTTCCGGCGGCCCGTTGAAGGACATCTCACGCGCTTTGGTCGTCGTAAATACCTTTACGACGCCCGGGCCCACTTTCTTCACCACGGGCGCGAAGCTGGTCCGCCCGGCCGCCTCGCGCGCCACCGGGCGCTCATCCACCTCCACTTTGACCGGCGCGTTGTGCGAGTCCGCCTGGCTCTTTTGCGTGAAGGCAAGGGCCGTGCCTGCCACCACCACCGCCCCGCCCAAAACCAGGGCGCTCACCCGATTGCTTACTTGATTCAATATGCGTTTCATAAATCTTCTCTTGTCCTCGTCTGTCAGTTCCAGATCGCGATGCTTATTCGCTGTTCTGAACTAATAGACCCCAGGCTCATGACGGGAGCCTTTCAGCAGCATTACAGATTTGAAAGGAAGCGGCTTGTTCTAATGAGCTTGACGGGCCGTCGAGCCGGGGCAGACTGGCGGCATGAACACCAAAGGCGAGCAGGAATGAGGACCGACACGGCCATTAGTCTTGCGCTGCTGGCCTGCCTTGTGGCAGGCGCCGCGCCCGGGGTGGAGCAACCGGTCTCCGGGAGCGACCCTGCGCGGGTCGAGCGTCTCCGCACAGCGAAAATGCCGGCCATCACGCTGCCGGTGCTCTTCGATACACCCGCCGCCGACGCCGTTTTGGCCGCCCTCGAGGTCTTTCCTGCGGACAATCCGTGGAACCAGGTCGTTTCCGGATGGCCCCTCCATCCGAATTCCCGGCAGATTGTCGCCAGCGTCGGCGTCGCCAAGCCGCTCCGCGCCAACGCGGATATGGGCTTCGTCCTCGTACCGCCCGACCAACCGCGTGTCGAGGTCAAGGTGCTGGGCTATCCTGGCGAATCGGATGCAGGACCCTACCCTGTGCCCGACAACCTTCCCATCGAGAATTGGCCCGCCGGGTTTCACCGGCAGCCCGAACTCCGCGCCCTCACCCTCGACGAGGTCCAGCGCGACCGGCCCAACCTGGACGGCGACCGGCACGCGCTCATCGTCGATCCGGTCCACAGGGTGCTTTACGAGTTCTACCAGATGCGCAAAACCGATGCCGGCTGGCAGTGCGCCCAGGCCTCCATCTTTGATTTGAAATCCAACCGGCTCCGCCCGGCCGGTTGGACCTCCGCCGACGCCGCGGGCCTGCCCATCTTCCCCGCCGTCGTGCGCTTCGACGAGCTCGAGCGCGGCTCCATCGACCACGCCCTGCGCGTGACGGTCCGCCGCACCCGCCGCGCCTTCGTGGCCCCCGCGACCCATTTCGCCAGCTCGCTCACCGACGAGAACCTCCCGCGCATGGGCGAGCGGTTCCGCCTCCGCCAGAACTTCGCCCTCTCCGGCTTCTCACCCCAAACCCGCGTCATTCTGACCGCCCTCAAACGTTATGGCATGTTCGTCGCCGACAACGGCATCGAGTGGGCCGTGTCCCTCGCCCCCGACGAGCGCATCCCGGCGCTCGATAAAGAACTGCGCCTCCTCACAGGAGCCGACTTCGAGGTCGTCATGCCGCCGGCCAAGCCGTGAATTGCAACAACCCCTTTCCCTCGATTCAACCAACAGGCAGGGGCGCTCTAACCCCAATGCCTTTCGGAAATCCATAGGGGCCCTGCCCCCTCGGGATTGGCGACTTAATCCCACAGGTGCTTCTCGTCGTATGGGATCTGGTGCCTGCGCAGCAGGGCCCGTAACTCCTCCTGGAAGTCGCGCTTTCTGTGATGCTGCTCCTGTCGGGCGATGTAGGCTTGCACCCGATCCGGGTTCGAGTGGCTGACCGAAAAGTCCGCATAGCCCTCCTGCCACCGGAACCCCCGGAATTGTCGGCCTTGTCGCTGCATCCACTCATTCGAGACGCGTTTTAGCTCCTTTACCCAGGTCGCCTGCGTGATCGTTCGTCCAAACCGCGCGAGGATGTGGACATGGTCCTCGACGCCGCCCACTAACAGCGGCGGGCACTCCAATTGCTTGGAAACGCCGCCCAAGTAGGCATGGATTTCCTGCCGCACTTGTTGGTCGCGAAAAGTGGGTTCGCGATTCTTGGTGGAGAAAACGAGGTGAATGTAAACGGCAGACAGTGAGTGTGGCATGGAGGCCAGACTGTCCAAGAGTTTGCAGGATTTCCAGCCCAAAGTGCGCGGCTTCAACCGCAAAGCGGTTGTGTAACAAAGGGTTGGACCGAAGGGACAACCCTGGGTAGCGGCTATCGAGGGGCCCTCAACCCCAACGGGGTTGTGGCCGGAGGGGATCACAGGCGGCTGGTCCCTCCACGCTCTTCCCCTCCCCCTCCCCTTTCGCCGCAGATAATACGCCATCTCCCAATCCTTCTCGATCGTGCTCTCGTGTGAATAGCGGCTCACCTCGCATCCCAGGCTCTTGCTGAAGTAGTCTTCGATTTTTTTGCCGCACTCATTCAGCAACGCGGCGGCCTGTTCGCCCGCGCGCTCGGTCACCTCTTCGATCTGCTTCATCGTTTCCTCCCGCTTCGGCAGGTGTTTCGACAAGGCCTCCTTCCCCTGTTCGTCGCGTTCTCCGTAAAGCGCCTCCATGTGTTCCAGGTACTTGAGGTAGAAAGCGAATGCTCGGCCAATGGTTGCCATAGGATATCCTCCTGGTTTGTGGTCCTCAGCTCTTTTCGAGAAAACTCAACAGTTTGTAACGGCTGCAATCGCGCTCGGCATTGGACTTGGCGATGGGAGGCTGCAGGATATCCTTAAGGACACTCGCGATATAGAAGCGAAGGTAATGATAACCCGCCTTTGTCCTCAAGGAATTAGCTGCGTCGCAGAAAGCCTGGGCGAGCTTGGAAAAGGAGAGCGGCTTCCAGTCCCGCGCGGTGGTCCCTTTCCTGCCATCAGGAGTGAGAAAGACGCGACAGACGCGGTCGTTGTCGGAGCCGTGCTCCTTCAGCCACT
The DNA here is from genome assembly GCA_963713735.1 of uncultured bacterium. Taxonomy (GTDB): domain Bacteria; phylum Verrucomicrobiota; class Verrucomicrobiia; order Limisphaerales; family UBA8199; genus CAVQND01. Next base: position 87,752 of record CAVQND010000046.1, read on the forward strand.
TTCTTATCTCCTCGTCGTACCGGTCCAACTGCTCCTCGCCTTCGCAAGCGTCGATCTTAGCTTCAATCACGATCAACCCGCGCTTCCCGCGCTCGGGTTCTCCCCATAGCCCCTCGACCCACACATCGGTCCGCCCGGCATCTTCCTTGGCGGAATTCTTGTAGAACCTCTCCGCTTCGACCCTATCCACGCAGAAGGCGCGCCAACCGGTGAGCCCACCTAATCTGCTCAGCATCGAGTTTACGAGCGCATTATCAAATCCATGCTCTCTTTTCGGGTCCAAGAGCCAGGCGAGGGTGCGCGTATGGGCGACTTCGAGCCGGCCATAGTCCATCGTTCCGAGCAGGCTGATTCGGCACTTGAGCGGATGGTCATCGGGCAGCGGTTCGAGTCTTTTTTCTAACCTCTCACGGCAGTTCTTACGCCATTGTTCCAGCCGCCTTCCCAGGGTTCTGCAGTCCCCGAAGCGGAAAATCATCCGTGCGCTCAGCCTCATAGACGCGCTGAAGATCGTCGAAGAACACTTTTGGCGGCCGGGACGCGCGTGGCGGCCCGAATTCCCATTTCCATACCGTTCGAAGGTCTGACAGAAACGCCCGTGACAGCAGATCCCGTCGCCTGTTGTTCGTGGGTTTCGCCGGATCGCCGGTCCTCGCCCCAGTGACGACACAAGCCGCGTCATTCCGAGCTCGAATCATTCTGGCCGCTCCGCCAGTGCTCATGCCGGCCATTCTGCATTCCGCCGTCCCGCAGTCAAGTCGCTTTCCCGGTGACACGTGGCCCGGGGCGCGAGCAGCGACTTTGCAGGGTATCAGACTGACGGACGGCCCCGTCACACGGGCAGGAGTATCGTGACGGTGGTGCCGCCGCCCGGAGGGGACTTGATCTTGAGTTTGCCGTGGTGGGTCTGGATGACGCGGCCGACAATGGCCAGGCCAAGGCCTGTGCCCGTGGCTTTGGTCGTGCTCAAGACCGAGGTGAAGGCGCCCCGCCGCTGTTCCTCGGTCATGCCCCGCCCGGTGTCCTGGAACTCGACGGCCACATGGGTTGGGCGCCGGGCGCGGCGCGGGGCTGACAGGGCACGGGAGGTGATGGTGAGCGTGCCGCCTGCCGGCATGGCCTGGGCGGCATTGAGAATGAGATTTAGGAAGGCCTGTTCGAGCTGGGGGGCATCCCCCATCACCGGCGGCAGGGAGGGCGCGAGCCGGCGTTCCAATTGGACGTTCTGGTGCTTGAGCTTATGGCGCACGAGCAGGGCCAGCTCATCGATCAATTCGTTCAGGTTCACGGGGGCCATCCGGGGCTCGGTGGTCCGGGCGAAATTCAGGATTTGCTCGACGATGCGGTTGAGGTGCTCGATCTTTTCCCCGATCATGCGGGCGTCCTTGCCGCGCGGGTCCGCCTCGGAGAACTTCAGGTCGAGGGAATGGTAGAGCATCTTGATGACGGTGAGCGGATTGCGGATTTCGTGCGCTACCTCCGCTGCCAGCAGCCCGAGGGCGGCCAGCTTCTCGTTCAGGCGCAACTGCTCCTCCACGTCCACCACCCGCTCGTAAAGCCGGGCCTTGTGGATGGCAATGGCCGACAACTCGGCCAGGGCGGAAAGGATGCGAATTTCGTCATTCGAGAAGCTGTAGGGCTGGCCGGTATAGACGCTGAGGGTGCCGATGGCCTGGCCGGCAAAGAGCAGCGGCACGCTCAGCAGGGCCACCAACCCCTCGAGCCGCGCCACCTCGACGTGCTGGTAACGGCTGGAGACCCGGACATCCTCGATTTGTATCGGCTTTCGTCGCCGCACCACGATGCCCAGCAGACTCTCGTCGGTGGCCAGCCTCGGTTTGTTCACGTAGGCCGGGCCGGCCCCGTAACTGGCCCGCAGGTCGAGCCACTGGCCGGTCGGGTCCAGCAGCATGAGCGAGCAGGTCTTGGCGCGCATCAGCACACCAGCCTCCTGGGTGATGACCTTGAGGGCGTCATCGAGGTTGAGGGTGGAATTGATGGTCTGGCTCACGGTGAAGAGCGACTCGAAGAGGCCCACCTTGAGGCGGAGTTGCTCGTAAAGCCAGGTGTTGTGAATAACCCGGGCGGCCTGCGCGCCCAGGGCCTCGAGCAACTCCTGGTCATCGGCAGTGAAGGCCTCGGCCAGGTCCGAATCCACGTTGAGCACGCCGCGCACCTCGCCGTTGACCTCGAGCGGGACGGCCAGTTCGGAACGGACCTCCGGCCGCACCATGATGTAGCGCCGGTCCTGGGTGACATCTCCCACGCGCGCCCCTTTGCCCGTCCGGGCCACCCACCCGGTCAGGCCCGCCCCCACCGGCAGCTTGAGCTCGGCGGCCTGGGCCGAGAGCCCGTGGGAGGCGTGAATCTCCAGCAGGCCGTTGGTGGGATTCAGGAGCACCATCGAGCCGCTGGACGCGCGCATGAGCCGCACCGCCTCCTTCAAAATAAGCTGCAGCGCCTCCTGCGGATCCAGCGTCGAATGAATCACGCCCCCCACCTGGTTGAGGAGGCTCAACCGCTCGCAGCGCGCCCTTAACTGGGCTAATTCTTCCTGTTGTCTCTCCACATCCTAATCCTAATCCTAATCCTAATCCCAACTCAACTCCGCTAATTCACCCTGTCGTTTTTCCACAAGTCCTTAGCGGATGCGCGCCGTGAGACCCAGCCCCATCAGGCCGAAGGAGAGGTTGGGCAGCCAGCCGGCCAGCCAAGGCTCCAAATAGCCGCCGGTGCCCAGGGCCAGGGCCAGTTGCTGCACGACGAAATAGGCGAAGCAGATGATGATGCTGCCGGCGACGCCCATGAACACGTTGCGCCGGCCTGAAACCGCGCCGAAAGGGATCGCGATCAGCACCACCACTATGCACGTCCAGGGCGCAGCCAGGCGCCCGTGCAATTTGGTGTAAAGCCAGGAGCGGCTCGACGGGGACGGGTTGGGGTGCAGGCGCAGGTAATTGAGAATCTCGGCTACCGACATATCCGATTTTCTGGTTTTGCCGCTGCCGGGCAACGCCAGGCTACTGCCAATCTTGACCTCGCTCTTGATCTGCTCGGGCGTCTCGGAAAACTCCGGCATCGCCAGGAGATTGGTCTGGAGCACCGGCACCGGGGGCATGTTGGTGTGCAGGTCGGTCTTGAATTCCTCGACATCATAGAAGGTCCAAACGCCATTCACGCGGGCGGCGCGCCGGGCATAGATTTGGAGGTAGGAACCGTCTGCCTCCGTGCCAGCCCACCCACGGATTGATCATCTCGCCGGTGAGGGTGTTGTAAAGCCCGATGACCCAGTGTCGCCGGTCTCGCTCGTTCCTGACGGGCAGCCAGCGCGCCTCGCCGGGTTTGGCCAGCGCAGAGCCGGGTCCCAGGCGTCGGGCCAGAATGCGTTTGGCGGCGTCGGTGCTGTTGGGAACGCACAGTTCATTGAGGGCGAAGGACCCCAGGCTGATGAGCAACCCGACCGCCAGGTAGGGCAACAAGAGCCGCCACAGGCTTACCCCCGCCACGCGGGCGGCGGTTATCTCGTTGTGACGGGCGTGGTTGGTCAGGCTATAGAGCAGGGCCAGCAGGAGAGCTATCGGCAGGATGACGACCAGGATTTCCGGCGCCTGAACCAGGTAATACTCCGCAATGTCCCGGCCCAGGAGTCCGTTCTTCTGAAAATCGTTCAGGTTGGCGAACACGTCGAAGGCAATCCAGAAGACCAGAAAACCCCCGAGGCAGTAGCCGAGCGGGATGAGCAGTTCGCGCAAAAAATAACGGTCCAACAGCCGCATTTAAGCCCCAAGCTTACCAGCGCCCGGCCTCAAAGCAAGCTGCGCCATCTCCCTTTGCGGCCCCGAAGCAGGGCCAGTGACAAAGTCGCCGAAACGGGCCCGGATCCCTGACTGTAGGAGACGACGTAAGAAGTCTCTAATCAATGGCCTCCGAGGGGATGAGGTTTTAGCCGTGCCCCAAACTCAATCAGAGACTCCTTACGTCGTCTCCTACAATGGTTTGCGGAGGACTTTGTCACTGGCCCTGGGCGCGCGCAATTCCTTGGAGACGCCGTTGCGGTGGACGAGGAAGGCGAGGATTTTTAGTTTCACGTAAGAGTCATGGAGGAAGAGGCAACCCTGGTTGGTGCCGCCCCAGGCGGTGGCCGAGGAATCCTTGGCCAGGAACCAGTCCTGTCCGGCGAACTGGCCATAGCCGATGAGGTGGACGGCATGGTCATCGGTGGTAGTGCCGTTGGCAAAGCGGAATTCGCGGGCGTCCTGCGTAATGGCGGCGGCGGGGAGATCGGCGTCGGGGATCAAGCCGTAGCGGCCGGTGGTTTCGTAGCTGGGCTCGGTGGTATCGATGCTCACGACCACGGAGAACCCGGTCTGCAGGGCGTGGGCGAGGACCTGGTAGAAGGCGGGCAACGGCAGATTGAAGTAGTTGGTGTTGTGGCGCCAGTTATCCGGGACTCTAAATTCGGTGAAGCTGTCGAAGGGCGCGTACTCGAATGAGGTAAACATGAGGTAATCGCTCCAGGGCAGCCGCACGACCTCGGCTGCGAAGCCCTCGGGCGTGTAGCGCTTCCGGTTGAAGGAGAAGCTGGCCGGCGGTTCGCCGAGATGGCGGTTGAGGATGCGCCTGACCCCGGCGAGCACCTCCGCCTTGTCCCATTGCTGATGCTGCCTGACTTCGCGCATCAAGGCCTCGAGTTCAGTGTACAACCGGGTTTGGTCGAGACCCTGGCGATTGGGCAGTTTCTCATAAGCCTCGGCGGGCAACGCGCCGTACTTGCGGCAAACCTCCGGCACGCCGGTGAAGAGGTCGCCCGGGTCGAAACGAGAGGCGCCTTTGGTCTGAACGAAATAGCGGGCCTTCTCGAGGAACTGGCAGTAAACCGGGTAGATGACGGACAGGCGCACGGGCGTTTCGTGCAGGCGCGCCATTTCGGATTCGATGAACGAGCAGGTGGCGAAGCTCCAGCAGATCTGGGTCCTGCCCTGGTTCATGCAAGGCAAGTGCGGGACAGGCTTGAAGTCGGCGGCGCCGGCCGGGTGCGGAGTTTTCTCAAGGGCCCGGAGGACCTGCTGGCGCACGGGTTGACCCGAGGCCACGGTGAGGCCGAGGGCGACGAGTGCGGCCAGGATGAATCGGCTGTTCATTGCGGTTCGACACGCAGACCTCGGACAGGCTTGCCATCGGTCCCTATGACTCTGGCGCAAGCGGCCCAGCCGCCGCCGCCCTGTGTGATTTTGAGCATGAGTTCGTTGGGGCCTTGCCTGAGCCGGATGGGCGCCATGTCCTGGTCCACCACCAGGCCGCGGTCAATGTTGTTGCTGTGGGCCACCGCGCCATTGAGCCAGGCCTTCACGCCGTCGTCGCTCCCAAGCAGAAGGGCGGCATCGCACTCCTCCGGGGCCACGAGCCGCGTCTTGAGATAGGCGACGCAATTCATTTCGTCCGGGAAGAGCCCCGAGAGCTCGGCGATGTCGCCGCGCGGCATCGCCTTCCATTGCACCGCCTGGCCCGGTTTTTCGGGACCGAAGGCGATGTCGAAGAGGGCCAAGGCGCCGGTGACGCCGGCCTGGCGGTACGGGCCGCAGACCAGCCAGTCCTGGATGAAAGGCCCGGCGCCGGCAGGCTTGCCGCGCATGGCCCAGGCGCGTTTGACGATGTCCGGTGTCTTGCACTGGGCCAGCACCTGCTCGGCGACCTCGGCGGCGAGTTTCGGATTTGCGCCGGCGAGCTTCTCGGCAATCGTCAATGCGGCCAGTCCCGCCTCATTGGCCAGGCCGGGCTCGGCCAGGTCTGCCACCACGGTCCGGAGGGCCTCGGGCGTGGGGATCTGACCGATCTGGCCGAGGGCCTGCTTCTTTTCCTCCGGGCGCCTGGCCGCAGCCAGGGCCTGGCGGAGCATCTCCAAACGCCTGGCCGGGTCGGGTTCCTGGCCGGCCACCTGGATGCAGCCGCGCAAGGCGAGGACCCCGAGAGCCGAGTCGGCGCTGGCGCGGGCCAGTTCGAGCAGGCCCGCCGCCGGGGCCGCATTGGGCCACTGGGAGAGGACGCGCACGGCTTCCTTGGCCAGTTCGCTATCCGGGTCTCGCGTGGCGTTCTGGGCGGCCTCCAGCGCGGCAACCGTGCCAAGTTCCGACAGTAGAGGCAGCACCCGGCGTCGTTCCGCGCCGGAAATGCGTCCCAGGGTCTCCAAGAGGCTGCGGGTGAGCTGGTCCTTGTCGCGGCTGGCCTGGGTGACGGCGTAGAGCGCCTTGAGCACCGGCTCGCACTCGGCTTCCGAGTTGGATTTGGCCGCGAGCTCGAGGAGGGGTGTGAAGGTGGCGGCCAAGGCGAGTTTTCTGAGCGATTCCAGGGCCGCAAGGCGCACCGGTTCGGGTCCGAGGGCTGCGTTTTGCAGGAGCACACTGGCCGCCTCCTTGTCACCCCGCTCGCCCAGGGCGCGCAGCAATTCCGCCTTCTCCGGCGGTTCGGCGCCGGCGAGTTGTTCGAGCAAGGCCTCGCGCACTCCGGGCCCGCGCAGGCGCGCCGAGCGTGTCGCGCGCGGCGTCGCGCTCGGCGGTCTCTCCGGCGGCAGCGGCCTTGGCCAGGGCGGGAATCGCCGAGGCATCGCCAAGCTCGGCCAGCGCCTGCCAGGCGGCGACCCGCACGGAAAGGTGCGGGCTCTGAGTTGCGGCGCGCACGGCCGCGAGCGGATGAGGGTCGAGCTTGACTCGGGCATCCAGGACGGCCAGTTGGGAATCCGCCGGCAGGGACGCCCATTGGCGCAGGCAGGCCTCGATAACGGGGGCGTCGTTCAGTTCACGGACCACCTTGAGCGCGGCGACCTGCAAGGGGCGATCCTGGCCGGCGAGCGCGCCGGTGACGAGTTCGCCGCGCCGGGAGGCATCCGCCATGACCAGGCCGCGCCAGGCAGCGACGCGGATGCGGTCCGGAGAAGCTCGGGACGAATAGACCGTGATAGAGCGCGGCAGCGCCGTTGGCGTCGCCGCCGGCCAGAAGGTCCTCGGCACAGAGCAGCAGACCTTCCATCACGGCGGCCCGAACGGCAGGGGGGGCCTGGTCCCGCAGCGGAGACAAGAGCGCCGATGGCGTCACGGCCGCCGATCCTGCCCAGCGCGGAGGCGGCGGCCGCGGCAATCATGGTGTCGGCGTCGGAGAGCAACGGGGTGAGCAACGGCACGGCTGCGGCGTCGTGCCGCCAGCCAAGCGAGTCAATGAGGCCGGCCTTGATGGGGCCGGAGGTGGCGCCCAGGGCCTGGCGCAGGGCCGTGACCGCCTCGGGGAAAGGCATCCCTTCCAAGGCGTAGCGGGCGGCGTGAGAGGTCCGCTCCTCGCCCAGCAGGGCTGCCAGGGCAGGCACCGACTTGACGGTCCCGACAAGTCGCAGCCTTTGGCAGGCAGCGCATTTGGCAGGGGCGGCGGCGGCGGACTGGAGTGTGGCGATGAGGTCCTGTTCCTCGTCGGCGCGGACACCGGGTGCGGCCAGGACAAAAGCAGCGGCGAGGAAGGGGAAGAGCAGGCGGTTGGTTTTCATTCGATTGAGTTGGGTGCGGGCAGGAGGAGGTGGTAGAGCCGCGAGGGGGGAGATTAAGATTAAGATTAAGATTAAGATTAAGATTGGGGGGCGGCTCAGAGCCGCCAGGGCGGGCGAGGGGTGTAGGAGAGGAGCCGATTTGCCTGTTCGTCACCTGGAAACTCGGCTTTGACGGGGTCCCATTTCAGGGCGCGCTGCAAGATGAGCGAAATCCCGCCAATGAGGATAGCGTTCATGGTATAGACGGCGGTCTCGGGATTGCAGATGGTCAGGCGCCGGCTGCGGACGCACTTCGAGGAAATTCCCCGAATGGCTGTTGGCGCGATAGACCCGGGTGTCCTCGGGACGGAGCGGTTCCTCGAGGATGTTCGCCGGGTAAGACACGATACTGTCGCGGTCCACGGCGATGCGGCCCTCGGTGCCCACGAAGTTGGCGCCGCCATCCTCGCCCACCTGCTCGCCGGGGTAACCGACAGAGTGGACAATGACGCCGTTGGCGTAGCGGTAGTGGATGACGGCATCGTCCGTCCGGCTGCCATGGTTTTCGTAGGAAACCTCGATGGGCGCGGAGGGGTCGGGGTTGATCGTCCACTGGATGATGTCGTAGTGGTGCGGGCTCCAGTTGACATCGCCGATGAAGCAGCCGGAGAGGGCGTGGCCCGCTTCGCCCGTTGTAAGGCCGCCAGCAGAGCGGTCCGAGCCAGAGGTCCCAATCGAAACCCGCAGGCAGGGGCTGGGCCGCATCGGAGGTCCAGAGGGTTGGGTAAAATGCGCCGGGCTGGCGGTAGGCATAGACCTCCTTGAGCTGCCCAATGCGCCCGTTGCGGACCAACTCGCAGGCCACGCGGAACTTGCCGGCGTATTCGGAACGCTGCTGCATGCCGGCCTGATAGACGCGGGCATAGCGGCGGCTGGTCTCGATCAGGTTGCGTCCCTCGCGCACAGTGATGGCGATCGGCTTCTCGCAATAGATGTCTTTGCCGGCCCGCATTGCCATCGTGGCCATCATGGCGGCCCAATGGTAGGGCACCGCCACCAGCACGGCATCAATGTCAGGCCGGGCCAGGACCTCCCGAAAGTCGTTGTAGGCCTTGACGCCGTTGTAGCCGGCCTGGCCAAGTTTGGCCGCATAGATTTGATTGCAGCGCCCCTGGGCGTTGTCGCGGCGCTCCTTGCGCACGTCGCACACGGCCAGGACCTGGACATCGTTGCGCGCGATGTAGCCCCCGGGCACATAAGTCCAGGCCCCGCCCAGCAAATGGCCGCTCCCCTGCCCGCCCAGGCCGATGAAACCCATGTTGACCCGTTGGCTCGGGGCGGCCGAGCCGTTGCCCCCGAGAGCGGACGCGGGAATGAGCGTCGGGGCCGCCAGGGCGGTTCCCAAAGCAATCGAGGACTGGCGCAGAAAATGCCGGCGGGAGAACAGATGCACGTCGTTCATAATTGTTGCGCGCGAGTATAGAGACGAATGGACGTGATTGGAAATGGTTTATTCAGCAGCGGACGGGCGGCCCCAGGGCCAGTGACAAAGTTCTCCACAAGCCATTGTAGGAGACGACGTGAGGAGTCTCTAATTGGGTTTGGGGCACAACGAAAGCCTGCTCCCATCGGAAGCCATTGATCAGAGACTCCTCACGTCGTCTCCTACAGTCAGGGAATGGGACCCGTTTCGGCCACTTTGTCCTTGGCCCTGCGGGCGGCCCGCGAAGCGTATGGAGCGCGCGGACCTTGCTCCCGCTTTCGGACGCGCAGAACCGTTTGAAAGCGCCAGCAAGCTGGACGCACTCCATACCAGCAGTCGGCCTTGGGGTCCAGACTTTGGAGTGCGGCGACAGAGCGAAGTGGCGGCGCCGCTTTGGCTTTGAAGCAAAAAGCTGGCCGGAGCCAAAGCGGCGTCGCGCTCCGCTTGCCGCCGCACTCCATACGCTTCGCGAGTCGAGGCCCTTTCGCCCTTCGCCCTTTGGGCTCGCGGATACCATCCAGGCTGGGGTCTGGGGCGGACGGCACGCGGGCTGCGGGGGGGTGGGTATAATTGCTTAAAACTGCTTAAAACAGGTGAAATGGGCTTAGACCTGCATTCATGGGTAATACGGCAAAGAAGGGTCGAGGGTCGCGCGTCGAGGGCCGGTGCCTCGTTCCCTCGACATCCGTCACTCGACACCTGCGTCTGCCTGCTTCGGGACATCAGACCTTGAGTTTTCAGTCCTGCGGATTGTGCCGTATTCATCAGAGGGAGTTTTCGCATAGTCCAGGGCGTGATGGCAAATGCTCCATTGGCTCTATTGGCTGTATTGGCTGTATTGGCTGTTTTTGTGTCACAACAGGCTGGAAGACAAGAACGTCCGATTTTCACCGGGCGTCGGTCCGGGCAGTGCCGCGCCTCCGACGCGGATCACTGTCTGCATCGACGGGTTCAACCTGCATGTCGGGATGCGGGAGCAGGGGTGGCGGCAGTATTACTGGTTGGGTAATCGAACTGTTGGCCTGAGATATGCTAAAGCCGGGCCAGATTGAAGTGCGGAAAGGGCTTGCAAATGCCGTGGAGATAGGGCAATCTCTCTTTAGGGCTAGTGCTCGAAGCTTTAAATCCGCTACGCCAGTAGGCTGGCAAAAAACGTTGCCCACGGGCCCGCAAGGGTCTGTGGGCATTTCATTTTTATGAAGAAAACCGCGCTGCTTATTGATGGTGGCTGGTTCAGCAAAGGCCTTGGCAAAATCCTCAATCTGCCCAGCGGCTGGCCGCCCGCCGCCACGGTCATCAAGAACGCCCGGGCTGTCCTGGAAGAAGACGAGGAGCTCTTTCGCATCTTCTACTACGACTGCGAGCCGTTCGACCGCGAGGTCACGAACCCGGTTGACGGTTCCAAGTTTTCTTACAAAGGCACGCCGGGCTACGCGGCTCGCAAGCAGTTCTTCTTCGACCTCGGTCAAACCGCTTATGTGGCCCTGCGCCGCGGCGAGCTCAAAGCCAGGGGGTGGGAATTCAGCGACACCTACCGCCAAGCCCTATTGACCGGCGGACCGCACGTGGCGCCCACGCGCAGGGACGTTTACCCGAATTTCGAGCAAAAAGGCGTGGACATGCGCATCGGCATAAACATCGCCACCCTCTCCCTCAAGAAGATCGTTGACCGAATCCTTCTTTTCTCTGGTGATACCGACATGATCCCGGCTCTCAAACTCGCCCGGCGCGAGGGCCTCCAAGTCTTTGTTGTCAAATTGGACCCCTGGAAACTAAACGAGCACCTCATCGAGGACAGCGACGGCGTTCGCGTTCTAAAGCCTACACCGTGAACCGATTCCACCTTTGCCTTGGCCACCAAACAACAGACCCTCGGGCTTTCCGCCTCGCCTCGCACCCACCACCAGGAGTACAAACCCTTCGTCCCCGGTCCGAATCCCGAACTCGCCGATGTCATCAAGGCCCTCTCCCCTCCCTACAATCCGGCCGCGGGCAATTACGGCGTGAAGGTGTTCGACAAGGACAGCGTCCTGGACAAGGGAGCGCCCCCCAAAGCCCACTCTTCCTGCACGTCCCAATCAGTGGCCGAAAACCTCATCCATCCGGCCTTCAGCACCCAGCACCGCGAGCCGGGCAGCCCCTCGGAGGGGCGAGCCTTCCTTGAACAACGCCGTCCAAATCAAGAGCGCGGAATACTGGCTGAAGCTGGGGGAGGCTGGCCTAGCGTTGAGGGAATTGGGGAAGCTGCGGTCGAGGGGCTGGAACCACCTTTGGGCGCTCAGAAGCAGGATTGCCCCAATGGGCGTGGTGAGGAGGAGGAATGAGGCGGTGGTTCAGGAATAATCCTGGCGAAGCAGGCCGAAGCCGAATCCATGAGAGGCGGGAACTTCTTCCTGAATATCGAAGACGAGGGCGATGGCAGCGTTATCCAGGGCCGTAAGTTGCTGAACGAAATCACGGCCGCAAAGGAGGGCCGGTTCCCCTCCACCGGCCGCGGCACGGACCATCGTTTCAAAGGCAAAGCCCCAGCTAGCGCCGCCCAAGTCCACCAGGGCGCGGTCGTCAACGCCGCCTTGTGCCGGCTTGACGGATCCGAGGGCCTCGATCGCGTCGCATCCTTCTGCCACGAGCGCAAATGTGTTGCAACCGGCTGGGATTTGGGATAAGCAGCTTGGCCAACGACCGGCTTCTTTGGGTGATTCCGGCCGGAATCGGAAGTTGCGGGTATGCTGAGGCTTTTGCACTGGAGCATGGTGTTGAGACTCGCGGACCCCACCCTCGGGCTGGGGCAAGCGTGACCGACGGTTACACGTATGCCAAAGAAATCGAACTCTGCGGAAGCAACGCCCGCTTCCCTGAGGCGGGCTGCCCCACCTCCGAGGCCAGAGAACCTTCAGTCGCGGAGGTCCCATCAGCTTGTGGTAGCATGAGCCTCAGCATGCGGCGGACAAGGCACCAAGCAAACGAGGTTAGATGAAATTCATCCATGCCGCTGACATTCATCTCGATAGCCCGTTGCGCGGGCTGGAACGGTATGAGGGCGCGCCGGTTACCGAATTGCGCAGCGCTACGCGCAAGGCACTGGAAAAGTTGGTGCAGCTCAGCATTGCCGAGCGAGTGGGGTTCGTCCTCATTGCTGGCGACGTTTATGACGGCGATTGGAAGGACTACAACACAGGGCTGTTTTTCGCGAGGCAAATGGCGCGCTTGCGCGAAGCCGAGGTCAAGGTCTTCCTTATCCGCGGCAACCACGACGCGGCCAGCCAAATCACGCGCGACCTGATGTTGCCAGAGAACGTCCACGAGTTCCCAGCGCTCAAGCCGGCGACGGTGCTCCTCGAAGACCTCGGCGTGGCGGTCCACGGGCAGAGCTTCCCGACGCCGGCGGTGTCAGACGACCTTTCGGCTGACTATCCGCTGGCCAGGAAGGGTTTCTTTAATATCGGTTTGCTGCACACCAGTGCCGGCGGACGCGAAGGCCACGAGAACTACGCCCCATGCACTCCGGCGGGCCTGCTTTCCAAGGGCTACGACTACTGGGCTCTCGGGCACGTGCATCAGCGTGAGGTGCTGCACGAGGACCCTTGGATCGTTTTTCCCGGCAACGTGCAGGGCCGCCATGCACGCGAGATCGGCAGCAAGGGGTGCTCGCTCGTAACCGTTGCCGATGGCCGCGTACGCGCGGTCGAGCACCGCGCGCTGCACCTTGTCCGCTGGTGCGAGTGCGTCGTGGCCGCTGACGGTGCGGCAGACCTCGACGAGTTGCTGGACCGCACGCGGCGCGTCCTGGTGGCGGAGTTAGACCTTGCCGAGGAGCGGTTGTTGGCGGCGCGGCTGGTGGTGCGCGGTGCCTGCCGGGCGCACAAGCTGCTGACGACGCAGCAGGAACAGTTCATCAATGAATGCCGCGCGCTAGCCAACGATATTGGTGCCGGACAGGTGTGGGTGGAGAAAGTGCAACTCCAGACGCGCGCCGCAACGGACCTGGATGAACTCGCCAAACGGGCTGATCCTCTTGGTGATTTACTGCGCTTCATCCGTGGGTTGCCGGCAGATGAGGCGACGGTGGGCGATTTGCTCAGGCAGTTCAAGGACCTCAAACAAAAGCTCCCGCTCGAACTTCGCCAGGGCGCCGACGCCATCAATCTGGAAGACCCCGCGCTGGTCCGCGCGTTGCTGGGGCACGTGGAGCAACTTCTCCTGGCGAGGCTCCTTGAACAGGAAGGCGCACGATGAAGTTCCTTAGCCTCCATTTCCTCGCCTTCGGCTGTTTCACCGACGTGCGGCTCGACTTCTCTGAGCCGGACCGTGCCTTCCACGTCATTTATGGTCGCAATGAAGCCGGCAAGAGCACTGCGCTGCGCGGTTTGACTGGACTGGTCTACGGCATCCCGGCCAGAACGGCAGACGCCTTTCTGCATAACATGACAGATCTGCGCGTCGCAGCCGAGTTGCAGCGGTCCGATGGCAGGCGCGGAAAATTCGTCAGGCGCAAGGGCAATCGCGACACGCTTCTCGACCCTGAAGGCAAGCCGCTGCCTGACGCGCTGCTACAGGAATTCGTAGGCGGGGTCACAGAGGAAATGTTTGCGACAATGTTCCGCCTCGACCACGACTCGCTTCGGAGCGGCGGCAGTGATTTGTTGGCCGGAAAAGGCGACCTGGCCGAAAGTCTTTTCCAGGCCGGCACCGGCATCACGGGCCTGCGTCAAGCGCTCGCTGCCCTCGACGGCGAGGCCGAAGAGCTCTTCAAGCCGCGCTCCAGCACTGCGCTCATCAATCACGCCCTCGACGAGTATGAAAATGCGCGCAAACGCAGTCGAGACCTGGCCGTGCCGCCCAAGCAATGGACCGAGCAGTCCGCCGCGCTGAGAGAGAAAGAGGGCGAACTGCTCAGCCTCAAAAACAGCCTCTCGGGGTTGAGCGCGCGCAAGGAGCGGCTGAACCGTTTTCGGCTTGCGCTGCCCCATATCACGCGCCGGAAGGAACTGATCCAGGAGTTGGAAGGCCTGGGGGCGGTGCCCCTCCTGCCGGAGTCGGCGACGCGCGAGCGTGAAGAAGCCCATCGCAGTCAGCGTGACGCTGGCCGCCGCAAGGAAGAAGCCAAAGTCAAGCTGGCCACGTTGGACAACGACCTAAAGCAACTGAAGTTGCCACAAGAACTGCTCGCCCAGGCGGAGGCCATTGCCAGCGTTCAGGAGCGATTGGACAGCTACCGCCAAGCGGCGCGCGACCTGCCCAAGGTCCGGGCTGAGCAGCAGCAGTTCGAGGCCGATGCGCGCACGATGCTTAGCGAGGTGAAACCAGGACTGCCCCTAGACGAGGCGGGAGCACTGCGGTTGACCGTCGTACAACGCACGCGCCTTCGCACGCTCGCCAGCCAGCACCACACGTTGCAAGAGCGGTCACGCAGCGTTAGCGAAAGGGCTGAAGCTGCCCAGACGCAGTGGAAGGAGAAGAAGCGGGTGCTGGAGCAAACCCCGGCGCCACGAGATGGGGGCGAGTTGGAGCGTGTTTTGGAGCGCGCCCTCAAGCAGGGCGACCTGGAAGCGCTGCTCCTCAGCCAAACCGAAGAATTGCGCACGGCGGACGAACAGGCAGCCGCGGAATTGAGGCGGCTCTCACTGTGGACCGGCACTTTGGAGCAACTGGAAACTGTGCCTGTTCCCGTGGTGGAAACGGTGGAGCATTTCGAGACCGAGTTCAGCGGCCTGAGTAATGAGCAGAAGCTCTTGAACACTCAGCGGGAAGAGAATCATCAGCGCCAGGCGAAAGTCGAAGAGGGGATTAAGACGCTGCAACTCGGCGGAGCTTTGCGGACGGAGCAGGACCTGCTGCAAGCGCGCGAACGCCGAGAGCTGGGCTGGCAGCTTGTGTGCCGCGCATGGCTTGAACACGCGCCCGACACTGAGGGGGAAAAGGCATTTGATGCCGAAAGACCTCTCGTTGAGGCCTATGAGAAGAGTGTCACTGATGCCGACTCGATTGCGGACCGGCTGCGCCGTGAGGCTGACCGCGTGGCGAAACTGGCCGGACTCATCGCAGACAAGGAAGGCTGTGAGCGCCGCGAAGCCGAGCTGGGCACGAACCAATCCGCGTTGACGACGGGGTTGGAAGCGTGCCAGCAGCAGTGGCGTCAAGCGTGGGAGAATCCCGGTATCGCGCCGCTGTCGCCGAAGGAAATGCGGGGCTGGCTGAGCCGGCATGCAGCACTATTGGCAACAGCCAAGGATTTGCGGGCCCGCCGGCAGTCAGCCACGCAACTGAAGGAACGCATCCGCGAGCACAGCGCGGAGTTGGACAAAGCATTACGCACGCTGGAGGAGCCGGCCCAAGACGAAGCGGAGTCGTTCGCCGCTCAGCTTCAGCGCAGCCAAGCAGTGCTTCGGGATTTCAAGAACGCCGCCCAGCGACGCACGAACTTGGAGAACGAAGTCCTGCGCCTGTGGAGTGAGCACGAGAAGGCCAAGGGCGAGCATGAGAAAGTGCAGGGGGAATTGGAAGCCTGGCAGAGGGAGTGGCAGCAGGCATTGACGCCTCTTGATTTGCCTGCCGACACGCGAGCCGAAGAAGCCACCGCAGTGGTGGAAAAGCTTGACACGCTGTTCAAAAAACTCGAAGACGCTCAGAACCGCCGGGTTCGCGTGGAGGCAATGCAGGAGCACGTCGCCCAATTCGATGAAGATGCAACCGGGCTGGCGCAGATCCTGGCACCGGAATTGCTGGACTTGCCGCCTGAGCAGACTGCCACCCGCCTCCAAATGCTGCTTAACACGGCTCAGCAGAACGCAGTGCGCCGACAAGGTATCGAGAAACAAATCGAGCAAGAGCAGAAGGCGCTTGAAAAGGCCAAGGAGGAGTTGAAACTGGCAGACCAGCGACAGCAGGATCTGATGGAGAAAGCCCACTGCGTCAACTTGGCCGCGCTGGAATTGACCGAGAGGAAGTCTGCCCGAAAGCATCGAGCTGAACGCACAGCTTAAGGAGATGAACACCACCCTCGCCGGCTTCACCGCAGGCGCCACGCTGGAAGCTTTCCTTGCCGACATAACTGGAGTGAATGCCGATCGGCTCCCGTTTGACATCGCCGAACTAGAGAAAGAGATCCAAACGCTGGACACCCACCGCTCGGATTTGGAGCAGCAGATTGGCAGCGAACGAGCAGTGCTCGCGACAATGGATGGCAGTGACAAAGCCACGCTCGCCGCCGAGGAAGCCCAGAGCGCGCTAGCAAAGATCCGCACAGGCGCAGAGCGATACCTGCCGCTACGACTAGCCAGCGAAGTCCTTCGTCGCCACATCGAGCGCTACCGAGAGCAGAACCAGGACCCCGTCATCTCGCGCGCCAGCGACTTTTTTCCGCGTCTGACGCTCGGTTCGTTTGCGCGGCTCAAGACCAGTTTTGACGACAAGGACCGGCCGGTATTGCTCGGCGTGCGGCCATCAGGTGAAGAAGTTGAGGTCAGCGGTATGAGCGATGGGACGCGCGACGAGCTTTTCCTGGCACTGCGACTGGCGAGCCTGGAGCGGCAGTTGTCCTCGGGGGAGGCATTGCCCTTCATTGCAGATGACGTGCTCATCAAGTTCGACGACGACCGGGCAAAGGCGGCGATGGGAGTTATGGTGGGCCTTTGCGCAAAAACGCAGTTGTTGTTTTTCACCCATCACGCACGACTGGTTGAGCTTGCGCAAAGCACCGTTCCGACCGAATTGCTAAAGATTCACCAGTTGGGTGTGACGTAGCCCAATGCCCATTCTCGACAACACCGGGCTTTGCTGCCACGCTTGGCTCGGCCTCGCCTCTGCTTGGCCCTTGGCCTCGTGCCAACAGCGCCAAACTGAACAAAGGCTACCCTGCCATACGAAGGGTTGAGGATTGTTTGACGGCACAATCCCCGAAGGCCGGCAACCTTGGCAACAACCCCGCTGCCACTGGACCCAAACAACTTGCTTTGTCCCCCCGGTCCTTGAGAAGCACAACGCCTGCTGAATTCTGTCACCTTTTCTCGCTCGAACGATTATATGCCTTCACAGAACTTGAGGTGAAAGGGTCGGCCTAACCCCTGAAAACGTTCTCGCGGTGGTACGAAAGAAATTGCGCGTGAGGCTCGGCCAGCTTATCAGGGAGCCGGATCGGCTTCCCCTCAAAAGGGACGAAGTTTTGCTCCAGAACAGGGTCAGGAAAATACTCGCGGAGGCCCCTGCTCAGGACCACCGCCAGCTTTTCATCCAGCGTAATGAGCCCTGCGTCAAAGGCCGCGTCGTGGAGGCTTGAAGAGGCACAAGCCGTTCCGCGGATTCAGCCGCTCACCCGGAAAATCCCGCCACGGCTTGATATGGCTGGCGACCAGCAGCCGTGGGACTGGAATCCCCGTGATGCAGCAGCGCACGCCGTAGGCCCTGAGAATCGCCTGTCGGAAAAACTGCTGCCCGCGCCTGACGCGGACCGTGGCTTTCCCCTCTGTCGGCCCTTCGGGAAGCACCAGCCGGCTTGGCCGCTCCAGCCGCACGCTCGCGCCAGTCAGAAAATCTACTTCCCTCGCGTCGTCGCTGGTGAACAAATCGTGGAGTATCCCCTCGCTCTCCGGGGCGAGCGTCTCGATCCGCTCCTGGAACTCCGCCCACATCGAGCGGTCCTGCTTGGTCGCGCCAGGCAACCCCCGGACGCCGCGCGCCCGTTGGACCGGGTCCAGGGCCGCGAAATTGCAGAGCTTCATTGCGAGGCTGCTCGCTGTTCGGCCCATCCTGCCAGCGACCTCCCGGATGATTGGATTGCCCTTGTGCAATTGGCCGAAGGGAAGCTTGCAGTACAAATTCAGTGCGATCAGGAAATGATCGCGGGTCCATTTCACGCTTGGCGCCTTCGCCATGCCTCGACGCTACCAAGCTTGCTCGAGAGAAGCCAGGACGAGTTTGGTCCAGCGCGAACTGCCGCTACGCACCCCCTCCTCCACCAGCCTCGACCTAACCGCTCGGGCGGCCCGGGCCACCGCTGCGGGATTCTTTTTCGGTTCTGTTGCCACGTCCAATTGGTCTCACAAAACCGAAGGCGTCTGAAGTGTTTTTTTTTGTGGGTGTTCAGGTCGGATTGTGGGGGGGGCCACTATCGGCGGCGCTCTGCCGAGACGCCGCTACGGTTTCCTGAGCCACCAGGGCGGAAATCTCCCCGCATGGCGAAGGGGCAACTTCTTTCGAGAAAGGAAGGTCTTGGCCGACAATGGGATGACCCAGCTCCGCTTGGGGAACATGCGGATGGGGGTGGGTCCGCTCCGCTTCACTGGGGAAGGGACAGAGACCAGGGTGTGGCGCTGAGGCCGCCCCAGTTGGAGGGGTTGTGGTTGGCGAGGAAGATGCGCTTGAGGGTTTGGTCGTAGGGCACTAAAGCGGTCCACAAGACGCCGGGGGAGTTTCTCCGACCTGAAACCTGAAACCTGAAACCTGAAACTTGAAACTTGAAACCTGAACAAAAAAGCAATGCAGTGTCCACAAGACGCCGGGGGAGTTTCTCCAGCGCGGGTCAGGCTGGCCGCCGTCAATGCGCTGGAAGCGGGCGCCTGTGACCTGCTGGTTCCCACCGGGCAAGCCAATCCTGGTGGAGCGGCTCCCGGCTCGAGGGCGGGGTTGGAAGACCTCGCGGACTACGGGCGCGCAAAGCCGGCTGAAGCCGAATGGCGCTAAGTTAAGAACGGCGCTTCTTGCGGGCGGGAAGATGGTCCACGCGCGCCGCCCTCAATTCACGCCGGGGGCGCTTCATGAAAGGGTAGGCTTTGGGGCGGCGTTTTTGGCAGCGGGGCTCGAAACGGTCGGGCCGTTTAGGCACTTGGTCTTCGGCGACGACGGCCAGCATGTCCGCATAAATGGCCCGGCGCAATTTGCGGTGGGAAACCGGGACTTGGGCGATGATTTGGCTGTACTGGCGGGCAGTGTCCAGCGTGCCTTTGAAACTGAGTCGGTCCAGCGGGGTGTGGCAGACACAGGCTGCCTCGCCCATAATGGAGCGGATGAGGTTGTAGGCAATGAGGTGCATTTCCAGTTCTTTGTGGATCATCGGCGGGGTCAAGCAACTGAGCATGTCCATGTGCAAGGTGGTCTTAATGTCATCCAGATAGAGTTCGATATTCCAGCGCCGTGCGTATAGGGCTGCCAGCAGTTCGACGGGCCAGAGCACTGGATCGGTGAGGGTGGTAATCAGAGTGATCTTTCTGGAGCGGCCGTTGGCGGTGGGCACCCGGAAACGCACCATGCGCACGGTGAGGGTGGCGGGCAGGCTCTGCCATTGTTCTGGCGTCATGTTTTTGGATCGCTGTCTGGGTTTGGCCAGGAGGATCAAGCGGTCGTTGTGGCCCAAGCGTTGGCCCAGGCGAAAGTCCTCGTTGCGGCTGGCGTGGAGGCGGAACAGTCCGTCGGCCCCCTGCTCTTTGAGGGTGGCCAGATTGACCCAGGAGCCGAAGTTGCGGTCGCCCAGGAGCAGGTCATCCTTTTTGATGGTCGGCCACAGCGTGTGAGACAGAGCGTTTTCGCTGGTGCTGTAGGGGCCGTAGGCGCGCTCCAACAGGGCGCCGGTTCGGAGGGAAAAGATCCCGACCAAACGCAGGAGAGGGAAGCCGCACTCGGGCTGCTGGTCGGAGGATTGGGGATAGAGCAGGCGGTTGGCCTGGGTGTCGGGCAGGTTGAGGCAAGTGCCATCGATAACCTTGAGAGGGCGCATTGCTGCGAGTTCCAGATCGAAGGGATCGCGACAGATGTGCCCGGCCAGGTGGGAGCGGATCTCGGTCAACTCATCGAGGGTCCAGCGGGCACGAGCCTGGCAGTAGGCGCTGGTGTCTTTGTCCAGGTGCTTGGGGTCGGGCTGTTTTTGGTGGTAGGCCCTGATTTGTCGGACCGCCTCGCGGCAGGAGGAGTCCGGACTGAGGGTCTGGCCCAGGAAGCTCAGGAAGGTGAGTTTGGGGGGATAGAGGCGCTGGCGGCTATTGGTTTTGGTGGGGTTGGGGGCGAGCAGGGCGGGGTTGAGGCGGTCGGCCAGGAGGCCTTCCAGGTGATGAAGGGGTTGGCCGCGCAAGGGCTCAGCGGTTTGCTTCAAAGGGGAGTGGAACTTGCCGAAGAGAGGAGCGGTCGTAAACATATATATCTGTATAAATACAGATATTAATTGACAAGTCAAGCCCTTTCTGGCAAAATTATGGCCCATGGGCTTAAAAGCCGAACACCCCCTGGGACCTCCGCCCGCCGCCTATACCAAACTCCTGGGCCGGTTGCCCCGGGCGGGCTGGTTCTGCCAGGGCACGGTGGTCAGCCGGCCCTTGCGACGCAAGGTCGCCGGCCAGTGGGTCCAAAAGGGGCCTTATTACCTCTGGACTGGCAAGCGCCAAGGCAAAACCGTTTGTTACGCGCTGTCCCGAGAGCAGGACCAAGTGGCTAAAAGTGCGATTGCAGCCAATCGAAGGGTGATGGCTACCCTGGGCAAACTCCAAACGATGACGCTCGAAAGAATCCTCGAAAAAGGTGCCTGGTGTGCGAAAACGCAAGTAGTTCACAATACGAAAGTTATGCCTTAACTTAGCGCCATTCGGCTGAAGCCGGCGTTCCGGAGCGCCGGCTTGAGCCGAATGGCGCTAAGTTAAGAACGGCGCTTCTTGCGGGCGGGAAGATGGTCCACGCGCGCCGCCCTCAATTCACGCCGGGGGCGCTTCATGAAAGGGTAGGCTTTGGGGCGGCGTTTTTGGCAGCGGGGCTCGAAACGGTCGGGCCGTTTAGGCACTTGGTCTTCGGCGACGACGGCCAGCATGTCCGCATAAATGGCCCGGCGCAATTTGCGGTGGGAAACCGGGACTTGGGCGATGATTTGGCTGTACTGGCGGGCAGTGTCCAGCGTGCCTTTGAAACTGAGTCGGTCCAGCGGGGTGTGGCAGACACAGGCTGCCTCGCCCATAATGGAGCGGATGAGGTTGTAGGCAATGAGGTGCATTTCCAGTTCTTTGTGGATCATCGGCGGGGTCAAGCAACTGAGCATGTCCATGTGCAAGGTGGTCTTAATGTCATCCAGATAGAGTTCGATATTCCAGCGCCGTGCGTATAGGGCTGCCAGCAGTTCGACGGGCCAGAGCACTGGATCGGTGAGGGTGGTAATCAGAGTGATCTTTCTGGAGCGGCCGTTGGCGGTGGGCACCCGGAAACGCACCATGCGCACGGTGAGGGTGGCGGGCAGGCTCTGCCATTGTTCTGGCGTCATGTTTTTGGATCGCTGTCTGGGTTTGGCCAGGAGGATCAAGCGGTCGTTGTGGCCCAAGCGTTGGCCCAGGCGAAAGTCCTCGTTGCGGCTGGCGTGGAGGCGGAACAGTCCGTCGGCCCCCTGCTCTTTGAGGGTGGCCAGATTGACCCAGGAGCCGAAGTTGCGGTCGCCCAGGAGCAGGTCATCCTTTTTGATGGTCGGCCACAGCGTGTGAGACAGAGCGTTTTCGCTGGTGCTGTA
Organism: uncultured bacterium; assembly: GCA_963713735.1. Classification (GTDB taxonomy): domain Bacteria; phylum Verrucomicrobiota; class Verrucomicrobiia; order Limisphaerales; family UBA8199; genus CAVQND01. The sequence goes on from CAVQND010000046.1 coordinate 109,211, forward strand.
GGGGCCGTAGGCGCGCTCCAACAGGGCGCCGGTTCGGAGGGAAAAGATCCCGACCAAACGCAGGAGAGGGAAGCCGCACTCGGGCTGCTGGTCGGAGGATTGGGGATAGAGCAGGCGGTTGGCCTGGGTGTCGGGCAGGTTGAGGCAAGTGCCATCGATAACCTTGAGAGGGCGCATTGCTGCGAGTTCCAGATCGAAGGGATCGCGACAGATGTGCCCGGCCAGGTGGGAGCGGATCTCGGTCAACTCATCGAGGGTCCAGCGGGCACGAGCCTGGCAGTAGGCGCTGGTGTCTTTGTCCAGGTGCTTGGGGTCGGGCTGTTTTTGGTGGTAGGCCCTGATTTGTCGGACCGCCTCGCGGCAGGAGGAGTCCGGACTGAGGGTCTGGCCCAGGAAGCTCAGGAAGGTGAGTTTGGGGGGATAGAGGCGCTGGCGGCTATTGGTTTTGGTGGGGTTGGGGGCGAGCAGGGCGGGGTCGAGGCGGTCGGCCAGGAGGCCTTCCAGGTGATGAAGGGGTTGGCCGCGCAAGGGCTCAGCGGTTTGCTTCAAAGGGGAGTGGAACTTGCCGAAGAGAGGAGCGGTCGTAAACATATATATCTGTATAAATACAGATATTAATTGACAAGTCAAGCCCTTTCTGGCAAAATTATGGCCCATGGGCTTAAAAGCCGAACACCCCCTGGGACCTCCGCCCGCCGCCTATACCAAACTCCTGGGCCGGTTGCCCCGGGCGGGCTGGTTCTGCCAGGGCACGGTGGTCAGCCGGCCCTTGCGACGCAAGGTCGCCGGCCAGTGGGTCCAAAAGGGGCCTTATTACCTCTGGACTGGCAAGCGCCAAGGCAAAACCGTTTGTTACGCGCTGTCCCGAGAGCAGTACCGAAGTGGCTAAAAGTGCGATTGCAGCCAATCGAAGGGTGATGGCTACCCTGGGCAAACTCCAAACGATGACGCTCGAAAGAATCCTCAAAAAGGTGCCTGGTGTGCGAAAACGCAAGTAGTTCACAATACGAAAGTTATGCCTTAACTTAGCGCCATTCGGCTTGAGCCGGCTTTGGGCAGAGAATGTGGGCAGGTGCTGAATAGTTACGTTAATTGCTGAGGTTTAAGAGGTAAGTTTCGCCGGCGGGGACGGTGAAGATGGGCGGCAGGTCGCGTTCGAGGGTAAGATTGCGGATGCGGCTCAAGGGGGGAGGCGAGACGAGCTTGACTTGCTGGTCGTGCTTGCGGTCGAGGTTGTTGACAAAGGCGAGCCAGCCGTCGGGGGTCTTAATGGCCCGGTATTCGAGGCGGCTGACGCGCGTGTTTTCGGGGGTGAGGAAGCGGACGGGGCCCTGGGCGCCGCAGGCCAGCCAGCAGGCCGCTCATGAATTCGACCATGCTGTCGTGGACAAGGGGGATGGCCAGGTAGAAGACGCTGCCTTTTCCGACGGGCACCCGGACAATGGCGGGCTGATGGTCAGAAAAGGAGGCGAGCACCTTGTTGCCGGGGGCGACTTTGAGGAGGTGCCGCACGCCGGCGCCGTGCAATTCGGTTTGCGTGGCAAAGAGGCCGTTGGCGGCAGCCTTGATGGCGGCCTGGGGAACATTGGTGACCACGCTGTCAACGAGCAGGCCCATCAGGAACGGGGCCTCGGTTTCTTCGCCGCTGAGGTCCCGCTCGAGGCCGGTCCTGGCGCGCCCGGCAACGATGAGCGGGGCCTTCATGCTGGTGACCCGGATATTGAGCGGGGCCAGGTAATCCTGTTTGCGGTTGTATTGGTCGAAGAACCAGCTATTGGGCACGAGGACCACCTGGCCGCCGTCCCGGGCGAAGTCCATTGTCTTTTGCACGACCTCGGCGTGCTCATAAGTGGCGGCCGGGATGACGAGGACCTGGTATCGAGTGAGCTTGCCTTGGAGGACCTGCCGGGTGGTGATGAAATCGATGGGCACGCCGGTTTCGAGCAGGGCATCGTAGGCGCGCTCCAGTTCGATGAGGTAGGGTGTTTTGTCGCCGCCGGTCTCGGGGACCTGGAGCATCGAGGCCTTCGAGTAGAGGAGGGCGACGGGGGCGCGAAGGTCCTGCTGGAAGGCGAGGATTTCCTTGCGCAAGCGGCGGAGGTCGAGTCCGGTTCGCAGGAACCGCTCGGTCTCGGGCAGGGAGCAGAACGGGGCGCGGGTGCCGCGGCCATAGAGCACGGCGCCGCCGTCGCCCGGCCCGTCGGTCCAGCCCCAGTAAAGGGAGAGAGCGGACAGGCCGTGGAGGAAGGCGGCCATGGTGTTGCGGTATTCGCTGCCTTCGACTTCGATGATGGCCTTTTGGTTGTCGCTCAGGGAGCGCAGGAAATCGACATACTTGGTCGAGGGGGGTGACTCGTTGATGCAGAAGTCGTTGACCTCGTTGCAGAGCCGCTCAACGTCGCTGCCGCTTTCACCCCACTCTTTGGTGAAGTTGTAATGGGGGGCGCAGGTGGCCATGGGGACATTGGGGTCGAGGGCGCGCTGTTGGGCCTTGGCCCATTTCATGAAATCGGTGAAGCGCCAGAGGTTGAAGTCAAGCCAATCATAGCGTCTGGCATCGTTGGGGTCACGGCGCCGATAATCGGGGAGTTGGACGTCGGCGAAATCGTTGAAGGGGGTGTTCCAGGCGGCATTGAGCTTTTGGATGGAACCGAACTTGTCTTTGAGCCAGGCACGGAACAGGTCGCGGCTGAGGTCGCAATAGCACACGTAGAAGTATTCGTAATCCAGCAAGCTGACCAGGCGGGTTTGGCTGCGCATTTGGGGAGGAAGCACCTTGCGGTAGGCCTCGAGGCAGGCCTGGCGGGTATGGGGGCTTTCGAGGCAAATCACGCAGTTGGCGCCGCTGACGCCGCCCGACCATTTATCGGCGATAATGTGTCCGCACCAGCCGCCGTCCCATACGCGGTGGGTATCGGGGTAATTATTGAAGGCCTCCCAAATGGGCATTTCCTTGTAATTGAAGCGGTCGGCGCCCGGGGCCATGCAGGTATAGACCCAGGCAGTGTGCCGGCAGAAGAAGGGCTCGGTTTCGGGGCTGGGGCCGCTGTGGACGCTGTAGAGCAGTGTGGGAACATCGTCCTGGCAGAGGTTGCGGCCCTTGAGTTTCATCCGGGTGAGGTCGGGTTTGGGCGGCGCCTGGCGGGGCTGGGCTTTGCCGGCGAGCACGTCGGTCAGCTCGCGGATGAGTTCCTGGCCGCGCCTGGCCACATACTCGAGGGTATCCGGCCGTTCCTCGGGGAAGCTGTCCCAGCGTTGGTTGAGGCCGGCTCGCATCGGGATGGCCGCCGCCTGCCAGTAGAGGACGTCGAGGCCTTTCTCTTTGGCCCGGGCGATGAGTTGGGCCACTTGGGCATAGGTCTGGTTGGCTTGGGAGTATTCGGCAACGCCGGAGGTCGGTTCGCCGCAAACGCCGCACTTGGCGGCCTTGGGCTCGACCGTCAGGCCGCAGGAAGGGCATTTGAGCCCGCCCGGGCCCTCAAAACCGTGGAAGGTCTCCTCGACCGGGCCGAGGACCAGGCCGTTTTGGAGAGCGGGGCCTTGGACTTTTTGGAGACTGAGTTCGTCCAACCAGATTTTGCCGGAGCCGAAGAGATAGATATAGAGCAGAAGGCTGTCGCAAGGCTCGGCCAACTGCCGGGTTACCTGGAACTTGCGCCAGCCGTAGGTCCCCATCGGCAGGTCGGTCATGAATTCCTTGCCGTTAGGCTCGAAGGAGACGACCAGGCCGAGGTTCTGGAGGCCGGGCTTAAGGCCGATGGCGCGCACGTAACCGGAGAGGCGGTAGGAGCCGGCCTCCGTCTTGACGGTCTGGCTGAGGCCGAGCTTGCAAGGCCCGTAGCTGAGCATCTGGGCGCTGACGTTGCCCTGATGCTTGATGGCCGTGTCGGCCACGCGGCGGCAGTTGCCTTCCCATTTCCAGCCCGACCAGACTTTGAAGGGGTTGCCCTGGTCATCGGGTTGGTCGAGGCACTGCTCAAAGCCGCCGTCTTTGAGCAGGTTCTCGCCCGCCTGAGCCATCTGAGCCAACGCGAGCAGGATTAGCAGGAGGAGTTTCCGGGCATCCGGTGCAGTGCGGTGATTGAGCGTCATGGCCAAGGCTTAACGCTTTCGGGAGTCGCAATCAAGAAGGTAGCGCCTTGGCCCGCGTTTAGGGGTGTGAAACAGAATTCTTCCGGGAAGTCCGGATCCCGAGCTTGAGGAGCGGCGTGGGCTTTCGAGCCTTCGTTTCCTTTGTTTCCTTCTGTTCGCTGCAGGCGCGCAGGCGGATGGGCCGAGCGCCCCTCACAGAAGGTAACCAAGGAAACGAAGACTCGGCCTGAACCAACCTAACTGTTCAGGTCGGACCTTGGGGATGGCCCGATATCAGCGGCGCTCTGCCGAGACGCCGCTACGATCTCCTGTCCCACACGCTGCGTTTGGGCTCCTGACCGGGCGGCTGGTCCGGGGGCGCGCTCAGGCCCTCGGTTTCTCGAGGGGATGGGGATACTTGCGGCGGAAGCGGTTGCAGGCGGCCCAGGAGGTCTTGCCTTCGTCGTTTTCCCAGACCTCGTCGTAGATGGATTTGCGGGGCCGGCTGCGCAAAGGGCGTTGTTTGAGGACATTGCCCTTGTTGTCGGCGGCCAGTTCCACGAAGCGGAGTTTTTGGCTGCGATTCCAGCGATTGGAGAGGACCACCAGGATCTTGCGCTTCATAGGAGCTTCTTGAGGCCGGCCAGGGACATTTCGGTGCATTCCATGGGCGATTTGCCCTCGAGGTAAACCTCCTGCTCGACGGAAATCCATTCGGTGCCGCCGAACTCGCGGCAGGCGGCGAGGATGGCGGCCCAATCCACCGAATCCTCTCCCAGAATCGGTTTCCTGGACTTGTCGTTGCCGAGGACGGCGGGCTTGAAGTGGGTGACCTTGGTGCGGCCGGGGTAGCGTTTGATGAGTTCGACGGGGTTTTGACCGGCAGTGGCGCTCCAGCCGCAGTCCTGCTGGAGCACGACGTCCTTGCTGGTGCGCTCGGCAAAGAGGTCCCAGTAGGTCTTGTCGCCAACCTTGGTGAATTCGCCGGTGTGGTTGTGATAGCCGCAATAGAGGCCCATTGGCTTGAGGATTTCGGCAGTCTTGTTGAAGGTCTCGGCCAGGTCCTTGCTCCTGTCGGGGTCCGTGAAGTTGCGGTCGCCGGGGACAATGAGGAATTTGCAGCCGATGATCTGATGGAATTCAATCGTGTGTTTCAAGGCGTCGCCGCGGAAGCTGCCGGTGCCGATGTGAGTGGCGGCGACTTTGAGGTTGAGGTCGTCGAGTTTTTGCCGCAGTTCTTTGGGTTTGCCGTCATATTTGTGGTAGCCGGCGAATTCGACTCCCACGAAGCCCATCGCGGCCAGGCGGGCCAGGGCGGCGTCGAAGTCTCGGGCACAGTCCTCCCGCACCGAGTAAAGCTGAACCGAAATGGGGATGGACCTGCCTGCAGCGGCTGCCCGCACCTGTGGCGCCGGGCTGAGGCCCAGGGCCGAGGCAGCCAGGACTGAACTTTTGACAAACTGACGACGTGATAAAGATGACATACTGCTGCCGATCTAGCCAAAATGACGGGCACTTGTCCAGCCCGCTCCTCACTTTCGACTATGCGAATCCCACTGGCTTGATTATGCTCCCGCCTCGGGTGAGCTTATGAAACTCGATCTTGCCGCCATCATCACCACGGCAGACACCGCGAAGAACGTTATGTGAAACATTAAGTTTCACAAACCGGCGGCTGTCAAGGACTTGGTTGCCGATTTGGGTTGAGCTGGCGACTAACTGCCTTGCGGCGGGTCGTGCGGTTGCTCACCGCGATCGCCCCGGTCCCCGGTATCGCCCTTATCGCTGCGCTCGCCCCGGTTGCCTGTGTCGCCCCTGTCACTGCGCTCGCCCCGGTCGCCGGCATCGCCTCTGTCGCTGCGTTCGCCCCGGTTGCCGGCATCGCCCTTGTCACTGCGTTCGCCCCGGTTGCCAGGCTGGGCGCGATCACCCCCCCGGGGACCGCGCTCCGCTCCCCGCTCACCTCGGTCGGTGCGTTCGCCGCGTCCACCTCGCTCGGTGCGCTCAGGGCGTCCACCGCGATCGCCCCGGTCTCGGCGCTCACCTCGGTCACCCCGGTCTCGGCGTTCGCCGCCGCGGTCGGCGGAGTCGCCCCGGTGCTCGCCGCGATCAGGCTGGGTGGGTTCTTCCCTGCGTTCGCCAGGTTCGGTCTGGCCGGACAACTGTTGATCCCGCTCGGCCATGGCGGCTCTGCGGGAGAGACGCACGCGGCCCTTTTCGTCCACGCCCAGGCATTTGACCCAGATTTCATCGCCCAGCTTAACGATGTCCTCGGTCTGTTTGACGCGGAAGTTGGCCAGTTCACTGATATGGACGAGGCCGTCTTTGCCGGGAAGGAACTCGATAAAGGCGCCGAATTCCTTGATGGTGACAACCTTGCCGCGATAGATCTTGCCGATCTCGGCCTCGGCAGTCATGCCCAGGACGGCATCGCGGGCGATCTTCATGCCTTCTTCGGAGACGGAGTAGATGTTGACAGTGCCGTCGTCTTCGATGTTGATTTCACAGCCGGATTCTTCGACCAGCTTCTTGATGTTCTTGCCGCCGGGCCCGATCAAGGCCCCAATTTTCTCCGGGTTGATCTTGATGGTCTCGATGCGCGGGGCATATTTGCTCAATTCTTTGCGCGGCGCCGGCAGGGTCTTGGCCATCTCGGCCAGGATGAGCATGCGGGCGACGCGGGCCCGTTCAACGGCCTCGGCCATGATCAAGTAGGGGATGCCGCGCAGCTTGAGGTCGAGCTGGAAGCCGGTGATGCCTTTTTCGGTGCCGGCAATCTTGCAGTCCATGTCGCAGAAGGCGTCTTCCCAGCCAATGATGTCGGTCAGGAGCTTGTGGCGCGAGATGCGGTCCTTGTCATCATGGTCGGTGCAGAGCCCGATACTGATGCCGGCCACCGGGCGGGTCATGGGCACGCCCGCGTCCATCAAGGCCAGCGAGCCGCCGCAGACGGTGGCCATGGAGGTGGAGCCGTTGGACTCCATGATCTCGCTGGTAATGCGGATGGAATAGGGATAGGTCTCGACGGGCACCATAGATTCGAGCGAGCGCTCGGCCAGGGCGCCGTGGCCAATCTCCCGCCGGCCCGGGCCGCTGATGCGGCCGGTCTCTCCGACGGAGAAGTTGGGGAAGTTGTAGTGGAGGATGAATTTCTTTTCGCTGGCGCCGCCGGTGTAGGCGTCAAATTCCTGGGCGTCCTCGCCGGTTCCCAGGGTGCAGAGTGTGACGGCTTGGGTTTCGCCGCGCTGGAAGAGGGCCGAGCCATGGGCGCGAGGCAGGAAGGCGACCTCGCTGTAGATGGGGCGGACCTGGTCAAAGCCGCGTCCGTCCAGGCGCTTGTCCTGGTCCATGATCAAGCTGCGGACAGCCTGCTTTTGGATGTAGTAGAAGGCGTCCTTGAGGACGAACTCGGTCACTTTTTCTTCCCCGAACTTCGCGACCAGTTTCTTGGCGATCTCTTCTGTCAGAGCGGAAACGGCATCCTCGCGGGCGAGCTTGCCCGGCGTGAGCAAGGCAGTGACGATGCGCTGGCCCGCCAGGGCCTTGGCTTCGGCCAGGATTTCCTCGGGCACGATCTTGAGGGAGATCTGCCGTTTGGCTTTGCCGGCGCGCGCGGCCAGGTCCTTTTGGGCGGCGATGCCGGGCTGAATGGCCTGGTGGGCAAACTGGAGGGCGGCATTGAAATCGGCTTCGCTGACCTCCTTGGCCGAGCCCTCGAACATGACCAGGTCGGTCTCGTTGCCGACATAGACGAGGTCAAGGTCGCTGTTGGCCATTTGCGTGTGCGTCGGGTTGGCGACATACTGGCCGTTGAGGCGGCCCACCCGGACCGCCCCCAGAGGCCCGTCCCAGGGGATATCGCTGACCATCAGGGCGGCAGAAGCCCCCAGGACGGCGAGAATATCCGGATCGTTCTCCCCGTCCGCGCTCAGGACGATGCACTGGACCTGGACCTCATTGTACCAGCCCCGCGGAAACAACGGACGGATGGGACGGTCAATGAGCCTGGAAGTGAGGATCTCCTTTTCGGTGGGGCGGCCTTCCCGCTTGAAATAGCCGCCGGGAAACTTGCCCGCCGCCGCCGCTTTCTCGCGGTAATCCACAGTCAGCGGAAAGAATTCCTGGCCCTCCTTGGCCTTGGCGGCGCCCACCGCCGCCACGATGACGACGGTCTCGCCGAGCCGAACGCTCACCGCGCCATCGGCCTGCTTGGCGAGTTTTCCGGTTTCAATAGTGATTTGTTTGTCCCCAACAGAGACAGTGACAGTTTCATTTCGTTTGTTCCCAGTAGAAACAGGGGCATTTTGTTCGTCCCCGGCAGGGACAGTAGCATTTTCTGGCATAGGTAGTTTTTCCCTCCGTTGCCGCCGAGGAACTTCAGTGAATCCCGAAATCATTCGGGACTGAATGAAATTTCTCAGCGCAACGGAGCATTGTTACGCGAACGTTAAAGTGAGCGACTGAACCGTTCGCGTTATCCGGCTCAGTCAAAGTGAAAATCGCCCGATTTGGGCCTGTCCCGGGCGTCAGCCCTCGGAAGGGCAAGGCCTTTTTTCTGTAATTATTTGCGAAGCTTGAGCTTCTTGGTGACGGCCTGGTACCGATTCAGATCGGTGGTATGCAGATAGTCCAGCAAACGGCGGCGCTGGCCGACCATCATCAGGAGCCCCCGCCGCGAGCTATGGTCTTTTTTATTCTTCTGCAAATGCTCGGTCAGATGGTTGATGCGCTGGGTTAGCAGGGCAATCTGCACATCCGCCGAGCCGGTGTCCTGCTCGTGCAACTTGAAATCAGCAATCGTTTTTGCTTTCGCTTCCATACTTTCCAATTATCCAATCCATTCCTCGTTTGAGATAATGTCGCTGAACATTAGTTTTGAGGGCCGACGGTGTAAAGTACTTTCCTGATTAAGTGACGAACTCGAGTTGGGGGTGCCGGGGGAGCAGGCCGCCCTCGAAGGCCCGGCCCAAAAACCGGCCAATGGACTCCCGTCCGCGCTCGCCATAATCGAGCGTCCAATGGTTAACATACATCCCAACGAATTGATCCGCCAGGTCGCGGCCCATGTCGCGGGCGTATTGGAGGGCGTATTGGACCGCTTCGGGGCGATGTTGCAGGCTGTAGCGGATGCTGGCGGTGAGGACATGGGAGATCTGTGTGCGGGTGGGGGGGGCGATGCGCTTATGAATCACATTGCCCCCGAGAGGCAGCGGCAGACCGTCGTTTTCGCGCCCCCACCAAACCCCCAGGTCCTCGCAGAGCTCCAAGCCCTCGTTTCGATAGGTCAACTGGCCCTCGTGGATGATCAGGCCAACCTCCGCCCTGCCGGAACGGACGGCCTGGAAAATCTGGTCGAAGGGCACTACGACATAATCGAATTGGGTAGCGGGAATGCCCAGCCAAAGCTCAAGGGCCAGGAAGGCGCTGGTCAGGGTGCCCGGCACGGCGATCCGCTTCCGGGCAATTTCACCCTTGGAGAACTTGCGCGCCGCCACCAGCATCGGGCCGTAGCCGTCCCCCATGCTCGCGCCGCTGGGCAGCAGGGCATAACGGTCACTGACGTAGGCATAGGCATGAATGCTGACGGCGGTGATGTCGAGTTCGCCGCGCGTGGCGCGCTCGTTGAGAGTCTGAATGTCCTGCAGGATATGCTCGAATTCGAAGCCCTCGGCCGGAATCAGCTTCCGGGCCAAGCCGTAAAACATGAAGGCATCGTCCGGGTCGGGCGAATGGCCGAGAGTCAAAATCTGGCGCGGCATGGCGGCAGACTAACCGCCTGTCCCCGAAATGGCGATACCTTTACTCCGAGACCAACAGGACTGAATTCTTGCCGCCGAAGGGATTCTGAACGCTCTCCTTGGCGTTGGGATCCGGCAGCCATTGGCCATCGACGACAAAGAGGTACTCGTAACGCCCGGCGCCGACCGCCACGTCCCCGACCCAGTGGCCATTGCCCCGGTGCCTGAGCGGAGTCTGGTCGGGCTTCCATTGGTTGAATGAACCGGCAACAAAGATCTGCCTGGCCCCCGGCTGGACGAACTCCAGGCAAACCCGGTTGGTTCGTGGCGCGGGCGCCCTGACCGGTTCGGCAGCCACCGGTCGGGGGGCGCTGGCCTGAGGTTTCACGGCCTCTGATTGGAGCGTAGTCTTTTTCGATTTTCTCGTAATTTTCATCATAGATGGCCCTATAGTAACATGGTTCCGGCGGTGTGCAAGCGTCCCGCTCAGGCCGTTTCGTGCCAAGCAAGGCACGTGCCGACCGGCAAGGCCGGCGCCCTTTGAGTGGTTCCACGCGGCAATTCAGCGTCATGGCCCGACAAGTCCTCGCCGGAACGCGATGGGAACGTGGCTCTTTTTTTTCAGAATGACAAAAAACAGCGACATTGGGTCTGCGACGCCGCGATTTCAGGTTGGCCGCGGCCAGGAGGAACGAGCGCCCCTCCGCAATGTCCCGGGTTTGTGGGGCGCGAAGCAACTTTTCGCTCGTGGCGGGGATTATAGGTGCAATGTCCTGGCCAGAGCGCCGGGATTGTGGGACCTTTGCCCTTTGCAGGAAGCTGTTTATGAAATCCCATCCTCGTGCTTATGTGAGCCGGCGCCGGTTTCTGGGGCGCGCGGCGGCGGCGGCGGCCATGCCGCTGGTGGTTCCGGGCTGCGTCCTTGGACTCAACGGGGCGGTCGCCCCCAGCAATCGCATCGCCTTTGGGGCGATCGGCGTGGGCAATCGCGCGCGCGACACGCTGCCGAGTTTTCTCTCGTTCAAGGAGATCCGGTTTTTGGCGGTCAGCGATTGCCGGCAAGAGCGGCTCAAGTCGGCCAAGGCGCTGGTGGATAATTATTATGACAACCCGGATTGCCGGGCATACGCTGATTTTCGGGAGTTGCTGGGGCGCAAGGATATCGATGCGGTTTCGATTGCCACGGGCAACCGCTGGCATGGATTGGGCTCGATTTACGCGGCGAGGGCAGGCAAGGACATCTATTGTGAGAAGCCCGTCACGCTGACCCTTGGGGAAGGGCGGGCGCTAGTGGAGACCTGCCGGCGGTTCGGCACGATTTACCAGGCGGGCACGCAGCGCCGCTCGACCAGCTCCTACCGCTTCGCCCGGGACATGGTCAGGCAGGGCAAGCTCGGGCGTCTCCGCACGGTCGAGATGCAAGTCTGGGCCGGTCCTGGAATTCCCCTCGACAAGCCTGCTCCAGTCCCCGAGGGCTGGGATTACGAGATGTGGCTGGGGCAGGTCCCGTGGCAGCCCTTCGTTCCGGCGCGCGTCAACGCCTGGCAATACTTCTGGGACACGGCCGAGGGTGTGTTGACCGACATGGGCTGCCATTACACCGACCAAATGCAATGGACCCTCGGCACCGACAACACGGGTCCGGTCGAGTTCGAGGCCCAAGGGGAGTTGCCCGACCCGGCGAAGTTTTGCAGCGACACCCCCATCACCGGGGCCGCCCGCTGCAAATACGCAAACGGCGTGGAAGGCCGGATGTATCAACGAGGCGAATTCAAAGACCGCTATCTGCGCTACATCGGCGACGAAGGCTGGATACAGGTGGACGACGAAACGGACCTGGTGACGGCGGAGCCGAAATCCATCCTGGGCTTGCGGGCCGCGGGCGGCGCCGGCTGGGGCAACGCCTCGGGCCATATCCGCAATTTGCTCGACTCGATACGGAGCCGCACACCGACGCTCTGCAACCCGGAAGTGGCGCACCGCGCCGTCACGATCTGCCAGGCCTGGAACCTCAGCCTGCGCCTCGGCCGCAAACTCAAATGGGACCCGGTCCGGGAGCGGTTCGACCTGGAAGCGGCCAATCGCATGCTCTATCGCGAGCCTCGGGCGCCGTGGCGAACCTGAGTGGCCATGCACAACAATATGAAGGCACTCATCCAGAGCGCATTGACATCTACACAAGTCGGAGATGCCCTCGAGGTTAGAACAAGCGCATCCGGAACCCGTCCCGGAGGGACATCTGAAAATAGCCCAACGTTTCAACGTTGGGTCCAGCCGCCCCATGGGATAAGTCCCGAAGGGACGGCTGACGGGGCGGCCGGGAAGAGCGATTTCAGCCGCCCCTTCGGGGCTCATGCCTCGGCTTGGCTTGACCCAACGTTGAAGCGTTGGGCTATTTTCGAGTGTCCCTCCGGGACAAGACGAAGGTGCATCGGCCGAGAGCTTGGGTTATTCACGTTGTGTATCATGCTTCTCATCGCCTGGCCGCCCGGAGCCATTTCCGCGCCGGCCCCGACCGCCGGAGATATTCCCCGGCTCGTGAACGAGGCGGCCGCTTGCCAGACGGGGCAGGGCCTCGAGGCCTTCCGCGGCCTCGAGATTCTGGTTCGGGAATCGGTGTCCGGACCTGCCCTCCGGGAGCCGCTGGAAGCCGGGCTGGTCAAACTGCTGGGTCCTTCCTCGTCTTTGGAGGCGAAAGGCTTTGCCTGCCGGCAGCTCGGCATCGTGGGCGGCAGCAAGGCCCTGCCGGCGCTGGCGACGCTGCTGGCCAATGAAGAGACGGTCGGGATAGCGTGCCTTGCGCTGACGACTTATCCGCCGGGCGAAGCCGACGGGATTCTGCGGGACGCGCTGCGGTTCGTCTCCGGGGCCGCGCGCATCCAAGTCATCACCGCGCTGGGTGACCGCCGGGATTGCCGGGCCGTGGGCGTGCTCGTCCAGGCAGCCGATGAGGCGGAACCGCGGGTGGCCGAGGCCGCCATCGCCGCCCTGGGCAAGATCGGGGATGCGCCGGCGCGCAAGGCCATCGCCGTATTGCGCAGCCGGGCGCGCCCGGCACTGGGGTCGGCGCTGACGGAGGCGGCGCTCCGCGGTGCCGAACGACTCAGCGCGTCGGGTGACCGCCGAGGGGCGATAGCCGCCTACGAGGAACTTCTGGACTCTTCACCGGAAGCTTGCGTCCGGCGCGGCGCGCTGGATGCCCTGTTGCGATTGGATGAGAAGCGGCGCCGGCAACGGATTCTGGCCGCCTTGCACGGCATGGACTCGGTCCTGAAACCCGCAGCCATTGCCGCGGTGCGCACGTTGCCGGCAGGCGTTTCTTCGGAGCCCTTCGTCGCCGAACTGCACAACCTGACACCGGTCGAACAGGTCTGGATGATTGACAGCCTGGCCGCGCGCGATGATTTAGCCGCGCGTCTGGCCATCAGTGTGAGCGTTTCTTCGCCCAATGCGGCGGTGCGTCTGGCCGCCATCGAAGCTTTGAGTCGAGTCGGCGATGCCTCGCTGGTTTCGTTGTTTGGGCGCGCGTTGGGCTCGTCAAAGAAGGCTGAAGAATCGCGGGTGATCGAAACCGCGCTGGTAAACCTGAAAGGGGGCGCAGCGACTGACAAGGCGATTACAGTCGAGGTCAAGCGATGCGGGGGCAAGGCTCGGGCAGGCTTTATTGCGGCCCTTGCCCGGCGTGTGGGCGCGGCGGCCAACCCGGTGTTCTTCGGGGAAATTGAGAACAAGGATATGGCGGTTGCCAGGGCGGCTTTCGGCGCCTTGGGCAAGACCGCCGAGGAAAGCGATGTCCCGGCGCTGGTGGAAGCGCTGGTCAACCTGCGTGACAACGAGGTCCGTCCTGACGCCGAGAAGGCCGCGGCCCGGGGGTTGGCCAGGATGCAGAGCGCCCCAAGCCGTTCCGCGTTGGTCCGCAGCGCTCTTGGGCGGGCGCGCACTATAGATAGCCGGCGGTCGTTGCTGGGCCTGCTCTCCGGCTGCCCCGATGCCCCTGCCCTGGCCGCGCTCAAAACGGCGGCGGCCGATTCCGACCCGGGCATCCGTGATGCGGCCATCCGCGCGCTGGCGGACTGGCCGGATGCCGCCGCTTGGGAAACGCTGGCGGGCGCTCTGCAATCAACCCGGCAATGAAACCGCGCGCGGATTGGCCCTGCGGGGCCTGGTTCGCCTGGCGAGCGAGGGAAATGCCCACCCGGACAGCGCCCTGGTTGGGCGCTACCTCCTGTTGGTCGGCAGCGCGCGCACGGACGCCGAGTTAAAGTTGGTCCTTGGCGCCCTGGCCGGCGTGGCCCACCCGGATGCGCTGCACCTGGCCGCGGGTCTGCTCGCCAGGCCCGCGGTACGGGCCGAGGCCGAGGCCGCGGTCAGGAAGATAGCCGAAGCGATCAAGGGCGAATTCCCGGAGGCTGCGCAGGAAGCCCTTCGCCAAATCCAACCGGCCAGGTAAGTTGAATCTCAGTTCATTGAATGCGCAGCAGCGGCGAGCAGTCCAGACGGTGCAGGGTCCTCTGTTGATCCTCGCCGGGGCCGGCACGGGCAAAACGCGCGTCATCACCTTTCGCATTGCAAACCTGATCGAGCGCGGGGTCGCCGCGGGCCATATTCTGGGCGTCACCTTCACCAACAAGGCTGCCCGCGAAATGCAAGAGCGCGTCCGGAAGCTGGTTCCAGGAAAAGCTCGAGGCACAGGCCGGGCGGACTCCGGGCCCTCGGCCCTCAGTTCTCAACCGACCCTCTGCACCTTCCATTCGCTGTGCGCGCGCATTTTGCGCCAGCATATCGAGAAGCTGGGCTACAAGCGCAATTTCGTCATCTACGATGAGTCGGACCAGCTCGGCACCGTCAGGAAAATCCTGGCCCGGATTTCGAGCAAGGGGGAAAAGCTCGAGGCGGGCGCCGTGCTCGGCCTGCTGAGCCGGTCCAGGAATGCGGGCCAGCGAGCCGCGAGCTTCGGCGACCCGGCTGTTCGCGCGCTGGCGGAGCACGTCCGCCCCCAGTACGAATCCGCGCTCCGGGCCTGTAACGCGGTGGATTTCGACGATCTGATTCTGTTGACGCTGCGGCTCTTCACCGAGCATCCTCAAGCCCTGAGCGCCTGCCGCGCCCAGTACCGCTACGTGATGGTGGACGAGTATCAGGATACCAACGCAGCCCAATTCAAACTGGTATATGCCCTGACCTGCGAACATCGCAACCTGTGCGTCGTGGGCGATGATGACCAAAGCATCTACGGCTGGCGCGGCGCTGAAATCTCCAACCTGCTGGACATGGAGAAGCATTTCCCCGAGGTCAAAGTTGTCAAACTCGAGCAGAATTACCGCTCAACCAATACCATTCTGGGCGCCGCCAACGCCGTCATCAAACACAACATCCGCCGCCGGCCAAAGGGGCTGTGGTCCGAGAAAGGCAACGGCTCGAGAATTGCCCTCTGGACCTTTGCGCACGAGGAGGAGGAGGCGCGGGCGGTGGTGGAGCAAATCGAATACGCCCGCCACGCCCACCGGGTTCCCTGGCAGGACCAGGCGATTCTCTTTCGGACCAACGCCCAATCCCGCCCGCTGGAGACCGCCCTGCGCCAGGCGGGGGTGCGTTATCGCCTCATCGGCGGCCAGAGTTTTTTTGACCGCCGGGAAATCCGCGATTTTCTGGCCTATCTCAAGACCTTCGTCAATCCGGACGATGACGTGAGCCTGTTGCGCATTGCCAACGTGCCCGCCCGGAGGTTGAGCGATGCGACCCTGGAACGGCTGCTGGCGGCCAGCCAGGAGCGCAACTGCCCGGTCTTCGCCGTCATGAAGAACGCCGCCGTCACAGCCACGTTCCGGGCCGATACACGCCAGAGCATCGAGGCCTTCGTGGGGTTCATCGAACGGACGCGCGGCCGGCTCGAGGCCGAGGGCCTGTCACGCGACCCGCGCGCCCTCGAGGCCTGGGCGGAGGGGTTCCTGGACGAGACGGGATACCTCGAGGCCTTGCGCCAATCCGAGAAGAACGCTGAAGCGGCGGAGAACCGGATTCGCAATCTGAGGGAACTGGTGGCGGCGCTCGACGGCGCCGAGGCGGCCGCGCTGCCGCCGCCGGTTCGGCTCGAAAAGTTCCTCGAGGCGATTACGCCTCGACACCGAGCGGGAAGAGGAGGACGAAGGGCCCGGCCCTGCGGTCACCCTGATCACGATGCACAGTTGCAAAGGGCTCGAATTTCCCCATGTCAATATTGTGGGGATGGAGGACGGCCTTTTGCCGCACACCCGATCGAAGGAGGAAGGAACACTCGACGAGGAGCGGCGCCTCTTTTACGTCGCCATCACCCGCGCCATGCGGACGCTGGCCATCAGCCACTGTGCGGCCCGCAGGAAGTACGGGAAACTCACGCTGTGCCACCCTTCTCCATTTCTGGCGGACCTGCCGCCGGAACTGGTCGAGCACGCGGATGAGAAGGCCAAACAGCCCGTCTCTGTCGAGTCCGCCCGGAGCAAATTCGACGCGTTGCGCGCGGCGGCCGACTAGACTCCTTGAAGTTCAAAACATGGCGTAAACAGGTCAAGTTTTCGGCAGACACGAATTGCACGAATTAACACGAGGATGATTTAATTAAGCGAGTATCAACCTTCAAAAAGAAACTCGACGAAGCGATTAAATGCCTGTCGCATTCACGCCCTGAATCCAGCGGCCCTCTGCCGTTGCAGCAAGCCTCAAAGGGGCGCGGATAGCAGGTGGGCTGTTTGCTACAGGAGCAAACAGAGGGAACGGAGAGAGCACACCGCGTTGCGTAAGTCGCTGGCCTTGAATCCCCAATTCTCTGTTTTCTCTGTTTTCTCTGTTTCCTCCTGTCAATTAGGTGGTGAAGCTCGCTACTTTGGGCTGGACCAGGCGTTGGAAGTCGCTCAAGGCCATTTTGATGATCTCGGTATGGGACCCGGCATTGAAGGCGATCTCCTGGTTTCCCGTCAGCGATTCCGCCAGATAGACCTTCATTCCATATAGATTGCCGAAGGGCGGCATGGCGCCGGTTTCACAATCCGGGAATTTCTCTTTGAACTGCTCTTCGGAGACGAACTTGACTTCATCGCATCCGGTAACCTCACGGAGATCCTGGAGGACGATCTTGCGATTGGCCGGCAAGACCGCCATCGCCATCTGGCCATCGAGTTCCAGAATGACCGTCTTGGCCATTTCCCGGCCCGTGACGTGCGCAGAGGCTGCGACCTCCTGGGCGGTATAGGCCGGTGAGTGAGTGATGCTAACGTATTTGGTCCCTTCGCGGTCAAGGAATGCTTTGAGTGTTCTGACTGGCATAGCATGGGTTCCTTTCTTAATGGCCCAAGGGGACCCGGCCTACGCCGTACATGCCCAGGGGAAGCCACAGGCCGCGGTCAAGGGCAGCATCGGCTTGATGCAGGTCGAAATAGAGACAGGGCGCCGGGTTGCCCTGTCCGATGGGGCGCAAGGCGGCTGGGACGGACGGGTCGAACAAATGGATTGAGAGGTCGGTCTCCTGGACGGCGAGCAAGCCGCCGCGCTCGAGGAGCGCGCTTGCCGGGGCGTCAAGCACGACGCTGCCAAGCAAGGTAAAGGCCCCGCAATCGGGCAGTGTCCAGGTGTCGAGCCGATTTGGAAGCACGTTAGTGGTCGAACCATAGCCGGAGCGTCCGATGAAGAGATTGGTGTCGACCACCAGAACCGGAGCCAGCCAGGAATTCGTCAGAGCCAAAGAAGCCACCGGGTGGGCCGCGACACCATCGTAGGCGCTGGCGTCCAGCCATTGCTGCCAATCGTAGGCTGGGTCGGCGCTCCAATGGTAACCGATAGTGTAGAGCAACTCGCCGGCGGAGGAAACGCCCTCGAGCGTGCCGGGGATATTCACGGGTGGGCGCGCGGTGGGCGAAACCGGATCGGCGTAGTCAATGACATCGAGATACGACCGCTGCACCCAAACGCCTGCCGGGTCGGTTGGGGAAGGCAGTTGTTCAGACGCATTGTGGCTGAGATAAACCAGGCTGCCGACGGAGAACAGGCCGCTGAAACTCCACCATCCGTTGGTCAAGAGGTTGACTTCCGAAACCAAGCTCGGCTCGGCCGGGTTGCCCACATCGAAGGCGAGGAGTTGTCCGCTGCCAAAACCTCCGGCTGGCCAAGGCATGAACACGCCCAGAACCGGACCGCTCGAGATCGGACCGCTCGAGATCGGACCGCCCGAGACTGGACCGACCTGGATGGGACCGACCGAGATCGGGCCGCCGGGGTTCGGACCGGGCCAAAGAACCCCAGGGCCAACCGCCGCCGCCCCAGACCAACAAGTCGGGTTTCGGCCAGACCGGTTGCCAGGAAGCGCCGGCCCAAAGGGGCAGGTCAATGGTTGCGGAAACCGAGCCCAGGACGGACAAGTCAGGCAGGCCGTCGAGGTCAACAATGGTGAGGAAGAAATTCGGCGGATTGGTGAGAGGCCCTCCTGAGGGGCCGCTGCCGTCCAGAGGCAGCGGATAGAACGCAGCGGGGGCCTGGGCGAGGTAAAGGCGGCCATCCTGGACTGCCGCAGCCCACGACCGGCAGAACGCCCAAAGACAACTCGCCGAGCACCTGGTCGGGATGCTCGGCCGGGGCCACACGCACGGCGGTTTCGTTCGGACGCCCCCACCAACTGGTCGAGGCGGCGATTTCCAGGAGGTAATCCCCTTGCACGAACAAACGGTCAACAGGCCAAGCCAGTTCCGCGTCCCCGCTCACGACGGGGTTGTCCCGGTCTTTGGCGTCCACGCTCAGGAGCTCCCAGCCGGAGAGCGAGAGGAGGCGATCATGGGAAAAGGCGGCCCGGCGCGGCTGGCATTGGTGCTCGATAATGCCCCGCGCTGCGAGGCTGGCCGAGTTGAGGTCCAGCAACTGGACCCGAGAGGTCCATCCGTTGGTCGTATCGCCACTGTAGGGGACGAGGACCAACCCGATGTCCTCCAGGACGGTGAAGGCCTTTTCATCGTTGTTGGCCTCGCTCCAGGAGTAATTCTCGCCCAGGAGCACGTGGCTGAGCAGGCCCGGATTGGCAGGGTCCTGGACATCGAACAAAGAGACAGCAACACGGTTGGACTCGACGCCCACGGTGACGAGGCGGCTGCCCAACGGTTGTATGTAACTGGACCAACCCGGCACATCAACAGACCCGGCTATTTGGGGCTGGGTCGGCTGGGAAAGGTCCACCACCCAGAGCGGGTCGATCTGAAAGAAAGTGACCACATAAACGAGATTGCCGTCGAAGCGCGTGGCATGGAGTTGTTCACCGTCGCCCAGCTCGAGTTTACCGAGTTTGACGATGCCCTGGGGTCCAGCGGAGCGCGGGTCGGGCAGGTGGAAGGTCTCCAGCCGGGTGACGAGAGTGCTGCCGCCATCCAAATGCCAGTCTTCGGAGATGCTGGTCAGAACCTCAGCGTTGTAGTTCAGCTTGAACTTGTCCGTCACCTGGCCGGAGACGCGCAGCCAGTCATAGGCCGCCATCGTGCCGTCGGGGGCCGTGATGTCGATGATGCGAATGGCCGACTGCCACCAGTTGGCCAAATCCTGGGTGACGACGAAGAGGTAAGTGTCTGTGGCGGCGACGACATTGCCGTAGCCGGGATACCAAAGTTGGCTGCGGCTGACCGGTGCGTCGGCGTCGGCCAGGTCAAAGGAAGAGACCACGGTTCCCCATTCCCAGGCGGTGTCCGGGGCGCCCGAAACCGGACGATAAGCCTCTGAGGCCACATACAAGGCGGTGCCGACCATGCGGCTTTCCTGGATCGTGCCTGGGACGGGCAAGTTGGTGACCACCTGGGGCAGGCCGTTGGTCACTGCCACCAGGACCACCTGGCTATCATCGGTGCTCCAACCGCAGCCATTCTGGACCAGCAGAGCGACATGGTTCGAGCCGGCCAAATACATCTGCTCGCCCGCGGCGGCCAAGGCCAGCGTGCCTCGGACAGTCGCCGTGTCCGGGTTGCCGATATCGATGACTTGCAGCCCTCGATACTGGTTGAAGAAATAGAGCGTGTCGCCATCGAATTGCCAGATGTCGGATTCGACCACTGCGCGGGGCGAGTTGTCCGTCGGCGTCGTGCTCGGAGCCATTGACAGGACCCACGCCGGTCGGGCCGAAGGCCAGGACGGCGCTGTTTGTGGGCGGACCTAAGAATGAGTTCGTGCCCGTGTAGAAGGTGGCCGGCAGCGGTTGGGAGGCGTCTGCGCGCACGCGGAGCATCTCGCTCTGGCGGCCCCGGGGCAGGCGCAGGGTCAGGACGCCGCCGGCGCCATCGGTCTGGGCCACCAGGGCGGGGACCCAGGCGCCGGCGGCGAAACGGGCGCGGCTCTCCAAAGTGACACGCCGGATGCCAGGGGGCACGCGCACCATGACGACGACGTTCGTCCGTTCAGGGCGAATCGAGGTGATGGCGGGCTGGCTGATTTGCGAGAACGACAATTCCGGAACGGCACTGAGCAGCATCACCGTCCCTGCAACCAACCGGCCGAGAGGACTTCGGCACAACCACTCGATTTTCATAAGCCTGTAACTGCCTTTAGTGGACCGACTCGCCATTATAGGCCGGCGCGAGGCCTTGGGTCAAGCATTACTAACAAGCAGCGCATAAGAAACCACGGCTAGTGACAAGGTTCTCCGCAAGCCATTGTAGGAGACGACGTGAGTCCCGATTCGGAATCGGGATGATTGATTTTTGGGCACACAGCGAAAGCCTGCGCCCCTCGGAGGCCATTGATCAGAGACTCCTTACGTCGTCTCCTACAGTCAGGCGCTGTTTAGAGCTGCACCTCGAGCGGTTTGGACGTGGTCTCCAGGGGCTTCAGATCGAAGGCCACAAGGACGGTGACTTTCTTGCCGATGACATTCTTGGGTACTCGCCATGAGTACGAGCAAGTGCCGCCTCAGCCATACTCGAGGTTGCCGCCGGCCAATCGGTTGCCTTGGGCATCCCGCACAGTGAACGTCGGCCGGGGCGGTCGGGCATCGAAACGCTCCCCTTTGAGAAAGGTGGAATAGACCTCGCCCTCGGCGCCGACGACGCGGCTGTTGATGTTGAGCATGACCTCGCTGTCCTGGCTTGAGCCTGGCGGGTTGGCTTCGGTTTTTACAGCGGTGACTTTCACGTCGAGGGGCGCCCCGCAGGCCAGAGTGTTGGGCTTGCCTGCCGCGAAGCTGAACGGTTTCCTGGGGGTCTGGTCGTTGGCGGACAACTTGAGGTGGTCCCGGGCCTGCGCGCCGGCGCCCAGGAGGGTGCATCCATAAAGGCGATAGTTGCCGGGCGGCACCTTGATTCTGCCCTCCGCCACGCCCGGTTGGATGAGTTCCCACCTGCCGTTGGGTCTCTCGCGGGCCAGAGTCAGGCTGCGCACCTGCGTGCCCCGGGGCTGCAACTCCACTTCGGCCAGGTCCCCCTTCCAAGGCCCGATTCGCAGGGCCGTGTATCGGCGGCCAGGCTCGCCTCATAAGGCGTCGGACCGAAATACAGGACCGGGCCGAAGGGGCAGAACTCGCTCCCAAAGGGGTCCGCCTCGAATTTGCCCGAGCCATTGGCATCCACCAGAAAACTGTCCCCGGTTTGGAAGTACCAACTCTCGCCCCCGCCCGCCGCCGGGCGATAAGTCTGCGGCTGCCAGGGGTCGCCCAGCCGAAGGTTGCTGTCTCCATCGAACACGCCCACTTTGCACTTTACCCCGCTCATTTCGACCGTCGTGTCCAAATACCAGCCGGCCTTGAACTGCATCTGGCCGATGAAGAGATTTCGACCTGTCGCGTTGGCCGATGCCAGGATCTGGCGGTTGAACACATTGAGGTGGGCGTAATAGATCGGCCGTCCGCCGGCGATGCGTTTGTCGGCCGGCGCGGATATGGGCCCGAATAGCGCCTCCTCCATGCTCGGGGAAACCACTTGGGGCTGGCCGGCCAGCGACACCGGTTCCGCCACGGCGTCGTCGGTCAGATCGCCGTTCTGATTCATGTCCACGATCAGGCGGTCGTAGCCCTTGCCGGTGCCTTTGGATTCATCCAACCGGAAAACAAAGGCCGGACCCGAAGGCATCTGGCGGCACTCCCCGTAGAGCGGACGCTTGGAGACCGCCTTGGGTTCGTTCTTGATTTTCCCGGGCTTGGCCAGCGCCAGCATTCCGTAAGTGCCTGAGCCGCCCGGAAACTCCAATACGTCCTGGGCCGGAATCGTTTCGAATTTCAGAGGAAAGTCCTCTGCGGTGGCAGTCAAGGCTGCCGCCATGACCGCCGCACCACCAACTAGAGCCCGTCTCATCATAGCAATCCTTTCATTGGGAACCACGAAGTGACTTTGCGCCCGCCTCGAAGGCCTGTCAAATCCGAATCGGCAAAATCAGCAAGGGCAGGCCCTGCTGGTAAAAGCGCCGTTGCAGGGCGAACACGGCGTAATTGTGCAGCCAGCGCGTCAGGAGCGTCTCCTGCCGGAAGACAAGCTGCCCGCCAAAGAAAATCGCATTGGGAAACCGGGCCAGGATGTCCGGGGCGATGTCGACCGCTTTTTCAACGACATCGTGCCCGAGGGCGGAAAAGGCCTCCGCCTGGAAACCCCTCGAGCGCATGTAGTCCACGTAACGCCGGTTGCCGGCGTCGATGTGCCGCTTGAGATTCTCCACCTCGGCCGCGCCCTTGAAGTTGCCTGCGTCCAGCACGCCGATTTGCACGAAGAGGAAGTTCTTGAAAACTCCGGGAAAGAGCCGGAGCACGCCGAACAGCGTGTGCAGGCCCAACCCGTTGAACCCGTTGACCAAAAGCACCGCGGTCTTGGCTTTGGGGTCCAGGTCGCGGGCGCCTGGGGATTGCCCCGCGCCGCCCGGGACCTCCGTCTTGTCCAGCCCGGCCACCGCGACCAGTTCATCGAGATGGCCCAGGTCCCGGGCCGTCTGGTTATAGTGCCGCTTGACCAGCAGCGCCAAGCCAACCAGCGCCCCCGTGACTGCCAGGGTCATCCAGCCGCCTTCGAAGAACTTGATCAAGCTCAGGCTCACCAGGATGAACATCGTGAGAATGAAACCGATGCCGTTGATCGAAAGCTTCCTCAGCCAGTCCCCCACGTTCCGCCGCTCCGCCCACCAGTGGCGCACCATGCCAAGCTGCGAGAGGGAGAAGGTGATGAACACGTTGATGCTGTAAAGCACCACCAGGAAATCCACCGAGCCGCGCGACCCCGCCATGAGCAGCAGCGAGCAGCCCCCCATCAGGACAATCCCGTTATGCATGACAAAGCGGTCGCTCAAGTTGGCGAAGCGGCTTGGAAACCAGCGATCCAGCGCCATGTTGGCCAGCACGCGCGGGCCGCCGAGAAACCCGGTTTGGGCCGCCACAAAGAGCAGCGCAGCCTCGGAAGCCAGGATGATAAGGATGAAAGAGAAAGCGGCCCCACGCGGCCACGCAGCGGTCATCCGCTCGAATAAAACCGCGTTGAGCGTCTTGCCTTCCTGCGGGACGACCCGGAAAAGCAGGTAGGCCAGCAGCAGGCCCGCCACGGTGATGGCCAGCGAAAAGGCCATGTAGCGCATGGTGCGTTTGCCCGTCTCCACGCGCGGCTCTCGGAGAATCGGCAGACCGTTGCTGACCGCCTCGATGCCCGTGTAGGTCCCCGCCCCCATGCTGTAGGCGCGCAGCACCAGCAACCCCATCCCCAGCCACCCAAGCTGGCTGTGAGTGACGGCCACATCGCTGGAGGCCTGACGCCACACTTCCGAGAAATTGGCCAGGTGGGTGAACATCGTCCAGCCGATGGCAAACGCATGCGTCACCACAAAAGCGATGAAGATCGGCACCCACGGCAGCACCGCCTCCTTGGCGCCGCGCAAGTTGAGGAGCGTCAGCACGCACAGCGCCCCCAGCTCAGCCGCCAGCTTGAACTGGTGCGCCCCCGCCGGGAGCAGGCTGAAAAGCGCGTCCGTGCCGCTGGCCACTGAAAGGGTGATGGTCAGGACATAATCAATGAGAAGCGCGGAGCCGGAGACCACCCCGAACTTGGGCGACAGCAGCTTGCTGGCGACCAGGTAACCGCCCCCGCCCGTCGGAAACAGTTCGATAATCTGCGAGTAGCTGGCGCTGATGATGAAGACCGTGAATACGGACGCCGCCGCGACGAAAAGGCTCAGGTAAACATGGCCGCCCAGCGCCCTGAACGCTTCCTCCGGACCGTAACAGGAGGAGGAGAGCCCATCGGCCCCGAGGCCGACCCAGGCGAAGAACGCGATCAATGAGAGGTTGTGAAAGAGGCGCTTATCGGAAATATCCTTCGGCTTGCCGATAACCGCCGCCTTCAACTTGCCACTCAATCCGGTATCCAACATATCCAATCAAACTATCAGACAGGCAACGAGGGGGCAGGCTGCAACGCGCGCAAATAGATGAACAAGTCGTCCCCGCGGTTATAATATTCAGGGATGACCGCCGCGCGCGAGAAATTCTGAGACTCGTAAAGGCGCCGGGCCGGGGCGTATGGGGCCGTCGAAGACGTATAGATGACCATCAAGCGGCCGCCCTCGGCCGTGGCCACTCGCACCGCCTCCCGCAGCAAGGCGCTGCCCAGGCCGCGTCCGCGCGCCTCCGGCAGCGTGCAGACCCAGAACAAGCCCCAGGTGCCGTGCGTCAGGGCCTCCCACCCATAACAGGCGAAACCGCTCATCGAGCCGTCCAGCCAGCCGGAGAGAAACCGGTAATTGTCGGCAGTCGGTTTGGCCAGAGCGTGCCCGAACATCTCCTCCACGCAATCGGCATCGCCCGGCCCGAACAAGCCCGAGTGCAACAGGATGGCGCGAATGCCGGGGCGGTCTGCGGCGGTGGAGGGCCGGGCCATGGGCTTGTTCACAAAGCCGCTCCTGTCATGCGAGGGCTGCGGGCGCCCTTGGCCCGCCCGGCGGCCAGGAGTGCCAGCCGCTCGAGCATCGCTCCATAATCCCACCCGGCAGCCCGCGCCGTGTTGGCAAAGCCGCCCGTCTCGGACAGGTCGCAATTGGAATTCACATCCAACACCATCGGCCTTCCGTTTCGCAGCCGCACATCGATGCGGCTGTAATCGCGCAAGCCGCAGACCCGATGGGCGCGCCGGGCCAGCCCGGCCAGTTCCGCAGCCATCTCCGGCGCCAACGGGGCGGGACAGGCAGGCATCGTCTTGAGGTAGGCCTCCGAGTTCGCCAGCCACTTGGCGTCAAAGGTGCAGAGCCGGTCCCGCAGCTCCGGGAAACCGTCGTAGCGGATAACACTGATGCCCAGCACTTCCAGCCGGCCCGGCGGTCCCCAAAGAGCGACGGCGTACTCCTGGCTGTCGAGGAATTCCTCGATGATGGCGCCGCCGCGAAACCTCTCCAGCACCACCTGCGCCTGGGCTCGGGCCTCGGCGAGGGTCATGACTACGGAGTCACGCGTGATGCCGAGGGAGCAGTGCTCGTCGGCCGGCTTGACGATGGCAGGAAAGGCCTCGAACTCGAGCGTTTGCGCCTCCGAGGCCTCCTGCCAACGCGGCGTAGGCAGGCCCGCGGCCTCGAGCAGCCCTTTCATGGCGACCTTGGACTGCGTTTGGTGCAGGGCGCCCGCCGTGCTGCCGGTGAAGGCATAGCCGCGCTGCTCCAGTTCCTGCGCCGCCCGGGCGTAATAAAACGCCTGGTCGGGCGAGCCTTCGCACAAGTTGAAAACCAGCCACTGGTCCGGCTCGAAAGGGGCCAGCGCCGCCCCCAGGTCGCTCTGGACCTGGCTGGCGGCCACCTGCCACCCGCGCTCCTGGAGGGCCTCTGTGGCCCGCTGGGTCATCCAGCGCGTCTCCGCGACATCGAGGGGCAGGGTCTGTTCATCGATCCCATAGAGCAGCAGCAGAGGCGGGCGCTTCATTGGAGGCGGCAACGCTTCAAGGCGGCCGTGAGCACCGCCGCCACCAGTTGCTCATGGGTCTGGCCCGAGGCCTTGGCCATCATGGTCATGTCGCTGCGCGGCGTAATGCCGGGCAGCGCATTGATTTCCAAAATATAAAGCTGGCCCCCCGGCGTCAGCCGAAAATCCACCCGCCCGTAATCGCGGCAGCCGGTCACGGCAAAGGTCTCGACCGTCAAGCGCTTGACCTCCTGCGTCACCGCCTCAGGCAGCGGCGCCGGGCAGCGATAGCGAAAGAGGTGATCGAAATCATTCTTGTGCTTGGAGGAATAGACCGGAAAGAGGTCCGGCGGATAGCCCCCAAAATCCACCTCGAGGACCGGCAACACCTGGAGCGCGCCATTGTTGCCCACCACACCGCAGGTCAATTCCCGCCCTTCAATGAAGCTCTCCACCAGGGCCGGCTGGCGGTAGCGCTGCAAAATCCTTTCCGCCTGCCGCCGCAACTGCTCGGGACACCTGACCACGCTCTCGTTTTGGACGCCCATGCCGGTCCCCTCGTGCGACGGTTTGACAAACAACGGGAACGCCAAGCCGCAGCCCAGGGCCGCCTCGGGACAGTCGAACACCTCGAAAGGCGGCGTGGGCAAACCCGCAGCGCGCAGCAGGCGCTTGGTCGTAGGTTTGTCCTGCGTCACCGCCGCCGCCAGCGGCCCCGGCCCGCTGTACGGCAAACCCAGGGCCTCCAGCAGCGCCGGCATGTGGGCCTCCCGGCTCTCGCCCCCGAAACCCTCGCACACGTTGAAACAGAGGTGCGGCTGCACTTCCCTGAGCCACCCAATGACCTCCAGGTTCGGAATGCCCTCGTGGACGAGCGGCTCGCACCCGCCAGCCCGAATGCCTGCTGCGTAAGCCTCGATGTACTTCGCCGCGTCCACCTCCGCCAATAAATCAGGCGGAGCGTCCACCGGCACCTTGGTACTGTCCGTTGGTCGTGTTGACCAGCAGCGCCACACGCCGGCGCTTATGCCGAAATCCAGCCATCTTTTTCAGCCGTGCAGACTCTCAAACCCACCCCGACCTGGCAATAGAAAAATGGTAGGGCGCTGAATTTTGAGTTTGACGATAGGAAGGATTTGTTTAGAATTCCTGGTGACAATGAGTTCCAGGTTCTGCGATCGAAATTGGCGTCGGGCTTTGGCGGCCATCGGTTTGGGCGCCCTGGCTGTTTCAAATGCGCCTGGCGCCGGTCCGCCGCCCGCCGGCCGACCGATTGAATTCTCGCGCCCAACCAGCGCCAACGATGTCGTCTCGACCAACCTCTCCCCGTTTAAGCCAATTACCGACGGCCTGCCCCAGTTCGATCAGCCCGGGCAAGGGACGTTGGACTTCCTGGGACTGGAATCCTCCATGGACGGCTTGCCCGCCCCACCGCCCGCCTATGTGCTAATCCCCAACCGCCGCTTGAAGGAGCGGTTTGAACGTCAAAAGAACTGGGCCTTGATGACCCCCGAAGAAATCCTTTTGGACAGCTCAACCTCAGTTTCAACCTCCTTAGAGGATTCGTCCAAACCTGCCGGTCGCCAGGAAAAGGACAAACGCTCCCGCCTGGATGATTCCAGCAGCGCCCGCGAGCCGGACCTGCTCAGTCCGGATTCCTCCGCAGACTCAGACCGGTCCGCCGCCTCGCGCAAGCGGCAAGGCCAGTCCGGCTCCCGTGACGAGGCGGACTTGCCGGCCGACGTCAAAGAGAGCGAGAAAGAACTCAGGGATCTTCAGAAAACACTGCGCGGGGACAGTGACTCCAATCCGTTCTCCACCGTCCTGCGCGCCAACACCGGCTTCTCGGAGTTCTTCGGCCCCGACACTCAGAAGTCCAGTTGGCTGGACCAGGTTGCGCACGACAAGGCCGTTATGGACCAGTTCAAGCAGGCCGTCGAGTCTCCACTGAGCCCCCAGCTTTACAGGAGCCTCACGGTCAATCCGGTTGAATCCATGTTTGACCTGGCTCCCGGCATCGACTCCCTGAAATCCACGCCGTTGGTCCGCTCGCCTTTCTCCCGGTCCGACGGACTGGACTTGCGTCCCAATGCCTTCCTGCCTCCGTCGCCCGGTCTATCCGACGACAAGTTCGCCGGCCCGTCATCCGCGCTCTCGACCCAGCCCAGGTTCCAGCCTGCTCAGCAGCCCATGCCCTCGCCCCCAACGCCGACCTTCGTCTTCCCGAAGCGGGTTTTTCAATAACTCAGTTCCTCTCATCCGTCTGCCCCGAACAGGTGGGCCATGACGAGCGCTCAAGCGCCGGGCTATGCTCGCATTTGGCCCGGCGATTTGAACCGAGCCATGCCGCCGATTCCGCAGGCGGAGGCCTTGGGCTTGCCCGTTCCTGCGCCAGAGGGTCTTCCTTGCCTATGCTGAGGGTAAGAGGTATGAACGGACGATGACGGCTGAAAACCGCAAGCTGCGCAGAAACGAAGTTCGCCTCTGTATTGTCACCGGCCCCCTGGTGCTGACTGCCGCGCTGATGGCGGCTTGCAGTTGTCCTGGGGGGCCTGGGCGGCGGCCCGGAGCACGAATGTGGTCATCGGGTTGCTGTTGCCTCCTGAAGAAGCGGAGGCGGCGAGCTTGCGCCAGGGGGTGCTGCTGGCCGTGGAACACGCAAACCGGCCGCCCGCTCCGAAAGTCAGCGTCGTGGTTCGGGGACGGGTCGGGCAATGGGGCGCTGACGCGGTGGAAGCAGCCCGCATGGTGCTCGATGATGGAGCGCAGGGATTGATCGCCCCGCCAAACGGAGCCGCCACGCATCTGGCCCTCCAGGTGGCGGGGCGCACAGCCGTGCCGGTGATCTCGCTTTGCGCTGATTCCTCTGTAAGCGAAACGGGTGTCCCGTGGATGGTCCGCATCGCCCCCACCACGATCGAGGAGGCCCGGTCCTTGCTTGCGGGCCTGAATGTCCGGGCCTCAGGCCCCCAACGGTGGGTCGCGCTGGTCCCCGACGGGCGGGCTGGACGCGAGGTTTCGCGCGACTTGACCCAGGCCGCCGCCGCCGCCCACTGCAAACTCAGGAACATTTTCGAGGTCAGCTCAACCCTGACCAACTTCGATTCGGTCGTCGCGCAGGTCCTCAAGGCTCAGCCCGAGGCCGTGTTGGTCTGGCTGGACCCCGTTGCGGCGGGAAGGCTGGCCAAGAACCTCCGGGACGCCGGGTTTGCCGGAAGGCTCGCGGGGCCAAGCCGGTGTAATTCGCCGGCGTTCCTTGCTTCCTCTTCTCAGGCCTCAGAGGGATTTGTCGTGCCGGCCATCGTTTTGGATGAGGCCGGTCAAGCCCGTTTGCTCTCGTTTCAAACCGCCTTCCGTCAGCGCTATGGCATTGAGGCGGACCTCACGGCTGCCGAGGGTTATGATGCCGCCGCGCTTTTGGTCCATATCCTCGAGCATAACGACCCGCAATCACTTCCGCGGGCCTTTCCGTTGGCGTTCTCGTTGCCGGGGGCCTCGGGGGATTTAAGCTTCGACCCCCAGGGCAACCGGAAGCTTGCGCTCCGGCTGCTCGTGGCCCGGCAAGGACACTTTGGTCCGGTCGAGCGTTAGGGGCGCAGACCTGCTCTCGAGCACCCGCTGCAGTTCGAGCGTCCCGTTTCCCCTCACCCCGGCCCTCTCCCTCGGGGAGAAGGAGAATCGCCGCCAGTCGGTTGACGAATCCAGCGATGTAGGAATGCTTGAGAGCCGGCCCTGGTTGCTCCCTCTCCCTTGGGCCGGGGTGAGGGGAAAAGGGCTGCCCCCATTCTTCTACCTCTTCGTCGCGACCTTTGTCGCAACCTTTGTCGAATTGGCCATTTTTCGACGAAGTTGGCGACGAAGTTTGCGACAAAGGTCCGGAAGCGGAGTCTTTGGGACGGGCTCTAGCCTGGATATTTCACAGCCAAGAGCCGCACTGGGCTGCCGAAGCTACGTAGCGCAGGTTTCCAACCTGCTGTATCGCCGACTTCCAGCCGGCAGGCTGTGCCTGCTTGGGAGCATCTGCGGATTGGAAATCCGCGATACAGCAGGCTGGAAGCCTGCGCTACGCCTTCCGGTTGGCGAAACCCGTGAAATATCCGGGCTAGCTGAAGCCCAGCGTGGGCAGTTTGTGCCGGTATCGACGGCTGAGAGTCAAGGTGGCGCCATTGATGAGGCGGATCTCGTAGCCGCCGTAGAGCATCCGGCGCAGTTCTTTGATCTTCTGCGGATTGACCATGGCAGAGCGGCTAATGCGGACAAATTTGCCGGGGGGCAGACGCTCTTCGAGCGCGTTGAGGGTTTCTCGCAACAGATGGGAACCGGGACCGACATGCAGCTCGACGTAATTGTCAGCGGATTCAATCCAGTCAATGTCATCCAAGGGGACCCAAACGATGTGAGCCCGGTTTTTACGGCCAGCCGGTCCAGCGGCTTGGTTTGGGGCCGCAGTTGTGCCAGGACGGCGGCCTGCGGTTGGGCGTGAATCCCGGCTGCTTTATTTCCGGCCTGTTCCATCGCGTGTCGGAGCGCGGCCTGGAATCGCTCGCTATCGAAGGGTTTGAGCAGGTACTCGACCGCATGGACCTCGAAGGCCCGCAGGGCGAACTTGTCATAAGCGGTCACAAACACGATTACCGGCATAGGCCCACCCACCAGGGCCTCGAGCACACCGAACCCGTCCAGTTCCGGCATTTGGACATCCAAAAACACCAGGTCGGGTGAAGCCCCCCGAATTGCGGCCACCGCTTCCCGCCCGTCGGCGCACTCGCCGATGATTTGGATCTCGGCCTCCGCCTCCAGGAGTTGGCGCAGGCGATCGCGGGCGAGGGCCTCGTCATCTACGATCAACGTTCGAATCTTCATGGCTGTTGGCATCGGAACGGAACGGGATGGTCAATCGCACCAGGAGGCCCCCCTCCGGAGGGTTGCAGAACTCAAAGACATGGGCCTCGCCATACAAGGTCCGCAGCCGGGCCCGGGTGTTGGAGAGCCCCACACCGTCGGCCGGGCCTTGCGAGGCGAGGCCGCCGCCGTTGTCATGCACCTCGAGGGTGAGCTCATCGGCCTGGCGCCGCGCCAGCAAACGAATCCGGCCGGCCCCCGCATGCGGCTCTATGCCGTGGCGAATGGCATTCTCGACCAGCGGTTGCAGGATGAGGTTGGGCACCCTGGCCTCGAGGGTTTCAGGGGCGGCGCGGATTTCCACCATGAGGCGGCTGCCGAATCGAATCTGTTCGAGCTCCAGGTAGCGCGAGAGGAACTGCAATTCCTGGCGCAAGGGCACTTCCTGCATTTCCGTGTTGTCCAGGGCCGCGCGCAGCAGTTCGCTCAAGCGGCTAATCATGCGCTCAGCCGCCTCGACATTCCTGTGCATGAGCGCGGAAATCGAGTGGAGGCTGTTAAACAGGAAATGGGGATTCAACTGCATCTGGAGCGCCTGGAGTTTCGCCTGGGCCAGCAGTTTTTCCAGTTCGATGGCCCGGAGTTCGCGCTCCCGGTATTTGCGATAGTAATCGAAAGCGCAGGTCACGGCGACCATGACCCAATAGACCAGAAAGTTGAAGTGCCAGGTCTTGACCAGCAGGGGTTGAAAGGCCTCACTGAAGGCGGCCGCGCTTTGCCAGGCCCCAACCCACGCCCGCAGGAACATGTAGGCCACAGAAAAGATCGCGCTTCCCAGCAGATGGACCGCCAGAGAACGACCCCGGGTCCGCGCCTCGAAGTGGAAGGTTCTGGCCAGCCGGATGACCGGCACGGACAGCAGGCCAAACACATACCAATCTCCCAGCGCATAGTGGATAGCTTGCCGCCAGCTAACATCCAGCCCGGCTTTGGAACTCGAAATATGAAACTGGCAGGCAAAGGAAAGGCCGATGAGGGTCCAGAAGACAAAGCCGAGGAGCCACTTCACCCAGCGGATCTGAATGGCCGCGCCTATTGTCATGTTGCCTGCCGGGTGAACACGTGCTAGAACATAAACGAATCTCCGATGATGAACAAACCTTCTCTCCAGCGCCCGCCGGGAGAAGCGGATAGCCGCGAAGAGGCGCACTATTTATGCTCACGACCGCTCAGCCTGACGCGAATGGGGTTTGCCGCTCTAAGGATTTTGCGCTTTTTCGCGGCTGATTTTCCCCCTCCGCCTCCGCCCGTCCAGGAACGCCGGACGCTGCTCGGGTCAAAGCGGTGTCGCGCTCCGCTTGCCACCGCACTCCAAAGGGGCCTGCTGCTGCTGGCGTTGTGCCTGGCGGAGGAGAACCGGGCCCTGGCCGCTCCGGGCCCGGGGGCGGAAATCCCGGTCGCGAAGTTCACGGACATCACCCGCGAAGCGGGCATCACCTTCACCCATGTAAACGGGGCATACGGGGACAAGCTGTTGCCCGAAACCATGGGCGGCGGCGTGGCGTTTTTTGATTTTGACAACGACGGCTTGCAGGACTTGTTGTTCATCAACTCGTGTTATTGGCCGGGCCATGTCCCGGCGGGAAAGCCGCCGCCGACCATGGCCCTCTACCACAACGATGGTCACGGCCACTTTACCGATGTGACCAAGGGCTCCGGCCTGGACATCAGCGCCTACGGCATGGGGGTCGCCATCGGCGATTATGACAACGACGGCTTGCCCGACGTGTTCATCACCGCAGTTGGCGGCAACCACTTGTTCCACAACGAAGGCGGCGGCAAATTCCGCGAGGTGACCCGTGAAGCCAACGTGGGAGGCGACCCGGAGTTTTGGAGCACCAGCGCGGCCTGGATTGATTATGACAACGACGGCCGGCTCGATTTGTTCGTCTGCAATTACATCCGTTGGTCCGCCGAGCTGGACCTCGCCGCGCCCTACGAGCTGCCTAAGATTGGCCGGGCCTACGGCCCACCCCGAAACTTCCAGGGCGCTTTTCCCTACCTCTATCACAACGAGGGCGGCGGCCGCTTCACCGACGTCTCCGCCAAGGCCGGCATTCAGATCCGCCATCGCAACACCGGCCTGCCTATGGCCAAGTCCCTGGCCGTCTCGCCCGTGGACGTGGATAACGACGGCTGGATTGACCTGGTCGTGGCGAACGATACCGTCCAGAATTTCCTCTTTCACAACCAGCATGACGGCACCTTCAAGGAAATCGGCGCGCGCTCCGGCGTGGCATACGACGCCTATGGGCTGGTGCGCGGCGCTATGGGCATCAACTCCGCCCGGTTTCGCAAAGATGACCGGCTGGGCATCGCCATCGGCAATTTTGCCAATGAGATGAACGCCCTCTACGTCGCTCAACGCGATTCACTCATCTTCGCCGATGAAGCCATCAAGGAGGGCGTCGGACCCGCCAGCCAGAGCCTGCTGAAATTCGGTTTGTTCTTTTTCGACTATGATCTGGACGGACGCCTCGATGTCCTCACCGCCAACGGACATCTCGAGCCCGAAATCCACCGCCTCCAATTCAATCAACAATACCGGCAGCCGGCCCAGCTTTTCTGGAACCGCGGCGATCTCAAAGGCGGTTTCATCCCGGTCCCGGCTGAGAAATGCGGCAACGACCTGCTCAAGCCCATTGTGGGCCGCGGTTCGGCTTTCGCCGATATCGACGGCGACGGCGACCTCGATGTGGTCCTGACCCAAATCGGGGGTCCCCCGTTGTTGCTGCGCAATGACCAGAAGCTGGGACATCGCTGGATCCGGCTGAAATTGATCGGCACCAGAAGCAATCGCGACGCCATCGGCGCCTGGATCAAGGTCCGGGTGGACGGCCAAATCCTCTGGCGTCAAGTTATGCCCACCCGCAGCTATCTCTCGCAATCGGAGTTGCCGGTCACCATTGGGCTGGGGGTCAGTGAAAAAGTGGATGGGGTGGACATCCTCTGGCCGAGCGGCGTCAGCCAAAAAATCCCCCCGCCACCGACCGGGCGTTTAACGGTGGTTACCGAGCCGCGGTGAAGCGCCGGGTTGGGCTGGACAGCGGAACGAAAAGAGGTGTTCAATAGACCCGTTGATGAAGCGCCATCGAACCGTGGTCCGATTTGGAATTGCCTGGCTGGCCGGCTGCCTTCTTGTGGCCGGCGCGAGCTGCAGCCGGCCACCGCCCCAAAAGCCCGAGGCGAGCCAGCCGCCGGTGACCTTCAAACCGCAGGAGATGGCTGACGCCCTCCATGCCGTGATCGCGGCCGACCGCGAGGCTTATGCGCGGCACGTAGTTCAGCCCCTGGCCGAGGCGAAGGCCGCCAACGCCCCGGAGACCTGGAAGACCAACGGCTCTCCTCCCTTGCCCGCGCATTTATTGCGCCTGGCCTCGGAGTCCGTCCAGCAGAAGGGCGCCGAATTTCACTATGTCCTGCGCTCCCTCTGGCCCGTCAATTCGAAGGATGCCCCCCAGACCGCCACCGAAAAAACCGGCCTCCAATATCTGCTCGACCATGCCGACTCCAACTACTACTCCGAGGAGTCGTTGGGCGGCCGGCGCTATTTCACCGCCGTCTATCCCGACCGCGCCATCGTGCCTGCCTGCGTCGAGTGCCATAACCAGCACCCGGACAGTCCGAAGAAAGATTTCAAGCCGGGTGACATCATGGGCGGCATCGTGGTCCGGGTGCCGTTGGAATTCTAACTATGAACTCCGGCAAAGCCCCAGGCGCAATGGCTGGCCGAGGACTTCTCCTCGCCGGGCCCTTGGTGTTTCTCGCCTTCGCTTGCCGCCTGGGGGCCGCCACCAATACCCTGCCGGAGTTTCGAGTGGAAACGGCGCGCGATTATTTGCTGGCGGCCGCTCGACAAGGCCTGGCCCAGGCCGGCACGAATGCCGAGTCGTGTCTCATCCAGGGGCGGCTGCAGAATAACCTCGGCCAGCAGGATGAGGCCGAAAGGTTGGCCCGCCAGGCGCTGAGCCTGGCCCCGACCCGCGCCGACATCCAGGTCTTCCTGGCCGGCTTGTTGATTCACCAGGACCGAATGGAGGAGGCCGCCGCCGGCTTGCGCCGGGCGGTGGCAACCGATGCGAAGGTTGAGCGCGGCCAGGTCTTGCTCGGGATGACCCTCGAGCGATTGGGCGACCCAAAGGGGGCGGAAGCCGCGTTCGCGGCGGCCATCCGGCAAAAGCCTCGTGATGCCGAGGCCAGGCTGTTCCTGGGCCGGTTGCTGTTGGACCAGGGCCACGCCAAGGAAGCGATAGTCCAGCTCGAGGAGGCCTGTCAACTGGACGCCGAATCGCGCAACAACCGCTATGTCCTCTTCCAGGCGCAGACTCGAGCAGGGGATGCCGAAGGGGCCCGTCAATCACTGGAAAAACTTCAGCAACTCAAGGCGAAAGAAAAGTCCCCGATGGAGGCTTCCGACAACGGGCAGACCGACGGGCCGAAGATGCGGGTTTACGCGGCCCAATTCCATAACGGGATGGCCAACCTGTTGCAGTGGCAAGGCCAGACCGCCCTGGCCGAGGCGCACCTGCGCCAGGCCATAGCCATCACGCCGGAACACCCCCTGGCCTTCCGCCGGTTGGCGGTCGTCTGCTTGCGCACCGGCCGATTGGCCGAGGCCAAGGAGCTGTTCACCACCCTGGTGCGTTTGCTGCCGAACGAAGCGTCCAGCGGTGTGAACCTGGCCACGGTTCTCTTCCAACTCAAGGACGATGCCGGCGCGGTTCAGGAGCTGGACCGGGTTCTCCAACTCGACCCCAACCAACCGGAAGCCCTCAACAACCTGGCTCGCTATTACCTGGGGGCGCGCCGGCAACTCCCGGAGGCGCTGGCCTTGTCCCGGCGCCTGGCCGCCAGCCAGCCGACCGCGGCCAATTATGATTTGCTGGGCTGGGCCTTGTATGCCAACGGGCTGACCAATGAGGCCCTGGAAGCTTCCAGCCAGGCCGTCCAGCTAGACCCCGACAACCCCGTTTACCGGGAACGCCATCGCCGGCTCGAACAAGCCGCCGGAACCCAACCTTAATGCGCCGGCATCTCCATTCCATCGGTCTGGCTTTGCTCCTGGTCTGCGCCGCCGCCCAGGGGGCGCCCCCCGGCGCCGGCCCATCCGCTTTCGTGATATCACCGAGGCCGCCGGCATCCATTTCGTTCACACCGATGGCAGCTCCGGTCGACATTACTTCGTCGAGCCCTACGCTTCGGGCCTCGGACTGATCGATTATGACGGAGACGGCTACCCGGACATCCTGTTCCTGAACGGCGCCCCGTTGCCCGGCGCGGCGCAACCGGCCCAGTCGTCTGGCTGCGCCCTCTACCATAACAACCGGGATGGGACCTTTACCGACGTTACGGCCTCGAGCGGCCTGGGTGTCCCAGGTTATGCCGTCGCCTGTGTCGTGGCCGACTATGATAACGACGGCTATGAGGACGTGTTCATCAATTACTACGGTGGCCAGCGGCTCTTCCATAACAACGGCAATGGCACCTTCACCGACGTCACCGCCAAAGCCGGCCTGGCCGACCCCTCTCTGGCCCATACCATCGGCGCCGGCTGCGTGTTCCTGGACTATGACCGGGACGGCTACCTCGACCTGTTCGTCAGCTATTACGTCGAGTTCGATCTCGCCCACAACAAACCGTCGACGCGCGGAAATGTGCCCAACTATATCGCTCCCGGCAATTATCCTCCGCGGGCCAGCCGCCTCTACCACAACAACCGCGACGGCACTTTTACCGATGTCAGCCAGGCCGCCGGCATCAGCTCGCACCTCGGCTTTGGCATGGGCATCGTCAGCGCGGATTTCGACGGCGATGGCTGGCCGGACATTTATGTCGGCAACGACGTGATGGGCAACTTCCTGTTCCATAACAAGAAGGACGGCACCTTCGAAGAGATCGGCCTGCCCGCAGGTGTTGCCTACGACGGTTACGGGGAGCCGCAGGGCACCATGGGCGCCAATGTGGGCGACTACGATGGCGACGGCCGATTGGATATCGTCGTCACCAAGTACCAGGACCAGGTCAACACTTTGTACCGCAACCTCGGCAACCTCCAGTTCCAGGACGTGACCGTCCAGACCGGCGCCGGCATTAACTCACGCCACCTGGTGACTTGGGGCTGTGGATTGGTCGATTTCGACAATGACGGAGTCCCCGAACTGTTCACCGCCGCCGGTCATTTGCAGGACACCGTCGAGCAATACGACAAATCCACCACCTATAAGCAGCGGAGCCTGTTGCTCCGACAGCGCGCCGGACGGTTTGTGGACATCACCGACGAGAGCGGGGCCCTCGCCAAAATGGTCCAGAGCAGCCGCGGCGCCGTCTTCGGAGACCTCAACAACGACGGGAGAATCGACATAGTCGTGCTCAACGCCCGCAGCCGCCCGGCGGTCCTGATCAATGAAACCGCCACCCGCAACCACTGGGTCCTCCTTAAACTCGTCGGCTCGCGCAGCAACCGTTCCGCCGTCGGCGCCCTCGCCCGCCTCACCGCCGGGGGACGGACCTGGATCGACGAAGTCCGCGCGGGGCGCGGCTACCAAAGCGCCGAGGACCTGCGCCTCCACTTCGGTCTGGGCACCAACGCGGCCATTGAGCGCCTCCAGGTCAACTGGCCCAGCGGCCTGACCAACGTCTGGACCAACCTCCCCGTTGACCGCGTGCTCCGCCTGGTCGAAGGCGAGCCCGCCCCGGGGCGGTAGACCAATTTCCCCTCACCCCGGCCCTCTCCCCGAGGGAGAGGGAGAATTACCCGCAGTCAGCAGGCGTAGGGAAGGTGGTTGAGAATGTCCAAGAGTCTGCAGGATTGCGGGGCTATTGGAGCGCCTTGGCCAGGGCGCGGCGGGCCGGTTCAAAGGCGGGGGCCAGGCGCAAGGTCTCTCGCAACTCGGGGATGGCCTTGTCACGATCACCCCCGGATAGGTAGGCATTGGCCAGGTTCATGTGCGTCTGCCAGTCGCCGGGGTCGCACTGGGTCGCCTTTTGGAAGCAGGCCAGCGCCTCAGCCATTCGATTCTGACGTTGGCGCACGATGCCGAGGCAGTTATGGGCCTGCGCAGATTGGGGCTGGAGTTTGAGGGTCTGCGCGAAGTGCTCAGCGGCTTCCTCGAGGCGGCCGGACTGCAGGAGAAGGGTGCCGAGGCTGGTATGGGCCTCGGCGTATGCGGGGGCCAGTTGCAGGGCTGCGCGGTAATGGTGCTCGGCATTGGTGAGGTGTCCCGTTCGGAGAAAGGCGGAACCCAGATTGTAGTGGAGTGCCTCTGGCAAGGCACGTTTGTCGGCGCCGGTTTGGGGGCCGGTTTCCTTGGACACCCAGCGCAGGCCCTCCTCAAGCTGGACGATGGCATTGGAAGGATCGCCACTGCCACTGAGGGCGCAGCCCAGGTGAAAGCGCGCCAGGGGATTGTGCGGCTCGAGCCGCACA
The DNA here is from genome assembly GCA_963713735.1 of uncultured bacterium. Classification (GTDB taxonomy): domain Bacteria; phylum Verrucomicrobiota; class Verrucomicrobiia; order Limisphaerales; family UBA8199; genus CAVQND01. The sequence continues at coordinate 147,192 of CAVQND010000046.1, forward strand.
GCGGCTTGGAGATGGGCCAAGGCCTCTTTCTGGTGCTTGGTGGAAAACAGCAAGTCGCCCAGTTTCTGGTGCGCCACGTAATTGTCCGGGTTCATGGAGAGGGCCAGCCGGTATCTCTCGGCGGCGCCCTCCGGGTCGCCTGCCCGGGAGAACTCCTCGGCGGCCCGGACATAGGAATAGTTGTCGAGGAACTGCTCGCGCACCTTGGCGATGGCATTTGTGGGCAAGTTGACAAATTCAGGAATATTGGCCGCGTAACCCCCGGGCCCCACCAGGTAATCGAGCCACACCGGCGGGCTGGCCTCGCCGGCCCCGGTGATGCGCGTCAGATAGAGCTGGGTATAATCGGAGTGGGCCTTCGATGAGAACACCAGCCAACGGCCGTCCGGGGACCAGCTATGCCAGGAGTTCATGCGCGCCAGGTTACAGCCAAGCCGCCTGGCCTGCCCTCCCTCCGACGGGATGATGAACAACTGGCTGTCCGGTTGCAGCAGCATGTAGCTGTTGGCCTGGCAAAAGACAATCCACCGGCCGTCGGGCGAGTATTTCGGAAAGTAATTGCTGCGGCCGTTTGCCGAAGCGCCGGGCAGGGGTTGGGCCGTTCCTCCCTTCCCGCCGTTAAAGGGGATGCGGTAGAGGTCATAGCGGAATTCCTTGGTCAGTCTCAAGAATGCCTCGGCCTCCTGACCCTCCAGCAGTAGGCGGCCTGAGGCGCGCGCGCCTTTGAGGTCGGCGGCGCGCGCGCGGGCGAATACGACCCACTGGCCATCCGGGCTCCAGATGGGATTGCTCTGGACGTAAACCGGATCGTCGGCGCCCGGCAGCGAGAAGAAGCGTTTTGCCTCCCGGTCATAGACCCCGACGATGCCCATGAATGGGAAAAAGAGTTGCGAGAACGCCAGGTCCGGTTTGGCCATGAACACCGAAAGGTCCTTGACCGTGCTCAGCACGAAGTGGCCGTCCGGGGAGATTTGTGACAGCAGGCCGAGGGTGAGTTGGCCGTCCTCGCGGCGGTAGTCGTCCCAGGTAATGATCTCGCTGGTCGCCAAGTGCATCTCCGGCGCGGTTCGGGTGATGACGTACGAACCCTTGTCGTTGGCGTAATCGACATCCATCGCCAGGTACTCCCCGTTCCGGCTGAATGAATGGCAGTTGCCGCATACCGGCAGATTCTGCATCACCACCGGCGGGGGCGCGCCTGAATCCAAGGCGCCGAAACGCCAGCGGATGTGGGATGGGTCCTTAACGGCCTCTTTGAAGGGCAGATTGACTTCGCGGTAAAACAAAGGAGCCTCCACCGCATCGCTCGACACCGTGAAACGAATGACGCCCCGCGCCTCGAGCTGGCGCGGGTGTTCCTTCTCATACCCGGCCACGATCAGCTCGATCGGCCCCCCGCGCGCGGCCTGTTTTATCCCGCGCCACTCCGTTTGGCTCGGACGCCACCGGGGCTGAATGCCCTCAAAGAGCCACTTCTGCGAACCGGCCTTGAAGGCCGCCACCCAGGCGTCAGGGCCGGCCACATTGGTCTTCCACAACAGGATCGGCGCCGGCATGTTCCGGGGCATGACGGTCCCTTGGATGGGATGTTCAATCTCCAAGGCGGCGGTGGAGCTCGTGCTTTCCAAGAGCGACCACAAATCCGAACGGGCGACCCGGAACCAAACAAGCGCCGCGCCGCCGATGATGAGCAGGGCGGCCAGGACCCACACCCTCGACTTCCTGCCGCTCAGGGCACTCAGGTGTTTCTGGCTGGCAGAGGGCGGCTCTTTTGACGCTCGCGCGGGTTCTTGACGCCGGCGTGGGTCAGGGGGAACAGATGTCCGGTTGCGCTTGTTCCTCATAAAGCTCCCGGGACGATACGGTAAGGCACTCCCCTTTGTCCAGGAATATGAAAACCCAGGTGAAGGAGAAGAATGGGACGCCCCCAAAGACGGGGCTAATTCGGGTGCTGACCGAGCAGGCGGGCTCGCTCTAATTCGGCTTGGGCTCCTGGAAAACCAGGGCTGAGTTTGAGCGTTTCCTGGAATTCATGCACCGCCTCCGCATAGCGCCCGGCTTTGGCCAGGGCCACCCCGTAGTTGTAGTGCGTTCCGGGGGCCGCAGGGTTGAGCCTCAACGCCTCGGCAAACTCCGGTAGCGCCTCGGTCATCTTCCCCTGGCGCGCCAACTGCACGGCGAGGTTCACTCGCGCCGCCGTCAGGAGCGGTTTGCTCCGCAACAGCAACTTCAACTCCTGAATGGCCTCCGCCGTTTTCCCTTGGGCTGCCAAGGCCAGGGCCAACCCATTCACGGCCTCGGCACAGTCGGGCTGATGCTCCAGCGCCTCGCGGAACCGGGCCATCGCTTCCCCATAATGGCCGGCCCAGTACTCGAGGTTGCCCAGGTGAAACCAGCCATCGGGCGCCTGTGGCGCCAGCCGGGCCACTTCCCGCCACTCTCCTTCGGCGCCTGCCACGTCGGCAGCAGCCTCGAGCAGGGCGCCGAAGTTGGCATGCAGGACCCAGTCCGCCGGGGCCAGCGCAATGGCGGCACGGTATTCGGGGATCAAATCGGCGGGCCGCGTGGCTGGACGCGCCAGGGCGTCTCGCAACAGCTCATCCCGCTCCCGAAAGATGCCTTGCGAAACAAACGGCGGCTGCTGAAACCGCAAGCGCATTTCCTCGATCACGCGCCGCCGATCGAAATCGGTAAAGGCCAACTGTCGCGCCACCTCCTGTTCGGACAGCAGAGGCGACTCCGAACTCGAGGACACCCCCGGCTTGACGCCCGCGCGTCCGCGAAACATTTCCCCTTCGACCGCGCTGGCAAATAAAGCCGCCAGCCAGTAATTCCCGTTGAAAGTCAGGTGAACATGATCCAGAAAAGCGTCTTCACCGGGCACACCGTTCGTCGAGCGGCGCGCGAATTCCTCCTCCGCATCCACCAACTTCACGCCGCTGCGAGCCGCCGCTTCGCGGACGGTCTGGTTCAGGCGAGAATCCGCCCGGAACCGCAGCGTATCGAGGTCTCGGGCGAGAAGGAAATCCGCCCGCGAGGCCGCGGCTTGTCCGGCGGCCAGCTCGCAGCGAGCGCGGCGGAAGATCAATTCTGCGAATTCGCCATCGAGCTTGGCGGCGTGCTGGTAGGCGGCCAGGGCCTCCTCGGTCCGGCCGTTGGCTTCAGCCTGGCGGCCCAGCTCGAAATGGCTCTCCCACTCGCGGAGGTTCGCCTCGCTCAGGCCCGGCCGATGGCGCGAGGCGAACGGCGGGTTGGCCTCGAAATTCACCGGGACCGTCGACGCTATCACTCCGGCGCCGGCGCCTCTGCCGATCTCAAATATTGCCGAGAGGTTCTTCGCGAAATGCTCATAGACCCGCACCAGGCGTGGGTCAGTTCGTGGAACCTGGTACCGCAGGAACATCGTCATGCCTTCCCACCCGCCGGCAGCCGCTCCGGGGGACCAACGGTCCAACAGTTGGCCCAGCCGCGTTCGTTTCACGGCCAGCGCGGCTCGAATCAAGGACAGATTGGGAACCTGGCGCCCGAAAACCGTTCCCGCGCCGAACGGTCCGACCACTTCGTTGTTTCCCGCAAAGACCAGCCAGCAGTCCCCGCCGCGGGGGGCGCAATCCCGGGCGATTTCACGGATTACGTGGGAATTGATCCCCGTCATCGCTACGTTGACCACCTCGATCCGCGTTTCGGGGTGCCGCGCCTGCAATAGTCGCCCGAGCTGGCGCGCAAACCCATAGGACGGCTCCGGATCGCCCATCGCGGCCGATTCCCCAAAAACGAAAATGCGCCGGGTCTCGGCCGGTTTAACCGCCGAAAGCACGATAGGCTGGGGCCTGCGGGCCGCCGCCGGACCAAAGAAACGCCAGCCGAACCGAGGGTTCTCGATATAGGACGATTGGCGATTGATTTGGGCCGGCAGGAAGAAGGCCGTGGGCCAGCCATAGCCGCAGACCCGCAGTGCTGCCTCCACCAGGAGCAGCAGCGCCAGCGGCGTCAGCAGCATCAGGCCCAGACGCGCCAACCTCCGGCGCCACCCGCCGGGTTGAGGGGCGGGCGGGCCGGCTCCTGCGGACGGCGCTGTGCCGGCTGCCACATTCGGAGCCTTGCGTTTTACCCCGGAGGATCGCCCCACGCGATTCCTGTGTTCGCTCACGCCGCGAAATACTGAATGAGGGACTCCCCATTGTCCAAGCCATTTTCGGTAAAGAGATCAGTCAACAACGCCTCGGCGCGGGTTTTTTCTTGTCCAACAAAGGCCGCGGGTGTAAGCGGGAGGGATGAACAAGCCAAAGCATCCGGTTTCTCCTCCTCAACTCGCTCCGCTGAGCCGCCGTCAGTTTTTGCGGCGCGCCGGCTTGGCGGCGGGCAGCGCGATCACCGTCGGGCTCGCGGGCTACGTCCGCCCGGCCCGGGGGCGGCAGGGCCCCAATGATAAGCTGAACCTCGCCATTATTGGGGTCGGCGGGCGGGGCGGGTCGAACCTGGGCAGCGTCGCCTCAGAGAATATCGTCGCCTTGTGCGACGTGTATGAAGCGCCAGTGCTCCGGGCGGCGCGGCAATATCCCCGCGCCAAAAAGCACAGCGATTTCCGGCGTTTGTTCGACCAGGCGAAGGACTTTGACGCCGTGGTGGTCAGCACCTGCGAGCACACGCATGCCTTCGCGGTGCTGCCGGCGCTGCAATTGGGCAAGCACGTCTATTGCGAGAAACCGCTCACGCACGATGTCTGGGAGGCCGGCGTCATCCTCGAGGCCGCGGGCAAGGCCAAGGTGGCCACGCAAATGGGGACGCAGATTCATGCCAGCGACAATTACCGGCGCGTGGTCGAGTTGATCCAGACCGGCGCCATCGGCCCGGTGCGCGAAGTCCACGTGTGGGTTTCCCGTGCCTGGGGCTGGCAAAGCGACGAGGAAGCCCGGGCCCACCGGGACATCGTCTCGGCGCGTGAGCGGCCTGCCGGCTCCTCGCCCGTCCCGGCGGGGTTGGATTGGGAGTTGTGGCTCGGCCCCGCCCCGTTCCGGCCCTTCCACGAAGTGTATTGGCCCGGCCCCAAGTGGTATCGCTGGTGGGATTTCGGCAACGGCACGATGTCCGACCTTGGGAGCCACTGGAACGACCTGCCGTGGTGGGCGCTCAAGCTGGATCATCCGCTCACCATCGAAGCCGAAGGCCCGCCGCCCCATCCCGAACTGGCCCCAGCCTCAATGCACGCCACCTATACCTACGGCCCACGGGGCAGCCTGCCGCCCGTGACCCTGCATTGGCATCAAGGCGTAATGAAGCCCAAACAGTTTGCCGAGGGAACCATCCCCAAGTGGGGCGATGGCGTTCTCTTCGTCGGCGAGTCGGGAATGTTGCTTTCCGACTATGGCAAACACCTGCTGTTGCCAGAGGAGAAATTCAGGGATTTCAAGGCGCCGGAGCCGTTCATTGAGAAATCGCGGGGCCATCATGAGGAATGGCTTCACGCGTGCAAAACGGGCGAACCGACCACGTGCAACTTCCGCTACGCGGGCCCGCTGACCATTGCCAACCACTTGGGCAACGTCGCCTTCCGCGCGGGCGCAAAGCTTGAGTGGGACCCCGTCCGTCTCCAAGCCGGGAATTGCCCCGCCGCCGCCCCATTCATCCAGCGCGAGTACCGCCCGGGTTGGAAGCTGGGGTAAGCTCGCCATAGTTTGTTCTCCATGAATGTGTTTGTCACCGGCGGCGCAGGTTATATCGGTTCGATTTGCACCGAAGAACTGCTCGAGGCGGGATGCCAGGTTACAGTCTATGATGATCTGAGCGAGGGGCACCGCTCGGCGGTGGACGCACGGGCGCGCTTCATTGTGGGCCGGCCCGAGGAGGCGTATCACCTCCGGGACGCGGTGAAGGAGGCGCGTCCCGAGGCCATTCTGCATTTCGCCGCCAATGCGCTGGTCGGGGAATCGATGATCAACCCGGGCAAGTACTTCCACAACAACGTTGCCAACGGCCACAAGCTGCTTGAGGCCGCTATGGCTGCCGGCGTCAGGAAGTTCGTCTTCAGCTCGACCTGCGCCACCTATGGTCCGCCCGACCGGTTGCCGATGACCGAGGAGTTGCCGCAACGCCCGATCAACCCGTACGGCGAGTCCAAGCTCATGTTCGAGCGGATGCTCCATTGGTATCACGAGCTGCACGGGCTGGAATTCGTGGCCTTCCGCTATTTCAATGCCGCTGGGGCCAGTGCCAAGTTCGGCGAGCATCATCGCACCGAGACCCACGTCATTCCCAACGTGCTCAAGGTGCCGCTGGGCCAGAAGCCGCATTGCGAGATCTTCGGGGCCGATTACCCCACCCCCGACGGCACGTGCATCCGGGACTACATCCATATCGTTGACCTGGCCCAGGCGCACATCCTGGCCCTTGAGCCTGGCAAGCAAGGGTTTTACAACCTCGGCAATGGGGACGGCTATTCCGTGCGCCAGGTCATTCGGATGTGCGAGAAGGTCACCGGCCAGGCGATCCCCGCCGTCGAGAAACCCCGCCGCCCGGGCGACCCGCCCAAACTCGTGGCGTCCGCCCAAAAAGCCATCCGCGACCTGGGCTGGAGGCCGAAGTTCCCCGGCCTGGAAGACATCGTGGCATCAGCCTGGGCCTGGCATAAGCAGCATCCCAATGGCTATCCGGATTGAACAAAGGGGTCGGTCCCGGAAAGCTGAATTCTGTAGATGTCCCGGTCCAAATTCAGCTTTCCGGGACCGACCCCTTTGGCGCAATCTATTCGTTTTCCTGTCCATGGGCTCGAATCTGCCGTATCTCAAGGCGAGGGTGGGCAAGACCAGGAGGTTGAGCAGGGTGGAGGTGATGAGGCCGCCGAGGATGACGATGGCCATGGGGCCTTCGATTTCGCGGCCGGCCTCCCCGGAGCCCAGGGCCAGGGGCAGCAGGCCCAGGGAGGTAACCATGGCGGTCATGAGGATGGGCATGAGGCGTTCGGAGGCCCCGCGCATGACGGCTTGCGGGCCCCAGGTCATGCCTTCGAAGTTCACCAGATGCTCGAAGTGGGGGATCATCATGATGGAGTTGCGGGTGGTGATGCCGAAGAGGGTGACAAACCCGACGAGCGAGCCGATGGTCAAGCCGCCTTCACCGGCCTGGCCGAAGCGGGTGGTCAACCAGACCGCCAGCACGCCCCCGACCAGGGCAAACGGGACATTGGCCAGCACCAACGACAGGTTTCGCCAACTGTGAAAGGCCACCGACAGCAGGAGGAGAATGCCGACGGCGGCGATGGCGAAGTGGAGGAGCAGCTCGTGCTGGGCCTTCTCCTTGGCTTGGGCTGCGCCGCTGAAGGCGGCATAGGTCCCGGCGGGGAAGTTGACCTTGGCGGCCACTTGTTTTTTTGCCTCTTCCACGAAGGAGGTCACGTCGCGTCCGCTCGGGGCGCAGGTGACGGTTTGGCGGCGGCGCGCCCCCTCGTGCAAGATGGAGAATCTTCCGGTTGCCGGATAGACCTCGGCCAACTGCCGTAAGGGCAAGACGGCGCCCTGTGAGTTGCGCAACAGGAGGGAGCGGATGGCCTCGAGGACCTCCACCGGGCGGAAGCCGAATTGGGGCAGGCGGTCGGGCCGCAGGCGCACGGCGATGCGCGGAGCGCCGGGCGGGGACTTCACCTGGACGTTGGCGGCGCCGGGGACGGTGTTGAGCACATTGGCCACCTCGCGGGCCTTGACATCGAGCACGTCCAGGTCGTCGCCGAAAATGTTGATCACCACCGGGGAAGTTTCGCCGGTGAGCGTCTCGGCGATGCGATCACCCAGGATGGCTGGACATGGTCATCAGGATGCCCCAACGGCCCATCACCACCGTGTCCCCGAATTTCGGCTCGGCGCCTTCGATGACCCGGGCAATGTCTTTGAGCCGCACACTGAAGCCGTTGGTGTGGGAGACGACGACTTCGCCGAGGATTTCCGGTGTCAGGGCCTGGCCCTCGGTCTGGAGGGTGATGCGCTGGTTGCGGGTCTCGATAAAGCCGGCGCCCATGACGCCGGTCGAGACGCGGGCGGCGGCCAGGACATCGGTGAGGGCGAGATCATGGGCCACCAGACGGTCGGGCAGAATCTGGATCTGAAGTTGCCGCACTTCGCCCTCGAAAATGCTGCATTTGGCCACGCCCGGCACCGAGAGCAGGCGCGGCTTGAGCGTCCAATCGGCAAACGTGCGCAGTTCCATGAGTGTCATCTTGTCGGAAACCAGCCCGATCTTAAGCAGGTCCATGGTCGAGGAGGTCAGGGGCGTCATGCGGGGCGCTTTGACGCTGGCGGGCAATTCGCCCGCCAGCTCCGCCAGTTGTTCGGCCAGCATCTGGCAGGCCCGGAATACAGTTGGGAAAGACATCCAGTTTGGCATGGCTGGCGACATAGATGCCGTAACCCAGCAGGACGCAGGCCAGCGCCACGACCACGCGGCGATACTTGAGCGAAAGATGGACCAGGGCCCGGAGCATGATTAAACTAATTTCGTAACTGAACAGTTACCCAATTTCATTCTCCTCCCGCACCCTTGAGTTCGATGGAAAGCAACTCCTGCGCCCTCAGTCCGGACCACCGCCTCCCCGGATGAAAAGTGGGAGGCATTGGACTTAATTCGCAACAGGAATCCCCGGCCTTGCATTTGCGGATCGATGGTGGGAGCCAGCCCGAGGAATTCTGCCTCCGATGTCTGGCCAGAGGGCCCCAGAATCCGCGCCCCGGCGGGCAGTTTCAAGTCCTGGCCCATCGGCAAATTGATACGCACCAATACCGTCTCCAGGGAAGCCAGCGACTGGATGAAGCCCGCCGGGTCTTTCTGGTCCGCCACGGCCTTGCCCCAGGACAGGGCGAGGCGGTCTTTTGCGGATTGCACGGCGAGCCCATCGCGGAGGGCTGCAGCCTGGGCCGCTTGCAGGGCGCGCGCCGAGGCATTGCCCTGGGCTTCCAGGCTCTTGAGCCGGGCAAACTCATTGCTCGAGGCAACGTGCGCAGCCTGGGCCGAAGCCAGGTCCGTCATCAGCGCGGCCAAAGGCGCCGGGTCCAGCACCCGCCCGTAGCCCTTGACCTCCGGGCTCATCTGCATCCGCGCGGGATTTGTCACCTGGATACCCATATTCCCCTGAGTCTCATCGCTCAGGGTGATGACCACATTGCCTTTGGCGTCCCGGGTGACGCGCGGCCCGGCCGCTTCTTCCTCAGCGGGTTTAGCTTCCGCCGCGCCGGCCGCGGGCGAGGCCGCGGCGCCATGCTGCTTAAACCAAAGCAGGCCGCCGGCAGCGACGACGACCAGGACAAATATGCAGAGGAGGGCTGTTGGTTTCAGTGATTCACCTGTCGATTGCCATGGCCATTGGAATGAGCTTGTTGGGGGCGCCCCTCCTTCAGTGAGGGCCAGGGCTCGAGCCGGCTGCTGAATCGCGTCTTCGAGTTGGGCGACGGCCTGGCGGGCTTTGATTTGGGCCTCGAGGAACACGAGGTTGCTGGCGCCGGCCTCGAATTGCGCGCTGGCCACTTCCAGCTTGTCTGCCGCCCCGGCTTGGAACAGGGCTTCCGCGGCCGCCGACTGCTCACGGGCCAACTGCGTGAGCCGGCCTTGACGCCGCAACTGGTCCAAGGCGGCGGCCCGCGCCGCCAGGGCGCCGTTGATTTGGGCGATGACCCTGGCCTGGAGCGCAACGAAGCGGGCGGCCACTTCTTCGCGTTTGGCCTTGGCCTGAGCTATCGGGCCCTGGTTCCGGTTGCGGACCGGCAACTCCAACGACAAGCCCAGTGTCCATTTGTGCTAACCCTCGTCAAACATATAGCCGGGATTGAGGTGGACATCGGGATATTGCCTGGCCAGTTCAAGCTCGAGGGCAGATTGGCTGGCGGCATAATCGAGCAGGCTCAGGCGGAGATGGCTCAGCACTTGCCAGGCGGCATCGGCGATGTTGAGCCGGGCAGCCTCGGAAAGCTGGCTGGCCTGGGCCACGCGGTAGCCGCGTTTGCCCGCCGTCTCGAGCGGAACGTCCAGGCTGATGGATGGCTCCCAGGGCGAGGTGCCGACTGGATTCAGGCTCGAGCCGGGCACGACGCTCAGCAGCGGGTTGGGCCGTCCCCCCGCCGCCTTGATGCCCGCTCGCGCCACGCCCCACTGAGCGCGGGCCACGTCCAGGCTCGGATGGAAATAGAAGGCGACCAGCGTGAGCATCTGCTCGTCCCAGGCAGCCGGCGGCCAATCGGGGAAGGCGCGCTTGAGGTTTTTTTCGAGAAAAGATTCGAGCGGCGGATTGGCCAGGGAGCGTTGCTCGAGGTCCGCCGCCGTCTGGCCGGGCGCCAGGGGCCGGGGCTCGAAGCGCGCGCAGCCGGCCAGCCCAACCGTGGCGAGGACAATCGCGGCTCGACGGGTCCAACGCGGCAAAACGGTCGCGAGCCTCATGGGTTAACGCGCCGGCGCCTGGTCCATTCCGTACACCAGTATCCTGAAGCTGCCGGGGATGGGCGCCGGGCGCTTGCCGGACTGCGCGGCCTCGAACTTGGCGGCGCCCAGGTAGATCTTGTGGGTCGCCGCATCCAGAATCATCGTTTTGGCGCCCTTTTCGGTCTGCAAGGTCTGGACGACGCTCAGTTTATCGGGCGAATCCTCGTGCGCAATGGTGACGTTGCCCTCGCCGTTCGAGCTGAACGCCAACTGCGTGCCGGGGTCGAAACAATTGGCATCCACTTGGCTGCCAATGGGGACGGTGCCAACCACCTTGCCGTTGGTGCTGTCGAGCATGACCATCATCTTGTTGTCGCAGCCCAGGAACAGCCGGTGATGCTCCAGGTCAATGGCCATCCCGGAGGCGCTTTCCCCCGGGGCAATGGGCCAGGTCGCCACGACTTCGTGCTTCCCGGTGTTGATGACCACCACCGCGCTCTTGTCCTCGAGATTGTCATAGATGCGTCCGGCCTTGGGGTCGCAGGCGGCAAACTCCGGCTTGCCCGGCAGCGGAATCGTCGCCACGACCTTTCCCGTGTCCGCGGCAATCACTGTCGCCGAATGGCTGCGCCCGTTGAAGGCATAGATTTCTTTGTGATTGGGCTCGTAAAGGATGGCATCGGGATTCTCGCCCGTGTTGACCTTCGACATCGTTTGCAGGGTTTTGAGATCGACGATGCTGACCTTGTTTTCCCGGCCATTGCTTGAAAAACCGCGCTGCAATCCCGGCGCGACCGCAAACCCGTGAACCCCCGGCGTGTCGGCAATCTCCCCGACCTTCTCGTCCTTGCTCAAATCAATCACAGCCAGCCTGGTGGCATGGCTCACATAGAGCCGCTGAGCGGGGGAGTCCACAAACAGGTAGTCCCACCCTCCCTGGCCGCCCACCGGAATCTCCTTCAGCAAGTGATAAGGACCCCCCGCGGCGCGAACCGGGAACGGGGCCATGAGCAAGAGGCCGAACGACACGAGGCTAAGGAGCAACCGAGGTTTCGTCTTCATATTGCTCCCCTTATGTCCTTAAAGCATCGTCGGCGCAATGTTAATTTGCCCGAGTGGTGAGCGACATAGGGCGCGCCGCTCAGAAGGAGAGCGTGAACTGGGCGCCTTGGAAGCCGGGGCCGACAAGGGGCGCAAGCGAGACATTCCTTTGTCTCAGGTTGTAATGCACGACGACATGGCCGACAAAGGTGCCGAGGGCGGCGCCGGCGAGCACGTCCGAGGCCCAATGCTCGTTGTTGTTCAAGCGGGCATAGCCCACCGCGCTGGCCACTATGTAAGAAGCGGCCTTGATCCAAATCGAATCATAATGCTCGGCTATCACGGTCGCGAGCACGAACGCCTCCGTGGTGTGGCCGGAAGGAAAGGAGTCCGCGCCGCCCAACGGATGAAAGTCATAGGGGCCGGCGCCGGCGCCTGGACGGCTTCGCCCGATGCCGGTACTTGAGCGGCTGAAGGATGAGGCCGGAGGCAATAATGCTTGCGGAAACGCCGTCCAGCGCGACGGCTTTCGCCCGCGAGTCCTTGAGGAGCTCGCCGCCGGCATAAAACGCGCCCAGCACGGCCGGCGCGTACTCATTGCCGAACGGTTGCACGGCATTGAAGATGCCGTCCACCGTGCCATTACGGTTTCGTTGCACCGCGCGCTGAATATCCTCGTCGAAGACCGCGACGACGCCAACGCCCGCGGCGACTCCGCCGAAGACCAGCCAGTCGCGCGTGTCCCAGTGCGCCGGCGCCGTAACGGTGGCCACGATGTCCCGCCCGACCAGCTTCCAGTATTCTCCGCAGAAGACGCTCTCATGCCGCGTCTCACCGCTGGTCGGCGGCGGATCGGTCTCATCGGCGGTCGTTTTCACCCACTGGAAAGGCGCCCGATTCTCCAGCCAGCCGTCCGAACCCGCGCCCGGCCCGTCGCGTCCGAGGCCGTATTCCAGGGCTGGCAGTACCCCAGTTCGGGCGGGCGGACTGGCGCTCGCAGTTTCGGTTGGAGGCGTGGATGAGCGGAGGTCCGCAACGGTCGGCTGCGCCAGCGGCGAATGGAGCGCGAGGCTCGAACAGCCTGTGAACCACGCGATGATGGGAACCAACAGAACCGCGTTGCAGGAGCCAGGACTGTTCATTCCGTCAACCCATAATCAATCACCGCCAGTGTCTTGCACCCCGTCAAAAGGCCGGCGAACAACGCCGGGCGCCACACCCAGCACGCCGCATAACGCACAACCTGCATCATTGCCATAGATAGTCTGGTCTCGTTCGGTTCCATCGGGGCTCGCGCGGCTATGGGCAGTACATCATGAGATAATGACGTTGCCATGACTCGTCTGTGACAATGTCGTCATGGGGAAACGACTCCTGGTGGCGGTGTTCCCCGGCGAAGGGCGTCGAAGGGGAGGGAACCACTAAGGCGTCAGACGCCGGAATTCGGTCTTGCGGACGCAGGCAAAATCGAAAGCGATGAGCCCGGCTCAGTCCAGTTGTCGGCTCGCCGCCGCCGCCCGAATTTAACAACATCACATGGGCAAAATTAGGAGGTTTCCAGGATGCATGATTCGGGTGCTTTCTGGAAGGATCGCCGGCAGCAGCAGGTCGCTCCGCCATTGGCGTGAAAACTCAGCTTCTTGCCGCAGCGGCACACCCAGCCTGTCAGCCGTGCCGGAATCCCTCGGACCAGCGCGTGCGCAGGGACATCACGCGTGACCACCGGGCCGGCGGCGACCATGGCCCAGCGACCGATGGTGACGGGTAAAATGGTCGCATTGGTGCCCACGCTACAGCCCTGCTGCAGATGGGTTTCAGGAATTGGTCCGGGTAATTCCGGCTGCGCGGACGCAGGTCGTTGACGAGGCCCGCCCCGGGCGCAATAAAAACGTTGTCCTCAACCACAACCCCATCCCAGAGGAAGACCCCGCACTTGACGGTCACCCGGTTGCCCAGGATAACTTTGCCCTCCACGAACGTATGGTCGCAAAGGTTGCAGTCGTCCCCTACTACCGCGCCCTTGACCACATGGGCAAATGCCCATACCCGCGTGCCCGCCCCGACAGTCGCACCGGGATCCACCAGCGCCCGCGGGTGGACAAATGCTTTGGGTGAAATCATGTCAGAGGGTGTTAGGATTCATCATTAAAGCGCGTCTTTCCGGGCGAACCGCTGATTTTCAATTCAACGGATAGGGAGGTCAGCAAAGCTTCCGCCAGTCGGAAAAATTGACAAAAGCGGCTCTCGACGGGCGTTCCCTGCGCCTTCGCGCTATCCCTCCAGCCAAGTGCACCTAAGCGGATTCGTTCATGGCACATTTTTTCGCATCTCCTCCGTAAGCGCAGACATTTGCGCCGAATTCCCTAACACCCTCCCATCATGATGTTTTTGGTTGGTTCGCGTAAACCGGCGCCGGCAGCCCCACGATCGCGGTCGTCAGCCCGCCGGGTTCCGACGCAATCTGGATCGTGCCTCCATGCGCGCTCACAATCCAACGCGCGATGCTCAGGCCCAGACCGCAACCCTCGACGGCCTGGCCGTGGCCGACATCGCCGCGGAAAAAGGGCTCAAAGACCTTTGGGAGGGCCTCGGGAGGAATTCCCCGGCCCGTGTTGCTGATCCTCACCTCCGCGCAGCGGCCTGCGCGATGCAAATCCAGAGTCACCCTGCCCCCGGGTTCGCTGTACTTCACCGCGTTGTCGCAGAGGTTCAGCAGCAATTGCCGGAGGCGGTGGCGGTCTCCCAGGATCGTCACCTCGTCGCAAACTCCCAGGATGGCCGTCACGCCGGTGGGCCGGCCAAGGCTTTCGGCGTCGGCCAGGGCCTCGCGCAGCAATTCGTCCAACCGCACGGCCTCGCGGCCAAGCCCGGCCTGCCCCGCATCGGCCTTGGTCAGCAAAGTCAATGAGTCCACGATCTTGGCCAGGCGCTGGACCTCGTCCAGCTGGCTTTCGACCCGCTCCCGTTGCTCCTGGGTAAGCCCGTCGTCCCGAAGCCAATTCTCCAACTCCCCGTGCATCACCGTCAGCGGGGTCTTCAACTCGTGCGACGCGCGGAGCGTGAATTCCCGTAGCCGGGTGAAGGCCAAGTTGAGCCGTGTCGTCATGGCGTTGAACACCTCGGTCAAACGGTCCAGCTCATCGCCGCTGCCGGTTCGAGCCAGTGGTGCGCCCAGGTTACCCTCGTTCATGTGCTCGGCGGCCTGGGTCAGGGCGGTCACGGGAGCGACGGTTCGGCGCATCACCCACCAGCCTCCGCCCAGTGCCAAGCCCACGGCGGGCACGATGCTAAGGAATATACCGATCTCGATCATGTCCGTGGAGCCGCGTTCCTTCCCGCTCTTTCCCGCCTCTTGCGCTCCCTGGGTGTGCCTCTGCGCCTCGATGACCAGCTCATAGTAGGTCAGGGCGCCGGTGGCCGCCAGCGCCACGAGCAGCATCGAGGCATTCCAGAGGGTCAGCCGCGTTCGAATAGTCACGAAGGCTCCTTGATGACGTAACCCAGGCCGCGCACGGTGTGCACCAGCTTCGGTTCGAAATCCGCGTCGATCTTCTCCCGCAGCCGCATCACGTTCACGTCCACCAGATTGCTCCCCGGGTCGAAACTGTAGTCCCACACCTTCTCGAGAATTGCCATCCGGCTGCAAATCCGCCCGGCCGACCGCATCAAGAATTCGAGCAAACGATATTCACGTGCGGTCAGTTCGATCAAGACGCTCCTCCGTTTAGCCTGGCGCGTCAGGGTGTCCAAGCTCAAGTCCGCCACCTGAAGAACCGCGGGTTTGGATTCGCTTCCACGCCGACCCAAGGCGCGCACCCGGGCCACCAGCTCCGCCAGGACAAATGGCTTTGGCAGATAATCGTCCGCTCCGGCGTTTAACCCGTCCACTCGCTCATTGACCTCGCCTCGGGCCGACAGCAGCAGCACCGGGGTTGCGATCCGGTGTTCCCGGAGTTGCCGGAGCAGGCTCAGGCCGTCGCGCCCTGGCAGCATGATGTCGAGAACCATGGCGTCAAAAGGCGTCGTAAGCGCCACCGCCCAGGCCTCTTCCCCACTGTGGCACACGTCCACGGCAAACCCTTCGGCCTGGAGAGCTTTCCGCACAAACGTCGCCGTCTTCTTCTCGTCCTCTACCAGCAGCACGCGCATGAACCCCAAACTAACCAAGGCCGCCTCGGAATCCAACCAGAACCCTAATTCGGTTTGGCCTTCTCGCCCTCATCCCTCTCTCCGTCTTTCTTCTTCTCTTTCGCCTGTTCGGCCGGGGTTTCTTTCGCAACCGAGACAACCTCGCCGGTCAGGGCATCGACTAGCACCTCGGTGATGTCCTTGCTGTCGGGGGTGGCGATATCAAAGGACCAGACGAGTCTGCCCTTTTCCCGTTCGATCTCGCCTTCTTTGACGGTTCCGCCGGGGACCTTCTCCAGAGCGGTCCGCTCGGCGTCCGCACGCGACGTCCGGGCCTCTGCCACCAGTTTCGCCTCACTGGCCTTCTCTGTCTTGCACCCGGTCAAAAATCCGGCGAACAACGCCGCGCCCAACACCGAGCGCACCGCATAACACACAGCCTGCCTTATTCTCATAGAAAGTTCGATTTCGTTCGGTTCCGCCGGGGCTCACCCGGCGGTGGTCAGCTTATCAGGAGATGATGACGTTGTCATGGCTCGTCTGTGACAATTTCGTCATCCGATGGAGTCCTTGAACCCCAAGGCTCGTAGTAATCAGGTCAAGTTTCGCTCCGAATGCCGCAATGGACCGAGCTGGCGATTCTTTCCGTCCATGGGGCCCGCGCTGAAAGCACGCAGCATGTCCGGGTAGCACCCTGGGAAAGCCCGCCTCACCCGGCTCTTGCGCCTGCAGGGGCGCAGGTTGCGGACCTGCCCCCGCCCGGATATCTCAGCCCTGCAGGGTTATTCTCTCGGGCGCGGTCCCTTCGGTGGAACGGAGTCTTTGGCGACGAGAGGCGCCAAAGCCGGCGCGGAACCGAAAGGGCCTCGGGGTCAACGGAGGCTTCAGGCCACGGTGTTGAATCCGCGCTGGGTGATGGCAGGCGCCTGCGCCGGCTGCGGCGCCGAGGCCGTATGCTGAGCCGCTTGTTGGCGTGCCAACCTGCGTATGGCCTGCTGGTCCCCTTTGGCGGCTTCCGCCTTGGTTTGGGCGGTCGTCTCGGCGGCCTCCTGGGCGGCGCTGGCGACAATGGAACTTATGGTTGATATGTTCATGTATTATGTAGAGGCTTTGTCCTTTGTTGAGCGCGCCAATGCGCCTACTTCAACGCGGTTTTCATTTCGTGTCACGTGATCATCGGCTCAGTCCGCGCGAGCTTGAATGACTTTTTCCTCACGACCTCCGCCCGCTCTTCGCTCAGCCGGGGAGTACCCGCGGGAAATGAAGGCGCGCCGTGATGATCCGGGGAGTCGGCTTTCTTCCGGCTTGCACTGCGGGTTTCCGGCCTTTAGCTTCATGGTCGAACAGTGACGCGCACATGAAAAGGCAATCAAAAGAATTCTTTCCTGGCATCTCGAAGATCCGATACGAAGGGCCGAGCTCGAAAAACCCCCTCGCCTTCAAGCATTACAATCCGGATGAACTGGTCGAAGGCAAATTGATGAAGGACCACCTCCGATTTTCGGTGACCTACTGGCACACGATTCGCGGCCAGTTGTCCGACATGTTCGGCTCGGGCACCGCTGTCCGGCCCTGGGAAGACGGCAGCGACTCGATGGACATGGCCCGGACGCGCGTGCGCGTGGCCTTCGAGTTTCTCGAAAAGCTCGGCGCCCCCTTCTATGCATTCCATGACCGCGACGTCGCGCCGGAAGGCAGGAACCTCCGGGAGACCAACCGGAACCTCGAGGCCATTGTGAAGGTGCTCAAGGAGGAACAGCAGCGCACCGGGGTGCGGCTGCTCTGGGGCACCGCCTGCCTTTTTGCCCATCCCCGTTTTGCGCACGGCGCCGCCACCAGTTGCAATGCGGACGTCTTCGCCTACGCCGCCGCCCAGGTGAAAAGGGCCATCGAGGCCACCCACGAACTCGAGGGCGCCGGCTATGTCTTCTGGGGCGGACGCGAAGGCTACACGACCCTCTTGAACACCGACCTGAAACGGGAGCTGGACCACCTGGCCACGTTCCTCCACCTGGCCGTGGACCACAAGAACGACATCGGCTTCAAAGGCCAATTCTACATCGAACCCAAGCCCAAAGAACCGACCAAGCACCAATACGATTCCGATGCGGCGGCCTGCCTGAACTTCCTCCGCGCCTACGACCTGCTGGGCGACTTCAAATTGAACCTCGAAACCAATCACGCCACTTTGGCCGGCCACACCATGCAGCATGAACTGGAGGTCGCCATCGCCACCAACGCCCTAGGCTCCATCGACGCCAACACCGGGGACCTGCTCCTGGGCTGGGACACCGACCAGTTCCCCAGCGACGTCTATCTCACGACCGAGATCATGCTCTCCATCCTTAAGATGGGCGGCTTCTCCACCGGCGGCACCAACTTCGACGCCAAGGTGCGCCGCGAAAGCTTTGAGCCGGTGGACCTTTTCTATGCCCATATCGGCGGCATGGACGCCTTCGCCCGCGGCCTCAAAACCGCCGCCGCCATCCGCAAAGACGGGCGCCTGGCCGAATTCGTCCGCCAGCGCTACAGTTCCTGGGACACCCCCATCGGCGCCCGCATCGCCGCCGGCAAGGCCACGTTCAAGGAACTCGAGGCCTACATGCTCAAAAAAGGCGAACCCGCCCCCAACACCAGCGGCCGCCAGGAGTATCTGGAAAACCTCATCAACGAGTTCATATAGGGAAAACCGTCGCCCAACCCGAGGCCGCTATAAGGGCGGAGGCAGCTTCCGGGACCTGCGCCCATGCAGGGCGCAAGACCCGAGTGTGGAGGCCCCACAGACGACGGGCGCGCAAAGCCGGCTGAAGCCGAATGGCGCTAAGTTAAGGCATAACTTTCGTATTGTGAACTACTTGCGTTTTCGCACACCGGGCACCTTTTTGAGGATTCTTTCGAGCGTCATCGTTTGGAGTTTGCCCAGGGTAGCCATCACCCTTCGATTGGCTGCAATCGCACTTTTAGCCACTTCGTACCTGCTCTCGGGACAGCGCGTAACAAACGGTTTTGCCTTGGCGCTTGCCAGTCCAGAGGTAATAAGGCCCCTTTTGGACCCACTGGCCGGCGACCTTGCGTCGCAAGGGCCGGCTGACCACCGTGCCCTGGCAGAACCAGCCCGCCCGGGGCAACCGGCCCAGGAGTTTGGTATAGGCGGCGGGCGGAGGTCCCAGGGGGTGTTCGGCTTTTAAGCCCATGGGCCATAATTTTGCCAGAAAGGGCTTGACTTGTCAATTAATATCTGTATTTATACAGATATATATGTTTACGACCGCTCCTCTCTTCGGCAAGTTCCACTCCCCTTTGAAGCAAACCGCTCACCCTTGCGCGGCCAACCCCTTCATCACCTGGAAGGCCTCCTGGCCGACCGCCTCGACCCCGCCCTGCTCGCCCCCAACCCCACCAAAACCAATAGCCGCCAGCGCCTCTATCCCCCCAAACTCACCTTCCTGAGCTTCCTGGGCCAGACCCTCAGTCCGGACTCCTCCTGCCGCGAGGCGGTCCGACAAATCAGGGCCTACCACCAAAAACAGCCCGACCCCAAGCACCTGGACAAAGACACCAGCGCCTACTGCCAGGCTCGTGCCCGCTGGACCCTCGATGAGTTGACCGAGATCCGCTCCCACCTGGCCGGGCACATCTGTCGCGATCCCTTCGATCTGGAACTCGCAGCAATGCGCCCTCTCAAGGTTATCAATGGCACTTGCCTCAACCTGCCCGACACCCAGGCCAACCGCCTGCTCTATCCCCAATCCTCCGACCAGCAGCCCGAGTGCGGCTTCCCTCTCCTGCGTTTGGTCGGGATCTTTTCCCTCCGAACCGGCGCCCTGTTGGAGCGCGCCTACGGCCCCTACAGCACCAGCGAAAACGCTCTGTCTCACACGCTGTGGCCGACCATCAAAAAGGATGACCTGCTCCTGGGCGACCGCAACTTCGGCTCCTGGGTCAATCTGGCCACCCTCAAAGAGCAGGGGGCCGACGGACTGTTCCGCCTCCACGCCAGCCGCAACGAGGACTTTCGCCTGGGCCAACGCTTGGGCCACAACGACCGCTTGATCCTCCTGGCCAAACCCAGACAGCGATCCAAAAACATGACGCCAGAACAATGGCAGAGCCTGCCCGCCACCCTCACCGTGCGCATGGTGCGTTTCCGGGTGCCCACCGCCAACGGCCGCTCCAGAAAGATCACTCTGATTACCACCCTCACCGATCCAGTGCTCTGGCCCGTCGAACTGCTGGCAGCCCTATACGCACGGCGCTGGAATATCGAACTCTATCTGGATGACATTAAGACCACCTTGCACATGGACATGCTCAGTTGCTTGACCCCGCCGATGATCCACAAAGAACTGGAAATGCACCTCATTGCCTACAACCTCATCCGCTCCATTATGGGCGAGGCAGCCTGTGTCTGCCACACCCCGCTGGACCGACTCAGTTTCAAAGGCACGCTGGACACTGCCCGCCAGTACAGCCAAATCATCGCCCAAGTCCCGGTTTCCCACCGCAAATTGCGCCGGGCCATTTATGCGGACATGCTGGCCGTCGTCGCCGAAGACCAAGTGCCTAAACGGCCCGACCGTTTCGAGCCCCCGCTGCCAAAAACGCCGCCCCAAAGCCTACCCTTTCATGAAGCGCCCCCGGCGTGAATTGAGGGCGGCGCGCGTGGACCATCTTCCCGCCCGCAAGAAGCGCCGTTCTTAACTTAGCGCCATTCGGCTGAAGCCGGCGTTCCGGAGCGCCGGCTTCAGCCGGCTTAGGGCAAAGGACCTGGACCGGTGCTGGATAGTTACCCTCGGTGTTAAGGGGCACGCACGAACTCCACACAGACCGGGCTGCCAACCTGGATTTCCTGTCCGGCCGGAGTCAGGCGCCCGGTCTGGGTATCCAGACGGAACACGACAATATTGTCCGAATCCTGGTTTTCGGCCAGGAGCCAGCGGCCGGTGGGGTCGATGGCGAAATGGCGCGGCGTTTTTCCCTGGGTGGATTGGAACTCGAGGAGAGAGAGCTTGCCGGTCCTGGACTCGACGGCGAACACGGCAATGCTGTCATGCCCGCGATTGGAGCCGTAGAGGAACTTTCCCGAGGGATGGACCTGCACCTCAGCGCAGGCGCTCCTGCCCGCGAACCCCGCCGGCAGGGTGGAAACCGTTTCCAATTCCTTGAGTGCGCCCCGCCGGCTGTCCCACGAAAAGGCCGTCAGGCTCGAGCCCATCTCAGTGATGACAAAGAGCAGGCGGCCATTGGGATGAAAGGCCAGATGGCGCGGGCCGGCGCCGGGCTTGAGCGAAGCCCAGGGCGGGTCATTCGGGACCAAAGTCCCCTTGGCCGGGTCGAGCCGGTACACCAGCACTTTGTCCAGGCCCAAATCGCACGTGAGCACGAAAGGACCGGCAGGGCCGGGGGTGATAAAATGGGCATGCGGCCCCTCCTGCCGCTGCGGATTGACACTCGAGCCGTGGTGTTGGACCGTGGCGGCGGGTTCGCCCAGCGCGCCGTCCTCCGCTATCGGCAAGACCGCAATGCTGCCGCTGCCGTAATTGGCCACCAACAGCCATTTCCCTGTCCGGTCCACTGCCAGGTGACACGGCCCGGCGCCGCCGGAGGATTGCTCGTTGATCAAAGTCAGTTTGCCGCCATCGGCGGCGATGCCGAAGGCGCTCACCATCCCCACCGGTTTGCCCCTGAAGTTGCCCGTCTCGCCCACGGCATACAGAAAGCGGCCGTTCGGATGCGCCGCCAGGAAGCTCGGGTTGGTCGTCTTGGCCGCCAACTCGGGCGCGCCCAGCCGCCCGCTGGCCGAATCGAAACGCGCCAGGTAAATGCCCTGGCTCTTGGCGCCAGTATAGGTGCCGATATAGACGGAAACCGTCCCGTCCCGGGAAGCCGGGGCCGCAGTGATGACAGGAGCACAAAAAAGCCCGCCGGCCAGCATTAGCCCAACGAGCCGCACGTGGTAGAGCAGTTTCATACGGCTAGAAAACACGATCTTGAGAGGTTTGCAATTCCCGATTTCCGCGTGTTCCGTGTTCCGCGGTTCATTCTCTCTGTTAGAAAGGAGTTGAAATCGAAAGGGGGGTACGGCTTTATTTGCTGAGAACACATGATCGGCAACAACCAAAACTTCCTCAACACCGGCATTTACAGCGTGCCGCCTGCGCCGCCCGGCGGGCACGGCTGGCAGACCACTCGCGACCCGGAAGTGGAATCCGCCCGCATTTGGCAGGTTCAGTTGACGTTTTTCCCGACCAGACCCCGTGAGCTTTGCGAGCGCCTGGGCCTGAACTGGCTGGCGGCCTGCCAGCTTCACGCCAACGGTTGGTTGAGTTTCGACCCGCGCAGCCTGGTCGCGCTCAACGAGGCACAGGAGGCGGAGTTGCAGTTGGTCGGCCCGTTGGTGGCCGCCGGGTGCGATGCGGAACTGCTCGCTCGCCTGCTCTCCGGCCTGCGCCGCCCTTACCAGTATCGGCCCGGCGCCATCTATCTGGACTGGAGCGCCGCCTGCTGGCGCCTGCTCCCCGTGGCCAAAGAACCGGACCCCCAGCAGGTCTTTGCCGACTGGCTCGACAGCCTGAAAGAATCCGGCGACCGCCAGCAGTTGGATGACCTCGCCAGCAAGCTTGCTGCCGCGCTCAAGAGCCTGCCCCAGGATGTACCCGAACCGGAGTAGGCGCTGCGCGGCACCGTTACGCTCCCGGTTTCGTGTCAAACAAGCACACGCAAATCCACCCGACGACCAGCTTCAGCAGCAGTTTGACAACAAAATGCACGGCGAGCCATCGGTATGAGATTCCGGCCCGATTGTCAAAGGAAGCCTTCCCCCTCAACCGAGCTCAGGGCAGCCCTGCGGGCAGCCCCGTCGGTCTCCTCTCGACAAATCCTCGGGTGTGCGGCTACATTGGCGGCGATGTTTGTGCAAAATCAACCCTTGGCTATTGCCGGGCGGGTATTTCGCTCGCGCCTCGTCCTGGGCACGGGCAAGTTTTCATCCCCCGAGGCCATGCGCGACGCCCTGGCCGCCAGCGGGGCTGAGATGGTCACGGTGGCGTTGCGCCGGGCAGACCTGAGCGGCAAGAAGGACCCCTTCGCGAACATCCTCGAGTACGTCGACTCTGAGCGCTTTCTGCTGGTCCCCAACACCAGCGGGGCGATGAACGCCCAAGAGGCGGTCCGCCTGGCGCGCTTGGCCGTGGCTGCGGGGCTGCCCAAATGGGTGAAGCTGGAAATCCATCCGGACCCGCGTTACCTGCTGCCCGACCCGGTGGAAACGCTAAAGGCGGCTGAGATGCTCGTCGGAGAAGGCTTTACGGTGCTGCCCTATATTAACGCCGACCCGGTCCTGGCAAAGCGGTTGCAGGATGCCGGAACGGCGACCGTCATGCCGCTGGGCTCGCCCATCGGCTCGAATCGGGGCCTGCAAACCCGCGACCAGCTCCGCATTATCATCGAGCAGGCAACCGTGCCGGTCGTGGTGGATGCCGGCCTGGGGGCGCCGAGCCACGCGGCGGAAGCCATGGAGTTGGGAGCCGACGCGGTGCTGGTGAACACGGCGATTGCCGTGGCCAACGACCCGAGCCGAATGGCCGCCGCCTTCAAGATGGCGGTCGAAGCCGGGCGCGCCGCCTACGAATCGGGTCTGCCCGCCAGTCAGGAGACTGCCGCCGCCACCAGCCCCCTAACCGCCTTCGTCGGATGAGCCAGACCCGACTTTCGGCCGAGGCCGTCCGCCGCATCCTGGCGGACGCCAGGCGCACCCGCATCATTGTCGTGGGCGATGTGATGTTGGATCATTTTATCTGGGGCACCGTGGCGCGCATTTCGCCGGAAGCGCCGGTCCCGGTGGTGGAACTGGAGCGGGAAAGCTTCATGCCCGGCGGCGCGGCCAACGTAGCGCGGAATCTTACCTCGATGGACGTGCCGACCGAATTGTGCGGGGTCGTTGGCCGGGACCAGGCGGGCCGGCAGCTCAAAGGGTTGCTCAGGCAGTACCACATTGACTTCACCGGGGTGCTGGCCCAGGAAGGGCGGACCACCAGCGTCAAGACCCGCATTGTGGCCCACAAACAGCAGGTGGTGCGGCTGGATCGGGAAACGCGCGAAGGACTGGACGCCGCGCCTGACGCTGCGTCTGGCCGCCCTGTTGCGCCGCAGGATTGCCGCCGCCGCCGCCGTCATCATCGGAGATTACGGCAAGGGCGTGGTCACGCAGCCGCTGCTGGACGAGATTAAAGGGCTGTGCCGCCGCCAGGGCATCTGGCTGAGCCTGGATCCCAAGCCGGTGCATCACCTGGACCTGTCCGGGCTTTCACTGATTACTCCCAACCGGAAAGAGGCCTTCGAGCTGGCCAAAATTCCCGATGAGACGCGCAACGCCAACCCCCTGGCCGATGCCAATCTCATGCGCGTGGCGGAGCGCGTCCTCGAGGATTTGCGGCCGGCCCTGCTGCTCATCACCCTGGGCGAGCTGGGAATGCTGCTCTGCCAGCGGGGCCGGAAGCCCTTCCACATCCCGACGGTCTCGCAGGAGGTGTTCGATGTCTCCGGGGCCGGAGATACCGTGATAGCGACCTTCACCCTGGCCATCGCGGCGGGGGCATCCCCGCTCGAGGCCGCCCTTCTCTCCAATCAGGCCGCCGGCATCGTGGTCGGCAAGCTGGGCACTGCCACCGTCGCGCCCGAAGAACTGGCGGCCAGTCTCAGGATGTAGGGAGCGCCGCAGGATGACTTTATTCTCTGGCGCTCTGCTCGCCCACAGCGGCTTCCTTCTGCCCAGCAGGTGGTTTATCGCCTTGGCCGCTCTTTTGGGCCCTTCGGCTGTGCGTGGCGGCACCTTCAAGGAGCGTTCATCGCATCGGAGGCTTCGGGTCATGTTTTCAGACGAAAGAGCCTCGTTGGATGGCCTTGGCTGGGTCATACCACGCCGCGGTGATAAAGGCTCGAATCCTCCGAAGAAACTGCCAAACGACCTCCGGGTTGATGGGGGCTTGTTCGTGCTGACGGCGGACTTCCTCGTAGACCGATCGTTTCTCGAACGGAAGGCGCTTCGCGTGCCGCAGTAGGAAGACATTGTTGATCGCTGTGAGTTGACAGTCCTCCGGCTCCATGTCCAAGAATTCGTTTAGAATGTAGGACCGGGAGTAAGGGCATCCTTGTTTAAGCCTGCCGGCTGTACCCGCAGCCTCCTGGAACATTGTCTTGTCCAGGTTCACCTTGCACTCCGCGGCCAGGACAGCAAGGGACAGAGAACCACTGGCGGTCTTGCTTGGTGAGAAGTCTGGGTCTGGGGAAAAGCGGTAGTGGATTTCTCTCCCGATAATAAAGTCCTGGTCTTTGACCTTAAGCGCGACGATAGGCGTGTTGTCGAGGGCCTGCAAAGAGGGCGGTGCGAACGAAAGGGACATGAAGGCTGTGGTCGGTCCGATAGAGAGCGGGAAACTTGGGAGCCCCTCGAGGATGGCGGGCTGGACGAGCTCGACGAGGAACTCCTAGAGGACCGAGTTGTCGAGCTTTAGCTGGCCCTTCTGACGTTTGAGGAACGCCGAGCCGCGGCGCGCGATCAGTTCGACCTCAAGGAAATCTTTGTATTGGTTAAGGAGCCGTGTCATTTCAACGACGCGTTCCTTGCCCCTGGAGGTCAAGGAGGTGAGAGACTGTTTCCACTCCCGGTAACGCCCGCGCGCTTCCTCCAGCATGCGGACGTCGTCCTGGGCGCACTTCTGATTCCGAATGGCTGCTTCGAGTTTGTCGAAGTGGGAGGTGGAGTGCATCGCTCAGAGTTGTGGGTTGCGCGTGAATACGGGGGATGGCTGGATAGACGGGCACTCTGCTACGGCCTGACGGATGTCCTCGAGGACTTCCCCTGCGGCGCGTCCGGCAACCTGTTTAAGGCAGAGAGTCGCTTGTCGCAAGGCCCCGCCGGGCACCGGCTGGACGTTGAGGCGCCGCAGGACGAGGATGTCTTCGTAGATTGACGCGCCGAAACGGTTTGTGAAGCGCCTCTCGGAGGTTGTCTCGTGCTCAAACCCCCCGAGGTTGTCGAGGATCGCCCGGACGAGCCGGGAGTTGGGAATGGCAACACCCCGAACATTGGACTCTCGGCCGATAACCAGGATGAGCCGTCCACCGGGAGCCAGACTCAGGGCGAAGGCTTGCAGGCATTGCTCTATGTCGAGTGCATACTGGACCACCGTGCGGAAGCGGTTTTGCCGGTTCTTGCGGTTGGAGCCGATCTCGCTTCCGGCCACGCGGAGCAGGTCGAATCCAAGCAACTCCAGGAGGGCGCGGTGGTTTTGGTGGTAATTGAACACGTTGATGTAAGGTGGGCTGGTCAGGATGAGAGATGCCTCGGCGCGGATGTAGCGATGGGTCAGGCGGGCGTCGCAGAGGGAAACCTGGACCGGTGTCTCGGTGTGGGGCAGCCGGAGCAGGTTCTTCCGGACGCGAGCGGCGGCGATGGAAACGGCTTGGTTGAGGTTCGGAACGCGGCAGCCCTCGGCCTCCAAGAAGGTGAGCAGTGCTAGCAGGGTCTGGGCCTTGCTCTCGGTTCGTAAGAAGAGTTCCCTGGCGAGGTCGAGAAGATTCGAGGCGCTGGCACGGTAGTCGTCCACCGGGTTGAAGAGCGGCAGGCCAACGAAATCGCCCGCCACTTTGCCGAAGAGTTGGTCGATCTCGGCCAGGAGCATCAACCGCTGCGGGCGCGAGAGGCGGCAGAGGGTAAAGAAGCGCGACATGGCGTAGGCAGCCGGGTTGATCTCGAAACCGTGCGCCGGGCGGTTTCGGATAGCGCTTTCGAGTAACACGGTGCCGCTGCCACAAAACGGGTCCACGACGAGGCCGTCACCGGTGTCGGACCGGCAAAGCAGGTATTCCACAAACTCAGGCGTGAACTGGCCGCGCCAGCCAAAGATGTTGCTGCGTGTCTTGTTTACTACATCCAACCGGCTTTGGTCGAGGACTCTGCATGCTTCAGGTTCCTGGGGGAAGGCTAATCCTTCTCGACAGCGGTGTCACTGGAATTCCGGGGCAGTAGGCGGTTCGTAATGCCCCCCAAGAGCGCAGCTATTAGATGGACCGGGTTGCAGCAGGGGGTTCTGCGTTCAATACGGAGTGCTCCGACCTTCGAGCACATCTGCCGGCCCTCTGGAGGCGTGACGGGCAAGACGGAGTTCATCGTCACCGGCAGCCAGGCCACTCCCGGGGTGAAGATTTTTCAAACCGCGTATTGAATTCCATCGCCAGCGTTCTATAGTGCGCATCGATCTGAAGCGCGTGAAATGAGCAACTCGACAGACGGCAGCGGGCCTTGGGACAGCCAGGATGCCCGGAATTTATACAACGTTCATCGCTGGGGCGCCGAGTACTTTGACATCAGCGAAACGGGACGGGCGATTGCCAAGCCGTTGCGGGACGCCGGCGCGTCGGTGGACCTGACCGATGTGATCGAGGAGGCCAAGGCGCGCGGGCTGAAATTCCCGGTGCTCATTCGTTTTCAGGACATCCTTCGACACCGGGTCGAGTCGATCAACCTGGCCTTTCGCAGCGCCATAGCCGAGTTCAATTACCACGCCAATTATCGCGGGGTCTTCCCTATCAAGGTCAACCAGCTCCGGGAGGTCGTGGAGGAGATCCTGGATGCCGGGCGGCCCTATGATTTTGGGCTGGAGGTCGGCAGCAAGCCGGAGCTCTTTGCGGGGCTGGCCCTGCAAAGCCAGCTCGGGAGCCTCATCGTCTGCAACGGCTACAAGGATGCCAGTTTCATCCGGGTGGCGCTGCTGGGCACCAAGCTCGGCAAGAAGGTCATCATGGTGGTTGAAAAACTCGAGGAGCTTCGCCAGATCATCGCTCTCTTCCAGGCAATTGGGCGTCGAACCGTTGATCGGCATCCGCATTCGGCTCTTGAGCAAGGGGGCGGGCAAATGGGCCGAAAGCGCCGGCGAAAACGCCAAGTTCGGCCTGAGCACCGCCGAATTGCTGGCCGCCACCGAAATGCTGCGGGCCGAGAACCTGGGCCATTGTTTCAAACTGCTGCATTTCCACATCGGCTCGCAGGTGCCGGACATCCTGATCGTGAAGCGGGCGGTGCAGGAGGCCGCGCGTTTTTACGCCAAGCTTTACAAGGCGGGCTTTAAGATCGAGAGCCTGGACGTCGGCGGGGGGCTGGGCGTGGATTACGACGGCAGCCGCTCGGCCTTCGACAGTTCGACCAATTACACCTTGCAGGAATACGCCAACGACGTCGTTTATTACATCGCCGACGTCTGCAACACCGAGAAGGTGCCGCACCCGGAGATCATCAGCGAGAGTGGCCGGGCAGTGGTGGCCCACCATAGCGTGTTGATTGTCGAGGTCTTTGGGGCCATCGAGAAGATCCGCCCGGACCAGAACTTCCAGTACGGCGATAATGAGCATCCGCTGGTCAAGGAGTTGCTCGACATCCAGAAGAACCTGCCCCGGCTCAACAAGCTCGAGGCCTACCACGACGCCCTCGAGCGCAAGGAGGATGCGCACCACATGTTCACCCTCGGCATGATGGACCTGCCCGAGAAGGCCAAAATCGAGAGTCTCTACTGGGAAATCGGCCGGGCGGCGGTGGACAGTTTCAAGGGCCAAAGTTACGTGCCCGAGGAAATACGCCAGCTCGAAGACAGCCTGGGCGACCAGTACCTCTGCAACTTTTCCGTCTTCCAATCGCTGCTCGATCACTGGGCGCTGGGGCAGCTCTTCCCCATCATGCCCGTCAGCCGCCTCAACGAGCGGCCCACCCGCGAGGCCACCCTCGTGGATATCACCTGCGATTCCGACGGCCAAGTCAATAAGTTCGTGGACCTCCACGACGTGCGGGACACGCTCCCCCTGCACCCCCTGCGGACCAACGGCAACGGCCAGCTCGAACCCTACTACCTGGGCATCTTCCTCATGGGCGCCTACCAGGACATCATGGGCGACCTCCACAACCTCTTCGGCCGCGTCAACGAGGTCCATGTCTTTCTCGACCCCGACGAACCGGCCGGCTACTACGTCGAGGAAATCATCGAGGGCACCACCATCGCCCAGGCGCTGGATTCCGTCCAATACGACGAAAAGGAACTCAAGCGCCAGATGAAGGCCCAGGTTGACGAGGCCATCCAATCCGACCGGATGAAACCCTCCGAAGCCATGCGCCTGCTCGACGACTATGAACGGGGCCTGAAAGAATATACCTACTTGAGTTTCTGACGAGGCGGACCCTCAGACCCTTTCGCCCTCACGATGGAACGTCCCCAAAACTCCGGTTTCATAGCTCTTCGGGAATTTGCAGTTTGCAATTCTCAATTTGCAATTCTCAATATCGAAGTTGGAGACCCCACTCCGCTGTGCCCTTCGCCCTTCGGCCCTAACGCCCATGCCCGACCCCGTCCCCAACGCCGAACTGTTGCGCTCGCTGGGTCGGTTGGCGCGGGGTCTATCGGCCCTGTTTTGGGGGCTGCCCAGCGCGCTCATTGTCTGCTTTTACACGGCCCGCGCCGAGGGGTTCAGGGCCTTCGGCATAATGCCGCCGCTGGTGTGCGCCGGCTGGCTGGCTTACGGCCTGGGGCAGCTCGGCGCCTTCCAGAAGCGAGAGCGGGTGTGGCGCAAGACCCTGGATCGCGCCCAACTGCTCAGCCTCATCAATCTCGGTCTCAGTCCTTTCCTCTACTGGTCGAGCCGGGTGCCCGCCAATAGCTTTTTCTTTCTGATGGTCCTGCTCATGGCCCTGTGCGGCTTGCTCTTTCTGGCCAGCCTGAACCAGGTCTTGCAGCGCCTCGGGGCCATGCTGCCCGACGAGGCCCTGCGCCTGGAGATCAGGCAGTTCACCGCCCTGAACCTGAACCTGCTCACGGCGATGGTGGCGCTCAGCCTGGCATACGTCGTGCTTGTCCACCTCCTCAAGGGTATCCCGCTTTGGGCCCAGCGAATCGCGGCGCTCACCGACCAGAGCAGCCTTTGGTACCTGATCCCGATCATCCCGCTGGTGCTCCTCCCCCTGGCCCTGACCATGGCCCTGCTCTGGAAAACCAAAGAGGTCATCCTGGACAGCGTCTTTGGGGCCAAATAGCCCATCGAAATTCCAGGCGTGACTTTAGAGTCATTCCGTGGAAAACTCTGGGGATTATGAAAATTGTTGCGACAATGTGTGCATTCAGCCTGGCCCTCGGCTCCGCCTTCGCCCAGACCGGCGAGCCGAAAAAGGAAGAAACTAAAAAGGACGCAGCCCCCGCCGCGAAGGAGGTGGCGGTGATCAAGACCTCCCTGGGCGACATGGTCATCGAGTTCTGGCCGGAGGTCGCCCCAAAGACCGTCGAGAATTTCAAGACCCTGGCCAGGAAGGGCTTTTATGACGGCACGGCTTTTCACCGGGTTATCAAGGGTTTCATGATCCAGGGCGGTGATCCCTTTACCAAGGACCCCGCGAAGGAGGCCCAGTGGGGACAAGGCGACCCTGGCTACAAGATCGAGGCGGAGTTCAGCAAGCGGCCTCATACGCGGGGCGTCGTCTCGATGGCGCGCAACGGCGACCCGATGGAGCCGTACGGTCAACCCCCCCGTCCGGAATTTGCCAACAGCGCCGGGAGCCAATTCTTCATCTGCCACGCAACCGCGGCCCACTTGGACGGCAAGTACACGGCCTTCGGCAAATTGATCAAGGGGGAGGACGTGCTGGACCAGATCGCCAACACGCCAGTCACCCCGGGTCGGAACAAGCCCACGACGCGCATCGAGGTGCAAACGATCAAAATCGTGCCCGCCGATTCCCTCAAGTAGTTCAACCTCAAGCCGAGCCATGAAGGAAGTCGCAGTGGTCAAAACGAGCAGCGGGGAAATGGTCGTCGAGCTCTGGCCCGACGCCGCCCCCAAGACGGTCGAAAACTTCAAGAACCTCGCCCAGGAGGGCTTTTACGACGGCACCGCTTTCCATCGCATCGTCAAGGGTTTCATGATCCAGGGGGGCGATCCCCTCACCAAAGATCCGGCCCGGGAAACCGACTGGGGCACCGGCGGCCCCGGCCGGACCATCAAGGCCGAGTTCAACGACCGCTCCCACCAGCGAGGGGTCATTTCGATGGCCCGCTCCCAGCATCCGGACTCCGCCGGGAGCCAGTTCTTCATCTGCCTCGGGGACGCCTCGTTCCTGGACCGGAAATACACCGCCTTTGGCCGGGTCACCCAGGGCGATGACGTGCTGGGCCGCATCGGCGACACGCCCGTCACGATGAATAGCAGCGGCGAGCGAAGCAAACCCCTGACGCCCATCACGGTCGAGAGCATTCGAGTTCATGCGCCGGGGTCGGGCAGCCAGGGAGCGAGGCACGTGAATGGACACGATTAGACCTTGGGATAAGCTCGGTTCCACGACGGTCGGCAATTTCCGGATATTCACGATTCGCTCGGATCGGAAGGTCTCTCCGCGCACGGGGCAGGAGCACGATTTTTTTGTCATCGACTGTGTCAACTGGGTGAATGTCATCGCCCTGACGCCGGACCAGCAGGTGGTGATGGTGGAGCAATTCCGGCACGGCTCCAACACCGTCGAACTGGAGATTCCGGGGGGCATGATCGATGCCGAGGACCCCTCGCCCGAAGCCGCGGGCCAGCGCGAGTTGCGCGAAGAAACGGGCTACGCCGGGGAAAACGCGCGGCTTCTCGGCCAGGTCTTCCCGAACCCGGCCATCATGAGCAA
Source organism: uncultured bacterium (assembly GCA_963713735.1). Classification (GTDB taxonomy): domain Bacteria; phylum Verrucomicrobiota; class Verrucomicrobiia; order Limisphaerales; family UBA8199; genus CAVQND01. Next base: position 178,453 of record CAVQND010000046.1, read on the forward strand.
CGTCTGCTTCACCATCCTGGTCGAGAACTGCCGCCGCGCCCATTCGCCCCACCTGGACGGCACGGAAGATCTGCTCACCCGCCTCGTGCCGGTTGCCGAGCTTCCTGCCCTGATGGCCGCCGGCAAGATTCGCCACTCCCTGGTGGCCGCCGCCCTCTACCACTTCGATTTATACCGGCGCGGCCTCCGCCCCTGAGTGTGGAGCGTGGAGCGTCGAGAGCGTGGCAAGGGCCACGATGCCCTCACGCTCTACGCTCCACGCTCTACGCTCTACGCTCGGGCGCTCCGCTGCCGCACTTTCTCCTTCTGCTCTTCCAGCTCGGCGCGCAGTGATTTGCGGTTGCTCACCAGTTGTTTCTCCAACTGCTCCACGGCCGCATCGTCGTTCCGATCGATGGCCTTGACGATTTCGCCCTTGAGGAACAGCTCGCGCTCGGCGATTTTCGCGGCGGTTTTCGATTCCAATTCGGCTATTTCCTTCTTCTGCCCGGCACTCAGCGCCGTTGCCGGGGACGACTTGCTCAGTCGCTCCATCGCCAGTTCGTATGCGGTCTTCATTTGACATCACAGCGTAACTCACGATCCTGTTCCTGCGCAAGTCAAGCGGCAGGGAACTGTTGATGAATTCGACAATTAGATTGGTTTCAACGGATTTTGACGGCACGTTGTTTGCCGAGTTCGAGAGCCCGCCCATCCCGGCGCCCTTGCAGGCACTGCTCGGGGACCTGCAGCGGGCCGGGGCCAAGTGGATCATCAATACCGGCCGCGACCTCTCGAGCCTCATGGAAGCCCTGGGACGGGCGCGCATCGAAATCGAGCCCGACTACCTGGTGCTGGTCGAACGGGAGATTTACCGGCACTGCGGCTCGCAGTATCGCGGGCTGGAGGAATGGAATGCGGCCTGCGCCCGCACGCACGCCGAACTGTTCGCGCGGGTCAGGCCCGACCTGCCGCGCCTGGTGGAGTGGATTAGCGCCCATTTTCACGCCCGGATTTACGAGGATGCCTACTCCCCGTTCTGCCTGGTTGCTGGCAACAATGGCAACGCGGACGCCATCGGCGACTATCTCGATGAGTATTGCCGCACCGTGCCCAATCTCGCCCTCGTGCGCAATGACGTCTATGCCCGGTTCTGTCATGCCGCCTACAACAAAGGCACCGCCCTGGCCGAGTTGACCCGCCGGCTCGATTTGACCCCAGACCAGGTCTTTGCCGCCGGCGATCAGTTGAACGACTTGCCCATGCTCGACCGCCGCTACGCCCGTTTCCTGGCCGCTCCCCAAAACGCCGTCCCCCGCGTCAAAGAAACTGTCCTCCGCCAGTCCGGCTATGTCAGCCCCCTCTCCCACGGCAATGGCGTCGCCGATGCCCTCAGGCTTTGTCTTGGCCAATAAGAACAGTCCTGGCTCAAACGGCTTGCGGTGGGCCGGCAACGGTGTCATTCTGCCGTCCGCACGGGTTTGTTGTCTGCCCGGCGAGGCAGCCGGGGCGGCGAAGAGAACCTTATGGCCCGCGAAGCACTGCGAATTCTGTTAATCGAGCACGACCCCGCCTTTGCGCGGTATCTGGGGGACATGCTGGATCAGGCCCGCGATCTGTCCGTGGACCTGCGAATGACCAGCGAATTGCAGGCGGGGCTGGAGGCGCTGGACGCGGCCAGTTTCGATGCGGTTATCCTCGATCTCTGCGTGCCGGACGGGGCCGGGTTGGCCAACGTCGGGCTGATCCACGCGCTGGCGCCGGGGCTGCCGATCATCGTGACGGCTGAGGCGGATGATGAAATCGTGGCGATGGAGACGGTGCATGAAGGGGCGCAGGACTACCTGGTCAAGAACCAGCTCACCCCCGGCGCACTGGAGCGTTCGATCCGCTATGCGATCGAGCGGCGCCAGATGGACATGGCCCTGCTGGCAGCCGAGAAGAAATACCACAGCCTGTTTGACGGCCTGGTGGAAGGGATCTTCCAGACGACACCCGAAGGACAGTACAAGATGGCCAACGCCGCGCTGGCCAGGATCTACGGCTATTCCTCGCCCGAGGAACTGATCCAGACCCTGACCGACATCGGGCGGAGTCTTTATGTCAAACCGGGCCGTCGGGACGAATTCATCCGGATGATGCAGGAACAGGACACCATCACGGATTTCGAATCTCAAGTTTTTCGCAGGGATGGCACGGTGATCTGGATATCGGAGCATTGCCGCGCTATCCGGGACGAGCAGGGCGCCCTGCTTTACTACGAAGGCACCGTCGAGGACATTACCGAGCGAAAGCAGGCGGAAGAGAACGTGCGCAATTCGGAGGTGCTTTACCATTCGCTGGTCGAGACGCTGCCCCAGAACATTTTTCGCAAGGACCTCCAGGGACGGTTTACCTTTGCCAACCAGCAGTTCTGCCGCAGCCTCGGCAAGACCCTGCCGGAAATCGTGGGCAAGACCGATTTTGACTTTTACCCGCCCGAGCTGGCGGCCAAGTACCAGCAAGACGACCGGCAGGTCATCGAGACCGGAAAGAACTGCCAAAAGGTCGAGGAACACCAGCCCCCGGGCCGCCAAAAGATCTACGTCCAGGTGGTCAAGACCCCCCTGCACGGGGCCGACGGCGCCACCATCGGCCTGCAAGCAATCTTCTGGGACATCACCCAGCAACGGCTGGCCGACGAGAAGATCCGCCGGGTCAACGCCTTGCTGGCCCACAGCCGAAACGAACTGCGCACGAAAAACGCGCAGATGCAGGACGAACTGAAGATGGCCCAGGAAATCCAGTTGACCATGCTGCCGCAGCAATACCCGGCCTTTCCGCGCTCGAGCGAAGCCTCCGAGAGCGTCTTCCAGTTCACTCACCGCTACCTGCCCACCGGCAGCGTCGGCGGAGACTTCTTCACGGTCTCTTCCCTCTCCGAAACGGCGGCCGGGGTGTTCATCTGCGACGTGGCCGGCCATGGCGTGCAGGCCGCGCTGGTCACGGCCATGATACGGGCCCTCGTGGAGGAACTCAAGCCGGTGGCCACGGACCCAGGCCAGTTCCTGACCAAGCTCAACAACGACCTCTGCGCCATCCTCAAACACACCGGAACGCCGACGTTGACCACCGCCTTCTACCTGGTGGCGGACTGGCGGGCCCGCACCGCCCGCTACGCCAACGCCGGCCATCCCAAGCCGTTGCACTTGTGCCGCACCGCCGGCGTGGTCCAACCCCTGGCCAATGCCTCCGGCAAGAGCCAGCCCGCCTTGGGCCTCTTCGATAACGCCTCCTACCAGACCTCCGAGGCCACAGCTCTGCCCCGGAGACCTGATTATGCTCTTTACAGACGGCCTCTATGAGGTCGAGAACCCGGAGAACGAGCTTTACAGCCAGGACCAACTCCTGGCCTCCACACGGCAGCACGCGCAACTGCCCGCCGCCCAATTGTTCGACAAGTTGCTCGAGCCAGATCAAAGGCTTCTCGGCGGGAACCCGGTTCATGGACGATGTCTGCCTGGTCGGCCTCGAGTTCACCCAAGGGCAAGGCCAGTGACAAAGCCGCCGAAACGGGCCTCATCCCCTGACCGTAGGAGACGACGTAAGGAGTCTCTGATCAACGGCCTCCGAGGGGAGCAGGCTTTCGCTGTGCCCCAAAACCAATCAGAGACTCCTTACGTCGTCTCCTACAATAGTTTGCGGAGAACTTTGTCACTGGCCCTGCCAAGGGCTAGGGCGCGTTTGCGCTCCTCGCTAACTATTTGCCAATTGAAAGGTTAGCACTTTTTGCGGGACAACCCGCAACAAGTTTTTTACCTTCCGGGAATGCAAAAAGGCAAAGTTCGTTTTCGTCGGCCCACCGCCGACGAACAAACCGTCTTGTTGGGCATGACCGTGAAGTTGCTCCTCCGGCCCCAGGACGTCCAGAAATGTGATCAGATTCTAATCGAGCAGCATTACTTGCACAGCGGAAAACTGGTGGGGGAGCAGTTGCGCTACGCGGTCACTTGGAAAGGCCAATGGTTGGCCGTAGCCACTTGGAGTGCCGCCGCCTTGCACATCAAGCCGCGAGATCGGTTTATTGGATGGAGCGAGGAGCAACGGCGCCAACGGCTGCCCCTGGTGGTCAACAACTCCCGTTTGTATGTCCTGCCCCAGTGCCATTATCCCAACCTGGTCAGTCGGTTCATGAAGCTGATGTTGGCGCGCCTGAGTTCGGATTGGGAAAATACCTGGGGTCACCCGCTGGCGCTGGCCGAGAGCTTTGTGGATCCCGAGCAGTATCGCGGCACCGCTTACAAAGTCAGTGGCTGGAGCCAGTTGGGGCCCACCAGCGGCTGGAAGCGCAGCGCGGTCGATTTCTACGAGAAGCACGGCCAACCCAAGCAAGTCTGGGTGCGCGAACTGGTCAAAAAGGCTTGCGTCAAGCTGCGCGCGGCGGAGTTGCCAGCCCAGTGGGCCGAAGGTGCTGCCCAAGGTCCAACCCCGCTGCACCGCCAAAGCGGGGGAGATTGCCAGTTTGATCGAGCGCTTGCGCCGAGAAATCCCCGAGTTCCGGCGCAAGCAGTCCCTGGCTTATCCGATCGCCGGCGTGCTGGCGCTCAACGCCATGGCCACCTTCAGCGGTGTCACCAAAGGCTACGAAGACCTGGCCGACTACGCCGCCACGCTTTCGCAGGGCCAGTTGCGGGCGCTGAGGTTTCGCCTCCACGTGCGTACGGGGCGCGTGCGCTGTCCCGGGCGCACCACTTTTCAACGCGTGCTGACGGGGGTCGACGCCGAGATTCTGGAGCGGGTATTGCTGTCGTGGCAGGAACAAGTCCTGGGACCGGTGCAGGACAAAATGGTGATTCTGGACGGTAAGAAAATCCGCCATGCCCATGTGGAGTCGCTCAACGCCGTCAGTGGCAAAGGCCGCTGGCTGGGTTCAACCAAGGTCAAGCAAGGCAGCAATGAAATCCCGGCCGGGCGCGAGCAGTTGGCCAAGCTGGACATCGTCGCTAAAACTGTGCTGGCCGATGCGGCGCATACTCAGGTGGAGACGGCAGAGCAGATTCTTTATGAGCAGGGCGGCGAGTACCTGCTGACGGTCAAAAAGAACCAAAAGGGCCTTTTTGAAACGCTTGAGACGCTGTTGACCGAACGGCGTTTTTCCCCCTCGGCCCACCCCGCACACCCATGCCATGACCCGAGAGCGCAACCGGGGCCGACGCGAAATCCGGGTGTTGGATTGCCGGGATGCCAGTCCACCGCAGGTGGGCTTTCCCGGAGTTCAGAGCATCGCCCGGCTGCGGCGCCGGGTCCGGCGCAAGGGTGAAAAGACCACCCAAATCGTTTATCTCATCAGCAGCCTCACCCTGGAAGGGTTGGATGCGGCCGGCTTTCTCAAACTCAAGCGGGGCTACTGGGTCATCGAGAGCCGCCTGCATCACGCCCTGGACGTCACGCTGGGTGAAGATCACAGCCGGGTCCACGACTCCAAGGCGGCCTTTGCGCTGAGCATGTTCCGCCGGGTGGCGGTCAGTTTCGCCCAAGCCTGGCTGGAGGAATGCCGCAAAATCAACCCTCGCAGCCGTGCCACCACCCGCAAATTCCAAAAGCGCTTCCTCCACCGCAATGGCGGCCCTGAGCGCTTGCACGCGCTCATCTTCTCCAAGTTCCCCGTTTCCTGGCGCTTACCAAAATGAAAAGGTGCGTCCTAGTCTCAAGTGGACGCTCTCAAAATGAGATTGACGATGTCCGCCCGAATGCCTCAACATGGCCTAAAACTCAATAAGATCAGGCTGCTTGCGAACCGCTTTTGAAGAGCGGTCTCACCCTCAAACCCCAGTGATCACCATCAAAAAAAAGAAGACTGGCCCTGGCTTAAAGGACGCCGTGGAAAAGATGTGCGGCGCGGCCCTGAACGTCTGTTTCCAGTGCAAGAAATGCTCGGGCGGCTGTCCGGTGGCCAAATTGGCCAGGTCCCGGCCTTCGGAAATCATGCGGCAACTGCACTTGGGCGCAGGCAATGAACTGCTGGCCAGCGATTTGGTCTGGACGTGCGCCTCCTGTGAGACCTGTTCCGCTCGCTGCCCAATGGGGATCGATGTCGCCGCGGTCATTGACGCGTTGCGCAAGCTGGCCCTTGAAAGAGGCGCGCCCAAGCCGGCCGGCAACGTGCCGTTGTTTAACCGGGCATTCCTGAGAACCGTCGAAATGTTCGGCCGCACTTATGAACTCGGGATGGTCGCCGCCTACAAACTCGGCACGGGAAAATGGATGAACGACACTGAGAAATTTCCAGCCATGCTCAAGAAGGGGAAGATTCCCTTGCTGCCTCCCCGGGGTGGTGACCGGAAAACCGTGGGTCGCATTTTCAAGCAATCCAAACAGAACAAAGGACCCCAAGCATGAAGTATGCTTATTTTCCAGGGTGCTCGGCTGAATCCACCGCCCGGGACATGCACCAATCCACTCTGGCCGTGGCGCGCGCGCTGGGAATTGACCTGGTTGAACCCAAAGGCTGGACCTGCTGCGGCGCGACCGCCGGCCACCAGACCGATCACTTCCTGGCGGTGTCATTGCCCGCCGCCAATATGGCCAAAGTCCAGGACATGAAACTGGACATGGTGGTTAATTGCGCCGCCTGCTTCAACCGCATGAAAGTGGCCAACTGCGAAATCGCGGCCCATGCAGCCATCCGCAAGCAGGTCGGCGAGGCGCTCGAGCGCGATTATGATGGCTCGGTCAACGTCCGGCATTTCCTCGAGGTGCTCCTGGACGACGTGGGACTCAAGGCCATCTCCCGCGCCGTTAAACATTCGCTCAATGACCTCAAGGTGGCTTGTTACTATGGTTGCCTGCTGGTCCGTCCGCCAAAGGTCATGAAATTCGATGACCCGGAAAACCCAACGTCCCTTGACCGCCTGGTCGAAGCGATGGGCGGCCAGGGCCTGGAATGGCCCTGCAAGGTCGAGTGTTGCGGCGGCGGGCTCTCGCTTTCGCGAACCGATGTCGTGGTCCACCTCGCGGATTCGATCCTCGACATGGCCTGCCGCGCGGGCGCCGACTGTATTGCGGTCAGTTGCCCCCTATGCCAGGTCAACCTGGATTTGCGGCAACAGGACATCAACAAACAGACCGGCAAGAACTATCGAATGCCCATCGTCTATATCACCCAGCTTCTTGGGCTTTGTCTGGGCCTTCGCCCCGATGAGCTCGGGTTCCGCAAGCTGATGGTTCCCGCGTCAACTGTTCTGGAAAGGGTGGCGGCAAACTGACATGAGCGAGTCCAACGACAAAATGATTGGCGCGGTGCTGGTGCAGGGCGGCGGCATTGCCGGCGTCCAGGCCTCCCTCGACTTGGCCAACAGCGGTTTCAAAGTCTATCTCCTCGAGCGCGATGCCGCCATCGGCGGCATGATGGCCCGCCTCGACAAGACCTTTCCGACCGGTGATTGCGCGACCTGCATTGTCTCGCCCAAACTCGTGGAATGCGCGCGCAATTTGAATGTCGAGATACTGACGCTTTCAGGAGCTCACTGGCTTGCAGGGCAAACCGGGCCATTTCGAGGCGACCGTCAGGCGGTTTCCGCGCTATGTGGACGAAGACAAATGCACCGGCTGCAGTGAATGCACCCAAGCCTGCCCCGTTGACATACCCGACGAGTTCAATCGCTGTCTGGGCACCCGAAAAGGCATTGCCAAGCTCTACGCCCAGGCAACGCCCAACATCTTTGGCATTCTCAAGCACGGTCACGCCCCCTGCAAGGTCAAGTGTCCGGCCAACGTCAACGTCCAGGGCTACGTCCAGCTCATCAAGAAAAAGGAGTACCTCAAGGCCGTTAACCTTGTCCGCCAGAGAAATCCCCTTTCCGCTATCTGCGGCCGGATTTGCACCCATCCCTGCGAATCGGTCTGCACACGCGCCAAAGCCGATTCCCCCATCGCCATCCGGTTGTTGAAACGATTCGCCTCCGATAAGGAAATCGAGATGCTCGCGGCGGGAAAATTGGCCCTGCCGGAAGAGAGAATTCCCGCGCCGGAGGCCAAAAAGGTGGCTGTGATTGGCGCCGGGCCGGCGGGATTGACCGCCGCTGGCGATCTCGCCGATGCGGGTTTTGCAGTCACCGTCTATGAAGCGCTGAGCGCCGCCGGCGGCATGCTCCGTTGGGGGATTCCCGAGTACCGGCTGCCGAAGAAAATTTTGGACCACGAAATCGAGCTCATCCGCCGCAAGGGCGTCAAGTTCGTCTATAACTGCCGCGTCGGCCAGGACATTGCCTTTCAATCGCTCCGGGATGATTACGATGCGATATTCCTTTCCGCCGGCGCCCAGAAGAGCCGCAAACTCCGCATCGAAGGCGAACAAATCAATGGCGTCCTTCATGGCGTCGAATTCCTCAGGGACGCCGCCTCGGCCAGCAAGCCTGTGGTCAAAGACCGGGTCCTGGTGATTGGCGGCGGCAACGTGGCGGTTGACGTGGCCCGGACCGCGCTGCGCCTCGGCGCCAGGAGCGTCGAAATGGTTTGCCTCGAACAGCGCGATGAAATGCCCGCCTATAAGGAAGAAATCGAAGCCACGCTGGCCGAACACATCACTATCCGCAATGGTTGGGGTCCCAAGCGCATTACGGGCAATGGTTCCGTCACCGGCCTCGAGCTCAAACGGTGCACCCGCGTCTTTGACGACCAGAAACGGTTCAATCCCGCCTTTGACGAAAACGACCTGGCCACCCTGGAAGCCGACCAGGTCATTGTGGCCATCGGCCAGATGGTGGACGAGCAGTTGGTCGGGCATATCAAGGCCGATAGCGAACGAGGTTGCTTTAGAGACCGACCCCATTACCGGGCAAACTTCCCTCCAAGGCGTGTTCGCCGGCGGTGACAATGCCTCGGGCCCGGCGTCGGTCATCGATGCCGTCGCCGCCGGCAAACGGGTCGCTGAATCCATCGAACGCTATTTAACCGGCAAGGACCTCCTGGCCGCCCGTTTTGAAAGCACGGTAAATCCGATGCCCGACGAGCTGCTGCCTTCGACCGAGAAAATAGTGAAAAAGGACCGGCCCCGCTCCGAAGAATTGGCGCCGGCCAATCGAGCGAAGAATTTCGACGAGGTCGAAAAAGGGCTGACCGAGGAGCAAGCGTTGGCGGAGGCCGAGCGTTGTCTTAACTGCGCCCTGTGCTCGGAGTGCAATCGTTGCGTCGAGACCTGCCAGCAGCACGCCATCGACCACGCGATGAAGGCAGCGGACGGTCACCCTGAAGGTGGGCGCAGTCATCCTGACCCCTGGCTTTAGAGAGTTCGATGCCAAACGAAAAGGCGAGTTCGGTTATGGCCGCTATCCCAACGTCGTCACCAGCGTTCAATTCGAGCGCATGCTCTCGGCCGCGGGGCCCTTCGAGGGACATGTCATCCGCCTCTCCGATGGCCGGAAGGCCAGGCGCATCGCCTGGATTCAATGCGTCGGTTCGCGTGATTCGGCTTGCGGCAATGACTATTGTTCCTCGATCTGCTGCATGATGGCGACCAAACAAGCCATGGTTGCGGGCGATCACGTCGAGGGCCTGGACGCGACCATCTTTTACATGGATATCCGCGCCCACGGCAAAGATTTTGACCAGTACTACGAGCGGGCCAGGGCGCAGAAGAACATCCACTACGTCAAAAGCATTCCTTCGCGGATTATTCAGGTCCCCGGCAGCAAAGACCTGCGCGTTCATTTTCTGGATGGAAACAGCCGGCTTCAACAGCAGGATTTTGACCTGGTCGTCTTGTCCGTGGGCATGGAACCGCCCGATTCCATGGCCAGGTGCGCTTCCAGCCTCGAGATAAAACTGAACGACTTTGGCTTCTGCCACACCGACCGGCTCGCCCCCTTGTCGACCTCCCGGCCGGGCGTCTTCGTCGGCGGCGCATTCCAGGAACCCAAGGACATTCCCGAAACGGTGACCCAAGCCAGCGCCGCCGCTTCCATGGCGATGGAGCTGTTGGCGCCCGCGCGCAATACGCTCATCACTAAAAAGACTTATCCCGAGGAGCATGATGTCACCGATGAAGCAACCGCGCGTGGGGGTCTTTGTCTGCCACTGCGGCATGAACATCGGCTCGGTCGTGGACGTCGAGCGAGTCGTCAAAAGCATCGCCAACCAGCCGGACGTGGTGTTGGCGACTCATACCATGTTCACCTGTTCCGATACCAGCCTCTCGAACATCAAGGACAGCATCCGCGAACATCGGCTCAATCGCCTCGTGGTGGCCTCCTGCACCCCGAGAACGCACGAACCTTTGTTCCGTGAAACCTTGCGCGAAGCGGGCTTGAATCCCCATCTGTTCGAGATGGCGAACATTCGCGACCAGTGCTCCTGGGTGCATTCCGCCGCGCCGCAATCCGCCACCGAAAAAGCGGTTGAACTGGTGAAGATGGCCATCGCCCGAGCGCGGAGGCTCTCGCCGCTGGAAGGCGGGACGCTCGAGGTTGACCAGACGGGCCTGGTCATCGGCGGCGGCTTGAGCGGAATGACCGCCGCCCTGGCGCTGGCCAACCAGGGATTCCCGGTGCACCTGGTGGAACAAACCAATCGTCTGGGCGGGACCCTGCGCGACATTTACCGCACCCTCGAGCACCCGGACCTCGCCCACGTTCACCGGCGCGCTCATCCAGCAGGTTGAAAAACATCCCAACATCAAGCTCTATCTGGAAACGGAAATCGCCGCCATCAAAGGCCACGTCGGCAAATTCCATATGGCGCTGGTCAAGGACGGCAAGCAACTCGAAGTCTCCGGCGGCGCCATCATCGTCGCCACAGGCGCGCGCCCGGCCAAGACCTCCGAGTTCATGTACGGCCGCTCCGCGAGCGTCCTGACGCAGGTTGAATTGGAAAAACTCTTGCATGACAAGGCCTATCCCGCCAAGGGACAGAATATCGTCATGATCCAGTGCGTCGGCTCGCGCAACGACCAACATCCCTTCTGCAGCCGTATCTGCTGCTCCATGGCCATCAAGAATGCCCTGGCCATCAAAAAACAGGATCCCGCGGCCAACGTCTTCGTTCTCTACCGCGACGTCAGGACTTACGGCTTCCGGGAACTTTACTACCAACAGGCGCGCCAGGCCGGCGTCGTCTTTATCCGCTATGCGCCGGAGGCGCCGCCGCAGGTGCGCGATGACCAGGGCCTGGTGGTTAGCCTCAAGAGCCCCGACTTCCCCGAACCGCTCGACATCGAGGCCGATACCCTCGTGCTCAGCACCGGCATCGAAGCGGACCTGAAAAACAACAAGCGCATTTCCGACATGCTCAAAGTGCCGCTCAACGCCGACGGGTTCTATGTGGAAGCCCATACGAAACTGCGTCCGGTGGATTTCGCCACCGAAGGCGTTTTCCTTTGCGGGCTGGCCCATTCGCCGAAGTTCATCGACGAGAACATCTCCCAGGCGCGAGCCGCCGCCGCTCGCGCCGCCACGGTGCTTTCCAAAACGCAACTCGACGTCAGCGCCCAGGTCTCCTATGTCAGCCAGCAGAAATGCATCTCCTGCATGACCTGTGTCACTGTCTGTCCCTATTCCGCCCCTTTCTGCAACAAGGACGGCAAGGGCCAGATCGAGGCGGCCAAGTGCATGGGCTGCGGCATCTGCGCCTCCGAGTGTCCGGCCCGGGCCATCCAACTGCATCATTTCGAGACCGACCAGTTCCTGGTCATGATCCGCCAATTGTTCGCGGGCGAACGACGGGGAACTATTGACCGCCGACCACCCGGAAAGGGAGTTGGTGGAAACCGTCTGAGCCATGGAATCCGAAGCCTTTCAACCCAGGATTGTGGCCTTTTGCTGCCACTACTGCGCCTATTCCTCCGCCGACCTGGCCGGCTCGATGCGCATCCAGTACCCGCCCAATGTGCGCATCATCCGCACGCCCTGCACCGGCCGGCTGGAAACCGAGTATTTCATGAAGGCCCTGGAAAACGGCGCGGACGGCGTGCTGGTGGCGGGCTGCCTCGAAGGCGGCTGCCATTTTGTCGAAGGCAATCTTTGCGCCAAACGCCGGGTCAATTATACCCGGGACCTGCTGATGGAAATCGGCCTCGAAAAAGACCGCATCCGCATGGTCAACATTTCCGCCGCCATGGCCCGGCCCTTGGCGGATACGATTACCGATATGGTGCAAACCGTTCGCAAACTGGGCCCGAACCCAATCAAACACCAATGGTTCGTCAAAACCGGAGAGCTGCTCATGATCGTCGCACAAAGAAAAAACATCCCTGACCTGCTGGCCATAGTGGAAAAACACCGGAAGCTTCTCTTGCTCGGTTGTGGCACCTGCGTCACCGTCTGCCTGGCGGGCGGACAGCGCGAAGTCAGCATCATCGCCTCCGCCCTGCGCATGGCGGCAAAACTCAAGGGCCTCCCCCTCGAAGTCGAAGAAGCGACCATCGAACGCCAGTGCGACAACGTCTTCCTCGAGCAGGCGGCCGAGGCCATCAAGAACCACGATGCCGTTCTTTCCCTGGGTTGCGGCGCCGGCGTTCAGGCCCTGGCCGAGCGTTACACCGGCAAACCGGTCTATGCCGGCCTGGACACCGCCTTTATCGGCATCCTCGAGGAACGCGGAGTTTGGGCGGAAAAATGCGCGCGCCTGCGGCGCCTGTGTGCTCCACCTATACGGCGGGATTTGCCCGATCACCCGCTGTGCCAAACAGATGCTCAACGGCCCGTGCAGCGGTTCCCGCGAAGACCGCTGCGAAGTGGACCCCGCCCGCCCTTGCGCCTGGCAACTCATCTACCAGCGTCTCAAGGAAATCGGGCAACTCGACCAACTCAAGAAGACCAAACCGCCCAAAAACTGGCGTCCCAGCCTGGCCGGCGGCTGCCGCACCATCATCCGCGAGGACCACAGGGTGTGATCGGCCGGACGTAGCGAAGAACTTGGGGGCGAGTGCCGGCGTCGGCCATATATTCCCGCCGTTACCCCTCAAATACTATGCAGTTGAAGTCCGCTTGGTCGCGCTTCGCAACCACTTCTTCCCTTCATCCGTGATCTGATAACGCTGCAAGCGGCTTTTGGGTTTGTCGGGGATTGTCATTGCCAGCCAGCCTTTGGCCATGAGCGGCTTGAGGTAGTTGTCCTGGAACGTTTCGCGGTGCTTCACGCCGACCAGCGTTTGGATTTCGCTCGCCTTGCGCGGCTGCTCGCAGAATTGGAGAACGTCTGTTGCGACTTGTCCGGTGACTTGTCCGGTGACTTGTCCGGTGACTTGTCCGGTCGCCCGGCGCTGACGGTCCCTGGCCTCGTTGACAAACGTGGGGTGGAGGCGCAGGCGCACCAGAAAGTAGGTTCTGTTCTTGTCAGTTTCAAACACGGGCGGCGGTGAGCCGTTTAGCCGCATCGCCTTGAGCATTTTTGGAATGCCAGTGCCACGGCCTTCCGTGAGACTGAGCTCTTTCAGAAATTCGCCAATGCGCCGATTGCGGTACCGGCGCGTGGCGAAGCGGCCGGAGCGAAGCTGCTTGATGCTGACCGAGCGGTCCAGACCCGGATAGCTGGAAACAGTGATTTCATCCGGCAGAACCCGGACTTCAATCGGTTCCCGGATTTCGTAGCTGCGATGATAAACGGCATTCACAACCGCTTCCTCCAATGCGGCGTAAGGCACATTGAGAAAACGGTCGGCTTCTGCCCGGTCGCCATGCTTGATTACGCGCTCCTCAATCACGGTGTTCTTCAAGGATGTCAGCGCGCCTTTGAGGATGACGTCCAATGGGCCGGCGAATGTCTTCTCCGTGAAAGTGTCGCCGCCCGGCCCTTCGGGGAACTGCACTACATCAATCTGCGTTTGAGGAAAGAATTCCTGCGGCGCTGGGTTGAAGAACATCAGGCCGACATTCAACGGGTGCATCGCTTCGGCGGGGCCGTCGGCAATCCGCACCTGGCGGCACAACTGAGCGAATTCCATCTTGCCGGAGTCGGCCAGGAGATCGCTGCCCACTTCACGGAGAAAATTCTGAATCAACGGAAGCTTCAGGTCGCTCAGAGAGGCGTTGTGGTGGATGCGGTCGTCGAAAGGAACGGTGGCGGCCAGGCCGGCCAACTCGACTTCTTCTTGATGCCTGGCTCTGACCGTGACCGAGCCTTTGCGGATGTAGTAGGCGAACTCTCGGTTTCCTTTGGCCAGCGAAACCGGGGCCTTGTATGGGCGAGACTGGCCGCCCGGGCACCAAAGCGCGAGGATCTGCTTCTGCTGGATGACGTAAGGCGCAATCACCGGATGGTAGTGCGGCTGCATCCGATGTCCGATGTTCGACAATCTGTTTTTGAATGTCGTCCAGTTCGTTGGTGGGCAAACCCGCCGGCGGCAGCACGGGCTGCCCCTGATTCTCTGCGACGCCGATGAAAATGTAGCCGCCGCCAAGATTGTGAAAATCATTGGCGAAGGCGCACATCGTGCGGAGGACGGCCTCCGGGTTCCAGCCCCGCTTGAACTCCAACCGCTCCCATTCCACGGTTTGCCCGTGCAGGACATCATCAATCTTGATCGGCAAATGCATCGCAGGCCGACAATAGGACAAAACCGTCTCCGAGAAAACCAGATTATCTTTTCATTCCTCCACAGAATCTGCGGATAAAAAAAATAGCCTCGAATCGCCGCGAGTGGTCGCCGGACAGGCTACTGCGCATGACAATGGCCTCAAGCAAATCGATATACGAATCCCTGGCGTTAGCCGCCACCCCAGCGGGAGCGGGTGGGCGAGCGGCGGCGACGGGGTTCGAGCCTCCAGATCGCCTCGCCGAGAGGATGGAAGAGAGGGATATTTAGAGGTGAGGTTGCGGCTGAGGCATCGGTTCGGCGTCGCATTCGCATGCAGACTGGCCCCGAGCGGCTCCGATGCAACGCACCCACAATTCTTTGGGCGCCGCTGCGCGGCGCCCTCCCCTCGATGTGGCCTGCGGTTAAACCGCTATGCGCTGGGCCATGCTGTCAATGGGAGGGAGAGATTGGCGGTCGTGGCCCTATCCCAGCACCCCATCACGTCCGGCCCGAGGCGGGCCTGGGGCTGGTCCGGACGGCCAACTCCGGACTTGGAGGCGCGGGTCGCCGGTAATGCCGGCCGCTGAATGGCCCGGACTGGTCGGTGGCGGCGGCGGTCCGCATGGTCAACCGCCCCTGGTGCCCCCCAAGCCGGAGTTGGTTGCCACGGCGGTCCGCATGGTCAATTCTTCGGCGGAGTCGCCTGCGGTTCCAATCGCACTTCCCCGCTTGCGCTGGTGCCCAGGAAGAACCCGCAACCGATTCCTCCACCCTGCAAAACCACGCCGCCGAACGAAACCGGCCTGGCGGTGGCGGGGTTCACCACGCTGCCGCTGAACGCTCCGCTCGCCGGCGTGAACGTGAGGGTGAGCCTTGGACCGCTCACGGTGGTAACCTTACCATTTGCCGCCAGGGTGATGCCGTTGGTGATGCCTTGCGCTAGTCCGCCTCCCACGAGCGTTAGCGTCAAGTTCGTGCCCGTGACCAGACCCAGCACATTTGTCTCTCTGCCGGGGGCAAAGAACCGCGCTCCCAGCGTTTGCGCCGACAGGGAGAACCCCGCCGGATAGCATTGCGTCTTCATGGGCTGCTTTGTCCAGGCGGCGGTCCCACCCAAGTCGGCACCGTTCGTGAACGTCAGCCGACCCCACAGCACTCCCTGGCCGCCGTAGAGCGATGCGTAGAGCGGCCACTGCCCGTACTTGGACACTGGCGCGCTCGGCGTGATTGTTGTCCCATCGGCCAACGTGCCCGCGAATGTCACAGCGCCGCTCCGGCTGACCGTTAGCGTGCCGTAACTGTCCCCAGCCGGTTCAATTGTTGACCCGTAGGCGCCGGCGATGATCAGCGTGTAACTCCCAGCCTCCGGCGCCAGCCTGGTCCGGCCGTCATAGAGCGCTCTGTCCCCGGCCAGCGCCGCCGTCCATGTCCCATCGCTCAGGCTGCCCGTTACCCGATCGGTCCCCCCCGCCAGGTCCAGTTGCAGATTCACCCTTAACCCATTTGCGTTTCGGCGCACAATCGTCTCGCTGGCTGCCCCGGTGGGATCGAACTGGCCGCTCAGCGCATAGCGTGTTCCACCCATTTGCAAGCTCCCGGTGAAGGCTCCTTTCGTTGTGACCGTCATCGTGAAGCAACCGCAGTTCTGCGGAGAAACGCCGTTCGTTTCATCGCGGAACAAGCCGTTGTAGGAGCCGCTGACGCCAGGGAAGGGGTTCGGAATGAAATTCGCGACCAGGTTGCGGTCACTCTGCAGCGTGAAGGTGTAGCTGGCCGAACTGCTCGCCACGCCCCCGTTTTCATTCCAGTCGGCGAAGACGTAGCCGGCGCTGGCGGTTGCCGTCACGGTCCTCGAACTGCCCGCCTTGAAGGTGCCGCCGCCGCTCACCCTGCCGCCACCGATTGGTGAGGCGCTGACGGTGATAGTATCTGTCAGATTTGTGGCAAAGTTGGCCACCAGGCTTCGATTTGTCACCACGCTGAAGCTCAGGGGGTCCGAATTGGCCAGGACCACTCCGTTTTCCGTCCAGTGCAGAAAGTGGTAGCCGGGGCTTGCAGTTGCGACCAGCAGCACTAAGGTCCCGTTGGTATAGGTGCCTCCACCGGATGTTGACCCGCCCGCCGCCGGAAAGGCGCTCGTGGTGACCGTGTAAAGCGCGGCGAAGTTCGCCACAAGCGTCCGGTTTGCGGTCGCGCTGAAGGTGTAGTTGGTTGATGTGCTGACTTGGACGCCGCTCTCTGTCCAGTTCACGAAGGTGTACCTTGGGTTTGCTGTGGCGCTAACCGTCACGCTTGAACCGCTGAGGAAAATGCCCCCGCCCGAGGCTGATCCGCCTGCTGCCGGAGATACGCTTGCAACGACCGTGTACACCGCGGCGAAGTTCGCCACGAGCGTCCGGTTTGCCGTCGCGCTGAAGGTGTAGTTGGCTGACGTACTGACCTGGACGCCGTTCTCCGTCCAGTTGACGAACGCGTAGCCTGGGCTGGCGGTCGCCCGGACCGTCACGGGCGCTCCGTTCGTAAAACTGCCGCCGCCGCTCGTTGCGCCGCCAGCGCTCGGGCTTGAGGCCGTGCCGACCGAGTAGATTTGGATTGGAATGTTTGTCACCGTGACCAGGTTGGATCGGGTCAGGCTGTTCGAACCTCCAGGACCAGCCACGAACAGGCTCACCGAGAAAACCCCGGCGCTTGTGTACGCGTGGGTTGGACTCGCCTCGTCGCTCGTGCCGCCATCCCCGAAGCTCCACAGCCTGTTCGTGATCGTGCCGGTTGAAGCATCGGTGAAGTTGACGACTAAGGGTGCGGCGCCGTTCGTCGGATCTGCGCTGAAGCCCGCTACCGGTGGCGCAGGGTTGATGACCAGGCTCAGCGCGTTCGTTGAGGACAGGCCGTTGCTTCCCGCCACCTGCACGCTGAAAGCACCGCTTACCGCCGCGGTGGGCACGCCGCCGATTGTTCCGCTAACGCTTAGACCGAGGCCCGGCGGCAAACTGCCTCCCACGACAGACCAGGCGTACGGGATCGCCCCGCCGCTGGCGCTCAGGGTGGTGCTGCATGGGACTCCAACTGTGCCCGTTGGCAAGGCGTTGGTTGGCGTGATGGTCGGCGCCGTCGGGGTGAGAGAGAGGGTA
This sequence comes from uncultured bacterium, assembly GCA_963713735.1. GTDB lineage: Bacteria > Verrucomicrobiota > Verrucomicrobiia > Limisphaerales > UBA8199 > CAVQND01. Next base: position 196,051 of record CAVQND010000046.1, read on the forward strand.
ACGGTTGAGGAGCCGTGATAAGAATCAAGCCAGATCGATGCTCCGGAGGCCATTTCGAATAGTTGGAGGTTCTCGATGTGAAAACTGGCTGAGCCCGCCAAATCGGGGATTTCGCTGAGGGCAAAGATGAGCGAAACCAGAGCCGGTCCGCTGGCGCTCGCGCTGAGCTGTGCCGACCTCGAAAGCCGGTTCGTTCCCGTTGAATCCACCAGATCACACGAGACAACATAGACGCCCGCTGTCTGGACGTTCACCCAGCACTCGACATTGACCAAATCGGGAACGCCGTCACCGTTGGTATCGATCGGTTCGTAAATCGGGTCCCCAAGCAGACTCCCGCTGCCGGAGGAAACTGTGAACGTGCCCGCCGCCACGCGCTGTAGCGCCTGGCCCAGGCTGTTCGTGCCCATTGCCCGATAGGAGATGGAGTACCGTCCCGGCTGTTTCACGCTCGCCAGCACCGCCGCAAAAACCCCGTCGCCGGCTGCTCCGTCGTTGTGCGCGCCATCGTCCAGTAAAACCAGCCGGTTGGTGGAGCCGTCGGGAAAGAGGACTGTCGCGCTGATGGAGGCATTGGGCACGGGCGTGGCCGGGTTTGTGCCCAAATCCACCAGCGCGCAACTTATCACGGCGTCCTCGCCCCGGTTGAAATCCGAGCCGGTCTGGGGCAGCATGGCTACACTGGAGTCGCCAAAGACCATCAGGCTGAAAGCGGCCTCAGTAGAGGTCACAGCACCGCCGTCGACTGTCGCTGTCCACGCTCCCTGTGCCGGGCTGCTTACCTTGTAATTGGCGACCACGACGCCGCTGGTGCTCACGACCGCGGAATACTGCACATTCGTGCTCGTTTGCGGCGTGGATGGACTGATCCCGGCGCCAGATGGCGTGTTGAGTCGGAGGATCGCGTTGGTGTCGTCAGCGATCATCTGGAACTGGAGCGCCATGGTCGCATCGGAGATGACGAGGTTCGTTGCCGATGCTCCCGACGCGAGTGTCCCCGTCGCTGATTCGAACTGCTGGATCAGCGGGTTCGGGGTAGCGTCAAGCGGGCTGGGGCTCCCGGCACCAAAGCTGTCCGTGCTGGCCTCACCCTTTTGGGAAGCCACTGAGGACGGCGTCGGGTGCGCGAGCCGGGCGATGACCCAGGCTGTTGCCAAGGGGTCGCTGGTGAGCTCGCTGTGGTTGAGGGAAGAGAATAGTGTTGGAGGAGCTGCGGGATAAAGCGAGATGCTGACGAACTGCTGCTCATCGAGCGTGGGAAGAACGCGTTTGTAAAAGATCCCCTGGACGCTGGGCCACGGGACCGCGCCATCGTTAACCTGTTCCGGCGGGAGGGGCAGGTTCAGTAATTGGATGATCGCGCTGCCCGCCGCTAGCTTGAAATTGGCCGAGGTCGGTCCTCCGCCGCCGCCCGCGAGATACAACTTGGTGCATGAAGGAAAGGCGTTGTAGATCGGGTTGAAACGGTTCTGTACGAAGTCCGTGGTCAAGTTCTCCGTGGCGGTCCAACTAGGTTGAAACCAGGAGACGGAGCCGGGGTACAGTCCCGCTTCGTCAGCCAGCACGCTCCCCGCGTTTGGCGTGCCCAGCATCACCACCTTGTTCACGCCGACCGTGCTGAGTTGCTGATCCGCCGAATCATAGAGCGAGAAGACCCCCGAGCCGCTGAGAGTCATCGCCTCCCGAACGATTAAGCCGCCCATGCTGTGCGCAACGATGTTGATGGACGGTGGGAAGCATTGGTTTTGCCGCTTGAACTGGAGCGCCTTCTGCTGAACGTAATATTCAAGCCTGCGCGCGTTATAGTTGATGCTGTTCTCCCCATTTATGACGTGGCCTTGCCCGTCGTAAACCGGGAAGCTCGGAACGTGCGAGGCATCATCGTCCGGCTGGTTGCAATCCCAGATATTGTCAAACCCTCCGGCCTGCAGGCCGCTCCGCAGTGCAGACCAGTACCCCCATTCGCTGCTCGGGTCGTTGTCGCGCCATGCATTGTCCGGTCCGGTCCCCCGCACAAGTACAACGGGTGTTTCCTGCGGCGCAAGGGTTGGTGGTTGGCTCGCCGAAGGGATCGCAGACAACTCAATGTTCACCGTGGTCGTTTGCCCTGCGGTGACGGCTACGTTATCCACGTCAGCCATGTAAAACTGCTCGAGTTGGCCCGCCGGAGGCGTTGCGATGACTTCATACGCCGCATTTGGGGCGAGGCCTGAGACCAAATAGCTGCCGGCTTGGCCATCAATAACGCCGGAAATAGTTCCTGGGCTGGACCCGCCGTTAAAAAGATTAGCACCTGGCCCAATGACCGTGATCGCGGCCCCGTTGATCGGTTGTCCGGAACTCGTGACGGAGCCGGCGATCGACCCGGTCAGCGGTGTCGGATCGTTGAAGGCTGAGCCGATAACTTGTCGCGTCACCGCAGAGGCCCCGCCTGTAAACGTTACGTAACTCGAATCGCTTCCAGGTGCCGTCGGTGAATAACCTACGGTCACGGTTTGCGATTGACCCGGAGCCAGGTTGTAGCTTCCACCGGCGACGACAGTAAACGGCTGCCCGACGCTCGCTGCGCCTAAAAGCCGCCGGCCTCCCGGGTTCGACACCGTAAACGGCTGTTCAGTCCTCCCACCTACTTGAACCGAGGCGAAAACAGTTGCGGCGTCGGGTGCCACGACGAGGGCTTGCGGCTGCCCAACGAGCGCCATGCTGATGTCGCCCCCAGCGGCGATGGCCACGACGCCGCCCAGATTCGCCGGTACACTGCAGTCGCCATAGTCGTTGCACCCCCATGCTACGACCGTGCCGTCGGCCTTAAGCGCCAGGCTGTGGTCCTGTCCTCCGGCGATGGCCACCACACCGTTGAGATTCGGCGGTACGGCGCACTGTGCATAAGTGTTGTCCCCCCACGCCACGACCGTACCATCGGCCTTGAGCGCCAAACTGTGCTCCTCTCCCGCGGCGATGGCCACCACGCCGCCCAGATTCGCCAGCACCGTGCTCTGCCCACAGTAGCTAAATCCCCATGCGACGACCGTGCCATCGGCTTTGAGCGCCAGACTTTGGCAATACCCTGCCGCGATGGCCACCACGCCGTTCAGACCTGTCGGCACCGTGCCCTCGCCGTAGTTGTTGCTGCCCCACGCCACGACCGAAAAGATAACATGGGGTGGTCAGGCTGGGAAAAATTCGGCAACCTGACCACCAATGATAAAACTAACTTACGAGAAAACAAATAGGACGAAGGCCGCGGCGAAGCAAGCACTACCCTCGGTCAAGGAACAAACTGATACGCTGGTCGAGACGATCTTGAGCGCAGGCAAGGTGCCGAGCGTCGCCGGTGCATCGGCTCCGAACTGCGAGAGCGGTCCTCGACCGCATCAGGTCATCAAGCTGGGCATCGACGTGCATCTGGATCGCTACGTGGTGGTACGCCAGATCGACGGGGGCGCACCCCAGCCGGCGCAAGCGTTCAGCCCGACTCAGTTCCTGGACTGGGCCAGGAAACAGACGGCGCTGGCCAAGCAGGTTTACAGTTGCTACGAGGCGGGCCCTTTTGGCTACAGTTTGCACCGGAAGCTGGCGGGGTTTGGCATCACCAACTACGTGGTGCGGCCTCGGGATTGGGACGAGGTACGGCAAGAACGTCAAGACCGACAAGCGTGACGCCAAGGCGTTGGTGCTGGGCTTGGACCGGTATGTCGCCGGCAATCAGGACGCCTTTTGCGTGGTGCGCGTGCCCACCGAAGCTCAGGAGCAAGCCCGGAGTCGCTCTCGCCAGCGGGAGAGCTTGCAGAAGGAGAAGCAACGCCTGGCGGCCCAAGGGCGCAGCCACGCCCTTTATTATGGCGCCCACATCAAGGGCATCTGGTGGACCGAGGCTCTGTGGAAGGAACTGGTGTTGCCGGCCATCGTGTTGGAATTGTTGGAGCCGTTGCGCCGGCTGATCGAAGCAGTGGACCAGGAACTCAGAGCACTGGGTAAAGCCCTGACGGAGGCCGCGCCTGCGGACCTGCCGGTGGGCCTGGGCAAGCTAACTTACGAGGTGTTGGAACGAGAAGTGGCTGACTGGAACCGGTTCGACAACCGGCGGCAAGTGGCCAGCTACACCGGAATGTGTCCCCGGGAAGACAGCTCAGCACAGCGCCGTTTCCAAGGGTCCATTAACAAGCACGGCAACCCGCGCGTGCGCACCGTGCTGGTGGAGGCCTCTTGGCGCCTGATGCAATACCAGCCCACCTACAAGCCGGTCGCCAAGTGGCTGCCGGTGCTGGCCAATCCCAAAACCACCCGCTCCAAACGCAAGCAGATCGCCGTGGCCGTCGGCCGGCAGTTCAGCGTGGACTGGTGGCGAGTGCGCACCGGCCGCTGCCAAGCCGCCGACCTGGGCTTGAAAACAAACCCGGCGACGCCGGCCGTTGCGCCCGCGCCGCCGGCCAAGAAAACCAAGGCCGCACAGAACTCTAAAGACTGAACGCAGATCCCAAGCGACGTATGAACACAAAAGAAGATCAGAGAAAAAAGACGATGAGTTTTTCGCTTTGGGCCTTGGGTTGCGAAGCCATCCCTCAACTGAAAGGCCTGCCCCAAACGCGGTCGGGACAGGCCTGGATGCATCCGCAATCCAAGGGCGGCCCGGTGCTCGGGTTGCACTCCTGCACAGCCCTGTCCCCCGAGCCGCGCCAGGAGCATGAGGGCAGGGGCAAGGCCTGTCACGGGCAAAAGGAACCCGGCCGAGACTGCTAAAGTAAGGGATAAGCTACACTAAACGAGATTGCTGAAGTAAACAATAAGCCACGCTAAACATTTTTCGTCATGACACTTTTGGAGCGTAACGGAGACCGTACTGACCCCTGGGCCTTTGGATGGCCCGATTTAAAGATTGGTCTCCGTGCGCTCCTCTGGCCGGATTGGAAACGATATAGTGTACTCCGCAAAGGATGTACGGATAGCAGGTTAAGCCAGGTCCAACGACCGGTGCTCCGCCAGAGGAGGCGATCCAAGACGCAACGCAACATTCAACCTCCGCAGCGGAGAAAAATGAGAAAAAGAAACTAAAACGAACATTCCTGTTGACGAACCACCCCATAGCAGGGGTCAGTTAATGAGAATGTCACTATCCTGAGCAAACTGACATGGCAATCTCATTAACTGACCCCTTTTCGCGGGGAGGTTATGCCGCAAGAAGGCAGGCTGTCAACTTAGAAATGCACTTATCTATGGGTTGACCCCTTTTCCTTTTCCCAGGGGGTTGAGGAAGATTGGGGGTTAGGGGTTGGGGTTCGATCATGGGTGGGGGGCTTGAAAAGGGGAATCAATTGTCGCAATGGATTCCTCTTTTTTAGGTGCCAGCGGAGAGGTCGATGGTCCGCGCGGCTTGCGTGGCTGATTTGTGCTCCCGCGCTTTAACGCCGGGCAGAATGGTATGAAGAGGGCCGCTTGACGACATGGGTGGTGTGGTTGCCTGTTCTTCGAAGGCTCAGTCTTGTCAAAAGATTTCGGAACAGATTCCGTATTCGACGCATTCCGCCGGCGTAACCTCCAATTGCCCTCTGGCGTGCAGCGTTGTTAACTTTGCGATTGGAAAGTGCGGCGCGCTTTCCTTGAGCAGATTGCCACCGTTGAGATGGAAGAGCAACAAAACTGACGGTGTAAAAGGGGATCTTCTTCCTGTCCATTTTCTTCGAAGGATTCGCTGAAAAGTCTTCTTCCTTCTTCGCTGTTCTGAATCTTCTTCCGGCTGGATTTTCTTCCGTCGGCTCTCCCGGTTTTCGGATACTGGTTCCTTTTTATTGTGGAACCGACCAAGCCGCCGAGATCTCGACACAAGTGCCTGCACTGCAAGGAGCTGTTTCTTCCCGATTATCGGGTTGGCCAGCGCCAGCGCTACTGCCTCAAACCCGACTGCCGCAAGGCCAGAAAACGCGAGCTCCAGCGGGCCTGGTTGGCCAAGCCCGAGAACCAACAGTACTTCCGGGATGCCAAAAACGCCGAGCGGGTTCGTGACTGGCAAAAGGAGCATCCCGGCTACTGGAAGAACGGCGCCCGCTACCGGCGCCGTACCTTACAAGACGGCTGCCCGGCGCAAGTTCCACCGGCGCAGGAAGTTGCGCCAAGCTCTCCGGGCCGTACCTTGCAAGACCTCTGTTCGATGCAAGTGCCTCTGTTCGTAGGCATTATCTCCATGGTCGTCGGCAGTACCTTACCAGACGACATCGCCAGCAGCACCCGGCGGCTGTTAATTAAGGGGCATGACATTCTGGGCATTGCGCCCGGGATGAAACTTGAAAAGTTAACGCATGAAAAAACGTGTCCTCAATCCGGAGCGACTCCGGAAAGTCCCGCCCCAGTTCAGTTGGATCGATCACCGACTGGTGCAGGAAAATTACTTCCTCCGCTGTGATCACTCGGCCTGGGCGCTCTACCTCTTCCTGTCCAGCGTCGCTGATGCGGAGGGCCTGAGCTACTACTCGGACGCCTCGCTAATGCGGCGCTTGAAAATGGATCCGCTGGGGCTTTCGGCCAGTCGCCAGCAACTGGTCCAAGGCGGGCTCATCGCGTATGAAAAGCCGCTCTACCAGGTTCTGAGCCTGGAGCCAGTTGGCGCGGCACGCTCGGGTCCGACCAGCGTGGGAGAGCTCTTGCGCAAGGCGCTGGGAGGTCAGCCGTGATCGATTATCAAACCTATTGCCAGATCCGGCACCTGTTCACCGAAAAGCAACTGGGCCTGCGGCAAATTGCCCGCGCCCTTAAACTGGGTTTGAACACGGTGCGCAAGTGGGCCCGGCGAGAGAGCTTTAAACGAGCCCCTCTGCCCAAGCGCCCCAGCAAGCTCGATCCATTCAAGGGCGAGGTCATCCGCCTGTTGGAACAACACGATTACTCGGCCCAGCAGATTTTCCAGCAAATCCAGGAATGCGGTTACCAAGGCCGTTACACGATCCTGGGGGCGTTTGTGCATCAGGTGCGTCCTAAGCCGCGACCGGCTTTCCTGACGCTGCACTTTGAACCGGGAGAATGCGCCCAGGTGGACTGGGGTTGCCCCGGTTGGGTTCCGGTAGGTTCCACGCGCCGACGCCTTTCCTTTTTTCTCATGGTGCTGGCATTCAGCCGTAAAATGTATCTGGAGTTCACGCTGGCCGAAACCCTGGAGCATTTTCTGTCCTGTCACCAGCACGCCTTCGAATACTTCGGCGGGGTGGTGCGCCAGGTCTGGGTCAATAACTGCAAGGTCGCCGTTTTGAACCGGGCGGCCGGCTCCATTGTGTTCAACCCCCGCTACTTGGATTTTGCCAACCATTACGGCTTTCAAATCCGGGCTTGTGGCGTTGGGCAGCCCCAGGAAAAAGGACGCGTCGAAAACGGAGTCGGGTATGTCAAAAAGAACTTGCTTAACGGCTTGGAGCTGTCGGATTTTCAAATCGTCAATCCGGCGGCACGGTATTGGCTCGACACCGTGGCCAACGTGCGGGTCCACGGCCAGACCCAAAAAACGCCCCAGGAACTCTTCGCCCAGGAAAAGCTCAAGCCCCTGCACCCGATACCTTACGAAGCGGCTGTGGTGGACACCGTCCGGGTCAACAGCCAGTTCCGCGTTAAAGTGGACGGCAACCGTTACTCGGTTCCCTGCCAGTACGCTTCGAGCCAGCTCATCCTCAAGCGGCACGCCAACCGGCTCCTGGTTTATGACCGGGACAAGCTGGTGGCCGAGCATGTGCGCCGCTACGACCGCAACCAGGATTACGAGCTGCCCGACCACGTCGCGCCCTTGCTCCTGCACCGCAAGAAGGCGCGCGAGCAAAAGCTCTTCCTGCGCTTTTTGGCCCTGTGCCCCAACGCTAACGATTACTATCTGCAACTGGAACAACGGCGCCTCAACCCCAAACATCACGTCCAGAAGATCGTCGCCTTGAGCGAGCTTTATGGCGCCGAGGCCGTGGCTCGCGCCATGGAAGATGCCTTCACTTATCAGGCCTTCTCCTGCGAATACATCGCCAACATTCTACAGCAGCGCCAGCGTCCGGCAGAGGAACCCGGCGCTTTGCACCTGACCCGCCAACAGGACCTGCTGGAGCTGGAACTGCCCGCTCCGGATCTCTCCATCTACGACCCCAAGGACCACCCCGACTCCCCCATCAACCCATGAAAGACGATCAACTGGTGACCGACCTGCTCTACCTCAAACTCCCCTATTTTCGGGAATACCATCAATCCCTGGCCAAGGAGGCGGTGGAGAAAAACTGGACGCAACTGGACTTCTTAAGCCGGCTGGTCCAGGGCGAAGCCCTCCGGCGAAAGGACCGGGCGACCCAACGCCGCATTGAAGCGGCGCACTTTCCCGTCATCAAAACCCTCAAGCAGTTCAACTGGACCTGGCCCAAAAAGATCAATCGCGCCCACGTGCAAAATCTCTTCCGCCTTTCCTTCCTCCAGGACAAGGCCAACGTGATCTTCATGGGCGGCGCCGGCCTGGGCAAAACCCATTTGGCCACCGCCCTCGCTTACCAGGGCTGTCTGGCCGGCCACACGGTGTTGTTCACCACGGCCATCAACATCGTCAACACGCTGACGGCGGCACAATCCACTCACCGGCTCAAAGCCGAACTCAAGAAATACCTCAGCCCGAGCATCGTTTTGGCGGACGAGCTGGGCTATTTACCCATCAACAAAACCGGCGCTGATTTGCTCTTCCAGGTCTTCAGCCAGCGGTACGAGACCCGATCAACCATCGTCACGACCAACCAGGCTTACAAAAACTGGGCCAAGGTCTTCAACAATGACGCCACCCTGACCTCTGCCCTGCTGGATCGCCTGTTACACCACGCAGAAACGGTCACCATCGAAGGAAAGAGCTACCGGATGAAGGACCAAATCGAAGAGCCATAACCTCAGAAGGTCACAGCCATGCAGGCCGGTGGACAAATCCTCCGGCCTTTTTCATGCCGCCTTAAGCCAGAACCCCGATCCCTTTCCTGATCGTCAGTTTTGCATCCGGTTCGCGCCAACGCCAACAAGCAGATTGAACAATTTGTCCGAAGATGCGCGGATCTGGCTTCGTAATCGCTCGGCGACCCTGCCACTTTGATCGATGTCGTTGGACAGGCGGTACGAGTTTGTAGCCGAGGCCGACATCAAAGGCTTTTTCGAGCACATCCGTTGGGACTGGCTTCTCAAGATGCTGGCTCTGAGAGTCAATGACGGGGCGTTATTGGGCCTGATTCGCAAATGGCTACGAGCGGGCATTCTCGAAGAGGACGGGCGGATTGAACACCCGGAGAGCGGCACCCCGCAAGGCGGGAGTGTCTCGCCGGTGTTGGCCAATGTGTATCTGCATTACGTGCTGGACCTGTGGTTTGAGCGGCGGGTGCGGAAAGGCTGCCAGGGCGCGTGCCAGTTGTTCCGTTATGCGGACGACTTCGTGTGCGTCTTTGAGCGGCAGTACACGAGGCCGAGCAGTTCATGAGCCAGTTGCAGGAACGGTTAGAGCACTTCGGTTTGGAAGTGGCGCAGGACAAGACGCGGCTATTGCGTTTTGGCCGAGGCGGCGGGGAAGATAATGGGCGGTTTGACTTCCTGGGATTTGAATTCCGATGGGAGCCAAGCCCATGCGCGTCAAGCTAAGACTTGGCCCGTAGCTTACGCGGCGGCCTTTTAGGTCGACAAAGGAGCAGCGTGTTCTTGTCTCGATCAGCCACTTCATTTCTTCCGCCTTTTCGATCTCCATCGCCTCCGCAAGCACCACTGGCAAATTCAAATAATAGGAGCGATTGGTTGGCCGCTCCACTTTTTGCACTTTGATCAGATAACCCGTCGTTTTTGTTTGCCTATGCCGCATGCCATATAGTAATTATACTATATAAAAACAATGTCAACCCCTACCCCCTGCAAAACCCCTCAGCTTTCTCCGCCGCCGTCCAGCAACAACTCCCCGCCCTCCTCTCCGAGCTCGACGCCTCGACGCCGAAACCCTCGGCGGACTCCGGTTTTCTCAAGCGCTCCCCCCGCAAAATCCCCATGGCGATTTCCAAGGGCCTCCTGGCGGTCGCTCCCGAAACCGACCTCTCCCTGGAGCACATCGCCAAGTCATCGCCTTGGCCGCCCACACGACCTACACCAAACAGTCCTTCAATGAACGCCTCTCCCCAGCCTCAAAGGCTTCCTGGCCAGCGTTATCACCGCCTTGTTTGGCCAATGCTCGTACTTTCTCCCCGGCAAGCTTTGAGCCTTCGCCCGCGTCTTGGTCCAGGACAGCACCTCCGAGGGCCTGCCCAAGCACTTGGCGGCGCTCTTCCCCGGGGCTGGCAATCAGCACGGCCAAGACTACGCCACCCTCAAAATCCAATGGATTTCCGACCTCAAAAACAGTGCGGTCGAGCACGTCTCCATTTCCGGCTTCACGCGCAACGATCAGGCGGCCTCCCCGGACATCCTGGACGTGGCCCGCCCGGGCGATTTGGTCCTGCGCGATCTGGGTTACTTCGTCCCTGTGGTCCTGGCCAAACTGGTCAAGCGCACATTTTCTTCCTCAGCCGCTACCGCCACGGCGTCAATCTGCACGACCCCAGGACCGACAAACCCCTGAACTTAAAGGCCCTGCTCAAGAGCTCCGGCTCCCTGGATCTGGAAGTGCTTCTGGGACCAGAGCGAGTGCCCGTGCGCCTGGTCGCGCTACCCGTGCCCGAGGAGGTCGCTAATCTGCGGCGGCACAAAGCCAAAACCTCCGCCCAGCGCCGCCGCCGCTCCCCTCCCGGCGCCGAGCATCTCTTTCTGATGGGCTGGAACCTATTCGTGACCAACGTGCCGGCGGCGACCTGGCGCCCCAAAGGTCCTGGCTCTATCGGCTGCGCTGGCGCATCGAGATCATTTTCAAAACGTGGAAGAGCCATCTGGGATTGCGCCAACTCAATTGCCGCAGCCCGGTCTTGCTCCAACTCTCGCTGCTAACCAAGTTACTGTTCTGCGCGTTGGTCTGCCAGTTCACCGATCTGCTGGGGCTGGTTTGCGCCCCCGACGAGCATGTCAGCCTCTTACGTGTAGGGCGCATTCTCGGGCAGTTCGGTTGCTGGTTCTCGGCGACGGTGCTGGGCATTTCGGTCGCTCGATGGTTAGAGTTCTGCCTCGCCCGGGATTCCTTCTATGAACAGCGAAAAGATCGTAAGAACTACTATGAACTGCTTCCCAAGCCGGCCGGGCCTAAGCCTGAC
>CAVQND010000047.1:0-82845 GCA_963713735.1 uncultured bacterium
TCCGCTTCACGCTTTTCTGGGAGAAAAGTATCTTGATAATCAAGGAGGTTCGACAAAGGCGTATCAAGATCGTCGAGGAAGCTGGTGGCTTGGGTAAGGGGCGGAGAGGCGGATGCTGCGCGGCACACCCCTGCGGCGGGGCGAGAGGCCGTTTTGGCGAAGGGATGGGGTCAGAACAGGAAGGCCTCTTCGCGGCGGTCCGGTGGCAGGCGCAAACGCATTTGTGGCGAACGCCGGGCGCGTTTGATGGATAGCTCCAAGACCAGCATAGCCTGATCGAGGCGGCAGTCGCAGGTTGAGGCGCTCGGCCCAGCGCTTCGGCGACGAGGCGGTGAGCGATTTCAAGCTTTTCGAGGATGGAAAGGTCCAGTGGCATAGGCTCTTTAGCGAAGGGTTTCTTTGAGTCGGCGCAGTTGCTCCAATGCGCGTTGTCGGCCGCGCTCCTGTTGCGCCGGTGAGCAGGTTGGCGGCAGGAGGGCGGCCGGGGTTTTGGGGGGTGGCGGGGCACTGAGGCGAACCCGGCTGATGTTGAGGTCCTCCTCGAAGCGATCCAGTTGCAAGAGGTTGGAGAGCTTGAGGGCGCCGACATTGCGGCGGGTGTGGCGGATTTCCTTTTGCAGATAGCGCACGACCTGGAGGAGGTCGGCCTGGGTGAAGCCGGCGCGGTGGAACTCGAACCAGAGCCGCTCCCGGTCAAAGCCCAGGCTGAGGGTTTGGCCGGTGAGCTGGCAATAAGTCTGGTGGAGTTGGAGCAGGGTCGCCGGGACCGAGCCTGGGGGTGGCCCGTTCACCCCGTCAGACAAGCCTGACGAACGGGCCGCAATGGGGGCTGGGGATAGCTCACGGGGCTCATGGAACCAATTGGGCGACCCAGGGCAGCAGTTCCAAGGCGCGCTGCACGTGAGCGGCGGTAACGGACCGGGAGTTCTGCCCGCGGCTTCTTCGAGGGCGCGCTGGGCCAGGTGATTGAGCAGCCGGGGCAGGCCGTTGCCGGCGCGAATGAGCAGTTGGAGGGCCGCTGCGTCAAAGGGGTTGGCGTGGATGCCGACCTCCTGCAGGCGGGCCTGGACGTAGCCGGCCAGTTCGTCGGCCGTCCAGAGCGTCAGGGGCAGGCAAAAGCTCAGGCGGGCCAAGAGCGGCGCGTTGATGCCCATTTGCAGGCGCGGCAGCAGTTGCTCGTCGCCGACCAAGAGCAAACTGAAGGGCGGCTGGGTGTCGCGCCGGTCGCAAGAGAGCAGGCGCACTTCCTCCAGGGCGGTGGCGCTCAAGTTCTGCGCCTCATCGATGACGATGACCGGCCAGAGCCGCTCCAACTGCTGCCAGCCCTGGCGGATGAGCAGCACGTTGTCGGAGCGGCGCATCCGGGCGTTCTGGCCCAGTTCGGCGCAGAGCAGGCGCAACAGGTCGGTGCCGGTGACCGAGGAGTGCGCCACCACCAGGGGCTTGAAGCGTTTGTCGGGCAGGCTGGAGAGGAAGTGCTGGATTAAGAGGCTCTTGCCCACGCCGTTGGGTCCGTGAAGTAATCCGCAGGCGCGCACGGCCACCAACTGTTCGAGCCGGTGGCGGGCTTGCTGGAAGCTCTGCGCGGCATAGGGTTTGGGAACGGCGGCGCCAAAGGGCATGGCGGTGGCACCCCACAGGCTCTTGAGGGCAACGTCCAGGTCAGGCGGATTTATCGGGCCGTTCATAATCGCGGTCGGTATAGGTTTTGGCGTTGAGTTGTTTATCGCACCGGCGAGCCTGGGCGAGGAACTTGCCCTCCCACCAAATCTCCAGGCGGCGCCAGGCGAAGGGGTCGAAGCGGATTTGGATGAGTTGGCCGCGCAAATGCACGGGGGCTTCCCAGAGTTGGCCCGCCAGGCTGAAGGTCGCGTCCAGGCGCACGCGCCGCTGGGCTCGGCACAGGAAGAGGGCTTCCCAGTCAGTTTGGGCGTCGGCGGTGCGCAGGTTGGAGGCGCGCTGGGCGAAGCGTTCGGCCGGGGTTTGGCCGCCCAGCGCACTGTGGGGCCGCTGATGGTATTGGCCCTCGATCCAGCGCCAGAGCCGCGCGTTGAGTTCTTCCAGGCTGTGGACGGGGTCAATCACCAGACGGGCCTCGAAGTCCATCTGGAGGGTCCGGTCCCGGCGCTCGATCTTGCCCTTTGAGAACGCGGCATAGGGGGCCGCGTGGCAGAGGCGCACGCCGAGGTTGGCGCAGACGATCTGCAGGTGGTAGCTGGTGAAGATTTTGCCCTGGTCGGTGTAGAGCTTTTCGGGGAAGCCGCGCCGGGCCAGGCCTTGCCGGAAGCAGTCCAGGAACCAGCAGAGCTTCTCCGAGTCGTAATACTGGGCGTGGGGGACCAGGCGCGAGCAGTCGTCCAGGAGCGAGAAGAGCCGGGTATGGATGACCTGGCCGTCGGCCAGCTTGAGCGTGGGTCCGAACATCATGTCGGTCATCCACAGTTGGTTGGCCAGGGCACACTCGAAGGCCTTGGTCGGGCCGCTCAGTCCGGCCGGTGGATTGGCCTTGAGGGAACGAGCGTCCAGGTGGTGGGCCGCCAAGACGCGGTAAACCGAGGGCAGGCTGAAGGTGCCCAACTGGAGCGTGCCGTTGTCGAGCAACTGGCGCACGATGCACTTGACCGTCAGGTCCCGATATTTTTGGCGCCACTCCACCAGGGCCTGGCAGGCTTCCGGGCTGAGCGCCTTGCGCGCGCCTTTGTCTTTGCGGGGTTGTCGGTGCAGGGCCTCGAACCCCTGGTTGCGCCACAAGTAATACCAGCCCTCCAGAGTGGAGGCGCCGTAGAGCTTGCCGCCCCAGGGCCGTTCGCTGGCCAGGGTGGTGGCCCGGGCCAACGTGAAGTTCTGCGCAATGGCTTCCTGTATCCAGCTCGCGGCGGCGTGCCGGGCCAGGGCCGATGCTTCGGAATCGCTTGGTTGATTCATACGCTCGCGAGTCTGGGGCCGGTCTCACGCACTTGGAATAGCAAGGGTGTGTGGGGGTTAACCGGCGCCCGACTCCCGGGCGGGGGCTCCTCATGCAGCCCGAAGCGGTCGCCGCTGATGGCAGCGGTAAGTCCCGAACAAACAGGTGTGATATTGCTGGACCAACTCTCGGGTGGCGCCGGCCAGATCCCCGCAGCGCGCCAGCAGGACGTTCCAAAACTCCCGGGCCGTGGGTTGAAGCGGCAGCGCCCCGAACGCGTTGCCCACGATGCACAAGAGCGCCGGCAGATGCCCTTGATACCGGCGCCAGTAAACCGCGATGGCCGTGCCCCAATGCTCGACGGCCCGGTTCTGTTCCCGGGTCCGGGTCTGGCCGCTGAAACCGGCCGCAATGGTCTCGCTATTGACCGCCCGATACGGCTGGGCGAAGTCCGGCAGGCAACTCACGCTCACTCGGCAGTGCCGGCACAGGAACCGCCGCACCCAAATCATCAGCACGCCCGTCAGCCAACTGACATACCGGTGGTAATACGCCAACGCCTCCAGACTGTGCGCCCGCCCGCAGTTCAGGCAGTTTTCCGGCGCCTTGACTTGCTTATGATACTTCCGATCGGCATACTGCTGCGGGGTCAGTGAGGTTTTGAAGATGTTTTGCATGAACCCTCTATAACCAAGCTGGCCCCGCCTGAAAACCTCGTTTCACCAGCCTCCCTCCATCTTGGCGGCCCCGGTTGCCTGCGCGACAACGCCCCACCGAGCCCGCTCTCGCCTCACGCTCGCAACGGAGATCTCGCCACCCCCTCCTGGTTAAGTGTGAAGCAAACCGCCTCCGACTTCAGTGATTTCCGCGAAGCGGAACAGCAGGGCGTTGAAGTCGCCCGGGAGACCCGCACGCACCCCAGCGAGTTGCGGTACCTGCAGCTTTTCAACCCATTTCGAGTAGTTTAAGAACGCGGACTCCACCCACGTACGAAGCTCACACGCGCGGTTTTTCCAAAATTCGCGTCTTATCTCTTCGTCCTGCCACCAGTGCCTGAGGGTAGCCGCAACCGTCGAGGAGGGATCTGGGCGGACCAGGTCATGGTTCCCTGGCACTGCGCAGAGTACGGGGCCATCGCCGCTGCCCGAGAGTACTTTCCAAAGCTCCTCCAATTCTTTAGCGACCGCGTCGAATTCGCATTCTCGGCCCTTCTGCGTGAGGTCGCCAGTGAACAACACGACATCCCACGGGCCAACCGTTTCGCTAAGCTTCAGGATATCCTTGAAAAAATCATGCTTCAATTTCGCCCACAGACATCCCTGCCCTTCCATTCCGAAATGAATGTCCGTAAGGTGAATCCAATTGAGCGTCGTCGCCATCGCCAGGGATCTTACCAAAAAGCGACCGTTGGGGTCGTATCTAAACTTTTTGGCAATTGGCCTGTCCGCCGGCACTGCTTCGCAAAACTCGTCGTTCGTTCGGCTGGGTGTCACAACCGGTTCGCCGCCATGGGCGCCGTCGCGCACTCCGTGAGGCCTTTCTCCAACTTCAATTGTCAAAATGTTGATTCCGCTGAAAAAGTCTCCCCCCCGGCGCCGAGTGATTCCGGCAGCCCGAGGTCAATCAGATCGCTGGTTCCAAGGGGCGCGCTGCATCGCCCGGGCCAGCCAGCGGTGCAGTCGCTCCTGTAGGCGGCGGAAGCGCCGGATGCGGCGCTGACATTCCCGGGCTTCGGCAGCACTGAGGGTAATCGTGGTCGGCTTGCCGTCCACCA
Organism: uncultured bacterium; assembly: GCA_963713735.1. GTDB lineage: Bacteria > Verrucomicrobiota > Verrucomicrobiia > Limisphaerales > UBA8199 > CAVQND01. The sequence continues at coordinate 4,680 of CAVQND010000047.1, forward strand.
GTCCGGTCCAGCGGTAGTAGGGGCCATGGAGCTTGGGAGGCTTGCCTTTGCAGACACAACGGGGCCGCCCACAGCGGCTGCGGACCGTGGAGATACACCCGGGCAGTAATGGCCAGTCCAGGCGCAGCCAGAGCGTTTTGGTTTCGGAACCCCTGCTTTGGCGGCGAGAGGAACGGGAAGAGTTGGTATTTGGCGCTTGCATCTTGATATAGTACTATATTAGGAATACGACCGGTGCAAGCGATATTTCGGACCGTGCGCCCGCAAATCCCCCGGCCAGCCGCCGGGCGGCTCCCTGCCGCCCCCAACCCCCCGGCTCCCAGGCAAGCTTCCCATGATTACTCCCGGCTTCCGCGCCCAAGACCAACTCTTCATCCCGGGCCCCGCCTTCATGCTGGACCCTCATGACCGCTACCGGCTCTTCGCCCGCACCGTTATGCCCTTGCTCATCCTGGCCCGCCCGGCCCTGGCCAAAGCCTATTGTGCGGACGACGGTCGTCCTCCCATCAATCCCGCCCTGCTCTTGGGCGTAACCGTGCTGCAGTTCTGGGAAGGCGTCCCCGACCGGCAGGCCGTCAACTGCCTGCGCTACCATGTTGGCTGGTGCTATGCCCTCGGGCACGAGTTGGGCGCCCCGCTCTTCCACCCCACGACCCTGGTCCATTTCGGCCAGCGGCTCCTGGACCATAAGCAGTCCGCCATCGCGTTCGAGGTGGTCCTTAAGGGACTGGAAGGCTCCGGCCTGTTGCCCCGCCGACGCAAGGAACGGATTGATTCGACACAGGTGTTGGGCTTGGTGAGCCAGATGAGCCGCTTGGAGTGTTGCCGCCGGACGCTGGCTCTCGCCTTGAAGGAACTGGCCCGAGCCGTGGGCGAGTCCGCGCGCCCGGCCTGGTGGCCGGCGCTGTGGGAACGCTACGTGGAAAGTCGCATTGATTTCCGCGCCGAGCCCAAAGTGCTGGCCGAAAAGTTCCAACAGACCGCCCAGGACGGGGCCCAAGTGCTGGCCTGGCTCAAGGGGCGCAAACCGGCGCTTGATGGTCGGAAGGTGCGCGTGTTGGCGCGGGTCTGGGCGGAACAGTTTGAGTGGGTCCCTGCGGCCCCGGGCGCCCAGCCGAGCGCGCCCAAGCCCTCGGCGTGGGTCACCGCGCCCGCCGCCAGCGACGCCGCCTCGTTACCCGTCATGGCGGGAGCGGCCACGCCGGCCGTTTTGCCGCCGCTCAGCGGCGCGACCCCGGCCCCCGGCTCGACGCCCGGCGCCCTTCCCACCGCGGCCACCCCAGCGCTGCCGGCCACGCCCGTAACGCTGGCGCCTCCGGCCGCCGCCGAGTCGTTGGCCGCCGCCAGCCCGCCGCCCGCCGCCCCGGACCCCTTGTCCGCAGTCCAGCCGCCCACCACCGTGCCGGCACTGACCTTGCAGCCCAAGGCCATCGCCCCGGCCGGGGCCGTGCACAATCCGCATGAACCGGAGGCCCAATGGGCGACCAAGGGAGTAGGACGGCACAAAAAAGAGGGCGTGGGCTATAAGGTGCAAATCGGCGAGTCGCTCGACAACACCCCGTTGGCCCCGGGCGAACCCACCCGCCAGTTCATCATCGCCATACCCACCCAACCCGCCATCGCCAGCGACGAAGCCGGCCTCGAACTGGTCGCCGCCGAAAAGTTGGCCATGGGGCAGGAGTTACCCTTGGCCCAGTACGTCAATGCCGCCTATATCTCGGCCGAGAAGTTGGCGCAGGCGGCCGCTGACGGGCGCCCCCTGATCGGTCCGGCGCAACCTGCCCCGCAGGTGGGACAGCGTTTCACCACCGAAGACTTCCAGGTCAGCATCGCCCAACGCCAGGCTGTCTGTCCGGCTGGCCAGATAAGTTCGCAATGCGCCCGGCTGGAAGTCCAGGCTACCGGAAAGGTCAACTTCCGCTTCGAGTGGAGCTACCATTGTGCGGATTGTCCGTTGCGGCGGCAATGCGGCGGCGCTGACCAAAAACACCGCACGCTGCTGGTGGGCCAATATCATGACTTCCTGCAAGGGCGTCGTCAGGAGCAGAAAACTGAGGCCTTCCGCCTGGAGTGCCGCAAGCGCAACGCGCTCGAAGGCACCCAGAGTGAATTGGTGCGGGCGCACGGTCTGCGTCACGCCCGCTATCGCGGTTTGGCCAAGGTGCGGCTGCACAACTACATGATAGGTGCCGCCTGCAACGCCAAACGGTGGATTGGCCGACTCCAGTGGCAAGACCGACGGGAGCGGTGCGTACCGACTTCGGCAAAAAACAATTGAAAGCATGAAAGACAGGCTCAAAAAGGCCCTCCAAGACTCGAGCTGAGGCTCGGCGCCGATAGGACGGGCTCCCGCCGCTCAGGTCACGAAAACGGCCGCCCCGTTCAAGGCCCTTGTAGGATTCACCTCGGGTCATATCTCCACCGTGGCGCCATGGCTTTTTCAGCAGAATCAAAAGTGGAGACGTGACCCCGGGTTTACATGAGCAATTGGCGCAGGACGAAGGGGAGTATTCCGCCATGTTGGTAATAATCAACTTCGACGGGCGTATCGATGCGGCAGGTGACGGGGACGGTTTCGACGTGGCCGTTGGCGCGGGTAATGCGCAAGGTCAGGTCCTGCTGCGGCTTGAGGCCCGGGCCCAGGCCCAGGACGTCGTAGGTCTCGGCGCCGTCCAGCTTGAGGGATTGGGCGTTGGCGCCTTCTTTGAACTGGAGGGGCAGGACGCCCATGCCGACGAGGTTGGAGCGGTGAATGCGCTCGTAGCTTTGGGCGACGACGGCTATGACGCCGAGCAGGGCAGTGCCCTTGGCGGCCCAATCGCGGGAGCTGCCGGTTCCGTATTCCTGGCCGGCGATGACCAGCAGGGGCGTGCCTTCCTTTTGGTAAGCCATCGCTGCGTCGTAGATCGGGACCACCTGGCCCGGCGGGCAGGGGCAAGCCCGGGCAAAACAGCGGGTGACCCCGCCTTCGGTGCCGGGGGCCATGAGGTTCTTGATGCGGACATTGGCAAAGGTGCCGCGGGTCATCACGCGGTCATTGCCCCGGCGCGAGCCGTAGCTATTGAAGTCCTGGAAAGCGACTCCATGTTCGAGCAGGTACTTGCCGGCCGGAGAACTTCCCTTGATGCTGCCGGCAGGTGAGATGTGGTCCGTGGTGAGGCTGTCGCCAAAAACTCCAAGGGCGCGGGCGCCTTTGATTTCGCCGATGACGCCCGGTTGCGGGCCGAAACGGGCGAAGAAGGGCGGTTCCTGGATGTAGGTGCTCCGGGCATCCCACTGGTAGACCTCTCCGGCCGGGGCGGGGATTTCATTCCATTTCGGGTTCTGGGCGGCGAAATCGCGGTAAAGCTGGCGGAAGACCTCCGGCTTGAGGGCCGCCTGCAGGAGGTCGCGCACTTCGTGCAAACTGGGCCAGATGTCCCTGAGATAAACGTCGCGCCCGTCTTTTCCCTTGCCGATGGGCTCGCGGCTCAAGTCAATATCCACCCGCCCCGCCAGGGCGAACGCGACAACCAGCGGGGGGGACATGAGGAAATTGGCCTTGATGTTCTGGTGAATGCGGGCCTCGAAATTGCGGTTGCCGGAGAGCACGGAGGCGGCCACCAAGTCGTGCTTTCCGATAGCCTCCTCCACTGGGGTCGGCAGCGGGCCCGAGTTGCCGATGCAGGTGGTGCAGCCGTAACCGACGAGGTTGAACCCGAGCTGGTCCAGGTAAGGCTGCAAACCGGTCCTGGCGAGATAATCGCTCACCACTCGCGAGCCTGGGGCCAGGGACGTTTTGACCAGCGGATTGACCCGCAGCCCGCGTTCCACGGCCTTTTTCGCCAGCAAGCCCGCCGCCAGCATGACCGAGGGATTGCTGGTGTTGGTGCAACTGGTAATGGCGGCGATCAGGACGCTGCCGTGACGAATCCGGGCCCCGGATGGGACCGCCACGGCGCTGACGGGGTCCGGGGTTGGCCGGTTGTTGGCCATCTCCAGTTCCGTGAACGGATTGGTATTGCGCGCCTGGGCCTGGCTCCGGGACACCGGCTCCTGGCTGCCGCCGCCCGGATGGAAACCGTCGTGGGCGCCCACGACAAAACTCTTGTCCAGCTCCGCCGCCGTTTTTCCGAAGCCGTTCTCGGTGACCGGCTTGGCAAAGGCGGCCACGAATTCGCTCTTGAGGTTGGGCAGCTCGATTCGGTCCTGCGGGCGCTTGGGTCCTGCCACGCTGGGCGTCACTGCCGCCAAATCCAACTCCAGCTCGACGGAATACTTGATCTGGCCCTTGGGGGGCATGCCGAAGAGGCCCTGGGCGCGGTAATAGTTCTCGTAGGTCCGGCAATGCTCCGGGCTGCGCCCGGTAGCGCGGAGGTAATTCACGCACTCGGCATCGATCGGGAAGAAACCCATGGTCGCGCCGTATTCCGGGGCCATATTGGCAACCGTCGCCCGGTCCACCACGGGCAGGGCGGCGGCGCCCGGACCGTAGAACTCCACGAACTTGCCCACCACTTTGGCCTTGCGCAGCATCTGGGTGACCGTCAAGGCCAGGTCCGTAGCCGTCAGGCCCTCGCGCAACGAGCCGGTCAGGCAGACGCCGACGACGTCCGGGGTGAGGAAATAGACCGGTTGGCCCAGCATCCCCGCTTCGGCTTCAATCCCCCCTACGCCCCAGCCGACGATTCCCAATCCGTTGATCATCGTCGTATGGGAATCCGTGCCTACGAGCGTGTCGGCATAGTAAAGAGTCGAGGGTTGGGAGTTGAGCGTCCAGGGGCAGCCCAGGACGCCCTTGGCGAGGTACTCGAGGTTGACCTGGTGGACGATGCCGATGCCGGGCGGAACGACCTTGAAGGTGTCGAAGGCCTGCATGCCCCATTTCAAGAACTGGTAGCGCTCGCGATTGCGGCGAAATTCCATCTCCAGGTTCTGCTGCATCGCCGTGGGGCGTGCCGAAGTAATCCACCTGGACCGAGTGGTCCACGACCAAATCCACCGGCACCAGCGGCTCGATGAGCTTGGGGTTCTTGCCCAACCGCGCCACGGCCGAGCGCATCGCCGCCAGGTCCACCAGCAAGGGCACCCCGGTAAAATCCTGCAGGACGATCCGCGCAACCACAAACGGGATCTCCTCCGTGCGCCGGGCGGCGGGCTTCCAATTGGCCAGCGAGCGCACATCCTGCTCGGTCACCCGCTGGCCGTCGCAATTGCGCAGGACCGACTCCAATACCAGGCGAATCGATACCGGCAACCGGGACACCGGGCCGACGCCGGCCTGCTCGAGCTGCGGCAGCGAGTAAAAAGTCCCCCGCGCGCCTTCCCCTGTCTCGAATTCCTGCAGCGTGCCAAAGAGATTATGCGCATTGCTCATAACTTATAAAGCCCATCAATCATCGGGATATCCCCAATCCGCGGCGCGGAATATTGGAGCCGACACTTTCAACTAAGGTTGGACCAAAATGACGCGGTAGAAGCGTTGGGGTGTGCCGGCGGCGGGCACCGTTACTGAGAGCGGGCTGCCGGTACCGGCGAGGTCTGGGGTGATGGAGTTCCAATCGGGTGATTCCAGGGCGTCCTTGTACCTGGACGCGATAGGTCCGTCCGGGCACGGCGGGCCAGGAGAAGGTCAAAGAGCCTTTGTTGAGGCTGACGGCGCCCAGTTGCGGAGCGGGCGCTGATAGCAGGATGGTGACGGTGAAGGTCTGCGAAGCGCTGAGGCTTGGAACACCGTTATCGGTGACGGTGACGGTCACAGAGTTGGTGGAGGGGGCGGCGGCGGGGGTCCAACTGAACAGGCCGGAGACCGGGTCGATGGCAGCTCCCTGGGGTGCGTCGGGTCCGAGGCTGAAGGTCAGGAGCCGGGGAGGTTGGTCCGATTCGGTCGCGGTGGCCGTCAGGCTGAGGGTTTGGCCGAGGAGCATCAGTTGGTCGGGGATGGGGCCAAGAGTGGGCGGAGTATTGGAACCGGACGCGGCGGGATAGGCGGAGAAGCTGAGGTTATCAATGGCCAGGCCCTGGGCTTTGCCCGTCGGGTCGGCCATCACCCAGAGCAGCCACAGCGCCGCCCCGGGGGGCCAGTTGGCAATCCTCTGGTTGACGATACTCAGGTTGGTTTGGTTAACGGCCAGCGTGCCGTCCACGGCCAGGCCACCAGCCGCCGCGGCCAGTGGCGGAAAGCTCACATTGAGGCTGGGGATGGAGTCGGAAAAGCTGGTCGAAAAAGGCAGGGCGGCGGTGGGATCAATTAGGTAATAGAACTGGAGCGTTTTGGCCTTGTTGGACTGGCGCCAGAGTTCACCGGTGAATTGGAGGCTGATGAGGTTGAAGGTGTTGGAGGTTTGATTGATGAATTTGGCGCCGAAGGCGGTGGGACCGGTGGTGGAGGTGGCCAGCAAGCCCAGGGCGCGATTGGTGCTGTTGGGGGGGCCGAAGCTAATTTGACCGCCGGTGGCTTGATCGCCGTAAGACGCCCCGAAGCGCGTGCCGGCGCCGGGACTCGTTGAGGCCAGGCCGAACCAGCCGGCCATGGCGGGCAAGCCCAAGCCGCCGTTCTGGCCGCTGGGGACCGGGGGCGCCACGAAGTCAAACGGGTTGGGCAGCGAATAGGTAATGCCGTTGATGGTGACCGGGTTGGCGCTGTTGACCGAGGTCGTATCCCGGGTTGGGGAGCGAATCGAAGTTTTGAGTGTAAACCGAGCCGGCGGCGGCGTAAGAGATGAAAGAGGCCGAGGGGGAAGTGTTATTGGAGCCGCCGGGCGTGGCAAAGAAGAACTGCTGCCGGGTGAAGGACTGTCCGTCGGGGGATGAGCCATAGGAATAGTTGGGGGGCAGGTTGGTGTAGTCCAGATAATCCAGGATCTGGGGCTGCCCATTGAAGAGGCGGCTCAGGGCGAGGGAACCGGTCGGGGTGGGCAGAATGAAGCTGGTGTGCAGTTCGGTGGGGGTCGAGAGGTCGGTGCGGCCGTCGGCGAAGATGATCTTGAATTCGCCGGGGTTGATGGTCGTGGCGGCAGGGAAGGTCCACTGGGTGAGGTTGGAGTAGTTATTGGCAAGGCAAAGGCCGCCGAGGGAAACGACGTTGGGGCTGGGGTTATAGAGCTCCAGCCAGGGGACGCGCTGGCCGGCGGCGTTGGTGATGCCGGTGAGGTTGTCGGCCTGCAATTCATTGAGCCAGAGGGGCGGGAAAGGAGTCAGAGTATTAGCGACGCTATTGAAGGCGTCCGGCGTGGCCAGGGCCAGCTTGGCCAGCGGGGGAGATGGGGCGACGATGACCGGAGTTGTCGAGGAGTCCAGCTCGACGACCAGCGGACCGCCGTTGGTGCTCTGGAGGTACCAGAAGCTCAGGGTGTAGTATTGGCCGAGAGAGAGAGGCGGATTGATAGCCTGGTAGATGGCGTTGCCACTGCCGGCGCCGGCCGCGGCAGCCACGAGGTGGAGGCTGGAGTTGCCGGAATGGGCGACGGCGGTGCTGAGGGTGGATTGAGCGAAGTTGACCGTCAGATTCCAGACGCCGTCCAGGGGAGACTCGAAATCGCCGTCAACCAGGTGGTTGAGGCCATCGGCATCCAGGAGTTCGATGTCGTCGAGATAGATTTGTCCGGCGGACTCGAGATAGATAAGCAAGGTGGAAGAGGTGGCCGGGATGGACGTGGAGGCATTAACCCAGTGAGGAGCGGCGGTGGCATTGGTTTTAACGGAGGTCCAATTGCCGGCGCGCCAATTGTCCTGGCGGGCATCGATCAACTGGAGCGACGAACCGAGGCCGCCGCCCCCTGCGGACCAGGGCGGGGTGTTGGCATAGAGGACCTGGGCGACAATCAGATTGCTGGTGGGGGTCAGGCCGGGCTGGATGAGGGAGAGCAGTTGGCCGGAGGCGGGCAAGCTGCCGGGGAAAGTATCGAAGACCAGATTGGTGGGTCCATAGGCTGTGGCAAAGGCCTGGCGGTCGGCGGCCAGGACGAGAAAAGAACTCGGCCCGAGCATCGAGCCGGGGGGGAAAGTGTAGCCGAGGCCCTGCAGTTGCCAGCCCGAGAGATCGAAGGTGATGTTGGGGGAGCGGTTGTACAACTCAAGGTACTGGGCATTGGGAACCGCGGGATTATACATGATTTCATTGATGACAACCAGGCCGGCCGGCGAAGGCAGCGCCCCGGTGAAGGTCGCGGTGACGGTGCCGGCTGCGCCGGAGACGGGCTGGCCGTGGAGATCAACGCCCGTGACGGAAAAGAGATTGGTGCCCGGCTGGAGGGGGACGGTTGCAATCCATCCGGTAACCGTGGGCCAGGTGAGGGGGCAGGCAGCGCCATTGAACCAGAGGGTCTTGACGGCCAGGGGCGCGGTGCCGGAGATGGTGGCCACGTTGTTGCTGACGGTGACAGATTTGATGGCAAAGGGGATGTTGGTTACGCCGCTGCCGGCCACTGCGGCGAGGAGGGAGTTGTGCATGGTGCCGATCCAGCCTTCGAGCGAACTCCTGGGGTTGGCGACCGTCAGGCCGCCGTAAGGGGTTGTGGTCAAGCCGTTGGCCACGAAGGCGGCGTACTTGGCCTCGAGCAGCGGGTTGATCAGGGAGTTGTTCATGGCGTAATTGGCGATGTCCTGGAAGGCGCGGAGATAGGCGCGTTGGTAAGGGGGGTAATTGTGGAAAGTGGCCATGACGGGGTCGACGGACCCGTAGTTGAAGAGGTTGCCTCCGTCGGGGCCCCACGTTGAGGTTCCACCACCCAGGGTGATGTTCCAGTCCCATTTAAGGGCCGTCCACTTGCCCTGGGTGGGCTTGTAGATGTACATGTTCCACTGGTTTTGGGTAAAGAAGCTGTCCCAATCCCCGGTGGCATGTTCGATGGCGGACATGCGGAGCCATTCTTCGGTGTCAACCTGGGCCTCCATCTGGGCATAATAGTCGGGGTTGTTGGTGGGGATGTTGGCGGCATCGATGAGGTCGAAGATCGCGCCGTAGTCGTTGACGGAGACCGGGTATTGGCGGGCCCAGGTACATCCAGCGGTAGCGGGCGAGTTTGTATTGGTTGGTCGCGCCAACGTTGGTGGTGGTGAAGCGGCCCAGAACACACCAGGACATGTTGTTAAAGTTCATGTATGTGCCTGAAGGCTCGACATCGCCCTCGAACCAGGCATGGTTCTTGTAAAGGAGGCCGTTATTGTCGGCAGGGAAGTATTCATTGATGACGTCGCCATTGGGAGCTTGGGCATCTTCCATGAGGGGTGAGAGGCGGTTGCCGTTGACGAAAAAGACGTAATAGCGGCGATTCTCTCCGCGGAGGCCGATTTGCTGGGCCATCCAGAAGCTGGCTTGCTCGCGTTGGAGGGTGTCATCATCCAGGGCGCCGTTGCCGGGCACATGCTGTTTGTCCAGGGAGGCAACGCCATAGAGCAGGTCGTCGCGAGGGACGTCCCAATGCAGGCCGGCGACGTTGTAGATGGGGGAGCCCAGGTATTGGTGATAAGGACTGCCGGCATAGCGCCCCGCCCAATCATAGATGATGCGGCCGCCGCCATCGACCCAGGTGCCATCGTGCACTTCGTGGGAGACCCCCGGGGCGCCTTGGGCCCAACGATTGGCCCAGTTCTGAGTGAGAAAGACGTGCTGGTGGTTGAAGCTGCCGGCAGGCGTGGCATCGCCGAAGGCGACAACGCACTCGCGCGGGACGCCGGCGTTGCTCTTGATGTCGGCAGGAAAGAGGTTCGTAGCCCCGAGGCTGTCCCGGGCGCCAACGAGGAAGGCGACAACCGTGCCGGCGGGTTGAGCGGGGATGGTGGCGCTGAAGATGCCGTCGCCGGCGATGGCATCGCCATTGGTGCCGTTGTCGAGCATGCGAACTGAGATGTAGGCGGGAGTTGGGTTGACGGCGGTATCAACGCGGTAGAGGAGGGTTGGCTGGAAGGGGTTGACATCATGGAACCGGGCGGAGACCACCAGCGGCTGATTGGCGGGCGGCAGGGGCGGGGAGTGTTTGACTTCGTAGATGGCCGGCCCGGCGTTGGCGACGTAGCGGCTGTTGCGCATGCCCGGGGTGCCGAGGTTGGCGGGCACGGGCATTCTGCCGGTCACCTCGAGCCAGTTCCCGCGCAAGCGGAGGAGGACCTCCGGCCAACCGTGCAGCCAGCGGGCCTGGAGGCTCAAGGTCGCCTTCTGGCCGTTCGTCAGCGTGGTTTGGCTGAGGGCGCCTTGGGCGTAATCCGCCAGAGTCCACACCGCATCACTCGACCGCAAGTGGAGGGACTGGGAACTCTGATAGCCTCCCAAACCGCCGGCCGTTTCGATGCTCGAGCGCTCGTGGTCGCCTTCGACGGTCCACCCGCCCAGGCCCGTCTCGAAAGTGCTGTTGGCGACAATATTGGGGCCGTTGGGACCGCCGGGCCGCACTGCGATGTTGTCGACCAGGCATTCGCCAACGTCCAGGATGCCCAGTTGGACGTGATCGATGGAGCCGCTATAGTTGGCGCCGTTGTCCAGGACGCCGGTGTACTGGAGGTTCGTCCAGGTCGACTTCATGGTCTCGTCGCTATCGGCCCAGTTGTAGGCCAGGCGGTGATTGGAATTGGGATTGATCAATTCGAGGCTGCTGCCGCCGCCGTGGGCCCACTGGCCCCAGCGGCCGCCCACCTCGTAGCTCACCTCGTCCTGGACGACATAGACGGGGTTGGTCAGGGTGCCCTGGGCGGTGGCGATGGTGAAGAATTGAGGCATGGCCAGGGCCACCCGTTCGCCCTTATGGGAGAGTCTGCCGCCGAAATTGCCAACGGTGTTGGTGGTGTTGAGGTTGGGATACTTGGCCAGGAGATTGGTCAGGTTGCACGCCACGACCAGGTAGCTGTCCGGGGCCAGAGTGACGCCGGCGGGGAAGGTGAAATTGACGCCGGCAGTGAACTGCCAGTTGGCCAGGTTCACGGTATTGGTGCCCCGGTTGTAGAGCTCGATGTATTGGTCGTCGTCGTTGCCGCTGATGGGGTCGTACATCAACTCGTTGATGACGACATCCCCTATCCAGATCGGGCTGTTGTTGGTCCCCGGGGTGCGGGCGGCCAGGGGATAGAAGGCGGCCGCCCCGTCGGGCCAGCGCCCGAAGGAGACGCCGTCAGCCTGGCCCTCGAATTGGACGGCGTCCAGGACGCGGCTGCGGTCGGGGTTGACCAGGAAGAGCGTGCCGCCGGCGGCGCTGGGAACGAAGCCCAATCGCAATTGGTCGAAGGAGAGGAAGCCGCGGGGCGGGATGAGGGCGCCTGGGGGGATGACGAACTTATTGGTGGCAAAGTCGTCGGTGAGAATGCAGCCGGACAGGTCGTTGGTCTGGTTGCTGTGGTTGTAGAGTTCGACGAAGCAGGGCAGGCCGGGGTTTTCGGAGTGGGCCAGCACTTCGTTGATGAGGACGTTGCGCAGGGGGCTGGGCCGGTAGGCCTCGCCCTGGCCGGGGGAGCCGCCGACAACGTCGCTGATGTCCCAGGCCTGCGGTTGGGCTTCGCCGTAGGTGGGGTTGGCCAGGACAATCGAGTGGCCGGTGCCATCGGCCGCCACCGGCCAGGGAGGAATATTGGAGTAGGGGATGCTCAGCAAGATCGCTCCCTGGTTGTCCAACAACTGAATAGTGCCGGCGCTCTTGAGACTTCCGGTGTAAGGGCCGAGGACGTTGGTGATGCCATAGACAGTTTGGATGCTCGAGGGCGAAGCGGCAATGACCAGAAAGGACCCGCCACTCAGGACGGTCCCGGCCGGGAAGGTGTAAGACAGGTTATCGGCGACCACCTGGTAGCCGCCGAGGTCCTGGAACCAGGGATTGGAATTGTAGAGCTCGAGGAACTCGAGGTTGTTCATGTCGGCGCGCGGGGCGGGGTGGTACATGATTTCCGAGATGACCAGTGGGGTTCTTCGGCTGCACGGCCCCAACGGTTCGTGGGGGTTGGGCGGGGCAGGCACCACGGCCGTGGTGGCGGTCGCCAGGTCGCGGAACTGGACCAGGGTCGGCTGGGCGGCATTATGGCTGCTGACGGCAAAGCCGAGGTAGATTTGGGTGGGCATGGTAATGGCGACGCTGCCCAGTTGCACCCAGGTCTGGCCGTCGTAACTGGCAAAGCCGGTGAAGGTGATGCCGGTCCGCTTAAGGCGCAGCCAGGTGTCGGGATAGTTGACGGGGAAAGAGCCCGTGGCATTGGCCTGGCTGCCGGCCGGGTCGCGCCATTCGAAGCAGGAGCCAACCATGGCCGGAGTGGCCAGGGTGGCGGCAAAACGGCCGGAGGGCGAGAGGGACTCGCGCGCCATGAGGCCCGCCTTGGCCCAGACATCGGAGGGAACCATCCCGGCCAGGCGCACCGCCACGTCGAAGTCACCGGTGCGGAACTGGTAACTGAAGCTGAATTGGTCCGCCGCCCCGCCCACCTGGGCGCCGACGGTCGAGACATCCAGGCCGGTGGCGCCGACGGGAGTGATGACGGAAGGGACGGAGGGCTTGCCGATGTCCAGGGGAGCAAAGACCGTGGCAAGAAAGCTCACGGTGGTATTAGCCGCGATGGTGTTGGGCACGGAGGCGCGGTCGCGGACGTGGTTAATCACCAGGGTATAATTGCTGCCATAGAGGAGCGGGGCAGTGGTGAGGATGACGGTCATGTTATCGGGCGCGAGCGAGGCGGCGGTGACCGCGAAGGCCGTTGGTAAAAGCGTAGTTGGCGGGGTTGGCGGCGGTGGCCAGTTCGACCGGTCTTGGAATAGATGACCTGGACGTTGGTGGCGCCGACGTTGCCCACCACCGCTACGGTCGGCGGGTTGGTGTCGCGAATTACGGTGAGGAGGACCGGCGCGCTGGTGATCGCGCCGGCGGAATTGGAAATGACGCAGGAATAGACCTGGCCATTATTGAGGGCGACACTGACGTTGCCGACATTGTAGAAGGGTTTGGCGGCATTGGGGCCGGGGAGATTGGCTCCTTGCAGGAGCCAGCCATAGGTGACCGGGGAGCCATTGGTCACGAGCACCGAGAGGCTCACGTTCGAGGGCCTCGACCACGATGAGATTGGTGGTTTGCTGGTAGATGCCGGGCAAGGTGTCGGAGCCGTCAAACGGGATGAGCAGGGTGCCGGCCGGGCTGACCGCGGTCATCGGCTGCCTCGTAAGAGCCGTCCGGCAACTGCCAGCGCACGGACAGGTTGTCCCCGCCCCCGCCTTGCTGCATGAGGGCCTCCATGTAGTACCGCCGGCCGGCCTCCAGGAGTATCGGGGCCGATTGCTGGCTGGGATACGCGGTCCAGTCCTCGGAGGGGGTCCAACTATCGACCGAGGCTATGAGCGCCTTGTTGGCCGGGGTCTCATCGCTGCTCAGGAACAACTCCGAGGTATCGTCGCTGGCAATCCAGAAGACATAGTTGCCATTGGTCGGCGGGACGACAAACGCCCGCGACTTGCTGGCCGTAGTAATCAATCCCGCTGTTCACTTCGGTCTCGAAGTTGGTGAAAATCATCGTGTAGGCCGGGTCCGGGTAGTCGGGCCAGTTCGGGATTATAGATCGTGTTGGTGAGGGCATCCAGGGTGTCGCCGAGGCCGGGATTAGGCCCGTCCACATCAGGCGATAGACCCCGAAAACGCCCGGGGCAGGTGACTGGGCCTGGGCCGGGTGGAGGGCGGCGGCCAGCAGGAACAGGGCCGGAGCCAGGCAACCCCAAAGCCGGAAACCGGACCGGCACTTTTTGTGGGCCGGCGGGCGCCCCGGACGGCCAGGAGCGCCGCTGCGGCCCAGTGCCTCTGAGCGGTGGCCGCTCCGAACGGTGAGAAAAGGATTGGCGAGGAGCAAGTGACTGCGACCAACGGGAATTAATCCCGTCCATGGTTTCTGAAAGAAGTTGCATTTGATGTCGGCATCCGCCTCCGCCGCCTGATGAACAGGAAACAGCATAAACCCCTGCGCCACTGGCGGTTTCGATACCACGCTGTCCCATCAATCGCGCTATGCCTGTTCAAACGGCGGTCACAGCGAACGCGGCCATTGTTACCGCATCTCTTTGATCGTGTTGACAATCATTTTTGGCGATTTGGGTTTGATAAACCGGCAGCGTCGGCGGACCATTGGCGGAGCAGGCCATGGAAGCGCGCGCGCAATTCGAGAAGTTGCTGGGCGGGCCGGCGCCGATGCTCGCGCTGGCCCCGATGCAGGACGTGACGGATCTGTCTTTTTGGCGCCTGCTGGCAGCCTACGGCGGGGCCGATGTCTATTTCACCGAGTACTTCCGGGTCCACGCCACTTCGAGCCTGGACCGGCGCATTCTCAGGTCCATCACCCAAAACCCCACCGGCCGGCCGGTCGTTGCCCAGATCATCGGCAATGACATCGGGGCGCTGGTGCGGACGGCGCGCGAATTGCAGCAGTATCCGGTGGCGGCGGTGGACCTGAATCTGGGGTGTCCGGCCCCGGTGGTTTATCGCAAGGGCGCCGGGGGCGGTTTGCTGCGCGACCCGCGGCGGGTGGACGCCATTCTCGGCGCCTTGCGCGAGGCGGTTAAAATCAAGTTCACCGTCAAGACGCGAATTGGCTTCGACTCGGCCGAGGTCTTTTCGGAGTTGCTGCCGATCTTCGCCAGGCACTCGCTGGACCTGTTGACGGTGCATGCCCGGACGGTCCGGGAAATGTACCGGGGCGCGGTGCGGCACGATTTCATCGCGCGCGCGGCGGCGGCGATGCCTTGCCCGGTGCTGGCCAACGGCAACATCTATTCGGCGCAAAAGGCGGCCGAGGTGCTGCGAATCACGGGCGCGCGCGGGTTGATGCTCGGGCGGGGGGCCATTCGCAATCCCTGGCTCTTCGACCAAATCCGGCGGCAGCAGCAGGGCCGGCCACCCTTGGTTCCGCGCGGGCGCGACGTGCTTGGCTATGTGCGGGCCCTCTGCCAGGCCGCCTGCTCTGCCGGCGCGCGCGAGTCTTGCCGGGTGCAACGCATGAAGAAATACATGAACTACGTTGGGTTGGGCGTTGAACCGACCGGCCAGTTCCTCCACCGAATCCGCCGCGTAGCGACCCAGGCCGATTTCTTCCGCGTCTGCGAGGAGTTCCTGGACCACGACCTGCCGATGCCCTCGGAACCTTTTCCGGCCGAGTAGCCGGGCCAGGCCTGACATTTGGCACCGCGGCGAAGCCGCAAGGGAAGCGATAACCGCGAAAATTCAAGTATCTGCACAAGTCGGAAATGCCGTCGAGAGAAGTCATTTACCTTCCCCAGCAGCAATTCTCATTTTGGATTCTCGGGCGCGGCCAGGGCCCACAGCCAAAGCAAGGCGCGGGGATGCCAAGGGCTTCGCCTGATTCGGACGCGGTTTCAAAGTCGCGAAGCGCTTGGAGTGCGGCGCATTCCGCCGCTTTCCGGGCAGCCCAGTTGTTCGACTACCGGCAAGACGCCGTGCTGCAGCGTTGGAACCGAGACAATCTGCCGCACCGCGACCTGTTGCCACCCGGCATTATGCCATTTTGAAGCGGCTCCGCCTGCCCTGCGCCCCAGCGGGCCTTGCCCGGCTGCTTCAACCACAGCGATAGCGATGAGGCCGTTCCTTGGGGAAGGCGTTGGGCGAGTGGCGTATCTCCCGCACCGCGCCGTAGGCCAGGAGCACGTCCACGACATGGAAGCAAACTTTTACGGCCGGTCGGCGGAGCAGGCGCAGGTGGTCAACCCCAGGGGGGTGAACCGCCCGCGGCGCTCCGCATTGAACGGCCGACAGAACAGAATGTGAGCCTTGACAGGCTGTTACCCGGCCTGTTGCTTGCGGCGAAGGCCGAGCAAGCCAGCGAGGCCGATGGAGAGCAGAAGCCAAGTGCTCGCTACCTCAGGAACCTGGCCGCCCTGGATGACATACGAGTTGGCCAACACGGCCGGATCGCCCTGTGCCTTGGCATCCGTGTAAATATCAACAATGTTGCCTGGGTCGGCGCCTGTGATCACGGTCAAGAAGGTCGTATTATCAGCATCAGTGAAAGGAAAGGTTACACCCGCATCGATCGGATTTCCCGCACCGATTGGCCCCACGGCGTAAGTGAACTGCTCGCTGGCGTTACCATGAGAACCGGGCAAGTCCGCGGTGCCAGGGAGCAGGCCGATCGGGGCCGCGCCAAAAGAGTTGGCCGACATCGCCTGTGCGGCGCCATTGAACTCTCCGATGTAGCCGTGGCCAGAGGCTACGGCGTATTTGGCGGCGTTGTTGAACAGCGCCTGCAAGTTGGCATCATACGGGTCGCCACTCGAGGAGCCGGCAAGGTTGTCCGCCATATCGTTAGAGAACAGAGCCACCCCACCCTGGGAGGGGCCGGGGGCGCCGACATAGGCAAGGATGTTTGCAGCAGCCGTGGCGTCCAGGTAAGTGCCAAAATATGAGTCGTAACGGCTGACAACGACAGCTTGAAACGAGTTAAGGAATCCCGGCGTATCCAACTGCGCCGTAGTGACTAACTGAGCTGCACCCGCGCCGAACTCGGTATTCAGGTTGGCCACTATAGGGTTTCCGCCATCGGTCGTGGAGCCGTCAAGCCAGACGGCGATTTGTTGGGCCGAGCTGATCGAAGGAAGCGTCAATAACAAGGCGGCTCCCGCAATCAAACTCAATGATGTTTTGATGATTGGTGTCTTCATAAGGCGAAGATCTCGTTTGTCTTTTTGTTCTGTGTCTTTGATGGTTTACTGTCACATAACGAAGCCTGCCCCACTCATCGGAGTGTTGCAGACTACTCAGATTAAGTCCCGCAATATCCGTGCCAGGGAGCAGGATGCGGGCAGACCTATGGCACAAGATGTTGACGCAGAGAGTGTTATGTGTGCAAGTTAGTTCGCGGCAGGGGCGCGGTGGCCTCCAAGGTCTGTAAAGCTTTCCGACGCAGATTTGGGGCGCTTTTTGCATTGCCGCCCTTGTCAATTTATAAGTGCTTGGCCATAAACGAGTTGTGTCTGACTGCACCCCCTAATGGCTGGCTGGCGAAGAGTGTCGGCCCTTTTAACAGCGATTTGAGGGTGTTTGTCCAGGCAGCCATTCGTTGGTTTGCAAGACCTTTGGCAGCAACGACTTAGGTCTGACCTCACGCGCTGTCGGGCAGCCGGCCGGGAGTGTAAGAGTCGCTTTGGCAGTGACAGAGTTCTCCGCAAACCATCGTAGGAGACGACGTAAGGAGTCTCTGATCGAGTTTGGGGCACAGCGAAAGCCTCCACCCCTGCGAAGCCATTGATCAGAGACTCCTTACGTCGTCTCCTACAGAGGATGGGGCGCGTTTCGGCGACTTTGTCACTGGCCCTGGATGTGCCGCCCCGGTTTACTTGGGGAACGGTGATTACTGGTGGGTTCCATACAGTTGGATTTGTTACGCCTCGGGTGAGAGCGTGCAGCGCCCGCCGCAGCATGGCGCGACTTTCAACGTGCTGCATTGTGATCAACCCGTGGCCGCAATCACGATTTCAAATTTGTGGAATGCTACCAATATGGCCCGGAGCTGGAACAACGATCACCAGCCGCACCTGTCGCTGCCGCGCACCGAAAGTGACCCGCCTCTGCCCTGATGATTCGTTGCGCCTCGGTGCACCGGGCTAAGGCCTCGGTGTTAATGAGGCGTCGCCAGCCCGCCCCACAGTCTGAGGTAAATGTTCAGGTCGGATCCCCGGGATGGTCCAATATCAGCGGCGCTCTGTCGAGACGCCGCTACGTTCTCCTCGCCCGCGCGGTGGATAACTGTTCCGGTCCGCCCCGCGCCTGGATAGTTACGGTCTGATCCGGACGTTGATTTGATTGCCTCGGGACATCGGTGAGCGGTTTGGCTCACCCATAGCGATAAGGCCGTTCCATGGGGAAGGCGTTGGGCAGGTGGCGGATTTCTTTCACGGCGCCGTCGGCCAGAAGGACTTCCACGATGTCAAAGCGGACTTTGACGGCGGGGTTTCGGAGCAAACGCAGATAATCCAGGCCTGTGCGCGTCAAGCGTCGGCGCCGCTCGCCATCGATGGCCGAGGCCGGGCGGCCCCACTCCTCCGAGGAGCGGGTTTTGACCTCGACGAAGACCAGGCAGTGTGTGCCATTTCTGATAGACTTTAAGTGCGCGCCTCTCAGACCTGTAGGCAGCAGGCGCCAATCAGCGAGCAGGCGCACTAAAGGGAAAAGGGGAACGGCGATGCCGTCCTTCCAGGATGCCGCGGACGATGGATAATCGGGAACCCGGAAAATCAAGTCAATCTCACCGCGCTCGGAGCGGAAATTCGCGGTGAGGAATTTCATCCCCTGCTGCTGCAAATAATGCTTCGCCGCTCGCTCGCCCAGTTTGCCACGTCTCAGATGCTCCGGCCCCACCGTGTCGGCGAGACATGCCTTGAGCTTTGCCAGGAAGTTCATCAATTCAGCTTGTCGCCATA
Source organism: uncultured bacterium (assembly GCA_963713735.1). Lineage (GTDB taxonomy): Bacteria > Verrucomicrobiota > Verrucomicrobiia > Limisphaerales > UBA8199 > CAVQND01. The sequence continues at coordinate 23,038 of CAVQND010000047.1, forward strand.
ATAGGGCGCGCCCATTGGCCGCAGTGTAGCGGGCCCGGCGGCCTGAATCAATCGCCGTCCGCTCAGAGCGCAGGGGGCAGGTTCTTTTTCATCGGTTCGAGTTGGCTGCGCATGGCTCGAGCGCACCAGCAGTCATGAAAGGCACCCACCCAGATTCGGAGATCCTTACACCTTGGAAGGAAGCGTATTCGCTGTTCTAAGCCATTCTTTGCCAACGACTTGCGATGTTATGAACGGCTCATGGACCGATTTAGCCTCAATTGCGTCGGATTGTTTTACGCTTTGGTTTCTGGTTTTGAAACCACTCATAAGCATTTGTATTTGTGCTGTTTAAGTGAGCGGACATAACTGGAGATCACCCTGATCCGCCCCCCTGCCTGTTGGGATTATTTACACTTTCCCGCATCCCCTCCCCATGCGTCCCACCATCTGCGGGATGTCTATCTCTTTCTCCACCAATGTATTACGACAGAACCATTGATCCCACCCTTGCACTGGTACATTTGCTGCTACTCGATTAGACATCATAAGCGCTAACAATGTCCCTGCATGATGTCTGAACTGACCAAGCCGTTTTTTCGGAGCGCTTATCGGTTAATGGTAGAAAGGCGAAGAATATGAAACACTACGAACTCAATACTCGGGTAATTCTCTTGGGCTTAGCAGCATGGCTCCCGCTTGTGTGCCCTCAAGCCGGGATGGCGCAGATAGACCAACTGTCTGGTTTCATAGGGTATGGATACAATACAATACCCCCACCGGCCGGGGCTGGACGCGTGCTCGGTTGTGGGCCGACGTCCGGGGCAATGATACTGGGCTGGTATGGCGTCGGTAGCGGAAATCACTTGGCCGACGCTGTGACGATGGCTTCTCCTGCCTACATGAACACAGATCCGGCAACGGGAGAGGGTTCATCGAGCGCCTTCCAAATCGGTCTGGTGAACTTTGCTGCAGCCCAGGGCGCCACTGTTGATGCGACGCTTCACATGAACCAGGCGATATACAGCTATTATAACTGGTCACCTTACACGCTTGGCCCCCAGACTCCTACCGCACCCCACCTCGCTACCGATGCCAACTTCTACAACGCGGATTGGACGATAAACAAGACAGCGTTTCTCAACTTCGTTGATACGCAAATAAAGGCGGGCAATCCCGTTGGAGTGACGGTGGATACCGACGGCATGGGTGTAGTGGACAAGAATGGCGTGTACTCGTCAACTGACCATTGGATGGTCGCAGTCGGCGTTCAATTGGAACACCCAGGAATGGCTCGGCTACGATACATGGGATAACACGGTGCACGAGTATCCCGTACCTGTCAGCGCTCCACACTGGCGACTCACAATCGGGGGGTCAATGGATCAACGGTTACTACTGGAAGGACGAGGGTTCTACCGACAATATGGCGATAGGCTATGTTCGCACTTTCGACCTCGAAAGTTCCACAACCCCCTCCGGCGTTCCTGACGGAGGCTCGACTCTGCTTCTCCTCGGTTGCGCGACAGCCGCGATTGGGGGCTTACGCAGGAAGTTGGGGAAGTGAGGCTTAAGAGACTCTGGCGAGATCGAGATAACTCCGGTCATCGAGGGCTGCGTTGGAGAGCAAGGACTCGACAACGCAGCCCTTTCTTATAGGCCGGCAGACACGCCGCCGTTCCCGATGGGCCTGGCCTCGTCGCCAGCCGAACCGGGGATTCTCGACCAGGACCCGCTCCGCCCCATGCCGGGTCTCCAAGAAGCCCCGGAGTCTTGACTCTAAGCCAATACGCCAAATCCGGGAGCAGCGGCAGTTTTCCCAGGGGTGGCAGCAGCGTTCGTGCTTTCCCTGTGGCCGGGAAGTAGTAAACTAAGGGCTATGAACGCGGCTGGCGAAGAGCCACGACTGGACCGCCCGGAAGAACTTCAGGGCAGACAGCGCACCGGTTTAGTCACGCTGATGTTCACGGATCTTGTTGGTTCCACACAGCTCAAGGCCGACCTGGGCGACCGCGCCGGTGTGGGTCTGATCCAATCGCATCACGCGCTGGTGCGGGATCTTCTGCGAACGTGCAGCGACGCCGAGGAAGTCAGCACGGCCGGCGACTCGTTCCTGATCCGCTTTGCCAAGCCCTCCGACGCGGTCAAGCTCGCGCTGTTGCTGCAGAGCCGGTTGCGGGCGTTTAACGCGGGGCGAGCCAAGCCGTTGCTGGAGCGCATAGGCCTTCACCTGGGTGAGGTGGTGATTGACCAACTCCACACGGGAGAGACGGACCTTTTGGGCATGCACGTGGACGTCTGCGCGCGCGTGATGGGGCTGGCGCAGGGAGCACACATCCTGATGACGCGCGCGGTTTTCGACAGCGCGCGACAAGTCCTCAAAGGCCAGGATATCGAAGGGGTGGGGGCCTTGAGCTGGGTTAGCCACGGCTGGTACATGGTCAAAGGGATGGATGAACCGCTGGAAGTCTGCGAGGTGGCCGAGGCGGTCCTGGGAGCGCCGCTGCCGCCGACGACTTCAGACAAGGCCCAGAAGGTGCTGGCGGAAGGCGAATGCGTGCTGGGCTGGCGGCCCGCCGTGGAGCAGGTGGTGCCCAACACGAAGTGGATTCTCAGGAGAAGCTGGGTGAGGGGGGCTTTGGCGAGGTATGGAAAGCCAGGCACGAAAAGCTCCGCGAATACCGGGTGTTCAAGTTTTGTTTTCGCGCGGACCGGGTGCGGTCGCTGAAGCGGGAACTGACTTTATTCCGGCTGTTAAAGGAGCGGATCGGGGATCATCCCAACATCGTGAAGCTCTATGACCTTAATCTCGACCAGCCGCCTTATTACCTCGAAGAGGAGTATGTCAGCGGCAAGGACCTGCGCAGTTGGTGTGAGGCGCAGGGCGGGCCCAACCGGATTCCGCTGGAACTCAAGCTGGAGATTATCGCCAATGCGGCGGACGCGCTGCAGGCGGCGCATGACGCGGGTGTGATCCACCGGGACGTCAAGCCGGGCAACATCCTGGTCGAAACCGTCGGCTTGGAGGGCGGCGCCCCGAAATCGGTCCGGGTGAAGCTGACGGATTTCGGGATCGGGCAAGTGGTGTCGCAGGAGTGCCTGGCCGGCATCACGCGGGCGGGTTTTACGCGGACGATCCTGGCCGAATCCTCATCCTCCAAGTCGGGGACGCAGCTCTACATGGCGCCGGAGCTTCTCTCCGGCAAGCCTGCCTCGACGCGTTCCGACATCTACTCCCTGGGAGTGGTCCTGTTCCAGTTGCTGGTGGACGATTTCACCCGCCCGCTGACAACGGACTGGGTGACCGACGTTCTCGGAGGATCTCCTTCGGGACGACCTCAGACACTGTTTAGCCAGCAAGCCCGAGCAGCGCTTTGCCGGTGCGGCCCAGTTGGCCCAGAACCTGCGAAACTTCGAGAGCAGGCGAAACGAGTTGGGCCGCCAACAAGTGCTGGCGGCCGCGCGGGAGCGCGCAGCTTACCGTTGCGGCATGGCGCGGACCGCAGCCGTTGCAGCGGCCGTGATTGCCGGCCTGGTGCTGCTGGCTTCCTACGCGCTTCAACAAAAACGCAAAGCGGAGCAAGCGAACCAGCAATTGGCAGAGAACTTGAAGCAGTCGGAATGGCTTCGGGCCGAAGAGGCCTTGAAGGCGGGCAAGTCCGGGCGGGGGCTGGCGGTGTTTGCCAAATTCCTGCGAGAGGGCCCCGCCGACCGCGTGGTCGCGAATCGGGTGCTCTCGGCGATGAGCCTGCGGACATTCTGGGTCCCGCTGGCCGAGCCGTTCCGGCACGAAGGACCGGTGCACAGCGCGCGATTTAGCGCCGACGACACGAAAGTCGTAACGGCCTCCGCGGACAAAACAGCCCGGGTATGGGAGATCGCGACCGGCCGGGCATTGCTCGCTCTGAAGCACGATGGCATGGTCCTTAGCGCGGAGTTCAGTCCCGATGGGGAGCGGATCATAACCGCTTGCGCCGACGGACCGGCAAGGATATGGGATGCCCGAACCGGCCAGTTGCGGGCCGTGCTGAGGCACAGCGACATGGTGACGAGCGCCCAGTTCAGCCCGGACGGAAGCCGGGCGGTGACTTCGTCATTGGACGGGAGCGCACGGGTCTGGGATGGGCGGACCGGGGAGTCGGTTGCTGGCCCTATGAAGCACGAGGGCCGTGTGAGCTATGCCGGCATCAGCCCGGACGGCGAACGCATTATCACGGTGTCGAATGACAAGACCGCACGACTCTGGAATGCCCGGACAGGGTTGCCTTTGTTGGCGCCCATGGTTCACGAGAGCCGACCCACCAGTGCGGAGTTCAGTCCTGACGGCAACGTGGTGGCAACGGATTCCCGGCAGGGCTACGTGCGATTTTGGGACGCCAAAACGGGGCAAGGGCTGTTCAAGCCCATTTTTGTGGACAACTGGGTCTGGTGCCTCCGGTTCAGTCCCGACGGAAAACGAATCGCAATCGGAGCAGGAACGGTGACACGGATTTGGGACTTCCAGTCGGGGCAAGCCCTGACGCCGAGTGTGGTTCACGACGAGCAAGTGAGCGACGTTGAGTTCAGCCCTGACGGCGGGATGGTGGTTTCGACCTCCGGGGATGGGGTGGCCCGTCGATGGGACTCGCGCACAGGGGCAGTGCTGGCGGAGCCAATTCGTCATAGCGGAGGCATTTGGCGCGCCGCATTCAGTGCCAGCGGCAACTGCCTGGTGACTGCTTCCCAGGACGGCACGGCACGGCTTTGGCTGCTGCACAGAGGCCTTGCGGAGAGGACTTTTGCACACGGGAACAGTGTTTACACGGCGCAGTTTAGCCCGGACGGGAAGCGGATTGTGACGGGTCGAGTCGACGACATCGCCCGGATCTGGGACCCCAGAACAGGCCAGCCGATTGGCGCAGCGCTCACCCACGATGATGCCGTCCGGCACGTGACCTTCAGCCGGGACGGCGCAAGAGTAGCCACCGCCTCTTTCGACGGTTGTGCGCGGATATGGGACGCGCAGACCGGGCAACTGCTTGCCGGGCCGATGAAGCACGAAGGGCCTGTGTGGTATGCCGAGTTCAGTCCCGACTGGCCGTCGGCTGCTCACCGCATCTCTTGGGGGCACAGCCCGGATGTGGGACACTCGCACTGGCCAGGCTCTGCTCGAGCCGATCAAACACGAGGTGCGTGTCCTGGCGGCCAGGTTCAGCCCCGACGGCGCACGGTTTGTCACGGGGTCCCAGAACCGGATCGCCCGCGTGTGGGATGTGCAGACCGGGCGTCCTCTGACCGAGCCAATGCTCCACCCGGATTCGGTTTTTCATGCCCAGTTCAGTCCCGATGGCCGATGGGTGTTGACCGTGTCCGGAGACAGCGCCCGGCTGTGGGATTCACGCACCGGCCAGCCAGGGCCGCATCACTTCTCACACGACGCCCAGGTGAGGTATGCGGAGTTCAGCCGGGACGGCACCCACGTGGTGACGGCCTCCGCCGATGGCTCAGCGCGGCTGTGGGACGCGCTCACCGGCCAGCCGGTTGGCTATGTGCTCATGCACGATGCCAAGGTGGAAACAGCGCGCTTCAGTCTCGACGGACTTCGCGTGGTCACGGCCTCCTCGGATGGCTCAGCGCGCGTCTGGGATGTTCACACCGGCAGGCCCCGAGCCGAGCCGCTCCAGGGTGGGGATGCCGTGGTGACTTGCGCCGACTTCGACCCGGAGGGCAATCGCGTCATCACAGCCTGCGCTGACAGCAAGGCGCGGGTTTGGGAGGTTCCGATGGCACCGGCGGCGCCGGCCTGGCTTCCTGAGCTGGTTGAGGGTGTGACCGGGGAGCGGGTCGCGCCCGGAGGACGGACCGCGAGCGTTGCGCCAGACCGCCTCCTGGCTCTGAGGCGGCACCTCTCCCAGACCGCCTCCAGGGACTTCTATGAATCGTGGGCGCGCTGGTTCTTTTCCGGCCAAACCAACCGGACGCAATCCCCGTTTGCGGCCTCGCCACAGCTTGCCAGATGATGGAGGTGGGGTGGCCGCTCAGTAAATAGTTTTGACGACCCCTTTTTGGGGCTGCCGCGTGAACGCGGCGTTCCGCTTCCCCGCCGGAACGCCGCATTTATGCGGCAGTCCGGGATTGACCGAGTCCGAATGCGTTCGCGGGCTTGATGCGGCCCGGGGCCGCCCATGCCGACCTCATTTCCGCATTGCCAGCCAGGCCAGATTAAGGTATAGGAGCAACATGAAGCGGGGGCGACAAAGCACGCGCTGCTGGGCGGGACATCCCGGCCGGCGGTTGTGCGCCTGGGCGCGCTCCCAAACCGGCTTCGCGCTCCTTGAACTGCTCATCGTGGCGGCGCTCATTCTCATCCTGACCGTCCTGTACCTGGGGGTCGGGGGGCGAAAGCCGCGAACACCGCCAAAGAACAGCCTGCCAGCAAAACCTCCAGGGCATCTACATGGCCTTGAAGATCTACGCCGACCAGCAGTCGGGGAAATTCCCGGTCGTGACCGGCGCGCAGAGGGCAACCGAGGCGCTGGACGTGCTGGTGCCGCAGTACACCATTGACACATCCGTGTTCGTCTGCCCCGCCAGCAAAGACCGGGCGCCGCCGGCAGGCGAATCGTTGCGGAAACGCAGAATCAGCTATGCCTATTACATGGGACGCCTCGATGCCGGCGCGTTGGAGGTCTTGATGAGCGATTGGCAAGTGGACACGCTCTCCAAGACTGCCGGCCAGGCGGTGTTCTCTGAAACCGGCCAGGCCCCGGGCAATAACCACGGCAAGACCGGGGGAAATCTCCTCTTCACCGACGGCCATGCCGATTGGTGTCCGCCCCGCGCGCCGGGTTCGCTGGGTTTCACGCAGGGAGTGGTGTTGTTGAACCCTTAACAACCCGGACACTCGGCCTTATGAAGATTCAATGCGGATGCGGAGCGAAGTACGAATTCGACCTCACGCCCGACATGGCGCAAAACCCGGTGCAGTTCGTCTGCCCGGCGTGCGGCGCTGACTCCTCGGCCCTGGTGACCAGCCTGGTGCGCCAGCAGTTGGGCCAGGCCTCGGCCGGCGCCCCGCAACCGGCGCCGGAGCACAGGGCCCCGCCCCTGCGTGTTTCTGCGCAACCCACCCCGCCGGACAGTGCGCCGGCCTTGGAAACCCAACCCCGGCGTTGTCCGAGGCATCCGGGGGAATTCGCCGTCGCACAGTGCGTCGTTTGCTCGAAACCGATCTGTCCCAAGTGCATGGAATTGTTCGGCAGCGTTTGCGGCCCCCTTTGCAAGGCCAAGGCCGAGGCCAAGGGCCTGCAAGTCCCCAGTTACGCCGCCCTGAGGTCGGCGGTCGAGGCGCGGCTCTGGCGCAACACTGGGCGGATGGTCACGGCCGCCGCCCTGGTCGTGGCCGCCGCCTTGGGATTCTGGTTTTGGTTTGCGTGGTTTGGCTCGGTTCCCAAGGTTGCCTTTTCCATCCGGTTCGCAGAGCCGGCCTATTCCGGGCAGTCGGCCTTTGGCGGAGAGGACCAACTGGTTTTTCTGCACGGCAGCCTGCTGGCGCGGCACGACCTCAAGGCAAACAAGGAAATCTGGTCGCGCCAATTGCTCGATGAAAAGGAGATGGATGCCGCCACGGCCAGCCAATTCAAAGAGATGCAGAACGCGATTGAGCGCGCCAGGCAGACCGACCCCGACAACGTCCCCAGAATGCCATCGCCCGACCGGCTCAAGCTCCGCCTGCAGAGGGCGGCCGCCGCCGCGCTGGAACTCCGCGTTTATGGCAGCAATGTCTGGGTCATTTCCCCCGGCAGCCTCGTCCACTACGACTGGGCGACCGGCAAGCCGGACAAAGAGGTTGCGCTCCCGCCCGGGGCGGGTGGGATTATCGCGCGCGGCGACGAATTGCTGCTGATGGCGGCGGCCCAGGGCGGAGAACCTTGCGTGACCCGCATTAACCTGGCCACCTGCAAGTCGCGCACCGAAACATTGGATGGAACGGCCATCACCAATGGCCTTGCCGATGCCCAGGCTCCGGGACGCCGCCCAGGGGCGTTGGCGGGCCTGCCGGTGGGCCTGCCGGGAAAGGACGCCGGCAAACCAATGGACCCCGCCAAAGTCGCCCGCCAGGCCCAACACCTGTCCTTGCCGGCCAGGATAGCCCTGCCGGCCATCCTGGCCAACAGCCGCTCCCAGGAACGCGCCCTGGCCGAGATGAGCGATTCATCCCCCCGCCCCGCGGCGGCCAACAGTCCCGCTACCCCTGGCGAGACCGTCTCGCTCATCCCCACCAAGGACGGCTTCCTCCAATTCTCCGTGCGCCTGGTTGAACGCCGCATCGTCGCCCGCAGCACCATGAAAGCCCCGCCCGCCAAATCCGCCCTCAACGGCAGCCTGAGCGTCAACAAGACAGCCGACGCCGCCAACGAAATCCTCAACGACATGCAACGCGAGCGCGGGGGCGACATAGTCCAGGAGGACGAGAGCCGCTATCTGGTCAAGCTCGGGGCTCCCGACGGCAAAGAAGGCTGGAGCGCGGAGGTCGTCGGTCCGCCGTCGCTTTTCCCGCTCCGGACGGTGAACGTGGTGACGGCCAACAAGATGATTGTCGTGCTGGACAAGGCCAATAACAAACTGTGGCAAAGCACCCTCAGCTATAACGTCAACCCCAACCTCGGCGCCGGCGAAGGCGAGAATGGGCTCTATGGCCAGGGCCCGTGCGTCGAACACAAAGGAGGGCTTTACGTCTTCGACCAGGGCGGGCTGGTCGCCTTCGACCTGGCCACCGGCAGCCGACGCTGGGGCCTGCCCTCCATCGGCATCGCCGGCTTGTTCTTCGATGACCAGGACAACATTTACGTCAACTCCACCACCGCCGGCCTCGACTCAATCAAATACTCCCGTCAAATCGATATTTCCCAAAACGCCCGCCCGGTCGTGTTCAAGATCAATCCCGGACCGGCAAAACCCTCTGGACGCAGCACCCGGCCGGCATGATCAGCTATGTCTCCGGCAAGTTCGTCTATACGGTCCAGTCCTATGTGCCCGAGGAACCCGATGAAGACGGACCCGCCCCCGTCGAAACCGGTTTCGAAACTCCTCCCTCTTTGCGGATAACCAGGCTCAATCCCCGAACCGGCTCCGCCTTGTGGGAGCACTTCCAGGAGCGCGCCCCGCTGGATGTTCAATTTGACAAAAACCGCATCCGGCTGGTCTTCAAAAGAGAGGTCCAGGTGCTCAAGTACCTGTCATTCTGACCTCGACACTCGACCCTCGACCCTCGACCCTCGAGAGCGCGATGGAATACGAAGCCGTTATCGGGCTGGAAACGCACGTGCAGTTGAAGACCAGGTCGAAGATGTGGTGCGGGTGCGCCAACGAGTTTGGCGCTCCGCCCAACACGCACGTCTGCCCGGTATGCCTGGGCCTGCCCGGCGTGCTGCCCGTGGCCAACGAGGAGGCCTTGCGCCTCACCGCCCTGGCCGGCTATCTCCTGAACTGCAAGGTCTCCTCCTACGCCAAGTTCGACCGGAAGAATTATTTCTATCCGGACATGCCCAAGAACTACCAGATCACGCAATACGACAAGCCCTCGGCGCGGGAGGGCTGCGTGGAATTTGAGTTCAACTCAGGGTTGGCGCGCGTGCGCATTACCCGCGCCCATCTCGAGGAGGATGTGGGCAAGAACTTCCATTTCGACCGGAACAGCGGCGTGGATTTCAACCGCGCCGGCGTGCCGCTGATGGAGATTGTCTCCGAGCCGGACCTCACCGGGGCGGATATGGCCTACGAGTATCTCAACGCGCTCAAGGAGATTCTGGTCTATGGCGGCGTGAGCGATTGCGACATGGAGAAGGGCATGGTGCGCTGCGATGTAAACGTAAGCGTGCGGCCCAAGGGCCAAAAGGAACTCGGCGCGAAGATCGAGATCAAAAACATGAACAGCTTCAGCGGCGCCCGCAAGGCCCTCGAGTACGAGATCCCGCGCCAGATCTCCGTCCTCCAGCAGGGCGGCAAGCTCATCCAGTCCACTCGACGCTGGGACGATGCCGCCGGCATCACCGAGGAAATGCGCACCAAGGAATACGCCCACGACTACCGCTATTTTCCCGAGCCGGACCTGATGCCATTCGAGCCTACCCAGGCCTGGCTCGAGGCAAGTCCGGGAGCGGATGGTCGAATTGCCCCTGGCGCGCAAGCGGCGGTTCATGCGCGATTACCAGTTGCCTGCCTCCGACGCCCAGACCTTCGTCTGGGACGTGGCGCTCGGGGATTATTTCGAGAGCATCGCCTCGCAGGCGAAAAACCCCAAGGCCGCCGCCAACTGGGTCATCAACAACCTGCGCGGCAAACTGGCCGAGTCCGGGACCACGCTCGGGCAACTCAAGTTTCCGCCGGCGGCCATCCTGGAACTCATCGAGTTGGTCGAGAGCGGCAAGATCAGCAACAAGATCGCGCAGGAGGTGTTCGCCCAGACTTTCGCCACCGGCCAGGCGCCCGGCAGCATCGTGGAAAGCAAGGGCCTGGCCCAAGTGAGCGATGCGGGCGCCATCGAGAGATTCTGCGACCAGGCCATTGCCGCCAATCCCGGCCCGGCAGCCGACTTCAAGGCCGGCAAGACCGCAGCCTTGAATTTCCTCAAGGGCCAGGTCATGAAGCTCACCAAAGGCAAAGCCAATCCCGCCCTGGTGGGAGAGATACTGGAGCGCAAGCTCAGGTAGACCCCGGCATCCAAGGGGCGAGTGTCGAGTGTCGAGTGTCGAGGGAACGAAGCGCCGCCCCTCGACACTCGACACTCGACACTCGACACTCGACACTTGCCGCCCGTTCGCTCCAGCTTGACTTGCGGGCCGCATTTCGAAACAATCTACGGCGTTGTATGCCGGATAAGAGAAGTGCTAAGAATAAGAAGCTGGCGCGCAAAGACGTGCGCGAGTTGGACATCAGAATCTCCTTTCTTGAGGGGCTGGTTCGGCGCGATCCCCGGTATATCGAGGCGTTGCAGATCCTGGGAGACAGCTACACCCAGCGGGGCAGATTCGGGCACAGCTTGAAGGTGGACCAACAGTTATCCCGGCTCGAGCCGGCCAATCCGCTGGTCTTTTACAATCTGGCCTGCAGCTACTCTTTGAACAGCGAGGTCGATGCCGCCGCCGCTGCCCTGGACAAGGCCCTGTCCCTGGGCTACCGCGACTTCAAGTGGCTGGCCAAGGACCCGGACCTTCGCCGGCTTCGCAAGCACCCGCTCTACCGCGGCATCAAGGACAAGATCCGGAAGATGAAGGTCAGGATTGCCTGATGAACGTCACGGTTGGCGGCCGCTCCAGGCCCTTCCGCACCGTCACCTTTGACACGGCGCGCAATGCGGTGCGGCTGATCGATCAGCGGCTGCTGCCACACACCTTCCGCATCGTTTCCCTCGAGCGACTTCGGCCAGACCGCCCAAGCCATTCGCGACATGGTCGTGCGCGGCGCAGGCGCCATCGGGGCTACAGCCGCTTATGGCCTGGCCCAGGGCGCGCGCGCCTTTCGCGGGCGCGGCCTCGGCCGAGTTCTGGCGCCACGTCGAGACCGTTTATCAGACCATCAAAGCGGCGCGCCCCACGGCCGTGGACCCCGTCAGCGCCATGGACCGAGTCCGCGCCGCCATGCAGGCGGGCAAGACCGTCGAGGAACAGCAGGCCCTGGCGATTGCGGCAGCCGAAGAGTTCGCCAATGAAGACGTGCGCCATTGCCAGGAGATCGGACGCCACGGGGCGAAGCTCATCGGCCAGGGCATGAACGTGCTGACCCACTGCAATGCCGGGTGGCTGGCGTTCGTGGACGTGGGCAGCGCGACTGCCCCTTTGTATGCAGCCCAGGCCCAAGGCAGGGCCTTTCACGTGTATTGCGACGAAACCCGGCCCCGGTCCCAAGGCTCAACTCTCACCGCCTGGGAGCTGGCGCAGCAGCAAATCTCCCATCAGATCATTGCGGACAACGCCGCCGGCCACCTCATGCAGCGCGGGGAGATTGACTTGGTCATCGTCGGCAGCGACCGCACCTTGGGCCGCACCGGCGAAGTCGCCAACAAGATTGGCACCTACACCAAAGCGGTCCTGGCCCGGCGCCACGGCCTGCCCTTCTATGTCGCCATCCCGCTGTCAACCATCGACTGGAACCTGAAATCCGGTTTTGACATCCCCATCGAACAGCGGCATGAAAGCGAAGTCCTGGGGGCATGGGGAGTGGTGGAGGGACCGGCCGAGGTCGGAAGTCGGAAGCCGGCAAGCGGACGAGCGGCGGCGCGTGTATGTGCGCGTAGCCAATCCGGGCAGCGGCGCTTTGAACCCCGGTTTCGACGTGACACCCCCGGAGTTGATCACCGGCATTATTACGCCGGTAGGAATTTTCCAGCCCGGTGATTTGTGGGCGAACCGGCGGCAGTTGGGCTATCCGGGTTGAGCAAATCGCAGGCTGAGCGGATTATAGACTTGCGCGCCGGGAAAAGTGCTATAACTTTCGCAACGAAGCCGATGGCGGGGTAGCCAAGTGGTAAGGCAGGGCTCTGCAAAAGCCTTATGCGTCGGTTCGATTCCGACCCTCGCCTCCAATCATAACTGCTTGTGCAGTAGTGATTTACGCCGTCGCGTGGAGGCGGCGGGCACCAAAACGGGCACCAAAATCGCTACTCGGCGAGCACTCAGGGCCTACCAACCCCTACTCGCCCACTACTCGTTAACGCACCGGAATCGCCGTGAAATACGCTTGCAGTCGCGCATAGCGTATGAAACAGCGATATCGTCTGATCCGTCGCGGCGAACGTGGCGCAAAGTTCTACTGCGTTCGACACGTTCACCGGTAAACGCACCAGCCTGGCGACCTCCAACGAGGACGAGGCCACGCAGATCGTCCTGGCGATGAACCAGGCGCTGCGCCAACCGGCGCTGAACCTGCAAATCGCCAAAGCCTACCTCGCCGGCAGTGACTCGGGAGTGGCCACGCGGACTTGGCAGCAAGCCATGGACGCCCTGGTCGCCACCAAGAAAGCCGAGAACCAGCGGCGCTGGAAAACCGCCATCAAGGACAAGGCATTCGATTCGGTGCGCCCCCGGATCATAGTCGAGACCCGCGCCGAGGAACTCCTGTCGGTGGTCGAGGAAGGAACGGTCAGCACGAATGTTTTCCTCCGCAAGTTGCACAACTTCTGCCAGGACATGAACTGGTTGCCCTGGCCAATCATCCCCAAACGCCAATGGCCCGCCATCCATTACAAGGAAAAGCGCGCCATCACCCTGGAAGAGCACCAGCAGATCATCGTGCGGGAGAACAACCCGGAACGTAAAGCGTTCTACGAACTGGCCTGGCACTTGGGGGCGTCGCAAACCGATCTGGCCTCTTTGCAGGCTGACGACATTGATTGGGAGAACCGGACCATTGGGTATACGCGCCGGAAAACGCAATCCGTTGCGCTCGTTCATTTCGGGAGCGAGGTCGAAGCCGTTTTGCGGACTCGGCCGGCAACGGGGCCTCTTTTCCCCTACCTGCGCACGGTGCGGGAAGCCGACCGCGCCACGGAATTCAGGCAGCGGTGCGCCGGCCACGAGATCAAAGGCGTCACCCTGCATTCCTACCGCTATGCCTGGGCGGAACGGGCGCGGACTTGCGGCTACCCGGAGCGCTTTGCGCAGGAGGCCCTGGGCCACAACAGCAAGGCAGTCCACCGCGCTTACGCCAAACGCGCCAGCGTGAAGATTCCCTCGTTGGACGACTTCGAGAAACAGGCGCAGGGACCCAAACTAATTCCCTTCCCCGCGGCTGAATGCCTGGAAATGCAACCGACACACGCGGCCCAATCCTGATGGCGTTGAATGCTCCCGCGCAGTTGGCTGGCGACTGCGCGAGGCATTCACGCGAAATGCCACCTCCACGCGAAAACCTACCATAACCCAAGCGATGAGGCCTCAACTTACCCAAAGGCCGAAGTGGGAAATCGACCGGCTGCTCGATGGGCTGACCGGCAAAGCTGTTCGCCTGGCGGCAAAGTCGTTTTCGCCCGTGCCGCGCAACCGCGACACCCCGTGCCTTTTGATCCCCGTCCGCCACTTGTTTCTACCCGACAATAGCCAACCCGCCTCCCTGCCGGTCTTCTTCGAAGGCCGGCTCCTTCAATATGAGCGCCGGATCGGGGTCGTGTTCGCGCGCCTTGACTCGCCGGCATCCCCGGACGGCGCCAGCGAAGGAATGCTGAGTTTCCGAGGCAAGGCGGCAGTGATCTTGCACGGGCCGGCGGTGGTGGAACTGGCGTTCCCTTACCAGGTGGAGCGACTCCCGCTTGATGCAGAGAACTATTGGCGTGATCTCCGGGTTCCTCGTGCTCAGTTCGAGTTCGCGTTTTCAGCGAACGTGGACGGACCCGCGATAGGCGGCCGAGAACCGCAAACGACAATCCTGTCGCGCAGTTGCGACGGGACCATTGACTAGCCCCAACCGCTGTCATAGATGCTCAGAGAATCAAACACAGTTGTGGGGCGGTATGCGGAAGTTGGGCACGTGTGGCCGGACGCGAGGCCAAAACGGTCACGATGGACGGCAACTGGATTTGTTTGGACCGGAATCACCCAAGTATGAAAACCTCATTGACTCAATACGGCTGCCTGGCCGAGAAACACTGGCGGGAGTTCTGCCCGAAAATGGTCGCGGAACTGGAGGCGACGGGCCGGTTGCACGAGATGTTGCTGGAAGCCGAGGAGAAGACGGAGTCCGAAATGGACGCGCTTCGCCGACACTTGATCCAGCAGGGCCTGACAGCGCAGCAGGCCCACGACCGGGCCTGGGAAATTGTCCGGGAGAGATACATCCTCCTCCCGCCGGAGCACTAGACGCCGGAGAGCCTCCGCCGACCGCGAAGCTGAGCCGCTCCGCAACCAGGCCAACTACCGCATCACCGATGCGGACCGAGTTGGGCGCCGGCTCGCTGAAACAGAAGTGCCGCGCCAACCTCGCCGCCATCGAACTGCTCAAACGCCTCGAAGCCGAAGCCCGGCCCGCGGCCGAGGATGAGAAACGTGTGCTGGTGCGCTACGTCGGCTGGGGCGGCCTGCCGCAGGTCTTCGATGCGTGGAATGAGGAGTGGAAGGAGGAGCGCGAGCGCCTGGAGCAATTGCTCGCGCCGGATGAACTGGACTCCGCTCGCGCCACGACCCTCAACGCGCACTACACCTCGCCGGCCATCATCCAGGCGATGTATGCCGCCCTGCAACGCCTGGGCTTCGACCACGGGCGCATCCTGGAACCGGCCTGCGGGCTGGGCCATTTCATCGGCCTGCATGCCCGACGAGATGCACGGCCACTCGCGCATCACCGGCATCGAAATTGACTCCGATCACCGCCCGCCTGGCAAAGACGCTCTATCCCGACGCCGACATCCGGCATCAGCCCTTCGAGGAATCCAAACTGGCCGACGGTTTCTACGACGTCGCCATCGGCAACATCCCTTTCGGGGACTACAAACCCTTCGACCCGCGCTTCAAGGACTGGAACTTCGTCATCCACGATTACTTCTTCGCCGCCGCGCTGGAGAAGGTGCGGCCCGGCGGACTGGTTCTGTTCATCACGTCCAAGGGCACGCTCGACAAACTCGACGGCGCCCTGCGGGAATACGTCTCCCAGCAGGCCGACCTGCTCGGGCGCCATCCGCCTGCCCAACGACGCCTTCAAGAAGAACGCCAACACCGAAGTCACCACCGACATCGTCATCCTGCGCAAGCGGCTGCCCGGCGAACTGCCCAACGGCCCGGCCTGGAAGCAAACCACGGAGATCACCAACTCCCTGGGCGAGACCATCTCCGTCAACGAGTATTTCGCCGCGCACCCGGAAATGATGCTCGGCGAAATGCGCCTGGAAGGGCGCATGTATGCGACGGAGCGAGCCGACGCTGGTCGGCAACGGCGTGCCGTTGGCCGAGCGATTGGCCCAAGCCATTGCCCTCCTGCCCCGCGACGTGTTTCACGCCCAGCGCACCGCCGTGAACCGCCCGACGCTCGACCAGACGTTTCCCGCCCCGGACCACATCAAGCCCAACGCCTACGCGCTCGTCAACGACCAGATCGGCATCCGCGAGGGCGACCACATCCAGCATCCTGGAGGACTTGCCGCTCCATCGCGGCCAGCGCATTCGGGGCCTGATTCGCGTGCGCGATGCCGTGCGGCGCTGTCTGCGCGCCCAAGTCGAAGCCGCCGACGAGAGCGATGTCGAGACCGCGCGGCTGCAGCTCAACCAGACCTACGACCGGTTCGTCGCCAGGCATGGTCCGATTTCCGAGCGCGCCAACACGTCGGCCTTCCGGGGCGATCCCGACCTGCCGCTGCTCTTGTCCCTGGAGCACTACGACGAGGAAACCCGCCGCGCCACCAAGGCCGCCATCTTCCGCGAACGCACGGTCCAGGCCCGCCAGGCCGATCCCGGAAATCAAGAATCCGCAGGATGCCCTGCTGGTCACGCTCGGCGAACGGGGCCGCGTGGACCTGGATTACCTGAGCGGCTTGCTCCATCAGAAGCCCGCCGAGTTCCTGCCCGACCTCAAAGGCACCATCTTCCTCAATCCCGCAAACCAACCGCTGGGAAACCGAGGACGAATACCTGTCCGGCAACGTGCGTGCCAAACTGGCCGCCGCCGAAGCCGCGGCGCTGGCCGATGAGCAGTTCAGAGCGAACGTCGAGGCGCTGAAACTGGTGCAGCCCGACCGACCTGACCGCCGCCGAAATCGACGCCCGCCTGGGCAGCACCTGGATTCCCGCCGGAGGACATTCGGCAGTTCGCCGAGGAACTGCTGGGCGAGGAAGGGCATCTCCGTCAGCCATGCGCCGCAGCTTGGGCTCTGGGTGGTCAAGGGCGGCTACGGCGTCCGGTTCAGCGTCGCCAACACCACCGAGTGGGGCACCGACCGGCGCAGCGCCCTGGAACTGCTGGAAGACGCCCTGAATCTGCGCACGCCCACCGTTTATGACCACGACCCCGACACCGACCGCGACGTCGTCAACGGCCCGGCCACCGAAGCCGCCCGCGACAAGCAGGAGAAGATCAAGGAACGGTTCAAGCACTGGATCTGGCAGGACGACGAGCGCCGCGAACGGCTGGTCCGCAAATACAACGACGAGTTCAACAACGTCCGGCTGCGCACGCTTCAACGGCGACCATCTCACGCCTGCCCGGCGCCAGCCCCGCCATCACCCTGCACCCGCACCAGCGGGCGGCCGTCTGGCGCATCCTGCAAACGCCCAACTGCCTGCTGGCCCATGTCGTCGGCGCCGGGCAAGACTTACACGATGGTCGCGGCGGCGATGGAGTTGAAGCGGCTGGGCCTGGCCCGCAAGCCCCTGTTCACCGTGCCCAACCACATGCTGGGCCAGTTCTCCTCCGAACTGCTCACGCTCTATCCCGGCGCGAACATCCTCGTGGCCACGAAGGACGATTTCGAGAAGGAGAAGCGCAAGACCTTGATGAGCCGCATCGCCACCGGCAACTGGGATGCCGTCATCGTCACCCATTCGGGCTTCGAGAAGATTCCCGTGTCGCGGGCCACGCAGGAGGAATTCATCAAAGGCGAGTTGCGCGAGTTGGCAGTTGGCCATCGAGCAGCAGCGCAAGCAGGACAGACTCGCGCATCGTGAAGTCGCTGGAGCGCGCCAAGAAGCGGCTGGAAGGCAAGCTCAAGGAACTCGCGGCCAGCGAGAAGAAGGACGACGGCCTGACTTTCGAGGAACTGGGCGTGGACCGGTTGTTTGTGGACGAGGCCCACTATTTCAAGAACCTGTTTTACGTCTCGAAGATGACCCGCATCGCCGGCCTGCCGCAGACCGCCTCGCAGCGCGCCTTCGACATGTTCCTCAAAGTGCTCCACGTCCAGCGGATGAACGGCGGCGCGGGTGTGGTGTTCGCCACCGGCACGCCCATTGCCAACAGCGTGGCCGAGATGTTCACCATGCAGCGTTACCTCCAGATGGCCGCGCTCAAGGCGCTGAACGTGGACCATTTCGATTCCTGGGCGGCCACGTTTGGCGAGCCGGTCATCGGCGATGGAACTCGCGCCGGACGGCTCCGGTTACCGGCTCAACACCCGCTTCGCCCGGTTCATCAACGTGCCCGAACTCATGCAGCAGTTTCGCCAGGTCGCCGACATCCAGACCCAGAAGATGCTCAAGTTGCCCGTGCCGGACCTCCGGAGCGGAAAGCCGGCCGTGGTCAGCGCGCCGTGCTCGCCGGAATTGAAGGAAATCGTCCAATCCCTCGTCGAGCGGGCGGAGGCGTTGCGCACCGGCCAGATTGACCCGCGCGAGGACAACATGCTGCTGGTCACCACCGACGGCCGCAAAGGCCGCGCTGGACTTGCGGCTCCATGATCCCCATCTGCCCGACCATCCCGACAGCAAGGTCAACAGAGCCGTCGGCGAGATCGAGCGCATCTGGCGGGAGATCGGCGCCGGAGCGTTCGGCCCAGCTGGTCTTCTGTGACCTGTCCATGCCCACCGGCGGCAAGGGCTTCTCGGTTTATGAGGACATGCGCGACAAGCTGGTCGCGCGCGGAGTGCCGGCGGCGGAGATCGAGTTCATCCAGGACCACGAGAGCGATGACGCCGCCAAACTGCAACTGTTCCGCGACGTGCGCGCCGGCAAGGTCCGCATCCTCTTCGGCAGCACGCAGAAGATGGGCACCGGCGCCAACGTGCAGGAGCGGTTGATTGCGCTGCACCATCTGGATGCCCCGTGGCGGCCCGCCGATGTCGAGCAGCGCGAGGGGCGCATCCTGCGCCAGGGCAATACCAATCCCGAGGTCCAGATTTTCCGTTACGTCACCGAGGAGTCCTTCGACGCCTACATGTGGCAGACGTTGGAAACCAAGGCCAAGTTCATCGGCCAGGTGATGACCGGCGAAAGCGACCTGCGCCGCATCGAGGATATTGACGGCGCGGCCCTCACCTACGCCGAAGTCAAAGCCATCGCCTCCGGCAACCCGATGGTCATCGAAAAGGCCCGCATTGATGCCGAGGTTGCCCGCCTCAGCCGCCTGCATTGCGAGCACCAGGAGACGATCTTCAAGTTGCGCAGCCGCGTCCGGCATCTGACCGATGAGATTCCGCGCCTGGAGAAACGCCTGGAGGACGTGCGCCGCGACATTGCCACCCGGCAGGACACCAGCGGCGACAAGTTCGTCATGGTCATGGAAGGGCAGGAGATTCGGGACCGTGGCATTGCCGGCGAGTTGTTGCTGCGGCGGGCTGAGCGGATGCGCGGGCGCACGCCGGACGGCCAGGTGGGCAGCATCGCCGGCTTCCAGATCTTCGTGTCCGACAATTTCATGCAGGGACCGGAAATCGTCCTCAAAGGCGCGACCACCTACACCGCAAAGGTCACAGATACCGCGCTCGGGCACAATCCGGTCCGTCGAACACACGATCCAGCACCTCGAAGACCTGGCCGAAAATCTGGTCCAGCAATATCGCCGACACGCTGCAAACGCCTCGCCGATACTCAAGCCCAGGTGGACGCGCCCTTCGAGTATGCCGAGCGCCTGGCTTCGCTGGTGAGTCGGCAGCAGGAAATCGAAGACGAACTCGACCTGACCAGGAATCAGGGTTCCAACCAGCTAGCGGCTGACGGTTCAGGCGAACCGTCTGGGGACGCGGAAGTGCTCGACTCCGCAGCCCAGGCTTGACCCAGCCTGGACGGACTGCCGATGGTGCGAACCGTGTTCTCCAGATGTAGGGAAGGCTACCCACGCCAACTCGGCCCCTGCCTGCCCCTACCCCCCCACTACTCGCTAATCGTTTTATAGGCACACGAGTTAACTTGTAGACGGGTATGCAACTGGCGATCACAGCACGCTCGAACTCGGTTCCGAAGCGCGAACCGGGGCACAGACACAATGGTCTCGCCAAAATACAGGAAAGCAATGAAAAACCAACACGATCAGAATCTAACGACACCGGCGGGAACGCCGGATTTGAACGATCCCTCCGCGCTTTACCTTCTTGCCATGCAATGGATTGATCACGGCAACGCCCTATACGCGCAGAACACCGCGAAGAGCCTGGCCGGAGCGCGGCACTCGTTTGATCAGGCAATCCGTTTGTTGGAGGCCCTGCCAATTGAAAAGGTCCACGACTATCGGGACGAGTTGGCGTTCGCGTGGGAGTTGCGGGGCCACGCGCTTCTCCTGGAAAACACCGTGGAGGGCTTGGCGGAAGCGGCACAGTCTTTTGAGCGGGCAATCAAGTTGCCGGATGGGTTGACGGTGGACCAAAGACATGAGTATCGGCAGACATTAGCCTGGGCGTGGGTGGATCACGGCAACGAACTCTGCGAGCAGAACACGGCGAGCAGCCTTGCGGGAGCGGTGTATTCGTATGACCAGGCGATCAAATTGAGTGAGAATCTGCCGATCATCCAAAACCAGAAGTATCGTGAAGGATTGGCGTACGCGTGGCTGTATCGCGCCTACGCGCTCGAACGCATGTACACGCCGGAGAGTCTGGAGGAGGCGGTGCACTCGTATGACCAGGCGATCAATTTGATGGAGGACCTGCCGATTGGCCAGAACCATGACCATCGCGACGAGCTCGCCAGCGCATGGGTAGGTTGCGGTTGCGCCCTCGGACTCCTAAACACCCCAGAGAGCCTGGCGAACGCGGTGCAGTCCTTTGACCAGGCGATCAAGTTGAGGGAGGGCCTCCCGATTGACCAGAATCCTGCGTATCGGGAGGGATTGGCTCAGGTGTGGGTGTATCACGGCGACGCGCTCGTCCAGCAGGACACGAACGAGAGTCTGGCAGAGGCGGTCGAGTCATTTGACCGAGCGATAAAGTTGATGGAGGCCATGCCGATTGACCGGAGCCAGGAGGGTCAAGAACTGTTGGCTTGGGCGTGGGAAGGTTGAGGCAAGGCGCTTAGCCAGATGCATACGGCGGTCACAAGCCGAACCCACGCAAACTCGGCCACTACCTGCCCGCCCCCGCCCACTGCTCCCTAACCGCATCATGGCGGCGCTCATTAAGCTCATCAAGAACTATGGACACGACGATAATGCCCAACGTGAGCCAGGCCTTCCCGTTTCATGTTGTCCGAGGGGCGGTAGAGTCCCCGGGTGGCTGGAAGAGCCTGTATTTTCCGCCCACGTTACTCCCATACCCGCGATGAACCTGCCTCTCGCAGATCACCCACGCGCGCCGTTCCGTCAGCACACTGGACATCCCAACCAGCACAGACTGCACCCGCCGGAGGATTTTGTTTCGCCCCGGTTTTGTGATAAGAGTGGATCACCCTCGAACACACACCACGGCGGCACCGAGTTGACGCTCAAGGAGGACGTATGGTCAGCATGGATTCCAGTTCCAAGTTCCCTCATGGCCGGGTCGTCGTTACCAGCAACGCGGCGGAGAGTCTTTCCGTTGAAGACATGGCTGTGGCCCTGGGCCGGCATTTGCAAGGAGACTGGGGCGACCTCGCGGCCCCGAATCGGCAGGACAATGAGCGCGGCCTCCTTCAGGGGTGCCGGCTGCTCTCCGCCTACCAGACACGCACGGGCCTGCGGTTCTGGATCATCACCGAGCCGGACCGCTCCGTCACCACGGTTCTGCTCCCTGAGGATTACTGAGTTGTCCGCAATTCCAAGTCAGCGAATTCACTGGTCATTTCCCGCCAACGCGAGCAGTTGGTTAAGGTTCCAAAACGTGGTATTACGGGTCGAACGCTGCCTCACCGTTGGACAGCCAGACTCAAAGGAGGGTTCATGAATTTTCAGACCGAGTATTCATCAGACGTTATGAACAACAAAACAAAACCCGCACACGAGGTCCGGCTCGGCCACATTAAGGCCGCAGTCTGGAGAAACGAAACCGAAACAGGCGTCCGCTACAACGCGACGTTCAGCCGCCTCTACCGCAACGGGGAGCAGTGGAAGTCCACCGATTCATTCGGGCGCGACGACCTCCTGCTCCTCGGCAAAGTGGCGGACCAAACACACTCCTGGATCTGCACCCAGACCCAAGAGCAGGCAAACGGAACGAGGAGCGCACCGTCCAGCGGGGACGACGCTCGCTGAGGTTTTAACTACGGTTCACGGCTCCGAGGATTGTGCCGCGAAACGATCCTCATCTTCCCTTGACGCCACCCCCGGGGATTGAGGAGCAGACGTGAGTTCCGGTTCAGAAACCCCTGTCCGCAGCACGCCCTCTTTGACGGTCATCCACCATTCCGAACAGCCAACGCTTGCGATATTCGATGCCAGTCACGGACAGCCGAACTGGGCGCAAACTGGATTCACGTCCCGCGAAATGCACACTAATTTCGCCGGGGTGATGGAATTGCTCTGCCGGTTGGGGTGCACCTGTTCCTCAACAAACGGGCAACGATTAGGAGCACTTCTGCCTCAGGCAACGCTACTGGTTATTCCACCGCCGACCGGTTTTTACAACAGCACGGAACAGGCCTGGCGGACGCAGCCAGACTGCCTCTTCACCGGCGAAGAAATTGCGGAGATCCTGGAATTCCTCCATGGCGGCGGTCGCCTATTGGCGTTTGGCTACCGGTTTGGCGACTCCTTTACCCACTCCAATTTGGGCGAACTGCTCAGCCCGCTAGGCTGCCTGCTCAATGATGACGCGGTCATCGATTTGCGCATCGTCCGCTCCACGCACCCGCTCGACGCGTATTTCGAAAACTCGCGCGCGCTGCTGCCGCAGCCGTGGTCACATGACGGGGTCGCCACGGTCCGCTGGAGGACCATGGCCACATTCACGATTTTACCCGGAACCCAGGCCCAACCGTTGGCGTTATCGGCCGGGGGCAGTTGCATTACTTACAACCACACCCACCGCCGAATCAGTTTCGCTTCGCAACCGATTGCCGTAGCGGGCATGCACGGCAAGGGGAAATTCGCGCTCTTTGGCGGTCCACACGTATTCGAACTCGGCACGTTCGGGCTCTTCAGTACCGCCGGGAATCTCCATTTCCTCCACAACATCCTGCGCTGGCTTCTTGAGACTTCCGCACAAGGAATCGAGCCCGCACCATCTTTTCACCAGGTCACTTCCGCATATCCCGTTGATGGAGATTATGACCCGACCCAACTTGATCACACGCGCAACGGCCAACGCACGATCGCATACGTCGAGCGCATGCTGGTCAAGACCGGAGTCATCAAGGCGCTGAACCGGGCGAAATGGATGCCGTAGCCGCTCACGCTCTCGTTTTCCCGATCGAGCCGGATCATAATCCACTGCGCCCGCGTGGCAGACCAGTTGGCCCTCGCCGGCTTGGAAAGGGCATTTGCTCTGCCGGATGTGGATTCGAGTAATTACTTCTATTCACATGATATAATCTACTTGCTAATCTATCGGATCGGGGCGAAATCTAGATCGGTATCTGAAATTGCGCCGCTTCGGCGGCGGAACCAAAACACCTGTTATGAATGCTCAGCTCAGCCTCACGGCCAACGGAGCCCAGTCGCTCCGATTCCACCCCCATCTACCTTCGCCCGACGCCCGCAAGACGCGTGTGGCCGTCTTCGGGAGCTTCATGGGCGGCTACCATGTGCTCCAGGAACTGCTTGCGGGCGATCTCGCTGATCGGGTTCGAGTAGTGGGTGTCGCCACGGACGACCCGACGCAGGGGTTCACGCACGCCAACGTTCGGCTCTGGCACTATCCCCACGAACGGGACGACGAAGTGCTCACCCCGCGATTCGCTGCGGAGCACGGCCTGCCCGTGTTCTCCGGCCGCGTCAAGACGCCCGAGTTCTACCGGATGTTCCTGGACGAATGGCAGCCGGAGCTTTGCTTGATGGCCACCTTCGGTCAGAAGATTCCGAATCCGCTGATCAACTACCCGTCGCTGGGCTTCTACAATTTCCACCACAGCGGAGACACCTGGCCGTCGTATCCCGGTCCCGACCCAATTGCGGCGATGGTGCGTGACGGGCGGAAGCACTTGGTCCTGACCATCCACAGGGTCACGGATGTGATTGACGGCGGCGAGTTCGTTGCGCGGTCGCACCCGGTCGCGATTCCCGAGGGCATCAACGCCGTGGAGATGCACCGCGTCACCTGGCCGCAAATGGGACCGTTCATCCGTCGCCAAGTCAGCGCCATGCTCAACGCGGCCTCCCCTTACCAGTCCATTGGCGACTCGATGGTCCTCCAGGAACACGCGCCAGACTATTGCACCTGGCGTGGTTGGCCTGTCCAAATGGCGGCCTGATCGGAAATCGCAAGTGCCGTGCGTTGCCTGTTCACAACCATGCGCCGGCAACGTGGAACAGGCATTTTCTGCTGGTAGCCAGCACTCGCGGGGAGAAGGCGGCTTTTAGGGGTGTCCCCGTTTCATTCTCGGCGTCCCGTGTTGCCCTCGAACATCGGCGAGATTGACGGACCTCTGGGGTCGGATCAGTGGGCTTCTGCGCTCCAGGGCCGCGCGGCCCCAACGCGATTCCGCGCCCCGTAATGGACCCCCGCGAAATCGCGGACACATGCTGAATGCCGCCGTTTCGGCGATTGGCGATTGACGATGACCATCGTATCTTTCTGCACATGACCGACCCGCTCGAAAAGAAGAAGCAGCCCGACTCACCTCCGGAGGAAGTCGAAGTAGGTGCCGAGGAGCTTCTTGGTCACCTCATCTCCGGTAATCCTACCGAGCGCATTGAGGCCCTGCAAAAACGCATCGCTTACCTCGAAGACCAACGCCGGCGCTGTGAGCACACGGATGAGCCACTCAAGAACGTTCTGCTTCTTCGCACGGATGCCGACCTGGCCGAAGCCAGACAGCAACTCAAAGAGTGGCAAGCCCAACACGAAGGCAGAAACTGATATTCCCGGCCTCAAAACACAGCCCGGCAAAACCACTGGGCCAGGAATCAAGCAAACAGCTTGAACGGTGTAGCCTTCCCATATCCCTTTAGGGCTTCAAAACGCCTTTTGCCTGCAAATACGTTTTCTCCATTTTCGAGAATCATGACGTCCTTTGTGATTCTCTCCTTGTGTCCAGGGGGACCCATGAGAAACTCCCTCCATGCAGCCGGAAATGCCAAAGGCGCCGCTCGCCGACCATTCGCAGGTCGTTCCACCAACGAACAGCGGACGGGTTCCGTGGCTCGAGCAGATCCTCATCGATCATTTGTGCGCCAAAGATGCTCTAGAAGAGCTCGAAACGGCCGAACGCATTGTTTCCGATCTGGTGGGACAGACCGAGCCAAGCGACGACTACCACGACGAGCTCGCCGATCTGCTTTCTCGCTTTACCGTGGTGAAGCGCAAAATCCGCTGCTCGATGGTGGAATCATGAACACTAAAGGTCGCTTTGAGGTTGAGGATTGTTTGACGGCACAATCCCCAAAGGCCGTGCAACCTTCGACATAAACCTCACCGGAGATTCAGTTCAGCGCTGCGGTTTCCGTTGCTGTCAACGGTTCCCCGTTCGCCAGTTGTTCCGCCAGACCCCAAAGCCCCTTGTTCAGGCTCACTTTGGAGTCAATGCCCCGCAACGCGCGCACCGAACGCAGTTTGCCACGGCGGTCGCGGTGAAAGTCCGATACGCCACCTTTCTCCAGATTCTCGCCCACACGATTCATGGTCCTCCACAAATCAGTGCCTTCATCTTCCGGACGCCGCGCCTTGAGCAACGTGTCCGGGTCCACCGGCGCGGACTCCACCGCGTCGTAGCGCAGCAACAGCGCGTGACGCGCCAGGTCGAGCGACTCGCGCGCCTCCAGGCTTCGCGAGCGGAACCGGTTGACCAATTCGCCCACCCGCGGCACGAAGTCCAGCAGGCGAAAGCTCGCTGTCACCACTTCGTCCGTCAGCAGGCCCGCGTGGCGGAATCGGATGGCTTGGAAGGCCCCTTCGGACATCACGAGCCCGTTGGAGCAAATGCGCCGGTAAATGCCGGCATGGAGCTGATACGCGCAACCCTTGTCGTGCGAGTTGAGCAGCACCAGTTCCACGTTCCATTCGTCCAGCGTTTGCATCTGCTCGGAGCGGCGGAAGCGGATCAGGTGTTTCTGAAAGCCCCGGCGCGCTTCGTTGCGAATGCGTTGTTCTTCGACCGCGACCGGCACCCAATCGTGCTCGGCCAGGCCGTCCACGATCCGCGCCGTGGGCACGAATGTGTAACGCGGACTCACTCCTGCCATCGGCCCCGAAGCATAGATGCTGGGGGCCTGTGTACGGAGTGTGTCTTCAGTCAAGGCGGTTGCCTTGAAGTTTGAGGTGTCATGCAGTTTCATACGCGATGCTCTTTCCAATGCCGCCCACCGGGTTTGAACCGGTTCGCGCGTGTTTGAATTTCCCTCCTGCCAGGCGCCAGGCGGCACCACCAGTCCGGCGGGAGAACTCCCCTTCAGCGTGCTGGCCCATAGCGGGTCAGTGCCGAGGGGGAAATTGAGTTTGAAAGAGGCCGGGCGCAAACCGTCACGCCGAGCGTATGAATTCCTGAAGAACCTCCAATTCCACGTCTACCCAACTACACACATGCCTCAAACGGCGTCTCCAAGTCAACTGGCCTGTGACCTATCGAAACGCCGCCGAGCCACCGACCCGTCCAAGTGGGCGCCACGCTTGGCGAATTCCGCTCGCAACACCGTTTCTTCTGGCAGCGAACAGTGTTAGACTCCCCCGTTTGGAGGGGGCGCATGGAACCGTTGGAACACGCGAACAACCAGGAATTACTCTCCCATCTGGCCGGGGCATCAGCGGCTCAGGCGTTGGTGCAGCAATTCGGGGGGCTGACCGATTTGGCGCAGGCGTCGTTTGACGAACTCCAAAACGTGAAGGGGATCGGCAAGTCCAAGGCCGCGACGATCAAGTCGGCGTTTCTGTTGGCCCAGCGGCTGACGCGGGAATCCTACGCCGAGTCGCCGTTGCTCGACACACCGGAGCGGGTCGCGGATTTTTTGCGGGAGCAAAACCGGGTTTACACAGTCGAGAACTTCCAGGTCGTGTTCCTGAACACCCGGCGGCGGCTCATCGGCGTGGAGAACATCTCGCAGGGGACGCTCGACACGATTTTGGTTCACGCTCGCGAGGTTTTTTCACCGGCCATCGCCAAGCATGCCTCCGCAATCATCTTGGTCCACAATCACCCCAGCGGCGACCCAACGCCTTCGGAAGCCGACATCAAAGTGACCCGCGATTTGACCCGCGCGGGCCAATTGCTGAACATCCAGGTCCTCGACCATGTGATCCTCGGCAAGCGCACGGAGGACCGACCGAGGGATTTTGCATCCCTTCGCGAGCTCGGTTATTTTTGTGGCCCCTGACGACGATTAGCAGGGATGGGTGATGCGCTTGTCCTCTTCCTTCTGTGATGGCGCGTCGTGCTGCTGCGATTTTTCCCGTCCCTTCCCGTGGCGGTGAACCTCCTCCAGAATGATGTTGCACACGGCCAGAGCCTGGTTCTTCGCGGTGTCGATTTCCAGCGCTCCTTCAGCGAGGAGGGTGTTGCTGCAATCGGCAGCGATGCGGTTCGCCACACCCCGGGCACCCCTGTGGTTTGAAGCTGCCGGTCTTCGAGGACCGCCTCGGGCGCGTTCAAGAAGAACTTGAACGGCGTGTCGGGAAACACACGGGCGCCAATGTCGCGCCCCAGCATGACCACACAACCCGCTCCACGGAAATCGCGCAGGAGGCGGTTCACCACGTCGCGGGCCTCCTGAACGTTCGCATTTGCGGGGTGTCGGCGCCGACCAAGTCCAACTCCGCCTTGCTGAAAGACGCGCCATTTACCGAAACCAAAGCCTCCGGCACCCGCCCGCCGTCGGAACCCACCGGCGAACCTCCAGCTTGGCTCCCGTGCAGAAGGTCGCCACAGCCGAGGCATCCCCCAGTTGATGTCTCCGCGCAGGGCCGCCTTGGTCAGCGCCCGGTAAAAGCGGCCTGAATTGACCAGGAGACCACCGATGGCCTCAGCAACGAGTTCTCCGGCGGTGTTCTTTCCCGTCCGCGCTTGACCATCGATGGCGACGACCATCTGCTTCGGCAGTTTGTCCAGATGTCGCCGCGGACCCGGCGCGGCACCCCTGCCAGGCAGGGAGAGGGCCG
The DNA here is from genome assembly GCA_963713735.1 of uncultured bacterium. GTDB lineage: Bacteria > Verrucomicrobiota > Verrucomicrobiia > Limisphaerales > UBA8199 > CAVQND01. The sequence goes on from CAVQND010000047.1 coordinate 51,060, forward strand.
GCGGCATGGCGGCTCGGCGCCGTCGCTGCCCGCCGGTTCCTCTGGCTCTTTGGTTCGTGGTTCTGCATTCTGCTATGATGTGTTTTGGTGCGCAACGTTCATCCATCGAATACAATCGATGGCCACTGCCGATTCCGAACAAACTTTTTTTCCGAGGAAGCGCCCTCGCCACCAGTGCGTGGCCACAAAAGGTTTCACCGGGACGCGGCGCCACCAAAGTGCACCGGGAGGCACGAGCTCCAACCCGGCCGCTTGGCGACGCCGATTGACCGCGCGCAGAATGCCGCGCAACTGGTCGCGCACCGGGGCGTAAAGCTCATAGGGGATCGCCCGGATCTCATGAACGAGTTCTTCGACCGACCGCCGGAGAGCAATGCGCCCGAATCCTGCCTTCAACTCCTGAAAGAGTGGCTGCTGGATTCGCACGGAACCGTGAGAGGCCCCCCCTTTCCGCCCCTGCCGGCAACCGATGGAGTAGCCCATGAAGTAGAGAGGATGCCGGCGAATGTCCCGCACCTGATCGGCCTCGGCGGCGAAGAACGGGTGTTCCCCATGCTGCGCGAGCAGCACGAAGAAGCGATCATAACGCAAATACTGGACGTTCGCCTGGCCGATTTTCTTCCGCCGCGCCCGGCTCCATTTGGACCGGTCAATGCCGTATTGCCTGATGAGCTTTTGGTCCACCACGGCCGGGTCCTTATGGTCTGGAACCCGGCCGGTGACGTAGAAGTAATAGCCGTTCGGGACGTAGCAAACGGCAAGTTGCTGGATGAAACCCGCCACCGAAGTGGCTTCGCAACGGTATGCCATGTCCGCACCTCCAAACAGCGTTATGGCATCGAACCTGTGGGAGGTTGCTTAAGCGGCGCAGCCTCCAAAAGCGCAAATCCTTTCGCGGCCCTGCATTGGCCGCCAAACCGCACCACCAGCTTTTGCCGCCTCGAAACCTCTGGCTCGCGCTTCGCGCAGGTTTCTCGGCTGGCGCAAGTGGTTGCGCGCGCTGTATTCCGCTGTTGAAGTTGCCCATCAATAGCGGTAGCGGTCGCCAAAAACCATTTGTTTACCCTGTCATGTTCAGTTGCTCCATGTTTTTGCTGCCTTCAAAAGAGCGCTCACTGTCCCCAGGCGGCGCCCGTTTGAACGCAGTTCTCTTCCGTCGAAATGAGCCGGTGGAATTTGACTCCACCGGCCCACGACGTCATTGAGATGGGATAATTCCCGTCACCCCTTTCGTGTGCGCATTCGTGCCCGGCACCACCCGTTAGCACGCGCACGCCTCCTGGACTGCCTTGCCCAGGGTGCGCTGCACCGTAGCCCCCATCAGGGGCTCCAGCACAATCCTACTTGAGGCACTCTCATCAAAGTGCGGCGTTTGAATCACCGGCGGACATGCGCCGGCACCGGAAACCACTCCGGCAGCCACACTCCTTGCACGGTTATTCCTGTCCTTCACGAATAGCAGTCACGTTGGCTGGACGCTTACGTCCAAGCTCACCAGGTATGTCCGAAGCTCCCGCTTCGGCATAGTTTCCAGCGCCCTTGGCGCGCTGATTTGCAGGGCAGAATACAGAAGCGCCCTGTTACCCATCCTGATCGAGTTTCCGCCGATTCGGCTCCGTCTCTGTTTTCGCTTACTGTCAAGGGCTTGATGCCCCTCTCATCGTTGAGCTTTTCACGGTCTGCATTTTGGGCAGAACCCCGGAGATTGTCGGTCTCCGGCCCGTCAGTGTCACTACCGCGGGGCTCCCGACGACAGCGTGCGTTAAACGAACCTTTCGAGCTTTTCACCCGTATGGCCATAGTGGCTTTGGTCCGAGTCCCGCCGGGGGATTTGCGATGCTCCTTCATCACCGCTCACCCACTTTGGACAAGACCGACCTGTCGCATTTCAGCGGCAGGCGTGTCCCGTTCGCCCGTAATCCATTGTTCAAGTGCATGGGATAGAATCTCAGGATTACTCCCCGGCTGGTCGCCGGGGGATTACTCTGAAAAGCCTCCCTCGAACTGGACGACCCACTCTCGTGGAAATCCAGCTCTACGGGACGCGGACGTGACGGTTGGTAAGCTCCGTCCCCTTAGCCGAATGGTGAGTTCGGTTTTGCGGGTGCTCGCGCCCATCTCAATGACGCCAAAGAACGCGTTGGCATTGCAATGACGTTGACGGGCATCGGTTCTAACACGGTTTGTGGGGGCGGCGGTAGAACGAAGTTGTCGCGGGCGATTCACCGGCAACAGCCAGGATTTCTCAGCGCGATTACGAGCGCTCCCGTGAATCCGGGCGAAACGAGGCTCAGGGTTCGAGGGGCCGAGCGGGCAAACGCACGATCCGCTCCGGTGACTCGATACGGATCAGTTCCCGCGTCAACGGCTGCTCCAAGACGCGCAGCAGCGTCGGAGCGTAGGGGGCGAGGGTTTCGAAGCGATTGTCAGGCGCGGCGAGCACCACCACCGGCAGCGGCAGCGTCATCAGGTTTTGCTGAAATTGGAGATTCTGATCAACAGTGACGAAAACGTCGAAGGACCCCCTGGCCTGAGCGAGCAGCGCACCGTTGCTCAAATCCGCCCACCCCATCTCGAACGTGGTCCGCACCTCGTGGCCGACCAGGAGGCGCCGAAATCGTCGGGGCACGCAATGGTCGAGCAAGACCCTCACCGGCCATGCCCCTCATCGAGGAGTTGATGGCCAGCCAAGTCAATCACGCCTTGCGCCTGTTCCCGAGTTACGCCGGGGAAGTCGTCCAGGAAAGTCTCCAGCGAATCGCCGGCGTGCAAGTGGTCAAACAGGCTCTTGACCGGCACGCGCGTCCCCCGGAACACCGGCACACCACCCAGCCGTGCCGGGTCGCGCTCAATCAAGCGCGCCAACAGGCTGGCAGCATCAACGTTCTGATCCAGAGTCAGTGGCATATTTCTCTGCCCGGCAATCTACCATGTCCGCCTTCGCTTGCGCAACTCAAGGTTGAGTCCGGGCACATGCACCAGGTAAACCGGGGGAAGATAGATGACCCGGCAGAAGTCGTCTTCGTGAATGGCTTCGAGGTCAACGCCCACGCCGTTTCGCTCCGCCTCCAGATCGGCGCCGGGCCTGAGCTGCCCGCTCTGGAGCAGGACCTCAAGTTGCAACTGGCGCAAGGTCGGACTTCGGTCGCTCTCGGCATCGAGCAACGATGCCACCTGCGACAACAGTTCCTCTGAGGCAACGAACAGGATCCCCCGGATCGGAGAGCTCGCCCGCGCCAGATAACGCCGAATGGTGCCGAAGTCGGTCCCATCAACCAGAGCCGCATAGTTCATCCTCATTTCCATTTTCCTCCTCAGCCGCATCCCCCACGTCTCCGGTATTTGCCCACCGGTTCCGCTGGTCGCGGCGTCTTTCAATCCGCCTCCCCATTCTGCGTGAGCCAGTGCTCAAGCGCCGCGGCGACAATGTCCTGTTGCGTGAAGGGTTGCTTACGCTGAAGCTTCCGTTCCACCGAAGCGCGCAGCAGCCGGGGCGGCAGGCTCGCTGGGAGGCGCACGGTGATGGAGACAATCCCTCCGACATCCGGCGGGACATCCGCCGGTTTCGGATTTGGAACACCGATTTGCGGCGGCGCTGGCGCGTTCGAGCCCGGCTCTGAAGGGCGGGCTAAATCTTCCGTGTGCAATTTCTCAGCAGCGCCCTCCACCGCCTCCGCCTGTGGGCGGCGCGTCTGGCCGGCGACAAAAGCGAGTGCTTCCTCGCCGAGTTCAGCCGTTCGCAACGCTTGGCTCATGCTTCTGCGATTCTTGTCCAAGCAGTCCATGAAACACCCCCCTAATTTCGAGTGCAGCAGGTTCCCCGCGTGGTCCCAGCCGCCACACCACCGTTCCCTGGCCGGCGGCGTCGGCATACGCCTGGCGCAATCGCAGGCCGCCAGAGGATGGGATCTCCAGCGACCTCGCGGTCTCCAGCAGTTCACGAGTGAGCCGGTATTGCACCTGGAGCTTGTTGGGCACCAAGACGGCTCGCGGCGGTCCCTGACGGATCGTCTGCGCCTGCTTCAGGACGCGGATGGCGTCATTGGCTGCGCGAAGGTCGAGCACCGACGGGCCACAGGGCAGCAGTGCCAGATCCGCGACGAGCAGAATCGCCCGCGTCACCTCCGACAATCCCGCCGGCCCATCAACGACGAGATGCTCGAACTCCGCCGCCAGCTTCGGAATCTGGTCGAGAATATCGTCGGGCGTCTGGAGCCGGATCACCGCAATGTCGGGCGCGGCTTCGCGGAGCCAGCAAGATGACGAGCCTTGGGCATCGGCGTCCACCAACCCCACCCTCGCCCCGACCTCTCTCCACCAGACCGCCAGATGGACGGCAATAGTGGACTTGCCCACCCCGCCCTTAGAATTCGTGAGTGCAACGATCATCGTCAGCCTCCTGGAACGCCTGGCCAGCAAACCTCGTTGTTTGCTGACTAACATGCTGGCCAGCCTTCACGCAAGCTGGCTTTTGTGCTTGCGGACAAACCTGCCAGCAAGCTTGCTGGCCGACGTGCTCCCAGGCTCACGGACATCGCCAGCAAACGAGGTTCTGCGTCACCGCTCTTCGCTCCTTTCCAGCCCCTGGGCGGCCCCGGAAGGCGTGATCCACGGGAAGGTGAGGCAGGTGGGTGTCCCACCGTGGGATGGGGCGGCAGATGACGAAACCGGGGATGGACCCGTGGCCGTGACGAGGGGGCTACCCGAAATACCTTCCTTGATGGTAGAAGTTGAGGACCGGGATTCGAGACAGAGGGCTACCGGGATTTGAGGCAGGCCAGCACCGGGATTTGAGGCAGGAAAGACCGGAAACTGAGACAGCCGGCACCGGGATTCGGGGCAGGTTTTACCGGGATTCGGGGCAGGAAATTCGCCGCAGGCTTGCGAATCCATTACCGATTCCGAAGGCTAACTTTTAACTTTGTTTAGAAACTAAAAACAACAACACGGCGCCGGCGCACGGTTGTTGTTCCTCACGAGGAGGAGGAATCATGGAGAGCACGGAACGCATCGAAGAAGATTCGATGGCCCCAAGGAACAACGACGGACGCGATGAATTGAACCTGGCGGAATTCCCGCTTTGCGCCCTGGCGCACCGGCTGCGCCCCAATCAGAAAACGCTCCACTTCGAGGACCGGCTTTTCGACAAGCAGCGGGGAGAGATGATCACCCGCCAGCTCACCATCACCGGCTCGGACGCTTACGGCCTGCCCACCGCCCTCGACAACAAGGTGTTGCTCGGCCTGATCCAACTCACACGGCTGCGGGATTTCTCCGACCGCAAAGTCCCGTTCACTCGCCATCAACTGCTCCGGGTGTTGGGCTGGCGCAACGACAGCAAGTCCTACGCAAGGCTAGAGGCGTCGCTCAACCGCTGGACCGGGGTGACGCTCTACTACCGCAATGCCTGGTGGAACCTGGCCAGAAAGTGCTGGGTCAATGAGAAATTCCATATCCTCGACAACGTATGGCTATGTCATCGCGACGCGCCGCCGCCGGACACAGGGTTGGCCACGGACGGCACACCGGTTTCGGCCTTCGTCTGGAACGAAGTCTTGTTTCGCAGTTTTCAAGCGGGCAACCTCAAGAGCCTGGATTTCGATTTCTTCCGGGACCTGCGCAGCGCCGTGGCCAAGCGGTTGTATCGCTTTCTGGACAAACGGTTCTATCTGCGCGAACGCTGGGAATTTGACCTGAAGGAGTTCGCGTGGGAGCACACCGGCCTGGCGCGCGGTTACGACACGGCGAACCTGAAGCGCAAGCTGCGGTCGGGCATCGCCGAGTTGGAGCAGAAGAATTACCTCAAACCGATGCCCGAGTCGGCCCGGTTTCGGAAGCTCTGCTCCGGCCAATGGCGTATAGTGTTCGAGCAGGCGACCGGGGAGCAAGTCGAAGCGCCCGCTGCCACACCCAGCGACCAGGCGACTCTCGTCGCGGCGTTAACGGAGCGCGGGGTCGCGCCCTCCACGGCCCGGCGGACCGTCCGAGACTTTGCGGCGGAGCAAATCCAAGCCCAACTCCAGGCATTCGACTGGCTGCGGGCGCACGCCAACCCCAAGGTCTCCCGCAACCCACCAGGTTTCTTGATCAGCGCGATTCGCGGTGAATACGCACCGCCACGCCAGTTCATTGACCATCAGCAGAACATCAGACGTGCAGAAATGGCAGCGGAGATCAGCCGGCAGCATGAGGAACGCACCCGGGAGAAAGCGGCACGCCGGGATGCGCTGGATCGTGAACGCGAGCAAACTGCTAACGAGTTCTGGCGGTCCTTCCCCGAAGCGGAACGCCATTGCATGGAAGCGGAAGCCATGCGCTTGGCTCCGCCAGGGCAACGATGTCTAGCCGCCAAGCCCGGCAAGATCGGCGAGGCCGCCAGAATAGCGATCCTCAAAGCATATGCGTTAAACCGATTGCGAGGGGTCTGAGGCTGCCTGGAGAGCGATGTTGTGGCGGCTCGACAACGGGCCAATCCTTCACCAGCATTGTCGCCTACCGGCCGCGCTGGCGTTTGTGCTGCTGGGAACGAGCCTGTTTGTGCTCTTTCGGGCGAAGCGGTTTTTCCTGGGTGTGGCTCTGGCTTTCAGCCTGGCGCGCCTTCGCGGCCTCTCGTGCAAGGCTCTGATTCTTGTCCCAATTCTCGCGCACCACTGCCCGAACTGCTTCCAAGTCCTTCTCGGTTACCGGGTAAAGCTTCTGCCAGGCCAGTTCCATCCGGTCGCCAAGCTTCCGCAGGCACTTTTCAGCTTCTTTTAGGGATTTAGGCATGACTTAAGCTTCATCTGCCATGAGTTCATTGGCCAACTTCAGGCAGCGGTTAGTCGCCTTCTCAACCGCCTTCGTTTCCATACCCAACGCCGCTGCCATCGTCTTGTATTTCATTTTCTCCATGTAACGCAACCACAGGTAATCATAACACAGGGGCTTGGCCCGGCGGAGCAAATTCAGAGCGTATTCCAAATCCAGCCGGCCGCCTGGTGCCAGGGAAGCAACCTGCACCCACCCCTTCGCAGACTCGCCCAGATTGTCCATGTCCATCGGGTCCTCCTTTTCCCTCGCTTTTCGACGGAGTGCGTCCAGAAATTTGTGACGAACGATCCCGAAGCAGAACGATGCGAACCCCTGTCCCTCCCTGCCTTTGAACGCCGGCACAACGTCCGCGACCGCCCGCAAAGTCGTGGAGTAAACCTCCTTGACGAATTCAGGGTCGCTGCACCTGTGGTGCAGATAACCGTGCAATCGCGGACCAATGAGGAGGACAATTTCATCGGCGAGCCGCAGTTGCTCAGGTAAATCGGTCAACTGCTGATATTCGGCCACTAATTCATCCAGTCAATTCATGAATCGCCCCAGAGGGTAAAGCGCCCGCCAACGTGGGGCGAGAACTTTCTGGCCAACTTTCCGGCCGCGCCCAGGGAATCAGAGGCGACGGAACCTGACCGGCTGAATCCTGAAAATTCTTTGTCGCCATTTTCCCGCCACCGGCGACTACCCCCTTCCGAGGGGCTGTGTCGGTTGCAGATGGTTTGCGCCGACAACAGCCCGAATGATGAAAATGCACGACAACCGATTCGATTTGTTAGCCCGGCTGCCGAAGTCGTCTGGGGCCTCGACAGCGGACGGCGGTGGCTCATCTGACCCTGTGCGGCAGCCGGCCGCGGTTCATTTTTCTTCGTGGTGCGACAAATGGCCCACGCCACGCTGGCTGTTCCGGCAGCTCAGCCGCGAATCTTTATGAACGAGGAACATCGCCAATTCATGAATTTGGTCGCCCGGGCGCCCGGGCGCCTGACGGCGGAGCAAACCGCCTGGCTGCTCAATTGCCAGCGGTATGATATTCCCGTGTTGATCGAAGCCCGGCTTCTTCGCCCGTTGGGAAATCCCGTCAAGAACGCCCCCAAGTTCTTCGCCGCCGACGAACTGCTTGAATTGGCCCGCGACCGCGCCTGGCTTTCCCGCATGACCAGCACTCTGCAGCAATATTGGATGCACCGAAACCGACAAAAAGAATATACCGGAGCGGTCGCCACTATCGAACGGGTTCCCCTCGGGCGTGGCAGGCCCGACGGCGCTGCCAAGTGAAAGACGAATCCGACCCCTCAACAACAACTGCAAGCCAACAGATCTTATGCCCCGAACTCTTGCGGGCGCCAAGGCGCCCCGCCGTTGCATTGGTTTCCGACTGGACCAAGAGAATCATCGTGCGCTGGTCGAACGCGCGGCCAAGTTCAAAGTGAGCCCACACGACCTGGCCCGGTCCTACGTGATCCAAGTATTGCAGGAGCAGGAGGAACGCGTCGCCCTCCATGCCGCCATCGACGCCCTCCACCGTGACACCATCGCTGGCCTACGTGAGGGCATCGCCGGCCTCCTCCGGCAGGGGGTCCAACTGCGGAATGACCTGCTGGTGGCAGTCGAAGCGTTGCTTGAGTCGGCCGGCCAGGTCGACCGGGCCGAGGCGCACACTTGGGTAAAGGAGAACTTCCCGTAGTCATGCTCTCGATTTCAAAGCCGAGGAAGGGCGCTGCCGCCGCCGTCATTTACTACTTGCGGGGCAGGCTCGACTATTATTTACAGGGTCTCGACAAGGAAGGCCAGTGGCGTGGCGCCGGCGCGGAAAAACTGGGCTTGCGCGGGCCGGTGGAGGCGAAAGCATTCCAGAATGTTCTCAACGGTTTTTCGGCAGATGGGAGCCAAAATCTGGTTCAGAACGCAGGGGACAAAGACCGCCAATGTTACTGGGACTTGGCTTTCAGTGCACCGAAGCCGGTGGGTGTGCTTTGGGCTATGGCGCCCGAGCATATTCGCAGGCTCATCGAACGGGCGCATCGAGAAGCGGTCGACGAGGCGCTCGCCTACCTGCAGCAAGTGGCCGGTTACACACGGCGCGGCAAAGGGGGCAAGATTATCGAGCGCACCAGCCTTGTCTTCGCCACCTTTTTAGAGGGGACATCGCGGGCTCAAGACCCCCAACCCCACACTCACTGCGTGCTCGCGAACGTCGGAGTTCGGGAGGACGGCACCACGGGCGCGCTCAAGACTGAGGAAACCTTCAACTACAAGCTTGCCGCCGGGGAACGTTACCAATTGGCGTTAGCGGCCAGAATGCACCAGTGGCTTGGCCTCCCCATCGAATTCGAACGCGTCGCCTTTTGGATTGTGGGCGTGCCCAAGGGGGTCTGCCGCTTCTTTTCAAAGCGCCAACAACAGATCGAGCAAGTGATGGAAGCGCGCGGCCTGCGGGGGGCCATCGCAGCGAAAAACGTCGCCGTGGAAACGCGGCCGGCGAAAGAAGAAATTCCGGCGGATATCCTTTTCCCTTACTGGCAGGAGAAAGGGCGCGAGCTGGGCTGGGGCCCGGAACAAGCCCTGGCGTTGCTCGTGCGCGCGCAGGAGAAGTCACAACAACCGATCCTTCACGATGAGATCGATCCCCGCCCGGGCAACACGCAACCAACGAATTCGCAGAACAAACCGGAAGATGCTGGCGCACTCACCACATCCCGCGGGAAAGTGACGACGAAACGGTCGCAGGCCGCCCAGGAACGACGCGAAGCGAAGGCAGCCAGTCAACGGGCATTTCAGGTGGCGATCGACCGAATCTTGGCGGACTATCGTGTCCCTCCTTGCGCGGAACTCGGGTCAAGCCGAGAATCCACTCCTGGTCCACAGCAAGCCGACGAGAAACAATTGGACCATGCACCGGGCGCATCCGAACACACGAAGAAACGGGAACGCGCCGACACCAACAACGGCTCGAATCGGAAGCATACCGCAAAGGAAGATGACAGGATCGAGCCGGAGGAACACCAGCGGCAAAAGACCAAACGGACGGGCCACGACGGCCGGGATCAAGGCGACCCAAGTTGCGAAAACACCCGGCAGTCGATGAACGGCGCACGGGAAAGCGAGCGAAGGCATCAGCAATTCTACAAAAAGCCTGTGCCAGTCAATTTCGCGAGGATGTTGCGAGAGTTGGACCAAACCAACAAAGAGTTTGTGCAGGTTTATCTCGCGATCCTGGATGGGATGCATCCGGAAGATCGGCCTCGAGAGCGATTGGAACGTCTGGGTTTTTGGCTGGCGCACTACATGGGCGCCACGGACGCCCTCGTTCCGGCGCTTTTCGATTGGCTTATTCCCGGCAGGGAAAGCCCCTTGATCCACTGGGAACTGCGACGAGTCTTTCCGGGCGCTTCGTGGAAAGCGCTCTCTGAATTCCGCATCACTGCGCTCCGGATTGGCAACCCGCCCCACCGGTGGACCGACACGTTGATGAAAATCGGATTAGGCCCAGTCCAATTTGCCATTCAGAAGCGCCGTATGTTCCCAAACGCGCCCAGGTGCAGCCCTCTCCACGGGATTGAATTCCCTGCTCTCCGTCTGAGGAAGAAGCCGACGGACTCGGTGCCGGTGAAATACAGGGCGATGCACGAACTGAAGGAAAAGAATGATTTCACCCGGTCGCCGTATTATTGACGATCTTCCGATCCCAGCCCCGTAAAAGGAAGCCCCGGCGGCAATTCTCTTCCCAAGCCGGCACGCGATCGAACAGACTGCGGCTGGAGCACGGCGCACGCGGCTGGTTGCTCCAGCGCGCTCGGTAAAACGCCACAACAACCGGCCCCGGACGCTCGGCCCGATGCGCGCCCGCGCAACATTCAACCAAGGAGTGCCCAGGAGAAGCCGGGAAGCCTCGCGCGCTCATTCCACCCGGCATGAACTGAGCCTCCAGAGACGCCGGACCCTTCCACCCACTTCGAGGTCTAGTCGTCGGCACAGCGATGAATTTAGGACTTTCCGTCCCAGCAAGAAGCCGGCAGACTCACCGCCGGCGAAGGCCAGGTCGGAGCGCAACATGAAGCGCCAGGACCGGCGGCGCACCACACGCTGAATGTGCCGCGATCGGATTTTGATGGTGCTGCGATGGGCCGCGTTTGAAAAATCGTCCAACCGTTGCTGGCGGCCTCCGCCGCCAGGGTTCGAGCCGCCGAAACGTGAGTGCGGCCACGATCAGGAGCGCCGGCCGCAGCAAGGCCACGCGCGTTGGGGACCGAACGATTCACTAGAAGAGCAGTGCAAATGCAAGGCTTCGAGAAAATTGTCCAGACGGTTAAGGGCGGGCTTTCGCTCTTTTCTCGGAGCCGAAGCCAAAACCCGCGCCAGCAGAAGCAGTCGAGCCGACGCTCTTCTGGGGCATGAAGGACCATCCGTTTTCGGATGCGGCACAGCGTTTCCTTGTGATCGGCGGTCCCGGCAGTGGCAAGACAACGCTCATCGAACTGCTGATGCGCTCGGTGCTGGGTTACGTGGGGACGCTCGGCTTTAACCACCGCGCGCTCATCTACGACCCAAAACGCGACATGCTCCCCATCCTCGCGAAGATGGGGTTTTCCGTTGAGCCCAAAGACGGCAGCCCGCCGGAGGTTCGAACCTTGAATCCGTTCGACCGCCGCGGTTTTGCCTGGGACCTTGCCAGGGACATCAACTGCCCCGCCGCCGCGCTTCAGGTGGCGACCATCCTCATCCCCCAGGAGACAAATGCCACGCAGCCCTTCTTTTCGGACGCAGCTCGGCAACTTCTTTACGCGGTCATGCTGAGCTTTCTTGGCCAGGGTGTCAAAAACTGGACCCTGCGCCATGTCGTCCTGGTCCTCAAGAACGAGGACCTCCTGCGCAGAGTCCTGCGCATGTCAGACTACACCAAAGACCTCGAAGCACCTTTCTTCAGCGAGCAACGTTTGACCGCAGACGTGACCTCCACGATCGCCACCAAGCTCCTGCCCGTGGAGATTGTCGCGGCCCTTTGGCACCAGGCCCAGAAAGAGGGACGAACTGTGAGCCTGGCAGACTGGGCGAGCCGGGATGATGGGCGCGCCTTTGCAGAGCGCGCTATCATCGACCTGCCCGGGTTGGCGATGAGACTGAAAACTGCCAGCCCGTCTGATCCGCTATCACAATACTTGAACAGCCGGTTGTCGGATGCCACGCGGAAATTGCTTTTCGACTTCAATGACGGCGCGAACCCCGACCTTCAGAAGGCCCTGGCGGACGATTTCAACAGCATTATTCAGACCGGTCCGATCTACGATCCGACGCGTTTTGACGATGCCAAACTTTCGGCAGCGACAAAGGAGCTGCGCGACTCGCTCCCGGCGGGTGCGCGCCTGGTTCGACTGAACCAGTTGTTGCTGCGGGATGCCTACCCGTCGGAGATTTCGAAGGATCATAACAATTACATTCTCGTTTTGGGCAGCCATCCTTCCAACCGCGCCGCCCTGGAAGCGATCAACAAAGCCATTTTCCGCAGAATCACGGACCTGCTGCTGACTCAACCGGAAGAGCGCGACCACGGCGTGACCGGCCGCAAGACCTGGCTTTTTCTGGATGAAGTGCGCGAGGCAGGAAAACTGGACGGGCTTGCGAGTCTTCTCAACCAGGGCCGCTCAAAGGGGGTATGCACCGTGCTGGGCTTCCAGGACATCGAGGGCCTGCGCGAGGTGTATCAGGCGCACATGGCGCACGAGATCATCGGCCAATGCGATAACAAGACCGTGCTCCGGACCGAAAGTCCAGAAACAGCGAAATGGGCGCAGGAATTCTTCGGCGAGAGCTTCTTCATTGAGACCAAGCGGGGCCGGAGTGAGAGTCGAAATCCGGGAGGCACAAGCGTCGGCCGAAGCGAGGATGACTCAATTGCAGTCCAGCCCAACGTTCTTGCCTCACAGTTGATGACAATTCCGCGAACGGGACCCGTGAACGGATTGAAAGGGATTCACGATAGCCCGGAGCACGGCACTTATTGGAAGAAGCTCAAATGGTCGGAGATTCAAGAGATGCGCAAGGGACCGCTACCGGGGCGGAGTCCGCTGGACGAAAAAGTAGAGATTCTCGGCGAGCAATCCCAGGCGCTCCACTACCAATTCCTTAAGGCGTGGGACAAGGATGACCTGCCGACGTTGCCGATCATAAAGCTCTCGAAGGAGAAGAAAAAGAAGCGAAGGAAACTCCGTCCCAGAAACGAAATGGGCCGTTAGCGCCGCGAGCGGCGAGCTCGGCTCGAGAAGAAGACTCGGCTCCAACCCCAAGGTCCCGCAATGACGCCCAAAATCATCCTCCTCGTCGGGCTTCTCGCCTCAGCCCTGTGGTCGCTCTGCGTCCTGCGGCGTCATGTGGCGAACGCCATCGGTCAAACGGCGATTGAGTTGGTGGAGGCGCTCTTTTGGGGGTATGCAGTGTATCTTCTCGTCGCCATTCCGCTGAACCTCCAGCGGCTCGATGATTGGCGGGGGTTTTTCGGATTGCTGTTTTTCGGGTCTTCACCGACTGGCACTCAGGTTATCGGCCTTCTGGCCGGTGCAGCAACGGCTGTGATACGATTTTTTGAGCCCTTTGAATCACCGAAAAAGCAAACGAAACTACCAAGAAAGTTCGAGGAGGGCCGTGACGTAAAGGATGAAAGCGAAGAACCTGAAGAAGCCCCGACCGGTCGCGGCGCACTACGGCAATTCCTGGACCGCATTTTTCGGTGAAACCCTCCCATGTTTGGCAGCAAAGCGCGATGAATCGATGGTCACTTTACGAGCAGCCGCCTCACAATCCTCATCAGGACAGCCATCACGGCGACCGCCAACAGGGCTGAGTAGAGCCAATAGAGGACAAACAATCTGTCCACCGCCATCCAAACGAACCAAAACACGACGAGCCGGACCACAATCCGGATGATCAGAACAACGCCGGAGACTTTTCCGAATCTATCGGTCGCGCTGATGCTGCCAAGCCGTCCGCATAACACATTGAGCGCGCCCCGGAAGCTGGATGCGTCCTCAGCCTCGTTCTCGGGAGCTTTTCCAGTTTTGTCAGAATCAGCCACAGGTCTTTTTTTTGCGGTCAGAGCTTAATCGCCCAGGCACGCTGTGACAAACCATTTAAGGCTGTGCGGCGAGGCCCGATCGGCTTCGAGAGCTTTCGGGTTCCCTGGAACTCCCCTCCGACGTTCGAGGGTTCGCGGTCCGGCTGGTCGGCCTTCTCGGCCTTCTGTCCGGGCTTTTCGACGCTTGACAGGAGGGGCCAGATCCATTTCGCTGGCCGGCAAATCGAATCATGAAGACTACATGTGGATTAGCCGTTCTTGTGTCGCTTATTATGCTGTTGTCAGCGTGTGGCAGGAAAATCGAAGCCGCCTCAGGCGAATCGAAGAGCGAATCAAAGAACATCGACAAACCGAGCGAAGCCGCCGATCCAGCCGGAAGTAACGCGGCGCCTTCCCCTGTTCTCTACCGGCCTTCGCCGGTGAGTGCGGATTCGAGCTCTTTCCCCCCAGGGAAAGCTGAGGCTGCCTACGAGGAAGCTGCCAAGATATTTTCTCGCCTAAAAGGTGCTGCGAATTACGAACGCGAGAAGATCGCTACTGATGGCATGCAGTTTCTCTCGCAGGCCCTGGAGCTCAGTGCCGCCCGTCTCAAGTCTGAGTCGAACGCGCCCAACCTGCTTCGGCTGGTTCAGATCGACCCTCGATTTGCATACGCGCAATTTCTGGCTAAATATCGAGAACTCCTGGCTTCATCGGCACAGGCGGCCGGTATTTCCCCCTACGCCGAGCTCAAGATCACGGTTCGCGATGTGGATTCGCCAAGACCTGTTGCCACATCTGACTCCCAGGCTGCGCCCGGCCCCGGAGTAAAGGCACCTGACCCAACTCGCTTCGGTCCAGACAAGGCTCTGGATGACGTCCGGAGATTTGGTGATGCCGTTGCGGCCACCGCTCTTGGCCTGCAAGAACAGGAAAGACTAAATCGAAAACTCCAACAGCTCATCGACGCGGCGCTCAAAACCGATAACTGGAGGCCAATTCTCGCTCTTGCTGCAACGGACGAGCCCCGAGTAAAGGCAGCGAAAGTCGCACTGGCCGATGCTTTCAGCGGCCTGCTTGGATCGATAACGTTTTACAAAGGGTCTTATTTCCTTGCTCGTGAAACATCGATTGGACGAATCGACATCACTCAGTTTCGGCAGCCAGTTGGCGTCTTTCCTTCTCTGGGTAAGGTCAGCGAACCGCGGCAAGCCAACACCGGAATTGAATGGGAGGGTGCGTGTGTTTTCGGACCAAAGGGCTATTCCCGCACGTATGCTGGTGGATGGTGGGGCCCGTGGTCAAATGACCCAGGGAACCTGGCGGAGGTTGGCATCCAAAAAGCGGGCGTCTGGATCGTTACCCACCGCGAGCGGTGCCGCTATTTCCGGCTGACGGCTCAGGAAATCGAGGTCGCCCTGTCGCGAGATGAAACCACAAGAGCCATTGTGAAATTTGCGGAAACTCACGACGATAACGACAATCCGAAAACAATTATGAATCACGCGGACGCCCTCGCGCTCAGGGGTGAAGCCTACGAAGCCCGCGAACTGGCGAAGGGTCTTCTCCATCGCGAAGACCTGGACCTCGATATTGCCAAGTGGCTCACCTCGTTCTTTGCGAATAATTGTTCTAATATGCCGGCAGCTCTGGCGGTTGAGCCAGCACCAGAAAAAACTCCTGCCCGTCAAGCAGCCATACAAAATGCAATCATCCCCGGCCAAATCCGCAAGAGCGAGCCGCGACGTGGGTGGCGACCTGAAAACCCTGACTTGAGAAACGTCGTCCAGGCATACCAAATCCTCATCCGGGCCGATCCCGAAGACCCTGATGCCTGCCTTGACCTGGCACTCCTCTCCAGAAGCATCACCACCGGCAACACCCTCTATGACGCCGCAAAGGCTGCAACAAAGCGGTCTCCTGCCTCCGGTCGGGATTTCAGATATATAATCGCTGAAACCCCCACCTTCGCAAAGTGTTTTAACGAGCCGGATTTTCGGTTGGTTCTCAGTCTACTGGGGAAAAAACGGGAGGAGTATTTGAACCAGTTCCTGCCAGAGATCTCAAAATGACCTAATCGGTGGAATTAAACCTTCTTACGCTTACGTTGCCATGGTCCCCTGTCTATCGGACGATACTGGAACTTTGCACCCGGCGCCGGCCATCCATTTTTCTTGAGCCAATAGTAAATCGATTTCCTTGTTCGTTTAATGCCGAAAGCCTCGTTCAACCACGCCGCAATGTGAGCTGCGGAGGTCCATTGCCTGGCCTTCAACCCCGCCTGTAGTTGCGTTTGCACCGCCGCCGTGGCGACCGGCTTGTCGCTCCTGGCGCGCCCTCGCGACGCAGAAGGCTTTCCAGACCCCCGCCCGCGAACTTCTCCAACCAGTTTTGAATCGTTGACCGAGAGCGCCCCGCCTTCCGCGCGAGATCTTCCAAAGTGTGTCGCCCTGTCGCTGCCAGAACCGCAACGCGCAATCGTTCCGCCGCTCGCCGATCCTGACAGGAACCGAGAAGGCCCTCTGCCCTGGCCCGTTCGGCCGCGCTTAATTCCAGCCGTGTCCGTTTACGCCCCATCGGCGCATAGTATCCCACGTTCCGTGAAATATGGCAACGAGGTATCTACCAATCGTCATTCTGTCAGCGGGCGGTCAAAACCAGCCACCAGTGGGCGAATCAAAACCAGCCATTTTGAGGTGAGGTAAATCGTTGCGGTCAGGGTCAGTTTGATGACCCTGCCCGGCGATGAACCAACTCAAAATGGACATACAGCAAACGATTAGCAGGTTGACCCGCAGTAGCTGGTCACAGCGCAGGATAGCTCGGGAATTGGGGATCGACCGTGAGACGGTGGCTCGATACCGTCGATTGGCTCGCCAGGTGGGGGGACCAAACCCGGCCATTCCGCCCGCCGGGTCCGAACCGGTCGAAGGGGCAAAATCAGCCACTGCGCCCCTCGGCTCGAAGGTAACGACGGCGCCGAGCAACCCTCCAGCCCAGCCGGCAAACCCGGCCATTCCGCCCGCCGGGTCCGAACCGGCCGAAGGGGCAAAATCAGCCACTGTGCCCCTCGGCTCGGAGGTGACGGCGTCACCGAGCAACCCTCCAGGCCAGCCGGCAAACCCGGCCATTGCGCCCGCCGGGTCCGGACCGGCCGAAGGGGCAAAACCAGCCACTCTGCCCCTCGGCTCGGAGGTGACGGCGTCACCGAGCAACCCTCCAGCCCAGCCGGCAAACCCGGCCGCTCCGCTCGCCGGGTCCGGACGGGCCGAAGGGGCAAAACCAGCCATTGTGCCACCCAGCTCGGAGGTGATGACGGCGCCGAGCAACCCTCCAGCTCAGCCGCCAAAACCAGCCATTTCGCCCGCCGGGTCCAAGCCCGGCCGAGTCAGTCACTGCGAGCCGTTTGTGAACTTCATCAAAGACGGTTTGGACGCCAACTTGTCCGCTCAGCGGATTTACCAGGACTTGGTGAGCGAGCACCGGTTCGCCGGCAGCTACGATTCGGTGAAGCGCTTTGTGCGGCAGTTGGACGCGGTCAATCCGCTGCCCTTCCGGCGGATGGAGACCGAGCCGGGACAAGAGGCGCAGGTTGATTTTGGCCAAGGGGCTTGGGTGGTCCAGGACGGGCACCGGCGCCGTCCCCATGTCTTGCGCGTGGTTTTGAGTCACTCGCGCAAGGGTTACACCGAGGCCTTTTGGCGGCAGACTACCGAGAACTTCGTCCGGGGGTTGGAGAATGCCCTGAGGCATTTTGGCGGGGTGGTCGCGACCTTGGTCATCGACAATCTGCGGGCGGCCGTCAAGAAGGTCGATTGGTTTGAGCCCGAGCTCAATCCCAAGGTGGTGTCGTTCTGCGAACATTATGGCACCGTGATCCTGCCGACCAAGCCGGCGATGCCTCGCCACAAAGGCAAGATCGAGGCCGGGATCAAATACGTTCAGGAAAACGGGTTGGCCGGCAAGCAGTTCGAGAGCCTGGGCGCCCAGAACCTGCATTTAGCGCACTGGGAAGAAACGGTGGCCGACACCCGCATTCACGGCACCACGCGCCAGCAAGTGCGCGCGCATTTCCTGAGCGTCGAAAAGCCCAAGCTCTTGCCGCTGCCCCTGAGCCTGTTTCCGGCCTTCAACGAAGCGCCGCGTAAAATCCACCGCGATGGCTACGCCGAAGTGGACAAGGCTTATTACTCGGTGCCCCCGGAGTATGTGCGGCGGAAAGTCTGGGCGCGGTGGGACGCCAAAATGGTGCGTCTGTTCAATGAACGCATGGAGGCTATCGCCGTGCATGTGCGGCAAGAACCCGGAAGATTCAGAACCGATCCGGCCCACATTCACGATCATAAACGCACCCTCATCGAACGGGGCGCCGAGTGGATCCTGGACCGCTGCCGGCTGCTGGGCTCGGGGGCGGAGACTTGGGCCGAAAGTCTTTACCAGCAGCGCGGCCCTGAAAGCCTGCGCGTCTTGCAGGGGCTCCTGGCCCTGGCCGAGAAACACCCCACCCCGCAACTCGACCACGCTTGCCAGTTGGCCCTGACGCATGGCGCGTGGCATCTGCGCGATTTGCGGGAACTCCTGGCCCGACCCGTGGCTCAGGAACAGTTCGCGTTTATCGAGACTCACCCGCTCATCCGCGACCTGAGCACCTATGACAATTTGGTGCCGGTCTGTTTCAGCCCGGCCTCCCAAAGCAACCCCAACCCACAATCCAATACTGATGAGCATTCCTAACCTGGAAACCACCCTCAAACAACTGCGCCTCTCCGGCCTGGCGGGCACCTTGAGCCTGCGCTTGCAGGAGGCCGCCGCCAACCGCCTGGCCCATGAAGAGTTCCTGGAGATCCTGCTCCAGGACGAACTCAACGTGCGCAAAGAACGGCTGCTCAGCCGCCGCACCAAAGCGGCGGACTTCCATCGCCTCAAAACGCTGCAGGATTTTGACTGGCGCTTCAACCCCGGCATCCCGCGCAAACAGATTGACGATCTGGCCGCCGGCCAGTTTATCCGCCAGGCCGCCGACCTTTTATTTATTGGCCCGCCAGGAGTCGGCAAAACCCACCTCGCTCAGGCCTTGGGCTACGAGGCCATCAAGCTCAACTTTCAGGTCCTCTACCGCTCCATCTTCGACCTGGTGCGCGACTTCCTGAGGGACGAGGCCTTCAACCAACAGGACCGCGTTCTGCGCCGCTATCTCAAGCCCGACCTTTTGATCGTGGACGACATGGGACTCAAAGCCCTGCCCAAACACTCCGGCGAATACCTCCTGGAAGTGGTCATGCGCCGCTACGAGAACCGCTCCACCATCATGACCAGCAACCGCCCCATCCAGGACTGGGGCAAGCTCCTGGGTGACGTGCCCGCCGCCAGCGCCATCCTGGACCGCTTCCTCCACCACGCGCAGACCATCGCCATCACCGGCCGCAGCTACCGCCTCAAAGATCAGAGCGCCGTCAAAGAAGAAAAACCACACACCAAAGCCGCGGAGGAACCCTCCCATGACTGAACCCGTTGGAAGCGCGGAAAAGCTCTCGGCGCGGCCTCTGGAGGCAATGGCCCGGGGGCTGGGGCAAGGATGTCGTCCGTCCGCCTTCAGCCCCTGGGAAGCTCAAGGCCCCATGCGCGGCGCTTTGAAAGCATGGACTTCGGAGATCCGTGGCGCGCCTATTTGTGCGGGCGAGGCGAGTCCGTTACGCGTGGCGACCGGCGGGAACGCGAACTGGAGGTTCGGAGTCCGTTCCCGCCGCTCGCCCGCCCGCACAAATAGACGGCGCGATTACGCCAGGAGACTTCGGAAAACACCTGGCGCCCCACGGGTCTCCGCGGGTCAGCAGAACCTCGCAGACCATAGCCGAGCAGAAAATCCCGTTTTCATCTTGAACCAAACCGAATAACTGATATGAAGTTCTCGCCTCAGAGTGGCTGGTTTTGAATCGCCCATAGGTGGCTGGTTTTGAACCGCCCGGTGACACGTCATTCAGACGCGCCCGCGAACGACGCACGCGAGTTGGCACGGCTTTCTTACGATGAATTCCACAACAAACTGAAGAATAATTCAGAAAGTATCTACCAATTCTCAGTGAGACATGATAAAAGGAGAGCAGTTGTTCAAATTCACAGGAGGAAAACATGAACACGCACTCGCTTTCAGAGCTGTTTCCGCTCGGCCGCACCGTGATCACGATCCGCGCCCAGGGCGAACTGCACCCGTATGATGTGCGCCTCGCACTCTACCGCCACGCGCGTGGCGATTGGGGAGAGATCGACCCGGAGGACGTTGCCGAAAACGAGCGCGCCCTCCTTGAGCCCTGCCGGTTGATCTCGGTCTACCGCGACCGGCACCAAACCAGATTCCACATCATCACCGAAGCGGACCGCAGCATCACCAGCATATCGCTACCCGAAGAGAATTGGACCAGAGACTCGGTGGGCGATCGCCCGACCCGGCGTATTTTCAAAACAACAATTAAACACCCTTGACTCAAGCACCATTCTCGCCACTGGGCAGAGTTCTCACAACAATCGATGCCAGCCCCTGCCGACACGTTCGAGGACTTTGAATTAGAACGGCGGTCCGATGATCCACCAGGGTGTGGCCTGGCGTGGCGCGGGTCCCTCCCGGACTTCTGCGGCGGTGTCTCGCCCCGCCGTTGCCGCTGTGCAGGAGTGATCCGCTTTTAATGCGCTGAGTTGATCCGCTGGTTAAGAGCGGGGATTGATGATTGTTCTTTCCAAGGAGTGGAGTTTTCCAAGTAGCGCGGCGCGTGCTCTGGGCACGCGCGGAAGCCAACGCAGAGAGAGCTATGGGCGGGCCTTGAGCACGTCGTTCCAGTCGTGGAGGGGAGGGCGAAGGCGGTGGACTGGCGGGTGGCAGGGCGATCATGGCGTCGGCCATGGCGTCACCGGTGGGATCGGCGTCAAAGCCGCAGTAAACCTGGTCGGCCTTGATCCAGCAGGGGCCGCAGCCAACGCGGGTCGGGGCGGGCACCGGCGGTGGAGAGGCACCGGTATGCGGGATGGAGGACAAAGCAACTGATGGCATCAATGGCCGATTCGCACAGGACCACCGTGGATTGAGGTTCGACGGGGATGGCGAAGCAGCCCAGGTCTTTGCGGGAGCCGGGGGCCAGGCCATGCCAAGGCGCTCCGGTCGTGCCCCGCAGTTCGGCGCCGACGGGGAGATGGTGGTCATCGCGCAGCAGGAAGACGGCGTTGGCGCGGGCATCGGCGTAGAGGGTGCCGGAGTCGATGAGCGGGGCCACCAGGCCGGAGGGCAGGCGGCGTTGGGTGATCAGGTAATCGCGCACGCGGGCCAGTTGGCTTGGGGCTGGCAGTGGGAGTCGCAGCTCGGAGGCGGGCGGGGGCGGCACTGCAGTTCGGGCGGCAGGACTGCGGGGAAGTGGCCGGCCAACCAATCCACGGCGCCCTTGAAGTCCAGGCGGCGCAGGTGGATGACCAGGTCAATGGCCCCGCCGCCGCCCGTGCCCCAGGGTCCAGTTCATGAACTTGGCGCCGGTGACCGAGAGCGTGCCCGCCGGGGTGTGCCACTTGCGGTGGTCGTTGCGGTCGGGCCGGCCACCGCACAGCGGCAGCACCCGCTCCAGCGGGAGGTCCCGCAGGCGATTGGCCAGTTCGCGGCGCTGGCCGAAGGTCATGGCTCGGCGCAGGGTTCGGCGTTCAGCGGGTGCGCGCAGGCTCTTGCAGCCTTTCATATTGATGACGTGGCTGTTCTCGGTGAGCCGGTCGATGAGGGCGGCGGTCAGGTGGTCGTTTTTGAGGAAGGAACCCCATTCGGCAAAGCCCAGGTTGGAGGTGATGAGGGTGGGCTTTTTCTTGTGGCGCTCGTGCATGAGGGTGAAGAACAGGCCCGCTTGCACCGGTTCGACCTCCACGTAGCCAATTTCGTCGATGAGCAAGATATCAAAGGCGAGGTATTTCTTGAGGACCCGTGTTTTCGGAATGGTCGGCGACGGCGGCGTAGAGTTCGTTGACCAGGTTGGCAAAGAGCACGTAGCGGCCGCGGTAGCCCTGGTCGATGGCGTGAATGAGGAAACTGGTGGCCAGGCCCGTCTTGCCGCAGCCACTGATGCCCAGCCAGATCAGGTTCTGGTGGTGCTGCATATAGTCCAGGGAGTCGTAGAGGGCCATGACCCGCTTTTTGTTGAGCTTGGGCTGCCGCTCGAAGGGATAGGTTTCGATGACCAGGATTTCGGGCAGGTGGGCGTGCTTGAGGCGGAGTTGGCGGGCATTCTCGCGTTTGCGTTTGATATTCCTCCTCGAGCACGTGGGTCAGCCAGCGGGCGTGGGAGAGGTTCTTGTCGGCGGCCAGCTTGAGGTAGTCCTCCCAGTGGGCCAGGAGGTTGCCCAGGCGCAGGTATTTGAGCATGTCGGAGAGTTCTTTAGTCATGGTCGGGCGGAGGTCCGGGTCAGGCGGGCAACTCGGGGGGATCGGTCAGGGAGCCTTCCTGGTAAGCTTCGCGCTGGCGGAAGGCGGCATCGATCTCGACCAGCGGCACCTGGCCCGGGCCTTGTTGGAGATATAACCAGGCGATGTTCTGGAGGGTTTGCAGGTCGGTGATGCGATATTTGCGGGCGCGTTCGAGGGTCTGGGTGAAGAGTTCGACGCTCATCTGGCGGCTCAAGGCCAGCAGGCGGCGCAGGAACTGATGGCGCGCCAGGCCTTTGGTCGGCAGGGCATAATCGAGATAGGCGCTGACGGTGGGGGCCAAGGCGCGCAGGTGCTTCTCCTCCAGTTCGGTGGGATGGTGGCGGTTGTGGGGGTGATGGGGCGGCGCGGGCTGGCCCTGGGGGCTGAACTTGGCGTTGCGCACGCCATCGGCGGGCAGCGGATACTCGGCCAGGCACTGGCCGGCCTGGAAAATCTTCAGCCGGTCGCTGTATTCGAGCACCTTGACCTCGTCGCGCCGGGTGCCGGGCACCCAGTAATAGTTGGCGCCAAAGCTCATAAACCCATATTCATCGGTGCCGCGGCCGTGGACCTTATAGGGAGCGGGCAACTGGGCGGGCACCGGCGCGAGATAAGTGCGCTCGTGCTCGAAGGCCTGGGCCGGGATGAGTCCCGCCTTGCCCTGGGGCTTGTTGTCCAGGCGCGTGGTGGACCACTCGAAGGCCTGGCGGTTGAGGTCCTCCAGGCTGGCGAAGGTGCGCCCGGGCAGGAAGTTGGTCTCGACGTACCAAAAACTTCGTTCCTCGCCGGCTTTTCTATCGGAATGCTTGAGCTCGTGGCAGCGGTAAGCGAAGCCATATTGCCTGGCGAAGGCCTCCATCTCCGGGTGCATGACGGCGTTGGCGCCGGTGCCGCGCAGCCGCGCCAAGTTGGTGTTGTCGATGATGCACTGCCGGGCGGCATAGCCCCAGAAGGTGAGCGCCTCGTGGAAGAAGCACTTCATCTTGAAGCGGTCGAAGGCGCGGTAGAACTTGAGGTAACGGCGCTTGCTGTAGCGCAGGTAAATCAGGCTGGCGATGAGCCGGATGCGCCGGCCCGCCAACTCGACCTGGTAAGGGCTGGTGTCATGCTGCATCTCCGCGCCGGGCTCATCGGGCACGTGGTGGCAGCGGACCTTGGGCGGGTCGCTGATGCCCAGCTCCCGCAGCCGTTGCGCGAGCGTGGAGTAGGCCACCGCCACGCCCTCCTCTTCGACCAGCTTCTCATGCACCCGCGCGATATGGCCCTGGCACTGCTGGTAGAGCCGGCGCAGCAACTCCTCGTCCAAAGGCAGCTTGTCGGCGCGAGGGCGCGGGGAGGGCGGCGCGCCGCCTTGGGCGATGATGGTCCGCACCGTGTTGCGGCTCAGGCTGAGCAGGCGGGCGATCTCCCGCACCGAGTGGCCTTCCTGGTGGAGCAGGAAGGCGGCCTTACGCTTGTCCGTTTCGATCATGGAGTTGCCTCAAGGTGTGAAAGAAGGCGCGCGAGCGGCTCAGGATGCCTGCGGTCAGCAAGTGGCACTGGGCGTGAAAGGCCCGGCTGGTCAGTTTGTTTTGCTCCTGGCTCTTGCCCATGACCCGCTGCATATACTTCTGCGTCAGCTCCAGGTCCCCCAACAGCACCCGTTCGAACTCGCTGCACGCGTCGGGGTTCTGGGGCATCTGGCGCATCCGTGCCAGCGGCAGGGCCAGGTTGCCCTGGCGGATTTCCTCCCGGAACGACGCCGGTCCGCGAAAGAAGCCGTGGGCCAACTGTTCGATCTCACGCACGCTCAGGCCCTTGCCGCTGACCGCCAGGATGAACTCCTGGACCTGCTCGGCCTTGACGCCGTTCATGCGCATGAACTGACGCATCAGGTACATGTAGCAATAGACCGGGAACGCCCCGGCAAAGAGCTGCTGGCGCACCGGCTCGCTCATCTCGGCCAGGAGTCCCAGGCGCATCGTGACCCAGGATTTGCTGCGGGAGAGTTCGGCCGCGATCTCCGCCACGCTGAGGCCGCGCGCGTTTTTGAGCTCGGCAATGAAGGCGGCCTGTTCCAGAAGGCTGAGCGTCCGGTTATTCGAGAGCTTGAGCAGGCCCAGGATCGCCGTGGCCTCGTCCCCGCCCAGCGAACTAAAGGGCACGGTGGCCAGGCGCAGTTGCCGCGCGCAACGATGCCGCTTAAAGCCATTGAGCAGCACTTTGGTCGGCTGGCCCCCGGCCTGCGCCGCGCTCGGGGCGGCAGGCAGGTCCACCCCTTCCAGCGGCTCCTCGATGCCGCGCTGGGCAATCGAGGCCAAAAGCCGCTCTTCGAGGGCCGGCTGCCTCAGCCGAAAACCCTCGTAACGCAGGTCCAAACTGGCCAGTTCCACTTCGTTCGCCATACGGTCGTCGTTCACGGAGGCTCTTTGTGGAGCCAGGCGACAGTTTGATCGATCCGGCGGCGGTGGGCTAAGGTGTGTTGTCTCATTTTTCGCGCCAGCATCCGCAGCACCTGGCCGCGGCCGATCCGCCGGCCCTCGATCAGGCTGGCGACCAGCCGCACGTACTCGACCAGCCGCCGGTTCCACCGGGCACGGCGCCGCCGGGGCCGTCGGGCGCGGGGCGGGTTGGGCGCGGGCTTGGGTGGGCAATACTGGCGCGGCCGGCGTTGATTGAGGTCGCTCTTCTTGCGCCGGCCATTGGGCTCGCAGTAGTAAGCGGCGCTACGTCGCGCCGAAGCCTGCTTGCGGTGGGCCTCCCGGCAACCCAAGGGACAGCGCAGGTCGTGCCGGCTGGCGTTGCGCGGGTCGGTCAGAAAGAAAATGCCGCAGTGCCGGCACCGGGTCAGGCACTTGCGCAGATGAGGCTTGGCCCCCAGAACGGACCGCAGCGCCACGTAATATTCCAGGACCAGGTCGGCCGCCGCGCCCCCGCGGTACCAGTCCGCCCGGAACTCAAAATGCTCCGCGATCCGGATTGCAAAAGGCCCAAGCTCTCGCTTAGGATGCTGATGCTAAAAGTTATGTCCTCGTCTTACCGAATCGGCACGCCAGTGTCGAGGACGTGAGGCGGGGACTTCCTTCGCCGCCGCTCTAACACCCGCAGCCAACAGCGCAGGCCAGGCTCGTACTACTTGGGAATGAGAAGTTCCGGCTCTGCGCGCTACCAGGGTGGATCCTTTTATCTCAGCAGAGGCGGGTCAATTCAGCTCAGCGGCAACGCCCCGCGAGGCGTCCTCGCTTTTTCGCGCTATTCGCCTGCTGCTGGCAGGCGGCGCGGCCAACTGGAGGACTTGCGACGCCCCGGAACACCGCCAGTGCTTCCGCGTCAGTTGTCCCGCGCCCTCACCTCACGCCGACCTTCCTCGTTGCCAGATGGGCCACGCACTTCCCGCCGTCTGTAATGCAGAATGAATATGAGGTCACCGAACTTGATTGGTTCAGGCGCGGCGCCGACGCCATCATTGGGAGGCGGACGACATGCGCTCCGGCGTTCCCCTGCCGGAGGAAGGCGCGATTTCCCAGTAGTGCATCGCGAGCCTTGATCGCGGGGCACGTCTGCTCTGAAAATCGAGCGTTCGGGGCGCAGCGCAAACACTGCTGGTGTTTCTTCGGGACAATTTCCACAGCCAAGAGAAAAAAAGGGAAAATATATACCAATTATCAGTGAGACATGCTAAAAGGAGGCAGTTGTTCGAATCCAAAGGAGGAAATCATGAACACGCATTCGTTTTCAAAGCTCTTTCCGTTCGGCCAGACCGTCATCACGCCCAACGCCTTGGACCGGCTCCATCCTGCCGACGTGCGCGCGGCGCTGCAACGTCACGGGACCGGTGACTGGGGCGACGTGCCCGCAGAGGACAAAACGGAGAACGAGCTTTCCCTGAAACAGGGCTTCCGCCTGCTCTCGGCTTACTCCGATCGCAACGGCACGAGGTTCTGGATCATCACCGAAGCCGACCGGAGCGCGACCACGGTCCTCTTGCCCGAGGATTACTAGCTCAACTCTGCCGCCGGGGAATCCGCCCCGGCGGCCATTAACGAACTTTTGGATGAGGAGAAAATCATGGAAAATCAGACAGAGTCGAACCCCACAGAACAAGAAGGGCTCCAATTTGACCTCGGCACGTTCGAGGGCTTCAACTTCCGGTCCCAATCCGCAATCCCGAGGAACCTGACCGCCGCCGAGGTGGTCGCCTGGGACCATGACCGCCAGGGCGAGGCAGAATTCTGGCCGGCCGGCGACCGGCTCGAAATGGCTGTGTTGTTCCATCACGGCAGCACCGTCACGGCAACGGAGTTATTGGGATTAGATCGGTTACTGGACGAACTCGGCGGAGATTCGGTTGAGAATTTCCTGCATGTCCACTACGCCGTGAATACGCGCGGGGCCGACTTGGCCAACTTGACCCGGGAGGGGGTCGAAGACCAATGCCTGGACATCTTCCTGGGTTCGAACTTCACCGACCTGCGGCGGGAGGCCGCCTACCAGCTCTTCGAAGTCTTCTATCCGGACGAGTTTCGGTCCTGGGAGAAAACCACCTGTGACGGGTTGATTTTCGACACGGACCGTTTTCTGGATTCGCCGGCGCTTTCTGTCGAAGAGGTCAGACTTGGGGATCAAGTCGCGTTGCTCGTGGCTGGCCAATGATCCGACACGCTCTCTGGGGGGCCGGCACGGCAACCGGATCATTGTCCGGGCTGCCTCGGCCGCACAGCGAGCCGCCGACTACATCCGTGGAACACTCCCCGCCCAAGGAACTGAAGAACTCGCCGACCATCAGGTCCCGACCTTGACGGCCCCAGAAACCCCAACCGCTACCGAACCCGGCACGCCCGCTGAGCCTTTCCCTCTTTCACCGCTCCCCTGATGTCACAATCGCCGGAGTTACGACCGCGGCGGCTCTTCCTTGCCCGCACCATTCGCCTGCCTGGCGGCAGTTGGCGCGCTAGCGGGCAGCCCTACGGGCTGGCGGCGTCCCGCTTTGAGCTTTTCTGTGGAGACTTTACTGCGGGGGCTTTTGTGGCCCCACTCCGTTCCGTCCCATTCTCCGGCTCAAAGCGGGAAACCGCACCCTTTCCAAATCCGCAAGCAGCCTCCTGGACGGAGGCCCCGCTCACGTGGTCGGGTCCTGGACGGACCCGCCAGACGGAGCCTCGCTGGGGCGAGGCGTCCGTCCATTATCGCGCTGTTCGCCTGCCTGGGCGGCAGGCGGCGCGGCAGCGGACAGCCCTACGGGCTGGCGGCTTCCCGCTTTGAGTTTTGTGTGGAGACTTCACTGCGGGGGCTTTCGTGGCCCCACTTCGCTCCGTCTCGCCTCCCGGCTCAAAGCGGGAAACCGCATCTCTTTCTGAACTCGCAAGCGGCCTCCTGGACGGAGGCCGCGCTCAAGTGGTCGGGTCCTGAACGGACCCGCAGGACGGAGCCTTGCTGGGGCAAGGCGTCCGTCCATCTCCGCGCTATTCGCCTGCCTGACGGGCAGGCGGCGCGGCAGCGGACAGCCCTACGGGCTGGCGGCTTCCCGCTTTGAGCGATTTTTGAGGAGACTCCACTGCGGGGGCTTTCGTGGCCCCACTTCGCTCCGTCTCGCCTCCCGGCTCAAAGCGGGAAACCGCATCTCTTTCTGAACTCGCAAGCGGCCTCCTGGACGGAGGCCGCGCTCAAGTGGTCGAGTCCTGAACGGACCCACCGGACGGAGCCTCGCCGGGGCGAGGCGTCCGTCTATTGTCGCGCTATTCGCCTGCCTGTCGGCAGGCGGCGCGGTCTCCTATAGTCCCTAATTGTGAAATGAAGCCCGCTTCAGATGATCGCGCCCTCCCTCACCTGGCTGCTCGTGGCAATCAAGGGAACCCTCTCGCCCTCCTGCTTTGGTCGGCTGGTTTCTGGCGCGAGGCGTCGTCAGCGAGTTGCCGTAGCTGGCCAGAAGGAGGAGAAAGAGGCCGACTATCTGACCGGTGCGGATGTTCCAGCCTTCCACTTCACCGACGATCAACGGCGAAGATGTCCCGTGTAGTGATTCTCCAATGACGCCGGCTCTGCAATCGAGGCGCGCTGTGTGTTTCCTCGGGGCGGATGGTTGCGCACAAAAAAGTTCAGGCCGGTGCAAAAACCATCAGAAAATATCTACCATTTATCATTAAGACATGATAGAAGATGGCCAGTCGTTCACTTCCAAGGAGGAATAACATGAACACGAACATCTATCAGACCGTCACCGACCGCATTCTGAAACACCTTGATGCCGGTGTTGTGCCCTGGCGCAAGACATGGAAAGCTGGCTTGCCAAGAAACCTCGCAAGCGGGAAGGAATACCGAGGGATCAACATCCTGGTTCTTGGAACGGCTGAATTCACCTCCTGCTATTGGCTTACCTACCGCCAAGCCCTGCAGTTGGGTGGACATGTCCACCGGGGCGAACGGGCCACGCCGGTTGTGTATTGGAAATGGCGCACCGCCGAGGAGATTCAGAAACTCCAAGCGAAGACCGGCAAGGAGGCCATTGCCCCCTGCTTCCCGTTCACCAGCGCTGTTTTTAACCTGGACCAGGTTGAAGGCGTGCCACGCCCTGCCGATGACGTGCCCATTCAGGCCAATAACCCCTCTGAGGCAGCCGACCAACTGATCAGGGCCATGCCGGACAAACCCGAAATTGTCCACGGCGCCAGTCAGGAGCCAGCCTATTACCGGGCCTTCGACCGGGTCGCACTGCCGCACATTGGCCAGTTCGAGAGTGCCGAGGAATACTATGCCGCGCTCTTCCACGAGCTGGCCCACTCGACCGGCCACCCCAAGAGGCTGAACCGCCGCGCTGAGGCAGAGGGCGACCGAGCCGAGAAGTATTCCTTTGAGGAACTGGTCGCCGAGTTCGCCGCCGCCTTCCTGTGCGCTCAGGTTGGCATCAGCACCTCAGACAAGGAAGCACGCCAAGCCGACTACATTCAGGGTTGGGCAGCCGTCTTCCGCAAAGACAACCGTATCATTGTCCGGGCCGCCTCGACCGCACAGCGAGCGGCCGACTGCATCCGCGGAACACCCCCTCCCCTGCAAACTGAGGAAACCGCCGACCATCCGGCCCCAGCCGCTGCCGAACTCGGCACGCTCGGGGAGCCTGTCCCCCTATCGCCACTCGCCTGACCTCACGGCCGCCGGGATTGCTGTCTCGGCGGCCCTATCAGTTCCGCGCCGCCTGCACGAAGGCAGGCGGCGCGGCAGCGGACAGCCCTACGGGCTGGCGGCTTCCCGCTTTGAGCGATTTCTGAGGAGACTCCACTGCGGGGGCTCTCGTGGCCCCACTTCGTTCCGTCTCGTCTCCTGGCTCAAAGCGGGAAACCGCATCTCTTTCTGAACTCGCAAGCGGCCTCCTGGACGGAGGCCGCGCTCAGGTGGTCGGGTCCTGGACGGACCCGCCGGACGGAGCCTTGCTTGGGCAAGGCGTCCGTCCATTGTCGCGCTATTCGCCTGCCTGCCGGCAGGCGGCGCGGCAGCGGACAGCCCTACGGGCTGGCGGCTTCCCGCTTTGAGCGATTTTTGAGGAGACTCCACTGCGGGGGCTTTACTGGCCCCACTTCGTTCCGTCTCGCCTCCCGGCTCAAAGCGGGAAACCGCATCTCTTTCTGACTGACCTTCCCCCATTGATGAAGGGACGGTCGGCCGTGACTTGTCTGCACAAGTCCTTCTAGGTGCGTCCCTTGCGCGGGTTGGTCAGCCGCCGCCTGTTGGCTTTTCCTAGAGACAACATTGGCGGCTTCAGCTTCGGCAACGCTGCCAACACCTCGGTCTGCGCCGGAGGATAGCTGGCGGGCAATCTCCACAGCTCCGGTTCGCTGTCGCCCAGCCGCACCAACCGTACGCCCTTGAGCCGCTCCAGTCCGTCCTCGACGGTCAAACCCAGCGGCGCCAGCCGCCGATCCAACTCCCGCGCCAGCTTGAGTGCCAGCAGACACACCACGGCGTGCCCGCGCGTGCGACCTTCCTTGCGCAAGAAAATCGGCCGCAGTTCCAAGAGCCCGGTTTTGAGCGTGCGAAAGTCCCGCTCAACCTGCGTCAGATCCAGATAGCGGTCATGCACCTGCTGGGTGTCGGCCACCTCCTTGGGCAGATCGCTTTCGATCACATAGCACCCATCCAGTTCAGCCTGCTTCTGCCGCACCGCCGTATCTTCGGTCCAAACCACTTTGCGCCCGGCTAATTCCACTTTCACCCATCCCCGGAGCCGATACTTGGTGAGCAGCGCCTGGGCTTGCTTGAGCGAACTCTCAGGCTCACTGCGGGGCTTCTGCTCCACCTGTTGATTGCGCGCCGTGATCTTGGCTTGCACGCGAGCCCACTGGTCGGCGCGGCGGGCCCGTTCCCGGGCCTGGGTCTGAGGATTGCACCGGAGCACATAACGCTTGCCCTCCAATTCCACCTCCGCAGGCTTGTCCTCAAAGAGCTCCAGTTGCAGCCGTTTCTTGGCCAGCAACGCTCGGATTTGCGGATCGGTCAAGGCCGTCACATAGCAGAACCTGGCTTCGCCCAGCGCCGCCTTGCCCAGGCGCTTGATCATGCCCCGGTCTCCCACCAAGGCTATTTCCTCCGCCCCAAAGCGCACCTTGAGCTTCTGCACCGCGTCCAAGAATGTCGGCGGATCTCCGGTGTTGCCCCGGTAGAGTTGAATCGAAATCGGTTCCCCATGGCTCGTCGGTCAACAGCCCGGCCACCAACTGTTTCTTGCCCTTCTTGCCCTCGCGATTATATCCAAAATCGGCCAACTCATTTTCCAGGCCCTCAAAATACACGCTGGTCACGTCATACAGATAAATGGCTCGCGCTTTGGGCGCTGCCACCTTGGGGGCTAGCGCCGTTTCGATACTGGCCTGCCGGCCTTCCAGGTCCTCCAGCGCGGCGTAGAGATCGTCCTCATCGAAACTGCCCACCTGCAGGATTTCCTTGACCGCGTGGTCTTCACTCCAGCGCGCCGCCGACAAGCGGCTGCCCTGGTGGGCCACCCGAGCGTAGGTTAAGAACAGGGCCAGGCGCTGGGAGCGGCTTTGCTCTCCCACCGCCTGCACCAACCCTATCTCCCGAGCCAGGCCATCCAAGGCGGCCAGCACACCATAACACGGCCCTTGGTGAATGGCGCTCGACGCCTCCCCGCCGCCGGCTGGCCCGACGGGGCCCTCGGGTGGGGGCGGTTGGTGCTTGCAGTGTCGCTCGATCAACTCGATGAGCTCGGGCGGGAGCTTGGAAAGATTGGCCAGCGTTTGGTGGATCACCACCGATTTGGGGGCGGGAGCGCCAGCGGCGGGGCGCCCCGGCGGGCGCTTGGCCAGCACGCGCTTGCCCTGCACCAAGAGGACGGACCGGTAGTCTTTGCCGGCCAGGACGGTGTGGTTGCGTTTAATGAACACGATGGTTGGAGCATACGAGCGGACCGCAGAGGGTGCAAGATAAATATTGCACTATTAGAGACAACACTTTTGGTGCAAGAAAACCGCGCTGGACCGGGAGATTTCATTCACAAACCCTCTCTCGATGGGGGAAGA
>CAVQND010000048.1:0-228996 GCA_963713735.1 uncultured bacterium
CCGTTGGGTCCGTGAAGTAATCCGCAGGCGCGCACGGCCACCAACAGTCGAGCCGGTAGGCGGGCTTGCTGGAAGCTCTGCGCGGCATAGGGTTTGGGAACGGCGGCGCCGAAGGGCATGGCGGTTACTCCCCACAGGCTCTTGAGGGCGACGTCCAGGTCAGGCGGATTTATCAGGCCGTTCATAATCGCGGTCGGTATAGGTTTTGGCGTTGAGTTGTTGATCGCACCGGCGAGCCTGGCGAGGACTCGCCCTCCCACCAAATCTCCAGGCGGCGCCAGGCGAAGGGGTCGAAGCGGATTTGGATGAGTTGGCCGCGCGAATGCACGGGGGCTTCCCAGAGTTGGCCCGCCAGGCTGAAGGTCGCGTCCAGGCGCACGCGCCGCTGGGTTCGGCACAGGAAAAGGGCTTCCCAGTCAGTTTGGGCGTCGGCGGTGCGCAGGTTGGAGGCGCGCTGGGCGAAGCGTTCGGCCGGGGTTTGGCCGCCCAGCGCACTGTGGGGCCGCTGATGGTATTGGCCCTCGATCCAGCGCCAGAGCCGCGCGTTGAGTTCTTCCAGGCTGTGGACGGGGTCAATCACCAGACGGGCCTCGAAGTCCATCTGGAGGGTCCGGTACCAGCGCTCGATCTTGCCCTTGAGAACGCGGCATAGGGGGCCGCGTGGCAGAGCCGGACGCCGAGGTTGGCGCAGACAATCTGCAGGTGGTAGCTGGTGAAGATTTTGCCCTGGTCGGTGTAGAGCTTTTCGGGGAAGCCGCGCCGGGCCAAGCCTTGCCGGAAGCAGTCCAGGAACCAGCAGAGCTTCTCCGACTCGTAGTACTGGGCGTGGGGGACCAGGCGCGAGCAGTCGTCCAGGAGCGAGAAGAGCCGGGTGTGGATGACCTGGCCCTGGGCCAGCTTGAGCGTGGGTCCAAACATCATGTCGGTCATCCACAGTTGGTTGGCCAGGGCACACTCGAACGCCTTGGTCGGGCCGCTGAGTCCGGTCGGCGGGTTGGCTTTGAGGGAACGGGCGTCCAGGTGGTGAGCCGCCAAGACGCGGTAAACCGAGGGCAGACTGAAGGTGCCCGACTGGAGCGTGCCCTGCTCGACGAGTTGGCGCACGATGAGCTTGACGGTCAGTTCGGGGTGTTTTTGGCGCCACTCCACCAGCGCCTGGCACCCCTCCGGGCTGAGCGCCTTGCGCGCGCCTTTGTCTTTGCGGGGTTGTCGGTGCAGGGCCTCGAACCCCTGGTTGCGCCACAAGTAATACCAGCTCTCCAGAGTGGAGGCGCCGTAGAGCTTGCCGCCCCAGGGCCGTTCGCTGGCCAGGGTGGTGGCCCGGGCCAACGTGAAGTTTTGCGCAATGGCTTCCTGGATCCAGCTCGCGGCGGCGTGCCGGGCCAGGGCCGATGCTTCGGAATCGCTTGGTTAATTCATACGCTCGTGAGTCTGGGGCCGGTCTCACGCACTTGAAATAGCAAGGGTGTGTGGGGGTTAACCGGCGCCCGACTCCCGGGCGGGGCTCCTCATGCAGCCCGAAGCGGTCGCCGTTGATGGCAGCCGTAAGTCCCGAACAAACAGGTGTGAAATTGCCGGACCAACTGTCGGGTGGCGCTGGCCAGATCACCGCAGCGCGCCAGCAGGACGTTCCAAAACTCCCGGGCCGTGGGTTGAAGGGGCAGCGCCCCGAACGCGTTGCCCACGATGCACAAGAACGCCGGCAGATGCCCTTGATACCGGCGCCAGTAAACCGCGATGGCCGTGCCCCAATGCTCGACGGCCCGGTTCTGTTCCCGGGTCCGGGTCTGGCCGCTGAAACCGGCCGCAATGGTCTCGCTATTGACCGCCCGATACGGCTGGGCGAAGTCCGGCAGGCAACTCACGCTCACTCGGCAGTGCCGGCACAGGAACCGCCGCACCCAAATCATCAGCACGCCCGTCAGCCAACTGACATACCGGTGGTAATACGCCAACGCCTCCAGACTGTGCGCCCGCCCGCAGTTCAGGCAGTTTTCCGGCGCCTTGACTTGCTTGTGATACTTCCGATCGGCATACTGCTGCGGGGTCAGTGAGGTTTTGAAGATGTTTTGCATGAACCCTCTATAACCAAGCTGGCCCCGCCTGAAAACCTCGTTTCACCAGCCTCCCTCCATCTTGGCGGCCCCGGTTGCCTGCGCGACAACGCCCCACCGAGCCGCTCTCGCCTCACGCTCGCAACGGAGATACCGCCACCCCTCCTCCCCTGATGATGAGTGGGGGGGGGGGTCCCCACGCCGCTGGCGACGGGGCCGCGCCACCCGCCCGGGACCCAGGGCGGCGGGCACTCCGCTTCGCTCCCGTGCCCTTGCCCTGGGCTAGCATCAGCCACCCACTCTGGGGTGGCGCGGCCTCGCTCCGCTTTGGCCGCTGCTCCCGGAAACGGCCGTTGTGTAGCGCAAGTTCGGCCATGCGGAAGTTTGTTGACCCAGCTTCCGCAGCATGCTCAAATGCTGCCAGAGCGCGTTTTACTCCATGCCGGCTGCGACCGGCGTAAACCAGGCGGCGCTAGTCCGGTGCGGTTTGCAATTGTTGCCAATGAGCACGTAGGGGAGAATTGTTTAATCCCGGCAACCGCGTGACAGCCCGCGATAAGGTGAATAACAGGAACGCGATAAACTCCGTGGCAGCGAATATTGCTACACATTTAGGGTTATACCAGCCCTCAGCGGACAAGGCCAGCCAGCGGCGCACCTTGCCGATCGCCCCAGCGCGGGGCGGGGGGGGGGGTAGTTTTGTTGAGCAGCAGGTGTTGCTTGAATACGGTGTGGGGATCGACACCCACTCCAAGTTCATAGCCGCCTGCGTTTTGTGTTTGCGCGAAGGCCGGGTTATGCGCACCGAGGCGGAGTTCCCGGTGACTTGGCCGGGCCTGCTCAGGGCTCGCGCGTGGATTGTCCGGAAGATCGGCCCCAGCTTCCAGGAGCCCCTGCACTACTGCATCGAGTCAACGGGCACCTACCACATGCCAGTGCTGAAGGCTTTCGGGGGCGAGCCCTCGGTCGTCAATCCCCTCCTTGCCGGGCCGACGCGCCGCAAGACCGACGTGCTTGACGCCCGGCTCCTCGCGCACCACTCAATCACGGGCATGTGGCCAAAGTCCTTTATCGCGGACGCGCAGGGCCTGGAGCTCCGGGTCCTGTGGGCGGCCCGCAATGAGGCGATGGTGATGGCTACGAGGGCGTCCAACCGGGTCAACAACCTCGTGCTTCGCTTTGGCCACACCATAGCCTCCGAAATGGCCATACGCTCGCCGGAGGGCAGGGCGATAATCGGCGGCCTCGTTGACGGTGACGTTCCCAACGTGCCGTGCGTGGCCCCGGACGGGCTTCCCGTTGGCATGCGCCCGGTGGTCGGGAGGATGATGCAGGACCTGGAAATGTACGTTGCCAGGGCCGCTGCCGCGCTTGTGGCCGCCCGGGAGTTCGTCGTCTCAAGGCAATGGCCGACTGGCGAGGGGCTCATCGGCGGTGCCAAGCTGCTCCGGCTCCTGACCACCGTCCCGGGCGTTGGGCAGACGACAGCGCTGACGTGGCTCAGCGAGGTGCTCGACCCGCGCCGCTTCCAGTCCGCCGATCAGGTCTCCGCTTTCTCGGGGTGCGACCCCAGCCTGAAGGTTAGCGCTGGGAAGGTGACGGAATACGTCAAGCGCAAGGGTAACGCCAGGCTGCACAGGGCGCTGCTTTTCGCGGCCTCCTCCGTCATGCGCTCGCCCGGGGAGCGGATGGGCGCTTGGGGCGCTTCGATCGCAGGCAGGCACCGGAGGGGAGGCTACAAGAAGGCCATTGGCGCAATCGGCAGGCGCATTGCGACCGGGCTATGGCACGTGCACAGGCTTGGGGCCGAGTTCAATATCAGCCTCTATCACTTCGGCAGGCCGCCCGCCGTCCGCGACGCGCCAGTTGAGGCGATCGGCCTAGGGCCGAAGGCCACCTCGTTACTCCCTCCAGGGCTGCGCACCGCCCAGTCGGTCGTCAACGCCTTCTGGAGTGGCCAGCTCGGGGCCGTCAAAGGCTTCGGGCAGAAGGCCCTCCAAACAATTTCCGGTTGGGCCAAATCCAACCGGGCGGTATACACCGGGCCGCTAACCTACCGGCGGGACCAACCTAAGTGTTATGAGCACAAAACAAGAAGACGGCCTCCTTCTGAGGGGCGAGGTCGTGGCGAGAAAAAGGCGGGAGGCAAAGCAGGGTGATAAGACCCGCTACTGCATCACCCTCTGGATGAGGACCCCGCAGCAGACCTTCCAGGTGAACAGGTGGGCCGACAACGCACTCCCGGACGGCACGCCGCCGTCGGCCAGAGGCTGGAGCTGCCCGTTGCGATGGGCGCCTACATATCTCACGGCATGGCAGTGGCGAGGCTCTCATGGGGCACCGCCAACAACGGGAGTGACTTCTGATGAAACCTACCCCAGAGCAGCTCGCCGCAAGGCGGGCGTTGGTGAACAAGAAGCTCACCTCCCAGCAGGTTGCCGCCAGGCAGGTCATCCTCGACAAGGCCGAGGCCAGGGTGGCCCTTGCCAGGGAGTCATACCTGCCCCTGCCCCTCGTGGCGCAGATGATGGGCATGTCGCGCGAGCACATCGCCCGGATGATTGAGGACGGGTCGGTTGTGGGCTTCAACGTCGGCCTTGGGAAGCGCCGCAAGTGGCTCATAAGGAGGCAGGATGTCCACGACTTCCTCGCGTCGCGCTCGAGCCTCCACAAGCCCCCGGACTGATCCCTTGGCGGCCCGGCGCGCCCGCGCCACGGCCGCCCCAGCGGCCGATGCGGAGCAGGGCCGCACCACCCCGGAGGGGGTGGCTGAGAATAGCCCAGGGCAAGGGCACGAGAGCGAAGCGAAGTGCCCGCCGCCCTGGGTTCCGGCCGGGGGGCCACCCGCCATTGGGGATTGCAGGCCGGAAAGAACAGTCAGGGGAGGCCCCGGCTCCGAGCCGGGGCCTGGTTAAGTGTGAAGCAAACCGCCTCCGACTTCAGTGATTTCCGCGAAGCGGAACACCAATCCCGTCCTGGCCAACGGCATCCTCTACGTGCGCAGCCTGGACAAGATGCTCGCCCTGGATGTCCGTCTGTCCGCCTAACGCTAACCTGGATGTTTCATAGCCGAAGAGCGGTACCGAACTCCCGAGGCCGCGTAGCGCAGGTTTCCAACCTGCTGTATCGCCAACTTCCAGTCGGCAGGCTGTACCTGCCCGGTCGCATCTGCGGATTGGAAATCCGCGATACGGCAGACTGGAAGTCTGCGCTACGCCTACCAGTTGGCGAAACCTTATGAAGTATCCGGGCTGAGGGCTCCCCTGGACACCGGCGTCTGGATACTTTTGAGCTGGGGTCTAGTCGACGCTCTGGACCCTGTAGCCGCCGGACTTTTCGTCCGCCTCGAGTTTCAAGAGGCCGCGTCCTTGAGCTTCCAAAAGCATCTCATTGAATGAACGAAAACCGTAGGCGCGCTCGTTGAAACCAGGGTTCCGGCGCTTGATGGCCTGTTTGATCATGGAGCCCCAGATCGGCTCGTCCGCCTCACGCTCCTGGCTGATGGCCTCGAGCATTTCCACCAGCAGGTCCAGCCCCTTGTCAAGGGAAGGCCCCTTGTTCTCCCCTGGCGCAGGGCGGGTGACGGGTCCGTTGGGGGCGGCGCGTTTGCCCGCCTTTGACGGCTCCGCGCGGACCAGGTCGTCGTAATAAATGAACTCGTCGCAATTGTTGATAAACAGGTCCGAGGTGGAGTTTTTCACGCCGACGCCGATGACGGTCTTGGCGTTCTCACGGAGCTTGCTGACCAGCGGCGAGAAATCGGAATCGCCGCTGATGATGGCAAAGGTGTTGACGTGGCCTTTGGTATAGCACAGGTCCAGCGCATCGACCACCATGCGGATGTCGGCCGAGTTCTTGCCCGACTGCCGCAGGTGGGGAATCTCGATGAGTTCGAAGGCCGCCTCATGCAGGTCGGCTTTGAAGGTCTTGTAACGGTCAAAGTCGCAGTAGGCCTTTTTGACGACGATGTGCCCAGTGAGCAGAAGGCGCTCGAGCACTTTGCGGATGCTGAACGACGGGTAATGGGCATCCTGGGCGCCAATCGCGATGTTTTCCAGGTCCAGGAACACCGCCATGGTCGCATTGGGGTCTTGAATGTTCATGATCTCTTCAGTCCAAGAATGCCACAGGTTCCTATACTGCGCCGACGGAAGCGAGCGAAAAACAGCCAACGCCTCCCCATTGGGCGCATCCCACCTTTGTCGGGAGTGATTTCAAGCTTCCGCGACTTCAGTCATATTACAAATCTGCCCTCGAATACAAATTGCGCCGGGCCGCTCAGCCGCACGTCCGTGAATTGGCCGTGGGCGACTTTGAAACTGACCTCCAATTCGTCACCGCCCTGGACGCGGACCTTGACGGGCGAACCGAAACCGTGGATGCGGGAAGAAATCAGGGCGGCGGCGGTCACGCCCGTGCCGCAGGCAAGGGTTTCACCCTCAACCCCCCGCTCGAAGGTCCGAACGCGGATGCGCCTGGGGCCGAGCACCTGCACGAAATTGACATTCGTGCCGCGCGGGCCGAAATGCGGATGCCGGCGGATTTCCGGGCCCAGTTCCCTGACCATTGCCTTGTCCGCATCGCGCACGAACAGCACGGCGTGCGGAACGCCCGTGTTCAGAAAATGAATGGTGGGCGAGTCCTGCGAAAGCGCCACCCGCTCATTCAGACGCAAACCCTCCGGGGGCGTCAGGTTGACCGTCACCTGGCTGCCCCGGAACCGGGCCGTAATGATGCCCGCCTCGGTCTGGAAGGTAAGGTTGCGTTTGCTGCCCGTTTGCCGTTGCACATACCGGGCGAAACAGCGCGCGGCATTGCCGCACATCTCGCCTGTGCTGCCGTCGCGGTTATAGAATTCCCAGGCCCAATCGGCCTGGCGCGAGGCGCACGCCCTCAAAACCACCAACCCGTCCGCGCCGATGCCCCGATGCCGGTCACAGAGCCGAACCACCTGCTCGCGGCTCAGCTTGACCCCTTGCGCCCGGCCATCGAGAAGGACAAAGTCGTTGCCGGCGCCGTTCATTTTCGCAAACTCCAACACCATGCCGTCAAGAATAGGACCGGGCGGCCCGGGTGACAAGCGGCGAGTCTGGAGGTTTCGCGCTTTTGGGCTAAATTAGGAATGGGCGCGGAGTCTGCGGACTAGTCGAATGGCGCGGGTTCCGAGGGCCATTGGCATGGACAAGAGCCAACGGAGTGACGAGCTATGTTTTCCGAACAAATCGAATTGCGCGGCCACATCATTGATTCCCTGATGCTCCCCAAGGTGCTGGACGAGATATTGACCTGCGGCGGGAGCTTCACCATTCAGGAGATCAAAATCGGCAGGCATCGGCACGATGCCAGCTATGCCTGCATCGATGTCTTCGGCCCGTCCCCGGAGATGGTGGATGATATCGTGCGCCGGTTGCGGCAGCACGGGGCGGAGGTCGTCGAGCAGAGCCAGGCGCAGCTTGCGGCGGCGCCGGCCGAGGGTGTCTTCCCGCCCGACTTCTACGTCACGACCAACCAGCAGACCTTTGTGCATCTGGACAACCGGTGGCTCGAGGTTCAGCCCGCCACGATGGACTGCGGCATCGCTGTGGAGCCGGAGAGGCAGCAGGCTCGGGCGGTCAAGTTCTCGGAGGTCCGCAAGGGCATGTGGCTGGCTGTGGGCCATCATGGCATCCGGGTCGTCCCGGTGCAGCGGTCCACCGAGCGGCGCAGCGTCTTCGAGTTCATGGCCAGCAACGTGTCGAGCGAAAAGCCCAAAAGCGCGGTGATTCGGGAGTTCGCCGCCGAAATCCGGCGGGCGCGCGAGTCCGGCGGGAAGATCCTGGTGGTGGCGGGGCCGGCCG
Source organism: uncultured bacterium (assembly GCA_963713735.1). Lineage (GTDB taxonomy): Bacteria > Verrucomicrobiota > Verrucomicrobiia > Limisphaerales > UBA8199 > CAVQND01. The sequence continues at coordinate 7,892 of CAVQND010000048.1, forward strand.
TGGTGCATACGGGGGCGGGCGAGCATTTCGAGAAGCTAATCGAGCGGGGGTACGTGGACCTGCTCTTCGCCGGGAACGCCCTGGCCGCCCATGACATCGAACAGGCGCTCTACGGCACTTCGCTGGGGGTCTATCTGTCGGTTGGCGCCCTGGCGGACGAGGGGCATGAGAACCACATGCGGGCCATTAACGCCATACGCGCTGCCGGAGGCATTGCGCAAGCCGTTGCGCAGGGGCTGCTTCGCCGGGGCATCATGTGCCAATGCATCCGGCATAACGTCCAGTTCTGCCTCGCCGGTTCGATCCGGGACGACGGTCCCCTGCCGGAGGTCATCACTGACGTGGTGAGCGCCCAAAAGGCAATGCGCTCGGCCTTGGACGGCGTGACGATCGCGCTGATGATGGGCACCATGCTGCACTCGATTGCCGTCGGCAATCTGTTGCCCGCCCATGTCAAGACGCTGTGCGTGGACATCAATCCTTCCGTGGTGACCAAGCTCACTGACCGTGGGAGCTTCCAGGCGGTCGGGCTGGTGACCGACATCGAGCCGTTCTTGCGCGAGTTGACCGGCTTCCTGGCGCGGGAGGAAGCGGAGCAGCGGGCGCTCCCGCTCAGCGCTGGCGCCGCCTGAGTCCCGCTCATGCAAACGCTGCTCTTGTGTCCCCCGGACCATTACGCCATCCAATATGAGATCAATCCCTGGATGGATCGCTCCCGCGGGGCCGACCCGGAGTTGGCCCGCGCGCAATGGCAAGGGCTGCGCGACAAGCTGCTCGAATTAGGCTTCCACGTCGAGCTTATCGACCCGCAGCCGGGCCTGCCGGACATGGTTTTCACTGCCAACGCGGGTCTGGTGGCCGGCCGGCAGTTCATCGCCAGCAATTTCCGCTTCCAGGAGCGGCGCGGGGAGGAGCCGCACTTTCAACAGTGGTTTGCCGGGCATGGATACGAGGTCATCCACCTGCCGCCGGAGCTGTTCTTCGAAGGGGAAGGAGACGCGCTGTTTTGCGGTGACACGCTGTTTTGCGGCTATCGATTCCGGTCCGATGTTCGCTCCCACAACTGGCTTGGCCAACGCATGAAGTGCCTGGTCATCTCGGTCGAGTTGGTTGAAGACCGCTTTTATCATCTGGACACCTGTTTTTGTCCGCTCCCGGACGGCGGGGCGATCTGGTATCCGGGCGCCTTCGATGACTACGGGCGGCGGGCCATCCGGGGACACGTCCCCGACCTGATCGAGGTGGCACAGGAGGAGGCCCTGCAATTTGCCTGCAACGCGGTGCCGAGCGGCTCGGACATTGTCATGCCGCAGGGATGTCCGGACTTGAGCCTCAAGCTCGCCCGACGCGGCTGGCGTCCCCACACCCTGGCCATGACCGAATTCCTCAAGGCCGGCGGGGCCTGCAAATGCCTGGCCTTGCGGCTGCCGGGCGCACGACAGATTTGTTCTGACGCCCCGCCGGACTGTGCAGCGTAGGCCGCCGGCAAGAATTCCTGTAATGATTTTGCCCAAGAGGTGTCTAACTACCAGGCGATGCCGAGTGGCGATGCCGTGATGACCAGATGCCAATGCCGCAACTGTACTACCCGAATGAAAACAAGCCTACTGTGCGCACTAGCCGGTGCCCTTACCCTGATGATCCTCAACGCCAGCAATGCCCTGGCGCAGCCCTCCAACTTCGACTTTCGCAACTTCGATCCTGCCCAGATGCAGAAACGAATGATGGATGGCTACCGGGAACAACTTGAAGTCAGCGATGATGCGGAGTGGAAACTCATTGAGCAGCGAATCCAGAAGATTCTGGATGCGCGCCGCGAGATTGGATTTGGCGGGGGATTCCGTGGCATGGCGAGGCTGTTTGGCGGGGGCGGGCAGGGAGGCGGGGCGCAGCGTTCCGGCGGTTTCGGTGGTTTCGCCCCGCCGGTGAGCTCGGAGGAAGAGGCTCTGCAAAAGGCCTTCGATGCCAAGGCGTCGAAAGCCGAATTGAAATCTGCGCTGGCAAAATTCGCCGAGGCGCGCCGGCAGAAACAAGCCAACCTCCAAAAGGCCCAAGCTGAACTCCGCGAAGTGCTGTCGCTTCGGCAGGAGGTTGGCGCCACGTTGTCAGGGCTGCTCTAGCTATGCTGGCTGGGGTCTCGGCGGCGTGATCGGATCGGTGGGGACGATGATCCACTTCAAGCGCGCCTTCGAGCGGGGCCTGACCTTCGAGAATTGGACCGCTCAGGCAGTGAAGTTCCTGCAAACGGAGCTTAAGTTGACCCCGGAACAGCGACTTATCCATCAACGGAAGTGCCAGGAGTTCCGCCAATGGGTGAAGAAGGTTCTAAAGGTCAATTTGCCTGCGGAGTGACGGAAGGGATTGACGGTACCGGACCACTCAGCGCGGCGGACGGAAGCAAACCCGGCATTGGGGCTCCGAGGACGGCGCGGTTGTGGGGCGAGGGGGGCGCGTCCCGACACTGCCCCCGAGCGGGGAGGAAAACCCACCCCCCTTCCCCCTCCCATGCGCTCGGAGCGCATGGGAGGGGGTGATGTGTTTTGCCCGGTACCCAGGGCGGCGGCCCGCCTGCGCTACGCTCCGGCGGGCCTTGCCCTGGGCTATTATCATGCCGCCCCTCCGGGGCAGGAGAGTGCCGCGCTCCGCGCGGTGAGGCGGGATTTGGGGGCAGCGTCGGGATGCGCCCGGGCGAGGCTGTTTCCCCCTTTCAACCTTGACCTGAATGGGTGGGCAGGTGCTACGTTGTCCGGCGTTATGGTCAGCGGACGCTTGAAGACACTCGATACTTGCCTTTGCCGGCCTCTCCTTGCCTTCGCCGTTGGCCTGGCCTTGGCCGCTTGTTCACCGCATCGAACGGAGGCGGCGCCGCAGTCTCAGAGAGCTGCGGGAACTCAGCCGACCCGCGCGGAGCGCACGGCGCTGGATGAGTATGTCGCGGCGCCGGACACCAACTACAGCTTCCGTCTCATCGAGAGCGTTCCGGGCAGGCAGGAGACCACATTCATCCTGGAAATGACTTCCCAGGCCTGGCTCACAACCAACGAGGTCAACCGGGCGCTCTGGAAACACTGGCTGGTCATCATCCGCCCCAACGAGGTCGCCGCTTCAAAATCGTTGCTCTTCATCGGAGGCGGCGCCAACGACGGCAGCCCACCCAAACCGGCCGACGGCTCCCTGGTCCAAATCGCCCTCGCAACCAAGTCCGTCGTGAGCGAGCTGAGAATGGTCCCTAACCAACCGCTGGTCTTCTCCGGAGAATCGCTCGAGCGCTCCGAGGATTCGCTCATTGCCTATACCTGGGACAAATTCCTCCGCACGGGCGACCCGAAATGGCCGGCGCGGCTGCCGATGACCAAGGCCGCCGTCCGCGCCATGGACACGGTAACCGCCTTTGCCGCCAGCCCCGACGGGGGAAAGCTCAATATTGACGGCTTCGTCGTCGCGGGCGGCTCCAAACGCGGGTGGACCACCTGGACCACCGCCGCCGTGGACAAACGGGTCGTGGCGATTGTTCCGATCGTCATCAACGTCCTGAACCTCGAAGCCTTCGATGATGCATCATTACGCCGCTTACGGCTTCTGGGCGCCTTCGATTGAGAATTATACCGCATTCAACATCATGGATTGGGTCGGCACTCCCGAGTACCGGGCCTTGATGAAAATCGAGGAGCCTTATGAGTACCGCCGCCGCCTGACCATGCCCAAGTTCATCATCAATGCCTGCGGGGACCAGTTTTTCCTGCCCGACTCCTCCCGGTTTTATTTCAAGGACTTGCCGGGAATCAAGTACCTCCGCTACGTCCCCAATGCCGATCACTCGCTCAAAGACTCCGATGCCCGGCAGACCTTGCTGGCCTGCTACCATGCCGTCCTCAACCACGTGCCGCTCCCCCGCTTTACCTGGACTCTGCCCAGGGACGGCTCGATACGTGTGACCACCCTGGACCGGCCCTCCGGAGTCAAACTTTGGCAGGCCACCAATCCGGACGCGAGGGATTTCCGCCTCGAAACCCTCGGCCCCAAGTGGCAAAGCGCGCCTCTGCGCGACCAAGGCCCCGGCTACCAGGCGCTGGGGCCGGCGCAGGCGCCGACGGGCTGGCGGCCCCTGAGCGAGCACGGTGGCGGCCTTTATGTTGGAAAGGTCCCTCGGCCCGAGAAAGGCTGGACCGCATTCATGGTCGAACTCACCTTCCCGAGCGGTTGCCAGGCGCCTTTTAAGTTCACTACTCAAGTCCGCGTTGTGCCTGACACCTTGCCCTTCAAATTCACCCCTAAGAGAAATGCCTTATGAACCACTTGAATCGAAGAGACTTCATCCACACTGCGGCCCTGGCTTCCTTGACGGCAGGAACCGTCCTCGGGCGCGCTCCCAGGCTCAAAGCCGCCGAGGTCAAGACGCGCAAGATGACGATGGACCTGGTCTGCGGCAACATTGGTTTTTCGGCCACCCAACCCGAGGCCATTGACCTGGCCGCCCGGCACGGCTTCGAGTCCGTCGAGGTCAACCCGGGCTACCTTGGCTCGCTCTCGGACGAGCAACTGGCCCAGCTCAAGGCGTCAATGAAAGCCAAAGGCCTTGGCTTTGGCGCCGCCGGGCTGCCCGTGGAATTCCGCCAGGATGAAGCGCGCTTTCAACAGGGCCTCAAGAGCTTGCCCGCCTTTGCCGCCGGGTTGCAGCGCGCCGGTGTGGGCCGGGCCGGGACCTGGCTCATGCCTTGCCACGACCAGTTGCCCTACATCCGGAATTTCCGGCAGCACGCCTCCCGGTTGAGCGCCGTCGCCAAGGTGCTCGACGACCACGGCGTCCGCCTCGGCTTGGAATACGTCGGCCCCAAGACTTCCTGGGCGAGCCGGCGCTACCCGTTCATCCACACCATGGCGGAGATGAAGGAACTCATCGCCGAAATGAATGCCGGCAACGTCGGATTTGTGCTCGATAGCTGGCACTGGTGGCATGCCGGTGACTCGGCGGCGGATGTGCTCTCGCTCAAGGCAGCCGACGTGGTCGCCGTGGACCTCAACGATGCCCCCGCAGGCATCCCCAAGGAGCAGCAAGTGGACAATCACCGCGAATTGCCCTGCGCGACGGGCGTCATTGACGTGGCCGCCTTTCTCAACGCCCTCAATCAGATCGGTTACGATGGCCCCGTCCGGGCTGAACCGTTCAACCAGGCCCTCAACAAGATGCCCAAAGAGGACGCGTGTGCCGCAACCGCTCAAGCCGTCAAAAAGGCCTTTGCGCTAATCGCATCGAGCTGAGGCGGCAGCCGCCATCTTAACCGCACACCTGCTCCTGAACGAACAGCACGGCTGATTTCAGCGGTATGGCCGGCATTCGTCTGAGGGTGCGATTGGCGGGGTCCACCAGGATGCCCACCGATTCAAGGGCGGTCACGCCTAAGAGCGGTTCGGCGTTGTCGGGACCGAAGATAACGCGGCCGGACGTGAGTTCCCCCATGAACTCAATCTCAGCCAAACCGAAATCGTACTCCACGGTCTGGCCGTCCGCCAATTCATAAGCCATTCGCCCGCGGGGTTTGATTCCCGCCTTTTTCAGTTCTTTGGCCGGCGCCAGGCTGTCGGTCGCTCCCGTGTCAACGAGGAACTCGGAGACGTATTTCTTGCGCGCATTTTCGCGCGCGCGCACGGTGGTCGTGACATGTATCGAGCCCATAACTTTCTTCCAATCGCTACCCAAGCATAACAGACCGCCGCCAAGCCCCCAAGGGCCATTGTCTTCAAATGTCAATCCATCGGGTAATCTCGAATTCGGGTCAACTGGCAGAAGACGCGGGCCAGAAACAGCGGATTGTTCTTCAGATACCGCCTCGAGAGGCGGCGCGGCTCGCAGCCGAGGCGAAAGAGCCATTCGAGGCCGCTGCGCTGCATCCAGCGCGGGGCCTGCCGCAGGCGTCCGGCGTGGAAATCAAAGGCGGCGCCGACGCCAAAAAACAGGGTCGCTTCCAGCCTTTGCCAGTATTGGGCCATGAACTTCTCCTGCTTCGGAGTGCTGAGCCCCACCCAAAAGATGTCCGGCCGGAGCGCCTTGAGCCGGCCCGCCAGGTCCGCTTCTTCGACCGGGGTCAGCGGCCGGAAAGGGGGGGTGAGGGTGCCGACGATTCTCAGTCCGGGGACCCTTTGTTCGAGGCGCCGCTTAAGCTCTTCCGCCACTCCGGGGGCGCCGCCATACAGAAAATGAGTCAGGCCCCGAGACGCGGTGTAGTCGCACACCGCCAGCATCAGGTCCGGGCCATAGACCCGCCCCATTTGCCGGAACCCCCGCATTTTTCCCATCCAGACCATCGGCATGCCGTCCGGGGTGTTCAGAAACGCATCGTTGAGGATGGCGCGAAAGGCGGGGTCGCTCCGGGCCTCGGTGACCCCATGCACACCGGTCACACAGACGTAGCCCCGAGTTCGCTCCTCGAGCGCCTGGCCAATGATGGCGACCGCCGAATCCAGGTTGATGGCGCTGATGCCCACGCCCAAGACGTTCACCCGGGCGGGCCGGCTCATTTTTGGCTTGTTTATCATGGCCAACGCAATAAAACACCCTATCATGGTGAAGCCAACGATTTGGCACGAAAATGAAGCTGTTGGTATTTGCCCATACCCCGCCGCCCCACCATGGCCAAAGCTACATGGTGCAGCTCATGCTGGCGGGCTTCGGCGGAGATCATCGCGCGGCTCCAAGTGGCTTCGGCATCGCAGCCCCGCCCGGCCCCCGAGCGGCCGCTGCTGCGAGCGTTGCCCCCGAAACGGCGCTGGGCATCGAATGCTACCACGTCAATGCCCGCCTCTCCCAGAAACTGGAGGACATCGGAGATTTCCGCATCGGCAAGTTTCTCTTGCTCCTGGGTTACAGTGCGCAGGCGATCTGGTGCCGCTTTCGATACGGAGTCACCACTCTCTATTACATCCCTGCCCCCGGCAAACGTTCGGCCCTCTATCGCGACTGGCTGGTCATGCTGCTCTGCCGGCCCTTTTTCAGGCGCATCATCCTGCACTGGCACGCCGCCGGCCTGGCCAAATGGCTCGAAACCGTCGGTCCAACTCCGCTCGCGGGCCTTGACCTATCGCCTCATGAAACAGGTGGACCTGAGCATCGTTCTCTCGAAATTCAACCAGGCCGATGCCGAAAAGCTCTTTTCCCGCAGAATCGTTGTCGTCAACAATGGCATCCCCGACCCCTGCCCGAACTTCACCCAGGATGTCCTGCCCCGCCGCAGGGCGCGCCTGGCCGCCCGGCAGAAGCTCCTCTCCGGGACCGAACTTACGCCCGCCGACCTTCAAGGCAGCGGCGGCGACCCGCACCTGTTCAAAGTGCTTTACCTGGCCCATTGCACCCGTGAGAAAGGGCTCTTTGACACAATGGACGCCGTTGCCCTGGCGAACCGGATGCTCGCCCAGGCCAGATCTCCCATCCTCATCCACCTTTCCGTCGCCGGCGATTTCATCAATGCAGCCGAACGCCAGGAGTTCCAGCAACGCCTGGCCCAACCCGACCTGCGCCTGCCCCCGACCCGCCAGGAAGGCCCCAACCACGGCCGCTCAAAGGACCTCGACGCCTTTCCAGGCAGCCCATGCGTCACTTACGCCGGCTTTGTCTTCGGCCCCGCCAAAGAGCGCATTCTGACCGAAAGCGACTGCTTTTGCTTCCCCACCTACTACTACGCCGAGAGTTTTGGCCTCGTCCTGGTCGAGGCCATGGCCTTCGCGCTGCCGGTCATCACCACCCGCTGGCGCTCGATCCCGGAGCTCTTGCCCCAGGATTATCCCGGGTTCGTGGACATTCGCTCGCCCCGCCAAGTCGCAGAACGCCTCCAGGCCGTCCTCACCCACCCAACCTCCGGTGAAGAACTCCGCCAGATCTTCCTCCGCAATTTCACCCTCGAACACCACCTGGCTGGCCTGGCCAGCGCCATTCGCAGCACTGACCTCACACCCGCTTAGCCCGGATATTTCACGACCCAGGAACGGAACCGGGCTACCGAGGCTGCGTAGCGCAGGTTTCCAACCTGCTGTATCGCCGACCTCCGGTCGGCAGGGTGTACCTGCTTGGCGGCATCTGCGGATTGGAAATCCGCGATACGGCAGGCTGGAAGCCTGCGCTACACCGTCCGGCTGGCGAAACCCGTGAAATATCCGGGTTAGGAGCCCTTACCCAAACGCGAATGGAGGCCAATGCACGCGAATGGCTTTGGCCGGGCCGTCCGTCTTCAGAATACAAATGGGATCATCCGTGAAGTCGCCGCGGCATATTGCCGATACTCGGGATACCGTCCCACCAACAGCTTTTCTTCCGAGAGCATCCGAAGCAGAGCGCCGAGCATAACTAAAGCGCCCAGCAAGGCGGACGCCCAGGACCAATGGGCAGCAACTCCGGGCACGGTGAATAGGCAGACCGCCGTGTAAATGGGATGCCGGATGAACCGGTACGGTCCGGTGGTGACCAGACCTCCTTCGGTGGGATTTGCGGCAAAATGGAAGCTGCGGCGGCCAAAGGTGATGCGCGCCCAAATCATCAGTGTCACTGCCGCGCCCTGCGGGAGCAGGACCACCGGAGAAGGCGAGAGGAGGCAGTGAGCGAGCAGCAGGCCAACCACACCGCCTGCCATTGCCAGATAGCCGAGGACTGAAAGGGATTTGAGCATCGTCCCTGATGGTAACCAGCAGGGCGAAATCGGAAAGCCTGAAGCAGGCGTGGAAATCATGAGGTCGATGCCCTTGGGTAATGATCGGGCAAGGATTTCGCCTCGCGCCCTGTGGACACGACAAAGGAGGCGACAAAGGTCGCGACCAAGGACGCCCCCGACTCGAGCCTTTGTCGCGCCCTTTGTCGAAAACCTTGTCGCCGTTAGCCACTATACCAAAGTCATGTCCCACGGTGGCAAAGAAATCATCGCGCGCCATGACAGACATCCGTGCCGGGATGTGCAAGAGTAATGGCGCTCGTTTGCCCGATGGTGTAACGGTAGCATAGCAGACCCTGAGTCTGCTCGTCGTGGTTCAATTCCACGTCGGGCAACCATTTTTCCGAAGAAGACGGAGGATCTTCCATCCCCAGTCTTGCAGCGGCCCCCAGTGGGTTGGTAGGATGCGCCGCGTGAAAGCAATTTTCGTGTCCGTGGTGTTGTTCACCGGCTTGGGCCTCACGCTGAGCCTTGCACAGCCCAGCGCCAATCAGCCAGCACGCCAGTTTCCTCTGCCGCCCGGAGTGAAGGTACTCAAGGATTTGGAATACGGGAAGGCCGGCGGCAGGGCCATGCTGCTGGATCTCTATCTGCCGGAGAAGGGCAACCAGCCGATGCCGCTCATCATCTGGATTCATGGCGGGGCATGGATGTCCGGCAGTAAAGACAACCCCAGCCCGGCCCTGCGGTTCACCGCCGATGGTTACGCCGTGGCTCAGGTGGGCTACCGGCTCAGCCAGGAAGCGAAGTTCCCGGCACAGATTCACGACTGCAAAGCCGCCGTCCGCTGGCTGCGGGCCAACGCCCAAAAGCACAACCTCGACTCGAACAAATTCGCGGCCTGGGGCAGCTCGGCAGGCGGACACCTGGTGGCGTTGCTGGGCACCAGTGGCGGGGTGGCCGATTTGGAGGGGAGCGTCAACGACCTCAAGGAACTCGAGCCGGGTGCAGGCCGTCGTGGATTGGTTTGGTCCAACGGACTTCCTGCAAATCGGCAGTGCCGAGAGTGACCACCAGCACAATGCCCCGGACTCGCCGGAGTCGAAACTCATCGGCGGGGCGCTCGAGGAAAACAAAGACAAGGCAGCCAAGGCCAGTCCCATCAGCTACGTCTCCAAAGAGGCGCCGCCGTTTCTCATCATGCACGGCGACCGCGACCGCACGGTGCCCTTCAACCAGAGCGAGTTGCTTTACGCCGCGCTGAAAAAGGCCGGAGTGGATGCGACCCTTGTGCCGATGAAAGGGGCTGGTCACGGCTTTGGCGGGCCGGAGGCAATTGCCCCGGTTCGAGATTTCCTGAAGCGGTGCTTGAAATAGGGGACGGGAAAATGAAAATGCAAGCCTATCCCGGACGGCAATCGCTGTGCCTGGCGATAATGATTCCCTCGCTGCTCGCGGCCACCGTGCCGGCCCAGATGATCGGCGGAGGCGCGGCGCAGGAGGCCAGAGTTTCTCACGAAGGGTGGAGCCTGAGTGTGGACCCCATCGCAGGCGTGTTGGGGCTCGGGCATGCTACATTGGGGGTCCTGCTGACCAATGTGCAGCTCAACCTTCAGACGCCCCGGGGGCTCATGCCTTTCAGGGCCTGGTCCATCGGCAAAAGCGATTCCAATCGGCTGTTGATCAAGACCGCCCAACCGCAGAGCGCCTGGCTTTTTGAAATGGCCGATTCGGCTCTCAAGGTCTCGTGTACCGCGCCGGATGCGGTTCTGACCGCCCAAATTCCCGTTTCAAGGGAGCGCATGACAGCTCGGCTGCTCGACCCGGAGGGAGTGCCCGTCGAGTGGAAGGGCACCGGGGAGGTCGCCGGCGGCTACGGCGGGAGCATCACGCGAAACCCGTCTCGACTTGCGCGGCAGAACCCGGAATGCATGTACTTTGCCCTGGGCAGGGTCGCCGGTTCGATCTTTCACAGCCTCTTCGACCGCGCGACCGACACTGCCATCCGGTTCCCGGACCAGGCGCAATTGGCGAACCGCAACGGAGCTGAGGGCCTGCTGGGGCTGACCCTGCCGCTTTCCGGGAGCGCGCAAATACGCTTAACACGGGACTATTACACCAAGACCTTGGGCGTGCCTTTCTACGTCCCGTTCGACGAGGGGCCTTTTCCCAGGCCGCCCATGGTATGGTGCAGTTGGACCAGTTACTATGGGGCCGTCAACGAGCAGGAGGTCATGGCGAACGCGGACTGGCTGGCAGAGCACCTCAAGCCTTACGGCTTCCAGTACGTGCAGCTCGACGATGGCTACGACCGGGGTTTGAAGGAAGGCCACTACTGGATCGAGAACTGGGACCTGAAAAAATTCCCGCACGGCCCGAAATGGCTGGCGGACTACATAAAGTCAAAGGGCCTCCACCCGGGGTTATGGCTGGTCCCCAATGCCTATGCCGGGGCAGTCGAGACGCATCCCGACTGGTATTTGCGAGACCAGCAGGGCAAGCGGATCCTCGACTACGGGACGCCGGCGCTGGATTCAACTCATCCGGAGGTCCTTGATTTCCTGAGGAGACTCTTCACCACGCTGGGCGGGTGGGGATTCGATTATTACAAATTCGACGGTGAGCACGCCCTGCCAAGATACGTCCCGGCGGTGGACCGGGAGAGACTTCATGACAAAGCCGTGGACCCCATTGTCGCCTATCGCCACCGGCTTGAGGTGATTCGCGAGGTCATCGGCCCGAGGACTTTCGTCGAGGGTTGCCCCGCCGGCACGCCGCTTAACGGCATCGGCTTCTTCAACTCCTATTTCAACGGGGAGGACTTCTACAACAATTGGCACGGCATGCACGCCCTGTTCAGTTCCATCAACGCCAACGCGTTCCTGAACCGGATGGTCGTCTATGTCATGCCCGGCGAGGGCCTGGAACTGGGAGAGCGAATGACCGTGGAAGAGGCCAGGCGGAAACGCCCGGCTGAAGTCCTGGACACGGCGCGCACGCGGGAGGACCCCATGATCGGCTTCGGCGTGACGACGGCTGAGGCGCGGACGCTGGTGAGCCTGGTGGCTCTCAGTGGAGTGGCCTATCCTCTCGCCGGGGTGATGCCTGAATTGCCGGCCCAGAGGCTCGCGCTCCTGCAGCGGACCTTGCCCACCATGCCGATCCGGCCGGTGGACCTGTTCAGCCGCGGCACCGACGCGGATTGGGCCACTTTCAAGCGCGTCCGCGCGGATGATTACATCCACAATTACGCGGAACTCCTCGATCTCAAGGTCAATGCCAAATCCGGCCTTTACGATGTGGTGGCGCTGCCCAACTGGCGGAGCGGTGCCCTGACCAAGACCGTCTCCTTTGCCGATAAACTCGGGCTGAATCCCGGCGGGAAGTTCATCGCGTTCGACTTCTGGAACCAGAAGCTCCTGGGTATCTTTCAAGACCGGATTTCGCTCGAGATTGAAGGGCACGATACTCGGGTGATACTGGTCCATCCCGCGTTGAACCACCCGCAGTTGATTGGCACATCACGTCATATCACCGGCGCCTATTCCATTCAGGATTTGGCTTGGAACGGCTCGCAAAACGCGCTCGAGGGTTCCTCCGAGACCGTGCCCGGCGAGCCATACACACTCTTCCTCTATGTCCCCGACCCGGAAAAGACGGCGGTCTCGAGGGTGCAAGCCCTGGCCAAAGCGGAGGGCGAAGTCCCCGTGCGCCACGAACAAACCGGCAACCTGTTGTCCGTCAGTTTCCAGGGACGCCCGCAGTTAGTGCAATGGCAGGTCGAGTTTGCCGCGAAAGGGGCCCGTTAACCGAAACCTCGAAATACGTTTTGCGTCGCTTGCGCTTTATCGCGCCAGAAATCCGAAATCCAGCCTCGAGCCTCCGGCCTCTTCCTGCCCTCCGGCCAGGGCCAGTGACAAAGTTCTCCGCAGACCATTGTAGGAGACGACGTAAGGAGTCTCTGATTGATTCTTGGGCATGGCGAAAGCCTGCTCCCCTCCGAAGCCATTGATCAGAGACTCCTTACGTCGTCTCCTACAGGGAGAGAACGGCGCCCTTTTCGGCGACTTTGTCAATGGCCCTGGCCCTCCGGCGGTTCCAGGCTTGACGGGGCTGGCTGTTTTCTGCTGGAATAGTGGCAATGGAACAGCAACTCGATACGCCAGCCAAGGCAAGCCCTGTCTGGGGGAGCCTGCTGGGGTTGGGGTCTTCCGGCCAAAATGGGGATGAGGCTATCCCGGAAGTGCTCCGGAGAATCCCCATCTTCGAAGGACTCAACAAGCGCGAGTTGGCCTCCGTCGAGCGCATTCTCTACCGGCGCAATTACGAGGCCGAAGAGGTCGTCTTCCACCAGGGCGACCCCGGCTTGGGCATGTACATCATTGTCCACGGCACGGTTTTGATTCGCAGCGAACCCCCCCGGCAACCGTTGGCCGAACTGCGCGATGGAGATTTTTTCGGCGAGTTGGCCTTGCTGGACGAGCAGCCGCGAAGCGCCACCGCCCTGGCCAAGGCGCCTACCAGCCTGCTCGGCTTTTTCCAGCCGGAGTTGTTCGGGTTGCTCGACCGCCATCCGCGCCTGGGCATGAAGATCGTCCTGGGGTTGGCCAGAATCATCGGGCGCCGCCTGCGGGCCATGGATGAGCAAACCGAGCCTTGCCGCCGGGAGGCCGCCGCGGGCAAACCCGAAGCGGCGAACCACCAGGGTACGCCATGACGCGGACCTCCTTCCGCTGGCTTGCTTTCGGCTCGATTCTGCTGGCGGCGGCCCTGGGCCTGGCGGTGGCCTTTTCGGTCGGCAGCCTGGTGAGGCTGCTGGTCATTTGTGCGCTGCTGGCTTATGTGCTGGACCCGGCGGCTTCTTTCCTGGAGTCCCTCGGCATGAGCCGCGCTGGGGCCGCCGTGTTGATCTTCGTCGTGCTCGGCGCCCTGCTTGCGGGCCTGGGCATTTGGCTTTACCCCACCTTCCTCGAGCGAACGCAGGCGCTCAAAGCCGGCGACTACCACACCCGGGCCAACGCCTTGATCAGCCGGTTGGAGGAACTCCTCCGCACCCAGTTCGCGTTTCTGGGCTTGGCCAAGCTGAACCTCGCCGCCGAGGTCCAGCGCCTGCAGGGTGAGCTCGCCGACGCGGTCCTCGCCTCCCTCCGCCGGGATTTGGTTGCTTCGGTGGCGCGCCTGGCGGTGATGCCCTTGATGGTTTTTTTATTCCTCAAGGACGGCCGCGAGCTCAAGCGCTGGGTCATCGGCCTGGTGCCCAACCGCTACTTCGAGTTTTCGCTGGACCTGCTCTACAAGATGGACCTGGCCCTGGGCAATTTCCTGCGCGGCCAGTTTCTCGACGGCCTGATTTTCGGCGCGCTGGCGACCGCCGCGCTGTGGCTGCTCCACGTGAAGTATTTTCTGTTCCTGGGCATCTTTGCCGGGCTGGCAAACCTGATTCCCTATTTCGGCCCAATTGCGGGCGGGTTGCTGGCCACCCTGGTGACGGCCTTGACCGCGAGCGACCTGGAACGAGTCGGTTACGTGCTGCTCGCCTTCGTGATGGCGAAGCTGCTCGATGACTCCCTCATTCAACCGCTCGTCGTGGCCCGGAATGTCAATATGCACCCGCTGTTGGTCCTGTCGGCGGTTATGATTGGCGGTCACTTCTTCGGCCTGCTGGGCCTGCTCCTGGCTGTGCCGGTCGCGGGCTTTGTGAAAGTCGCGCTGGGCGCCGGTCTGGGCCTGGCTCGCAAGTACCGGTTTTCCAGGCTCGTCGAGAGAGAATGAACGGACATGCATGGCCTATTTCCTGGCCTTGATTCCGATCCTTGTGGTGCTGGTGCTGATGATTCGGCAGCGGTGGGGGGCGCACACGGCGGGTATGGCCGGTTGGCTGGCGGGGTTGGCGGTTGGGGCGCTGGGTTTTGGGCTGACGCCGCAAATATTCTGGGTGTCGCAGGCCAAGGGTTTGCTGCTCTCGGGGTTTGTCCTGGCAGTCATGTGGCCGGCGCTGTTTCTGTATCATTGGAACGATCAGAATGGAGGCATTGCCGCCGTGGCCCGGTTGCTCGAGGCGGCGATGCCAAATCGCGGGATGTGCCGGGTCCTGCTGGCGTGGTCGCTGAGCGGTTTGCTGGAGGGGTTGGCCGGCTTTGGGCTGCCGATTGCGGTCGTCGCACCGATGCTGGCGGCTTTGGACGTTCCACCTCTCAGGGCGGTGGCCGCGGTTGCCGTGGGACATTCCTGGGCCGTCACGTTCGGCGACATGGGAGTGATTTTTCAAACGCTGATCGCCGTTGTCGGGTTGGATGCCCGGTCGCTCGTGCCCTGGGCGGGGCTCCTGCTGGGTGTGTCCTGCTTGTTTTGTGGACTCGGCGCCGCCGCCATCCTGGGAGAACTGCGGCAATGGCCGAAAGTCGTCCTCCTTTCGGTCCTTATCGGGACGACTCAATATGGCCTGGCCGCCGCCGGGTTGGTTCCGCTATCGGCCTTTGGGGCGGGCCTGGCCGGCCTGGGCATCTACATCGTCTGTGCCAGGGGAGGGAGGTGTCGAGGGGCGAGTGTCGAGGGGCCGGGCGCGAGTGTCGAGGGGCGAGGGTCGAGTGTCGAGGGAACGAAGCGCCAACCCTCGACCCTCGACCCTCGGCCCTCGTACCCCTCGACACTCGACCCTCGACCCTCGGAGAGAGGCGGACGGCAGCGCGGCGGAGGGAAAGCGGACCCGGCGGCAGTGACAATCGGCACTTACGGCGCTTTGACGGTGTTGATGGCAGCCATAACGATGGCAGGTCCGCTGCGCGCCTGGACGCAGAGTCTGGCCTGGAAGCCGGGTTTTCCGGCGGTGACCTCGCGCGCTCATTTTTCAACTCCGGCCGGCGCCGGCCAGGTGTTTCGTCCGCTGGCGCATCCGGGCACGCTCATCCTGGCAGTGGCGGGTCTGAGCGTGGGGTTGTCCGGGTTGCGCGATCGAGGGGCGGTGGAGGCGGCAAAGCAGGCGGCGCGGGCGACGTGGCGTTCGGCGGCCAGGGCGAGCGTGGGGGTGATTGCGATGGTGGGGCTCTCGACGCTGATGGATCATTGCGAGATGAGTTACCTGCTGGCCAAGGGGCTGAGCCATCTGTTGGGGGCGCTCTATCCGGTCGTATCGCCTTGCGTGGGCATGCTGGGCGCCTTTGCCACCGGCAGCAACAACAACTCGAACGTGTTGTTTGGGTCGCTGCAAAAAAACGTGGCCCTGTTTCAGCACCTCAACCCCTGCCTGCTGGTGGCGGCCCAAACCGCCGGCGGTTCCATGGGCAGCATGTTGGCGCCGGTGAAGCTCATCCTGGGTTGCAGCACGGTCGGCTTGCCCGGGCAGGAAGGCCGGGTGTTGCGTCAGACGGTGCTTTGCGGCCTGGCGATCGGCCTGGCCTTGGGAATGCTGACGCTGGCGCTTTGCCGGTAGCCTCATTTCAGACCCGCGCGGCGCGTGTCCCAACACGGCGCAGGGCCGGAACTGCAGGGCTGCTTTAAAGTTACGCTGGTGGGGGAAAGGGCAAACCCTGCAGCCCTGGCTGATGGCCTGAATTGAAAATTGAAAATTGAAAATTCCCGGAGCTTGAGAGGGGCCTGGTGGGGCCGCGTTGCTATAAACACGCCGTTCCTAACGGAGCTGTCACGCACGTCCCGGGATGCACCACTCTCTGTCAACCTCTTCTTTTTTTGAAAGAAGTTTTGGTTGCGGCTTCTCCGCGCTGTGAGATTTCCGGGTTAGCCCTTGGACTTTGGGCTTCGGACTGTGGACTGTGGACTATGGACTGTGGACCCTGGACTTTTGGTTTTGGGCTTGCTGAGCACCAGGGATTCGATGAAGAACTCCATCATGCGGTCGCGGTTGACGGCGGTGTGGCCCTGATCGGGGCCCACCTGGACCTCGAAGCTCTTGCCGGCCCGCTGGAGGGCCTGGATGAGTTGCAGGGAGTTGGCGGGATGCACGTTGTTGTCGGCGGTTCCAAAGAAGAGCATTAGGCGGCCCTGGAGGTTGGTGGCGTAGGTCATCACGCTGGCCGCGTCGAAGCCGGGCTGGTTTTCCTGGGGAATCCATAGGTAGCGCTCGGCGTAGATGGTGTCGTAGTTGCGATAATCGGTGACGGCCGAGTTGGCGCAGGCCGCGTGGAAGACCTCGGGATGGCGCAACAGGCTGGTGGCCGAAACGGTGGCGCCGTAGGAGGTCCCGAACATGCCGACGCGCTCCTTGTCCAGGTAGCGCCGGTCCCAGAGGGACCGCACTCCCGCCGCCTGGTCGTCCACCTCCACGATGCCCAGTTTCATGTAGATGGAATCCAGAAACCGCTTGCCGCGCCCGCTGGCGCTCCGGGAATCGAAGGTGGCCACCAGGAAACCGAACTCGGTCAGTGAATTGGGCAGCGTGAAGGTCTCCCGGGCGCCGGTGGTGGCGGGCCCCGCATAAACGCTGACCAGCAGCGGATACTTCCGGCGCGGGCGGAAATCCGAAGGGAAGTGGAGCATACCGTAAAGGTCGGTTTCGCCGTCGGCAGCCTTGAACTTGAGCAGTTCAACGGGCTTGAGGCCCAGTTTCCGGAACCGGCTCATGTCGCTTCCGGCCACTTGAGCCACCCGCTTGCCCTCGGCATCTCTGAGGAGGGTCACCGGCGGCGTGTCATGGGTTTGGGCGACATCGATGAAGTGTTTTTCATCGGGGGCCAGGTCAACCTCATGGTGGAAAGCGGGGTCGGTCAACCGCTGGTCGCCGTGGCCATCGAGGCTGACGCGGTGGAGTTGCAGCTTCATCGGGTTGTCCCCGCTGTGCGCCATGTAATAGAGAAGCCCGGCCGGCTCATTGACACGCACGATGTCCGCCACCTCGAAGCGATGCGCCGTCACGGTTGCCAGCAACGTCCCGCCCAGGTCATACAGGTAAAAGTTCCTCCAACCGGTGCGCTCGGAGGCCCAGAGAAAACGTCTGCCATCCTTGAGCCAGTGGATGGCCGGAGCATTCTCCGTCCAGCTTGCCGGCCATTCTTCCCGGACAATCACCCGGCACTTGCCCGTCTCCGGGTCGGCAGCGCAAAACTCCATGACATTCTGACGGCGATTGGTGCGATGGAACAGGAGTTCCTTGTCATCGGGGGACCAGGCGACGCCATAGATGTAGTGGCCGGTGACGGTGTTGTCGAACGGCTGGCCGTCGCGCACATCCAGGCGCGTGGTTTTCCGGGCCTCGAGGTCATAGACCAGCAGGTCCACGGCGGGGTTGGTTGTCCCCACCTTCATGTAGGGCTCGACGTCCAGGCGGTTTTGGAACCGGGTCTCGTCCAGAGTCTGGTAATAGTCGCGCACCTGGTTCTCGTCAAAGCGGTAGAAGGCCAGCTTCCGGCTGTTGGTGGACCACCACATCGCCGTGTTTTGGTAGAGTTCTTCGCCATAGACCCAATTGGCAGTCCCGTACTTGACCCGGGTCTTTTCGCTGCCATCGGTGGTGAGGGCGATGGCATTGGTGCTGTTTGTGGCACAGAGCCAGAGATTGCGCTCCCGGTAAAACGCCTTCCATTTGCCATCGGAAGAAAAGGCGGTCGTGAACTGGCGTCCGCGTTCAGGCCGTTCCGAGCGGGAGCCGCGTTCCCGGCGCCCCTGCCGGTTCTGGGTGGAGGCGTTGGTGGCCGAGGAGGCCGGGACTTCCGTGGCCCACCGTGTCGCAATATCGTACCGGTAGCGCTTGCCCTCTTGTTGATACTCGAACGCGCCGCCGTCAGCCGCCCACGTAACCGAGAGCGCCCCCATCCTGACCGAGTTCGGGATTTCCTTGCTCATCAGTTGGAATCGCTCATAGCCCGGCAGGGTCTTGAGCCGGTCCTGAGCGCGGCTGGAGACGGCGGGTACGAGCAGTGCCGGCGCGGCCAAAAAGAGGACCGCAGCCCGAATCCCTCGAGCCGAAACTGAAACCCCTTTGCGGCGTCTGGCCAAGCTCATGGCGGCGGCCATCGTGTCGGGTGGGCTGTGCCTTCGGCTGGGAGGTTACACCTCCCAACCCGGCCGGTATTTGCGGCGGAGATAGCGGTTGATTTCCGGCATGTTGGTGCATTTCATCTGCTCGACATCCCATTCGAGTTTCCTGCCCACGCCGGCAAACTGGGCGAGGTGGCCGGCGAGCGCAAAAGCGGTGAGCGGGGCGGCGGCGCCCGGGAAATTCGAGCAGGGGACGGTTCCGTGCTTGCAGGCGTAGAAGAGGTCTTCGATGGGGCCGCCATGGGCGCGGGGCAGAACCTGCTTGGGCACGGGGATCTCCGTGCGCCGATCCTCCGGGAGAAACCCGAGCGACTCGCAGGTGCCGCCGGTGCGGAAAAGGCCCTTGTCCCCGACGAACAGCGTGTCTTCGCCGAACTTGGTCTCATACTTCTTCTCGGCGTCCTTCATAATGTCGGGCCGCAGCTCGGCGTTGTCGTACACGTGGACTTTGACCGGTCCCATATCGCCGCGGGCGGGGACTTCGTATCGCACGATGTTGCTCTGGGGATACATTTCCTCGCTGCCGCCCGTGGTATGGAGGCATTCGATGGTGAAGTGCTTGGCTTCGCCAATCTTGAGGGCCCAAAAGAGGGCGTCCAGGTTATGGCAGGCCATGTCGCCGATCGTGCCGGTCCCGAACTGGCGCCAATTCCGCCAGTTGAAGGGATGGAGGTTGTCATGAAATTCGCGGAACGGAGCGGGCCCGAGCCATTCATCCCAGTGCAATCCGGCAGGGACCGGCTTGCTCGGGGGCCGGCCGCCGCTGCCGCCGAAGTTGCGTCCCAGCAGCGAGTGGGTCTCGGTCACGTTGCCGATGGCGCCGGCCCAGATGTACTCGCAGGCCTTGCGAATCGTATCGCTGCAATGGCCCTGGTTGCCCATCTGCGTCGGCACCTTCTTTTGCCGCGCCGCCTTGGCGAGGGCGTAGCACTCGTAGATGTCGTGGGCCAAGGGCTTCTGCGAGAAGGTGGCCTTGCCCAGATGAATAGACCGGATCGCCGCCGGGGCGTGGTTATGGTCCGGGGTGGCGATCAGCACCACGTCAATGTCCTTCTGGCATTCCTCGAGCATCTTGCGATAGTCGTAAAACGCCTTGGGCGCCGGCTGGTCCTTGAACTTCTCCCCGAATTCCTTGAGGCGGTCGGCCATCGTCTTGTCGTCCACGTCACAAATGGCCACCAACCGCTCGTTGAGCGCGCAGCCGAAACTGTAACCGCCCATGCCGCCGGCGCCGATGACCGCCACGCCCAGCTTGGCATTGGGCGAATCGGCCCCCAGCAGGGTGGGCATCCCGATGAATTGCGCCCCAGCCGCCGCACCGGCGATGGCCGCCGTGCGCTGGAGAAAACGACGACGACTGACACGGGAGTTATGTTTCATAGATTTTTGTTCAAGCTTCAGTTCACATTTATGTTGGCTCACACGGGTCTCTTCCAAAAGACACCTGACCCAATAGCGGGTTACGCGCCAATAGTCCAGCGGATCTTTTCCGTCGTTAGTGGGCCATCGTGTAAACGAGGATGTTGATCAACATCGGGTAGGCCATCGGCTCGGAGAATCTGTCGAAGTAGGATTCATCGTCGCCCTCGTGTTCCCAACCATCGCCGTAATGGTTGTTGTGGCAGATGAGAGCTATCATCCGCTGTTTATCGTCGTAGAGCGCGTAATAGTGCGGGTCCTGGTTCCTCTGATGGTAGGGCCAGCCTGGGTCGTAGGATTGGCGGGTGCGCAAGTAAGCCCCCACACTCGGGATTTGCGGCTGTTTCTTGAAGTCAAACACGGTGTGAAAAATGCGATGATCCAGCGTCAATTCCACCGGCTCGAACTCTGGAAACACCCGCTTGAGCTGTTGGCGAAAATGCGCCCACTGGTCGTCGCCCCAAAAGTCGTCCGCCATGATAAAGCCTCCGCTCAAGAGATAGTGCCGCAAGGCCGCGACTTCTTCGTCCGTGAAAAGGGCCATGCCCGCCGAGGCGAGATAGACGAACGGATAATTCGCCAAGTCCTTCGTCGTGATATCAATGAAATTCAGGCCCGGTCGGACCTTCAGGCTGGTCACTTGATAAAGTCGGAAGGTGAGATTCAAATCCGCCTCGGGCGTGTCGTCATCCCATCGCCGGCCGCCGCCAAATCGGTAATCGCGTTCAACCTGAGGAAACTTCAGCCGCGCGAAGGTGAAGACATCCTCCCGGAATTCCGGATTCAGGGCCTTCTCCATCAGCTCTTGCTCCTTGAGTTTTTCGGGATCGCGGATTTCGTAGCTCCGGGAGAAACGTCCGCCTCCACGGTACTGCGCCCCGGCGGGCCACAGCGCCAAGGCCGCCAGCATAACCACCAATCCTGCCGCATTTTTGTGTGAATTCATCACCAGTCAACGGAACTCTCATGCAGAAACTGCGAAAAAACCAGCGAAAAAGGAATTGGGGCAGGGCCGATTCATGAAGCCGCAAAATCAGGGGCGGGGACGGCTTCGTCAATTCGTGTCAAGCTAAGCGCCAGCGTGCCAAGTCCTCACCGGTGCCCGGATTATTTTGGAAGAAATTTTTCCGGGGGCTTTGAAATTTTTTTTGACCCCCTAGCGGCCAACTCCAATAAACAGGCCTTTGTACGCGCTGGCGTGCTATTAGAAGCGTTCAAACGTCGCCCGAGGGTTCGACCCGGCCCTCACCCGTTATCGTCGCTTGTAGGGCCATTCTACGATGTCAATACCTTAGCAGTAAGTTGCTGCCGCACAGTAGCTTACGACTCACCAACTGCGCGGCCTCTATGCTAGTATCTTCGCTAGCTATGTTAAAAACTCTCCTCCACCGATTGAATCAACTCATCCGCCCCGAGCGGGCGGCGCAACTGGCCAAAGAACACGGCTGGTGCAAACGCAAAGGTAAAATCTCCCCCTTCGAGTTTGTCTTCTCGGTCTTGGGCCAAGCCAGCGCCTTGCACCTGACCCTCAGTGCCCAAGCCAGCACCTTCAGCGAGCCGGTCACTCGCCAAGCGGTGGACCAACGCTATAATCCCGCAGCCGTGGAGTTCTTTAAGGCCACCTTCCAGGAAAGCTTAGCCGCTTCCTTAAATTGGAAAACCGACTCGGCCATGACCCAATTGCTCCAGCAACGCTTCGGGGCCGTTCGGCTCTTCGACAGTACCCACTGCCCCTGTTCGGACGCCCTGGCCGAGATCTTTCCCGGGTGCGGCGGCGGCGGCGGGGAAGCGGGTATTAAAGTGCTGCTGAGCTATGATTATGGGGCCGGCCAGTTGCACCCCTTGGCGGTGCTGCCGGCAAACTGTTCCGATCAGGGCTTGGCGGACCAGGCGTGTCAGCAGGTCGGCCGGAACGAGTTGGGCATTTTCGACAAGGGCTTTTATAAGGCCCAAGCCCTGCGCTCGATGCAGGCGCGGGGCGGTTACTTTCTGCTGCCCTGGCACCATAGTGTCAGCGTATGGGAACTCGATGCGGCCCACCAACCCGGCGCTCAAATCAATGTGGCGGCCCACCTCAAGGCCAGCACCCAGAGCTGTGTGGAGTGGACCGCCGTGGCACTGGGCCAAACCGAGGAGAGCCGCCTGGGTCCGGTGCGCTTGATGGCTTATCGGCTCAAGGAGGAGTCGGCCAACCGGCGGCGGGCGCAATTGCGGGAAAAGTGCCGCACCCACGGCCGCCAGCCCACCGCGACCGCGCTGGAACTGGCCGGCTGGCTCATCCTGCTGACCAATGCGCCGGCGGAATTGGTGCCCACCGCTGCGGTCGGTTTCTTGTATCGCGTGCGTTGGCAGGTGGAATTGGTTTTTAAGCAATGGAAGAGTGTCCTGCGCCTGGATGTCCTGCCCAGCCAAAACGACTGCCGCGTTCAGTGTGAAGTGTGGGCCCGGTTGTTGGCCGCGCTGTTGGCCTTTGTTTGGTACCAGCACGCCAATGCCACGTGCCTGGAACTCCATGAGCGCGAGATCAGCTTTTCCAAAGTGGCCAAGTTGTTGCAGCAACAGGGCCAAGCCTTGGTGGAGGCGCTCTTTGCGGGCCGAGAGCGGATCGAATCCGAGTTCCGGAGTCTGTGGAAGAAGATCCTCAAACTGGCGCGCAAGGAACGGCAGCTCTCCCGACCCACCACCTGGGAAAACCTTTGCTCCCAGTGGCTGGAGGCGTCGCCAGTTTGAGCGTTTGAGCCGGTCACGACGCGCATTCTGAAAACCGAAATCTCTTGAATCTCATGCACAAACCGATATGCCCCCACCTGCCTCACGCTGGCTTGACAGGTATTGACGAGCCGTCCCCGCCCCTTTCATGAATTGGCCCTGGAACTGGGGGGGGTGCGGGGCGCGTCTCGTCGGCACCGCGACCGCCAGCGCGTTCTTGCGACGCGGCGGTACTGACGTGACGCGCCCGGGGTTCGGACAGGCTCCAGCCCGGATGTTTCATAGCTGAAGAGCGGTACCCGAACTCCAGAGTTTACGTAGCGCAGGTTTCCAACCTGCTGTATCGCCGACTTCCAGTCGGCAGGCTGTACCCGCTTGGGAGCATCTGCGGATTGGAAATCCGCGATACAGCAGGCTGGAAGCCTGCGCTACGCCCTCCACTTGGCGAAACCCAAGAAATATCCGGGCTAGCTAGTCGACCCGGGCGCGTCTGCGGGATGGGGCTCCTCGGGTGCCGGGGCGACTCGGAAATGCTCCGGCTCTCGAAGCAGGGGGATGCGGCCGCCGGTGTACCATTGCCGGATGAGCAGCAGAAGGAGCAACACGAGCAGGGCGATAGCGGCACGGCGGGTCAAACCGGCCCGCAAGAGACCCTTGGCGAAATCCGCCGTCCTGGTCTTCGCCGAGATCGGCCGCTCCAACTCCGCCTGGATGGCCTCGGCCCTGGCAAGCAGCGCGGGCCAATCCAGCGGGGGATGGGCGCGGAAGGTGAGACGGTAGAAGTAGGATTCACATCCCGGGTGCGCGCAGTCGCCGAGTCTGAGGCGCCGGACTTTCGGGCTGGGATTGTCGTCAGCCGGTTGAGAGAGCGCGAAAAGTTCTTCGCCCGAGATGGGGATGCCGCACTGCGTGCATTGGGCCGTCGAGGCCGCGCGCCAAAGCCCGAGCGCCTGGTCCGGGGCGAGGCCGGAGCGGCTCAGGGCCTCGCCCAACGCCTGGCAGAAGGGCGCGAGCTTCTGCAAATGTTCCTCGCGAATGACGACCGATTCTTCAACCATAGCTCTCACCGAAGGTTAATGGCGGCCACCGCCGGGGCTTGTGGTTTGTACCACATCCAGTTCCGTGTTTCCTCAAATGGATAGTAAGGATCGGCGCAGAGCGCCCGCGTAAAGTCCAGAGTCTTCCCATGTCCGTTGACAAAGAGCACCGGCGAATAGAAGAGGCCGGGGGCCAGGCGCGGGTCCTGGAAGATGGTCGCGCCGCGGTTGCGGTGCCATTGGTACCAGGTTGGGGGAAAGAGTGGGCGAAAGAACGGCGGCGGCGGATGGCAGACCTGCGGAACGGCCGGCGGCTCGTAGAAGAGAATGAACCGTGCTGGGTCGGGCACCCATGTTTCCTGCTGGCCCTCGATACTGCCCGCAACGGGCTTGCGCGTGGAAGGGATCGGTATCCCGTTGGGCGTACCCAAGTTCATCTCGTAACTGAACCCGCGGGTCTGCCAGCAGGAGGGCAGCAACGTGGTCTGAGGGTGGGTATGGCAATCCACGCTGATCTTCCCTTTGTCCATCGGACAATGAAACACCTCCGAGGTGCCCAGATAAGGAAATAGATTCCGGTCCCGGGCCCAGCCGTAATTGGTCGCCAGGCACCCCGGCAGAGGGTCCCGCCCGCCCGAGACGTAGCTCATCTTCCCACCCCGATCATCCCAAAGCATCTTGGTCCCCAGGCCGATTTGATGCAGGTTATTGAGACACTGAGTCTCCCGGGCGTGTTGCTTGCCCCGGACCAGGCTGGGAAGCAACATACTGGCCAGGATGGAGATAATGCCCGTCACCACCAGCAATTCAATCAGCGTAAAGGCGCCAGCCCCAATACCATCCTCCGCCCGGTTTGCTGCCGGCGCCAGGTCCAGGTCCCTGGTTCCCGGCGGGCGGCACGCTGACGTTCCACTCTTCATGTGGGATTTCATTTGAACTCTTTCTTTCACTGCATAGTCGGAGCCGGAACCTCAATTATTCAGGGCGCTGAGCATTTTCGCCGAGGCAAAGCGACGGGGGATCTCACCAGCCCCACATGGAGAGCTTCCCGGCCGGGTTGCTTATTTCGTCTGGGTTTGCGCCGGAGAGCGATTCGGGACGGAGGACGGAGCAAAGGTTCTGGCAGGGGCCGGCCACCAGGTTGCTGCACCGTTGAAGGCTCTTGCCTCGGGCCTCATCCCTTGCATGGCAGTCGGCGGCCGGTAGGCGCCGGGTTCGGCGTACACCTCGGCTCCGCCGCTTGCACCGTAAAGCCACCGTGGTTCCGGTGTCAAACGAGGTTCACGGGGGATGGGCTCCCGCCTCGGAACCACCGGGTCCAGGAGCCCCGCCATACGAGCCGCTTGGGCTTCCGGGACGGGACTCGCCGGCAAGCGATTGGTCGCGAGGGTGGGCAACGGAGCCAGGGCTGCCGCGCGAGCAGGAGGCGCGTTTGCTGCAAGCGGCCCCAATTGCGCCTCCTCAGCATTAGTATTCCCGGCCTTTCGAGTGTGCGCGCTCTGAATGTTGGTATAAGCGGTGAAAGGCAAAACGACCTGCGGCGCCCACCCGGCAAACGTCTGTCGGCCCGGAAAAACAGGGCCGCGCGGCGCCGGGAGCGAAAATGTGTCCACCGCGCCCGGTTGCAACCAGGGTGGGTTAGGCTCCGGGGCTGAGGAACTTTCGCCCGGCACGCTCTCGAAGCTGGATTGAGGGGCGCCTGAGCCGGCACTCTGCGGCGCTGATTGCGCCACCGTCGTTTGTGCAGCAATTGGGACTGGGCTGTGGCTAAAGTCCTTGTGCGCCACCCAGGTTGTCCCCGCCGCTAAAACCAGCGCGGCGCCAGCCAAAGCGAGCTTGACTCCCCCTGCCCCCGCTGGGGCGGAAGCCGAGGCCGTCCAGGCTGTGCCGGTCAAAGTCGCCTTGGCCAGCGCGATCTTGCCCAGACCGTAGCGCAGGGCCTCGGGCGCGATGTAGTTGCTGTGCAGCAGGACCGTTTGCAAAGGCACCAACCCGGCCTGGACCCCTCGCTCCCGCAGAATCTGGCGCAGCAACTCCAGGGCCTCGTTCATCCGGCGGGAAATGGTCGGCTGCGAGATGCCTTGGGCCGCAGCGATTTGAGTCGTGGTCCGCCCTTGCAGAAAATGCAGCAACAGCACTTCACGCAGGTTCTCGGGCAGCTCCTCCAGTGCCTCATCCACCGCCGGTTCCACCTCCGACCAGGTGCTCGCCCGGCACACGGCATCCGAGGCATAACTCTCCTCCCGCCGTCGCCGGGAGGCGTTCTGCCGGATGACGTCCACCGCCCGGCGAGTCGCCACCTTGTGCAGCCAGCTCCCCAACGAGCCGGTAATCCGGTCGGCATCCTTGGCCAACTGGAAGAATGTCTCCTGCACCGCATCGGCTGCCTGCGTCTCATCCCCCAGAATCCGCCGGCAGGTCGTGCAGACCATGTCCGCATACCGGCCCATCAGGGCAGAAAACGCTTCGCCGTCGTGTTGCCGGGCAAACCGGCGGATCAACACACGGTCGCTTTCTTCAAACTGGAGCCTTTGCACAGCGATCATAACCCGTCATGCTTCCACTCCCAAGTCGGAGCCGACCGCCAAATTATTCAAGACCACAGCAATTTCACCGAAACACACGGAAATGGTCAATTCAATTACTGGGAGGGGCCATAGCCAACTCCAGGCACTACGCCCTTGCTCCGTCCGGAGACTGGGCTCTGAGGATTGCTTGTTTTTTACCGGATTATTGTGCTGAATGACGCGGATGAGATATTTAGACTTTATGGGGGCGTTCCGGCGCGCGGGGTTCTGCTGGCTGATGAGCGCGTTATTGCCTCGCCGGTCCCGGTGTCGAACCGCCTCCTGCTCCGGGGCGAGCGCAATCTTTTCTGTGTGGCAGGGGACGAGTGAAGGGCGAAGAGCGAAGTCAGCGGAAGTGCGTTAGACCCCGGAGCCGAATCGTTGCCACACTGCGAAATCAGGTTCGCAGCCGAGCGCCCGGAGCCACTTGGCATTCCAATCGGGAATGGCAAACCCATCCGGGGGAGAATTGCGAGTGGCGACCTGGTCGGCGATGTAGAGAGCCGTCACGAGGGAGAATTCGCCGCTCGGGTCGTCCTCGGGGTGTTCCTGCCAGGAGACGGCCTGGACGACGGCACTGGGCAAGCCCCACAATTCCAAGAGATAGGCGGCGAGCTGGGCGGGGGTAGCGTGGAAGGCGCGGAGCAGCAAGGGGGTCAGCGGCGCGCTGGCCTCGCGGGCGGCCTGACAGGCGGCCTGAAATTCCTGTGGAAAGTTATCGATGAGGATGAGCTTGCCGATCTCATGGAGAATCCCGGCCAGAAAGGCCTCGTCGGCTTTGGCCTGCAGCAGTTCTCGTTCGAGGCAGATGCGCTGGACCAGATGGGCGACTTGCCAGCAGTGGTTCCAGAGACGGGGCACATCGATTTCCGGGCATTGGATTTCCCCGTAGTGGTGGAAGGGCTCCTGGGAGAGCACGATGGCCTTGATCATCTCGGTGCCCAGGCACATGACGGCTTCGAAGGGACTGCTGACCAGGGAACCACGCCCGAAGAGCGGCGAGTTGGCCACCTGGAGGAGCTTGCTCGACAGGCCGGCGTCTTGGGCCACAAGTTGGGCGATAACATCAACGGAGCGGCGCTCGTCGCCCAGTTCTTTGAGCAGAGCGTAATAGATGTGCGGCAACGAAGGCAGGGAGCGCAACGCGGTGACCATTTTCTGCAGGCCCTGATGCTCCATCCGCCCCCGGGCGGCAAAGGTGCGTTGAATCAGGTCCTTGATTTGAAGCATATCGAAGGGCTTGGAGATGTACTGGTGCGCCGAAATGACCGCGCTCAGCGCGTTGATGTCCACGTAACCGGACATGATGATGCGCACCGCGTTGGGAGCGGCAGCGCGCACCTCTTCCAGGAGCTTGCTGCCCTGCATCTCGGGCATGTGGTGGTCGGATAACACCAGGTCCGGCGGCTGGGTTTTCACCGCCGCCAGCGCGGCGGCGGCACTGGTAAAGCCCTCCACGCGCCAGGCCGAATCAATGTTCTCCAACAGCAACAGAATCAACTCCAGCACCTCAGGCTGGTCGTCAACGACATAAACAAGCCTGTTCATGCGGGCGGCGGGTATAAATAAGGTCCCGCGCTGCCCAAGGTCCCGGCGCGGGGGCCGGCACGCAGCGGCCGGCACGCCCTGGGCACTCCGGCCAAACGGAGAACTGCTCTGCGACGGAGACTTTCGCGGCTTTTCACGCGCGACAATCATACGCGATGCCAGATTGCGGGCCAGAAGAAAAAAGGCCCGATTCAGCTTTCCGGGACCGACCCCTTTGCCCGCTTAAGTCAGGAGCATAATCTGCCGATATGCGTTTGGCGACAAAAGCGCGATGGGATGGGCCCATACGCTTTAGCTAAGGCCCTTTAGCCAAATGGGCGCACGGCCTCGAATCCGATGGATTTGCGCGGACATTCAGGCGTAAACGGGACACGAGAGGGTCCCGATGCGGCCTGGGCTCGGCGACGGCAGAGAACATCAGGTGAAATAAAATGTTATGGTTGAGAAACGCATCTTGCTGGCGGTTGCCGATCCCCAAGCAGGGGAGGAATTTCGCGACGCCTTGGGCAAGCAATGGGTGGTGACGGTGGTGGCCAGTGGGACCGCGGCGCTGGCTGAGATGAAGCAGCAACCTTGCCACGTGCTGGTCGCCGATCTGGACTTGCCCGAGTTGGATGGGGCAGCACTGCTCCAGCAGGTCCGCAAGAAGCATCCCAAGACCATCCGTTTCATTCTGGCGCCCGAGAGCGAGCGGAATCAGGTGATGAAAAGAGTGCTGGGGGCGCACCAGTTTCTGGCCAAACCGCTCAACAAATCGATGCTCAAAAGCGCCCTGGAACAGGCGGAGGCGGCCAACGCCTGGATCCCCAGCGGCAAAATTCGCGAATTGGCGGGGCGCATCCGCGCCTTCCCAACCGTTCCCTCGCTTTACTTTGAGATTGTCAATCTGCTCAAGTCGCCGGATGCCACCACCGAGGAGGTGGGTGAACTCATCGGGAAAGACATGGCGATGATGACCAAGCTGCTCCAGGTAATCAATTCCGCCTATTTCGGCCTGTCGCGCCGCGTTACCGAGCCTGCTGAGGCGGTCGGCATCCTCGGCTTCGAGGCGGTCAAGTCCGTGGTTATGGCGGTCAAGCTCCTGAGCCAATATGAGCGGCTCCGGCCGGCATATCTCTCAACCGAGCGACTCTGGCGCCACAGCATGGACGTCGCCCAGACGGCCAAGCAGTTGGCGGTGCTGGCTACGAGGGACCGCGGCCTGGCGGCGTCGGCCTTCACCGCCGGATTGCTGCACGATTTGGGCAAAGTGGTGCTGGCCGCCAACTTCGACGAGCACTACAGCGGCGCCCATTCCCTCGCTCGCAAACTGCAAGTCCCCCTTTGGGAAATCGAGCGGGAAGTCTTCGGGGCGAGTCATGGGGAGATTGGCGCTTATCTGTTTGCCCTTTGGGGGATGCCGCCGGAGTTGCTCGAGGCGGTGGCCTTGCATCACAACCCCTCCCGCACTACCGGCAACGAGTTCTCACCGCTGACGGCCGTTCACGTCGCCAACGCCCTCGAGTGCGAGGTGAGCTCCGACACCGAAGGTCTGGTCGTCCCGGAAGTCAACAAGGCCTACCTGGCAGGAATCGGCTGCCTGGACCGCTTGGAAGTCTGGCGTGCCGCCGTGGCCAGCCGTGATTTCACCAATGCTGAGCTCAGAGTCAGACTCCCGGAAAACGTCCCCGCAAAGCCCGCCCCTACCGCGCCCGAGCCTGTGCCGGCCCCGCCGCCGGGGGGCCCGTCTCCGAAGCGCAGCCGGGCGCGTCCGCCCCGGTTCCGGAGTTGCTCGAGGCGGGACCGGTACCGGAACCTGCCGCGCCCGTGCCGGCAGTGGAACCGTATCTGCGGGACGAGCAGCCTGTGGAGGCCAAGGCCTGTGAAATGGCGGCCTCCGTGCCGCCGGCCGAAGCTGCCGCGCCCCTGCCAGCGCCGGAACCTTATCTGCCGCCGCCCGAAAAGGCGGGTCCCTTCCGGCGGCGGCGTTGGCTCTACGCGGGCGCAGCGGCAGCCCTGCTGCTGCTGGTGGTGGACTGGCTGGCCGGCGGCCTCTGGACCGGCCAACCACAGCCTATCAGGGCCAGGACGGCGCCGAATGCCTCCATGCCTGCCCCGGGACGGTCTCTGGCCACGGAAAAGGCCCCGACCAGCAAGCCATCTCGGCTTGCGTCTGCGCCGTCGGCAGCCGCAGAGCAAACCAGGACCCCTGCCGGCGCGCCGGCCCGGGCCGTGGCTGCGCCGCCTGCCGCCACTCGCCAGGCTCTCACCAACAAGCCCCCTGAAAGTGCGCTGGAAGAGCCGAAGAAAGCCGCCGCCAGCCCAACTCTCACTGGGCCAACTGCCCCTGCCGCGCCCACGAACCCGGTGACCTCGGCGCCGGTCACGCCCCCGCCCCCCAAACCCTCGCCGGCGGAGCTGGCCT
The DNA here is from genome assembly GCA_963713735.1 of uncultured bacterium. GTDB lineage: Bacteria > Verrucomicrobiota > Verrucomicrobiia > Limisphaerales > UBA8199 > CAVQND01. Next base: position 38,199 of record CAVQND010000048.1, read on the forward strand.
TTGCCAATCTGAAACTGCAAGGCATATTCTTTTCTCCCAACTACCCTTCGGCGATCGTTAACGGCAAACTGGTCCACCTCCATGACCAGGTGGCCGGAGTTGTCGTGGTGGACATCGAGCGCACTAGTGTGACGCTCGAATACGGAAACCAGCGGAAGATCTTGTTCCTGAGATAGGCGCTGGCGCGTTGCGGCGAAAGACGCATGAAGAAAGGTCGTAAGAATGCAATTGGGGCTGGCAGGTTTTACTTGGAGCTTTGGTTTTGATGCTCAGGGGCAGCTCCGCGCGGGGTTGTTTATCTCGTTGTTGAGCGTTTGGCTGCTGGTCGGGGTGTTTTCTTATCTCAACTGCTACACCCGGCGAAGGTATTTCTCGATCTGGACAGTGGCTTGGCTGTTTTACGCCCTGTATCTGACTATTTCCTACAGCCGGTACTGGTTGAACGGGGGCTTCAAAGGGGAGGCGTGGTGGGCAATCATGTTCAAGCAATGGTGCATCAGCACCGCGGCGGTTTTCATGCTCTGGGGCGGGCTTCGTTTCCTGGGCAACAAAGTCAGGCAGGTCTCGCTGAGCCTCTTTCTCTGTTTTCTGTTCCTCTGGAGCTTCGTGGCCAGCTATCCCTGGCCGGCGTGGGCCTGGCTGGGCCGGCTGGACCGTCTCAGCCTCCAATTACCGATCTTCGTTCTGATTGGCTGTTCCAGCCTGGTGACCGTTTGGGGTTTCCTGCAATATCGCCGCCGCCGGAAATACCTGGGGGCGGGCCTGCTCTGCTGCGGATTCACTTTGTGGGGCCTGTTCGTGGCTGCCTACCCGTTCATGGAGCAGCTCTCGGATTTTATGAGCACGGGCTTTTTTCTGGCCAGCGTGCTGCAAATGTTCATCGCCGTGAACATGATCATCCTGGTGCTCGAACAGGTCCGTTACCTGCGCGAGAAGCGGGCCGCCTACCTATTGCGCAGCCAGGAGCGGGAGACGGTCCGGCTGAAAAGCCGGATTACTCTGACCGAGGAGCGTTATCGCCTTTTATTCGAACAATCCACCGAGCCTATCGTGATCACTACGCAGGATGACTTGCGGATCGTCGGCCTGAACCCCGCGGCGGCCCGGGTGCTGGGCCTGGCCTCCGAGGAGGCTCACCACGCCTCATTGCTCCAATGGTTCGCGCCGGCCCCGGCCGCGCCTTCCGAAGCGGCGCGGGGCCGGTTTTGGTTTGATTCGCTCTGCAAACAGCGCCTCCGGGCGCTTTACCGGAAGGACGGGAGTGAGGTTAAGGTGGAAGTAGTGGGCTCGGCGGTCGATTTCGCCGGCGAGACCGCCTTTCAGTTTTACCTGCGCGAAGTCACGGAGCGTTCGCGCCTCGAGCAACAGCTTCGGCAGGCCGAAAAGCTCTCCGGCCTGGGCCAAATGATCTCCGGGGTGGTGCATGAACTGAACAATCCGCTGACGGTTTGCCTCGGGTTCATGGAGGTGCTCCTGGGAGATGCCGCGTTGCCGAAACAGGACCGGGAATACGCGCAATTGGCGGCCCACGAGTGCCAGCGGGCGGCGCGCCTGCTGCGCAATTTCCTCAACCTGGCGCGCGAAGGCGGCCCCGAAAAGAAGCCGATCAAACTTAACGAGATTGTCCGCAACGTGGTCGAGTTGCGGCGTGCCGACTTCCGGAAGCACCGCGTGGAGTTGCTCCTGGACTTGGATGAGCAACTGCCGGACCCGCTCGCCTCGGCGGACCAAATTCAACAAATCATCATCATCCTCATCAACAACGCTTTGCAGGCGTTGAGCCCCCTGGCCCGTGCCGGCCGGCTCCGGCTCGCCACTCGGTTGCAGGCGGGAGCGATTCTGATCGTGGTCGAGGACAACGGGCCCGGCGTGCCAGTGGATCTGCGGTCGAAGGTTTTCGAGCCCTTCTTCACTACCAAACCCCTGGGAGAGGGCACCGGCCTGGGCCTTTCGCTCGCTCACACCTTCGTGGTGGAGCATCACGGGTGCATCTTCTGCGACAATTCGCCTTTGGGGGGCGCGCGCTTTACGGTCGAACTACCCCAAATCCTCAGGCCCGCCGCACGGGCTGCTTCGCCCACCCAGGAAGCTCTCCGGGGACAGAGACCCGCTGCCGTGACAGGCCAGCCCGGGCTGGCCGTGAATTGAAAGTCCCGCTAGTCGCCCGCTGACTCCCCAGCGGCGGCGCGCCAAACATCCAGCCGGTCCTGGAGACCGAGCCTTGAGAGATAAACGGCATCCATGGCCGGTTTGCGGGCGCTGGGAGGGTCGTCGAAGAACTCATGTTCGAGCGCGTTGGCCGCATGCACCGCGGTCAGTGCGCCGAAACCGCCGGCGTGGCCGCTGGCGGGGATGTGGTGGAAGGCAACCGCTTCGACGATGGTTGCCGGCAATCCCCAGAGCCCGAGCAGGTAAGCGGCCACGCCGGCGTGGGTGGCCCCTAAAACCTCGAGTTCCGCCTCGTGCAACGCGCAGGGACGGGCCGCGGCAAGGCCCACCGCTCGCTGAAAGTCCCCCGGCAGACTGTTGGCCAGCATCAGCTTGCCGGCGTCGTGCAACATCCCGGCGATATAGGCCTCTTCGGCCTCCGCCGGCTCGGCGTCTTCAAGCTGCATGAGCCGCCGGGCAATCGCCGCGGTCCGCACGACGTGGCCCCAGAGTGAGTTGACAGAAAAACCCTTGCAGATGGGTTTGCTCGAAGCAGGAGAAAATGGGAACCGCAAGGGCCAGCGAGCGCACGGTGCCCAGGCCAAGGTGCTGGACCGCCTCGAAAGGACTGCTCAGCTCACGGGCCAGGCCCAGCGCGGCAGAGTTAGCGATCTGCAGCAGCTTGGCCGTCATGCTCGGGTCGTGCGAAACGATGTTGGCAATCCGCTCGACCGAGGGTTCCGCGGCGCCAAGCTCCTTCATGATTTCGACGTAGAGCGAAGGGAAACTGGGCAGCGTGCCGAGTTGGCCCACCAGCGACTTGAGGGCTTCGTCGGCCAGGAAGGCGTCGAGCGCGCCAATGCGCGCCAGGGTGGCCTTGAGCGCTTTGACGTTGAACGGCTTGGCCAAAAACTGGTGCGTCGCGTTGAGGCAGCGCACCACCTCCTGTTGATCGCTCAGGCCGGAGAGAATAATCCGGCAGCAGCCGGGATAGCGGTGTTTCACCTGGTCGATCAGCTCGATGCCGCTCATCCCCGGCAGGCCCATATCCGAGACGACCACGTCAAAGGGCGTCTGCGCCATCAACGCCAGCGCCTGCTCCCCGTCCCGCGCGGTTGACACCTCCCAATGCTCCTGCTCTCCTTCGAGCATCATCGCGTACAAGCTCACCAGGAGCGGGTTGTCCTCGACGAACAAAATGCGCTTTTTCATGGTCAGCGCCGGTACACCCGAAATGTTTCCATGCCCCGCCTCAGGACTGAAGAAAGGACTGGCGGACTTGATGGACGGGAGGCCCACAGCCGAACGTTGGCATGTAATCTGGAATGGCAAGCAGTTGGCGCCTGCCCGCCCGAAGCCGAACTCTCGCTTGCCACTGCCCATTTCATAACCTACCGCCCACCCAAAAACACCGCTGCCAAGCCAGCAAATCCTCACGGTCGCTTGCGGATTTGGACGCTGGACGTGGACGTTGTGATTGGCTGACTTAACCACAAGGCAACAGCAGTGTCAAGAATAATGTCAGGCCAATCAGTTTCCAGACCGAAGGCGAAGTTCCCGCCGCTCCGTTCCGATCTCGACGATCGCGCTTTCGGCCTTCACCTCCACACAGCGCATCCGCAGCCACCGGGCGCCGGTCTTCAGCATCGTCTCCTCCCCGGCCGCGAGTGTCTTGCCGTTGATGATAGCCAGGCGATGAGCCGGTATCCCGGAAATGCCCTTAAGGCGCACTTCCATGAACCAGGCCGGTGTCACGCCTTGCTTGGCCCCGCTCGAGGGCGATGCGAAGAGTCTTGTCGAGTTCGGGAAAAACGGGTCCCGCCCGTCCTGTGGTTCGGCCGGTTCTACGAACACTGACCTCGGGATGACCACTTCTGCCGGAGGGACATCGGAGCTCGACGCCGCCGCGTTTGAAGCCGCCTTGGACGCCGGCGCCATGGCCGCAACCGGGGCGGATGCGGTTTCGCCCGCGCGGCCCGCCGGCACCCAAGCCCAAACCACGGCTGCCGTCCCGGCCAAGGGAAGAAGGAGGGTGAGTCTCGTAAGGCGGAGGAGCACGTTCACTAAGCGTTGGGTCTGACCAGGGTCACGATGTCCATGTGGAACGAAATGGCCTCGCACTGCTCCGCAGTTGGATTTGGACTCGGGTCAATGGCCAGGTTTAGCACGCGAACATGCGGGAATTGATTCTCGAAGTGGGCCAGGAACTTGCCAAGCTCATGGAAGCGCGCCGTACCCGCGACGGTCAAAGTCACCTGTTTGTAAGGGAAATTGGGCAGCAAGGTCACGTCGGTCTCCCCGCTGATGTGACCGAGTTGAGTGATATTGACGCGGTAGTTGGCCTTGACGCCACGGAGGGTGGCAATCACCGAGGCGTACAAGTCGCCGGAGGCGGTGTCGGTCTCGGCGGCCGCGAGGGCGGCCTCGGCTTGGGCCAAATCGGCCTTGAGCTGGCTCGCCCCGATGGTCGTATGTCGGATCTGGTTCAGTTTGCCTTCGAGGGCGGCCTGGTGTGCCCGGGTCTGGTCGAGGCCTTGGTACTGCGAGCGCAGCAGGCCCCCCCCGAGGGCGGCCAGGAGGCCCAGGGTCCCCAAAGTCACCAGGATGAGTTGTCGGCGTTTTTCCTTGGAAAGATTGCTGAATTTCATCGCTTCTTGTCCTGGAACTGGCACTTGATCGTGAATAGCACGGACGGTTTGCCCGTAACCCGTGACATCTGCGGCGCCGAGTAATTCATGAGGATGATGGAGTTGGTCTTGTCGAGCCGCTCCTGAAAATAGGGGTTGGCGGCCACGGTATTTCTGAGTTTGTTGACTTGATCGCCGGGGTTGGCCGAAGAATCCATCCCATCCAGTGTGAACACAATGTGCTCCGTCACGCCGGGGACGGTTCCGGGACCGGAATGATCCTCGGGCGCCCGGGGTTTGGGCACTTCGGCGGCGGAATAGGTTTGCTCGAGGCGCAAGTGCAACAACCGGACGTCGTCCACCGTGGTATGCTGCAAGGCATTCAGCAAGGTCGCCTGCAGGAACCGGTTGGCGGACAATCGTTGCAGCGCGGCCAGCTTTTCCTTTATCTGCGCTATCTTTCTCCGGTCGTCCAGGACATGCCGGTACTCGTTGGTGCGCGCATCGATGCCCGCTTCCGCGCGGTTGATGTCGCTTTTGGCCAGCATGACCTTGTGTTGAAGGGAACTGCTCCACATGAGCAGGAGGCAAACCAGCACTACCGCCGCGACAGTCTCGCGCTTTATCGGGTCCTGCCGGCGCGCGACCTCTGCGGCTTGAGCTTCTGCCAGCAGATTGAGACGAATAGGCATGACTCCCGGGAGAATACCCGAGGCACGCCCGGCAGACAACCGGGGCCAGTCCTAGTTTTGATCCCGGTGATTCCCCTGGACCCGGGACCGCTGACCGCGATTTCCGCCACGGCCATCGACGGACCCCATTTCAGTGGGCGGCGGTCGAGATGAGGACCTGTTCGAGGGTCGAGATGCCTTCGCGGGCGCGATCCAGGGCGGCCATGCGGAGGGTGCGCATGCCCTGGCCGATGGCGGTTTTGCCGACTTCGCGGGAGTTGGCGCGGTGGATGATGAGCTTGCGGATTTCGTCGGTGACGGTCATGGCTTCGATGATGGCAAAGCGGCCGGAGTAGCCGGAGTCTTTGCAGCGTTCGCAGCCGCGCCCGCGGTAGAGGGTGACGCCGTCGAAGAGGCTCGGGTCGATGCCCAGGTCCTGGAACATCTTGGCGGGGTAGGCAACGGGTTCTTTGCAGTGGGAACAGATGCGGCGCATGAGGCGCTGGGCGCAGGTGAGGATGACGGAGGAGGAAATGAGGAAGGGAGCGACGCCCATCTCGTCGAGGCGGGCGATGGCGCCGGGGGCGTCGTTGCAGTGCATGGTGCTCAGGACCTGGTGGCCGGTGAGGGCGGCCTCGACGGCGATCTCGGCGGTTTCGGTATCGCGGATTTCGCCGATCATGATGATATCGGGGTCCTGGCGCAGGATGGAGCGCAAGGCATTGGCGAAGGTCAGGCCGATTTCTTTCTTGACCGGCATCTGGTTGATGCCGGGGACCTGGAACTCGACGGGGTCTTCGACGGTGACGATGTTGTAGATGGAGTTGTTGAGTTCGTTCAGGGCGGAGTAGAGGGTGGTGGTCTTGCCGCAGCCGGTGGGGCCGGTGAGGAGGATGAGGCCGTGGGGCGCATCGATGGCGGCTTTGAATTGCTGGTAGGTGCCGAGGTCCAGGCCGAGCTTGTCGATGCTGGCGGAGAGGTTTGATTTGTCGAGCAGGCGGAGCACGATCTTCTCGCCATGCACCGTGGGCATGATGGAGACGCGCAGGTCGTAGTCCTTGCCGCCGACGCGGATGCGCATGCGTCCGTCCTGGGGCAGGCGGCGTTCGGCGATGTCCAGGCTGCACATGATTTTGAAGCGCGAGGCCAGGGCAAGCTGCATCTGCTTGGGCGGCGGGGTGGCGTCCATGAGCACGCCATCAATGCGGTAGCGCAAGCGGACGGTTTTCTCGAACGGCTCGATGTGCACGTCGCTGGCGTGGTCTTTGACGGCCTGGACCAGAATGATATTGGCGAGCTTGATGACCGGGGCTTCTTCGCTCGAGGCAGCCAGTTGGTCGAGGTTGACCTCCTCGACCTTTTCTTTTGAAATCTCGACGTTCTCGGCGTCCGCCTCGGCCTCGGCGGTCTTGTTGGATTCCTTGATGATGTCCTCCATGCTGCCGCTGCGGGCGGCATCGAGGTTGTTGAGCTTGTCGAGGATGGCCTTTTCGGAGGCGATGAGCGGGGCGACCTCGAGCCGGGTGATGCGCCGCACGTCGTCCAGGGCCAGCACGTTGAGCGGGTCGGCCATGGCCAGGAAGAGCTTGTTGTCGAGGCGGGAGACCGGCACGACCTTGTGGTTGTGGCACAGTTCGCGGGGCAACAGGTCGGCGATCTCGCTGGGGATGCCGATCCGGGCGAGGTTGACCGGCGGGGTGTTGAGGACCCGGCCCATCGAGACGGCCATGTCCTGGTCGCTCACGCAGGCCTTTTCGAGGATGAGCTTGAGCAGGCGAGTGCCCTCCTTCTTTTGCTGCGCGAGCAACTCCTCGACCTGGTTGGCGGTCAGCAGGCCGTCTTCAATCAGGGCGTCGGCGATGCGTTCGCCAAATGTTTTTACCTGGGCCATAGCGATCGGTTTATCGGAAGGCCTTCCGCAGGTTCTTCACCAGCTCGGCCGGCGGCGCCAAGTACCAGAGCAGCCGGTTGCCGGTCGCCTCGGCCAGGTCCTTGGCGGCCTGCTGGTTGAAGGGGTTGGCCGTTGCGACCAGCACCGACTTGCCCATCCGATCGAAGGGCAGGATGCACCACCGCCGGCAGGCCGCCGCCGGGAAGCTCCGCGCCAGGTCCAAATCCACGTCGTAGTGATCCAGCGGCAGATAGGCCGCGCGCGACTTGTCCGAGAGCACCTTGAGGGATTTTTCCACCGGCAGAATCCCTTTGTCGGACAAGACCTGGATGAAGGGTTCGATGACGCCCCCGGGTGGAACGGACAGGTCCGGCGCGGACCAGCAGAGGTCGAAGTCGCCGGCAGTGATGATTTTGCCCTCGACGAAAATGCGGTGGAGCATGCGGCGGCCATCATCAATTTCGCGGGGCGGGGTCTTGCCGGTGGTCCTGGCCGCCGAGGCCGGGGTCGGAGGGGGTTTGAGCGGCGCGGCGGGCTCGGCTGCCGGGGAGTCGAACGGGAAGTTGTTCGCCCGGCTTTCAATCTGCTTCAAGGCGGCCTGCACGTCCGGGTCGCCGGGGTAGCGCTGGAGGATGGTTTCGTATTCGAGAATCGCCGAGGACAACTGGCCCATCTGAACATAGGCCTGGGCGATGCGTTTGGAGGTGCTGATGACCTCTTTCTCACGGCCCAGCTTCGAGTAGGCCTCCTTGAGAATCTCCAGGGACTGATAGTCCAGCGGCTGCGATTGAGTGATGACCTCAAACATCTCAATCGTCTGCGCCAACTGCGATTCCTCACTCGAACCCGGTTTGCCCGACCCGCCAATTCGGTCGGGTCCGGACAGGGGACCCTGCTCTCCGGAGACCTCTTCGAGGGCCAAACGGCTTTCCATCGTCAGTGACATAAAGCAATCCTGCGGGGTCGCCAGGCCCGCCCGCAAACGCCTCAGACCCTCCGCCTCGAGGCGAAGACACCCGCGCTGCCAAACAGGCAGCAATATCCTGGCCAAGGGAAGCAAGGGCGAAGGTCCGGGCGCAAATTCGTCTTTGGGAACCAGGTTGTTGGGCAGCCAGTTCTGCCCTCATCCCGGCCCTCTCCCCGAGGCAGAAGGGGCGCCAGGCCGGCTCTCGAGCTCCCAATCGCTGGATTCGTCAACCGACTGACCGGGATTCTCCCTCTCGCCGAGGGAGAGGGCCGGGGCGATGGGAAACGGGACGCTCGAAATGCAGCGACACGCTCTGAGGCAGCATTCTTGCGCACCAGTTTGCAGCCTGGTCCCCTGGCCCGGATATGGACATTTGCTCATTTTTGCACTATCGGTTGCATTCCGGGCAGAAGTTGCCGATGCTAAGTTTTCGCAATTGGATTATGCAACCGCTGGTTCCAGCCATGACGCCCGCGCCCGGCGACCGCCTGCAACGGTTCGTCGGCGACCGCATTGCCTTCGCCTTGAAAGATCGGGACGGCCGCGGCGCCCAGCCGGGCTGGCGCGCGGTCCTGCGCACCAATCTTGGGCGGGCAGCCCTGTTGCGCCGGGAGATTCTCCAGGCGCGCACGCGGGGCCTGCCGCTGGCAGGGGCTTCCTGGCGCGATATAGCGATGAAAGAGCAGGAGGGCGGCTGGGCGCTGGAACTGCCGCTGGCGGAGGTGGGCTTTTTCAGGGCCAAGGCCTACCTGGTGGATGCCCGCGGCTGGCAGCATTGGCCGCCGGGGCCGGATGTGGGCATTGCCGTGCATCCCGAATGGCTACCGGACCGCCAATACCCTTTACTGCGCCTTTCCGCGGATGTTCGGGCAGACCAGGACGGCCCTGAGCACGCTCGATGCGACGCTCGAAAACCGCCTGGCCGAGCTGGATGAGGCCGGCTACACGGTGATTCCGCCCTCGGGCAAGCTGCGCGACCTTATCTCGTTTCTGCCGCACATCATGGGGACGCTCGGCTGCCGGATACTGCATTTGCTGCCGGTCAATCCCACCCCCACGACCTACGCGCGCTTTGGCCGGTTCGGCAGCCCGTATGCCGCCCTGGACCTGACGGCCATCGATCCGGCACTGGTCGTTTTTGACCGGCGCACCACGGGCCTGGACCAGTTCCGGGAATTGACTTACGCCGCGCATCTCCGCGGCGGGCGGGTCTTGCTGGACATTGTCATCAACCACACGGGCTGGGGTTCGGTGCTCCAGGAGAACCATCCGGAGTGGTTCTTGCGCCACCCGGACGGGCGCTTCGCCAGTCCCGGGGCCTGGGGGGTCACCTGGGAGGACCTGGTCGAACTCAAGCACGTCAATGTGGCGCTGTGGGATGAGCTGGCGGAGATGTTTCTGACCTGGTGCCGGCGCGGGGTCGATGGGTTTCGTTGCGATGCCGGCTACAAGGTGCCGGTGGCGGCGTGGCAGTATATCGTCGCGCGCGTGCAACAGGAGTACCCGGAGACCCTCTTCCTGCTCGAGGGCTTGGGCGGGGCCTGGGAAGCCACCGAGGCCCTGCTGACCGACGGCGGCATGCAGTGGGCCTACTCGGAGCTGTTCCAAAACTACTCCGGCCTGCAGGTGGCCGGCTATCTGGATCACAGCTTCCGCCAGAGCCAGCGGGTCGGCTTGCTGGTGCATTACAGCGAAACCCACGATAATGAGCGCCTGGCCGCCCGCGGCCGCGCCTGGTCCCTGCTCCGCAACCGGCTCTGCGCCCTGGCCAGTGTGAGCGGCGGCTTTGGTTTCACCTGCGGCGTGGAATGGCTGGCAACTGAAAAGGTCCTTGTCCACGGCAGCACGGGCATGGCCTGGGACAATCCGGACAATCTGCTGCCCGAACTGGCGCGCCTTAACTCGCTCCTGGCCGAGCATCCGTGCTTTCTTCGACGGCGCGAAACTGGCCCGGCTCAGCCCTGCCGATTCGCCCGTCTATGCCCTGCGCCGCCAATCCGCCGAAGGGGAAGATGTCGTGCTCGTGCTGGTGAACACGGATGTCGAACACGACCACACGCTGGCCCTGCGGCAGGACATCGCCGCCGTGGCCCCGGTTGCTGGAGGGGGAGGGGCGAGGGGCGAGGGGCGAGGGGCGAGGGGCAGGCGGCGCAGCCTGCTCCGGACAAATCAGCCTTGGGGCTGGCGGGCTGGGTCAATTTGCTTGGCCAGGCAGTTCCCGCAATGAAACCCGGCGCTGACGGCGGGGTGGTCCTCACCTTGGGTCCTGGCGCGGCCTATTGCCTGGCGCCTGACCCCGTGCCGCGCGGCCTGCGGGGAGAGGACTATCGCCACGCGCGCGCCCGGGCAGCCTGGGGGCTGACGGCGCTCAACGAGGTCCTGCCGCTCGAGGCCCTGGGCGAGCTGGATTGGCGCGCACTGGCCGCCGCGGTGGAGCGCTCGCCGGAGCAGTTCCTGGCTCTGATCTCGCATCTTGCCGGCGCCGGGGCGCAGGCCGCCCAACTCAGGCGCGCCATCCTCGGCTCTTCGATTCCGGGCCAGCCGGGGCCTGCTCGGGCCGCCGATGCCTTGACGGATGAAACCGTCTATCCCCGCGTCGTGGCCTGGCAACTCGAGGACGTCCGGCGCATCACACCAGTGCCTCCGGCCCACTGGCTGCTCATCCAGGATGCCGTGCCGCTCCGCGCCGTGCTGGATTGCCAGGATGGCAGCCCGCCGCGCAACGTCGAGTCCATCCCGGTTGGCGGCGGCCATATTGCCTGTTTCCCACCCCGCCAGGAGGGCCTCGATGCCCATTTGCTCCTCGAACGCTATGCCCCGAGCCAGCAGCACGTCGAGGCGGCCATCCGTTTCCTGGCCCCGTGGCCGGACACTTCGGCCTTGGGCCCTGGAATCCCGGACCTGGACGCGGTCACCCACCCTTCCGGCCCGGCTTCCGCAAAGGCGCCCGGCGCGCCGGTGTCTCTTCGCCCGACCGATCTCGTCCTCCTGACCAACGGCCGCGGCGCCATGGCGCGCCTGTGTCTGGACCTGGGCCGAGTCAATTCCAAATACGATTGCGCGCTGGGCGCCAACCTGCACCCGGACCTGCCGGTGGACCGCCACATTTTCGCCAAACGCATCCGCGTCTGGGTCAACGCCGACGGCTTCATCTCGCCGCTGGATTTCACGAGCCTGGCGTCGTTCGCCCCCGGCCCGCCCGCAGTCTGGCACTTTGTCGCCAGCGCGGGCGATGGCCGCACCGTAGAGATACAAATGACGGCCGATATGCTCGAGGAACGCAACACCACCGTTTTCCATTTTAGCCGTCCGACGGCCGCGCAGGCCACCGGCAAGCAGCTTCCGGCCCAGGCCGAGGTGGTCCTGACGGTGCGGGTCGATATCGAGGACCGGAATTTCCACGGCGAGACCAAACGCAACGGCGCGACCGAACACCACTTCGCCTCGAATCTCCACCCGCTGCCAGAGCCTGCGCGGGCCTTGCCCAAGCCGCTGCCCCAAGCTGCCTCCAACAAGGTTGGCTTTGCCTTCACACCTGCTCGGGACCGCCAGTTGCGCGTCTTTGCCGATGCCGGCTTCTATCACCCGCAGCCCGAGTGGAGTGAGAACATTCCGCACCCGGTCGAGCAAAGCCGGGGGCAGGTTGGCAGCGGCGACGCTCTTAGCCCAGGCTGGTTCGAGCTGCCTTTGCCCAAAGGCGCCAAGGTCACCCTGGTGCTGACGGCCGACGCTGTCGACCCGGACCGGGAAGAGATCGAGAGTTCGAGGTTCCGGGTCCAGACCCCCCGGACCCGGGCGCCGTTTCCCGCCGACGATGTCTTCGGCCAGCAACTCCTTCGGGCCGCCCGCGCCTTCGTCGTCCGGCGCGGCCAGGGCAAGACGGTCATCGCCGGCTATCCGTGGTTTCTGGATTGGGGGCGCGATACGTTTATCTGCGCCCGCGGGCTGCTGGCCGCCGGTCTGGTGGACGAAGTCACGCAGTTGGCCCTGACCTTCGCCCGGTTCGAAAAGGACGGCACGCTGCCCAACACGATCTTCGGCGAGGACGCCTCGAACCGCGACACCTCCGACGCGCCGCTTTGGTTCGGCATCGTCTGCGAGGAAATTGCCGCCCTGGCTGGAAGCGGTTTCTATGAAACCAAAGTCGGCCCGGGGAGCACCACCATTGCCGATGTCTTATGGGACATCGCCCTCAATTACGCCAAAGGCACGCCCAACGGCATTCGCATGGACCGCAGCTCCGCGCTCATCTGGAGCCCGAGGCACTTCACCTGGATGGACACCAACTACCCCGCCTGCACGCCGCGCGAAGGTTACCCGGTGGAAATCCAGGCGCTGTGGATTCGCCTGCTGCGCCAGGTCGAGCGTGTCTGCAATCGCGCCGAGCGCCAGAGCTGGGATGCCCTGGCCACCCAGGCCCTGGAATCGGTGGACAAATTCTTCTGGCGCGAGGCGCGCGGCTATTACGCCGATCTGCTGGCCGCCCGGCCCGGGCAGCCGGCGGCGGGCGCGGTGGTGGACGACGCCCTGCGGAGCAACTGCCTGTGCATGGTCAGCCTGGGGTTGGCCGCGAGCGGGCGCGCCAAACGCTGCGTGGAAGCCGCCCGGCGGCACCTCGTGGTGCCCGGCGCCTTGCGCTCGCTGGCGCCTTTGCCGGTCTCGGTGCCGCTGCCCATTTACGGCAACGACGGACGCCTGCTCAACAATCCCCCCGAGCCTTACTGGGGCCGCTACGAAGGCGACGAAGACACCCGGCGCAAGCCCGCCTATCACAACGGCACGGCCTGGACCTGGACCTTCCCGCTCTTCTGCGAGGCCCTGGCCCGGGCCTGGGATTTCTCCCCGCCCGCAGTCGCCGCCGCCCGGGCCTATCTCGGCAGCATGGCGCGGCTCATGGCCGAAGGCTGTCTCGGCCAGATCCCCGAACTCCTGGATGGCGACGCCCCGCACACCCCGCGCGGGTGCGATGCCCAGGCCTGGGGCGTCACCGAGGCCCTGCGCGTCTGGAAGCTGCTGGGCGATGCGGCTGCACGCCTGCCAGGTGAGCACACCCAGCCTTGACTCAAGATGGCCCACTCGCCCTCGAGGCCAACAAACGGAGACGGAGGGGAGACGGATACCGGCACGGTTTCCGCTTGACTCATTCACTGGTTAGTCGTTGATCGGTTTCCGTGAGAATGCTCGCGCTGCTCCGCAAGATAACCCGTGGCCTGCCTTACCTGGGCAAGGAAGTCCGGGCCCTCGTTTCGGATCGCACGCCGTGCTTCATCGCGGTCCCGCGCGTGGTCCACCTTTGGCGCGACGCCCCGTGCAACGCCAGGTGCATCATGTGCACCTACGGGTTTTTCAAAGGAGAAGCCTACAAGCAGCTTTCCAGTTCGATTTTCACCGACGAAATGATGCCGCGAGCGCTGGAGCAAATCCACGAGCTTTGCGGCCGGGGCACGATCGTCTCCTACATGGGGGGCGAAGCCACCACGAGCCGATGCCTCACCCAATGGATCGAGCAGGCCTCCCGGTTGGGACTCGACTTCCGCTTCACCACCAACGGTTACGCCATCAGCCAGGAAATGGCTCGCCGCTTTGTCGCCGCCGGCCTGTTCAATCTCGGCATCTCCATCGAGTCGCTCGATCCCAAGATCAACGAGACGATCCGCCCTCACCCAAATGGGACCGCCCAGACGCTCCGCTGCATCGAAATGCTGCTCCACGAACGCGAGCGTCAGAAAAAGCACCTCAGCCTCAACATCAAGACAGTGCTCACCGATATCAACCTGGAAAGCTTCCCGCAAATCGTCCGCCGCTTTGGCAAACTCGAAGGCGTCATCTGCACGCCACAGGTGTTCGAGCCGCACGCAGACATGCCGCCGGCGACCAGGCAACTCCTCGGCATCAAGGACGAAAACCGGCTCAAACGACTTGCAAACGAGATCCGCCAGATGAAGCGCGACGGCTACACCATTCACGTCACCGAGCAGGGCCTCCGCGAAATGATCCAGCAATGCGCTCAGAACCGGGAGCCCAACGCAGCCACGCCCAACAAGAGTCTTCGAGAATGGCCCCCTCGGAACCCAAGTGCAATATCGGCACCGACAACCTGTGGCTCACCAACGGCCTGGCCAAACTCTGCCCTTTTCACCCGCCGATCGGCAATTTCGTCACCGACACAGATACCTCCCTCAAGCAGATGTGGAACAGCGAATTGGCCCGGCGCATCCGCGCAGCCACGCGCGCCTGCCGGCACCTCTGCACCTTCTCCTGCCTCCGCCGGACCCCGCTCTCGCACAAGATCTCGACTTTCCTGAAGATCGGCTGAGCAGAGGTCCTCGCATGTGTGAACAGTATGACAAAGCCAAGCAGGGACGGTGAGTCCAGGTGAGCCATGCGACAGGTCAGATGCAATTTGTGCGGGGCAGACGACTACAAGGTCGTTTTTCCCGCCGGCTGCGCGCAGTTGCACCAAATTGTCCGCTGCCGCCGCTGTGGCTTGATGTATGCCAATCCCCAACAGCACGTGGACTGCGAGGATTTCGCGGCGCGGCAGCCGGCCGAGGCGTACGACCCGGCGTCGGAATCCAATCGCCAATACTACCAAAAGCAAGTGACCCAGTTGCCGGACAACCTGCGGGCGCTGGCGGTGCTGGACGCAGTTTTGCCCGGACGCGGCAAGTTGCTCGAGATCGGCAGCTTCCTGGGATTGTTTCTGGACCGTATCCGCGCCGACGGGTGGCAGGTGGTGGGATTGGAGCCGTACCGCCCGGCCGCCAACTACGCGCGGGCGAAATTTGGGCTGGAAATCATCGAAGGCGTGCTGCCGAACGCGGCCTTGCCGACGGCCCGCTTCGACGCCGCGATGATGCTGCACGTCATCGAGCACCTGCCCGATCCGGCGGAAGGCCTGCGCGAGTTGCGGCGCGTGGTCAGACCCGGCGGCGTGCTGGTGGTGGAAACCCCGCGCTTTAATTCGCTGTCCTTTAAGCTGCTGGGCCGGCGCGAGCGCAGCATCCAGAACTGCCCGGGGCACATCTTCTTCTTCACCGAACAGACCCTCCGGCAAATCCTGGAACACCACGGCTTCCAGGTCTTCCGCGTCGAGCGGGTGGGCCGGACGCTGACGCTCGAGCGGTTTCTCTACAACCTCGGCCTGGTGACCCGCTCCCCCCTGGCGCAACGCTCCCTCGCCCGCGCGGCCCAGGCGCTGCATCTGGAAAAGCTCCGCTTCCACATCAATGTGCGGGACATGCAGCGGATGTACGCCAAAGCGGTGTTCACCCGCGCGGGCCAATAGCCGGCGGCGCGTCTAAACCAAATGCCTAACAGAAAGCCAAATCCATTCATCCCTACTGACCCAGGGATCGGGCACAGCGCAAGCCTAGGCCGTTACTGGTCCCTTTGATCGGGCCGCCGCCAGCGAAATAACCGCGGACCGCCGTGCGAGAGTCGAACGCGACGCCGAGCCAAGTACCGCCACGGAACACGCGGTACAAGCCTGATGCAGCACCTCGTGGATCACTGACCGGACTACTTGAGCCATACGTGTTGGAAAACCAGTCCCAACACCACTCCCAAACATTGCCCGCCATATCGTACAACCCATACCCGTTCGGCGGGAGAGATCCCACAGGACTTGTATAAGGCTGAACCCCATCGTTGAACGCCGGATCGTAGCCGCTTGTTGGGGCGAGGTCATAGGAATAAGCAGCGGGAGCGCCTTTGTAATTCGCATGGCTCCAGTCAATCGTGTTCCCCCACGGGAACCGCTTCCCATTCAGCCCGCCCCGCGCCGCCCTCTCCCACTCCGCCTCCGTGGGCAACCGATACCCGGTCGCGCTCCAGTTCACCCAACCGTTCTCCAGATCGTTGGTCCCCGCCCTATACACCGCCGTCCGGGCTGCGTTCGTGTAATACGCAGGCGTCAATCCCTCCATCTCGCTTCTGGCA
Source organism: uncultured bacterium (assembly GCA_963713735.1). Lineage (GTDB taxonomy): Bacteria > Verrucomicrobiota > Verrucomicrobiia > Limisphaerales > UBA8199 > CAVQND01. The sequence goes on from CAVQND010000048.1 coordinate 54,444, forward strand.
TTGCACCATTTCACACTGTCATACCAACTCACTGTCTGCACCGGATGGTTGGCCGCCTTGCCTGAACCCAGATTGTCGAAACTGTAGCCGTGGTTTGTCGCCCATTGATAAACTTGCTCCCAGAGCGCATAACTCACCACGTTGGTGTCCATGTAGAACGCGCTCACATAAACCGCGTGCAGGGGGAGGGCATCGCCTTCGCCATCGAGATTGTCCCCCATGGTGAACGAACCAGCCGGAATCAACACCATGTTCGTTGGGGCAGCGACCCCTCGCACGCGGTAGAACATCGGTACACGCACCTGGATCATCCCATTGGAGTCCACCGGCACTGACTCCAGTCCCGCCCAATCGTTCGTCCACGGTCCCGTCAACGATGATGCCCATTCCACCGTCGCTGTGGTACCCGCCACGAGGTTGCTGCAGTCGAGATTCCCGTTCTGACTGAACGAAGTGATGATGGGCACCTGTGCGAGGGCGCTCGGGCACGCCTCGAAGGCCAACGCGATTAAACTGATTTGGAGGATGTTTCTCATACCCGTAGTTGATGCCGCAATTTTCATTGTTCCCAGGACCACGATTGATTATGCACAGGTCACATCCAAAGGCAACGAGATTCTCTTGTCAGGTCCGCCTCAGATATCAGACCTTGCCAACGGCGCCGCGCAAGCACAAGAGAAACCGCCAGTGATACCGGGCTTGACAAGCATTGCTGTCCGGTTTGCTCAGCGGGCGGCAGTATATAAATGAATGTCGTCTGCAACGCAAGATGCTCAGCTCGTGACCGCCTACGTGGCGGAAGGCTCTGAAACCGCCTTTCGCTCATTGGTAGCGCGGCACGTCGGCTTGGTCTATGCCACCGCCCTGAGGCAAGTCGGCGACCCAGGTTTGGCGGAAGAAATCACCCAAAACGTCTTTGTTGCGCTCGCGCGGAAAGCGGGTCGGCTTGGCCCGGGAAAGGATGTCCGGTTTTCACGCGGGCGGCCATATACTGACTGGTCCGTGGGATGGACGACACCCAGCCCCGAAATGGACAGCCGCGAAGAGGCGCAAAAGGCGCAAAAAGATTAGGGTTTTTGCGCCTCTTGCGCCTCTTCGCGGCTATCTGGATTGTGTTCTATCCTGTGGACTCCTCCGTATATAGGTAAATGCAGGCGCAGGATGACATGGAGTTGCTGCGGGCCTACCCCGGATATTTCACGGCCCAGGAACGGAACCGGGCTACCGAGGCTGCGTAGCGCAGGTTTCCAACCTGCTGTATCGCCGACCTCCGGTCGGCAGGCTGTACCTGCTTGGCGGCATCGGCGGATTGGAAATCCGCGATACGGCAGGCTGGAAGCCTGCGCTACACCGTCCGGCTGGCGAAACCCGTGAAATATCCGGCCTACGCGACCCGGAATTCCGAGGCGGCATTCGTATTGAGCATTGGTTGTTGGTAAATGAACCCGGGCAGCATCGATCCCGGGTATTAATTACCGTTGACCAATTCTCAATTCGAAATTTTCAATAATCCTCAATGCCTCAGGACACGTGTCCATTCGGAAAAACCTGAGATGCTCACCGCAAAACTTGCGGCAAAACTTGTCGCTTGACACCCGCCTCCCCGTCCGGCACCATGGGACCAGAATGAGCGAGGCGCAAAGGCAATTCTCCCGCACTTTGGGAAGCGACAAGCAGGGGCGGGAGAGGGCTGGCCGTTGGCCGCAGATACTCCGGCTGGGAGTGGCCCTGGCCCTGACGGCGGCCACGATGGCCTCCGCCCAGACCTATAAGGTGATCAAGAGCTTCAGCGGCAGCGACGGGGCGTTTCCGGCAGGGGGCCTGGTCTTGTCGGGCAGCACGCTCTATGGGGCGACGTCTCAGGGCGGCAGCGCGGGCTATGGCGTGGTGTTCAGGGTGAACACGGACGGGTCGGGCTACACCGTGCTCAACAACGTCATGGGATTCGGGGGTGATCTGAAAGCGGGCGTGGTCCTGGCCGGCAGCACGCTCTATGGAACGAGGTTTGGCGGCGTCGATTTGTCTTGTGGCGAGATCTTCGGCGTCAACACGGACGGGTCGGGCTGCACGGTGCTCAAGAGCTTCACCGGCAGCGATGGCATGGGGCCGAGTGCGGACCTGGTCCTGTCGGGCAGCACGCTCTACGGGACGACCCAGCTCGGCGGCATTGGATGGTCTGCCAGCGGTTCTTTTTGGGGTTATGGCGTGGTCTTTAAGATGAGCACGGACGGGTCCGGCTACACGGTGCTCAAGAGCTTCAGCGGCAGCGATGGCATGTATCCTGAGGCAGACCTGGTCCTGGCGGGGGACACGCTCTATGGGATGACGGATTATGGAGGTAGTTCGTATTCCGGGGCCGATTATTCGGGGAGTGGCGTGGTCTTCAAGATGAACACGGATGGGTCGGGCTACACGGTCCTCCAGGGCCTCGGCAGCGGGGGGTCAAACCGGGGCCTGGTTCTGGGGGGGAACACGCTCTATGGGACAACGCAATACGGCGGCAATGCCAATGGTTTGGTCTTCAAGGTCAACACGGACGGGTCCGGCTGCGCGACGCTCTGGTCCTTCGGGGGCTCCGACGGGCAGTATCCGACCGCGGGCCTGGCCTTGGCCGGCAGCAGGCTCTACGGGACGACGGAATATGGCGGTCGTTGGTTTTCGGGCGGGGTCTCGGGTAATGGCGTGGTCTTCATGGTGAACACGGACGGGTCGGGCTATACAGTGCTCAAGGACTTCTTCACCGGCAGCGACGGCAAGAACCCGGCTGGGGGCCTAGTCGTGGCGGGGACTACGCTCTATGGGACGACCACGGGCGGCGGCCCTGCCGGTGACGGAGTGGTCTTCAGCCTCACGCTTTGTCCGGTCATTGAAGTCGCCCCTCAGAGCCAAACCGTCCCCTCCGGTGTTGCGGTGGACCTTTCCGCCAGCGTTTCAGGCGCTCTGGCTTACCAGTGGTTTTTTAACGCTACCAATGCTCTCGACGGCGCCACCAATTCGCTTCTCGACCTGCCCAGTGTGCGCCCGTCTCAATCGGGAAACTACATGCTCGTCGTCACCAACATCTACGGGGCCGCGACGAGCCCCTCCGGCTATCCTGACGGTCATCAATATGCCTCCGTTCATCGTGACGCCGCCAGCCGGCCGACGCGCCGGCATCGGCGCCCGGGTTGATTTCTCCGCCGTCCTCGGCGGGTCCATTCCGCTGGCCTACCAGTGGCTCTTCAACGGCACTAATTCAATCCCTGGCGCTACCGATGCGGTGCTGCACCTGGTCAACGTCCAGCCCGCGCAAGCGGGCCGTTATTCGGTGGCCGCCACCAACGCCTTCGGCTCGGTGACCAGCCCCCCCGCCCTGCTCAAGGTGGACGCCCTCGTCGTGACGAACCCCACCGAGGCGAACCTCCGGGCCGCCTTGGCCGAGGCCGGCAAAGTGGTTATCGCCTGCGAGGGCGCCATCACGCTGGCCGACACTATCACCGTCACCAACGACACGGTGCTCGATGCCACTGGCCATCACGTGACCATCAGCGGTAACCAAGCTGTGCGGGTATTCTATGTCGGCACGAACGTCAGTTTTACCCTCAAGCACGTGATGATTGCCGACGGTCAAAGCACTAATGGAGCCGGGATCTACAACGACGGAGGCGCCGTCGTCGTTGAGAACTGCACCTTCTCCGCTAATTCCGTCCGGGGCTGCCAGGGCAGCCCTCCCGGAGCAGGGGCGGACGGGGACGGGATGGCCGGATGCGGCGGCGCGATTTACAGCGGCGGCAGCCTCGAGGTAAGCCAGTGCTCGTTCCTGCAGAATTCAGCCAGTGGTGGCGAGGGCGGGTGGGCATGGTCTCCGGGCAGTGCAGGGGGCGCCGGCCAAGGCGGCGCCATTTTCAGTGCAGGAGCATTGGCGGTGAGCGCGAGCCTTTTCGCTTACAACACCGCCAGCGGCGGCCCCGGCGGCGTGGGCACAGGGGGATTCATTCTGGTGCCCATCATCCCTCCGGCCGGCGGCCCGGGTGGACCAGGCGGCGATGGTCTTGGGGGAGCGATTTTTAACGGCGGCACGGCGAGTCTGGTTAACTGCACGGTTGCCGACAACACGGGAACCGGTGGTTCGGGTGGTTGGGGCGGCGTGTGGACCTTTGAAGATATTAACCCGATTTCAGGCCCTCCCGGTCCCAATGGCCCCGCCGGCTACGGCTGGGGAGGCATCTGCAGCATCAACGGGCAACTGTATCTGACCAACTGCACCGTTGCCTTCAACACCGGAGGCATCCAGTGCGACGGAGGGCTATTCGTAAACACGCTATTGGCCACCAACCTGCCGCAAAACGTTAGCGCCAGTGCCGCCACCGACGGCGGCCATAACCTCAGTTCGGACGGGAGCTGGTCTCTTTCCACCGGAACGAGCCGGAACAACACCGATGCCAAACTGGGACCCTTGGCGGATAACGGAGGACCAACGCTCACGTGCGCCCTGCTGCCCGGCAGCCCGGCCATCAATGCCGGGGACAGCGCATCCGCCCCGCCAGTGGACCAGCGCGGCTTCCCCAGGCCCCTCGGAAACTCCGCCAACATCGGCGCCTTCGAATACGGCGTGCTGTCCTTGACGATCAGCAACTCGGCACCCGCCGGTCTCGCTATCTGGGTTTCCGGCGCCGCCGGCCCGTTCTGCTGCTTGCTCCGGAGCGGTGACCTGCGGAGTTGGACCCCGGTTGCGACCAACCAGGTTGCGGCTGACGGCACCGCTCAGTTCCGCCAAGGCAAGAACCCTGGGCCGCCCGGCGGCTTCTTCCGCGTCACAGTTCCTGGACCCTGAGCCTCGGCCGGAGCTTTGAAGAAGCCACCCCCAATGCCGAGTGATCCTTTCACCGTCAAGGAACCGGCAAAACTTGCCGCTTGACACCTGCGTCCCCGCCTGGCACCATGGGACCGGAATGAGCGAGATGCAAAACCTATTCTCCCTCACGCGCGCAGCGTCCAAACCGGCGGTGCGGCAGAAAACCAAATTCCGCTCAGCAACGCGAAAATGAGTAACCGCAAAGAACGCAAAGAACGCAAAGGAAACAGCAGGTCGTCTTTCTCTGCGCTCTTTGCGTTCTGTGCGGTTAAATACTTCGTTTTCCTGCTGCTCTCGGCCCTCGGCAGCAGAGGCCAAACCCCGGCGGGCCCCGAGCCGTTGCCGGCGGCTCCCGTCGCTCACCTGGAATACCGCGAGGTGGATTTCGCGCCGCTGGCCTGGGAGGTCGGCGTCGAGCGCGCCACGGGCTTCAGCAAAGAGCCGGTGTATTCCGGGGCAAATGTGTTTCGCGGCCGGTTGCGGCTGGGGAGCGACCCCAAGGCGTTCGTGCCCTTCGCTTGGGATATCTCCAGGGGCGGCTTTACCTCGACCTCAATCGCAATCGGGACCTCACGGATGATCCGGCCGGGGTGTTCACGGCCGCGAGCGCGGGTCTGCAGCTCTTTCGGGGCATTCATTTGGAGTTCCCCTCCAAACAGGGTCCCTACCAGGTCATGGTGGATGCCCATGTCTTCGAGCAGGGCGGACAGGGTGGAGACGTCCGTGTCTTCCTGTATGTTCGTTCGCTCTGGGACGGGGCCCTGGAACTCAACGGCAAGAAATGGTATGTGGCGGTCATCAACCGGCCCGATGGCCGGCTCGGACCCGCCCTTGCGGCCAACGAGATTGCTGACCGGATGGTGCTGCGGCCCTGGGCGCAGCGGGACAAACCGAGCCTGTGGTGGCACGCCACCCTGCCGCATATCCACGACCTCAGCCATGTCAAATTGGTCACCTTCCCCTATCGCTATGCCGGCAACGCCGAGGTCTTCGATGCTTTTAACCTCCCCGCCAACCTCTTCTTCGATGGCCAGGCCTACCGGCTCGATTGCCGGGTCGAGCGCCCCGGCGCCCGGGCCGGCCTGGCGTTGAGCTTCCAGCGGTTCCAGACCCCGCTGGGCAAGCTCCAGCTTGGTGGCGACTTCATCCGCCGCCTCGTGCTCGACAGCGGCGGTTCGCCGGATGGCCTTGCCGCCGTGCTCGATGCCCCGACCGCCGAGGTAGCAGTGCCGGTCGGGGTTTATGCGCGGCAACTCGTGCTGCTGCAACGCGAGGGAGGCGCCAACCTCGCCGTCGGCCTGGGGACCAATCGGCTGGCGGTGACGGGCACCAACGAGGCCCGTTTGGACGCGGGCGCGCCTTTGCAAAACAAGGTGGAGATTGCCAGCGCCTCCGGCGGGCATGTCTCCTTGCAGTACCGGCTCGCGAATGCCGGTGACCTCGGCTTTCACCTGGTGAATCACAATGAAAAGGCCCCGCCGCAATTGTTCATCCGGCAGGCGGGCGTGGAGGTGGGGCGCGGCCAGTTCGAGTTTGGCTGAGGCGGCAATTGCGCGTACTCGTGGGGAGTACATGCCAATCGCAAAGACGATGTTTCCTTCATGGCCCGCGCGGAACTGGACGGATTGGGGCCGGTTGACGGCCCGGTCCTCACCTGGACCTTGCCCAGGGACCTCTCCCGGGTGCAGCCTCCCGGGGCGGGCGTCTTTGGTTTCACCCCGGGTCCAGCGTCCTCAAGCCCGGGCGGGCGCGGTTGGGTCTCGTGGCTGGGGCTGGCCTGCCTGCTGGGGCTGGTTCTCCTGTTGCTAAGCCGCCCAAAATCCAAAGGCCCGCTGCGCTGACGTGCCGTATTGTCCTGCTGGCACGTTGTGGGCCGGCCAGCCCGTGCTCGCGGATGCTTGCCAGGGCCAGTGACAAAGTTCTCCGCAAACCATTGTAGGAGACGACGTGAGGAGTCTCTGATTGGTTTTTGGGCACAGCGAAAGCCTGCTCCCCTCGGAGGCCATTGATCAGAGACTCCTTACGTCGTCTCCTACAGGGAGAGAATGGCGCCCTTTTCGGCGACTTTGTCACTGGCCCTGGGGTGGGGGTAGCGGCGTGTATGGACAGTATTGCGCGGAACCCGGCATTTCATAACATAGCGGGATGCGGCAATTCGTGCTTATCTCTCCGGTCTTCGCCCTCGGTGTTGCGCTCACCCTTCTTTTGCCCGGCTGCGTGCGTGGCCTGCAGCCCGCGCCCGGGCCGCTGGCACTGGCGCAGAGCGTCGGGCGCGTGGCTGGCAACCGCTACCAGACACCCACCGGCCAATTGTTGACCCCCGCCGGCCTGCAGATCGAGTTGCCGGGAATGCGGCCCCAGGCCTTGGCTTTGAGCCCCGACGGCACTCTGCTGGCCACCGCGGGGATGAGTAACGTCATGGTTCTCATCAACCCGGCTAACGGCAAACTCCTGCAAGCCGAGCCGCTCTCCACCAACAAAGCCGGTGCGCGGCCCGATAGCTCCGAAAAGGCCACACCTAAGATGAGCTTGACCGGGCTTGTCTTCGCCCCCGATGGGCGGCGCATTTACCTTTCCGACACTGACGGGAAGGTCCGGGTGTTCCCGGTAGATCAACTGGGCCGGGCGGGGCAGCCAATCGTGTTTCCGGTGCCCGAGGCCAATGCGCCGAAGCAGAAGCATGAAATCCCCGCCGGCCTCGCCGTGTCGGCGGACGGCCGGCGGCTCTATGTCGCCGGCAATTTGGGCAATCAACTCCATGAAATGGATGCCGCGTCGGGCGCAATCCTGCGCTGGTGGGACACGGGCGTGGCGCCTTATGACGTGGCACTGGCCGGTGACAAGGCCTACGTCAGCAACCTTGGCGGACGGCGTCCCGCCGAGGGCGTGACCACCGGCCCGGCGGGAAAGGGCACTTCCGTGCGCGTCGACCCGGTCCGCCACATCGCCAATGAAGGCTCGGTGACGGTTGTGGATCTGGCGGCGGGGAAGGTGAAGACGGAAATCCTGGTCGGGCTGCACGCCTCGGCGCTGGCAGTCTCTCCCGGCGCCAAATACGTCGTGGTCGCCAACAGCGGCAGCGACACCCTGAGCGTCATCGATACCCGGACAGACCGGCTCGTCGAGAAAATCTGGACGCGCCAGACCCCCGCCGACCTGTTCGGCGCGCAACCGAATGCGTTGGCCTTTGACTCCGCCGGCCGGCGGCTTTACGTGTGCAATGGCACCCAGAACGCAGTGGCCGTGATCCGGTTCGAGCCCGAGGCCAACGCCTCGAAAGTCGTCGGGCTTATCCCGGTTGGCTGGTTCCCCGGCGCCATCCAGTACCGATGCCAGGCGCAAGACGCTCTGTGTGGCCAATATCAGAGGCATCGGCGCTGCCAAAGTGTTCATGCCGGGCGAGCCGGTGAAACTCAAGAGCAAGGATTTCTTCGGCACGGTTTCCCTCGTTCCGGCGCCGACGGAGGAGCAGTTGGCCGCCCTGACGCAGAGCGCCTTGCGGAACATTCATTATCCCAAGCTGGCGGAGGCGCTCCTGCCGCCTCGTTCCGCCCAGCCGCCCCGCCCCGTTCCTGAGCGGGTGGGGGAGCCTAGCGTGTTCAAGCACGTTATCTACATCATCAAGGAAAACCGCACCTATGACCAAGTCCTGGGGGACATGCCCCAAGGCAACGGCGACCCCAGGCTCTGCACCTTCGGGGAGCAGGTACACCCCCAACCAGCATAAGCTCGCGCGCGAATTCGTCCTGCTCGACAACACCTATTGCGCCGGCGTCCAGAGTTCCGATGGGCATCAATGGACCGATAGTGCCCTGGCCAACGAGTATGTGGAGCGCCAGGTCTCCTCCGGCGCCCCCCGCAGCTACCCGGGCGGCAAGAGCGCGGATGACGCCGACGCGCTGGCCTGGGCCTCCTCGGGCTTCATTTGGAACAACGCCCTCGCGCACGGCAAGACCTTCCGCAACTACGGTGAATGGATGCTCTCAGAGGCCGGTTGGAAGGACCGGAAGCGAAAAGACAAACCTTCATGGCGCGATTTTTGGCTCGAGTCCCAAACCGGCGCGGGCCTCCTGCAGCTTCGCAGCCAGCCTGTCATCGAGTCCCTGCGCCCGCACAGCTCCACTAACACCGTGGGTTGGGATTTGAAGGTGCCGGATGTGATGCGCGCCGCCGAATTCATTCGGGAACTCCGCCAGTTCGAAACCAACGGCGGATTCCCCGACCTGGTGATTCTCTTTCTGCCCAACGATCATACCGGCGGCACGCGGGGCCAATACCCCAGGCCGGGCGCGCAAGTGGCCGACAACGACCTGGCTCTTGGCCGGGTCGTCGAGGCCATCAGCCATAGCCGATTCTGGCCGGAGACCTGCCTGTTCGCAATCGAGGACGATCCCCAAGCCGGCTGGGATCATGTGAGCGGCTACCGCACGACCTGCTACACGGCCAGTCCCTACACCAGGCGCGGGCAGACGATTGCCACACAATACAATCAGATCAGCCTCGTGCGCACCATCGAGCTGATCCTCGGATTGCCGCCCATGAACCAACTGGACGCTACCGCCACGCCGATGACCGACTGTTTCACCGACACCCCGCACCTGGAGCCCTTCGCCAGCGTGCCCAACCGGGTGCCGCTCGAGCAGATGAACCCCGCGCCGCGACAGGTCTCCGATCCGGTATTGCGCCAGGACGCCCTCACTTCCAACCGCCTGCCTTTGGACCAAGTGGATCGTTGCCCCGAGGACCTCTTCAACCGCATCCTCTGGCGCGCCATGAAGGGGCCGGCGACGCCCTATCCCGAATGGGCCGTCAAAGCCATCCAGGACAATGACTGATTCCTCTGCCATAGGGCGCGCTCTGCGATTCCGCCTCAAAATGCACCGCTGCTTGTGCCTGTTCTGCCTGCTGGAACCGCTGCACGCCTCGGAGGTTTGGACGGTTCGGGTGGAAGAGCCTACCGGCCTCTACCCCCGGACCAACGAGGTCCTGGCCGTGCCCTACGCGAAGCTTGGCGGCAGGCAGCCCGCTTGGCGTGTCGTCACGTCCCAGGGCCAAGAACTCCCCTGGCAGGCTGCCGACGACGCGCTCTTGTTCCCGGCAACCCTTATCCCGGGCGAACTGCCTGAATACCGCATCGCCGCTGCCGCTCAGTCCAACACCAATTTCGTCAACCCCATCCGCTTGCGCAAACTGGGGCTGAACCGTGTCGAGCTGGGCAACCCGTTTTTCCGCCTCCTCGTCAACCTGGAGGCCGGCGCCATCGTCGAGGCCTTCAATCTCAGCGCCGAAATCCATCGCACGCTGAACCTGGTTGAGACCACGCCCGAGGACCCTGCGTCACTTAAAGACGACATCCATGCTGCCGAGGGGATGGGCTTCAAGCCGGTTGCCGGGGTGCCGGAAGGCAATCCCGGCTGGACCACCCTCGGTTCGACCGGACCAATCACGCGGGTCGAGTTCATGGAAACCGGTCCGTTGCGCGGCAGGGTTCGTCTTTCTCGGGCGCAGGAAACCTGGGAATTGACCTGGACTGCGGAAAGCCGCGCCCTGCTGTGGACCGCGTCCAAGGGCTTCCGTTTCACTTCGATTTCGGCGGCGCCCTTTCTCCCCTTCGACCGCTGCGTCGGCGGCTCCGAATATCAGTGGCCCAATGGCCCCGACGACCCTGAGCCACCCGACCACGCCATCGAGCCGCGGGCCTGGCCGAGGTTGCCGGGCGGGCATGTCGTCTATTACCGCAGCGATGAGAATTACGGCGCCTTGGGGATAGCGGCCCTCGATGCCCAACTCCGCTGGACCGGCGTCGGCTCGCGGAAGTTCGTCGGGGAAGGGCCTGGCGGCCAGACCCGGATGGCGATTACCTTCCCCGCCTGGCGAGGAGCAAACACGGTGCTCGAGGCCCGGCGCGAGTACCGCGTCCTGCGCCAACCGCTGCTCCTCGAGTTCGGCAAGGCCGCCGCTGACGACCTCTTGCTCGGGCAGCCCGCCGACCGAATACCCGAAACGGTCTCGACTATGGCGCCCGCCGCCCCGGCGGCCTTCAACCCCGAGGCGCTCTCACTGGACGGCGACTGGGAACTCGCCTGGTGCGAGAAGGGGTCCGGCCCGCCGGCCAACGGCTGGCGAAACGTCAAAGTCCCCGGCAGCGCCCATACCCAGTGGCTCGAGGCCTCGAAAATCTACAGCCGCGACGCCGAATGGGTCAGCCTCAAGGAATGGTGGTATCGCCGCCAGTTCGTCGTGCCGGAGCGGTTTGCCGGGCGGCAGGTCCGACTCCGGTTCGAGGCGACTGATTACTATGCGGATACGTGGCTCGACGGCGCCCGGCTCGGCCGCCACGAAGGCTACATCGATCCCTACGCCTACGACATCACTGCCGCCGCCCCCGCAGGCTCGACCCACCAGTTGCTCGTCCGCACCTGGACGCCGGTCGATTACTACTGGAAACACCGCCCTTACACCATCAAGGGCGCCTACGGCGCCGTGGACCAAAAGCCCGATGACATCACGCCCTTGGGCATCACCCGCCCGGTCCGGCTCGTCGCCTCGGCGCCCACCACCATCAAGGACCTGGCCCTCGACACCCGGCTGCTCGACGACGGCAGCGCGGAAGTTCAGGTCGACCTCGAGTTCGACGGCCCGACCGATTCAAAGCCGGCCATCGAGTTAACGCTCTGCCCTCGCAATTTCGCCTCGGAGGAGCGCCCGTCGGTTCGCGCCGTCGTTGCCGGCCCCACCGCGCGGGTGGTCATTCGGGTTCCACACCCGCAGCTCTGGTGGACCTGGGATCACGGCAAACCCAACCTCTACACCCTCGAGGCCAGGCTCACCGACTCGAGCGGCCAAGTGCTGGACGGACGCAGCCTGGCCGTGGGCATTCGCGAAATCGAGCGCATCGGATGGACTTTTTATCTAAACCGCCGGCGCATGTTCCTTCGGGGCACCAACTATTATTATCACCTCTATCTTTCGGAGATGACTCGCCCGGCCTACGAACGGGACTTGGGCCTGATGCTCCAGATGAACGTCAATCTCATCCGTCTCCATTGCCATTTCGACAACCCGCAGTTTTACGAAGTGGCCGATGAACTCGGTCTGCTGGTCTGGCAGGACTTTCTTGAAGGCCTGGTACCCTGAAGACCGGGCGTTTTCTCTTCGCGCGGCCGCGCTTTACGACCCTCTCATCCGCTATGCGCGCAATCATGCCTGCGTGGCCTCCTGGACCACCTGCGACGAAGAGAGCCTCGAGAACTACCGGGACCTGACCAAACACCTGGCGCCGCGCCCGGCCCTCCTCGACCCTCAGCGCCGCCCCATTGTGCGCTCGACCGGCCGATTCGGCGACGCCCATGTCTATCATGGGTGGTACGATGGGTCCGTTTGGGACTACACGAAAATGACCGAGCCGTTCGTTTCCGAATTGGGCGCAACCTGCCTCCCCAACTACCAGACCTTGATCCGGTTTATGCCCGATGCCTGGCCGATTCGCGACCACGCCGAGCAATGGTTCTTCCGCCGCCTGCAAATCCCCGAGGCCCTGCGCGCCTGGGGGGAGCCGGGCAATGCGAGCCTCCAGGAATACATCCCCCGCACCCAGGCCTACGTTTCGCGCCTGTTCCAAATCGCCCTCGAGCGCAGCCGCCGCCTCAAGTACCACCCCGCCGGTGGCATCTGTCATTTCCACGCCATCAATATCTGGCCCTCCGTCACCATGGCCGCCATCGATTTTGACCGCCTGCCCACCCAGGTTTTCTACACCGTCCAGCGCAGCTTTGCTCCGGTCTGCGCCAGCGTGGAATACGACCGGGATGCCTGGAAGCCCGGCGAGCCTTTCCGTTGCCCCATCTGGGCCATCAATGACAACTGGGAGCCTGTCCCCGACGCGACCGTCCGCTGGCGCATACTCGACGCCCGGAGCGCCGAACAGGCCGCCGGCCTCTGGAATATATCTCTGCCGGAGGATTCCGTTCAATTGCTCGGAAACGCGCAATGGACCGCCGGGAGCACAGGCCAATATCAACTCCGAGCCGAGGTCCGAAACCACGCACAAGAACTCATCTCCGAAAACGAATTCTCCTTCCAAGTAACTCCGTAATGGAAGCATCTCTCGTGATTTCCGCCCAAAGCCGTCAGCCCCAGACCCGATTTCCTAAGCGTCCACATTTATCTCGACTCGAAAAAAGCCGGGCGTAGCTGTTCGGGTCCGGTCCATCGAGCCCACGGGGTGCAAATGCCCCCTCACCCTGACCCGCTCCCCAGGGGCAGGAAACAGCCGGAGACGGCCTTCGAGATGTCGAAACACCTTCGCTGCGCCAACTGATTGCGGGTGATTCCCCCTCTCCCCCTGGGAGAGGGCCGGGGTGAGGGGAAACCGTGAAAGTGAAATGGTCAGTCCTATAGCCTTAGCATCAAGCGAGTATTTACAGCGCCGACGCCTCCGCCGAGAAGGGTGCAGGGAACGAGGCCCGCAGAGCGCAAAAATTATAGCATTGACCCTGTCACGAACTCGGAGGCGCACCCCGGCCGAGTGCTTGTCCCGGAGGGACATCCGACAATAGCCCAACGTTTCAACGTTGGGTAGGAGCGCCCAAACCATCACGAGTCCCGAAGGGACGGCTGAATGGCGGGGCCGATGTCAGCCGTCCCTTCGGGACTTGTTGGCCCTTGTATGGCTAAACCCAACGTTGAAACGTTGGGCTATTATCATAGGTCCCTCCGGGACGAGCATGAAATCCTGCCGACATTGGACGACCCGTCCCCACCCTTTCATAAATTGGCCCTGCCTTCCCGGGGGCTTTCACCGTTTTCTTTCGTCGCTCCCTGCGCGGCCTACTTCGCCGGCAGGTCTTCGACCCAGACCGTCTTGCGGTCACCGGTGGAGAACGACACCAGGGTTCGGAGTGTCTCGGTGCCTGTGTTCACGACGTTGTGTTTGACGTTGGCGGGAATGCGGATGGTCATCCCGGCCTTCAACTCGATGGTTCGGCCGTCGTAGCTCTGCCGGCCCTGGCCGGAAATCACGTATTGCACCTCTTCGCAATTCGGGTGGAAATGCACCGGGTTGTGCTTGCCGGGCAGGATGGTGGCCAGGCCCACCGTCTGCTCCGAGCCAGGCATCAGTTTGCCGTTGCACACCCACTGCAGGGTGCCCCAGTCATTCTTCTCGACTGGAAGCAGCGCCGCGTCGGTGACCCTGGCGCTCCATTCTGCGGGAATCGGCGCGGCTCCTCCTTGCGCCTTCTCGCTCGGCTCAGCGTCCAGGAGCCACAAACACGAGGCCAACACTGCAATAATGATTCGCTTCATAGGGCCTGGAATCTACACTGAGCATCGATTCCCGAAAACCTACAATTACGTGGCTGCCGGAAGAGCCTACGCTTACTTCTTTTGTTTGCTATGCTTCATGTCAAACGGCGCAGAGTCTTCTCCGAACAAGGCGAAAACTACAAAATTCACTATGTTCGTAATGCGGTTAACCGCAGGGTCACAGGTGATCGACATTGCTTTTTGATAGCCTTCGACATCCCAATGACTCCAGACCTCCGCAGCGTCGGTTTTAACCGTGACCTTTTCTGCTGCTAGAAAAGCGGTCATCTTGGCGATGTCGGATTCCTTCAGGCTGTAAATAGTCGGCAGATCGGGTGGGGCGTTCGCGGGGTCAACCGGGACGCTACCCAGCCTGAACCTGTTGGTTCTCCCCGACAATTTAGCCAGCAAAGGAAGGGTCAGAGAAATGCCATGACTGTCACCCTCCATCGAGAATGCAAAGGAACGATTTGTGACTACGATGTTGTGTTTGCCTGTTCGTTCCTCGCATACAATCCTTAACAACGAAACAAGTGCGGTCATCAATTGATTTCGAGATTGAAACTGTTGACTTGTAGTCTCGACGGAGTCATCCTGGCGCGCTCGCTCCCGCCATCGCCTTTCCTCATCTGTTTCCGTATCATGCAACTCTTCGGACGGGATCCTTGTAAAGACAGGTTTGTCATTGTTTTTGCTGCCAACGAGCATGTTCCGGTCAGGATCGTATGTAAGCTTCAGTAATGGCAACTTCCCGTCTCCTAATTCAGATAGCACTATACCTTGGGAGTTCGTAACCCACCGGAGCAGTTTTGTAATACCTGGTGGCCCAAAAAACGGAACATCCGCTATCGCTCTGCCGCCCTGACGAAGAGAGAGAACACTGCCGTCAGACTTGTTGGTCCATGAACCGAGAAAGTCCTGGCTCGCAGGTGCAAACTTGCGTGAACCGAAACGGCACACAAGGCCACCTGTAGAACCGCTCTGAAATTAGGCATATGTAAACTAGAGAAACGAGTTGTCATACTGCCGCTACATTGTTAGGCGCTGATTGAATTCAATGGCTATTGTCCCGGAAGCATCGAAAGCCTGCACTGGCGTTCTCATATCCATGCCGATTCCACCATAAACCCCGGCGATGGTCAAGCCCCTTCATGCCAGCAGTTCCCATCTGCGCCACGCCGCCAGCCGTATAAATCCGGCAGCCTGAGAGTTTGGACATTTTGCACG
This sequence comes from uncultured bacterium, assembly GCA_963713735.1. Lineage (GTDB taxonomy): Bacteria > Verrucomicrobiota > Verrucomicrobiia > Limisphaerales > UBA8199 > CAVQND01. The sequence goes on from CAVQND010000048.1 coordinate 69,811, forward strand.
CCAACGGCGTGCGGGTATACCAGCCCAGGGCAACCGCCCTGGGGCGACCGTCGCGCAATCCCAACCCGCCCTGCAAGGACGGGGGCAATGGCCTCAGTCCAAAAGGCGACGCTCATCGAATGCCATCTCGTAGGGCTTCAACAACGGTCGAAGTTCTGCCTAAAAGGACTTGCGCTGGGCATGCGCGTATGTAATTGAGAGAGGCCGGAAGAGTGGCCTGCGCCCTTGCAGGGCGCAAGAGCCCAGTAGGGCCAGCTTTCCCAGGGTGTTACCCTGGGCTGGTATGCTGCGCGCTTTCAGCGCGGACCCCTTGGACACTCGAAGCGCAGCACGGATGTCCAAACCTCGGCCTGCCGCATGAATGGGGAAGCGAAGCATTTCGTCCCGCGCCCTTCCCGCCAGGGCCGATTCCTGAAGCCGCAAAGCCAGGGGCGGGGACGGCTTCTGCCCCGCTTCTTGGCGGCCCGTGGGAAGAGGAACAGCGGACGAGCCGTCTAATGCCATTAAGATTTGACGCCAAACTCAGAGGCGCGCCCCGGCCGAGTGCTTGTCCCGGAGGGACAAGTCCAGGGCGCCGGGGAGTGGCGTCCCGACAAGTTGGGATTTGTGCGCGCCGGGGCGTCCAGGAACGCCAGGCGCTGCCCGAGCCAAAGCGGTGTCGCGCTTCGCTTGCCACCGCACTCCAAAGTGGGTTGCCCGAGACGGCTTGACAGGCTTTTTCAGTGGCCTCCGAGGGGAGCAGGCTTTCGCTGTGCCCCAGACTCAATCAGAGACTTCTTACGTCGTCTCCTACGATGGTTTGGGGAGAGCTCTGTCACCGGCCCGGCTCGGCCTGGCGGCAAAGCGAGAACTCCAGGACCGCGTAACCGTCGATCTGGAAGTGCTCGACTACGATTTCCACGGTCTTGTCGGCCGCAAGCACCAGCTTGCCCGCGTCACGCGTGGGCCCATGCCAGGTCCAGTTCTCGATGACCGGCTTGCCGTCGACGCTGACGCGGACACCGTCGTCGCTGAGGGTGCCAAATTCCCAGGTCCCTTTCGCCAGGGGCAGGCGCGCCCGGGCGATCATGCCGAAGTGATCCCGGCCGAAGCTTGGCGGCGGTGACTTTATCGGAGATGCCCAGCTCACTGGGCCCGCGCATCCCATAGCGCAACGAAAGCTCGTCGAGTTGCGCGGAGACCGCCGTGGGGCCTGCGGCCAGCTTGCGGTAGCCCTCGAGGTCCTTGCGCGGGTCGATGTCCGCAGGCCACTTGAAGAACGTCGCCTGCCACTGGGCGGCCAGCAGCGTCCCCTTCATCTCGGCCAGCGGCTTTCCCGCCGCCTGCACCTTGAGCACGTAAGGGCGCACGCCCGGCTCGACGGCGCTGACGGTGACCTGCGATTCGTCCGGTCTTGCCGGGCACTGTGGCCAGGACGCCGCGCACCTGGTCGCCCACGGTTTCCACCCGCACGTCCGCCGATGGCACTTTGAGCACCTCGAAGACGCGCCGTGCCGCCGGCGGACTTGACCAGCCGCACCAGCGGCGTCGCATGGTCCCAGGGGCCCCACTCGGTCATGATGATGTTCTGGCGGCCGCGGAGTTCCGGCCGCGCGCCCACGGGATGCTTGTTGCCGAAGACCTTGTGCTCGGGCACCTCGAGCGGCTCGACGGTCCGCTGCGTCGTCGCGCGATAACCTGGTAAGCGGGGTCGGCAATCATCTCCTTGCCCACGCCAACCAGCTTGTTCGGCCCGAGCACCACCTCGCCCGGACCGCGGAAGTGGAACGCGACGCTGTCGCCGTCGAAGGTGTTGTCGGCAATCACCGAGCCAGTCGAGGCGTAGCCGTTGGCCTTGGCCCAGTTCTTCTTCTCGAAGTCCGGGTTGGCGCCGCCCCAGAGGTGGACGCCGCACTTGTTCTTCACGAACGAGTTGTGGACGATGAGGTTGTCGCCGCCGTGATCGATGTTGACGCCGCCCCGTTCGAGGCCGTAGCCCATCTCGCCGTTGCCCTCGAAGTCGTTGCCGGCGATGAGCGTCTCGCGCGAGTAGCCGGCCCAGACGCCGCAGATGGCGTTGCCCACGATGCGATTGTTCAGATACTTGTTGCCGAAGGAGAACGTATTCTCGATGCCGTGCGCCGGGGCGTAGGAGAAATCGTTGCCGATCAGCAGGTTGTCGGTGTTGCCGCGGCGCTTGTACCATGCGAGCGGGTGCTCGCCGATCTCGCCCAGGGCCTCGCGGCCGGCGAAGCCGAAAAAGCCGTCGCCGCCGTGCGTCACGGAGTTCTCGGCAAAGACGTTCTCGTTGTTCTGCTCGAACACAAAGATCCCCGCCGAGTCCTGGCCGCGGTTGTACACGCCATGACTGTAACCGCGGACGCAGAAGTCGACGGCGTTGCGGCTGATGACGTTGCGCGCGCACCGCCACAAGGCGATGCCCCAGCCGGAGTTGAACGAGAAATCATTGTCATAGACTTTCGATGCCGTGACGCGGTCCAGGCACAAGGCATTCTGGCCGTGCCAAACCCGCGAGTCGCGCACGGTCACGCCGGCGGAGTCCTCGATATACAGCGCCGCGCCGTAAGTTCTTGAGCCACTCGTGCTGGTCGTTATCGTGGCCGAAGAGCCAATCTGCCGCCATCCTCGGCCACCGGGCGTGGACTTCAGGCAGGCCCGGCGGTTGTCCGAAGCATCGAGGCCCTCGAGCGCGAGGCCGTCGGCCTTGGTCGCCCAAAGGCCGCACCAGAAGCCGCTGATGCGCGCCCCGCGAATAGTCACGCCGGCGTGTCCGTTCAGGCGGATGCCGTAACCCTTGTACTCGTCGGGCCGCGTGTCCGCCGGGGACCCGCGGAGGACCGAGCCCTTGGGCAAACTCGATCTCGATGTTTGGCGCGCCGACTACGATGACCCCCTGGCCGTCGAGGTCCCGGATGACCGCGCCCGGCGGGATGACCACCCGGCAGGACTGGGTGAAGACCGTATTGGGGGCCGTCACTTCGATGGTGGGCCGGTCTGCGCCCGCAGTGCCCAAGACCTGGCCAACGAACGTGAAAACCAACACCGGCAGGGCGAGGCGTCGAATCGGAGCGCAGAGCGGACTCATGCGTCCAGTTGGTCGAGCACGGAAGTCAGGTGGGCCAGCGACTTGACCGCCTGTTCCTCGGTGCCGCATTCGACCGAGAGGGTGCCCCGGTAACCAGCCTGCTTGAGCCGGCCGGCCAGGCGCTGCCAGTCGATGACGCCGTCGCCACAGGCGCAACCGACGGCCATGCCCGTCGACCTTGCCGCGTTCGCTTTGTGCCTGCTGCACCGAAATGTCTTTGGCATGCACATGCACGACCTTGTCAATGACGGCCTCGAGCATGAGGTAGGGATCTTCGCCCGCGAGGAAGGTATTGCCGCAGTCGAAATTGCAGCGGAGCCAGGGCGAGTCGACCAACTCGAGGATACGGGGCATGTGCTTGATTCTGGCGGTGAACGGCCCGTGCTGCTCGATGCCCAGGTAGATGCCGTTCTGCTCACAGGTCTCGGCGATGGCCCGGAGATTCATCTTCATGATGGCGAAGGCATCTTCTTCGGTCATCCATTTGGGCGGATACATGTTTTCGGTAATCTGCACGACCGGCGCGCCAACCGCGCGGGCGTAGCGAATGCCGCGCCGCGCGTAGAGAACGCCGAACTCGGGGCTCAGCAGGTCCGAGTGCGAAGACAACGCGCTGAGCTTGACCCCCGCCTCCTGGCACAGGTCTCTGATTTCGGCCGGGTCGGTGTCCAGGCTGGTGACGTGGCAGTACTTGCCGACGGAGAGCAGGCACTGGCCCATGAGGAAGCACGGCTCGACGCACTGGTAGCCCATCTTCCCGGCGGTCTTGACGCCATATTCCAGGCTCTTGTCGGCGTGCCGGACGTATTCGAGGTTGAGGCCCAGCGACATGCGGTTCAGGGAATCATGCCCGTGACCGGATGGCCCGGCCGCGCAGGTTTTGTTCGGATCGTTTTTGGCTGACATATTTGTTGGAGGTTGTTCTTGAGGTTAGAGCAGAGTGGCTCTGGCGGAGGGCTATTGCACCTCGATGACGAACTTCTGGGTGGCGGCGCCAACTCGCCCGATGGCCGTGGAAAGCACTTTTTCGCCGCCCCAAATGAGCGCCTTCTCGTCGAGCTTCCGCACTTGCCGGTCAATCGTGGCGGTGACCGTCACCTCGGCCTGGCCGACAGCATCGGGCACGCCGGAGAGCACCCCGGTGGCTTCGTTGAGTCTTGAGCCAGGCGGGCCCCGCTCGAGCGTGAACAGAGGTTTTTCGATGTCAAAGTAGCCGCTGACCTGCTCGTCTCCTTTCATGCGCGCGCTCAGGTCGCCCAGAGAACGGTTGGCACAGACCTGGTAGCGGTATTCGGCGCCGACTCGGGCTGTCACCACGGGCTTGCTGTAGATGACGGGCTGGGGACCCGTCCGCGTAGTCGGACGGCCCGCTGCGCTTGCCTTGAGCGTCCACCGCCACGACGCGATAGAAGGTCTTGTTGGCTGCGGGCCAGTTGATGTCGCAGCCCATCACCGCCAGTTCCGTGGCCTGAGTTTCGGCGATGAAGTTGGCCGGGAACCAGGGATTCCAGGCCGCCATCTCGTCCTTGGTGACGCCCACGGTGCCTTGAAAGCTCTGGTCGGCGATGGTGAACCCCTTTTCGTCGCTGCCGTAAACGCGGTACTTGGCCGGCCGCCGGCCAATAGGATTGGCTTTCCAGCGGAGAATCCCCAGGCCTCGGCTGCTGTCGTAATCGAGGGTAACGTCCATGGGATAAGCCGGGCCGCGCGGGGTGAAGCTCCAGGTCTTGCTCCAAGGCCCCCACACCCCTTGGTCGTTCATCGCCCGCACGTGCCAGTAATACTGCCGGTCAGGCGTCAGCAGGCCCGGCTGGGGCAAGGTGTATTGGGGCTTGACGGTGAGTCTTGTCCTTGCCCGTCCTTGCCCTTTTCCCTGACCACATCGGCGGTTCGGGAGATGAGCTTGTAGAAACACATCGACAGCGGGCCACCGCATGTCGGGGCGGCTGGACAGCTCGAAGTGGTAGTCGCCGACGGCATCGCCGTCGGGGTCCTTGGGCGGCCGTCCACTGGAAGGCGATGTCGGTGCCGTTGGCTTCGCCGCCATCGGGCGGGTAGATCGGGGCCTGGCGGCGCCTGCGGCGGCTTCGAAGTGGACCGCTCGACCCAGTGGTGCGTGATCCGCACCTTGCGCTCCCCGGCGGACTGGTCGGAATAGGTGAAGGTGTTCTCGCCCACGACCATCTCCGGCAGGGCCAACGGGGCCATCTGCAGGTCGTTGATGATCGCCAGGCGCCGCAGCCGGGCCGGCCCTTCCAGTTGGCACTTGAGCTGGTACTCGTAGCGGGCCGGCCCGACGGTCGAGAAGAACTTGTCGAGGTTGTCTTTCACCGCCTGCCAGGTCTTGCCGTCCAGCGGAGATGGAGAACTTGGCGTCCGCGCCTTCCGCCTCGAGCCGGCCGCCCACAAACACGTAAGGGCTGCGCATCGTCCAGATGACCGTGCCCTTCTTGCCCTCCTCGGCGGCCAAGCCGTCGGGGCCGGAGGCGATGTTCTCCACGCTGGAGGCCCCCTTGCGCCAGGCTCCTTGGAGAAGTCCGGGACGATACTCCCACAGGCCGTTGTAGATCGAGCGATGGATACGTGGGCATGGTCATCAAGGCCCCGTGGTACTTGACGCGGATCGAGTTGCCCCCAACGCCAGACGATGGCCTCGCCGGGGCGCAGGACCATGTTCATCGTGGTCTCGGCGTTGCCGCCGCGCTGCCCCGTGACTGGCCCTTCGTAGAAATACATGGCGCACATCCCCTGCCCATCCCACCAGGTGTCGGGCAAGAGGATGCCCTTGGAGTGGGTGCGCTTGACCAGGTCGTGGTCGCGCACGATGTCCTGTTCGCCGGCCACGGTCTCGTTGTCGCGCAAGAGATAGACGGAGTGCATGTCGCCGTCATAGAAATGCCAGCCGTTGTCGTAGAAGGCCTGGGAAATGCAATGCCCGAGGGCCCGGGCCGGCGCCGCCTTGAGGCCGGCCGCGCGCCAGAGCGTGGCCAGAGCTGATCGAGTCGTTGCCGCAGGTGTTGTAGCCGTAGATGTTGAAGACCTTCACCGGGTCGCCGCAGTTCGTTGTTGTCCCCGGCGGAATGGTGGCGATAGCGGATTTCCTGGAACCACAGCGCAAAGGCCTTCTCGGCGTCGGTCATGCCGGGCGTGATGGCCGAGGAGACGATCTCGGCGACGTTGCGGAAGTTGTTGCGGCCGTTGGAGAGCCACGGGTTGACGATGTCGGCCTCGCCCACGTTCTCCATCCGCACCGACCGGTTGGACTCCCAGGTCTGGAGCAAGGCCCCCTCCCGCGCAATCCCGCAGCCCATGGGGGACCGGCAATTCCGGCCATCCATGGTGCCGGCCTGCATGACCTTGTAGTGGTGAGGACTGGTGGTGATCTCCTCGACGTGAGACCTCGCGACGTCCGTGGGCTGAGTATTGGTCGCCCAGGGCAGCAAAGGCTCGTTTGCCCTGGCCGCCAGCGCGCAGGACACAATCATGAGAATAGCCTCGGTCCATCGGAGAAAAGTGCGGCGTTTCATGAATCTCAGTCAGTCCTGATGCTACGTGGCTCGCCCTTGCGCGCGCAACCCTTTTCGTGGGGTCGGTCCACGCTCCACGCTCCACAGTCCACAGTCCACAGTCCACAGTCCACAGTCCACAGTCCACAGCCCGTAGAGCGTGGGGGAAGGGACGATGGGGACCGGGTGGGAACGGCAGGCGGGTTCGGAGCGGCAATGAAGACGCAGAGACGCGATGATCAGAGCGCGGCGAAGCCACAACCAAGCACCTCGACCATGATTTTTGAGCCACAGATTGCACAGATTGCACGGATGGGAATTCGTCTCTGTGCAATCCGTGCAATCTGTGGCTCAATTGTTCGCGCGGAGGGCGCAGATGACCGGCGCGAGAGGTCATATTCGCTGGCCGGCCATTTTGTTCCAAAGGCTTCGCCAGTTCGAGAGCCGCTTCGCATGTCGCGAAGCGTTTGGGGTGCGCGGCATTCCCGCGCTTTGTACTCCCCCTCCGTACCACCGCAGCTCTGGTTTGCTTTGGTTGAAGCCCGATGTTGGCGCGAATGTGCGCTCCTGAAACAAACGGCAAAGGAACCGACAAAGGTTGCGGAACTTTACCCGCCAACCATGTGCTGCAGTTGGTCATGGAATTGGTGGGGCTGAGAACCTGCTGGGCATCAATCAATGAGAAGCGCCCAATTCCTGTCGGCAATCTGTGCTTGGAAGCAAATGATAATGACGAGGGGGCATGGTCTAGTATTTAAGAAGCAAATTCCTCAATACATTGCGCAGCCAATTCAAGGGCGTCACTGATTTGGCATCGCGCCGCTATTACGCGACAACGCGACCTGGTCTCAGGGGTCATCAGCCTGCTCAAAGCGTCGGCCATCTTCCTTCCGTCACCGCGTCTGAACTTGAGCCAGTCACCGGCTCCGAGTCCCTTCGTGCGTACGCCGTTGTCGGTCTGATCAAAACAGATGGGGCAAATCAACTGGGGTATGGCGGAAACCATCGCCTTTGCCACGGTGCCGATGCCCCCATGATGCACCACGGCGGAGCATTGCGGAAAGAGTGCTTGAAACGGAGCGAACTGGCTGTGAAAAACCGACGCAGGGAGCGGGTCCGGCAGTTGATTTCCATATTTCGTGAGGAAAATGCCGCGCACACCAAGAACCGCGCACGCTTCGAGTGCGGCGCTGAACAAGTCGGCCGGATGCGCCATTGCCGTGCCGAATGTGAACGCGACCGGCGGATTTCCGGCGTGGCAAAACTCCAGGAGCTGCGCGGGCACCTCGTCACCCTGTCCGCCGTCGAACATGGGAAATCCAATGAGCCGCATTTGCGGCGGCCAGTCGGCCTGCGGTGAACCATACCACTCCGGGAAGAGCCCGAGAACAAGCTGGGGCGAAAGCCAGTTGTGAAAGATGCGCCGCAGCGGCTTCAAGCCGAGCGAAACGCGCAAGCGGTTCAAATTGCGCCCAACGAGAACGTGGCCGACGCCATCCAGAGCGCGCCAGAACACCCTCCAGACAGGTTGAGGCGCCCGGCGCAGGAACGTGAAGCCAGGCATGATCGGGGGCGCCATTGAGCTGGGAATCAACCACGGCTGGAGAATCAGGCTGACTAAGGGTGTGCCGGACTTTTCGTGGACCAGGGCGGCGGCGAACACCCCTGGATTGGCCACGAGCACGGTGTCCTTGGTGATAAGTTTCGAGAGGAGGTCAAATTGTCGTTCAATGAAGCGCACTCCCCAACGGGCTGCCAGAGGCGCGGTCTTCAGGGGGTTCCAGAAATCAGGATGACCGAACAGTTCCCGGTCTTCTTCCGCTGAAACCAATGCCTCAAAGGCGAAGCTGTGCGCCCTGGCCAACGATTGATAACGCGCGCTCGCCGCCAGTGTGACCTGGTGTCCTCGGGACCGCAGTTTCGCGCCCAACCCGATGTAAGGGAAGACATCGCCGTCTGTGCCGACAGAAACAAGAATGGCGTGCATTGTCAGCTTTCCGGGACCGATCCCTCAGTTGTGGCAGCAGGCGGCGCTGCTGGATAAATCGGGGCTGAGGTAGGGGATGCCCAGGGACAGGCCGCGCAGGATCAGGAGCGTGCCCAGCACGAAGACAGAGATGGGGATGGCCTTGAGCAGCTTCAAGCGCAATGCCGGGGGGACCAGTCTTCCGCTCAATCCGATGGCGAGCATCATCGGCGCGGTGCCGGCCCCGAAGGCGGCCATATACTGCGCACCGGCCAGGACCCCGGAGGTGGCGGCGGCCCCGGCGCAGGCGACATAGACCAAGCCGCATGGCAACAAGCCGTTCAAGAGGCCCAGGACCACCAGCGACGCAAAGGAGCGGCGGCGCAGGAGGACCGACATCTTTGACTTGAGCCGCTCGATGAGGGCGGTCAGCGGACGCCACAAGGCAAGCCGGCGCGAGGCCAGCAGGCCGGCCAGCAGGGCAGCCCCCAAACCAATGGACAACCACCGCTGCAACCCCGCCAAAAACAGGCTCCTGCCCGCCAGGCCAAACACCACGCCAAGCGCGCTGTAGGTCAGGATGCGCCCGAGGTTGTAGCCCAATCGCCCGGCCCAAAAGCCCGGCCCGGAGGTCCCCGCCCCCGGCATCGCCAGGGCCAGGGGACCGCACATGCCGGCGCAGTGCGCGCTGCTCGCCAAACCGAGAATGAAGGCGGTCCAGCAGTCCATTGGAAAAAACGGTTACGACCGTAACTATTCAGCACCTGTTTGGGTCCGTTGCCCAAAGCCGGCTGAAGCCGGCGCTCCGGAGCGCCGGCTTCAGCCGGCCTTGCGCGCCCGTAGTCGGCGAAGCCTTCCGACCCCGCACAGGAGGGGCGATGACGACCCTTTGGTCGAGGAAGTAGTCCTGGCGGTCAACGGTCCAGGAAACGCGCACTTCCCAGAGGCCGGGCCGCAGATTGGCAGTCTGGATCGTCTGGACGCCGTCGCGGCCGGGTTTGAGCTGGAACTGGCGGTCCTGGTTCATGGCCGAGGGGCGGTAAAGCTGGATGCTGCCTGTGGCATTGCCAGGATACTGGCCGGGCGGCAGTGCGATGCGGATGAGCTTTCGGTTGGGGTCATAGGTGACAGAAGCGAGTTGGGCGCGCTGCCGGGCATGCTGGATGCGCTCGATTTGGCCTTGGTAACGGACCTCCTGCTCGTAGTAATCCGGGGCGACGAGGTCGGGCGGGTGGCGGTTGCAGAAGAAGATGAACGTCCCGCATCCCAGAATGGCCAGGGTGAACCAGGCGATAATGCAAACCGGCCAGGGATTCCAGCGGGAAGGCGCCGGGCCGGGAGAGGAAAGGGAGGATGTTTCCATGATCGAGATTGAATTCGATGGTTTAGAAGGCCGTTGCAGAATCAACCGCAAAGAACTTAGAGCGGCGAAGCCGCGACCAAAGCCCTCGGGCGCTTCGCAATTGGCTCGACTGAGCTCCTGGAAAGCCTCCATTCTCTTTTGCGGATGCATTGGAACCATGAACCTCGGCGTAGCGGCGTCCCGGCAGGGCGCCGCTGGAGATTGTTCCAGGAATGGCGGCGCTCTGCCGAGACGCCGCTACAAGAGCACGGTTCATGGAGAAGTCAATTGAGAATTGAAAATTGAAAATTGAAAATTGGTCATTGAAGCTTCGCAGTGCAAAGAGCCAAGGAGAATAAGGCGTTACTTTGTGCATGGATCATCCTCCGGGGCGGCGCAGGTTTCGGGGACCGATGAAGACGGTTTTGATTTTATCAATGCGTTTGCCGGCGGCATAGACGCCGACCACGACGGGGGTGATGCCGGAAGCCAGGTTGGCCGGGGCGATCTCGACGAGGACGGAGGCCTCGGTTTGTTTTTCGGCGGGAACGTTCAGTTGGCCGCCCAGGATGGTGAGTGAGCCGGCGATGTTCTCGAGCTTGAGTTGGACGGGCTTGTCGTAGCGGGTCTTGTTCGTGAGCTTGAGGAGGTAGAGATTGCTGAGCCTGCCATCCGGGGCCTGGCTGAACAGGAGCGCCCGGGGCGCGGAGCAACGTGGCATCCACGTCCGAGCGGGTGAGCAGGAGCGTGGCCAGGCCCGCCGCCAGGGCCAGGAGGATGGCGCAATAGCCGGCCAGGCGCGGGGTGAACCGGAGGCGCTCTCCTTTCTCGATGCCGTTGAGCGAGGCGAAGCGGATGAGGCCGCGCGGGCGGTGGATTCGGTCCATGACCTCGTCGCAGGCATCGATGCAGGCAGTGCAATTGACGCATTCCATTTGGGTGCCGTTGCGGATGTCGATGCCGGTGGGGCAGACGCTCAGGCACTTGAAACAATCCACGCAATCGCCGCCGCCCCGGGCGGAGCGTTGTTGGGTGGTTTCAGAGCGGCGCAGGGGCCCGCGTTTTTCTCCGCGTTTGTAGTCGTAGGCCACCACGATGGTGTTCTCGTCGAGCAAGGTCGATTGGAGGCGCCCGTAAGGGCAAATGAAGGTGCAGGCCTGCTCGCGGAACCGGGCGAAGATGCCGTAGAACAGGAGCGTGAAGAGCAGCATGAAGGCGAGCCCCGGCAGGTGACGACGCGGGTCATCGGTGACGATTTGGCGCAGTTCATCGAGACCGATGATATAAGCCAGGAGGGTGTTTCCGATGACGAACGACAGGGCAAAGAAAATGGCATGTTTGGCCCCCTTGCGGGCAAGCTTGGCGGCCGACCACGGCGCCCGCTCGAACGCTCTCCGCCCCGGTCCGTCGCCCTCGATCCGGTACTCGATCTTCCGGAAAACCATTTCCATCAGGACGGTCTGCGGGCAGGTCCAGCCGCACCAGAGCCGCCCAAAGGCGGCGGTGAACACGGCAATACCGGTCAGGAACAGCAAAAGCCCCAGGGCAAACACGAGGTTGTCCTGGGGCCAGAAAATGACACCCAGAACCGAGAACTTCCGCTCGATGACGTTGACCATGAGCAACGGGTTGCCGTTGATCTTCACAAACGAGCCCCCCGAACATCATGGCCAGCAGGAACCACGCGAGCCAGGCGCGCGCCCGGTAGTAGCGGCCCCTGGGCTGCTGCGGGTAAAGCCACTTGCGGCGGCCCTGCTCGTCGGCCGTGGACAAGTGGTCTCGAAAGTCCGCCCGGTTCACGGGCCTATTCATACTCGCTCGGGCCGGTTTTGGCCGGGGCCTGGTTTTCCGGCGGCTTGGGATGCAGGGGATGGGTGCCGCGCAGGGTGTAGATGAAACTGGCCACCTCATAGATCTGGCGGGGCCGGAGCGTGTTCTTCCAGGTGACCATGCCTTTTGCGGGGACGCCATTCCAGATGGTGCGGACATTGTCGACGAAGTTCGAGCCGTGAATCCAGTAGTCGTCGCACAAATTCGGCCCCACGAGGCCACCGCCGTCCGGGGCATGGCAAGGGGAGCAGAGCGTCGCGAAAGTGGCCCTGCCTCGGGCCAGCACGTCCAGGTCTTTGGAAGGCTGGAGGGAAGCGATGGTGTTTTCAAACTCCTGCATGGCGTCGGTCTTGATGCGGGCGCCCAAGGCCATCTCCTGCTTATATTGCGCCGCCATGAGGCTGCCCTTGCGCAGGACGTGGTAATAGGTCAGGTAAGCCGCCGCAAAGAGGATGGTGAGGTTGAAGAGCCACACCCACCAGCGCGGCAGCTTGTTGTCAAGTTCCTGAATGCCATCGTACTCGTGGTCGAGGAGCAACGGGTCGCGGGGAGCTTGGTCGTCATTCATGGGGATTCAAAGGTTTGGGTGATTCCTCCGGTTCAGCCTCGAGCGGCGCCTGGGCCATCCGGTCGAGGTGGCTCTTGCGTTGCAGGAAGGCCCAGGCCAGGATGCCGGTGAAGAGGGCGCAGAACAGGCACAAGGAGACGATGCCATACTGCTCGATTCCGCCCAGATGTGTTAGAATAGAGCCTATCCCAAAAGCCCGGCGAACGGAAGACTTCGTCGCAATCTTTGTCGGAACCTTTGTCGAAGTGGCCATTCTTCGACAAAGTTGCCGATGAAGGTTGCGACAAAGGTCCGGAATCGGGCTCTGGACAGGCTCTTGAATGCTGAGTGTCATGCTTCGATATTGTGGGTCAGGAGTTCAATTGCCGGCCGAGGCGGCGGCGGCATCGGATGGGGCCGTGTCGGGAGGCGGGGTGTTCTCGGGGTCAGTGCCCAGGGAGGCCGCTGCCGGCTGAAGCCGGCGTTCCGAGGGGTCTGCCGGCTGAAGCCGGCGTTCCGATGTTTGGGGAGCCGGGGCTTGTTTGATGTCGGTGCCCAGGCGTTGCAGATAGGCGATTAAGGCGATGATCTCGCGGTCGGCCGGGGCGTTGGTAATCGAGCCGGTTGCGAGGTTGGCCACCACCTGTTTGGACTGCGCCTGGATGCTCTTTTGCGCATTGCGGATTTCCCCGTCGGCGTAAGGCACGCCCACTTTGCGCAAGGCGCGCATCCGGTCGCCGATGACGGTGGTATCGAGCGCCTGGCTCAAAAGCCAGACGTAATTGGGCATGATCGATTGGGGCGAGGTGGAGCGCGGGTTCTCGAGGTGGTTGTAGTGCCAGGCCTCGGGATACTTTCCGCCGATGCGGTGGAGGTCCGGGCCGGTCCGCTTGGAGCCCCAGAGGAAGGGATGGTCATAAACGAACTCCCCTGCCTTGGAGTACTCCCCATAGCGTTCGGTTTCGGAGCGGAACGGGCGGATCATCTGGGAGTGGCAGCCGACGCAGCCTTCACGAATGTAGATGTCGCGGCCGAGCACCTCGAGCGGGGTATAAGGTTTGATGCCGGCAATGGTCGGGACATTTTCCTTGATGAGGAACATCGGCACGAGTTCGATCAAGCCGCCCACAATGACCGCGACGGTCGCCAGGACGGTAAAAGTGACGGGGACCCCTTCGAGCCAGCGATGGCCCAGCTTGGCCGATTCGCGGCTGGCTGCGGGATTGAGGGCGGGCGCCTGGGCCTGCTGGTCGCCGATAAAGCGGCCCGCTTTGGCGGTTTTGTAGAGGTTGACCAGCATCAAGAGCAGCCCGATGAAATAAAGGGAGCCGCCAATGGCGCGCAGTTCATACATCGGAATGAGCCGGATAGTGGTCTCGAGGAAGTTCGGATACTGGAGGAAACCGTCCTTGGTGAACTGCCGCCACATCAGCCCCGCCGTGATGCCGCTGGTGTACATGGGCACGACGTAGAACATCATGCCCAGCAGCCCGACCCAGAAATGATAGTTGGCCAGTTTGGCCGACCAAAGTTTGGTGTTATAGAGGCGCGGGAACAACCAGTAGAGGAGGGAGAAGGTCAGAAAACCGTTCCAGCCCAGCGCGCCGGTGTGAACGTGGGCGATGGTCCAGTCGGTGTAATGGGACAAGGCGTTGACGCTCTTGACGGCCAGGGTGGGGCCCTCGAGGGTGGCCATGCCATAGGCGGTCACGGCCACGACCATGAACTTGAGCATCGGCTCCTGGCGGACTTTGTCCCAGGCGCCGCGCAAGGTGAGCAAGCCGTTCAACATGCCGCCCCAGGACGGCGCAATGAGCATGATCGAAAAGACCATGCCGAGGGACTGCGCCCAGTCCGGCAGGGCCGTGTAAAGCAGATGATGAGGCCCGGCCCAGATATAGATGAAGATCAAGCCCCAAAAGTGGATGATCGACAGCCGGTAAGAGAAGATCGGGCGGTTGGCCGCCTTGGGCAGAAAATAGTACATCAGGCCCAGGTAAGGCGTGGTGAGGAAAAAGGCGACCGCGTTATGCCCGTACCACCATTGCACGAGCGCATCCTGCACGCCGGCATAGACGGAGTAGCTCTTGAAGAGGCCCGCCGGGATCTCAAGCGAATTGATGATGTGCAGCATGGCCACGGTGATGGCCGTGGCGATGTAAAACCAGATGGCAACGTACATGTGCTTCTCCCGGCGCCTGAGAATCGTGCCCAGCAGGTTCACAGTGAAAGCGACCCACACCACGGCGATGGCAATGTCGATGGGCCATTCCAGCTCGGCGTATTCCTTGCTGCTGGTGAGCCCCAGGGGCAGGGTTATGAGCGGCGCTGAGGATGATCGCCTGCCAGCCCCAAAAATTGAACCAGCTCAGGGTGTCGCTGAACATCCGCGTCTTCAAGAGCCGCTGCACCGAATAGTAAATGCCGCAAAACATGCCGTTGCCGACAAAGGCAAATATCACGGCGTTGGTATGCAGCGGCCGAATCCGGCCGAAGGTCATAAAAGGGGTGTCCAGATTCAGTTGCGGCCAGAACAACTGGCAGGCGATGAGCAGCCCCACTGCGGTGCCGGCCAGGCCCCAGATGGCCGTCGCTATCGCAAAGGCCCGCACGACGTGATTGTCGTATTTGAAGGTCTCGATTCCGGCGGCGGCCGGCTCGCCTGGTTTGGCACTGCTGAGTGCTGGTCGGTCAATACTCATGGCGGTTAATCTCGTTCAGTTCGCTTGTCACTGTCCTTCCCTGCATCCAAAAAGCCCAACTTGGTTGGACTTTGCCCTTCTTCCTCAGCCAGCACCCGCATCGAGGGCGTAAAGGTGTCCTCGTATTGCCCCGATCTGACGGCCCAGATGAACCCGGCCAGGAAGGCCAGGGCCAGGCTCAGGCTTGCAAGGATGAGAATGACGATTACAGACATGTGATGGAAAGCCCGAAGGACGAAGGGCGAAGGGCGAAGGAGGAGGAAGCGAGTGAAATCCGAAATCCGAAGCCCCGAAACCCGAAGGAAATCCGAGCTCCGAAGTCCACATCCGGTCCCTCATACGGTGCGGTCGCTGCGTGACACGGAAGCCTGCCGAAGCTACGTAGCGCAGGTTTCCAACCTGCTGTATCGCCGACTTCAAGTCGGCAGGCTGTACCTGGTTGGAAGCATCTGCGGATTGGAAATCCGCGATACAGCAGGCTGGAAGCCTGCGCTACGCCTTCCAGTTGGCGAAACCCGTGAAATATCCGGGTTAGGACATCGGATCTCCGGATTTCCTCCCGGGCTTAGGCCTTCGGCCTTCGGCCTTCGACCTTCGGACTCTGGACTTTCTTTCATACGTTGAGCCCCGCTTTGGCCGCGGCCCAGCGGGTCGCGGTGCAGGCGAACAGGACCACGGAAATCGAACTCAAGGGCATGAGGACCGCGCAAATCACCGGCGACAGGACACCAATGGCCGCGATGCTGATTCCAAGGGCGTTGTAGAGGGCCGAGATGCCGAAGCTCCAGCGGACGATGCGGGTGGCGCGGCGCGCCAGATGGAGCATCTCAGAGAGCCGCGGGACCTGGCCGGCCTCGAGAATCACATCGCTGGCGGGCGAGAAGGCCCCCACCTTTTCCACCACGGCAACGCCAACGTCACTCTGCTGCAAAGCCCCGGCATCGTTCAAACCATCACCGACCATCATGACCGTCTTGCCTCGTGCTTGCAGGCCGCCGATGAAGCGAAGTTTGTCCAACGGGCTTTGGTCGAAATGCATCTGCGCGTTCCCGCCGAAGAACGCCACGAACCGCTCCCGTTCCCTCGAATTGTCGCCGCTCAAGAGGGCCAGTTCGTAATTTCCCCCCAGCCTGCGAAAGAGTCCTTGGGCCTGCGGGCGCAAGGTATTGCCCAGGACGAAGGCCCCGCGGAATTGACCATCGATTGCCAGGAAGACCGCGCTGCCGGCCGGCAGTCTCGACTCCGGCACTGCCACGCCGGAGTTTTCGAGCCAAGCCCTCGAGCCAAGCCGCAGTGGGTGGCCCGGCACGCTCCCGGCCAGACCGCCGCCGGGAGTCTCGGCGAACCCGCTCACCGGCTCGAGCCGGCCCCGGCCGGCCAGGGATTCTCCGAGCCTTACCGAGTGCGGATGCCGCGAATGCCGCGCCAGGGAATAAACCCAACCCGCCTCCTCCTCGCTCAACCCTCCCCCTCGAGACCCTGGACTGTGGACCGTGGATTGCGGACTGCCGCCGTCAGACCTCGACCTTCGACCTTCGACCTTTGGCCTCAGAAACCTCGCCTGTCCCGCGGCCGTCAGTGTGCCCGTCTTGTCGAACACGATCGCATTCACTTCCGCCATCCGTTCGAGGACCAGGCCATTTTTTAGAAAGACCTGGCGGCGCGCCAGCAGGCGTTGTGCGGTTCCCAGCGTGAACGGGGCGGCCAGGGCCAAGGCGCAAGGACAAGCGACGATGAGCACGGACGTGAAGGCCTTGAGGCCCTGGGCTGCCTGACCGGCCACCAGCCAGGCGAGCCCCGCCCCGGCCGCCAGCGCCAACACGAGCCGGGTGAATCGGCGGCTGTAGCGATTGGTCAGCGTGTTCAGGTCCCGGCCGCGCTTTTTGCGGAAGGCCTCCTGGTTCCAGAGGGAAGCGAGATAGCTCTGAGACACAGGCTTGACGGTCTCGAGCTCGATGGCCCCGCCAAGCTGCCGGCCGCCTGCATAAAGATAAGCGCCCGCCTCGGCGGCCACCGGTTCGGACTCACCGGTTACGAAACTGTAATCCACCAGGGCCTGGCGGCTGATCAGCCGCGCATCGGCGGGAATGAGCTCGCCGTGGCGCAAGAGCAAACGGTCCCCGGCCCGCACGCCGGAAAGGGCCGCGTTCTCCTCGCCGGCGGCGGTCTTTCGCGTGACGGAGAGCGGAAAGAAGCTCTTGTAGTCCCGATCGAAGGCGAGGCGCTCCTGCGTTTTCTGCTGGAACACCCGGCCGCAAAGCAGAAAAAACACCAGGCCGGACAATGAATCCAGGTAACCCTCCCCGCATCCGGAGACAATCTCGAAGGCGCTGCGGGCATACAGGGCCGCCAATCCCAGCACGATGGGCACATCGAGCGTGAGCACCCGTTGGCGGAGCGAGAGCCGCGCCGAACGCCAGTAATCGGAGGCGCTGTAGAAGAGGACCGGCGCGGCCAAGGCCAGGCTCAGGCCTCCAAAGAGCCTCTTGAAGAGCGGCCCGCTCAAGCTGTCCAGGCCGAAATAGACCGGCAG
This sequence comes from uncultured bacterium, assembly GCA_963713735.1. Classification (GTDB taxonomy): domain Bacteria; phylum Verrucomicrobiota; class Verrucomicrobiia; order Limisphaerales; family UBA8199; genus CAVQND01. The sequence continues at coordinate 87,322 of CAVQND010000048.1, forward strand.
GGTGAAGAGCATGATGTTCCCGAAAGCAAACCCGGCAACCCCCACCTGGAGCCATTGCCGCCTGCGGCTTGGGTCGGCCTTCTGCTGTCCCCGGTCCAATTCCCCGAGCGTCAATTGCGGCTCGTAGCCCATCGAAGCCAGCAAGCCGGCCAGTTCGCTCAAGGCAATCTTGCCCGCCGAAAAAGTGATCGTCACCTCGCGTTTCAGGAAATTGACCTCGGAGGCGCCGATGGCCGGGTGCAACCGGAACAGGTTCTCGAGCAGCCAAACGCAGGCCACACAGTGAATCGCCGGGATGCGCCAGGTGAGCCGGCTGATATTGCCGTCGCTGAAATCCAGCAATTGTTTCCGCACCGAGGGTTCATCCAGGCACCTCCAGCGGTCCCGGCCACCAGCCCGTGGGCCTGGCCGCACGCCCGGATGGCGGCTCAAATCGTAGTAACGCTTCGAGCTTGTTTTCAGCCAGCAAATCATGCACCACCAGGCACCCTTGGCAGCAAAAGAGCTTGTCCTGTTTGATCAGGCAGGGGTCGGTGCAAGGCTGGCCGCAGTGAAAACAGGCGGCGCGCTCCGCCTCGCCCGCCGGGCGTTCGGCCTCGCCGAGGCGGGCGGCGAAAACCGCCGACGCAGCCATTCGGGCCTGCGCCTCTTCCGTCATCGTTGTGCCGAACGCGCCCACCGTGCTCGTTTGACGGGCATAATATCCCATCCCGGAGATGACGCACAAGACTTTCGTGCCAAAGAACGGGATCCCGAAGCTGGAGCGGAGAATCAACTGACGCTACAATTGGCGGCGATTTGATGATGGATTGAACGTTCAACCGAATGAACCGATGAGCCAGGAGACCCTTTCAAGCCAGCAGTTGAGGGCATCGTTGCGGCGGCGCTATTCCACCAAGTCCTTTGATCCCGCACGCGAGATTCCCGCTGACCTCTGGGCCGTCCTGGAGGAGAGCCTGGTCCTGGCGCCATCCTCGTTCGGCTTGCAGCCGTATCGTTTTCTGGTGGTGGAGGATAGCGCCGTGCGAGAGAAGCTGCTGCCGCGAAATCAGTAAACCTTCGGCAGTTCGCCTCGCAGCCGTTTCGCCAGCCAGCTATCTTCGATGCCTTCACGGCGGCTGTTCGATTTCACTCTCAGCGCACTCAGATTGGGCAGGTCTTTTGGGAATCCCATGACCTGCTCGTAGCCCTCCGGATCGCACAGAAAGAGGGCACGCAGTTCTCGCATTCGTTGACATCGCCATCCTCGGTAGCGCGGCTCGTTCAACCGTAGGTCGCGCAGGAGCCGGCTCCCAACCTTATTCAGCGGGATGATTGTGCCGTCAGAGCCGACGCGTAGGCACTGGCCGTAAGCTACCTGGCAGGGGTCCGGTACGCGTTTGTTCGACTTCAAGCGGTTACAGCATTGGCAGGCAAGAACGAGGTTCTCGTAAAGGCAGGCGATCTCCTTCGCCTCGTCCTGTGGGATGATGTGGTCCACACTCCAGACGTCCGTCGGCGCCCACACCTTCCGCTTTAGGCAGTAGACACAACGGAAAGCGAATTCATCTTCCAGCCACGGACGGTAGCTTTGGTAATCTTTGTAGCCTGCCGGCCCGTGTCGGCGACAATGCGGTTCAGTCGGGTACGCGAACGGCTCGGCGGCTGAAGTCAGTCCTTCCATACCCTCCGCTGCTTCGCCCGCTCCACGGCGCGATCTACTTCATCCGGCTTCCACGGCTCGATCAGACCCACCAGTGCATCTGCCAGTCGTTGTAGGTTCGTCAGCTCCTCGGCTTGGGCGCGGGTGAGCCGGCCTTCATCCTCTGAGTCCATGAGCTTGCTGCGCCGCCGGTTGGTTTTCTCCCAATCTACGGTGATGGCAAGAAGGTCGCTGAGACGGTCGAGATCGGTGTAGCCTTTCGGAAAGTATTCCGTCTGCACGAAAGGCACGCCGCGCCGGCGAATGCCGCCGAACAGGTCGAGGAGCCGCCGCTCCAGTTTCGCCGGGAGCTTGTACAGCCGGAGCACCTCGGCATCAACCCGCCAGTGGAGGAACTTGAGCCGCTCTGCTTCGGGGGCGGCGGCGGCCACTTCCACCTCGCCCTTGAACAACTGCATCTGGTCAGTGGACTTGTTTTCTTGAGCGCTAGGTTTCGTTGGCTGGGGCCTGCTAGCGATGGCCCGTGCGGCGGCGAGATACTCTGAGGCGGCCTTCTCCAGCGGGGCGAGGTCGCAGGCGGCGAGGTCTGGGACAGGCATCCGCCCCATATCACCCGCTAGCACGTCGCGTTTGCCGGAACGGCAAAAGGCGTAGGCATTGGCGAGGGGCGAATTGAGCAGTCCCCAAAGGGCCAGCAGAGACACGCATCCCTGCTCCGGGCGAATCACGATGAACCGGCTCGTAACGGGATGCCCTTTTTCATCGATGAGCGTTTTGAGTCGCCAGGCCTCACGGCTGACTCGGGCGTAGTTCAGAACGACCTGAGGGCCACCCGGCTTGCCGTGGCGAGCTGCGAGGATGACTTTTTGGTCGAGATTGAGCCAAACCAGCGGGGGCAGCAGGTGAGTCATTTGGTCCTCCCGCCAACCGGCGAACCCTGGAACGAAGTCATCGAGCGGCTGCTGCGATTCAACTTCCTGGGTTGATATTTCCAGTGTGTAAGCGTCTTCCAGCAAGAGCCGGTTCAGGCGAATCAAGTCTTCTTCTTTAGGATTCCGCTTCAGCAGCTGCTCTGTTTCTGGTCGCATCGTGACAGCGGCAAATCGCTGGGCATCGTAAAGCGACGGGCCTTTGATGAGCGCGTTAATGTCTTGTACCAGAGATGTTTGCAGTGGTTCCAGAGTCGCCCAACCACCCCCGTAATTCGCAAGAGCTTGGCGGGTTTTCCCAGACAACCTGGCATTGAGGAAGGTGGACACCGCGTCCAATGGGTGCCTTAATTTTGTAACGAAAGACGCCATATCCTCGAAGTTATCAGCTGAAAACATTGAGGAACGTGTCGCTCTATGTGACAAACCTTGCCCAACCTCGGCAAACTCCTTCAGTCGCTTCATGCCAGCGAGCGACTGCCACAAACCATCCAACTCAGGCACGAGCAGTGAAGCGTCTTTCATTGCGAGCAACCGCTCGCACGTCACCGTCATCTCGCTACTGGCGGCAAACGTCCGGCTAAACTGGACAACCTCCCCTTCACGGATGCGCTGATAACGCACCACAAAGTCCCGCGCCGCATTTTTTGCGAAACGGCGACCGATGATGACGCTACTCTCCGGCTCGCCGTAGCGGAACACCTTGTCGGCGAAGAGGCTGATTTCGGAAATCTCGTAATCACGCAGGAGCACCTCGCGGAGCCGGCGCGCTTGCCGGCTGTGGAGCAGTGTCTGCGGCAGCACGAATCCGAACACGCCGCCGGGCTGGAGATTCTCCACCACCCGGCGGAAGGTTTCGGCCGCCTTGTTGGGGAGCCAGTCTTGTTTGCGAGTGCCCGCCTCGAACGGCTCGAAAGGCGGGTTGCCGAGCACGATGGACGCTTCGCGCACCGAGCCTTGCAACCGGTCGCCCGGGAACATGTTGGCTTCCGTCAAGGCCCAACCGTTCGGATTGGGCACGTCGGCGAGCGTCAGCGACAGCCGGGCAATTTCGAGTGCGAAGGTGTCGCGCTCCATTCCGTGCAAACGATGACGCAGGTAGGATTGGGGAGATTCGCGCCAATCGGAGGGCAGCAACTCGCTCAGCAAGCGCACCGCTGAAATGAGAAAAGCCGCATGGCCGCATGCCGGTTCAAAAACGTGGCGCTCCCTAGGCGGCATGTCTTTAATCCACGGACGAAGCCGACCCACTATGTAGTCCACCAGCCAAGGCGGGGTGCTGTCGGGTACCCAGCCGCTGTCTGGTTGCGCGGTCAATCAGCGCGCTTTCGTAAAGGTGGGCGAGGGCTTCCGTGCTAACGAGCCCGCAGTGGCCCAGATTCTGGATGTCGATGGCTGCTGCTTCAAGTGCCGCGCGTCGCTCAAAGCCGCCCACCGTAACAGGTTTCGGGTTCTCGCTGTTATAGTGCTTTGAGAGCCGCTCATAGACGCTGTCCAAATCCGTTAGAGCCAGCCGGACGAAGCCCGGGCACCCCTTTGTCCTGGAGAATCTTGGCGGCAAGCAACCAAAAGGTTGCCTGCAACAGCCAGCGCCCATCGTCTTCCGAGACCTCGGTCCAGCCGAGCCGTTTTCGGGCGGAAGTCACGACCCGCTCAATGACGCTGCGCAGCTTCTCTCCAGCCGCCTCCTCGACAACCGGCAACAACCCGGTATCCACAAAATCGAGTTGATAGGCGCTCTCCAGGCGCGCCCACGTCTTCGCGCGATAGATGGCATCCGGCGCCAACTCTGTGGCGTGTTTTAGGAAAAAGCCAGGCACCTCAGCGGGCGTGAGAGGGCAGAAAAACCGCGGTCGTTCCGCTCCCTGCTTCCACACCTGGTAGCGGTCCGGCAGACAGGCGAAGACGATTGGCGCGCCAAGTGGCCGCGCAGACGAAATGTCGGCCTCGGTAAACTGCGGTCCAACAAGAGCGACCAGCGCTGCCGTCCGCGAATCGAAGGGGCGGCGAGAGAATGCCAACAGCCCCGGCCTGCTCGTCCCGTCCGGGAAGAGCACGTCGGAACGCAGTCGGTCCTCGGAGAAGCGGACGCGCAACAAGCCGTCACAGTACGGGACGAAGTTCTGTCGGCGGTGTGAGCACGTTTCGTTTTGAGAATACAATTACCCGAAACCAAGCGCGAAGGCGAACAACTTCTGAGAAATTCCGAACTCCGTGGGGGGGCGGCCTGGAGAAGCGGAGGGGTCAAGATCTGGCGGGTCAGTCCTACAAAAGTGACGGCACTGGGCTTGAGTGAAGCCGCAGAGGCACGGGTGCAGGTTGGCCCAAGCCCCGGACCAGGAACATTAAACTGAAATGGCATACAAGCCTGACAATCCACGACTGACCCCACGTGTCGCCAACTTTGTCGAAGAACGGACAATTCGACGAAGGTTGCGACAAAGGTCGCGACGAAGTCTTCGGTTCGCCAGGCCTTTTCGGACAGACTCTAACCGAAATCCGGCGGAGCAAATGTGTGGCTATTTCGGGGCCGCCACACTAGGCTGCGCCTCATGACAAAGAAGAATGACCCAATCTCTATTGCCGGCGCGGTGTCCAGCGCGCTTCGGTGCATTCGATGTAAATGCGAAACGGTTTTGCGCCGTGGTGGTCGTGGGACTGCTGGCAGCCTCCTGTGCCGCCGGCACGGGAGAGGCGCGCCCTGAGGCCAAGGCCGTGACGCCCGCGCCGGGGCCCCAGGTGAAGCTGCTGGAGGCCGGGGCCAAGCCGCTCAAGAAACTGCGCCTGCACCCCAAGCCCGGCGATAAGCAGACGGTGGACACGACCTTCAAGATAGCGATGGACGTCCAAGCGGGCGAGATGCCGAGCCAAGCAATGAAAATGCCGGCGATGAAGATGACCACGGACGTGACCGTCAAAAGCGTCTCCGGCGACGGCAACATCAGCTACGAGATGGTCATGACCGACGTCAGCGTGGCGGACGAACCGAATGCCATGCCGGGGGTCGTCGAGGCCATGAAATCCGCTTTGGAGGGTCTCAAGGGACTCTCAGGCACCGGGGTCATGTCCGACCGCGGCTTCAATAAGGGGATCGAGATGAAAGTGCCCCCGGACGTGAACCCTCAGCTCCGCCAGGCCATTGAACAGGCAAAAGATACCTTTTCCAGAATGGCGACCCCGCTGCCCGAAGAGGCGGTTGGTCCCGGCGCCGTATGGGAGTTCAAGGAACTGATCAAGTCGCAAGGCATGACGATAGACCAAACCGTCACCTCCCAACTGGTTTCCTTTGAAGGCGAGCGCGTGAGCACTAAGAGCACTATTGTCCAAAGCGCCTCGAGCCAGAAGATCCAAAACCCCGCGATGCAGGGGGTGCAGCTAGACCTCACGAAGATGGTGGGCAACGGCAAGGGCAACATCACGTTCGACCTGCGGAAGATCCTGCCGCCCAAGGGGACAGTCGATGTCCACAATGAGCTCTCGATGGAAATGGACACGGGCGGCCAGAAAACCACGATGCTGACCAAGACGGACATGAACGTCGGCATCGAATCAAAGGGGTCGGTCCCGGAATTCTGATTTTTTGTAACTGTTCAGGTGGGACGCAGATCTCCTTTTGGGAGATGGCCCTGTTGGGCAGCCCGTTTCCCCTCGCCCCGGCCCTCTCCCGGAGGGAGAGGGAGCAGCCAGGGGCGGCTCTCGGGCATTCCCACACCGCTGGATTCGTCGACCGACTGACGAGGATTCTCCCTCTCCCCGCGGGAGAGGGCCGGGGTGAGGGGGAACGGGACGCTCGAAATGCACCAGGCGCTCAAAAACGGATCTCGAGCCTTACCGGGCGGCGACGCGGCGCAGGAACTCGCGGGTGCGTTCGTGGCGGGGATTGGAAAAGATCTCGTCGGGCGGGCCTGCTTCGGCGACGCGCCCGCCATCGAAGAACAGGACATGGTCGGCGATGTCGCGGGCGAACTGCATTTCGTGGGTGACGACGATCATCGTCATGCCTTCCTCGGCGAGTTGGCGCATGACCCGCAGCACCTCGTCGCGCAACTCGGGGTCCAGGGCGCTGGTCGGTTCGTCGAAGAGCATCACCTGCGGTTCCATGGCCAGGGCCCGGGCAATGGCCACACGCTGCTGCTGTCCGCCGGAGAGCTGGCTGGGGTAGGCGGCGGCCTTTTCGGCCAGACCCACCTTGGCCAGCAAGTCGCGGGCGCGGGTTTGGGCGTCCGCCGGGGCCATCTGCCTGACGACAATCGGGGCGGTGGTGATATTTTCCAGGACGCTCAGGTGCGGGAACAAGTTGAAGGACTGGAAAACCATGCCCGCCTGGAGCCGCAACTGGCGCTGGCGCTCTCGCTCCTGGCGGGTGCGCGGAGGCCGCCCGCCCTCGACGGTGATGCCGCCGATGGTGATGCGTCCGGCGTCGGCGGCCTCGAGCTGGTTGAGGCAGCGGAGAAAAGTGCTCTTGCCGCAGCCGCTCGGGCCGATTACGACCACCGCCTCGCCCCGCTGCTGGACATGGTCAATGCCGTCCAGCACCCGGTTGGACTGATAGGATTTGAAGAGCTTCTCAACGAGGATCATGGCGCAGCCTTTGTTCGAGCCGGTTGGCAAGAATCGAAGCCGGGTAGCTCAGGGCGAAATAGATGCCGGCGGTCATCAGGCCCAAACCGATATAGTCGTAAGTGGACATGGCCAACATGCCATAGACCTTGGTCAACTCGACCATGGTGATGACCGAGACAATCGAGGAGTCCTTGAACATCGCGATGAAATCGTTGGTGACGGGGGGGATGACGATGCGCACGGCCTGGGGCAGCACCACGCGGCGCAGCGTTTGCCACTGGCTCATGCCCAGCGCCAACGCGGCCTCGGTCTGCCCGCGCGCCACAGCCTGGATGCCGGCCCGATAGTTCTCGGCCTCGCTGGCGGCGTAGTTGAGGCCCAGGCCGAGGATTGCCGCGCAGAAGGCGTTGAGCCGGATGCCGATCTCCGGCAGGCCGTAGTAGATGAGGAAAAGCTGAATGAGCAGCGGCGTGCCGCGGATGACCTCGACATAGGCCCTGGCCAGCCATCGCAGCGGCGTCACGGCATAAAGCCGCGCCAGCACCAAGACCAACCCGGCCGCCACCGCCAGCCCCATCGCCAGAACGCTCAGTTCCACCGTCGTCACCGCCCCGCGCAAGAGCAACGGCAGATACTTGGGCCACTCGCGCAGGGCCGAAATCCGCTTTCTCTGCGGCCACTGCCGCCGGGCGATAATCCTTGATCTGTTCCTGGCGCTCGTCCCATACGCCGTATTTCCGATAGATGCGTTCGAGCGTGCCCTCGGCGGTCAAGTCCCGGATGGCCTGGTTGATCGCGCCCAGCAACAAGACATCCTGCTTGCGCGCGCCGATGCCGTAATAGCCGGGCGCAAAAGGCGGGCCCGAGAATTTCAGCGCCGGGTCCGGCCGGGCGTAGTGCAGGGCGATTGGCAGGTCGAGCAGCACCGCCTCGATGCGCCGGGCCTTGAGGTCGCGAAAGCTCTCGACGTTGCCCGGATAAATCCGCAAGTCCGTCCCGCCCATCTCCTGGAGCAACCGCTGGGCGACCGAGGAGGAGAGCACGCCCACCGGCTTGCCTTTGAGCAGCTCGCATCCGCCCCAGGCCGGCGGTCTCCCGGCGTACGACGATCTGCTGCGCATAGACGAAGTAAGGCTGGGACATGGCAATGCGCTGCTGGTTTTCCGGGGTCAATTCCAGGCCATTGAGGAGGATGTCGAAGTTGCCGCGCTCCAGGGCCGGGATAAGCTGGTCCCATTGATTCTGGACCATCCGGGCCTTGACCCCAAGCTTGGACGCCAGGGCCTCGGCCAGTTCGTACTCGAACCCGATCAACTGCTCCGGCCTTTGCGGGTCCGGATACACATAGGGCGCGCCCCCTTCGGCATCCGCGCCCCAGCGCAGCACGCCGCGCTGACGGATTTCCTCCAGACGATCCGCCGCCAGGGCGCTGGGGCGCCCGCCGGCAACCAAGAGCACCGCCAGAAGGTTGCAAAAAGGCACTAATGACCGACGCCAGACGTTACTCATCGAGGAGCACGCATCACGGATTGCGCGCTGCGTGTCAATTACAATGTATCGAACAGAAGGAAACAAAGGACACGAAGGCGCGGAAACCCATGCGGCTCCTGATGGCGTCTCAGCGTTTTTGCGCCCGGAGTTTCTCGAGAAACTCCTGTGCCCGGGGATTCTTGGGATCCAGGCGCGCCGCTTCTTCGAAGTGGCTTCGGGCTTTATCGAGGTCGCCGGCCTTGGCCAGCGCAACCCCCAGGTTCAGATGAGCCATGGGGTAATCTGGTTTGAGCCGGATTACTTCCTCGAGCTCGTTGCGAGCCTCGGCCGCCCGGTTCGCAAAGGCCAATTCTTCGCCCAGGGCGTAGTGGGCCTCCCAATAATCGGGCCGCAACTGGAGGGCGTGGCGGAAACTCCCGATGGCCTGGTCACGGCGGCCCAACTGGGACAGCGCCTTGCCAATGTGGTAATGCGCCCGGCTGTCCTGCGGCGCCAGTTGACGCACCCGGCCGTAATCCTCGAGGGCGAGTTCGGGGTGCCGTTCTATGGCATGCAGGTTGCCGAGCTCAAGCCACCCTTCGGCCAGGTCGGGGCGCATTTTGACGGCCTGCAGGAGCAGTTCGCGTCCCGCCTGGGGCCTGCCTTGCCGGACCAGGAGGCGACCGGCTTGGAAATAGGCCGCGTGATGGTGCGGGATGAGGGCGCGGACCCGTTGCCACTCCGCCACGGCTCGAGGCAAATCGGCGACGGCCTCGAGGAACTGGGCAAAGTTCTCGTGCAACCAGTGGTCCGCCGGCGCGCGCGTCAACGCCGCCAGGTAGGCCTCGTTGGCTTGAGCCGCGGCGGCGGAGTCCATGCGCTGGCGCAGCGCCCGCAGTTGTCTCCGAACCGCCTCGCTGTGTTGCGCATGGTAGAGCTGGCCCGTAAAGGGTGGCTGCGACAGGCGATGAAGGACGTCCTCCAGGACGGCGTAGCGGTTCCAGTCCGAAAGCCCCAATCGCCGCTCGCAGACCGCCGGCGACGCCCAGGCCGGCGGCGGGTGGCCGCTCAAGGATGCCGCGGCGGGACGCCGCGGCCCCGGTTCCGACGCGCCGTTGTCGGCGGCGGCGGGCAGGAAACGTTCCGCGGCCTCGGCCCAGGTCCGCGCCAGGAGGTAATTGCCGTCGAAATTGAAGTGAACGTGTTCGTAAAACGCTTCCTGGCCAGGGACGCCAACGGGGCTGTTGGTGGCGAAAGCGGAGGCGGCATCACAGAGCACCACGCCGCGGGAGGCAAACTGGCCGGCGACCTGCGCGATGATGCCGTTGAGGCGCGAGTCGGCCCGGAAAGGCAGTGCGTCATAGTCCCGCGCCGAGCTCGAGATGCGTTCGCGCCGCGGCGGCGAGTTGCCCAGGGTCGCTTCTTTCCGCCGGCGGCCGGTTTGTGGCCAGGGGCAACAGGCACTCGCCCCAACGAAACTGGAGCTCGGCCGAGCGCGGCTCCAGCCTGGCGGCTTGCTCGAGTTTCCGCACGGCGCCGGCAAAGTCGCCCTCCGCCTGGGCCTTGGCGGCCTCGGAGCAGAGGGCCGCGTGAGACTGGCGGTCGTCCTCGGTCAGGCTGGGCTCGAGCCACGAGGCAAACGGCGGGCAGTCCTTGAGGTTCACCGCCACGGTCGAGAGGATGATCGGCACGCCTGCTCTTCGACCCGCCCGCAAGATGTCCTCGAGGTTTCGGCGGAAGTTTCGATACACAACTTCCCGGCGCGGATCTCGGGGTGCTATCCGGCTTTGCATAAACATCTGCATCCCGCCCCACGATGGACCGTGTTTGCCGGCCCCGGCTAGCTTCCCGGCCAGCGCCGTCAACAGTTGGCCCAGCCGCGTCTGCTCAACGGCCAGGCTGAACTTGACCTGCCAGAGCGGCGGGGCCTGCGAGCCGAAGACGGTGGCCGCGCCAAAAGGGCCGACCATCTCGTTGTTGCCCAGGTACAGAATCCACAGGTCGCCCTGCTGGCCGGCGCATTCGCGCGCAATGGGCAGAATGGCATGGGAATTGATCGCCGTGACGGCGCCGCAAATGACCTCGAAATCGATGGCCGGGTAGCGCTCCTCGAGCAGGGCTTGCAGATACCGGCCGGCGCCGTAAGCCGGCCGCGGGTCGCCCAACGCCGCCGACTCCCCAAGCAGGAAGATGCGGTAAACGCGCGGCCCTTTCCTGGCCTTCATCACCACTGGCGGCGGGCTGCGGGCCAGTTCAGGCGGGAAAAATCTGAGGCCGAACTTGTCATTCTCCACCAGGAAATCCTCGCTGCCGATGCGCAGGCGCTTGAAGAAAGCCGTCGAGTAGCCGTAACCGGCCACGCGCAATGCCAGTTCGAGGCCCGCCAGCAGCAGCAACGGCAACACCACGAAGCCCACCAGGCCGAACAACCACTTGCGCCCGGTGGAGAGCGGGGCCTGGCCGGCCGGCGCGTCGGTCCGCCCTGGCGGGCCTGGGGGCGCCGGTGTTGGCCCAGTTCCCTTCGATTGACTCGGCGTCCGTTTCAAAGTTCGTCCAGTGTCATGCGGAGGCATTGTTCAATGACCCATGACCATTTTTCAATCCTCAATTTGGAATTGCTCATTGACACCCGGCTTTAGTTGGGTGCGCGGTTCGGACATCTTCCTTGTGCGGCAGTTGATGAACCGCAAAGAACGCAAAGAACGCAATATGGCCCCCGTGCCCCCCTGTCGAAAAAAAGAGGCCGGGGAGAAACTCCCCGGCCTCGTGAAGCTCACGCGGGAGCGGAACGCTCCCGAGGCCGGCGCCGGAAGCGCCGGCTTAAAGCCAGCTCAGACTGGTACCTGGCGAACGCGGAAGAACCGCGTCGCGATGACGGAACTGGGCACCACCGCCGAGGGATTGCTCTGGTAGGTGGACTTGAACCACGGCCCGTCGAGCGAGTAGGACTCCCAGAGTTCCCCTTCGCCGGACCAGGAGAGTATGACGTTGCCGCCCGAAAGGAACGGCGCGGCCAGTTTGGGCGCCGGGAGGGCGCCCGGGGCATCGACATTGCGTGTGATCCAGGCCTTGATGGGGCTGGCCGAGGCATTGATGGGGATGTAATTGCCGGTCACGTCATCCACCGAGAAGAACTCGCAATTGGCGCCGCCGGTGCCGTTGTCCCATATAAGGCGGAACGGATATACCCCCGCCTTGGGCACCATGACGGTGAACAGGGTGTCACTGGCGCCGCTGGCCCGCGGTGCTATAGCCGCCGATGATGGGGCTGCAGTCCTGGGCGGTGATGCGCACGATGACCGGGCTGGTGGTATCCGTTGCGATCGAGTTGGTGAGCTGCTGGAAGGAACCATAGCTTATCTCGATGCACGGAATGGCGGGGTCGGTGCCCCCGCCGGCAGCGCCGCGCGTGCCCGGCAGAGCGGCGTCGCCGCTGGTTTGGCCGCAAACGACGGCGATGGCGCCGGCCGCTGCCGCCATGCGGGCCTGCGTCTGGAAGTTGCCGTTGTGATAGAGGACGGCGACGTTGCCCGCCATCGCGCTGGCATTGAGCAGCGAGCTAATGCTGTTGGCGTTGGGCGGATTGCAAAGCACCGCCTTGGCAATGATCGGGACCGTGGCCGACGGGGTAACGCCGAAGCCATTGTTCCCGTCCGGATCGCCGGTCGTAGTGTAGATAGCGCTCAGGTCGCCGGCGGCGGAGGCCGGGGCGATGATGTGCAACGGGCTGCCGCCCGGCGAGCCCTGGTCACCCTCGGTCAACTGGAAGCAGTCGTCGCTGCTGCCGCCCAGGACATAAGGGCCGGCCGCAGGGAATTCGAGGAAGAAGCGCGCCTGCCAGGCGTCCCAGTTCATAGCGCCGCCAGACCCTTGTCCGTTAATGGTCCCGGCATTAGGTCCCGGCAGCCCCGGAACCAGCGCGTCGGTATAGCCATCGGCCGCCTCGAAGTTGCCATTCGGGCCAAGCGTGCCATCGCCGTTCTGGGCGAAGTTGATGATGCCAGGCCACCACATCTCGCCATTGTTGGTCTGGTTAGCGAGGCTCGCGATGTTGGGGCCGTAGAGCCCTTGGAGGCCCAGGTCGGCGCGGCGGATGAGATTGTCCCAGCCGTTGAAGATAAACGAGCTGCCCTCGCACTGCCAGACCTTCATGGCGAAGCCCGGGTCGCTGCCGGAGCCGGGGGGCGTCCACAGGTTGGTGGAGAGGGTGACGATCGAGGGCGTGTCGGCGACGAAGCTCCAGGTGGTGGTGAAGGGACCGCCGCCACTGGTGCTGTAGCTCAAGGTCACCGTGTTGCTTGAACCCGGAGCGACCGGGGTGGGCAGAGAGACCTTGGTGACGCCGCCGGCGCTGGTGATGACCGGGGTGACGGCTACGCCATCGAGGGTCAGCGAGATGCTGCTTTGAATGACGGTCGTGCTGCCGTCGGTCAGTTCCACGCTAACCAGACCCGCAGGGGCGGCCGTGGAGCCGGGCGCGGGCCAGAACTCGGAGACATAAGCCGGCAAGGCCGGTCCGGAGTAGTAGGCGTTGACGCCGGTCGGTTCAGACGCGAACGGGTCGTTGATGAGGATCTTGGTCCCGTCGGGTTCGACGACGAACCATTCGCAGTTGAATCCGCCGCCGCCGTTCTGCCACAGCAGGCGAATCGGGTAGTAGCCGGCGTTGGTAACGTTGATGAAGAAGAGCGTGTCCGCAGAGCCGCGTCCGCCCTCGTAATAGCCGCACAGGGTCGCGTTGGCCCAGTCCTTGGGGTTGGCGCCGGCCTTGACGCTGAAGCCGTCATCGCTGTTCACGCCCATTTCATACAAGCCGGGCGCGCTGAAGTACATGTAGGTGATGACTTCCTCAGCCGAGTTGTCCCAAGTGGTGGCGCCGCCGCTGCCGGGGAAAACGATGTCGGTATAGTTCGGGGACTGGAAGTCGCCGATCTGGCCGCTGTTGTTCCAGTTGATGAGTTGGCTCGTGTCGCTGCCGGTGGCATAGTCAATATAGCCGTGGTCGGTCGCCTGGGAGAGGTCGGCCTGGTTGGCGCCGTGCGCGCCAACTATTTGCTCCTCCGTCCAGCGCAGCACGTCGTTGGGTGAGCCGGCGTTGACCTCGCCGGTGGATTTCCAGGGCCGGACCAGGAAGCCGGGCTTGGAGGTGTCCACGCCGGTGACGGCCCAAGCCGGGTTAAGCCCGCCCCAAGACGGGACGGTGAAGCTCCAGGAGTTGGTGAAGGTGCCGCCGCCCGTGCCGGTGGTCGTATAGACGATCATGGCCGTGTCATTCCCCGGAGGCAGCAGATAAGGCGGCGAAGTCATCGTCACGGTGGTGACGCCGCTGGCGCTGGTGATGACCGGGCTGAGCTGCGTGCCATTCATGAAGAGCTTGACGCTGCCCTGCTGGACGACGGTGCCGCCATCGGTCAAATTCACCTGGAAGAGGCTGGTTGGGCTGCTGACGGTGGTTCCAGGGTACGGCTCGGCCATCGAGATGAAGGCCGGGAGCAACGGGCCCTTGTAATAGGCCCGGGCCGTGCCGAACTCGCCCTCGGTGCGCGGGTCATTGAGGAGGTTCGGAGTCCCCGTCGGCTGGACCATGGACCATTCGAGATTGGCGCCGTTGCCCGGCAGTTCGCCGTCGCCGTTCTCCCAGATCAGGCGGAACGGGTAATAACCGGCGTTGGTCACCACGAAGCTGAACCAGGACTCGGAGGAGCCGCGTCCGCCGTTGAAACTGCCCACGACGGTCTGGTTGAGCCAATCCGCCGGGTTGGCGCCGGCAGTGACTTTGAAGCCGTCATCGCTATTAACGTCCATCGTGTAGAGGCCGGGATGGTCGAAATAGAGGTAAGTCAGCGCCTCGAGGGACAAGTCGCCGGTCAGGCCGTTGGCCGCTGGGATGCCCGGGAACGCCGCGTCGGAATAGTCGTCGTAAGCCTGGAAGTCGCCGTTCTGAGGCGAAATGTTGAAGTTGATGACGCTGGTCCAGTCAATGTAGCTCTGGCTATAGACGTGGTCGGTGCTCTGGCTCGGGTCAACGTTGTTGGCCCCTTGGAGGCCGGCCAGTTGCTCTTCGGTGTACTGGAGGGTGTTGGGCTGGGTGCCGGACTGCCAGGGCCGGATGCGGAAGCCAGGCTTGGTAGTGTCGACGCCCGTAACGGCCCAAGCTGCGTTCAGGACGGGGTAGCTGCCCGCAACCGTGTAGGACCACGTGTTCGTGAACGGCCCGCCGCCCGAGGTGCTATAGACCAACTGCGCCGTAGCGGCAGCGCCCGCCGCCAGCGGCGGGATCTGATACGCCGTCACCGGCGTGACGCCGTTGACCTTGGGTCCGACGGTCGGGGTCAGCGCCGTGCCATTGAGGTAGAGCTGGATGCTGCCCGCCGTGACCGTAGTGCCGAGATCGGTGATATTGGCTTTGACCAGAAGCGGGTCGCCCATGGTCGAGCCGGGGGTCGGATATTCCCACGAGACATAAGCCGGCAGGCTCGGCCCCCCATAATAGGCCACGATGCCGGTCGTATTGGTCGGGTCCGGATCGCCGACCAGAACCCTGTACCCGCTGCCGGCGCTGGGCGTGGCGCCCGCGGGCACCACGCTGAACCACTCGCAATTGGCGCCGCCGGTTCCGTTCTCCCACAGCAGGCGGACCGGATAGATGCCGGCGTTGGTGACCGCAAAGGTGAACAACGTGTCCGAGGCGCCGCGGCCTCCGTTGAATTGGCCAAGGATCGTCGCGCCCCAGTCGGAAGGATTCACGCCCGCGGTTACCTTGAAGCCGTCGTCGCTGGATACGCCCATTGTATAGACGCCGGCGGCGGGGAACTTGAGGAAGCACTGGATGTCGGCGGCACAGAAGTCAACATTGGCCAGCCCGTTGGCGGCTGGGGTCAGGCCGGGCCAGAGATTCTCCGCATAGCCGGCGGTGGCCTGGAAGTCGCCGTCATTGTTGGAGTCATAGTCCATATTGATCACCCCAATGGGACCACTGATGACTCGAGGCGGTGGCAAAATCGTAATAGCCCTTGTCGGTGTTGAGCGTGGTGTCGGCCTGGTTGGCGCCGTGCAGGCCCTCGAGCTGCTCCTGGGCCCACCAGTTCACATTCCACTCGAAGCTGGACTGCCACGTCTTCATGCGGAACCCGACATCGGCGGTGGTCACGGACGGCACGGCGCGTGGCGGCGTCAACGATCGCGTAGGGCGGGACAATGAAGGTCTTGCCGCTAGCGGTAACAAAACGCCCGAGCGTGTCCTCAACCGTGATCGTTACCGTGTTGCTCGACCCGGGGAGCAGGAGGGTCGGCCAACTGACGTAAGTAACCGTGGTTATGGCGCCGTTCTTGCTGACCACCGTCGCGGGGACCGTGGGGCCGCCATTGATGCTGACCGTGACCGGCTTGGTGGTGTCAAGTATGCCCACACCCGAATCGCTGAAGACAACCGAAACGCCGTCCTGCACACCGGTGGCGGTGCCGGCAAAGACGCCGGTCGCCGGGATGGTGACAACGCCGATATTGTCGATGTCCTGGATCTCCCAGGAGCCTCCCGTCCGGCCCGCGAAGACCAACGCCCCGGCGGAGGGGAAGTAATTGGCAATTTGATAGTTGTTCACGACGAGAGTGCCTTTCCACGTCACGTTCAACACACCGGCGGCAGTGACGTCGACCTTCAGGTGGGCCCAGCCCAGGCCGTTGGTCGAATTGCTGCCGTCATTCGGACCGGTTTGGAGGGACGTCGCGTCGGTAACCGAGCCGTTGAGGGTCGGCGTCGGGACCTGCTCTTGCAGGATGCCGTCCACACGGATATCCAGCCCGACGATGTCGGGCCCGATTGATTGGTTGAGTTCGTCGGCGTAGGGAGCGGTTCCGCCGCTGTTCCAGCAGTCGAAGCCGACGGACACGCCGGTCCAAGTGCCTTCCTCGGGCAGGTTGTCTTCACTATTGGGGCCTGTGGCAAACACCCCGTGTCCGACCCAGGGAGCACCGGCAGGGGGATTGGGGTCAGTGCTCGCTGAGGACGGGTTGCCGCTGGCCGCGACCACGGACAAGACCGGGTCGTCCGCGCGCACATAGTTGACGCTGAATCCGTCAGCGGGCGAGGTGGTGCCGTTGCCGATGCGGAAATCGGCATCGAAGGTGAACCCCTGGATGATGGCGCCGCTGTCGAAATCGGAGAAGACGATGACGCTGCGCTGGCCGCCAACGGCGTCGGTGATCCGGAGAAAGCCGTCGTTGGCGTTGGTCGCGGCGCCCGCGCCGCCGCTAGGAAACCATTGCGCATTTCCATAAATGGTGGCAAACGGGGGCGTCGCTGTGGCTGGATCCGAGTTGAGGTTGAAGAACTGAGTGCTTGCTGGGGCGGTCGCTGCACAAAGCAGCGTGAGCCCGAGGGCACCGATTGCCTTTTTTCTCATGAGTGTTGTCCTTTCTGGCACGCAGGCCTGCGTGCGGGATCGTGTTGGTTGAGTTACTGCTGCACTTTCCGCCCCCGAGGCAGCCCGCGGCCTGCGGCGCGCCCAAACTCCGGCGACGACAAGGCTACGACTGCTTCGTAAGAAGGGCTTCATTGCCGACATTCAATCAAAGTCTTCGAAAATATGCAAGCAAGTTTTTTCGACCGGGCAAATGCAGGATTTACCGCAAAGAACGCAGAGATCACAAAGAAATCCCGAATCATTAGCCTGGTGAAGAAAAATGCAATTTTAGGTGAAAAAGGGCTTGACAGAATATCACCTATATGGTGATATTGTGCCATGCCGCTCTTTACAAAGCGAAAAACCAAGCTGCACATCCAGTTGACCAACTCCGACCAGGCCACGGCCCACGGAGGCCAAGTCCTCGTCAACGCCCTCTGCCGCCGCGCCGGCCTTTGGGAGCGCATCCACAACGAGCCCTCGCTGGAGGTGCGCAAACGCACCGGCGCCGGTTTCTCCCCCGTGGCCAACATCGCCCAGATCATCTTTACTCTGACCAGCGGCGGGGCTTCTCTGGCCGACGCCGAGCGCATGGGCAAGGACCGGGTGCTGACGAGTCTGGTGGGCCTGGAGAAGGGAGCCGACGAGACCACGCTGGGGGAGTGGTTGCGGGCCCAGACCCCGGAGAGCGTCCGGGCTCTGCATCGCATCAATGCCGAGTTTGTGGACTGGTCCAGCCAGCAGGCCAAGCCGGGGCGTTGGTTGCACGGCGGAGAGGTGGAGAACTTTTTCGACGACACGGAAATCGAGTTGGAAGGACACAAGTTCGAGGCGGCGCGCATCAACTACAACGGCGACTGGGCCCTGAGTTGGCAGACCCTCTGGTTTGGCCCCTGGCTGCTGGATGGCATCCTGGACGGGGCGACCGACGTGAGCGAGCACATGAAGGTGCTTCTGGACGAGCATCAACACCGTTGGGCCGAGCGGCCAAACTACTTCTACGCCGACAGTGGTTCGAGCGCGGGCAAGTTCCTCAACCGGATTGAACAGGGGCAGTTTAGCCGTTGGAGTGTCAGTTACAACAAGTGGACCGATAAGCTGGACAAGTTGGCGGCCGAGTTGCCCGAGAGCCAATGGAGCCCCATGCCGCCGGCGGGCCAAGCGCAGGAACAATATACCTGGGTCAAGCATCAGCCCGGAGAGTGCGCGCAGGTGCAGAAGTTTGCCACGGTACGCTGGAAGAAGGACGGCGACTTGATGTGGCGCTACGCTTACGTGGCCTGCCGAGCCGGGGAAAAGGACACGCCGCAAGCGGTCTTTGAGCGGCATCGCCTCAAGGGGGCCAAGGAGCAGGGCTTCAGCGACGTGCTCAGTGGCCTGGATTTGCACCATCCCCCTTGCCTGGACCTCATCGCCAATCAGGCCTTTTACGCCGTTGGGATGCTGGCCCACAACCTGTTGGTGAGCCTCAAAGTGCTGGACCTGCCTGATGAGGCGCAGGGTTGGCGGGTCCCCACCATCATTCGGCATCTGTTGACCGTGCCGGTCAGTGTGAGTCGGCACGCCCGCTATGAAGTGGCGCGCATTTGCGTGCCGGCGGGTTGGCTGCGGTGGTGGAGGCTCTTTGTGGACAAGTGGCTGCCCAAGCGCAAGGTCGGTCGGCCGGGTACTGGAGGTGGTGGACTCGGGCTAGCGGAAAACCTTCAGTCCAACTGCTGCAACTCGTCCGGCTGACGGGGAAGGTAGGGGTGTGCCCGCGCATTGCCCAGCAAGCGGGCGGACCGGCTGATCGCGTCATTCCACGACCAAAACTGCCTTCGGGAGGGACAAAGAGGCGCGACCCCGGCGTGTTCCGCTCCGAGATTAGCCAGCGGTCCCGGGACTCTCGTCAGCCGTACGACGTGCCGCGGCCTTGGCTAAGGATTCGGGAAAGAAATGCCTCGTTTCTCTCTTTGATTGACATCCCCACTCCCTTTGGTAGGTTAAGCCCTCAGCCCGAAAGGTAGGGTCGCCAGGCCTCTTGCCTGCGTGCCTGCGAGGGCGTCCCCAACGAGCTATGGGCAAGAAAAGACACGGGACCCGGGCCGGCCCGGCGCCGCCCGGTCCGTCGCCAGCCGCCGGCCGGCGCGCGCCCTCCGCCAAGGGACCCGAGCGCGGGGCCGGGGCCGGACCGGATCGTAGGCCGGACCATTCTCTGGTTGCGCGGATGGCGGCCCTGCGCCGGCTCACCGGCTGGCGTCTCCGGGTGGTAAACCTGGCTACTGCCGTCGCCATTCCTACTCTCCTGCTGGCGATGGCCGAGGGAGGTTTGCGCCTCCTGGGGTATGGCTATCCAACCGGCTTCTGTTTCCGGGCGAAGCACTCCACGGTTTTCGTCGAGAACGAACGGTTCCTTTGGCAGTTTTATTCGAAGAAGACCAACCTGCGGCCCAACCCGTTTGCGGTGGCGGTCCACAAGCCGGCGGGCGTGACGCGCATCCTGGTCTTGGGCGAGTCAGCGGCCGCCGGCACCCCCGACCCCGCGTTCAACTTTGGACGGGTGCTCGAGCGGATGTTGCGTGAGCGGTTTCCCCGCGGCACGTTCGAGGTCATCAACGGCGCGATGCGGGGCGTCAATTCTCACATCCTTCTGCCCGCCGCCCGCGACAGTTGCGCCCGCCTCGCGCCCGACCTGGTGGTCGTTTATATGGGGAACAATGAGGCGGTGGGCCTTTACGCGCCGGGCCGGAATCCGGACGCTTACTCTCGTTTCCACGGCTGCTCCGGTTCCTCCAATGGGTGCGCTCCACCCGCCTCGGCCAACTGATGGAGCCGCTGCTGGCGAGACTGGCCCACGAGGGCGTGGCGGCAGAAAAGCAGGATGACGAGTTCTTCCAGCGGCATCGCGTCGCCGCCGACAACCCCGGCGCCAGGCGGTCCGTGAGAATTTTCGCCGCAACCTGGGCGACCTCTGCCGTGCCGCGCGGCAGGCCGGCGCCCAAGTCCTGCTGATGACGGTGCCGGTGAATCTCAAGGACTTCCCGCCCCTGGGCTCGTTGCACCGCACCGGCCTTTCGGATGCGGACCTGCTTCGCTGGCAAAGCGCCTTCGACGCCGGGGTTGAACTCGAGGCCGCCGGGCGCCGCGCCGAGGCAATGACCAACTACCAGGCCGCGCTGGCCCTGGACGATCATTTCGCCGAACTGCACTTCCGCCAGGGGCGCTGCGCGTTCGCAGTGGGGCAGGACGACCGGGCGCGGCGGGAATTCAGCCTCGCCTGCGACTGGGATGCCCTCCCGTTCCGCGCCAACTCCCGCCTTAACGCCATCGTCCGCCAGGCTGCCATCCGTCTCCAGGACCCGGCCGTGCGGTTGGTGGACACCGAGCGGGCCTTCGCCGAATCCGACCCGGAGGAGCGCCAAATCCCGGGAGACCGCCGTTTCAAGGACCACGTCCACCCGAGCTTCGACGGCGATTACTTGCTGGCGAAGACCTTGTTCCCCGCGGTGTGCGAGGCCCTTGGGGCCAGGCTCGGTCCGGCCTCGACCCCGCTCCGCCCGTCCTCTCGCGCGACGAATGCGCGGCCCGGCTCGCGTTCACGCTCCTGGACGAAGCCCGTATCGCCGGCGAAATGCTCGAGGCGACGGCCTATCCTCCCTTCACCGCCCAACTCGAACACGCTCGCCGCCAAACCGAGGCTGGGCAAAGGGTGCGGGCGCGCTTCGGCGAGTTGACCTCGGACGATCTCGAGGTGGCGGCGGAGATCTATCGTGCTGCGATGGCGCGCTTCCCGGACAACTGGTGGCTGCCCTACAATCTGGCCCGGCTCCGGTTCCGCACCCGCAATTACCCGGCGGCCATCGCGCAGTTCGAGGCCGCCCGGCAGCGCCTGCCGCATTGGCCGTCAATCGGCCTGGGCCTGAGCGCCGCTTTGTGTGGCGCCAACCGCCCGGAGGAGGCCCTCCGGCTGCTGACCGAACTTCAAGCGTTGCATCCGCAATCCGAGGAGGTCAAGGCCGGCTTGGCTGTCGCCCGGGCCCAGGGCGCAAGAGGGGTGCGGTAGCTGCCAAAGGACTCAGAGCGCCAGGTCGAGGGGCGAGAATTTCCGGCCCACCAGCGGCAGGCTGTCGAAACCCAGCCAGCGATCCAGAACGGTTGCATAAACCCGGCGAAAGTCGGTATGGAACCTCGGGGCGTCGGCCTCCAGGTCGGTCAGGCTGGGATGAGGACCGACCAGCCCGCCCTTGAGACCGCTCCCGGCCAGGAAGAGCGGCGCCGCAGCCCCGTGGTCCGTGCCGTGCCGGCCATTCTCGGTCAAGGCGCGTCCGAACTCGGAAAAGGTCATCAGCCAGACCCGGTTCAGCAGCCGGTCGCCACGCAGGTCGTCAAGAAAGGCGGCGACCGATTCGGAGAGTTCGCGCAGAAGGACACCGTGGTTGGCGGCCTGTCCGGCGTGCGTATCGAAGCCGCCGATGCCGCCGCCGCCCAGTTCGGCAAAGAAGATGCGGATGCCGAGGTCAGCCCGGATGAACTGGGCAACCGATTGCAAGGTCCGGGCGAGCGGGAAGTCGGGATAGCTGGCTGTGCCTGTGGCTGCGGCCGCCTGGCGCACCGCCTGGAGGCGCGCTGCGCCTGCCGAGGCATCGAGGGCGACGCGGCGCAGGAATGCGGGAAGCGGGTTGGCGCCGACCGGAACGCCGGCTTCAGCCGGCAGGTCGAGCCTCGCTCCGGCGCCCGGAACGCCGGCCTCAGCCGGCAGAAACCACTGGTCAGATGACTTGATGGCGGGAACAATCGCTTCCTCGGTTTGAAGGGCGAACGGGGAGGGGATTGGGCCGACAAAGACGCCGGGGACATCCGTCTGGCCGGTCTTGCAGGCCCCGTCAATGGCGCGGCCGAGCCAACCGGTCTGGGTCAAGGTCTCGCCTGGCCTGGCGGTGTGCCAGTCGCGCATCGAGGCCTCGTGGTCGCGGTTGGCGTCCGGGTAGCCGACGCCCTGGACGATGGCCAGATGTCCTTCCCGATAGAGCCTCAGGAAGGCCGCCATGTCCGGATGAAGACCCAGCCCCGAGTCGAGCTTGAGAACGCGGCCGGCGCTCAGGCGCAAGGTTGGACGGCTGCGATGATAGGCATCGTCTTCGTATGGCACCACGGTGTTCAGACCGTCGTTGCCGCCGGAGAGTTGAATGACCACGAGCACCGATTCGCGGTCCTGGCGCTGCGCGGCAGCGGCCAGGGCCGTCCGGCCCAAAAAACCCGGCGCAACCGGGCCGAGCGCCAGCATGGTCGAGGCGCCCAGGGCCGTTCTTAGAAACTCGCGCCGTGTCGTTTGCATAATGACTTTCAGTCAGGCCAGGTGGCATTCCGGCAACGCGGCCAAAAGCGCGCCAAAACGCCGGAGAAAATCGGAAGGACTTCCCCCGTTTGCAGCCGCGCCCTGCACCGAGGAACCGAGCGGCTCCGGCAGGTCGCCCTGAAAAAAGAGTTGGACGAGAAACCTGCTCGCCGCCTCGGGAGCAGATTGGCCGTACTTGGACGCCGTGGCGGCCGGGTCGAGCCTGGCCCCGTAAGGCCCCGAACCGGCGAGCAGTTCTTGAGCCAGCCTGGCGCGGCCCGCGAGCGTGAAACGGTTGATCCAGCATTGACCTCCGGCCCAGCCTTTGAGAGTCGGGGGCTGGAACAGGTCCTGCCCCAGGTCCGCCAGGTCCGAGGCCAGGCGAACGGTTCCCACCGTGCCCTCCAACCCCCGGACCAGGCCGACGGCGAATTGGACGGGACTCTTGAGCTTCTGCCGGTAACCGGAAAAGAACCGGTTGGAGCGCAGGACGGTCTCGACCAGCCTGGCCAGGTCGAAGTCTTTGGCGAAATCAGCGGCCAGCGGGGCAACCAGGGCCTCGGGCGGCGAAGCGGTTTCCGAAACCAACCAGCGAAAGAGCTTGCGGACCACGAGTTGGGGCGTGGCGGGCTGTTCGAGCAAAAGGCGCAGGAGGTCTTTGCGGTCGAAATCGCCCTCGCGGCCCAGCAGCTTTTTCGCGCCTGAGTCGTGCTCCCTCGGGATGTAATGCGCCTCTTCCTGAGAGACGAACCAACCGGTCAAGGCGCGGGCTGCCCCCTGGACGTCCTGCTCGGAGAACCGGCCGGGGCCGAGCGTGAATTGCTCGAGCAAGGCGCGCGCGAAGTCCAGGCACGGACGCGCCTTGCGATTGGCGCGCGCGCCCAGGCAGACCAACACGGCAGGTTCATCCAGAACCGATTCCAGGAGGGCATCGAAACGCCCGAGCGCGTGGTGGCGCAGCAGATGAACATACCGGCACATCATCGCAGGGTTTTTGACTCGGGCATTGGTGATGGCGAAATGATTGTGCCAAAAGAGGGTCATCTGCTCGAGCACGGGGTGGGGCGTCTCGAGCAGACGCCGCAACCACCAGGCCGGCACGCCGTCGGCGGAGTCCGCGGCGGCCTTCTCGTAAGCGTCATAGGCCCGGTTGAATGCAGCCACGTCGGCCACCGGGCGCAAGAGTTTGCTAATGGCCAGTTCCGGCCCATCCGCCAGGGCCTGTTGGAGTTCGCCCCAGTTGGCCCCAAAGGCGGCGCGGCGATAGAGATGCGCCGCCAATGGGAGGCCCCAGGGTTGATGGCCATCCGGACGGTAAGGCGCCCAAGCCCAGGACGGGTCGTCGAGGTCCTCGGGCCGGGCCTTGCGGCTGTCTATTTGCGCCGGCTCTTGCATTCACTTCATGGCGGTTGTTTTCTCCGGTTTTCCACCCGGCATCTTGAGCTTGAGCTCGAGGGTGGCCTGGGGGCGAGCGTTCTCGCGGGCCAGGGTGAACTCGGCGCGGTCCAGACAATCCAGGGCGGTCAGGAGGAAACCGGTTTGGGTTTCGGCCTGTTGGCGGGTGTTGCCTTTGTCAACCATGTTTTTGCGAATGAATTGCTCGCGGTTGGCAACCAGGATGGCATGGAGTTGCGCGCCATCGAGCTCGAGTGCGCTGTGAGCCGCCTGGGCGGGCTTGGGAGGGCTTGCGGCCTCTTTCTGGGCGGCCTCGATCAAGTCCCGTGCCAGGCCGTCCGTCGAGCTGAGGATCAAATAATCGCCCGGCCGGGCCAGGGACGGGCGGTAATTGTATCGGCTGTCAATGGCGGTTCTGTCTTTGCCGGTCGGAGGCCGATAATAAGAGAGCGTATATTTCACGCCGCGGTGGGAGGCCCGGTCAATGATAAGCCCCGGCAGGGCCTGCTGGCCCCGCGTGAAGTTGGCCAGGCCGATGGCCTTTTGCCAGGCCTCCTCGACAATCTCTCCGAAGGCTTGGGGATGGCGCAGCCGAAGCACGGCGGCAAAGGCGGGCATTTGGGCGGCCGGCGTGCCAATGGCAGTATCATAGCGCTGGGCGGCCACGACCACGCGAATGTCGGGCCGGGTCTCGCCCAGGACGCCCTCGGTCAGTTCGATGCCGCTGAAAAAGATCCCCATCATGTTCTCGAAGAACACGAGGCCCGAGGTCCGTTCCGGGAACAGTTCGTCCTTGGCGGCGTAAAACCCGTGCAAATCCCGGTGCAAGCTCAGGCAGGCAATGCGGCCCGGGACCTCGAGGGGCGGGAGCAAACCCTCGTCCGCATTGCGCGGGTTGGCAAAAGCGAGGGCCTTGGAGCCGGGTGGGGCGCGGCCATCGGTAAAAGTCTTGAGCATCAGTTTGCCCTCCTTGAGATAGACGCCCAGGGCGAGCCAGTTGGCTTGGCGGAGGGCTTCCTTGATGTCGGCCAGGAGCAGCGTGCCCAGCGGGTTGGCATCCTCTGCCAGGGCCTCTTTGACCTTGGGGGCCAGACGCAGCATCTGCATGTTCAGGAAGAGCGTGGCCAGGGCGTCTTGGCCCACGGCTTGCCTGGCCGCCTGGTAAAGAGGAGCCGAGGCAATGCACTTGGCGCCGGGTTCCGCCCGCAGGTCCAAGGCGCGGTCCAGCGTGGCCGGGCGATTGGCCAGGAGCAGCCGATTGCCCAGGATGGCATGGATCTCGTTCGTGACGAGCGTCCAGGCCGTGGCGCCGCGGTATTGGCGGGAGGCCACCTGCTCCGGTCGGCCCTGCGTCGCCGCCTGGCTGGCCGCAAAATGGCGCACAATCTCCTCGAGCTGCTGCAGCAGCTTCGTCCTTGGCGTCCACCGAAAGCAAGGTCCCACCGTCCGGCTCGGCGGCAAAGGCAAGGCCGCCGCCCAGGAGCCCTCGCAGGCCGGTCCGCCAATCTGTGCCGAGCTGCATTTCAAGGTAGGCGACAATGCCCTGGAGTTGCTGAAGCTTGGGGTTGGATTCCTGGTTGCCCAAGAGCGCTGTCAAGGTCTTGGCCAGGTCCGGGCTGAGCAGCGGCTCGAGCAGGGCCATCGGTTGCGAGGCCTCGAACACCAGCGCGGCATCCTCGGGAACCCACTGGCCGGCCGGGGGCAACCCCTCGGTTGGCGCCGCCGGTTCAACGGCCAACACTGGCAGAGCCAGCCCGCAGAGCAAGAGAGCTTTCTTCAACATAATCCAAATAGTAATACACGCGGCAGCGCGGGAAAGCTACAGCAATCGTGAAAAGGGCAAGTGGGTGGACATCGTTATTGACGCATTTTGGGGATATGAAGGATTCCGCCGGTCTGACGCAGCGCGAGATCGGCAAAGGCGCGCCTCTGGGGACCGTTGAGCGTGTAATGGGTGGCCCCGCTGGACACCCAGACGAAATCTCTTTCAAATGCGTCGAGGGCGGAATCCACGTCCATGCTGCCCGTAATGGCGCGCGTATCTGCGGCCTTGATGTGAGGCTTGTCTTCCGCCCGGAGCGCCTGGAACCCGACCTCCCATTTGCCATTCAGGTGCGGCGTGGCAGCGACGGCCTGCTCCGCGGTCACGGCTGCGCCTTTCGTTTGGAATTCGCCACCGCTCTGGCCACAGCCGTCGAGGCCCGGCCACTGAACTCCGTCAAGCCGCCCCAACCCGACTCTCCCGCTTCCTCAGCGGAGGAATCCAGATTTGAAATGTCGCGGGTCGTGCCGTTCGACCGGTCGAAGTAATAAACCTTCACCTGACGCTTCATCACCTTTTCGGCGAGTTGAAGCATGGGTGGAGTCTGAGGCGCATCGAACACCCGCAGCAGGTCAGGCGGCGATGCCCCATGCTCCTTCAACCGCTGCAAAGCCCAAACAGCGTCTAAAACCTGCGGAGAATGGGTCGAGATGCAAACGCGATACCGGCGTGCCATCAACTCGAAGAGTATCAGCATGACAACGGAGATCGCGCGAGGATGCAGGCCCATTTCCAATTCCTCAACCACAGCCCACTCCACGCCTCGGCGTCGAGGCGCCCCGGTCGGCGCCATCAGCCAGTAGAGGCCCAATAGGAGCGGGACAAATTCTCTTTGTCCAGCGGACCAGACTGCCACGGGAAGGCCCCCGCCATGTTTTTCCTTGCTGGCGAGCACCAGCCGTTTCTGGGCCCGCTGGGTATCAATCCTGAGTTCGAATCCGCGGAACACATGCTCTTGGAGTAGTTCGCGGAACTCCTCCTTCAACCTGCGGGGGACGGGAAAGAGGGTCCCTTCGGCGCCGAGATCTGACATGAGCAGCCGTAATTGCTCGCTGAACTCACGCAAGGTGTAGGGCACACCGGCATCGTAGAAATTGAAGGCTGAGGGCCAGCCATCGCGCAGCGCCAGGACGCGCTGCGCCGGAATGAAGAACATGGCCTCCTGCCGGTTCAAGCGGCTTTCCTCCACCCGTTGGGGAAGGTCAATGGCGGCAGTGTTCAGGTGGATGCGTGTGTCAGGCGTCCACAGCGAGCGCATGCCTTCCCCAAAATAAACGTCGAGAAAGGCGGGGAATTGGCCCTGCCAATCTACCCCGGCACGGCCAAACTCCCGTTTGATATGCGGCGTGTCGGTAAGAAGCTTCAGCAACTGGAGAAGGATACTCTTGCCGGTCGCCTGCGGCCCGACAAAGACCGTCAGGTCGCCAAAGGTAACATCCGCACCCTTGATGGGACCGAAATTCTCGACCTTCAACTGCGGTCTGCGCGGTGGTGGTCCGTTAGTCATACGTTTAACTTTGTGGAACCGTGTTTAACCCTTGCTGCCCGGCTGTGCAAGCCGGCCCAGGAAGAGAAGGCTGCCGGAACGGGTGTCGCGGATAAGAAAGATAAAGGGATGGTCGGCGCGGAAGACCGGCGGTGGGGCAGCCGGCTTCATGACGGCTCCTACCATGACCGTCGCTGTTGCGGCGGCGGCCTCGGTGCCCTCTTCGTTAACCTCTGCCCAGGCCTTGTGGAAAACACCGGAGATGCATAGGAAGCGGGTCCCATCTATTCCGGAGAAATCGGCTTTCGGCCCGAAGGCCTCCGGCATGCCCATTTTTGCCAGCATGTTGGCGAGGTCGAGCCCGAACTCCAGTTTGAACCTGGGAAGGAAGATCCCGACCCTTTGCGGTTTCATTTGCGCGAGCGAGGCGGAGAGAAGCGCGGGAGTCAGGCGGCTTTCAAGCTGTCCGCAACCATCAACTTGGCGGGGCAGCATTACCACCATGGAAAGCCCATACCCTTTGTAGGGCAACTCAACGGCTTGAAAGTCGGTGTTCTCCATGTATTTGACAGTGTCGAAATGGTGCATGAGCGGCGCCTCGGCCTGGCTGGTCATCGAGAGGTGGAACGGCTGGGGGAGGTCCCGGCCTTGTCGAAGGGCCTGGCCCAGGCGCCCTTGAAGTAAATCGCGTTCGCCAGGACCAGCCGGGTAACATCAGTCACACTGCCGGGCGGAAGAATGTTCTGGATTTTGTCTTTGGTCTTTTGCGCCACCCAGCGGTTGACCTCGCCCCTGGCAGCCTCGGCGCCGGTCTGGAAATCCACCTGGTTGATACTGGCCTCATATTCGCCTTTGGCGACGTTCAGGAAAGCGGGGAGGAAGGGGTGTCCTGCCTGGGCCCACAGCCCATTGGCGACGCTCAGTTGGATGGCCTTCTGTTTTTCGACTTCGTTGAGTTGGCGCTGGAGTTCGCCGAAGGAGGAATGGAGCTGCTGGCGGTCCTTGCTGAAACGGAGGACCTGGGCCATTTCCCTCTCGGTATCGCCGCGCGCCCCGGCATAAACCATCGCCAGACAGGTCGAGATGCTGTAGGGAGAGAAGAAGAGATTGCCCGGGCCATTCTTGAGCCGGCCATAGAGGTCCAGGGCGAAGGCGGTGTTCCCGTCAACGGGTGATTGCGGCTGGCCCGATTGAAGGCTGGACACCGGGCCGATGCCCAACAAGAATGAGATCATGAGCCTGGTAAAGGCAGATAGTCGAGAAAACCGAGTCATAAGCATGCCAATGTTCCTTTCCACGAATGCTGCTGCGCCTGTTCCGGGCGGAAACATAGGCCGTGCCCAGCCCGTTGCAAGCAATAAGGGCTCGTGCAAAAACAAATTCCGATGAAAACCGCCGTCACCGGGGCCTTTGGTTACTCAGGCCGCTACATTGCGCAGCG
This sequence comes from uncultured bacterium, assembly GCA_963713735.1. GTDB lineage: Bacteria > Verrucomicrobiota > Verrucomicrobiia > Limisphaerales > UBA8199 > CAVQND01. The sequence continues at coordinate 115,786 of CAVQND010000048.1, forward strand.
TCTGCTCCAGGCGGGCCACAGCGTGATTACACTGACCAACTCCTTGCGCCGGCAGAATCCGTTCGGAAACCAGGTCCAGGCCTTCCCTTTCCATTTTGACCAGCCCGGCCGATTGACCGAGTCACTGCGGGGAGTCAACGTGCTGATCAATACCTATTGGGTCCGCTTCGACCACCCGCTCTTTTCGCACAGCGAAGCGGTGGCGAACACGAAAGTCCTGTTCCAGGCGGCGAAGGAGGCAGGCGTGCGGCGGATTGTCCATGTCAGCATCACGAATCCGGACATCCATTCGGATTTGCCCTATTTTCGAGGCAAGGCCGAATTGGAGCTGGCCCTCAAGGGCCTCGGGCTCTCCTGCTGCATCCTGCGTCCGGCCGTCCTGTTTGGGAAGGAGGACGTCCTGATCAATAACATCGCCTGGTCGTTGCGCCACCTCCCTGTCTTTGGGGTCTTCGGCTCCGGGGACTACAGGCTCACACCGATCCACGTGGATGACCTGGCCGCAGCCGCCGTCGAAAAGGCCCTCAGTGATTCAAATGAAGTCGTCAACGCGATTGGGCCGGAGACCGTCACCTACCGCGGGTTGGTGGAGACAATCCGGCGCGCCCTGGGCTTGAAACGGCTCATCATCAATGTTCCGCCCGAGTTGGGCTACTGGGGCTGCAGGCTGGTCGGCCTGTTTGTGCGGGATGTCCTTATCACGCGCCAGGAGATTCGGGGCCTGATGGAAGGCCGGTTGCAGGTCGAGGCCCCGGCGCTGGGCGCGACCAGGCTCACCGAGTGGATCGCCCGGCACAGAGACAGGCTCGGTCTTCACTACACGAGCGAGATGGCCCGCCGCCTTGACCGCTGCTCGGAATACGGGTCGAATTACAAAAAGTGAGTGGCACCCTTGAATTCCGCTTCGAGACGTTGCACGCGGCAAAGCATCGCCGCTCCGAGTTTCGCTGTGAATCTCAGGCCCTGACCGACTACTTGTGGCAGCAGGCGCGCAAGGAGATGGCCGCGAGGATGTCGGCTTGTTTTGTCCTTGTTCCGGTCTCTGACCCAGGGCGCATCGTCGGCTACTACACGTTGTCGGCGGCGTCGGTCGCGCTGGCCAAATTGCCGGTCGCGCTCTCCAGGCGATTGCCGAAGTATCCCGAGGTCCCGGCGACGTTGCTGGGCCGCCTGGCGCGCGCTCTCGACTTCAAGGGCAAGGGCATCGGCGCATTGCTGATAACGGACGCGTTGCGGCGGGCTCGGGCACATGCGGCGGAAATTGGCTCCGTGGCGATACTCACCGACCCCAAAGACGCCAAGGCCGCGGCCTTCTATGGGCAGTTCGGGTTCCAGCCCCTCCATGAGGGCCGGATGTTTGTGTCCATGCAGCAGGTTGAACGCTGGTTGAAAGAGCTTACAAGTGATTGACCACGCGTCTTTTGTAGGCTCGCTGCGCCTGCCGCAAACGCTCTGGAACAGGCCGAGGCGCCGCCAAGAGGGACTCGACAAACCGGCGGGATTCTTCAGCGTTGAGCCGGACGACCTCGTGCTCGGAAACCAGCCGATTGGCAGCCTCCAAAGCGTGCGCAATGACGAAGGCGGCGACCGACCGGCCTTCGATGGCCGCCGCGCGCTCGAACATTTTCTTGTGCGTCTTGCTGACACGCGCCACAAGCCGCTGACTCTTCCGCTCCATCGCGATGATGCTCATGGAATAAATGTGTGCCTCCAAGGCACACATTGCAAGGACCATTTCCTCGCGCCGCGCGCCGGCGGCGACAACCAGCCGGGCGAACAGGCCCGGCTCGATGGCCCTGGCTTCCCTGGTGTTTGAGTCTTCCCTGGCGTCCCTGCAGGACTCAAACCTGTTCGGGAGCGGTGCCAGATGAGCCGGTTGGGCATGAGGATCGAGCGCGGCAGCGGTCTATAGCTGCCAACGGGACGCAGGTTGGGGAACGGCGAATTGAACATTGCCAAATCAAACTGGTCTGGTTATAGAATGAGCCGTCGAACATGTCGGACGCGCCCTGGGCGCGGGGTGGAGGATTTATGAGGAAACGCTTTGTGCAGCGGCGGAGAAAACCGCAGCCAGTTGGGCAGGTTTTGACGAGCAGCCATTGGGCGGGGGCCTGGCGGCTGGTGGCGCTGCGGTTGGCGCTGGGGTGGCTGGTCTGCATGGGAGGGGCGGAGGCCCTCCGGGCGGCGCCGCAGTTCGATGTGTTTCTGGGCTACGATGGCATTGTGCCGGAGGGGAGCTGGTTCCCGGTGGTGTGCGAAATCAAGAATGACGGGCCGTCGTTCATGGGCGTGGTCGAGGTGTCGTCGGCAGGCTATGGCCAGCGCCAGGGCCAGGTGCGGCAGGTGGCGGTCGAGTTGCCGACCGGCACGCTCAAGCGGCTCTTCATACCGGTGTTTTCAAGCAGCCGGGCCTGGAGTTCGTGGGACGTGAAACTGCTGGATGAGCGCGGGCGCGTCCGGGCGGAGCAGCTTGCCTTGCAGCCGCGGAGGAAGCTTGCCTCGGAGACGCCGCTGCTGGGGGCCATGACGCGCACGCCCGCCGGCGTGCCGATGTTTCCTCGGCTCACGTCACAGCAGGGCAACTCGGATTTGCAGCCGCTATCGGCCCGGCTCCAACCCTCCATTTTCCCGGACAACCCGCTGGTGCTCGAGGGGATGGGCGCGATATACCTGAACTCGTCTCAGGCGGGCGAGATCAAGCTCAACCAGGTCAATGCCCTTTACGGTTGGCTCAATGCGGGCGGCCATTTGATCGTAGGCGTCGAGCAAATTTCCGACATCAGCTCGACGCCGTGGCTCAAGAGCCTCTTCCCGTGCGCGCTCAAGGAAATGCGAGCGGTCCAATCGCACCCGGAACTTCAGGATTGGCTGACAAGCCCCCGGGGGATGCCCAGCGGAAAACTCAAGGGGGCCGTCCTGGCCGCCCGGGCCCGCAGCCGACCCGGCCAGCGCATCGAAGGGTCGGTCGCCGCTTACGACGCGCCGGTGGACGCGGCCTTCGAGTCGGCCGAGCTGCAGGTGGCCCAGGGGAGCGTGATGGACGGCCAGGCGGTGCTCGCCTCCCAGAACGTGCCGCTGGTCGTGACGGCCAACCGTGGGCGGGGCCGGGTCACGGCGCTGCTCTTCAGTCCCGAGCGGGAGCCGGTCCGCTCGTGGAAGAATCTGCCGGTCTTTTGGGCGAAGTTGGCGGAAGTGCCGGCCGAATGGTATGGGGCCGCTCAACCGCCCAACTACGGGGGCATGAGCAGCGATGGCATTTTCGGGGCGATGTTGGACTCCCGCCAGGTGCACAAGCTGCCCGTGGAGTGGCTGCTGCTGCTGCTGATCGTGTACCTGGTCGTCATCGGGCCGCTGGACCAGTATTGGCTCAAGCGCATCCGCAAACCGATGCTCACCTGGATTACGTTTCCCTGCTATGTCGTGCTGTTCTCGCTGTTGATCTATTTCATCGGCTACAAGTTGCGCGCCGGCGAGTCTGAATGGAACGAACTGCACCTGGTGGACGTGCTGCTCAACGGGGACCAGGCCGAGTTGCGCGGACGCACTTACGCCTCGATTTACTCTCCCTCCAACCAGCGGTATATTCTGGAAAGCGAGCAGAAATACGCCACCTTGCGCAACGAATTCGCCGGCATGTGGGGCGGCGGCCAGTCCGGCGAAAAAGCCAACGTTTTCCAAAAGGGCGACAGCTTCAAAGCGGAGGTCTTCGTGCCGGTCTGGATCAGCCAGCTCTTTGTGAGCGACTGGTGGCAGCCGAGCGAGGCGCCCCTGGCAGTTTCGGTCACTGCCGCCCCGGGCGGCTGGAAGGTCACGGTGGCCAACCAGGCCGACGACAAGCTGAGCAATGCCCAGATTGTGATCGAGGACCGCATCTTTGGCCTGGGTGACCTGGCGGCCAGACAGAGCCGGACCTTCGACGTGGCCCGGGAACGGGGCCAGCTCTTGACCGATTTCCTCTCGGGTTACGGGGCCCGGTTCCGCGGCGCAGTCCAGTCCCGGAAACAGGCCTTCGGCTCGACGGAAAGCGCCCGCATTGACGATGTGCAGAATGCGAGCGTTGCCGCCTCGTTTCCCTCGCTGTTGAGTTCCGGTCCCGATATGGATTCCCGGTTTATCTCCCCGCCGGGTCTGGATGTCAGTCCGGTCGTCGAGCATGGCGGAGTGATGTTCTTCGCGTGGGCTGGCGGCTACTCCCCGGTCAAACCGATCAACCAGTTCTCTCCCGCGCCGCTTCCACCAGAATACCCTGTGGCGGGTGGCCACGACCGTTAAATGAGTCCACAGTCCTTTTCAAACTCGAAGGGCTCCTGTGGCGAGGTGAAGCCAGGGCCAGCGACAAAATCGCCGAAACGGGCCCCACTCGCTGACTGTAGGAGACGACGTAAGGAGTCTCTGATCAATGGCCTCCGACGAGAGACAGCCTTCGCTGTGCCCCAAGCTCGATCAGAGACTCTGTAACGTCGTCTCCTACAATGGTTTGCGGAGGGCTTTGTCACTGGTCCTGGAGGTGAAGTCGCATCTCTATGTCGCTTTAATTTATGAATGACAACAACGTTCCTCCCCCGATGCCGGCAGTGCAGACCTTTGGGTTGACGCGCTACTATGGCAACATCGCCGCGCTGTCGGGACTGGATCTCACGGTGAACAAAGGGGACCTGTTCGGGTTTATCGGCTCAAACGGGGCCGGAAAGACGACCACCTTGCGCATCCTGGCGACATTCCTGGCGCCTTCGGCCGGGCGGGCGCAGGTGCTGGGCCATGACGTGGTCAGGGACGCCGATGCGGTGCGCCATGTGATTGGGTACATGCCGGATTTTTTTGGCGTGTACAAAGACATGGAGGTGACCGAGTACCTGGATTTCTTCGGCGCGTGCTACAAGATTCCGACCGCGCAGCGGGAGAAGACGGTCAATGACGTGCTGGAGTTGGTGGGTTTGAGCGAAAAGAAGGGCTCGCTCATCGGGGCGCTGAGCCGGGGGATGCAGCAGCGGTTGGGCCTGGCGCGGGTATTGATCCACGACCCGCAGCTCCTGTTGTTGGACGAGCCGGCCAGCGGATTGGACCCGAGGGCGCGCATCGAGATGATGGCCGTGCTCCAGGAACTCCAGCGCCTGGGCAAGACCATCATCATCTCCTCCCACATCCTGAGCGAACTCCAGACCCTCTGCAACCGGGTCGCCATTATCGAAAAAGGCAAACTCATTTACAGCGGGCCGGTCCAGGGTGTCCGCGACCAGATGGGCCAGGGACGGGTCGTCTGGGTGCGGGTCTCGAGCGACCCGGCCAAGGCCATCGAGCTTCTCAAGACGCGTCCGGAAATCGTGGAGGTGGGCACGGAGGACGGCGAGATCAAGGTGACGTTGTCCAACCTGGATACCGACCGCAGCATCGTGGCCGACGTGCTGGTGCGCGGGGGCGCCAAATTAGTCGGCCTGCGCGAGGATGAAATCGGGCTCGAAGAGGTCTTCATGCGCGTGACGCGCGGAGAGACGCAATGACGCACAGGAGCCGAAGGCCGAAGGTCAAAGGTCGAAGGTCCAGGTCGGAATACTTTGAGCCTCGGTCATGATTTCCAAGCCACAGATTGCACAGATGGCACAGATTGGAATTGTCTTCTGTGCAATCTGTGAAATCTGTGGCCCGGAGAATTTTGGCAGGGAGTGGCACACGCTTGAGGCGCAAAACTTCGGCCTTCGACTTTCGACCTTCGGACTTAACTTCACATGACCCTGCTCCCGATCATCCAGCGCGAGTTGCTCGTCCGGGCGCGGAGCCGGGAGAGCCGCCGGCTGCGCCTGGGAGTGGCGCTAATGGGGATGCTGATCTGCCTGCCGCAGTGGGTCTTTCCGAGTTCTTTCGGAACTCCAAGCACCGTGGGCCGGGAGATCTTCAACGGCCTTGTAGTCGCGGCTTTCATCTTGTGCTGCGCAGGTTGCCTTTTGACGGCGGACGCCGTTGGTTCGGAGCGGCGTCAGGGAACGCTGGGCCTGTTGTTTCTGACGCGCGTCAAGGCCGCGGATGTCCTGTTGGGCAAGCTCGGCTCCAACGGGCTGGACGCGCTGTGCGCGCTGGCGGCGCTGCTGCCGCTGTTGATGATCCCCGTGCTGCTGGGCGGCGTCAGCGGCGGGGAGGCCGGCCGCAAGGGATTGGCCTTGATCAACGCCCTCTGCTTCGCCCTGGCTGCGGGCCTGTATCAGTCGGCGTCCCATCGGAAGCAATTCCGGGCCGCGGCGGGGGCGGTGATCCTTGTTCTCGCGGTTGTGCAGTTGCCGGCGATTCCAGTCCCCGGTTTTGGGCGGCGCGCTTTCTGGCATTCGTTGAGTCCGCTCGTGACGATGGTTTACGCCAGCGACCTTTCCTACCGGGCTTCGCGGTCTGGCTATTGGGTTTCGTTGGCGGCCGTGCAGGTGATGGCCTGGCTGCTCCTGGCGGGTGCGAGCTTGCGCTTGCGCAGCGCCGTGGTCGAGGCCGGCAGCGCAGAGACGGCACCGGCCCGCGTCGTCCGCCGAGGCCAAGGCCGCAGTGTGCGACCCACCCCAGCGGACGAAAACCCCGTGGAATGGCTTGTGTGCCGCCAACCCGGCGTGCGTGCGGCCGTATGGATAGCGGCAGTGGTGACGCTCGTCGGTCAAGTGGGCGGGGCCTTTCTCCTTGGGACTCCCATGGGCTTCGGGTTCGGCCCTTTTGGGGCAGCGTTCAGGGGATTGCCATGGTACGCGATGCACCTTCTTTGCTGGGCCCCGTTTGCCTGGACGGCCAGCCGGTATTTTGTCGAGGCGCGCCGGACGGGCGAACTCGAGTTGTTGCTGACAACACCTGTGAGCGCCGAGCAGGTTGTAGCGGGCCAATGGCGCGGCTTGAAGCGCCTGCTGTTTGCGCCGGCGGTCTTGCTGGGGCTCATGATCGTCGCCGAGTTGATCCTCTGGGTTCTCCTGATGAGGAGATACGTCCTGGATCTATCGGTGTGGTTTTGCATGCTGGTCTCATCCGTTCTGAGTATAGCGGGCCTGGGGCTTGGCCTGGCGGCTTTGTGTTGGCTCGGACTCTGGTTTGGACTCAAGTCGCGCAGCCAGGCCGGCGCCATCCTCCGGACCATGGTCGTCGGGCAGGCAGTCCCATGCGCCATCCACCTGTTTGGCCTGCCTCTGGTCTGGCCGCTCCGGGCATTCTTATTTGGTCCGAGCGGTCTGGTGCCGCCCGGCTACTTTTTGATTCAGTGGCTGCCGGCACTGCTGGTCCTGCTCTATTATGGCTGGATGATTCGCTGGGCCATGCGCCGGTTGCACCTCGAGTTTTCCAGAGTCGAAGCAGGGCGCTTCTCGCTGCCCCGCCCGCCCGCCCCCGGGACCGCCAGCTCCTCTATGAAAGACATGACTTTTAACCGCAAAGAACGCAAAGAACGCGGAGAGGAAGGTTCGGTTGATTCTTTGCGTTCTTTGCGTTCTTTGCGGTTAAATAAATCGAGTCCTCTATGAAAGACATCAAGGCGCTGAGCGATCAAGTGCGGCAGACGGCTTATGACATTCACGTGTACCATGGGCACGGGCACCTGGAGAAGGTGTATGAGAACGCCCTGGGGCACCGGCTCCGCAAGGCGGGCATGGATGTCAGGCAACAGCACCCCATCAAGGTGTATGATGAGGATGCCACGCTCATAGGCGATTACCTGGCGGACTTGTTGGTTGAGGGCGAGCTTATCGTGGAGTTGAAGGTCGTCAAAGCCCTGGCCAACGAACACGAGGCCCAGGTCCTCGGTTACTTGAAGTCCGCCCGCTTGGAGCACGGTCTCCTCGTCAATTTCGGCGCCTGCAAATTCGAAATCCGCAAGTTCGCGTGGAACCAGTGCGCCGAAAAGCGGCAGAGCGGGTCTCTTCAGTCCATCCTCTTTGCGTTCTTTGCGTTCTTTGCGGTTAAATAAATGAGGCGCATGCTCCTGCCCATCGTTCATCGTGAGCTGCAAGTGGCCGCGCGGCGGCGGGGGACCTATCGGCTACGGTTCTGGCTAGCGTTGGCCATGATGGGGATGTGGTTGTGCCTGCTGCGGTTTGGGCAAAGCACGCTCCCTGCCTCGCAGCAGGGGCAATCTCTTTTCAGGGCCAGCGGGATTTTGGCCCTGGGATTCTGCCTTGTGGCCGGCGCCTTTCTCACGGCGGACTGTTTGAGCGAAGAAAAGCGGGAAGGGACCCTGGGCTTGCTTTTCCTCACTGAACTTAAGGGTTACGAGGTGGTCCTGGGTAAACTGATCGCCACCTCCCTTCACGGGTTTTATGGGCTTCTGGCTGTCTTGCCGCTCCTGGGCCTGCCTTTGCTCATCGGCAGCGTCACCGCCGGTGAATTCTGGCGCATTGCCCTGGCGTTGGTGGCGACGCTCTTTCTCTCGCTGTCCATTGGGATGCTCGTCTCGGCGTTGTGGCTGCGGAGCCGGCAAACGATGACTCTGACCCTGGTGATTGTGCTCCTGGTCGCCGGGCTGCCCGCCGGGTTAGGGTGCTTAGGCTGGCTGGCGTCGTCCTGGGCGAGGGGCGGCGGGTGGCAAGTTTTATCCGCGCCCAGTCCGCCATTCCTTTTCTGGGCCGGGCTGGAGGTCAATTACCGCGCCCCGGCATTCTGGACCTCGTTTTGCACGATTATGTTTTTGGCCTGCGGCGCCCTTGTCTTTCCAAGCTTGTATGCGCCGCGTGCCTGGCGGGAAACCGGAGAGGCGGCAAGGGTGGAGAGCGGCAGCGGATGGCGAAGTGTTCGCTTTGGTTCCACCGGCAACCGCTCGCGCCACAGGGGCCGGCTGGACGTGAACCCTTTCTACTGGCTGGCCGGCCGCGACCTGACTCCTCGATGGACGGCCTGGTGCCTCCTGGTCCCGCTGTTCTGCGTCTGCGCTTGTCTTATGTTGGCCGGCTTGGTCCCAAGGACCAGCAGTCAGAGCATGTGTGGCCTCGCGAGCATCTTGACGGCTTACTTCATGCACCAGGTCCTGAAGTACCTGGTAACGGTCGAGGCCACTCGGCGGCTGAGCGACGAGCGGCGCAGCGGCACGATCGAGCCGTTGCTGGTAACACCGATCTCCGAGGCGGAGATTGTGGCCGGGCAAAAACGGGCGCTCGTCTCGCTATTCGCAGGGCCTATGCTGCTGGTCCTGGTGACCAACCTGGTGCCATTGTTCATGACAGTCTGGCTGAGCCTTCATCTTGGCGGGGTAAGGCTGCATGACGCCCCGCTGTTTTTCGTGGCCGGCATTGGCGGCGCGGCGATGCTGTTCTTTGATTTCCACGCCTTGAGCCTGGTCGGCATGTGGCTGGCGGTGAAAGTCCCCGGGCATCGGCGCGCCGTTTTTGGGACGCTGGCGCGGGTGATGTTGGGACCGTGGCTGGCTGTGGCGTGCCTGGTCCTGATACGCGGATTGGGGGGCAGTGTGGCCCTTGAGAGCCTCATCTGCTGGTTGGGCGTCAGCGCGCTGATTGACCTGTCGCTGGCCAATTGGGCCAAGGAGGAGCTCATACGGGGCCTGCGCGACCACGCGCCCCAATCCGTTGCGCCCGAGACAACGCCGGAGCCGGGCCTCGAAAATGAAATTCCCACGCTGCAAGAGTGATGGGTTTATCGGCGCCAGTCCTGCACCGCCCGGGCGTCCCACGCTGCCATGCTCCGGTTCGAGGAGTTCTCGCACGCCAATGGCGTGCTGGCATATCAGCTGGTATGCTTCGCGCTTTCAGCGCATTCTCCAGGCGCCGGTTCAGGAAAGCTCCGTTAGGAGCGCCATGTTTATAGTGAAGGCGTCCGGAGAACCTCAAGCTCCGTTAGGAGCGGCATGTTACGCCGAAACAGCAACGTCCACGCACATGCCGCTCCTGACGGAGCTTGAGAAAGGCTCGGTTGGCTGGCGTTTCTATAAACATGGCGCTCCTAACGGAGCGCGTGAGCCGTAGAGTGCTAGAACCAAGTCAGTTAAACGGTGCAGTTGATGGTAACAACAACTAAATCCTACCGAGGCGGGTCCGCGCCCGTCTCGAAAACGTGGTCAAAACCCTCGGTCTCCAACCGAGGGGAACGAAGCCAGTGCCGCACAGTAATGGGCGGTAGCGAAGAGGCCGGGCCACGTCATTCCGAGGGGTCTTGCATAGGCTTGGCCGTTGGGCGAGCATCCGCTCCGTTTGCGAAGCCTGAGCCGTTGGCCCCACAACGGCTCCCGTGTCGGTGCGTGCGGTTATCCGGCGCGGCTAACCGGGTCATAGGCGTGGTCACTCGGAAACAATGGTCCTCGCACTTCACCGGCGAAGTCCCACCGCGTCCTGGTTCTCCCAACCAGGCAACGGTCGGCCATAAGGTTCGTCCGAAAAGCCGACCCCATGCGCGGGTGCAGCGAAGGCGGTCTCCGCCGCCGCTGCTTTGGGGATGTCAGCAGAGCCAAAGTAGGTCGGCCGCAGGGCCAACTGAAAGGCAAAACCTCAGTCAGCATCCCGAAGGGTTCCGGCACACGGGGCCAGTTAGCCCGCCGACTCCAGCCTCATTTTGGCTCGCTGTGGCCTCTTGCGCAGCAACTCGGCGTCAGCTAAGAAACAGCCCCCAACTGGCCGGCGCCAGGGCGGGATGCAGTTCGTCAGTGTGGGAGACAACAGCATGGTTGTAGAACCAACAGTCACAATGCGCCCAGCGCCCAAACGCAAGGCTCATTCGCTAACCGGCAGAATCACCCTGCCTCTGCTGGCCGCCGCCTTCAAAGCGGTCAAGGCCAACCGGGGCGTTGCGGGCGTGGACAAGGTGAGCATCAAAATGTTTGAGGCCAACCTTGCCCAAAACCTCCACGCGCTTATGCGACAACTCAAGGATGGCTCCTTCGAGCCTTACCCGCTGCGGCGTGTTTTCATCCCCAAAAATGAAACGGAGTTTCGTCCGCTCGGTATTCCCGCGGTTCGAGACCGAGTCGCTCAGGAGGTGGTTCGTCGCCTTCTGGAGCCCATCTTTGAACCGCTGTTTCACGAGGCGTCCTACGGCTTTCGCCCAGGACGTAACTGCCATCAGGCGCTGGCGGCGGCATTATCGCTCCACGACCAAGGCCACGAGGTTGTCCTCGACGCCGACATCAAGGGGTTTTTCGATAATCTGCCGTTGCGCGTCATTATGCAGGCTGTGGCCGCAGAAGTGGCTGACGGCAACATCCTGCGCCTGGTCGAGAAGTTTCTTCGCTCCGGGGTGATGGAAAACGGGCGGTTCAAGCCAACGACCCTTGGCACTCCGCAAGGCGGTGTCATCTCGCCGTTGCTGGCCAATATCGTTCTCAATCACTTGGACTGGCAACTCCATGATGCCGGCTTCCGCTTCGTGCGCTATGCCGACAACTTTGTGGTGCTCTGCCTCACCCAAACTCAGGCCCAAGAGGCGCTGACCAAGGTGCAAACCGTCCTGGGGGAATTGGGGCTGAGCCTCAGCCCCGAGAAAACGCGCATCACAACTTACCGCAAAGGCTATGCCTTTCTGGGATTTGTGCTCTCGCGTTGCATCCCGGCGGATGCGCCCAAAGTCAGTCAAGAAATTCAAAGACCAGGTGCGGGCGTCCACCCGCCGAAAGCACAACTTCGACCGCCGTGTCGTCGAGAAACTCAACCCGCTCATCCGGGGCACCGGACACTACTTTGGCACCTCGTGGAGCACGAACCGAGAACGGTTCAACCAACTCGATTCGTGGGTCAGGATGCGGCTACGCTCTATGAAATACAAGCGCAAGTCCCGTCACGACAACCGCAAGCTGCGCATTAAAAGTTTTGTCCGACTCGGGTTGTTCACGCTGGAAAGCATCCTGTTGGGCCATGCCAACGCACGCCGCCCGGACTCCCCGCAAGGGGCAAGGACTGTTCACCGTGAGGTGAAACACTGGTGGCGCTTTGATGTGGAGCCAGTGCAGGGGTCGCCCGGAGCATGAAACATGCACGCCGGCAAATATGAGGAATCAACTTCATTGCGACAATGGGGAGGGGGTGGCCACGCGCCACCCCCTTACCCGCTTTGGCCGAGGTGGCGGGTGAACGAATCTCATGGGATGCATGCGAGGGATGGGAGTTATGACCCGGCGGAGCTTGGCCGAGGCGGCGGCCGGACCAATGGCTTCGGGCCATGAAATGGCCAGGCTGGGCAACATCAGGAAACCGATCGGCGCAGTTGACGGGCGGGGCGACCTCCACGATTGTTTGGATCATGAGAACAGGGACATTCGATGGAATTTCACCAAGTTTCTCCTCGGGCGCGACGGCAAGGTCCTCAAGCGGTTCGAGCCAGGCGTCAAGCCCGACTCGGCGGAGATGGTGGAGGCCATCGAGAGCGCGCTGGGCGGGAGTTGAACCGGGCGAATAGGCTCGGCGGGGGAGAGAGACGGGAGGTCTGCTCTACGGTGTTTACCTTACGGTGTTGTCCCTATTGTTGCGCGCAGAGGGCAATTTGTAGGATGCCATGCGAATTGGGAAAATTGGGAATAATGGGTTTCTTATGCAACGGGTATGGCATACTTCTTCGTCGTCGGCCTCCTCCTCACAAGTCAAGGTTCTTATCGTGGAAGACCAGGAGGTGGTCCGGGAGGGTTTGAAGCTTCTGGTCGGTTCGCAACCGGACGTCGCTATCGTCGGCGAAGCCAGCGACGGAGTGGCGGCGGTGCGGCTGGCGGGAGCGCTTAGGCCGGACGTGGTGCTGATGGATTTGGCCATCCCCAAGGTGAACGGGCTGGAGGCGACGCGGAAGATTCGCCGGCTGGTCCCCCAAGCCAAGGTGCTGGTGCTCTCGGCCTACGAGGATGAGAGCACGGTCAGAGAGGCGCTGGAGGCGGGAGCCGCGGGATACGTAACCAAACACTCGGGGCACGATGAGTTGCTGAGGGCCATTCGGGCCGTGAGAAACGGGGAGGCTTATTATAGTCCAATCGTCGCCAGGGCGCTCGAGGCGCGGCGGCGCCGGGCGCGTGAGAACGGGCGGCCGGTGGCCAAGACCGATGAACTCACCGCCAAGGAGCAGGCGGTGCTGGTCCTGATTGCCCAGGGTTATCGAGCAAAGAGATCGGGTCGGCGCTGGCTCGAGCCACAAGACCGTCGAGAAGCATCGGCAACAGGTGATGGACAAGCTCAATATCCACGAGATTGCCGGATTGACCCGCTATGCCTGCGCCAACGGGTTGCCGGATTTGCCGGTTTTGGCAGTTCGCGCGGCAAGCTGCTGCCGGTATGCGGCCAGCAGCCGGTCGCCATAGTCCTGCCAGGCGTTTTGGAGCGAGCCCTTGCGATAGGCGGCCTCGCCCATGCGGCGGTTCAGCTCAGGGTCCGTTGCCAGCCGGATCATGGCCTGGGCGATGTCCTGGGGGTCCCGGCCCCGGACGATGAAGCCCTCGACGCCGTTCTCGACAAGGGTGGTGGCTCCGCCTTCATGGGTGCCAATCAAGGGCAGGCCGGAGGCCAGGGCCTCGATTTGCGCGCGGGCAATGCCTTCTTCCTGGGAAGGAAAGACAAAGGCGGTGCAGGCGCGGAGCAGCGGCGCCAGCTCGGCATGGGTGAGCCCCCGGTAATGGGTGAAGGCGCCTTCCCATTTGGGGCGTTCGCGGCGGAAATCGCACTTGTAATCGCCCACGCAGACCAGTTCGGCTTGGGGCAGGCGCTCTTTGACGAGTCGAAAGGCGCGGAACAGGTACTGGTGGCCTTTGCGCAGGCAGATGGTGGCGACGTTCACAAAGCGCGGCTTGTCGGGCAGGGCGGTGCGCTTTTGGAAAACGGTGCGGTCGACGCCCATGGGGTTGACCAGGACCTTCTCGGGCGGGATGCCGTTAAGCTGCATTGATTCCTTGCAGAACTTTGACTGCACGACAACGAGGTCCGCCCGTTCGATTTCCCGGTTCATGCGGGCGAACATCCATCTGGGGATAGGGACCTTTTCCCCTGGGCACCACAGGTCGCACTCGCGCTGCCAAAAGCCGAAATAGGTGGTCGGGTGGCTGTTGGGACAATCGACGACCTTGAGGGCGCCGACCTGTTCGGCGCGGTCGAAGAGCTCGCTGGCGAAGCCGACGATGGCTTGGGCGGCCTGGAATTCCGGGCAGCGGGCGGAGCGCAAGCGGGGCCGCAACCAGGCCCGCCACAAGCCGATGAGCCAGTAGGTCGCATATTCCTGCCAGATCTGGGGCGTGAGATGGTAAAAGGGTTTCATCGCCAGATGGTAGGGCCAGCAACGGCGATACAGGGCCGCCGGAACCCCGAGTCGATTCCGGTCTGCCATCCAAAAAGCCGCCAGGGCCTCTCTGGCCGAAAAGGCCAGGGCCGTCCGCTCCAGATGCCAGGAGCGAGTCGTGGTCACAAGCACTCGCATGCGGCCAGCAGTCTGGGGCAGGAGGAGGCCAAGGCTCAAGGCATTTTACTGGCCGGTGGGGACCCACGGGGCTGCTCCAAAGTCGTGAGCATCTCGGGTTTTTCGAAGAGAGTCTTTTTCGGAAGGATGCGATTGAGAATTGATGATTGAGAATTGGTTATTGGTAAATGAACCCGGGCGGCATCGATGACGGATGTTGATCGCCATTGACCAATTTTCAATTTTCAATTTTCAATTTTCAATAATCCTCAATACGTCAGGACACATGTCCATTCGGAACAGTCTAAAATGCGCCCAACCCTGCACCCCGCGGGCCAAAGGGCTTGACATCGGCTTGGTTCTCCCGCCCTCTATCTGGCAGAATGTGCGCGAGTAACACGAGTCTGAGGCGCCTGCCTGGATGGGCCGTCCGCCTGAGGCTGATGCTTGGTTTTGCCCTGCGGCGGGGTGGTTCGATGAGGGAGCGGGCGCGTTTGTTTTACCATGCGTACCTCAAACCGTCTCTGGCGGCGCGCCGATGGGCCAGGTATCAGCCGGAGCGTATTCTGAGCTTTACGGCCCGAGTGGCGCAGCAGGGTCCTCTTCGGGTCCATCTCCGCCGGGGGCTGCCGGCTGAAGCCGGCGTTCCGGGCGTGGCGGGGCGGCAGGGTCCTTTCCGGGTTCATGTCCGGGACAACGGACTGGATATGGGCACGTTCACTGAGTTCTTTTCCTCGCGTTATGTGCTCATTCCGCCCGAACTTCCGCCGATGGAGCCGGAGGTCATTTATGACATCGGGGCCAATATCGGGATGGCCTCTTTGTTTTATGCGACTCATTTTGGGAGGGCGAGGTTTTATGGATTCGAGCCCGTTCCGGCCAACGTGGAGGTGTGCCGGCTTAATTTCCGCAACCTGCCTCGGGGCGAGGTCTTTCCGTGGGCGGTCGGCGCGGAGAGCGGGACGGCCTTTTTCGAGTTCACCGAGCAGGACTTGAGAGGGGGACGGCTTGAAGGCCAGGGGCAGGGCAAGGACGACGCGCCCAGGAAACGGATCGAGGTGCCGGTGTTTTCGATAGCGGACCTGGCAGGGGAGAAGAAACTTCCCCCGCCCGACTTCGTGAAGATCAATGTCGAGGGGGCGGAGTTGGCGGTGCTCGAGGGGATGGGAGGGCAGGCCCGGAATATCAAGCGGCTGCTGGTCGAGACGCACGGGCCGGAGGTGGATGCGGCCTGTCGCCAGTGGTTTGGGGCCCACCAGTTTGCGATTCGCCACTCGCACGAGGTGGCCCGCGGCTTTGCCGCTATCTGGTGCGACAGCGTGAGCGGATGATTTGCGGCCATGAGCGTCTCGACGAATATCCTGGGCATCTCGGCCTTTTACCACGATAGCGCCGCCTGCCTGGTTCGGGACGGGGAGATTGTGGCCGCCGCCCAGGAGGAGCGGTTTACGCGCAGAAAACACGACGCGGCCTTTCCAAGCCAGGCGGTCGCCTATTGCCTGCGCCAGGGCGGCATTGCTGCCGGAGAGTTGGACCTGGTCGCCTTTTACGAAAAGCCGTTTCTCAAGTTTGACCGGATTCTGCACACCTACCTGGCCTGCGCCCCTGCGGGCCTGCGGTCGTTTTTGATGGCCATCCCGCTCTGGATTCGGGAGCGGATTTGGATGAAGGAGTTGATTCTCAAAGAACTGGGTTGCGAGGCCAGGCTCCTGTTTCCCGAACACCATGAATCCCACGCGGCGGCGGCGTTTTTTCCCTCGCCGTTCTCCGAGGCGGCGTTTCTGACGGTGGACGGAGTGGGGGAGTGGACGACGACGAGCTTTGGGGTGGGCCAGGGCAACCGGGTGGAGATTCAGAGCGAATTGCAGTTTCCGCATTCCCTGGGCCTGCTCTACTCGGCGTTTACTTACTTCACCGGGTTCAAGGTCAACTCCGGTGAATACAAGCTCATGGGCCTGGCGCCATACGGCGAGCCCAAGTATGTGGAGGTGATTCTGCGGGAGTTGCTGGACCTCAAGGCGGATGGCTCGTTCCGGCTGAACCTGCGCTATTTCAACTACGCGGTGGGCCTGACGATGACCAACCGGCGGTTCGAGCGGCTCCTGGGCGGGCCGCCCAGGAAGCCCGAATCGCGGTTGACGCAGCGGGACATGGACCTGGCGCGCTCGATCCAGGACGTCACGGAAGAGATTATGTTTCGCATGGCGCGGCATGTGCGCCGGGAGACCGGCTGCAAGCACCTGTGCCTGGCCGGGGGTGTGGCCCTGAACTGCGTGGCCAACGGGCGCATTTTGCGGGAAGGGGTCTTTGACCGGATTTGGATTCAGCCGGCGGCGGGCGATGCGGGCGGGGCGCTGGGAGCGGCGTTGCTGGCGTGGCATCATTACCTCGGCAAACCGCGCCAGGCCAGCGGTTCGGGCGACGCGCAGCGGGGTTCTCTCCTGGGGCCGAGCTTCTCCAACGAAGAGATTCGCCGGTTCCTGCTCGAGCGCCACGCCCCGTTCGTTGAAGTGTCCGAGGACAAGTTGCCCGGACGGGTTGCCGACCTCATCCAGGCCGGAAAGGTCATCGGCTGGTTTCAGGGGCGGATGGAGTTTGGCCCGCGCGCGCTGGGGGCCCGCTCGATCATCGGCGACGCGCGTTCGGCGAAGATGCAGGAGCTGATGAATCTCAAGATCAAGTTTCGCGAGAGCTTTCGGCCGTTCGCGCCCACGGTCTTGAGGGAGCGGGTGTCGGAGTATTTCGAGCTGGACACGGAGAGTCCTTATATGCTGTTGACGGCGCCGGTGGCCAAGGGCCAGCGGCGGCAGTTGAGCGCGGCGGAGGAGGGTCGTTTTGGGTTGGAGAAACTGCTGACGCTGCGCTCGACAATTCCGGCGGTGACGCACGTGGATTACTCGGCGCGCGTCCAGACCGTCACGGAGGCGGACCACCCGGTTTATTACCGGACCATCAAGGCCTTTGCCGACAAATACGGCTGCCCCGTCATCATCAACACCTCTTTCAACGTGCGTGGCGAGCCGATTGTCTGCACGCCCGAGCAGGCCTATCTCTGTTTCATGCGCACCAATATGGATTACCTGGTGCTGGGCAACTGCGTGCTCGAGAAAACCGACCAGAAGCCGCTCGATAAGGACATCGACTGGCTCAAGGAATTTGAATTGGACTGAAATGGCCTGGCAGGAACTCAGAGAACTCAAGACCGGCGCGCGGGAGTTGCGCAAGTTCGGCCTGATGGTCGGGGGAGTTTTGGCGGCGCTGGGCCTGGTCATGTGGGCGCGAGGCAAGGCGCATTTTCCCTTTTCCTGGCTCCGGGGATGGTGTTGCTGGCGTTGGGGGCGGCGCTGCCCAAGGCCTTGAAGCCGGTATATATCGCCTGGATGGGGCTGGCGCTGGCGCTCGGTTTCGTGGTCTCACACGTCGTTCTGACGCTGTTCTTTTTTCTGGTGATTACGCCGGTGGGTTGGGCGGCCCGGCTGCTGCGCAGAGATTTCCTGCGCCGGAAGCTGGATCGCAGGCGCCGACCTATTGGCTGGCACGGGAGCGGAGCAAGACAAAGACTCCGAGCGAATATGAACAGCAATATTAGAGCGGGTCCAATAAACTCCAACTCCGAATCTTTGTCGCCGCCTTTGTCGCCACCCTTTGTCGAAAAAAGAGCCAATCCGACAAAGTTCACGACAAAGGATGCGACAAAGGTTTCATTTCGGAGAGGTTTCGGATCGGCTCCTTAGCGAATTGGCTTGCCCGCGCCTCCGAATCGAGCCCAGGATAGGCCCATGCGAAAGACCTCTTTGCTGCTGGCCATGTTTTGGTTGGCCGCGCTCTTGCCTCCGTCCGCTCCCGGCCAGGCTGCGGCGCCGCAAGCCGCCAGGCTCAAGGCGCTGATCGTTGACGGCCAGAATAATCACGATTGGCGGCAGACGACACCCATCCTCAAGGCCGCCCTCGAGAGCTCGGGCCGGTTCACTGTCCAGGTGGCCACCAGCCCGCCGCAGGGACAGAGCCTGGCCGGCTTCAAACCGGATTTTGCCAAGTACGAAGTCATCGTCTCGAACTACAACGGCGAGGATTGGCCGGAGGCGACGCGGCAGGCCCTCGAGCAATACGTCAGGAGCGGCGGCGGCCTGGTCATCGTGCACGCCGCCGACAACGCCTTCCCGAATTGGGTCGAGTATAACCGGATGATCGGGGTCGGCGGCTGGGGCGGGCGCAGCGATAAGAGCGGCCCCATGCTCCGCTGGCGCGAAGGCAAGGTCGTAAGGGACCCCAAGGGCGGGGGAGGCACTCACGGCCAGTTTTTCTCCTTTGTGGTCGAGACCCGCGACCCGGACCACCCCATTACCAAAGGTCTGCCGGCCAGGTGGCGGCATACCCGCGACGAACTCTACGCGACCCTCTGCGGACCGGCCCAGAACGTCGCCGTGCTGGCCACCGCACAATCGGACGTGACCCATCAGGAGGAGCCGATGTTGATGGCTATCCGCTACGGCAACGGCCGGGTGTTCCACACCACGCTCGGGCATAGCGCGGAATCCATGCTGGACGTCGGCTTCGTGGCCACCCTGGACCGCGGCGCCGAGTGGGCCGCCACGGGCCGCGTGACGCAACCAGTTCCGGCCGCCTTCCCGACGGCAGACCAGGTGAGCAAGTGGGAGCCGCCGGCGACAAAGTAGCGCCGCGTCCGGCCCAACGTCCTGGCCGACCTCATCGCCGTGGCCGGCGACCCGACCGAGCGCATGGAAGCCGTTCGCGACGTGCGGTTCGTCATGAAGGACGGGGTAATCTATAAGCGGTAACCGGGGTTTGTCCGCTCATCGCCCTGCCGGCCAGCCAGCCGGTCGTCCAGGCGGCCTGAAAATTGAACCCGCCGGTAAGGCCGTCAATGTCGAGCAGTTCGCCGCCAAAGTAGAGTCCCGGGCAAATCCGGCTCTCCAGGGTCTTGAAACTCACTTCGCTTAGGCGCACGCCGCCGCAGGTGACGAACTCGTCCCGGTTAAGAGTTTTGCCCGAGACCTGCAGTTCGGTGAGGGAGAGTTGTTGGATAAGCCGATGGCGAGCCGAGCGCGGGAAAGTCCGGCCCACCGGGTTTCGCGGCCGAATGCCGGCCGCCAGGACCAGGTTTTGCCAGAGCCGCGCGGCTAGCGGAGGCAGAGGGGTGCTGACCACGAAGCGGGCGGGTTTCGCGCGGCGACGGGATTCCAGCTGCCCGGCCAAGCTCTGGGCATCGAGGTGCGGCAACCAGTTGAGCCGCAAAAGGAATTGGTAGTTCCATCCATGCAACGCCCGCGCACCCCAGGCGGAGAGCCGCAGAATGGCCGGCCCGCTCAGGCCCGAGTGGGTCAACAGCACCGGACCCGCGTTCGCGCAGCCCCAAGCCGGGCAGCGACACTTCCACGCACGGCACGCTGATTCCCGCCAATTCGCGCAGCCAGGCGGCGGCGACATCAAACGTGAAGAGCGAGGGGACGGGCGGCTCCAAGGTGTGGCCCAGCGAAACGGCCAATTGCCCGGCCGCCGGGACGCGGCACCCGCCGGTGGCCAGCATCAGGCGCTGGCAACTGAACGTTTCACCTTTGTCAAATCCCAACTCGAAGCCGCCCTCGGCGCGGCGGCTCACCCGCTTCAGCGCCCGGTTCGCGACCAGTTCAACGCCCGCCCCCTTGGCCGCCCCCAGCAGGCAGTCAATAATGGTCTTCGAGGAATCGGTCACCGGAAACACGCGCCCATCCGCTTCGGTCTTGAGTTTGACACCCCGGGAATCGAACCAGGCGATGGTGTGACGCGGCTTGAAAGACTTGGAAGGGCGCCACCAGGGCGGGTCCGCCGCGCGGATAATGGCCGCTCAACTCGCGGGGCTCGAAGCACGCATGGGTGACGTTGCAGCGGCCGCCGCCCGGAGATGCGAACCTTCGAGAGGAACTGCGGACCCTTCTCCAGCACGGTGAGGTTGACCCCCGGGCAGGCCTCTGCGCAGGTGATGGCCGCAAAAAGGCCGGCGGCGCCACCGCCCACGACAACGATCTGATGCTCTCTCATTGGCGAGAAAATCGAGCGGCTGCGCAAGACAGTGGATTGCAAATTGAAAATTGCAAATTGAAAATTGCAAATTGGCGAGAGGTATGAAGCCCGAATATTAGGACGTTCCATCGTGACGGCGAAGGCAAAGGGCCCGCCGCGGCGCGATCCGCCTTCTTCGGCCTCCGCCTAAAATGCTCAATTTGCATTTTTCAATGTTCACTTTTTCCCCGCACCAAATGTGGCGGCGAAAGAGTCGGAGGCCCCGCCTCGCGGGTTAAGATGTTTGCCGCTTCGCCCGCGCAGCGGTAACTTCCTGCCATGAACAAGAGGCTCGGTTTTCCATTCCGATCCGGAGATTCTCGGCGGCGCCGTGGTCTTCATCGGCACGCGGGTCCCGCTGCAAAACCTGGTGGATTACCTCGAAGGCGGCTATACGCTCGACAAGTTTCTCGATGACTTTCCTTCGGCGACACGCGAACAGGCAATCCAGGGATTGGAAGAGGCCTGCGCCCTTTTGGCCCAAACCGCCGCGCGAGAAATGACGCTCGGGTAGCCACGGTGAGCGCCTGAGGCGCGGCGCGCCCGGCTCGCACAATGGCATTGCGGGAGGACTTGGAAAGCGATTAAATGCAGCCGTGCGAACCAACGTGCTCAACTGATGGCAACCCCGGCGAACCAGACTGCGCCGGTGCATGATAACGCGCCACGGCAGTGGAACGAGGGGAATCCCGCAGCCCCCGTGTTTACGCTTCGCGCCAGCCCCTTTCGCGGCCACCTGGAAAGCCTGCTCGACAGTGCCACGCAGGAGCTGCTAGTTGCCAGTCCTTATATTAAGACCCGCGAGGCCGAGTGGGTTTGCAACAGGCTTGCGAAACACGGGCACGACAAACATGTCCGGCTGCAGGTTCTCACCGACGTTCGCAGCTCCAACGTGCTCGGGGCTGTCTTGACGTAGCCGCATTGCGCGTCCTGCAGAGCGGGCTGAGCCGCTGTGAGGTCGTCAATGTCCCTCGGCTGCACGCGAAGGTTTACGTTGCCGACGAGGCCTGTGCCATCGTGGCGTCTGCCAATCTGACACCGTCGGGACTGGACTCTAACCTCGAATATGGCGTCGGCTTCACCGACCCGACGGCGGTTCGCAACGTCCGCCGGGATCTACGGCTTTACGCGACGCTGGGCAACCCACTCAGCGCACAGGCGATCACGGAGCTGGAGAGGGTGTCCGACGAGCTCCGCACCGAGTTCCGGGCCATCGAGAAATCGGCCGAGAAGAGGCTCAGGAGGAAGTTTAACGAGACGCTGAGGAACGCGGACTACCAGTTTCTGCGCGCCCAGGTCGGCACACGGTCCGCCCACGGCCTGTTCGCCGATGCAATGCTCTACTTGCTGAGCACCCGACCCATGGCAACCAGGGAGCTTCACCGGAGACTGAAAGAGCTTCTGCCTGAACTTTGCGATGACAGCACTGAACTGGTGATCGACGGACAGCACTTCGGGAAAAGGTGGAAGCACGTCGTAAGGAACGCTCAAGTCTTCCTGCGGAAGAAAGGTTCGATTCAACTCATCGGAAAGGATTGGCATGTCAACGTATCGTGACATTATCAGGCAAGCGACCGGCTGCGCTGACGCCGAAGCGGCAGAAATTGAGGACTTGATGCGGAACGTAATCTTCCACTCGACGCTTGACTGGCAGACCCGAGAGGAGTTGGAGGAAGCCGCGCGTTTGGGTCTTGAGATTCTTCGCCGGAAGGCTGCCTTGACCGATGAAGCCGAATAGCGCCAACCGTTTGGAATCTGACCCGACCCCGATTACCTGATCCTCGGTCAGGAGTTGAGAGGCTGGGCGCCCAGACATCTCGTTTGACCGAATGCGCCGCTGCTTAACCCATTCGAGAAGCTGCGCATGCAC
Source organism: uncultured bacterium (assembly GCA_963713735.1). Taxonomy (GTDB): domain Bacteria; phylum Verrucomicrobiota; class Verrucomicrobiia; order Limisphaerales; family UBA8199; genus CAVQND01. The sequence goes on from CAVQND010000048.1 coordinate 138,026, forward strand.
CCAGCGATGAATCGCCGGCCTATTCCCGGGGATAAACCAGGATGCGATCGTGGACGAGCACAATGGGGTCGTGCTTGCCGTCGCCGGTGACGTCGGCGATGGCGGCCTCGCGCGGTTCGGGGAGGTCCCCGCGTCGGCCACGGAACGTGCGCTCCTGGAAGAGATGCCGGACGCCGGCCGGGTTGCGCTCGCATAAAGTCAGGGCCTTGCGCTCGGCATTCTGTTCGGGACAAGAAAGCCGTGGGGCGCTATGCTGAGCGGCTGCAGGCAGTGGCGGCCTGGCATCGGGCGCCGCCTGTGTTATGGATGAACCGGTCCAGAAACCGCGCTTTGGCTGGCAGCCGCTTACGCGACGGGGGGTGGCGGCCTTTGCGCCCGCGTCCGTCGGGAAATTGCTGCTGGTCCAGTTCGTTGTTGCCCTCCTGGCGGCCGGGGCGGTCGTTTGGTTCTTGCAGCGGGCCTGGTTTTCCGCGATCAGCGAGGCAATCACGCGTCTGCCGGCGCAAGGGGCGATTCGCTCCGGCACGTTGGATTGGCCTGGGGAACCCGCCGTGAAATTGGCCGAGAACCATTTCCTGGCGCTGGTGGTTGACCTGAGCCACGCCGGGGCTATTCGTTCTCCGGCCCACTTGCAAGTAGAGTTTGGCCGCAACGATGTCGAAATCATCTCCCTGGGCCGATTTCTGCGCATTGCCTATGGGACAGACTGGCGGCTGAGGTTCAATCGAACGGGATTGGAGCCTTGGTGGGGGGCCTGGCGGCCGGTCCTCCTGGCGTTGGCCGGGGCCTTGGTGATGGCCGGCCTGATGTTGAGTTGGGGTGTGCTGGCCACGCTTTATTGCCTGCCGGCATGGCTGGCCGGGTTTATGGCGAATCGCCAATTGACCCTCTGGGGCAGTTGGCGGCTGGCGGGGGCCGCGCTCATGCCCGGCGCGCTGTTGCTGACGGCGGCAATCCCGGCCTACGGGCTGGGCGCTCTGGACCTCATTGAATTGGCTGTGGCCGGCGCGGGCCACATCGTGCTCGGCTGGATCTATTTGCTCGCCGGCCTGCTCTCGCTGCCACGGCACCCCGCCGCTCCTGCCAGGCCAGCCAATCCGTTTGACGGGTCGGCGCGCCCCCCGGGTCCGGAGGGCGACCTTTAACAATGCGGCGGGAAGAGGCGTGATTGAATGTTCCTGGCGGTTTCTATAGTCTGGGCGGCATGAAGTTTTTGGTCAGCTTGTTGCGCGGCTTGCCGCTGTTGCTGCCGGGGTTGTTCCTGGGGGGCTGCCTGCCGCAGGGACAAAGCCAGTTTGATGAGGAAAAAGAGCCGCACTTCCTCGCTGGCAAAAACCATCTTAACACCATGGATTTCCCGGCCGCCGTCGAGTCTTTCGAGAAGGCCCTGACCCTCAACCCGAAATCCGCCGCCGCCCACTTCGAGCTCGGGTGGTTGTTCGCCCAAAAAGTGCCCGACCCGGCCGCGGCGATTTATCACTATGAACATTACCTCAAGCTGCGGCCCAATGCCGAAAACGCGGAGTGGGTCAAACAGGGCATCCTCGCCTGCAAGCAGGAGCTAGCCCGCACCGTCTCGCTGGGACCGGTGAGCGAGAAACAGCAGCGCGATTTGGAAAAGCTGGCCGAAGACAACAAGCGGCTGACCGAAGACAACAAGCGGCTGGCCGAAGACAACCGCCGATTGAAGGAGGAGGCGACCCAGTGGCGGACCTCCGCCCTCACACCGCCGCGTCCGCAAACCAATCCAACGGTCCGCATGACCCAACCCAAGCTCGCCAACCCGCAGGGCGCGAGCCTGCCCCCGGCCTCCGGCACCGCGGCCCCGCCCGCCCTGACCTCAACTTTGCCGGGACCAGCCCCGCGTCAGCCCGAGGGAACTAATCGCGGGCCGGCCCGGCCCGGGCGGCGCCCCCTCCCCTAGGGCCGCCCCTGTGGGGCCGATGCGGACGCATGTGATCAAACCCCGAGACACGCTGGCCGGCATCGCCAGGCAGTATGGCGTGAAGCTCGAGGCCTTGAGCGCCGCCAATCCCGATGTCAACCCCCGGCGCCTCCGCCCCGGCCAGACGCTGAACGTCCCGCCCCCGTGAATTTTCGAAAAAAAGTCTTGAACAATCCTGGGGCAATGGGGTCTATTATCCAAATCGTTCCTTTTGCCGCCGGGTCGGGCGTGGGCAGCGTGTGGTTTGCGCCAGTGGCCGGAGCCATCAGCCCTGGCGGCGAAGGGGAAAATCGGCTGAAGATTTTTTTTGACACTGTTGCGCTTTTCGAGTAAAACACGGGCTGGTCTGTGCTTGGTGTTGGCACTGCTTCTGCGGGTGTGAACAAGCAAAGTTATTGTTTTTATGAAAAGAATCGTTGCCTCTGTCGGTTTGGTTGCCCTCGGCACCTCCGGTTTGCAAGCGGATACGGCGTCGAGTCTAATATCGGAATCCACTAAGCCCTGGAGCGTCTCGGCGACCCTCCGCGGATTCTACGATGACAATATCAACAGCGTCGCGGATAATGCCGTCTTAGGCCCCTACCATCGGGGCACCTTCGGGTTCGAGGTGAGCCCCGCCGTCATGTTGAGCTGGCCCTGGGAGCAGACCAGAGTGGATCTGGGCTATATCTATACCTTCAAGGACTACCAGTTCCGGCCCATAGGCAACACCGACACCGTGGACATGACCCACTCGTTCAATGCCACGCTGGATCATACCTTCAATGAGCTTTACCACGCCAGGGTCAGCGACTCTTTCGTCATCGGCCAGGAACCGGACTTCCTGCGGGCCGGCAATTTCTACTCCACCTACCAGCGCCTGTCCGGCAATAACATCCGCAACTACGGCAACGCCACCTTCGATGGCAAGCTGACCCCGTTGCTGGGCTTCGAGGTCGGCTATGGCAACGCCCTGTATGACTATGCGGCGGACCCCATAGGCGGAGTGCTCAACCGCATCGAGCAGAGCGTCCACCTCGACAGCCGGTGGCAATTCACGCCGGAAACGGTCGGCGTTTTCGGCTATCAGTTCGCCGACGTCGATTTCACTGCCGACCAGGAGATCCTCCCCGGGACCGGGATCATGAGCAATGCCCGCAACGAGCGCGGCCACTATGGCTATGTCGGGGTCGATCAGACCTTTCGTCCGGACCTGACCGGGTCGGTGCGCGTGGGTGCCCGCTACACCGATTATTACAATGACCCTTACACCTCGGGAACCGTCAGTCCTTTCGTCCAGTTGAGCCTGCGGTGGAATTACGCGGTCGAGAGCTACGCGGAAATCGGTTTCGTTCATGACCGGGTGGCCACCGACCTGGTCGGCAACGGCGGCGCCAGCGGCACCTCGCTCACCCTGGACTCGGAAACGTCCGCCGTGTATGGCTCGATCAACCATCGGCTGTGCCCCAACGTTTACGGCGGCCTGACGGGCCAGTACCAGGACTCGACCTACAGTGGCGGCCAATACGACAACCAGGGTGATCGGTTCTACACCTTCGGCGCCAACCTCCAATACCGGGTGACCCATAACTTCTCCACTCGACTCGGCTACAATTATGACCGCCTCGAATCGGACATCACGGGCCGCAGTTTTGATCGAAACCGGGTTTACCTGGGCGTGACTGCCAGCTATTAATTAAACTCGCTATGTTATTGACGGGGGCTTGGCGGTTACGGCTAGGCCCCCTTTCTGTTTAGTCTCATCGTGTTATGGATCCATTGAAAGTTGCCCCGCCCCAGGAAACCAAGCTCCATTTTCTGGATTATTGGCGGATTATCCGCATCCGCAAGACCGTCATCCTGGCGGTCTTCCTCCTGGTCGTCATCACCGCTACGCTGGTGACGTTCATCCTGCCCGAGTCGTACTCGAGCACCGCGCGCATCAAAATCGAGCGCGACCAGTCGGACATCCAGGCCCTCATGCAAGCCCCCACGGCCTTGGCTTATGACCCGTACTTCATCCAAACGGAATTTGAGGTCATCCAGTCCGAACTGATCCTGGGAGGCGTCATCGACGCCCTGAATTTGCAGGAAACCTGGGGCAAGGCCTATGCCAACGGCGAGAAGCTCACAAAATTGGAGGCCATCGGTGTGCTCAAAAAGAAGATGTCGTTGCACCCGGTTCGCAACACCATCCTCATCGAGATCCAGGTCTTTAGCGAGAACCGCAACGAAGCTGCCGCCATCGCCAACGCCATCGCCAATGCCTACCAGGAATACCGCAAGGAGGAGAAGTCCAAGCTCACAAAGGGCGGCATCGACTCCCTGATCGTCGAACGCGGCACGCAGGAAGGGAAAATTGCCGAGGCGCAGGCCATCCTGGGCGAGATGCGCCGGACCAATAACATCGCCGACTCGATGGGGAGCGAATATGCCGCCGCGCCGCTGCTGACGGCCGAGACCCTGCGCCACATCAATGGCTTGCGCCTGGAATTCGAGGCCGAGTACGTCCGCCAGGCGACGTTGCTTACCAACCTGGGGAATCTCCCCCCGGACCAACTGGTCCAGACCCTGCCCACCGCCGCCCAGGATAACCTCCTGAGCTCTTTCCTGGAGCAGAAGAATTTCGCCGATCAACGACTGCTCGCCATTGAGCAGGATTTGGGCACCAATCATGCGACGACCATCAAGGCCCGCGCCTCGCAGGCCGATCTGCAGGACAAGATCGAGAAGCGCGTTAAAGGCATCATGGCGGGATTAACCGTCAAGGTCGATGCCTTGGGAAAGGGCCTAACCAATCTCATCGATAAAGTGGACAAGGCCAAGCAGGACGACATCGCGGAGGGCAAGAAAAGCCAGCCCTATTTCGATGCCAAGCGCCGGCTCGAGGAGCTGGTAAGGTTCCGCGCCCTGCTCGACAGCAAGATCTCGGCGGAGACGGTGGACAAGGCCCTGCCCAAGAGCATCATGGTCACGATTATCGATACGGCGCAACCCGGACCGCACCCGGTGCGTCCCAACAAGCCGCTGAACATCGCCCTGGGCATCATCATCGGCCTGGTGGTCGGAGTGGGCCTGGCCTTCTTCATCGAGTATCTCGACACGAGCGTCAAGACGATCGACGACGTTGAGCGCGCGCTCCAAGCCCCCGTGTTGGGCGTGATCCCGCAGAATGTCGGGCTGATGTTGGACGAAGGGGCGGAAAGCCCGCACGCCGAGGCCTATCGCGTGCTCCGCACCAACATCATGTTCTCGCGCAAGGACGATAAGCTCAACAGCATGGCCGTCGTCAGCGCCGGGGCCGGCGAAGGCAAGTCCACCACCGTCTTCAACCTGGCCTCGATCTTCGCCCAGAGCGGCCAGCGCGTCATCGTGGTGGACTCCGACCTGCGTCGCCCCACGCTGCACAAGATGCTCCACGTCACCAACAGCATCGGCCTGACCAATTACCTGCTCAAGCAGAACAGCCTGGAGGAAGTCATCCAGACCACCAACAATCCTTCGCTGGACTTTCTGGCCAGCGGCAAACTCCCCAGCAGTTCGTTGGGCATCCTCAGCTCCGCCCAGATGAAAGACCTCATCAGCGAGTTGAAGCAGCGCTATGACTTCGTCTTCTTCGACTCGCCCCCAATCATGGGTGTCAGCGATGCCTCCATCCTGGCCAGTGAAATGGACATGACCTTGCAGGTCATCCAGTACCGCCGCTACCCGCAGCCGATGAATATCCGCGCCAAGCAACTCATCGAGAAGGTCGGCGGCAATCTCGTCGGCATCGTGCTCAACAACATCAACATGTCCCAGGACGAGAGCTATTACTACTACAGCGGTTACTACCACGATTATTACTATCGGAGCAGCAGCGAGGAGCCGGATTCAGCCGCCGGCAGCCCCGGTGCAGCGAAGGACGGCAAAGGCAAGGCCGACTCGCCGGAGAAACCCAAACTGGACATCAAACCGAAGTATTAATCAATTGAACAATTAAGGCGGGCTACATGATGAGAATGAGCATTGAGCACGGCCTGCGGCGTTGGGGCACGGTGTGGGCGTTGCTGGCGGCGGGATGGTTCGCCGCGGGGTGCCGCACCCCGGCTTCGCAATCCGGCGATGCGGAGGGCAGCGCCGCCCCGGCGTCCGCCCCACCGCAAGCAGGTGCCCGCGCGGCCCCCGATGGGCGCGCGGTCGGGCCGGGCGCCGTCAAGACCACCTCGGACCTCCTGCGCGTGGGCGACTCCGTGAATATCACCCTGTTGGATACGCCGGACCCCGTGGCGCCGATGGATGTGACCATCAAGGAGGACGGCTCGATTACGCTGCCGCTCTTGAACCAGCAGGTCCAGGCCGCCGGCAAAACCACCGGCGCTTTGGAAAAGGACATTTGGCAAAGCTACGTGCCGGGCTACTACAAACACCTGACGGTCATCGTCAGAGCGCAAGGCCAATTCTATTCCGTCAAGGGCGAGGTGAAGTCTCCCAACCGCTATCCGTACGCCAGCGCCACCACCGTCCTCAAGGCGATCGCCTCCGCCGGCGATTTCACCGATTTCGCCAGAAAACGGAGGGTGAAGTTGTTGAGGTCCAACGGTCGGATCGAAATTGAGGATTGCGTCAAAGCCCTGCAGGACCCCAAGCGACTCGACCTGCCGGTTTACCCGGGTGATTTGATTAACGTCAACCGGCGGAAGTTGCCCTGGCAAAGGTGATTCAATTCAGCATCCTGACCGGGAAAAAGGCGGGGGCCTCCTGGGCCGCCCGCCGCTTTCCTGTGCGGATTGGACGCTCGGCCGCCGCCAACCTTCAATTGGACGAGGAAGGCGTTTGGGACCAGCACTTGCAGGTGGACTTCAAGCCGCGCGACGGTTTCTATCTCACCACCCAGCCCAACGCCCTGGCCAGCGTGAACGGCCAACCCGTCCGGGAGGCCCGCTTGCGCAATGGAGATGGCGTGGAAATCGGCGCCCTCAAAATGCAGTTCTGGCTCGGCCAAACCCGTCAGGCCGGCTTGCGCTTCCGTGAGTGGTTTACCTGGGCGGCCATCGCCGCGCTTTGTCTGGCCCAAATCGCCCTCGTCTATTGGCTCCGGGCCTGATTCAAAGCAGCACGTCCTCGGCCCGCACCTCCAGACATTCATCATTGTCTTCCCAAACCACTGCGGCATAGGAGTCGAGCAGCCTGGGCGCCAGGATCTGTCCCGCGTGCCGCAACAACACCTCGGCTTCTTCAGTGGCGCTGTCGAAAGCGCGGTCGTAGTCTCCGGCGCTTCGCCGCTGCGGGTCGTCCCAATGGGCGACGGCGTGGACCGGGGCATACTGGGCGGCCCAGGACTCGAGGTCGCTGCGGATGCCGGCGGGGATTTCTTCAAAAGGCACGAGCGTCTCGCTGCAGTGGAGACAGATCAGCCCCGTCTCGCGCACGTCGCGGGTGAGCAGCGGCAGCATCGGCGCCCGGCAACACCCGGACTCGGCATAGGCGGCCGGAGGGGTCACCAGGAGCTTAAGCCAGACCTGGCGTTCGTGCGCCAGTTGAGCTGCCAGGCGATAGGCGCCCAGGAGCGGATGGGAGAAGCGCCAGGCCTTTCCTTCCAGTTGGCCCAACGTCTGCGCCAGCCACCGCGCCAGCGTCAGATCGTCAAAATCCCGAAAACCCAGGCCGTACTCTTTCCAGAGCAGATCCAGCGGAGCGTCGGCATCGGCAGCCATGAGCGGAGTGTTGCGCGGAGGAATCCAAATGTCGAGACGCGAAGTGCTTGCCGCCGGGTCAACTGGGCCGGAAGGTAATCCGCGCCTTGCCCGGATCGCAAGGGGACAGCTTCGAGGTTGACTTGGTCGCCAACGCTCAGGCGGATGAAGTGCTTGCGCATCCTGCCGGAGATATGGGCCAGCACCTCGTGGCCGTTGGGCAAGGCCACGCGGAACCTGGCGCCCGGCAAGACCTGGGTCACCGCGCCGGTCAGTTCAACTGGTTCTTCCTTCATGAGTGCGTGCGGACCCGATTATCAGTCTATTTCAGGCAAAAAACAAGATGGACAACCGCCTGCGGAAACCCCTACAATAACTAAAAATGACATGAAGAACAGTCCTTTAACAAGCATTCTGCTGGCCGTGCTCGCCATCAGCGCGCTCTGGTCGGTCATATCGTGCATGCGGGTACATCAACAACACCCGGGAGATCCGCGAGCTCCAGAATCAGGTCGCCGGCCTCCAGTATAAGCAGAACGCCTTTCAGGCCCTGCTGGCCGATGCCGCCGAATACGGCAAGACCCACCCCAAGATTGCTCCCATCCTCGAACCCTTTGGCTATAAGCGGAATGCCCCCGGCGCCCCCGCCACCCCAAACAAATAAGCAACAGGCATTATGGACAACTTGGAAAACAATCTGCCAGCCCCGTCCCAGGATGAACCGTCGCCGGCCCAGTATGACTCGCTGCGCCAGTTGGTCGTATCCATCCTGGTCCTGGTCATCGTGATCAGCGGCACCCTCAACGTCTTCTTCCTCCGCCAGGCCAAGGCTTCCCGCCAGGAGTTGGATGCCATCCGCCCGCAGGTCAACGCCATGGTGGCCCAATACCAGAGAAACCTCGCCCCGACTATGGAGGAAACCGCCCGCAAACTCACTGAATTTGCTCGAAGCAATGCCGACTTCGCGCCCATCCTGAGCCGGCATCTCTCGACGCCCGGAACCCCAGCCCCAGCCCCGGCGGCCCAGGCGAACAAGAAGTAAACTTCAGCCTCCGGCCACGATGCTGACGATTTCGAGGCGGTCGTTGGCGCAGACCTGGCGTTGGGAGAATTCGGAGGGCGCTACCGCCTCGCCGTTCAGTTCCACGACCACGCTCCGGGGCGGCAGATGCTGCCCGACCAGAAACTCCTCGACAGAGCAGGGGAGGTCCCCCTGAACCGGCTGGCCGTTGGCGATGACGGAAGATTGGCTCACAAAATCAGTGAAAAACGAGCCTCAACTCTCAGGCTCTCTGTGAACGCCTCACCCGCTCGGGTGGTGACAATTCAGCACCTGTCCACGTTCTTTGCCCAAAGCCGGCTGAAGCCGGCGCTCCGGAGCGCCGGCTTCAGCCGGCTTTGCGCGCCCGCAGTCGGCGAAGCCTTCCGACCCCGAGGTGAGGGCCGCCTCCCAGTCTTTCCACACCGGTTCGTATCCCAACGCCCGAATGACATCGGCGACTTCCTGGGGCGAACGGGTGTCGGCGATGGCGAATTGCTCCGTGGCATTGGCGTGGCGTCGGAGGGGCGCCCCTTCACTGGCGGTGGTCGTGGCCGGCATTATTCGCCCGCGCACGGTTTGATGCAGGTGGTCCCGGCCTGCGCCCGTATAGCCGCCCGGTTCAGTGTGGCTGCCCGCGCTCATCAACGTCACCCCCAGCCGAATCAGGCCGTTTCGCATCCTGGGCGATTCGCGGGTGGAGAGCACCAGGCCGGCATCGGGGAACAGGAGGCGGAAAGCGCAGATGAGCTGGACCAGGTCCCGGTCACCCATGCGGGTGAGGGGCTCAAACTCCCCGGCACATGGGCGCAGCCGCGCCAGTGAAATGGTCAGCCAGGCCCTCCAGCAGTGACGCAGGAGGTAATCGGCATGGGCGGCCACCCCAAGGGCTTCGTAACGCCAATCTCCCAGGCCGTAGAGGGCGCTGATGCCCAGCCGCCGGAACCCCGCCGCGTAGGCCCGCTCCGGAGTCTCCAGCCGCCAGTCAAAGTTTCGTTTTGGCCCGGAAGTGTGCAACTCCGCATAAAGCCTGCGGTCGTATGTTTCCTGGTAAACCACCAAGCCGTCCGCGCCCGCCGCGGCCAGCGGCCGATACTCGTGAGTCTCCAGCGGCCCGACCTCGAGCGAGATGCTGGAGACCTCCGCCGGCAGCGCGGCGAGGCATTGGCGCAGGTAGGTTGTCGAGACGAACCTGGGATGCTCCCCCGCCACCAGGAGGAGGTTCCGGAAGCCCTGTCGAACCAGCGCCTGGGCCTCCTGCCGCACCTCTTCGGGCGAAAGCGTCACGCGCAGAATCGGATTGTCGCGCGAAAAGCCGCAATACTGGCAGTTGTTGATGCACTCGTTGGAGAGATACAGCGGGGCGAAAAGCCGAATCACTTTGCCGAACCGCTGCTGCGTCAATTGCTGCGAACGCCGGCCCAGGGCCTCGAGGAACTCCGCCCCTGCGGGCGAGATCAGGCGGGCGAAGTCGTCCAGGCCGAGCCTTGATTTCTCCAGGCTCTCCCGAACCGCCGCCGGGGACGCCTCCAGGGAACGCTTTACCAACGCCGCCAAAGGCAAGGTCTCAAATTCAGTGGCGAAACTCATCAGTCTCCCATCATCGTGCTGCAATTTACGCGAAAAGCAGGCTCGGTCAAATGGGCGCCCCACACTACCGGCGCAGGACGAAGTGGCGGTGCTGCTTGAAGACGCGGAGCAGGGCGGTGGACATTTGGTTTTGGACCTCCTGCAGCTCGCCGTAAGCCCCGGCATTCTTCGGGTTCGGCAGGGCGGTTTCGAGGGGATTGACTTCGACGAACTGGTCGGTGAGCTCGCTGATGGCGATTTTTTCGCCCTGCTGCAAGCGCCAGCACCAGAGGGCCTGCAAGGCGGCGCCATAGGCGGCGCCCTCGGCGACCTTCAAGGTGACGACTTCGGCGTTGAAGATATCGGCCATAACCTGGCGCCAGAGCTTGGATCTGGCGCCGCCGCCGGTGGCGCGGATCTGCGTTGGCTTGACGCCCAGTTGGGCCAGGCGCTGCAGGCCATAGTTCATCCCCAGGGTCACGCCTTCCATGGCGGCACGGGCGAAGTGGCCGGCCTCGAAAGTCCTCTTGTTGACGCCGAACCAGACGCCGGTGCCGTCCGGCACGTTGGGGGTGCGTTCCCCTTCAAAGTAGGGCAGGAGCAGCAGGCCCTCCGAGCCTGGCGGGACACGGGCAGCCTCGGCGGCGTATTTTTCGTGGGACCACCCGAAATCTTCGCGCACCATCTCAGTGGCGACGGTCACGTTCATGGTGCAGAGCAAGGGCAGCCAGCGATTGGTGGAGTCGCAGAAGGCGGCGATTTCGCCTTTGGGATCGACCACGGGCTTTTCGGCGCAGGCGTAGATCGTGCCGCTGGTGCCGAAGCTGGCAGTGATGACGCCGGGCCGGGTATTGCCGGTCCCGATGGCGCCCATCATGTTGTCGCCGCCCCCGGCGCTGACGAGGATGCCGGGGTTGAGGTCCAGCATCTTGGCGGTGCTGGCCTGAAGGGCGCCGGCGGGACGGTCGCTGCCCATCAGCGGCGGCAGTTTGCCGGCGAGTTCCGGATCGATGGCCGCGATGGCAGCATCCGACCACACGCGTTTGCGCACGTCGAGCAGCGCAGTGCCGCTGGCATCGCCGTACTCCATCGTCTTTTCTCCCGTAAGCCAGAAGTTAAGGTAGTCGTGGGGGAGCAACACGGTGGCCAGGCGGGCGTAATTCTCCGGCTCGTGCTTCTTGAGCCAGAGAATCTTCGAGGCCGTGAAGCCGGGCAGAACGGCATTGCCCAGGGCCTTGACGGTGGCTTTGAGCCCGCCGAGCTTGTCCATGATCTCATCGCACTCGGGGGCGGTGGCCGTATCGCACCACAACTTGGCCGGGCGGATGACCTCGCCGGCCGAATCGAGGGGGACGAATCCGTGCTGCTGGCCGCTCACGCCAATGGCCTTGACTTCGGAGGCAACGGCTTTGGCCTGGCGGAGGGCCCGGCGAATTGCGCTGGCGCTGGCATCACGCCAGGTCTGGGGGTGCTGTTCCTTGGCTCCGGGCGGCAGGTCGGGGATGAGGTCGTACTCCTGCGCCGCCGAGGAGAGGACTTTGCCGTCGCGCGCGTCCACGACCATGACCTTGGTGGATTGAGTGCCGCTGTCAACGCCCAGCAAAAGTGTTCGCATGATTGTATCTTCTGTTTGCTGCCAACAGCCAAGACAATTACCATACCGGCTGCGGCTGTCCATCAGATTTCGCGCTCGGCCGCGCTACCCGCCCCACAAGGAGTAAGGCATGCGGGTATCCTCCTGGCCGTAGCGCGGGAAGGCCTTGAGGGAGAAGGTGAAGGTCACGCTAACGTCTTGGGGTCCGGCGGGATTTTCCCGGACATGGAAGGTGAGGCCGGCGGTCCAGCTTCGGAGGTCGCGATAAACCGTGTAGGCCTGTTCCTGCAACCTGCCGGCCCGCGCGTCGTAATAATGCGAGGTGCGAAGGCCCCAGTCTTCGTTGAGGCGAAAATACAGCGTGCTCATCAAGAGCGCGTTGCCCTCGCCCAGGCCCGTCCGGGAACTCAGGTCGTCGGTGTGGAGGTAGAAGTGCCCCAGGCTCCAGCTCCAAACGGCGTTAGGCTCCAAAGTCAGCGTATGTGAGCGACATCCGCCAGACGCCGTCAGCCACATCGAAGCGGGTCTTGGATTCGAGGGTGATCCAGGAACGGGGCTTGAAGGCGAGGTCCGAATAGACATCCGAGAAGCGGGTCAGGTTAGTGTGGTCCAGCGACTGTTCCAGGCGCCAGTCCGTATAGACCTGCCATTTGAGGAGGTCGACGACGGCGCCATCGCGTTTGGTTTGAAGCTTGTTGCCCAGACCCAGGCGCACCACATCGCGGGCCTCAATCTGATCAATGGCGTTGTATTCCGGGAACTCCAGCGGCAGCAGCTCCAGGCTCGGCAGCTCCGAGTCGAACTGCGGCAATTGGTTGGGCAGGACGTTGGGCCTGGGCACAAAGACATAGTTGACGGACGGCTCGACGATGTGGCGCAAGCCATCAACGTCCAGGAGATCGTTGCGGACGCCGGGCCACACCCGCGAGGCCTTGAAGGAGACCTCCGCGCCGGTGTTGAACACGCCGCGCGATTCTTCGCCCCAACTCGCCCCCGGACCGGAGGACTCGCTATAGTAGGTAAAGCGCCCGCCGACGCGCGGGGTCACGTTGAGCCAGCCAAAGAAGGTCTCCGGCAGCACCACCTCATGGTAGGTGTCGCCGCGGGCGGCGGCGTAATCGATGCCGGTGGGGACCGAATTGGTTTCGGCGAACAGATGGCGGTAATAACCGAGCGAGCTCTCGCTTTCATAGTAGAACGGAGAGCCGCCCAACTGCTGGCGGTAGCCGGTCAGCCGCACGTCCGGGAGGCGTTCGACGGTTTCCAGGAAATTGTTGAGGCGGGGTTGCGCGTAGGTGTCGAGGCTGAAGTTGTTCCAGAACTTGTTGACCTCGACAAAGGTGTTGGGCTGGGGGTTCTGCCGGTACTCGCCCTCGAAAAACTCGCGGACGATGTTGGTGTCTCCCTGGTAGCGGACGACAGATTTGACGGCCAGGGTCGGGGCGGGGTTGGCCTGGTAGGAGAAATAGACTCGCTCGCGGTTATTGGGGATTGGGGAATTGGCGGGAATGTCCGTCTGGGGAGCGCGGTCGTAGAGGTAATAATAGCGCAGAGAGCCCTCGCCCCAGGGACCGAGATGGTAATTGAAGTCGGGTCCGGTTCCGATGCCGCGCCGTTGGTAGGCATTGAGGTGCAGTCTGGCCATCCAGGTCCGGGCCCAGGAACCAGGAGTAGGTGCCCAGGAAATACGGTCCGAAAGAGCTTCGGAAGCCGGGCACGAAACTGAAGTGGTTGGAACGTTCGCCGAGGCTGCGCGAGTAATAAGGAAAATAAAACACCGGCACCCCCTCGACGTAGAGGGTGGCGCTCCGGGCCATGATTCGCCGGCCGGGAATGATCTCGACATATTTGGCGCGGACCTTGACGCCCGGCTGCATCACATCATCGGCCGTAATGATGGCGTTAGTGGCGGCATAGACCTTGTTGGTGGTGTCCAGGTGCAGGCCCTGGCCGGAGGCGAAGATCGGCGGCTTGCCGGTGCGGAACTGCCCGGCATCAATGCGGCGGGTGAAGAAGTTGTACCGCGCGTGCTCGCTCATCCAGACTTGGTCGTCCCGCACGATGCGCACCCGGCCATCGGCGATCACGTCGCCCGAATTCTCATCCACCGCCACCGAGTCGGCGGTCAGCACCCCATTGCCGTAGCGGACGATGACGCCGTTGGTGCCGACCCACAGGCCGTGTTCGTAATCCCATTCGACAAACCCCTGCTCGGTGAGCGGGTTGATGCGAATCCCCTCCTGCACGGGCTGCCCGTGAAGGGCGCCTGGCAGCATGACAAGAAACCAACCGAGAACCAGGATTTGGCGCAGTCGCGTCATTCGGTGTGATGACTTAACCAAAACCGGCCTCCAGTGCCAAGCGGGAATTGAGAGGCCCGCCGGTCAACGGCTGAACTCGACTTGGTCGAAGCCCAACTGCTTGAAGAGGTTCGTCAATTGGGTTCGGGCGCGGGTGTCGGCGTCTTTCAGAATCCCGCCGGCCAGGGCGGCGCGGCGGATCTCCTCGAGGGCGTTTTGGCGGGCAGTCTGTTCGAGATTCTTGTCGAACGAGCGCAGAAACCCGGTCGAGCGTTCAACGACCCGCGTCTGCTTTTCATCCAGGAAGGCCTCGGTGATGCTGGGGCGGAGGCAGGTTGATGATGACCGTTTTCTTCAAGACCTGGAGGTCGCCGGGCCCAAGGCGGCTCAAGTCGAGTCCCGCTTTCACAACGCCGTGGGCGATCATCAACACGCGGTTTTCACCCAGCCCGGGGACCCATTTCACGTCCTCGGCAACCACCACCTTCTCGATCACGTACTGCACCGTCACCAATTCCGAGAGGGTCTTGACCTGTTGCAGCAGCGTGGCGCCGGTATAAACTTTGGGCGCCGCGGCCATCCGGGTCCAGCGCAGCAACCAGACCCCCGCCCCCACCCCCAGGCCAAACAGGATGGCGGCCAGCAGGCCAATCATCGCCAGACGGTCTCGCAACATGCGGCCAGTTTAGCCGCCGGACCCGGGATGAAAAGCCCTAACGCCAACATTTCATAGCCTAAGAGCCTACGCCTTCCAGTTGGCGAAACCCCTGAAATATCCGGGCTAACTCTTGGCCGCCGCTTCGCCCTTCTTCCAGGTCCGCTTAGGCGCTTTGAGAACCAAGCCCTGTTTGATGGCCTTGGCCGAGACGCGCACGTAGCGCACCTCCCCGTCCACCACCGCTTTGACGCGTTGAAGATTGGGCAGAAACCGGCGCTTGGTAATGGCCGTGATATGAGTGCCGATACCGCCGGTCTTCTTGGCCTTGCCACTCCGCCAGATGATGCTGCCCTTAATCGGGCCCTTGCCTGTCAATTCACAAATCCTCGCCATAGGCCCTTAGATTAGCTGCTCGCCGCCCCAAGGTCAAACGGCAAGACGCCGACAAATGGCCGTTGGCAATTGGCCGTTGGCGATGTTATGTTGGGCGCTCAAATCCATGGCTACGATAAAGCCCTTTGCCGCCCTGCGGCCGAAAGCGGAATTGGCGGGGCGCCTCTGCGAGCTGCCTTACGATGTCGTCTCGTCAGAGGAGGCGCGGCAAATTGCCGCCGGCAACCCTTTGAGCTTCTTGCATGTCAGCAAGCCGGAAATCGATCTGCCGCCCTGGACCGATCCGTGCGCCCCGGAGGTCTATGCCAAAGGCAAGGAGAATTTTGAGCGGCTCATCGCCCAGGGCGTCCTGGGCAGGGACTCCGCGACCTCGCTTCTATCTTTACCGCCAGGTCATGGGCCGGCACAGCCAGGTCGGGTTGGTGGCGGCGGCCAGTTGCGAGGAGTGCCTCCGCGGCGTCATCAAGAAGCACGAACTGACCCGGCCTGACAAGGAGGAGGACCGGCTGCGCCATATCGAAGCCCTCGAGGCCCAAACCGGGCCGGTCTTCCTGGTGTATCGCGCCTCCCAGGCCATCGACCAGCTTGTGGCCGGCAAGACCGCCCAACCGCCGGAGATCGATTTCACCGCTCCGGACGGCGTGCGCCACAGCGCCTGGGCCATAGCCGAGGCCTCGCCTCTGCGCGCCCTCGAGGCCGCCTTTGCCCAAATTCCCTGTTTCTATATCGCCGACGGCCACCACCGCTGCGCCGCCGCTGCCCGCGCTCTATCAAAGCCGCCAGGCCCGGCGCTCCACCCTGCCGGCGGCCGACGAAAGCCCCTTCTTCCTCAGCGTGATTTTCCCCCACGACCAGGTCCGGATCCTGCCCTACAATCGCGTGGTCAAAGACCTCAACGGCCTCTCGCCCAGGCAACTGCTCGAGAAACTGGAGGGCGTCTTTGTGCTCGAGCCGGGCGGCCCCGCCTCCCCGGCGCGCCAGCACCAGATCGCCCTTTGGCTCGACGGCCAATGGCACTCGCTGAGTTTCCGCCCCCGCTTTGCCGCCGCGAGCGACCCGATTGAACAGCTCGACGTCACACTCCTGCAAAAACACGTGCTCGAACCCATCTTCGGCATCGCCGACCCGCGAACCAGCAAACGCCTCAATTTCGTCGGCGGCGGGCGCGGCACGGCGGAGTTGGAGAAACTGGTTTGCAGCGGCCAGTACGCCTGCGCCTTTTCGATGTTCCCGACCCGCATCGAAGACCTGATGACCGTCGCCGACGCCGGGGGCCTGATGCCCCCGAAAAGCACCTGGTTCGAACCCAAGCTCCGCGACGGCCTGTTTTGTCACCTCATCGGCTAACGGGCCGCAGTCATCCCTTATCAGGCTCGACGCGCCCCGCCGCTTGGGGTATATAGACGGCCAGCAGAGCACTTATGGATGCGAATCGAACCTGCTGGGGGCTGTTGCGCCGCCGGTCTTGCCTGGTGCCAACCTGGCGGGGCGGGTTGGCCCTGGTTGTGGGTTCAGCGCTCTTGTTGGCTTTGGGTGTGCATGGGGTTTATCCGTTTCTTGCCTTGAACGCGCCGAAACCCGGGGGAGTGCTCGTCATCGAGGGCTGGGTCCCGGACTTTGTCCTCGAGGCGGGCATCGCTGAGTTCAACCGCCATCACTATGACAAGGTCTTTGTCACCGGCCGCCCGATCGAGCAGGGCGTGCTCCTTTCCGCCTATAAAAATCATGCCGACCTGTGCGCCGCCACGCTCCTCAAGCTCGGCATGAACAGCAACGTCCTCCAGTCGGTCCCGACGCCCAGTGTGCGGCAGGACCGCACTTATGCCTCGTGCCGTGGCCTTGAAACAATGGTGGCGCGCCCATGGAATGGCGCCCACCAACGTCAACCTGTTCAGCGTCGGACCCCACGCCCGCCGGTCGCGGCTCCTGTTCAAGCGGGCCCTCGGCAAGGAAGTGAGCGTCGGCGTCGTTGCCTTTTCCCCTGGCGATTACGATGTCCGCCATTGGTGGCGCTCGAGCCAGGGATTCAGGACCGTCACCAGCGAATTCATTGCCTACTGCTACGCCCGCGCCATGTTTTGGAGATTCGCCAGCGCATGAATTACCCCGGCAGCAGGAGGTCCTCCCCGTTCTCTTTGGGCGCCGTCTTGCTCGGCGCCGGGCGGTCCCGGCGGATGGGACGGCCCAAGATGTTGTTGCCTTGGCAGGGCACCTCGGTGCTCGGCCACCTGGTTGCCCAATGGCAGGCAGCCGGAGCTGGACAAATCGCCATTGTTTGCGCGGCGGGGGATCGGGCAATCGAGCTGGAACTGGACCGGCTCGCTTTTCCCGCGGCGCATCGCATCTTTAATCCCGCCCCTGACCGCGGCATGTTCAGCTCGATCCAATGCGCCGCCCAATGGCCGGCCTGGCAGAGCGCCTTGACTCACTTCGCCATTGTGCTCGGCGACCAACCCCACCTCCGCCGGGCAACCTTGGAGGCCCTGGTCCGCTTCAGCGCCGCTCACCCGGCCCAAGTCTGTCAACCCTCTCGCGCGGGCCGGCCGCGCCACCCGGTGTTCCTGCCCAGGGCCGCCTTCCTTGACCTCGCCCGGTCCCAGGCCGGGCATCTGAAGGAATTCCTCGCCTCCTGCCACACTGCCAATTGCGAGCTCGACGACCCGGGACTTGACCTGGACCTTGACTGCCCGGCCGATTATGAACGGGCGCTACGGCAGTGGTCGCCGCCAGATACAGGACGGCATCCCCACTGAACGGCGGGTTGAAAGTTCTGGTGGCGCCACCGCTTACGTTTGCGCCCGCGGTTTTGACACCGGTTGCCGGGTTCATCCATTCAACCGCGAATTGGCCGCTGGTCCTCGAAAGATTCACACTCAAGCTGCCGCCAGAAGGAGCATAGACCAGCAATTGAGCATGAGTCGGCTTGGTGTTGGCCAGCGCCTGCCCCGTGGAAGATAGATTGCCCTGCGGAGTCATGGCGGCGAGATTCAGGCGTTCGGCGTAGTCACGGATATAGCCCATGGTATCACGCACCTGGTCCCAACGCGCATCCGGTCCGGAGCCAATTCCGTGAACCGGAGACGGGCAGAGATTCCGCCCTTCGCGCGGATAATACACGACGTAAGGATCCATGAAGAGCGTCTGATTGCCCTGGGTAAAGTTGATCCAGAAGTAATTTCGGTTGACCTGCGGAGAATCGTTCCACATGCCGAAGTAACTGTGGTCTGAATCATTGATGTTCACTTTACAACTCGGATTACCGCGGCCACAACTGCTGGTGGGGGAGATCCTCGCGGTGGGAGCAATCCAGTCGGCATCGCTGTTAAGGATAGCGGCGTCAGCGGCGCCATCCAGTTCCTCCGTCGCCGCATAGCCGATGGGGTGTTGGAATGGTTTCCCGGCCTCATAGGCGCGGGTGAGGGTGATTAGGTGACTGTTCCACCACTTCGAATCTTTCGGGGCCTCCTCGGAGACGACCCACAGGACATTCGGCAGGTCATTGAGCGTGTCGATCACTTTTTTCACATAGACGTCCTGAATCGCGGTGATTGCATTCGGCGCGGTCATGGTCACGGACCTGAGGCCGCCGCCATCGTCAATTCCATTGACATTATTTGGCCGGGTAAAGGGATAGCCATCGCCGGAAAAGCGAAAGCGGAGGAGAAATTCGCCGGTGAAAAAATAGACGCCGGCGTAAATGCCGGCCGCATTTAATTGCTGGACGCGGTCACGAAGCCGGTCAAAGAACGCTTGATTGAACTGGCTGAGATCGAATTTCAATTTTCCGTCGGTGGCGTTGCCCGGACCCGTCCGCTGCCAGGGAAACGGGCTGACAGTGAAATCCGGCGGCGCGCCTGCCGTGGTGGGAAGGTTATGGAAGGCCGGCAGTTCCGTTGTCCATAACAGCGTGAAATTATGATGATGCGCGGCCAGCATGTTCACAAACGCTGCAAAGTCCAAAGGCTGGATCGAGCCATCCGTCCCCCAATCCTGGAGGGTGTTCCAAGTATGAGACCCCGTCAAATAAATCGCTTTGCCGGTGCCGTCCGTGAAGTAATGGGGATTGGTTGGAAAGAGCCCTCAGGGGAGCCGTAATTGTCCTGGACGCGGCGGCGGGGGTTTCAAGTGGCGGCAGGGGGCCCCACAGCAAGCCGGCCAGCCCGAAAAGGAGGAGCCTGGCCGGGCAGACAGCGCCTGCCCCGTTTAATGATACAGCATTCATAATCGGCTCACCGATCGCGGCCCTCCCGAGAACCTCCTGAATCCGCACCCGGCGTTGCAGGGCTGCCATTGGGCAGAGTGGTTTCAGGGCAACCCATCCACGAATGCATGAGAAAGGCTTGAAACTGTGCCCTGCAAAGTCAAGCCCAAAGGTTGCCATTGATATTTTCGATGTGCGGTTAATGAGCCGCCCTGGCTGCTTTGCGGTTGACGCCAATGGCGCTGCCTGCTGCAATCTCCGGGCGATTGGAAACTACTGCCACAGTACCCGGGCGAGGCTTAAGCCGCGCCGGCCCTTGGTCCGGCTGTCCCTCGGGACATGGCCGTCGTGCAGCCTGTCTGGCAAGGTCCGTGCTGGCGGGCATCTTTGGCCTGGTTCTCCTGGTGAGCGGCGCAGCTCGGGGGTGGGCCGGCAGCAGCGCCCAAAGACAGCAATCTCTCAATGAATGGCGGAGCCTCACCGGGCCGGCTGCCTCGCCGCCCAGGGTCTTCGTCAAAGGCGACACCATCCTGTTCTATTTTCCCACGCCCGCCGGTGTGGAGGCCTTCAGCGCGAACTGGCATCGGGTGCGGATTCCGACGCCGAACTACAAGGTCAACTTCACCGTCTTGCACTGGGACCAGAAACTGCCCCGGCATGCCGGCCGGCGAACGAGGCTGGCGCGAGGCGGTCGTCGTGGCGGGCGCTGAATGGCGTCGCATGGCCAGCGAACTCATCGCGCAACTCACGCCCGCCACGCCGGGCCACGGGGCTTATTACCAGGCCTTCCTGGCCGACGGCGTCTTATACCGCGACCAGCAGGGCAATCCCCGGTTTGCCGCTCGGGGCGACCAGCCCGGCGAGGTGGAAATCGAGCATCGCTTTTCGACCGAGGAGACGCTGGACATCCTGGCCCGGTTGGTGGACGAGCACCTGGGGCGAAGTCATCCCGGCGGCATGCTCTTCCTGCTCATGGCCCCCGATGCCAACCGCGTCACCCAACCGCTGCTGCTGGATCGGCAACGCCGCCGCTGCTTCTGGCTGACACCGGCCGCCCTTTACGACAATACCGAGCGCGGCCTCAGCCTGGCGGTGACTGCGCAGGGCCTCAACGCCCTCTTGCTGCAAGGCCACGGCCTGGCGCTGCTCAAGAATCCGGTCTCCAGCGTGGCGCGCCTCGGTGACCTGGGCCTCGAAACGCTGGCGCGCTTCCTGCGGCTGCCCTTGCCGAAGTCGGGCAAGAACGCTCCCGCCCCGCTGCTCACCCATGCCCCCGGCATGGACCTCGCCCAATGGGAAAGCTGGCTGGACCACTACACCGGCACACGGCGCGAAGAGGGCTCCATGGGGCTGCTCATCGACGGTGACCGCTTCTTCAACCGCCTCCACCAGGCTATCGCCAACGCCACCAATCACATCCATTTCGAGATCTATATCTTCGACAAAGACGACGTCGCCCTCGCCCTGGCCGACCAACTCAAGGAGCGCTCCAGGGAGATGCCGGTCAAGGTCATCCTGGACAGCATGGGCAGCATCGCCGCCGGCATTCACCCGCCCGCCACACCCATGCCGCAGGATTTTGTGGCGCCCGCCTCCATCCTGAGCTACCTGCGCCAGGGTTCCCGCGTGCAAGCCCGGCCCTTTCTTAACCCCTGGTTTTCGGCCGACCATTCAAAAGTGCTGCTCATCAACGGCGCCTGCGCCTGGCTGGGCGGCATGAACCTCGGCCGCAAATACCGCTACGAATGGCATGACCTCATGGTCGAAGTCCACGGCCCCGTCGTTGCCTCCTTCGAGGAGCGGTTTCGCCGCCACTGGGCCCACGCCGGTCCCTTGGGCGACCTGGCCTACGCGGCGGCGCTGCTGGGCAGCTCAACCAAAGAGAGAACCGCTCCCGCTTGCCCTCCCGGGCCCTGGATGCAGGTCCGCCGCTTGCCCACCAATACAGCCTGGAAACCCTTCGCCACGGCGGTGCTCGAATCGCTCCGCAAGGCCCGCAGCCACATCTACGTCGAGAACCCGTATCTCTTCGACAAACGGGTCATCGCCGGCCTGGTCCGCGCGCGCCTGCGCGGCGTGGACGTCCGGGTCGTTCTGCCGCGTGTCAATGACCTCAAGGCCGGAGGCCGCAGCAACCTGGTGATTGCCAATTACCTGCTCCGGCAAGGCGTGCGCGTCTATTTCTATCCCGGAATGACCCACGTCAAGGCCCTCCTGGTGGATGGTTGGTCGTGCCTGGGCTCCGGCAACCTCAACAACCTCAGCCTCCGCATCAACCAGGAGCAGAATATCGCCACCTCAGACCCCGCCTTTGCCGCTTGCCTCAAGGGTGAACTCTTCGAGGAAGACTTCGCCCGCTCTATCGAATTGAAAGAACCGGTTTCCCTCGAGTGGATGGACGTCCTGGCCGATCTGGTGCTTGAGTAATTTCTAGATTTGAAATGCACACCCTGATTTGTGCATGAAATCACCGCAAATCCGCATTGCTCGGGCCGAAAGCCCGGACCAGCTCGACGAGGTTCGCTTCCTCTTTCGGGAGTATCAGCGGTTTCTCCGCGTGAACCTTTGCTTTCAGAGCTTCGAGGCCGAATTGGCGGGACTCCCCGGCAGCTATGCCCCGCCAGCGGGCGCGCTTCTCCTGGCAACGGACCGAGAGCGGGCGGCCGGGTGCGTGGCCTTGCGGAAGTTCGATGACGGCAACGGTGAGATGAAACGACTGTTCGTGCGGCCGGATACCGGGGACAGGGCGTAGGCCGGGCCTTGGCAATGCGCGTCCTCCAAGAGGCGATTGCCGCCGGCTATGCCTTTGTGCGCCTGGACACCCTGGCCAGGCTCAAGGCAGCCGTGCGCCTCTATCAATCGCTCGGATTCAAACGGATAAAGCCATACTACTCCAACCCGCTGGACGACGTCGTCTATTGGGAGTTGGCACTGATGAAGTAGTTGCGCACGTTCAATAGATCCCTTGCCCGATCTGGTTGTCCCGGAGTAGCCTCGCCTGCATGACTGGCTTTACTCGGCTTGCTATCTCCAACCCTGCCGAACTGCGCTTCGGCATCTCGCCCAATCCGCTGATGACCCGTGGCGGTCTCAACCTGGGCGGCGGGTTGGTCTATCCGGAACTCAATTTCACCCTGCCGCCAATGACTGTCGAGAGCGCCACGATGCCCGAGATCCGGAGCCAATACCGCCAAATCATTTCCGGCGCCCTCGAGCGTGCCGTCGAACTGGAGGCTCCCGGGCTCGTCGTCGAGTTCGAGACTCTCCCGCCGATGACCGAACACCCGCAGTGGGGCATCGAGTTGACGCGCATCCTTCTGGACGCCATGGGCGAGGCCCGCGCCCGTCATGGGCTTAAGAGTGTCCTGCGGATTACCCCCAACGACACCCGCGAGATGGAACGTCCGCCCTGCATGCGCAGCGGCCCGCTCCTGGAAGCCATGCTGGCCACTTTTGAGGGCTGCGCCGCCGCCGGCGCCGAACTCCTGAGCATCGAGTCGGTCGGCGGCAAGGAAGTCCACGACGAGGCCCTGATGATGGGGGACATCCGCGCGGTCCTCTTCGCCTTGTGTGTCCTGGGCGTCCGCGACATGCGTTTTCTCTGGACCCACCTGAACCGCATCGCCCGCGCCCACGGCGTCTATTGCGCCGGCGACACGGCTTGCGGTTTCGGCAACACTGCCATGGTCCTGGCCGAGCAGAAGATGATCCCGCGCGTCTTTGCGGCCGTCGTGCGCGCCATCTCCGCCGTGCGCACCCTGGTCTGCTATGAGCGCGGGGCAGTCGGCCCCGGCAAGGATTGCGGCTACGAGAACATTATTCTCAAGGCGATTACCGGCTTCCCAATGGCCATGGAGGGCAAGACCGCCGCCTGCGCCCATCTGAGTCCTCTGGGCAATATCGCCGCCGCCGCCTGTGACACCTGGAGCAACGAATCGATCCAGAACATCAAGCTCCTGGGCGGCATGGCGCCGACCTGCAGCCTCGAGCAACTCATCTACGATTGCCGCCTCATGAACGAGGCCCTGGCCGATGGGCCCGAGGCCGCGCTCCTCTACCGCAAATGGATGGTGGCCTCGGATGTCCACCGCGACCCCCAGGCCCTCATCCTCGCCCCCGAGAGCGCCATCGCCATCGCCCAGGCCATCGTCGCCGCCCCCACCGATTACGCCGCCGGCAAGGCCGCCGCCCTCACTGCCCTGCGCCTCATCCGCGATGCCCACCTCGACGGCTGCCTCAAACTCCCTCCCCGCGAAGTCCCCTGGCTCGAACGCCTCCAAACCTCACTCGAGTCGTTGCCCGACGACGAATCCCAATTCATTGACCTGATGATGGGCCAGGTTGACACCACCCGCTTCCGCGCCGCTGAATACGACCTCGCCTGAATCGCATCCCCTGGTCGAGCTATTCAAAACTGGTCGCCGCGCCGACTTTGGACGCGAGCCACTTGTCATAGAGGGCGGGGTCTTCCACGACCAGGAATCCCTGCGCCATGCTCGAGTGGCCATTGCCGCAGAGTTGGGCGCAGTTGATTTGAAAGCGGCCTTCCGGGTCGGCCGGAACCAGATGGGGATGCGCATCCCCGGGATGGCGTCCTGGGCGATCCGCATGGCAAGGACCTTGAAGGAGTGGACCACGTCCTTGGAGGAGATATAGAGGATGACCGGCTTGAACTGGCCGTCCGGGTTTTTGACCAGCGGCACATGGATTTCGTTGAGGGTTTGGACGTCGTCTTTGCCGTTCGGCATCGTTGGGGTCAACGCCAAAAACGTTTTCCGAGGTGACCCAGCGCATGTCTTGTTTGCCGAAGATGCCGTCCTTGCCGGGATAGCGGGCGTTCCAGGCGAATTGCTGGGCGACGATCTGAACGACCGTCGATTCGCTTTCCTTGGGGAACTTGTTGACCGCCTTGGCCCACAACGGGACGGACAAGCCGAAGAGCAGCACCCCCTCGATGACGGCCACCGCGACTTCGAGGTAGCTTGAGATATGGCTCTTGACCCCGGCGTAACTGGCTTTCGGATTGCGGGAGCGGCGAAATCGGAAGAGGGCAATCGCAAAAAAACTCAACCAACCCACGAACAACAGCGATCATGAGCCAGTGAACATAGACTATCAGATGGTCAACCTGCCGGCCATGTTCGGAGGCCAGGACCGGCAATCCCAGGAGTTTTTCTATCATAGTGTGCGTTATACGTTGTCAGGCGCAGTGGGCGAGGTGAGCGGGTGACAGGTGGCGAGGGCGAGTGGCGAGTGAGGAACCGCACGTGGCTGAATCCGGCGGAGTGTGTTCCGAGATGGTGCCGCGCCCGCCGCGGCGCGGGAAAGCGCCGCCGATCTCCTGGCCAGGCTCACAAAGAAGCCGGCAATGCCGCCCAGAACCAGGAGGATCGTTCCCAACAAGCTCGCAATCCCCCAGTTCATCCCTTGCGCCAGCGGCGAGTCGCTTTGGCCGTAACAGGCCGCGCAGGCCAGAAGGGAATTGGGCGCCAGGATTAGGGCGGCCCCAAGAAGGCAGGCTAAGTGGTGATGAGCATAAATACGGTGACGTAGGCGGCGAGGGATTTTTCGTACAGGCAAGGCGCGAGCACCGAGCATATCCGCAGTGATCTGTAAGGTGCGAGCAACGCCGCCTGCGCGAAAAAGAGCCGCCGAATACGTCGCCGGATTTACGTACATACCACTAGAGAACATGCTCTGCCCCGGGCAAGCGGAGCGCCCCACATGGGTCCGAATATGCGAGCTTCACTGTCATCCATGTTCTTGAGTTTCTTTAGAAAATAGCGCTCGTAGAGGAGCAAGCCGGCGCCCGTGGCGAGGGACCCGAGCCCGAACGCCAGGTCCACGACCTGGCCGTCCGCAGAGAAGTAAGTCTTCAGACCCCAGGCGCCGCAGCCGAAGGCCAGCGCGCTGGCGGCGGTGATAAAAACCAGGTGGAAGGCTTTGAGGGACATACAAGGTCAGTGGGTGACAGTGTGCCGTGGAAAATCGGCGAAGGACCAAATGGTGAGGAACATCAGCCCAATGAAGAAGAAGGCGGTGAAACCCAGGATGCCGTAAATCATTTTCCGCTCGGAAATGAGGTGCATGAAGTAGCAGGCGACCAGGGAGGCCTTGCTGATGGCGATGAACAGGGCGACGGCGATGTTAATCTCGCGATTGCCGAAGGGAATGTAGGATGCCCCCACGGTAATGAGCGTGCCGAAGATCAGGGCGTAAAAGACATACAGATACCGGCGGACGTGGTGGGCGAAACTGTCATGGGCTTGGGCGTTCATAAGAGGGGCCATGTCGAGGCGCTCACTGGCTGACGCCTTCAACGCCATTGATACCGGCTCGCCGTCATGCTTTAGGTTCCATTATATCAAGTATAAGACAGGAAACAGAAAAATCCAGACCAGGTTGACGAAGTGCCAGAACAGGCCGGAGACCTCGACGCGGTTGGTGAACCGTTCGGGGTCCCGGCGCCAGAGCCGGCTGCCGGGTCCCCATAAAAAGCCGATGACGATGGCGCCGCCGATGACGTGGAGGGCGTGCAGGCCGGTGAGGGTGAAGTAGATAGCCAGGTAAGTGTTGTGCCAGGGACCGTAGCTCTCCATCTTCTTGATCTCCGCGCGTGGAAGAGTGATTTCCTCGTGCTTGTGAGAGGCCGTGGGAGCGCGGAGATCGAAAAGGTCTTTGCGGTCGGTGACGAAGCGGCCACGAATGACGACGTGGTCCGGCTTGCTCTCGAGCAGGTGGCCGTCGGCAAGGCGTCCGTCTTTGAGCGTGATCTCGTAATGGGTGAATTTGTCGTGGTATTCGTAGGATTTGATGCCGACGAAGGTCATGGCCAGGAGGAGGGTGCAGGCATGAAACACTTTGAACCGGCCGAACTGGTTCATCTTGCACGAAGCCCAGGCCATCACGGTCGTAATGCTCGAGGTGATCAGCACCAGGGTGTTCACGGTGCCGAGCGGGATGTTGAGCCAACCGTGCGGCCAGAAGTCCTCCGGCGCGCCGACGCGCAAGAGGATATAGGTCGAAAAGAGCGCGCCGAACAGCATGACCTCGGAAGCCAAAAACAGCCAGATGCCGACCTTGGCATTATAGAGGCCGGTATCGGGGCGAGGGGCGACGGTGTAGGGAATGTCCATCAGGGGGAAGTGGTTCATCTCCGGCACAAGTTCATTTTGGGGTGTGAAGTCCCTGTCATGGCCTGGGACGCTGTATTCGTAAGGGCCGCGACGGACGACGGGGGGCGTGGTGAAGTTGCCGTGCGGGGGCGGAGTGGGAGTCTGCCACTCGAGGGTGGTGGCCTCCCAGGGATTATCGGAATCCACGGCCCTGCCGTGCTCGATGCTCCAGAAGAAATTGATGATGAAAGGGATCTGCGCGATGCCAAGGGCAACGGCGGCCCACAGAATGTAAGTGTGCAGTCCCATGATGCCGGGGCTCAAGCCGCCCAGGGCCTCCGGAACGCGGGCCTGGGAGTAATTCGCCCCCCCATCGGCCATCCGCCGCAGCATGCCCGCCATCCCCTGGGCGAACATCGGCTGGAAGATGAGGTTCATAAAAATCAACGAGGACCAGAAATGCACTTTGCCCCAAAAATCGTTCATCATCCGGCCGGTGACCTTGGGGTACCAATAATAGATGCCGGCAAACAGGGCGAAGATGGTGCCGGGGGCGACGATGTAGTGGAAGTGGGCGATGACATAATAAGTATCGTGCAGGTGAATGTCGCTGGTGCTCAGCCCCAAGGGCAGGCCCGTCAAGCCGCCGATGCCGAACATGGGCAGGAAGGCCATGACAAAGAGCATCGGCGTGGTGAAGCGGATAGAGCCGCCCCACAGAGAAATAAACATGCACGTCAGGATGATCACCGAAGGGATCGAGATGAGCATCGTGGTGGTTTGGAAGAAGGTCGAGATCTTGGTGCCCATCCCGGTCAGATACATGTGATGCGCCCAGACGATGAACGACAGAAAGCCGATGCTCAGCGCGGAATAGACCAGGGACTTGTAGCCCCACAACGGCTTCCGGGTGTTGTTGGCAATAATCTCCGCCACGATGCCCATGGCCGGCAAGATCAACACATAAACCTCCGGGTGGGCCAGAAACCAGAACAGGTGCTGCCACAGCAGGGGACTGCCCCCGCCGCTGACATCGGCCAGTTGACCCCCGACCGCCAGGCCGGTCGGCAGGAAAAAGCTCGTGTGGGCGACTTTATCCATAAGCTGCATGATGCCCGCCGCCTCAAGGGGCGGAAAGGCCAGCAGGAGCAGGAAGCCGGTGACGAACTGCGCCCAGACGAAAAATGGCAGCCGCATCCAGGTCATGCCGGGGGCGCGCAATTGAATGACCGTGGCGATGAAGTTCACCGCCCCCAGGAGCGAGGAGGTGATGAGAAAAACCATGCCAATCAGCCAGAAGGTCTGCCCGTCGGTCGGAATGGCCTCCGCCAGCGGGGGATAGGAGGTCCACCCCGCCTGGGCGGCGCCGCCTGGGATAAAGAAACTGACGAACATGATAATCCCGCCAATCACATAAAACTGGTAGCTCGCCATGTTCACGCGGGGAAACGCCATGTCCGGCGCCCCGATCTGGAGCGGAACCAGGTAATTGCCAAACGCGCCGAACGCCAAAGGCACGATGGCCAGAAAGACCATAATCGTGCCGTGCATCGCGCCGAAGGAATTGTAGAGGTCCGGCGAGATCGAGCCTTTGGCCGCCGGGTCGCCGAGAATGGACGCCAGCAACGGCCCGACCAACGGCACCGGTTGGCCGGGATGGGCGATCTGCCAGCGCATGATGAGCATCAGGAGGAAGCCGAATAACAGGAAACAGAGGGCGGTCATCCCATATTGGAGGCCGATGACTTTGTGGTCGGTGGAAAAGACGTAATTGCTCCAGAACGCTCCCTCCTCGCGGGCCGGCGGATGATCCGGCGGATGTATTGCAGTGTGTGGGGCTGCCAGCATGAGAGGGCTATAATTTGATCTTGTCGAGCATCATGACTGCCAGGAGCAGGGGCAGGTAGAGGATCGAGGCGTAAAACAATTGTCTGGCTCCTGAGATGGTCAGGAGGCGGGCGAACTGCGCGGCGAACCAGGCAAAGGCCAGGCCCAGGACCAGCGCCCCCGCCAGATAAACGGGCCCGGCCAGGTGAAGGAAGAAGGGACCGAGGCTGACGGGGAGCAAGGTCAAGGCATGAAGCAGGGCCTGGCGGCCGGTGCGGCGGCCATTCGGGTCCAGGAGGGGCAGCATTTTAAAGCCGGCTTTGGCGTATTCGTCGCGGTAGATCCAGGCGATGGCCATGAAGTGGGTCACTTGCCAGAGGGCCTGGATGGCAAACAAGGCCATGCCCTCGAGCGTGATTTCGCCCCGGGCGGCGGTCCAGCCGATCAAAGGAGGCAGGGCGCCGGGGATGGCGCCCACGGCCGTATTGAGCCAAGTCAGGCGTTTGAGCGGGGTATAGACAAAGACATAAGTGACGAAGGTAATTGCGCCAAGCAGGCTGGTGGTCAGATTGACTGCCTGGGCCAGGTAAATGAGTCCCAGGCCCGCGGAGGCGACGCCGATAGCCAGGACGGTGGGCGGTTGGAGGCGGCCCGAAGGCAGCGGCCGATGGCAGGTCCGGCGCATCCGGGCATCGTATTCCCGCTCGAAAAGTTGGTTGAGAGCGGAGCCGCCCGAGGCCACCAGGGCTGTGCCCAAAAGGGTGTGCAGCAGACAGAAGATAATCGAGCGGTCCGCGAAAGCCGACATAAAAACCGACCAGGGTCGTGAGCAATACCAGGAGCGTAAGCCGGGCCTTGAAAAGGTCGGCATAGACTGCCAGCCAACTCTTTTCCGCCGGGATGGAGTGGGTCAGGGAAGGAGCGGAGGCTTTCATGCTTCGGGTCGTCCGAATTGGGGGGAGAGAGCCGAGGGTCGAGCGTCAAGGGGCGAGGGTCGAGGGTCGAGGGCGAGGGAACGCAAGTGCGGCCCCTCGACACTCGACACTCGACACTCGCGTCCGGACAGCTCCGGACTGCGGTCCATTAGCGGCGCGAGGTCCTGCGGGCGGGCAGGAGTTGCCGGAACCAGAGCAGGCACTGAACGGTCCCCAGCGCCAGCGAAAGGGCGCCGCCAAGCACATGAGCCGTGGCGATGTCAGCGGCTTTGTTGGACCAAATCGTCATTGCTCCCAGGAGCGCCTGCGCCAGGACCAGCCCCAGCCAAACCAGCGCGAGCTTGCCCAGGGCAGACTTTGGGCCAAGCCGGCGCAAGGTCCACCCCGCGCAAACGGCGACCGCGGCCAGGATGAGCGCCGCCACAATACGATGCGCCATTTGGAGGCCGATTTGAAATGACGTGATCGGGTTCAGCGGACACCGTTTCGAGGCGGTGCTGGTTGTAGAGAGCGACCGAGGCGGCGTCCATAGGCGGCCAGAGCTTGCCGTAAGCGAGCGGAAAATCCGGGATGGCCAGCCCGGCGTGTTGATGGCGCATCCAGGCGCCCAGGATCAGTTGGACCAGGATGAGGAGAGTCGTGGCCAGGACCAGGAACGGCAGGCGCCGCGCATCGCACACGGACCTGTTCTTGAGCGCTCGGCCGCGTTTTGCCACCAACGGCTGGTGAACAGGGCGAGCGCGCAAACCAGGACGAAAAACAGTTGAGCCAGCGTCGCATGGAAGATGCCGATCTGGTCCTGGAAGAGCACAACTCGCAATCCGCCAAGCACCCCTTGAAGCACCACGGCCAGAAAGGCCGCCAGCCCCAAGCGCCGCAGCCATCGGGGGCTGGGTCCACATCGAGGCCAGGCGAAGCTCGAGCCGAACAGCGCGGCCCCTGTGAGTCCCAGCACCAGCGCGTCGCTCCACCGCCGGGGCCAGGCGAAGAGCGCGCCCAGTGCCGCCGCCAGCAGGACGATGCCGAGATTGCGCATCCAGGGCCGCGCTTTGACGCCGTAGAGCCATAAAGCAAGAACGCTTGTCAGCAAGCCGACCAAAGAGGCAAACAGACGATGCGTGTGCTCGTAAAAAACCCCGCCCACCCACTGTGAGAACGGGAAGAAGAACATGTTATATCCGTAAGTGTTAGGCCAGTCGGGAACGGCCATGCCCGCGCCGTGGCTGGTCACCAGGCCCCCTGCCGCCAGCAACCCCAGCGTGGCCAAGGCGGTCAGTAACGCAAAGGCTGAGAGGCGAGGATTCCAAATATTGGTCAGTGGAGGTGACATCAGGCCGGGGAGCACGAAGGTCGAAGGTCGAAAGCCGTAGCGGCGTCTCGGCAGAGCGCCGCAAACATGCTGCAAAGGTCGAGGGGGGCGCATTTGAGAATCAGTCTCAATATGCAACCGCAGGCGTTGGTTTCTTCGATTCTCATTACGTGTATGACAGTCCCAACCGGGATTCGCGGGTTACTTGGCCTCGAGGGTGAAATCAACCTTCGCCGGTTCGCCTTCTTTGACCTCGACTTCCCGGGTCACGGTGCCGGCCTTGCGATGAGCGGCTTGGAGGGTGTATTTGCCGGGCGGGACGTTGGGGATTTTGAACGTGCCGTCCTTGGCGGAGACGGCGAAGTAGGGGTGGTCGAACACGCTGACCCAGGCGAACATCCAGAGGTGGACGTCGCACTTGATTTTCAGGAACATCTCCGGCTTGGGAAAGGAGAAGGTCAGGTCCGGGCCGCGGGGCAACTGGGCCTCATTCTTTGGCGGGTTGCCCGAGTCGCTGGCGGGTTGGACATCGACATTGTGCATCACGGGGTCCGAGTTCTTCACGATGAACTTTTGGCCTGTCTGGACCGCCATAATCTGCGGCACGTAAAGGCAGTTTTTCTGGTCCAGGACCGCGGGTTTTGCCGAGGGGCCCGTGGACTTGCCACTGATGCCTTGCAGGGAAACCACAACGTCGGCCAGTTCGCCGTTGGGACTTACGACATAGAAACGGGTTGTCGGGGTCTCCGGCAGGAGATTGCGGCAATTGACGTCGTCCTTGTAGGGGGTGATTACTTTTTCCTTCGGGGGCGTGCCTTTGAGAGTAACGGTCCCGGTGATGTCACTCGCCGGCGCCCACTGCGCGGCCAGGGCCAGGCCCACGGCTGCCAAAAGCGTGCTGGTTTTGTTCATAGAGTCAATCATCGGTCATCGAAAAACGGAAGAAAGTAGCACTCGACCCGGCGGGGCGCAACCAGTTTGAAGTTTGGTTAAGGTTGAGTATTAGCTATCCTAATTACAGAGGAGGACGGCGACACAGTAGCGCAGGTTTCCAACCTGCTGTATCGCCGGCTTCCAGCCGGCAGGGCGGCGGAAACCCCCACGCCGCCGCAATGGACGCACGGCTGCGGATTGGAAATCCGCGACACGGCAGACTGGAAGTCTGCGCTACATTTGGCCCATCAGGCGGGCCATCGCCAGCGCGGTCTGGGCGGCCTCGGCCCCCCGGTTATGCGTCCGGCTCAGGCACCGGGCGCGGGCCTGGTCTTCATTTTCCAGGAGCAGGACTTCGTGAATGACGGGGACGAGGCATTGGAGTTGAATCTGCATGAGGGCGTGGCTGACGGCCTCGCCGATATGGGCGGCGTGGACGGTTTGGCCGCGCAGGATGACACCGAGGCAGATGATGGCAGAGGGGCGAGCGGGGGCGTGGTGAGCTGACTGGGCCAGGCGAGCGGCAACAATCGGGATTTCATAAGCGCCGGGCACGCGGAGAACCCGGATCTGCCGGGCGCCGGCGCGTTTGAGTTGGGCCTTGGCGGCGCGGACCATGGCGTTGACGTAGCGGGCGTTGTAGCGCGAGGCGACAATCGCGAACGAGGCCTCGTATGCCTGAACGGACTTGGGTTTCAGAGGGGTTAGCATAGGGGCAAAGGAGTGGCAGAGAGAGCCGGATTGAGATTAGGATTAGGATTAAGATTAGGATTAGGAGCGGCCGCAAATGATCCTAATCCTAATCTTAATCTTAATCTTAATCCTAATCCTGCTCTTCTCATCACAGCAGGTGTCCGAGCTTGTCGCGTTTGGTTCGCAAATAGCGGGCGTTGTGGGGGTTGGGTTTTATTCTGACGGGGAGTTGTTCGACGATTTTGAGGCCGTAGCCTTCCAGGCCGACCACCTTGCGGGGGTTGTTGGTGAGCAGGCGAATGGTTTTCAGACCGAGGTCGGCCAGGATTTGGGCGCCCAGGCCGTATTCGCGCAGATCCATGTCGAAGCCGAGCTTTTCGTTGGCTTCGACCGTGTCGTAGCCTTGCTCCTGGAGTTTGTAGGCCTTGATTTTGGCGGCCAGGCCGATGCCGCGTCCTTCCTGGCGCATATAGACGACGACGCCACAGCCGGAGGCGGCGACCTGGCGCATGGCCTGGTGGAGTTGGGGGCCGCAATCGCAGCGGCGCGAGCCGAAGACATCGCCGGTGAGGCATTCGCTATGGACGCGGACGAGCACGTTTTGTTTCCCGGCCACGTCGCCGCAGACCAGGGCGAGGTGATGCAGGCCGTCGATCTTCGATTGATAGAGATAGAGGTCGAAGTCGCCGTATTCGGTCGGGAGCTTCACCACCTCGATGAGTTCGACGAGCTTTTCGCGCGTGCGCCGGAAGTGGATGAGGTCGGCGATGGTGCAGATCTTGAGCCGGTGTTTCCTGGCGAATCGGATCAACTCGGGCAGGCGGGCCATCGAGCCGTCATCGCTCATGATTTCGCAGATGACGCCGACGGGCCGGTGGCCGGCAAGTCTGGCCAGGTCCACGGCCGCCTCGGTGTGGCCGGCGCGCTGCAAGACGCCGCCGGGCCGGGCGCGAAGCGGGAACACGTGGCCGGGTTGGATGAGGTCCTCCGGCACGGCTGCTCGGCTCGGCCATGATGCGGATGGTCTCGGCGCGGTCCGCGGCGCTGATGCCCGTAGTGATGCCTCGCGCGGCATCGACGCTCACCTGGAAGTCGGTCTTGAAGCTCTCCCGGTTTTGGCGGACCATGCGTTCGATGCCAAGCTGCTCGAGGCGTTGGGAAGTGGTGGGGGCGCAGATGAGGCCGCGGCCGTGCTTGATCATGAAATTGACGGCGTCCGGCGTGACGAACTGGGCGGCCATGACGAGGTCGCCCTCGTTCTCACGGTCCGGGTCGTCCACCACGATGACCATCTTGCCTTTCTGCAGGTCGGCAACCACGGATTGGATCGAGTCGAACCGTTGAGCCATAAACGTTTAATCCGCCAACAGCCTATACCGCTTTTCAATCGCGTGGCAAGAACCCAAGACGGGGCGAGGGTCGAGGGTTCGAGGCGCAGCACCACGTTCCCTAGACACTCGGCCCTTGCGTCCGGATGCTTTTGAACCGCGGTCAAAACTCGGGAGGCGGGTCCGGGCTGGAGGCCTGGTGTGGAGCAGAATTGCACCATGGCGGGAGTGAGAAAGTTGAAAATGATTGATGCTGAGAGGGTTGCGAAAAGCGCCGTGGAAAAAGTGAGGCAGGAACAGTGCAGGAATGCTGCAGAAAGGCGGCGGGGAACAGCCGGAACGGAAGTATTAACCGCAGAATACGCTGAATACGCGGAAGGAGAAGCGGCCGGGCTCGGGATTCCGCGAATTGCACGCATTCCGCGGTTCATTCCCTCTGTGAAAGATGTTTGCAGCCTGCGGGCGAATTGGGCTATTGCATTATTTAACCCCGGATGGCACTGATGGCACGGATTTATCTCATTAACCCCCGCTCTGGCGGCGGGTCCCGACAAAGTCGGGATTTCGCTTCGCTCAACGGCCTTTCCGCACGGGCCGGGGCAGGCCGGTGAGGGCCGTCGGAAACCGTTCGAAACGGTTTCGAGAGCGCCGGGCGCTTTGGCACCTCGCTGAAGCGAGGTGTTAATGAGAGGGGCGCCACCTGGATTTGCGGTGGCGGCGTCGCGGCTGCCGGCTGAAGCTGGCGTTCCGGGGCCGATAGGGGCGTCGGTGCTGCCCGGGCCGCGGGGCGCTGGCGGCGTTCCGGCAGGCGGAGCGGGTGGGCCGGTGGCGGGGGGCGGGGCGGGATTTGGGGGTTCGTGGAGATTAGGAGGAGGGTTAGGAGTAGGATTAGGAGCGGGGGGCGCAGACGGGGGCGGGGAGGGACTTTGGGGTTCGTAGAGGGGGGCGAGGTTGGCGGCGCGGAGGTCGCGGATTTCGTGGCGGAGATCGAGGTAGATGCGGACGAGCTTGTCGCTGTCAACCCAGGTGAAGTCGCGTTTGGTGATGGCGGCTTCGACGTTGGATTGGACTTTGGCCAGGCGGGCCAGGTCTGCCTCGCGCGAGGCGAGGGTTTGTTCGTGAAGGGCTTCGAGGTGGACGGCGCGGAGGGCGCGGATGTCCGGGGCGAGTTGGCGGTTCCACGCGACGAGGGTGCGCTGGGAGACGCGGATGTCGGAGGCGATGCGCGCGAGGCTCAGACCTTTGGCGCGGAGTTCGGCGAACTGATCTTTAGTATCGTTGCTGTACATGAGACCAGTTTTCGCATGCTTGGGGCCAAGGACCAAACACTGCATTGGCTCTATTGGCTGTATTGGCTGTTTTTTACCGAAAAGGAGTGCGGTTGGGGGGGGGGGGACACAGTCCACAGCCCACAGTCCAGGGTCCGCAGTCCACCGTCCACGGTCCGCAGTCCACGGTCCACGGTCCGCAGTCCACCTTCGACAGTCCGAGGGATACGGGGGAAGGCAGGCTGGGGGCCGGATAGGGACCGGTAGGCGCGTTCGGAGGGACAACGAAAACGCTGAGACGCGACGATCGTGGCGGTTGCAGGCATTGGGGGCGGGGCGGGGCTGGACCGAGGCAAGTGAAGAGATGGCTCGTGTTGAGGAATGTCAAAAGCTTGGACCGACCCGTTCCCGGGAAGGCTGCACAAAGAAGTTTGGCTCATGACCCGCTGTCAGTTCATGGACACTGCGCGGGTAAAGACAGGTGGCAACATTAGTCTCTATTCGTTAACAGGCCGGAGGTTCTCGCTCCGTTGGGACAACCAAAGCGTGAGCGCGGACCGCAAGGCATCCTGGTTTTGCTGACTTGCAAAACTCTCCTGCTTGATTGCCCTGCTTACCATTTGGACCGATCCCTCATCCCGCATTTTGCCAAACCAGTCAGCTACATATTGACGGACATCGCCATTACTGGCTTGGATCCACCTTAATAAAACAGCGGTGGCCTCGGGTTGTCCCATTGCGGCTAGACAGTATCCTGCCGCACAGGTTGTAATGCTGTCAGGCGCCCCCTCTGCGAGCCTTGAAGCCAAATGAGGAATGGCTGCGGAACTCCGGACGTGTTCTAGACTTCCCAACGCTAACCATGCCTTGTCGTCAGCGTGCTGTTCAAATTCGCTGATCGTTCCTCCCCCACGCGTGATGTCTCTGAACAACACATCCAGACCCTTCGGAGCACCGACAGACGCGAGGGCGATTCCTAAATATGGCAATGTATCCGATTTGGAATCCGCGGCATCCCAAGCCCTCTGCAGCGGTTCGGAAAGCTCCTCGTGATGACGTCCCTCCCAAGTTACCTGTGAGGCTTTGACAACTTGAGCGAGCAGCCAAGCGCGCATCTCCGGCTGCCCTGTTGAACTTAGGGCGTTAAGAAGTACCTCAAGGGTTTCCGCAGTCGCAGCTTGACCGAGCATCTGTGCTAGACGCCATCGTGAGTAATCGTCATTACTCTCGTTGAGCAGAAAGCCCTTTATCTGTGAAAGAGTGCCGGCGGAGTCTGCCTGATTATCGCGTAAACGTGTTGCCAGACCGTCGGCAATGAAACGCTCTTTCAACAAGTCGGTTTTCGCCTTGGTTTCGGCAAGCCACATGTCAAAGAGTTCGCCGGAGGAGCGTTTCTCCAGTTCCGAAACATATTTCATCCGCGCCTGCACCGGTTGATTAACCAAAGCGTCTTCGCTCTGTTGAAAATCTGCTACGGGCTGCGCTGGTGCAGGTGGGAGCCGTCGGGTTCGTTTGCGTAGCGCCGACGTAGATCCAGTACTTCCCGGCTCACCAGCTGGGGTTGATTGTCCATTTGACGCCTGCGCGAGTTGTCGCATTCTGGGCAGCGAAAGCAACAGTGGGCAAATGATCAATAGCCCTGCAATAGCCAGAACAGCGTAATTGCGTTTCTTCATTGATTCCACCACCTGACAAGGGTTTTCATTGCGCTACGGATGTCGCTCTTTTGCTTGGGCTCTTCCGTATGCAGAATGCCATTTGGGTCGGTGACGCGCGCTTCGTTAACCCCGGTGGCAGTAAACGTTTGGGAAGCGACCGGCACAATGCCGTCACCATGATATGTTGCCGCCGCAAAAAGTTTGCAGATGTAGTTACTTCCTACTGCCGACAGTTTTTCCGGCACGATTGCCTGAGCCAGCCACCTACTGCCATTTATTACATCCACAGTGCCGAACGAACCCTCGTAAAGTTTACCGAACTGGGCTCCGTCAAACATAAGTGTTCCATAATTGATGGTCGTTGGGAGTCGAGATGTTGAGCTCGCCAGTTGTGCGAGTGCAAATGATCCAGGAGCCAAGTCACCTATCGTTGGGCGCCGGACGTTTACCGTATGCGCAATTCCGGCTGCCTGCAACACCTCCAAGAACCAGGAACTTCGCAGTGTATCTACTAGTCCCCAGTCGTTTATCAAGTTCGCATTGGTCAACGTCCTCTGGCCAGATGCGTCCATAGGGTCCGGATTACTGGCCAAGTAGTTGTAAAGTTTACCAAACGGGCTCCCCTGGTGTGGAGTGCCGGCCGTAAGCAACCCGGTGACAGCACTTCGTTCTCCATAACTAGGCGTTTGCAGAAAAGCTCGCCCTGCTATCCCCCCTCGGCTGTGACCGACTAATAGTATGTTTGCATTAGGATACAGGTTGGTTATGGCCCAAACGGCCTCTCTGACCTCTCTGGCTAAACTATATGCTCCAAAAACGGAAGTAAAATCGCCTGAGTTGTTCCCGTTCGCGTGGATGCCTTCGAGCCCGTTGTGCCGTACTTTACATCGTAAGCACCAAATTCCACGCGATAATAGCGAACGCCGTTTTTATCAGGGGTCGGATTTGCGCCGGAGGCCGATAATACGACACCGCCGAAGATTATTGGCGCAGTAGGAACGTTCAGGATAGGTACGTAAGACGGAAAATAGTTATTGTCGTCGATGAAGTCATTCCAAGTAGTTGGGTCGCTATTCATGCCGTGAAGTAACAGCACAATCGAAGGAAGTTGAATAGTGTAAGTACCGCTGGTCAGGAGGCTCTCGGTCATTGCAGTTTTGAAAGCTGCCGCCCTCAAGGTGGTCGTGGTACTGATCTTCAGGGGCCCGGTATAGGGGCTGGAGCTGTTCGTCGGGTCTGTGCCGTTGATTGTGTAACGAATCGTGGCGCCGCTCGTGGTGGTTGAAATCGTTACGTTCTGCACACTGTTGTAGCTACCGGGCCGAGGGTTGAATGTTGGCGCAGCCACTTGCGGTAGGTTGATCGTATAGGTTCCGCTGGTCACCTTGCTGTCCGCCATCCCGGTCTTGAAGGCACGGGCGTTGAGCGTGGTTGTGGTGGTGATGCTCACTGGCCCGACATAGTGGCTCGAACTGCTGATCGGTTGGCTCCCGTCGAGCGTGTAGCGCACGGTCGCCCCGCCGGTCGTGGTTGAAATCTTGACACTCTGCGCGCTGGTGTAAGTCCCCGGCGGCGGACTGAACGTCGGCGCCGCCACCGGCGCCAACGTGCTGATG
The DNA here is from genome assembly GCA_963713735.1 of uncultured bacterium. Taxonomy (GTDB): domain Bacteria; phylum Verrucomicrobiota; class Verrucomicrobiia; order Limisphaerales; family UBA8199; genus CAVQND01. The sequence continues at coordinate 176,061 of CAVQND010000048.1, forward strand.
GCGAAGTTGGCGGCGCTGAAAGCTTGCGCCAGCAGGTTGCCGCTGCCATCCATCGCTCGGACGCGGATGCGGCCTTGAGCGGTGCTGAGCGAAGCGGGGATCGTCCATGCCCAGCTTGTTTGGCTGGGAGTCCACAGCCCGTTGGGGGTCAACTGCGTTGTGAAGTCGGCGTCAGCCGTCCCTCCATCGGTGCTCAGCGCAATCTTGTAGTAAGCCACGCTGGCCGTGCTGCCCGAGACGGTCCACGTGACGGAATGGGCCGTCCCCGCCGTCCAGTTCTCCCCGCCGGCCGGCAACGTCACCGTTATTGTCGGCAGGGGCCCGCTGATCGTGAAGTTGGCGGCGCTGAAAGCTTGCGCCAGCAGGTTGCCGCTGCCATCCATCGCTCGGACGCGGATGCGGCCTTGAGCGGTGCTGAGCGAAGCGGGGATCGTCCATGCCCAGCTTGTTTGGCTGGGAGTCCACAGCCCGTTGGGGGTCAACTGCGTTGTGAAGTCAGCGTCAGCCGTCCCTCCATCGGTGCTCAGCGCAATCTTGTAGTAAGCCACGCTGGCCGTGCTGCCCGAGACGGTCCACGTGACGGAATGGGCCGTCCCCGCCGTCCAGTTCTCCCCGCCGCCGGCGACGTCACCGTTATTGTCGGCAGGGGCCCGCTGATCGTGAAGTTGGCGGCGCTGAAAGCTTGCGCCAGCAGGTTGCCGCTGCCATCCATCGCTCGGACGCGGATGCGGCCTTGAGCGGTGCTGAGCGAAGCGGGGATCGTCCATGCCCAGCTTGTTTGGCTGGGAGTCCACAGCCCGTTGGGGGTCAACTGCGTTGTGAAGTCGGCGTCAGCCGTCCCTCCATCGGTGCTCAGCGCAATCTTGTAGTAAGCCACGCTGGCCGTGCTGCCCGAGACGGTCCACGTGACGGAATGGGCCGTCCCCGCCGTCCAGTTCTCCCCGCCAGCGGGTGACGTGACCGTGAGCGTCACGCCGCTTTGGCTCAGGAACGCATCTTTCTGACCAGTGGCCGTGATGCTCTGGTTCCAACTGTTGCCGTTGTAACCGGCTTTGCTGGCATTGAGCTGCCAGGTCCCCGCCGCCCCGGTGATCGTCACGAATCCGCCGGTTCCCGTGGTCTGGTCAAAGGCCTGCCCGGCCCCATCGGTTCCCGTCACGCGCACCCCGGACAACAACGGGCCAGTGGCGCTGCCGTCGTGGACGTACAGCGTGAGCGTCACGCCGCTTCGGGTCAGGAACGCGTCCTTCTGACCAGTGGCCGTGATGCTCTGGTTCCAACTGTTGCCGTTGTAACCGGCCTTGCTGGCATTGAACTGCCAGGTCCCCGGCGCCCCGGTGATCGTCACGAACCCGCCGGTTCCCGTCGTCTGGTCGAACGCCTGCCCGGCGCCGTCGGTTCCGGTCACGCGCACCCCGGACAGCAGCGGGCCGGTGGCGCTGCCGTCGTGGACATACAGCGTGAGCGTCACGCCGCTTTGGCTCAGAAAGGCGTCCTTCTGACCAGTAGCGGTGATGCTCTGGTTCCAACTGTTGGCGCTGTAACCGGCCTTGCTGGCGTTGAACTGCCAGGTCCCCGCCGGCCCGGTGATCGTCACGAACCCGCCGGTTCCCGTGGTCTGGTCGAACGCCTGCCCGGCGCCGTCGGTTCCGGTCACGCGCACCCCGGACAACAGCGGGCCGGTGGCGCTGCCGTCGTGGACGTACAGCGTAAGCGTCACGCCGCTTTGGCTCAGAAAGGCGTCCTTCTGACCAGTAGCGGTGATGCTCTGGTTCCAACTGTTGGCGTTGTAACCGGCCTTGGAAGCCGTAAACTGCCATGTGCCAGCGGTTCCCGTGATGGTCACGTAACCCCCAGCCCCAGTCGTTTGACTAAAAGTCTTGCCCGCACCGTCCGAACCCGTGACCAGCGCCCCCGAAAGAAGCGGCCCGCCTGCACTCCCGCTGTGGACATACAGGGTCAGCGTGACCGTTGGGGCGATTGGCGGGACCGGGCCAAGTACATCTACAACGACCCACCCGGGAACGAGATTTGGATTATCCCAAACCACGTCGTTCCAAGTGTGAGAGACGCCGTTCAAGGTGGCCTGATAATTACCCAATATCACCGTGCCCTTCGTTCCAACCGTGCTAATGACCCCGAGTTGGGTCGGGTTGGCAACCCCGTTAACAATGGAGCGAACCATGACCGGCGACGTTGTCGTTTGCACGCGGTCACCTACGTTAAATCCAGCTGCCTGTTGGACGCCAAATAGAGGCAGGAGAAGAAATGATAGCGCAATCGCAAGGCGGTTCTGGGTGAGCGCGGGACCTGTGTAAGCATTCACTTTCCCAGTGGCGGTGACAGGGAAGGTTCGTGAGGATGTTTGTCCGTTTTTCATCGTGTTTTGGTTTTGAGCCTTCTCAGCAGGAGCTGTGGGTTTGGCTTATGGCTTGGTGAGCAGTGAGGCTCCGAACCAATGGCGAACTGTGCGTCGTGGATTCCATGCCATGCTTGCCTTGGACCAGCGGCTCTCTTGGAAACTCACATCGATCTTGTTCGTATTTCCTTCCAGCGCCGTGTCTCTCGCCGGAGCCGAAAGGACCATGTCGGAGATAGCTCGAGAAATCTGCAGTAATGCCTCGACCGTACGTTTTCATGGCAACATCGCGACTCTATAGAAGCGCGCTGCGCGGTTGGCGGCTGTTGTATCGGAGAATGTGAAGCTTCCAGAGGGACTTGAATTTGTGGCTACTGGGACCCAGTTCAGGAGATCGGGGCTTGCCTCAACCACGCAGGTTTGGTTCGTAGCGCCGACGATCCAGAACTGGAATGCGGCGCCAGGGATAGCCGTGGGGCTGACCAACCGGGGTGCCGGCACCACCTGGAAATAGAACCGCTCCGAGAAGCCGCCATAGCCTGCGCTGTTGCTCGCCCGCATGTTCCATCGGTAATTGTGGCCGGGCGTGAGCGTGCCTGGGGGGAGACGCAGCGAAGTGGAGTTGGGTACGAAATCATTGTCGTACACCAGCGCATCAATGACCAAATCGCGCACGTACAGCCCATAGCCGGTCGCGCCACTCACCGGGCTCCAACTCATCGTCGGGGTCAGGGCTGAAATCACTGGCCCGGGGCCCGACGGGCTTCCCGGTGAGAGCAAGACTGGAGGGTTGGGCACGGTCACCGTGGCGGCGGCCTGGCGGACTTCGACGGAGCACTCCGAGATCATATCATCAACCGCGACCACGAAAAGGACCATGTTCGTGCGTGCCGGTCCATCATTTGGCAGGATGTAGATCGATCCCTGCCGCTCATCGCCGGACCTGGAAATCCACGGAGGAGTTTGGACGGTGAGCAGTTGCCCGCTGGTGAAGTAATTGCCGACGGCTCCTTCTTGGGGAAATGTGGAGGGCGCGTGCCAGCAGGTCTCAGGAATGCCAACCCACCCTGGAAAAGTAACCGTGACAAGGCATCCTGACCCCGTCCAACAGTCGTCCGCCTTTGAGCGCAAGGGCAAGACGATGAGGCAGGAGGCTGCACAGGTTACCGCCACGACCCAGGCAGCCCGGAGGCCCTGAGACCCGCTGAGGCGAGCCCATTGCGTTCCGGCTGGATTTGATGGCGTAATCGGTCATGCGGACCTTTGTTGCGATTTTTCCCCTATACGTGAGCCGGGGCGAAATCTTGCGCGGAATTCGCTGAGAACTGGGGTGGAGGCATGGTTGGGATCCTGAATGTCGCCGACGTTAGGCGGTGGTTTAGAACTCCCGCGTGCCAGATGAAGTGACCTATGCCCGTTCCCGCATAGTTCATTTCCGTTCCGAGTGGTGCCATTTGAGGCATAGACGGGTTGATTTGTCAGGCCCTTTTTTCTGAATTCCGCCGATTTGGTTTGAGAACTGGCAGCACGGTCACCTGGAGGCTGCGAGCCGTCATTTAAGTTAAGAGGAAACGGCGGGCTGAGGTCGTAAAGGTTTTTCGTGCCGTCTGGCGCTGGGAACGTGCGGGCGTCCGGGGGCTGGCTGAGTCCGGTGCCGCCGAGTTCAAGCGGCCGGTTTTATGGGCGGGTGAGGCCGTGAGGAACTCAGGTCGGCGACAAATGTAGCGCCGGTGGGAAGATTAACCGCAAAGCGCGCAGAGAGCACAAAGAAACGCCTCAATTCCCTCGGCTTTTGCGTTCTTTGTGTTCTTTGCGGTTAATTCTGCAACCTGGTCTTAACCAGTTCCTCGTCCTGCATGCCATTGTGGCCGAGTTCGTGGCCGACCTGTCGAACGGGGAGGCGCCAGCCTCATCGGCGGAGGAACAGCAGCCAGATCAACAGGAGCATCGGGCCCATGCAGGGAAGGCTGTACTTGAAAATGAATCCCAGGAAGCCCGGGATGCGGACGTTGTGGTGGTCGGCGATGGCCTTGACCATGAAATTGGGGCCGTTGCCGATATAGGTCATGGCGCCGAAGAAGACCGCCCCGAGGCTGACGGCCAGGAGATAGGCGTCTAAATGGTTGTTGGCGAGCAGAAAGGCGACTTGGATTTGGCCGGGGCCGGCCTTGCCGCCGGCGATGGCCGCCGCATGGTATTGCTGCAGGGCCTGGAAAGTTTGCCAGATTGGCCCTTCGTGGGGCCCGGCCGCCCCGTGAGTTTGGATGAGGGCCTGCACCTGGTCCACGGTTTCAGGGGGGACAAACACGCCAAAAGCGGCGTGGAGGAAGCTCAGGTAAGCCGGGGCATTGTCCAGCACGCTCGAGAGCGTCCCGCAGGTCCAATAGAAGAGGGCCGGGCTGGGCTGGCCCAGGCGCCCCGCATGGGTCTGGAGCCAATCCAGGGCCGGCATCATGGTAACGAAAATGCCGGCGAACAGGATGGCGACCTCCCGCATCGGATGAAGGTTGAAGCGGTTGGCCTCGTGGACGGTCTTTTTGGTTGTGAAGTACGAAGCCGCGGCGGCCGCGACCATTAACGTTTCACGAAGATAGCCCGGGCGGTTGATGAACACCGTGCCCAGGATGAGCGCCAGCCAAAGAAGATTGCCCAGGCCCTCCAAACGCCACGGTTCCGGCGCGCCGGCCGATTGGAGGCGGACCTCCCGAGGAGCGCGGCGGTAATCGAGGGTGTCCAGGGCGTAAAACAGCGCCAACAGGAAGCCCACCGCCACCGCCCACATCGGCCAGCAATGCTGTGCCACCCACCAAAAGGGGATTCCCTCGAGATAGCCAAGAAACAGGGGCGGATCCCCGACGGGCGTCAGGCAACCACCCACATTGGAGACAATGAAGATGAAAAACACGATGTGGCGCGCGGTGACACGGCCTCGGTTCATTTGTATCCAGGGCCGGATGAGGAGCATCGAGGCGCCCGTCGTGCCGAGCAGGTTGGCAACCATGGCCCCGACAAGCAGGAAAAGGGTGTTCAGGCGCGGCGTTGCCTGGGCTTTGACGCTGAGGTGAATGCCGCCGGCAACGACGAACAGCGAGCCGATGAGCACGATGAAACTGAGATACTCGTGTCCGGCCTGCAGCACGCGCTCGGAGGCGCGCAAGACCAGGAGGTAATAGCCCGCGGTGACGGCGGCCAGCCCGGCGGTGAGCTTGGGATAGTGCCTGGCCCACCGGGCGGGTTGGAGCATGGGCGCCAGCGCGATGACCGCCAGCAACAGCCCAAAGGGCAGGATCATCCACGGGTTCGGTTCTATGGTCTGGTGGCCCACCAGCCCAGACTAGCGGCCCGCTCCCGAGCGTCAAATGGATTTGGACAAGGGGGCTGCGCCATTCAGAAACCTGAAAAGTCCACTTGCCAGCCGGGCCGGGCAACCGGTCTTACAGCTTTCCGCCATTCCTGGAATAATCTCCAGCGGCGCTCTGCCGAGACGCCGCTACGCCAAGGTTCATGGTCCCAATGCATGCGCAAAAGCGAAAGGAGGCTCTCCAGGCACCCGTTCGCTACCAGGGTCTGCGGACGCGGAAGAACTGATTGCTCGAGGCTGGGGCGGTGACGGTGAGCAGGTCCACGCTCGAGTTGACCGGGGCCGTGACCCAGGTCCAGCGGGCCGATGGCCCCAGCGCGCTGCTCGTTTCGAGGACCGTGTCGGCCAGCGGATTGGGCCAGGACAGAACGACCTGATTTGCGCCGGGCGTGGCACTCAGGACCACGGGGTTGCCGATGAGGATGGCGCCGGAATTGGTGGCGCTCTGCGTGGAGACGGTTGAGATGACGGTCCAGTTGAAGCTGCCGGGCGAGGTGTAAGTGTGGGCCGGGAACTGGTTTGTGTCGTGGGGACCGCCGTCGCCGAAGTCCCAGTCGAAGCTCACCGGGCCAAGGTTGTTGGTTACCGACGGCACGACGGCAAAGGCCACGGGCCAGGCTGCCGGATAAGTCGGGGGGACGTGGGTTGTCGCCCCGAGCGCGAAAGGCCCTTGGGCCACGCTGACCGTGCCGGTGGCGAGGCCGGAGTTTTTCGAGCCATCGTAGGCGGCGAAGGTGAACGTGTCAGTGCCGACAAAGCCCGGATTGGGGAAGTAGGTGGCGGTGGCGTCAACCAGGCCGACGGAACCGTTGGCGGCCTGAGAAATGATGCGCAGGCTCAGGCCGGTGCCGGTGGCGGGCAAAATCATCGCTACCGCCTTGTCGTTCGTGGTGTTGGTGGAGACGCCGGCGACGCTGGGCGGGGGGGTGCCATTGGAGTCATCATCATCGGGACCGTTGTGGCAGGTGTAACAGCCGATAATGGCGCCGCGAAAAAGGGTCGTCACGCCGGTGTGGCTGAGCGCGCGGTCGGCCTGCAGGCGAGAGAGGACAGTGCCACGATAATCGGCGCCGTGACAGGCCTGGCATTGGGCGCGGCTCGCCTGGCCGCTTTCGAGCAAATCGTGATGGCTGCTAACCCAGGCCGAGCCGACCGGGTGCAGGCCGTGGGGACCGCCATTGACGGTGCTGGGCGAATTGGTGTGGCAGGCGGTGCATTCGACCATGACGCCCACGTGGCCTTGGAGGCCGAGGTTGCGGAGGTTGTCGTTGCGGTGCGAGCTCGGAAACTCGGCGTGTGTCGAGCCGTGACAGGCTTCGCACTGCAGGCCGCCGTGGCCGACCGAAAAACGGTAAAGGGAGAGGCCCGGTGCGGGCGTGTCCGGGGTCGTGGCGAAGGTTGGGTCCGCCGCCGTCCGCACGGTGCCGTTGGTGTCGGTGAAGGCGGAGGTGTAGCGGAGTTGGCCGCGGTTGACGGTGGCCGTGCCGCTGTGGCAACTCTGGCAGGCCGGTTCCATAAACCAGCCCACGCGGTTGGTCGAGCCGACCTGGCTCATGTTGCCGTGGCAGCTCTGGCATTGCATCGCCATCGAGCCGTCGGCCGCGATGGCGCTGCCCATCGCGCCGCGCAAACAGCGGGTGGTCGAGCCCGGGTGGCAGCGGTAGCAGGCGGCGCACAAGGCCGGATGATTGTCCACGGTCACGCTGCGGTAAAGGCCGGCGGCGTTGAACCCGCGCGCCGCCAGGGCCGAGGCGTAGAGAACCGGGTAAAGGAGGAACTGGCGCTCGTCGTGCAGGCGGAGGATGTTCAGGCGGTAATCGCGTTCGGGCAGGCCGTCCCAGACCCAGCCGGCGGCGGGCTGGGCCGCGGCGTTGGCCGTGCCGGAGGCGTGGCAGGCGCGGCAGTCCATCTCATCGGAGATCGGAAGGACCACGTCGTTGGTCGCAATGGGCTGGCTGGCACTGTTCCAGGCGATCATCCGCATAATCGCATCTCCGATTTCCCCGAACCGTGACTGTCCCGCCCAGCCGCCGGGCGGCCGCCGCTTGCGTCCCCCTTCGGGCGGCGGCCTGTGCCCGGCTGCTGTTCGTGCGTGCTATCCAGTGGCAAATCTTGGCAGAGCGCCAACTGCTTTTCAATTGCCCCTTGGTCGGTACTGCCCGGCATCCGGCCTGGATGGAGCCTGTCCCAAAACCTCGCCGAACGGAAGACTTGGTCGCAACCTTTGTCGAATTGTCCACTTTTCGACAAAGTTGGCGACACAGGAGATGCCGCGCCGTCTCAGGCCAGGCGACCTTGCAATCCTGCAAGTGGCCCCAGGCGATGTTGCCGCCGATGATCAGTATTACCGTTGACATGCCGGCGCCGGGTGGCCGAACCTCATCGTGCATTCAGTTCGTCTTTATGATTGCCTTGAAGCCCTTAAGCCGATGGGCCGGCTTCATTCTGCTTTTCTCCTCAGTCGGAATGGCCGGGGAGCCCCCGATTCAGGCCACACGGCAGGCGGCCCTTGGCGACTTGAAGATGCTGATTGAGACGGCTATCAGACAATTGGCGTGAAGCTAAAAAGTGCAACCGGCTCGGAAATGGAAGAGGCGTTGCGCTATGAACGGGAATCTGAAACCGAGCCTCCGCCTTTGGAACTTCGATGGCCTCATAAGGAAATCGCGCATCTTGCCATCCGCACCTTCGACGTTCGCCGTTCAACCTGGGCCGTGAAACTCGACGGACCGGTTAATCCCAGCGGGCTTCCTGCCTCGGCGGTCGAAGGGGTGCAAAAAAAGATCTCTGACGCATTCAAGAACTGCGAGGGCGCAAAGGCCCTGATTCTGGACCTTAGGGGAAATGAGGGTGGTTCAGACTCCATTGGAAGCCACGTGGCGCTTCACCTCCTGGCCGGTGAATTCTGTTACTTCAAGCTGCAAACCAGGTATTCACCGGAGTTAAGAAAGGTACCTGGCTTTGGGGACTCACCTGATAGTGGTTGGTCCCGGCTTGACGATGGTTGGAAGCCTCCCCGACCTCCTGCGATTGAACCATTCGAGGGGTTGGTTTGGATTTTGGCTGATGAACTCTGTTTCAGCACCACCGATAACCTGCTGGCGTGCCTGCGCGATTTGCTCCCCAAGGAAAGGGCGCGATTTTTGGGGCGTCCTTCGGGAGGAGGGACGGGCGCCCCCCGGCAAGTGGTTACGCTGCCTTTCACGGGAGCACAAGTGACCTTATGTGTTATGAAGGTTTACAGCCCCAAGGGCAGGGTGATTGAAGGTCGAGGGACTATTCCCGATCGAGAAGTAGTTTGGACCTGGAAAGACGTGGTTCAAGACAAGGATCCGGATCTTGAAGCCGCGTTCCAGGAAGCGCTCGCCAGGTTAGGAAAGGCCTCGAGATAAACGCGTCGTGAATGTTGGGCCAGGTTTGACAGGGATGCTCACGCGGGGTCGACTTGAACCTTTGTCCCGGAGGGACATCCCGAGAATCGCCCGCGCACCGTCAGCAACCGGCGCCGCGGTAAAAAAGCAAACTCGTGTCAGACCCCATGCCCCCGGGGGCTCCGCAAGGGACGACAATCGCACTATTCATTTCCAACGATTTACGCCTGTTTCCGAGTCACCGTACCGACCGGGGTGGCAATTGCTGCTGGTATTGGCTCGCATCGCGATCCAACGGCACGACCACTTTTTCCGCGCCTTTGTTGATGAAGCTCTTATGAATCCAGACCCCGTCCGCTTCCAAATCCAGCGTCTCAAAGAGAACCGTCGCAGGCGTCGCATAAACTTTAACGCGGGTGCTTTTCCACACCTGGCGTTCCTTGACTGAGCCGGACAAGGCAGTCTCGAAAAAGCTTTTCAGTGCTATGGCCTCGACGGGCTGGAATTGACCCTCTTCCTTGGATTCAGCAATCGCCTCGGTGACGGCCGCATCCAGGAGCTTGGGCCAGAGGGCGCGGAACAGTTGCTTGCTGTTATAGACCTCCGCGCTGTTTATCTCGCCGTTGATCGCGTATGCAAAGCCCATGACATTGTTTTTGCGGTCCAGAACCGGATTCAGTTTATCCAGGTATCGCTTTCTCGCGGCCTCCAAATCCTTGTTTTCCAGCGTCAACTGCAGGCTGCTGGCAGACGCGGCGTCGCGGGTTTCCACACGCTTGCCGGCCAGCCGGGATACATTCTCATTGAGACGGGTTTGCTCCTCGGCCACGCCAGACCAGACGTTGGACTGGCTCAAGCCGTACCGCGCAGCCATCTTCTGCTTTTTCGAACTCAAGCTCTTGGTATTGGCTGAGAAGGCCGCGGGATTTTCCTGGCCGCGCTGGGTCCAGCGGCCATGCTCCACGCAAAACGCGGCCAGGGGCACCGTGCCCGATTGAGGCGGCAGGATCAGGTCGTCCCGGACGGTTCGATCCTGGCGTCCCCCCTTTATGATGTCGCCGGCGTTGAGGAACACCGTCGTTGCTTTTGACAGGTTCTCAACGCTCAGTTCCTGAACGTTCCCGGTTTCTTTGATTACCACGAAACCCTTTTCCAGGGCTTCCGCCAGCGTGGCATAGTGGCGGTCGCCCAGCCCGGAGTCGCCCTGGATGAGGAATATCTGGAGGTTGCGGCAGGCAAAGGGCCCGCTAACGGTGCCCAAGGCCGCCTTGGTGCTCAACGCGGTCCCCATGACCGCAAGAACGACGGTGGTGTTTAGCAAAATGCGCTTCATAATCTTTGTTTCTATTCTAGACGTTCCACTGAGCGGCCGGTTTGTCGCCGGCACGTCTTGCAGTGGAGGATCGTTCATTCCGGATCAGGGATTGTCAGATAAGAGCAAATAACATGTAAAAGAATTGTCGTTCGGCTTTCGATCCCACGGGGGTTTGACGAATGCCGTTGTGGACCAGACTGAACCCGGTGCCGCTAGTGACCGCTCCGTTTGAGAGCACGTCTCCCCGCACGGCAGCGTGGAAGAAGGTCCTGAGGTTGGCGGACAACTCGAATCCGGGGAATTGCTTCAGGAAATACAAAATCGTTTCCTGCGGGATGTCCAGCGCCAAGTCACCGTCGCCGGTGAATTGAAAATTGAGGATTGAAAAATGGTCATTGGTCATTACGGCCTCAATAGCCGGTGACCAATGCTCAATACTCAAATGGACCCCCCCCCGGCAAATTCCATTGCAGGGGTGGTCTGAGGCCCAGCCTCGTTAGTTTACAGGTACCTGTGAGCGAGACAGTGGTGGTATGCGTCAAAGCGGGACTGGTACACTTGCCCGTGATCGTCAATGTGTAGCTTTGCCTCGGTGTGCTGTTGGCGGTGGTCACCATCATGGTGGAGGAGCCGGACGTAGTGATTGAAGCCGGAATGAACCTGGCCGTCGCGCCCGCAGGCAGTCCGCTCACGCTCAACGCGACTATCCCGGAGAACCCGCCTGATGGAGTGACGCTGACCGTGTAGAGGGTGCTGTTTCCGTGCTGGACCGTCCGAGAAGCCGGGCTGGCGGAAATGGAGAAGTCCGGATTAGCCACAACAAGGGTCACCGTTGCAGTGTGGGTCAGGGTAGTGCTGCCGCTACTGCTCGTGCCAGTGATGGTGATCGAATAAGAGCCCACCGCGGCACTCACTGTGGTAATAGACAGGGTGGAGGAGCCAGAGCCGGTGACTGAAGGCAGAGTATAAGTCGCGCCGCTCGGCAGGCCGCTCACGCTAAAGCCAACCGTGCCACTGAACGAGCCGACGGCCGTTACCGTTACCGTGTAGGTCGTAGTGCCGTTTGGAGCCAGCGTCTGCGAATTGGGTGCCACAGATAAGGAGAAATCAGGTGTCGGGGGTCCCAAACCAGCTAAAGCAGGCACCAAGCCTGTGGCCACCGGCGAGCCCAGACCGGTGACCAAGTCATAACCCAGGCCAGCAAGGTCGTCAGGGTCGCTTCCGTTGCTCCCGGAAGTGATGTCGAAGAAATTGGCCGAATTGATAGTCCCCCCCGTCCCCGCCACGGAGTAAATGCTTGTATCGCCCAGCACCGTCCCCGACGTGGTCACCGAGTTGGCCAGCGCGATCATTGCGGCCCATTGCGGGGCACCGACGCTGGTGCCGCCGACTTCATACAAATATCGGCCGTAGGCCACACCAACGCCCGTGTTGGGGTCTGCCACATAGCCCACATCGGGCACCGTTCGCCACCCCAAGCTCGGCGGGACCCAGCCGCTTTGGAACGATGGGAGTGAGTAAACCGAGCTGATCCCACCGCCGCTGCCCGACCAAGCCGTTTCAGAGGCGGCCGTGCCGGTAGGCACAATGCGATTGCCACTGGCATTCAGATAGAGGGTCGTCCCTCCGACGCTGACGACGTAAGGCGACGAAGCCGGCCATTCCACCTGGTAAGTGCCCGCCAACTCGCCGCTGTCACCGGACGAGGCGACGTACGTCACGCCGGGGGCCTGAAAATGCGTATCATAGGAATTGATGCCGGCAGACTCCTGCGCGCCCCAACTCATCGAGATGACTGTGGCCCCGGCCTTGACCGCCGCATCCACGGCCGCGAGCAGGTCCGTGAGGCTCGCGGATTTGGCCACGGAGAGGATGATCGTGGCGTTGGGTGCCATCGCGTGCGACCATTCCACGTCCAAGGCTGTTTCCAAAGCCCACCCGCTGCTGCCAGACGTGGGCTGGCCCAGGATCTGGACCGTGGTCGAGGCGATTCCGTAATAGTTGCAAAAGTTGTTCAGATCCGTCTGGATGGACGGGTCGCCGTAGGCGTCCACAATCCCGATCTTCTGGCCGCTGCCTGTGGCGCCGGCAGCGAACACCAGGTCAATACCATAGGCATGGCGAACTTGGGTGGGGGAGTACGGCCCATAGTTGGAAGTCGCATCAAATGGGCCGAGATTGAGGAACAATGGAGGTCTGGCGAACCCCGGCTGCAAGCCGCCGCCCATTCGCGTCACTCCCGCGGTGGCGGCGGTTGTGAGGGTGAAAATCAAGATCCCGAAGAGCGAAACGGCACCGAACAGGTTCTTCTTCATAAAATGACCTTTTTTTGCGTTAAGGACTACTTTGCCTGATTTCTACCACAGCCTTGCCTGGCTGTCAAGAAGTCTTTGCGGCTGCTGCTCCGAGGAATACTCGGCCGAACTGCGGACGGGTCGCTCCGGACAGGCTTTGGCCGGATGATGTGCTGGCGAGAGGGGGCAAGGGAGCGCCGCCCTGATGGAGGGCGGTCAAGCAGATGACCGTTTCATACTCGGTGAGCGTGGCCAAATCCGGTCGCGCTTTGAACGGGATCTCCATCGGGTTCTCGATGAACTCACTGCCGATCGAAATGGCCAACCCCCGCACGTCCACCAGTTTGGCCTCCAGGACCGGATGCAAATAATAGACGGAGGTGCCGTTGCGATGCACCAGGCAATGCGGGCAGTGCCCCGGCCCAACCGTTGAACCCGGGCCAGAAATGGCGGATCGTCCGGCGCAGCGCACTCCCCAGGTGCGAAGATTTAACTATTCCTCAGAGCTGAGGCGTTTCTTGACGGATTGGCGCCGCCAAAATCGCAACTCGCTCCCGCGCTCGTGCCGGCCAGCAACCGAGATCTTCCCCCGGTTGACCCGCGATGTCTTTGCCAGTGGCGATAACATGAGACGAAGATAGCGGAAGTGGGAAAATTGTGGCAGCTGATTTTTCTTCCCAGCCAGGCAGCCCTTGATGGGGGCGACAATGGAAGGCAGAAGGAAGAAGGAAGAATCTCTCTGCCCCCTGCCTGCTGCCCTCTGCCTTCGGATTCGGCCCGTGCTTCCTCAACCGCTCGGCGAGAGGGCGCACCACCGCCTTGTCCTTCGCGCCGTGTCTGAGCAAAACCTCGTGCGTGAAAGTCTCGTTGGCGCTACTGGAAGGCGACATGGTGAGGAATGGCTTCAGGAAGAAGCTTTCGCAGGTCCCGGAGCCTTCACCAGCGCCAGGACCTTGGGTTGGGCAGCGCGAAACGCGTCGCGCAATTCCTGAATGTTGGGCAATCGGAGGCGCTCGAAGGCTGTCCGTAGTTGCGCCTCTGTCACCGGTTCGTTTTTCAGGAGGAACTCGATGTCGGAGAGGTCTTCCGGGTCGGCGCCTCGCATCATTTTGGTGAGAATGAGGTCAAGGGTCGCCGGCCGATGCAGCTTCAAGTGCGCGAAGGAGCCTGGAATGGGGACGCGACGAGGCAACCAGTCCGGCAGCAGAAACACATCCGGCTCGGCGAACAGGTGGGTCATGTAGAGGCCGCACTCCGCCAGTTCCGCATTGGTGGCGTCGCGGGCGTCCCAGAACTGCTCATCCGCGCGCAGTTGGTCGAGTTGGGTCAGCGGGATGATCGCATCCACGTCCTGTGTCGTCTCGTGCCGGAGTTCGTGGGAGGGGAATCCCAGCGCGAGCGCGGCGCGCCCGTAGAGCGTCAACTCCACCGGGTGATCGAGGTGGCGGTCCAGAGTTTGCAGGATGGCGAGGGGATTATTCACGGCGCTTGAGCCACTGCGCTGGCGCATAGCCGTCGCGTGTCAGGCCCGGCAGAATGGCAAACCGCGTCCAGTGCGGAAGGGCTTCGGTGCGGACGCTGCGCCGCGGATGGAGTTGCCGCCGCAAGGTCGCCCACGGTTCCGACGCTTCGCCCACGCGCTCACAGGCGGCGGCGATGTGGAGCAGGACCGGTTCGACACGTTCCATCTTCGCCAGGCGGGCGAGGCGCTGCGGATCCACGCGCGGCGAGGAGAGCAACTGGGCCGCCGCGCGGATGAACCAAGGATCGTCGGGCATCTGCCCCAGGCAGAGAGCGATGCCAACTTCTTCGTCGGCAATCGCCGGATTGTCCGGCGGGAGCGAGGGATCGAAGTCGCGTTGGTAGTGTTTGGCGCCCCGCTCCACCGCGGTTCTCAGGAGCCATTCCGGCAGGCGATCCCCGGCCCCGCTCAACCGCGCCAACCGGATGGCCAAGCCCGACACGTGGGCGGTGTCTCCCAGCCTGCGGGCCAAGGTAGCCGCGGGCGCTTGTTCTTTCAGTTCCATCGTGAGCAGTATATCCGAGCCCGCATCATGTTGAAGCAGCGGAATTGCGCCAGGAAGCTCTTGATGGGCTCGATACCCCTTCATCGAATCCGCCTTCGCGACGCCGCTTCTGCGGGACGGGCCACAGCTTCAGCGCGTCGTCCCGCAGCCGCTCCGCCAGTGGGCACACCACCCACTTGTCCTTCGAGCCGTGGCTGACGAAAACATCAAATTGGAAGCGCGTGGACGTGCGCTAATACTACCAAGGCAGCTTTAGTTGACAAGGAATTCAATGCTCACAAGGCCCGGCAAGTCAACCTGCCCTTTTTGTCTGCGGTCAAAGTCATGGTGGGATTATCCCCCAACTATTGACATAATGCAAGCCCTTCAGTCAGTTGTTCAGGTCGCTCAGGTTGGAGACGGCAAATAAGTCTCGCTTCGCTGTCCCGATTGCTGGCAAACTAGGGTCGTCAATTCTCGATGCACCGAGCGCAGCCTATTTTCGGGCACACCGACGGTCGGGAGGGAATCATGAACCTGAATATCCACTCATCAAAGCGAACTTCGCTCTTCGAAAAATTATTCCAATGGGCAGCCGTATGGTTGATCTTTCCATCGGCCATTTGCGCGGGAGCGGTGGTGACGGAGTGCACCGAGGCCGCGCTCCGGGCGGCGATGGCGGGAGGCGGAACGGTCACCTTCGCCTGTGACGGGACCATCACCCTGGCGAACACGCTCACGAACGCAGCCGACCTCACTCTCGACGCAACGGGACACCAGGTAACCATCAGCGGGAGCAATGCCGTGCGGGTGTTCTATGTCCCGCCGAATGTCACTTTGGCTATCATCAACCTCACAATCGCGAACGGGAGTGGGAACGAAGGCGGCGGGATTCTCAATGTGGGCGTTCTGGCGCTAAGTCGCAGCACCTTTGCAAGCAACGCCTGCCGCGGAGGGGATGGAGGTGGCGGAGGCACGGGAAATGCAAACGGGCTTACTGATGGCGGCCCTGGCGGGGCTGGCGGTGACGCCCGGGGCGGCGCCGTTTGCAACCTCAGTAACCTGGTCATCAGCGCCAGCACGTTCTTCGAGCGAATTCTGTGACCGGGGGTTTGGGCGGCACGGGCGGTGCCGGCGTGTTGGATGAACCGTTACGGTCGGAGGGCGGTAGCGGAGGTGCGGGTGGACAAGGCGGCTCGGGTGAGGGTGGCGCCCTGTTTAATGGCGGAGGGGCAAGCGTAGTGAATTCCACGTTGGCGTGGAACACCGGGGTTGGCCAGACCGGCGGTCAGGGAGGGCAAGGCGCCCCCAGATACGTTCGGGGCATTGGCCTGGTATCCATTGGCGGCGCAGGCGGAGCCGGCGGCAACGGTGGTGGCGCCATCGTAGGAACTGCTGATCCGAATAGTTCTTTGCGCCTGACGAATTGCACTGTGGCCCGCAACGCGGGCCTCGGCGGTGCGGGTGGTGCGGCCGGGACTAATTTTTGGGGGGCGGCTTGCCGGGCACGAATTGCCTCGCCGTCGGCGGCATCCAGACACTGGGCGGTCAAATGGTAAACACCCTGCTGGATGCCAACGTTCCCGGCGGCAACTGCGCCGGCGCCATTCTCGATGCGGGCCACAACCTGAGTTTCGACGGCACCCCCGCTTTCACAAACAGCGCAAGCTGGAACAATATCGATCCGAAGCTCGGGCCGCTCGCCGATAATGGCGGACCGACCCTCACGATGGCCTTGTTGGCCGGAAGCCCGGCCATTGATGCCGGCGACAGCGCCGCGGCCCCGCCGCAGGACCAGCGCGGGGTGCCCCGCCCGGTTGGGGTGGCTGCCGATAGCGGGGCCTGCGAGTACGGCTGCCCGGCGCCGATGGTGGCTTACCCCCTGCCGGGCCAGCACGTCTGGCCAGCGGTTATCGAGGCCAGTGGCACCGGCGGCGACATTGTGCCTCTGGCCGGCATATGGTATCAGCAGGACGACGGCGCCTGGGCCTCCGCGGCCAGCACGAACGGATGGCGGAACTGGACGGCAGCCCTTGACCTTGCGCTCGGGACGAACACCCTGCGGTGTTATGCCATGGACCTGTCCGGCAACGTCTCGGCCACGAACACGGTCACCTTTTTCTATGCCACCCCTCGGCTGACGGTGCAGACCAACGGCAATGGAACCGTTTCGCCGAACTACAACGGACGCGCTTTGACGCCGGGCGACCGCTACACGATGACGGCCAGGCCGGGAGCGGATTCCATCTTCGTTAACTGGACGGACCAGGACGGCCATCCTCTCGCCGCCACGCCACAGTTCGCGTTCACCATGCAAACGAGCCTGGTTCTGCGCGCCAACTTCATGCTGAATCCGTTTCTGCCGATCAAGGGCAGTTACGCGGGCTTGTTTCACGAGGCCAAGGGCATCAGCACCGACAGCGCCGGTTTCCTTTGCGCCACGTTGACCAGCCAGGGCCGCTTCACCGCGAAGGTGCAAATGCCCGGACAGAGTTACTCGTTCTCCGGGGCGTTCTCGCCCGACGGCGCCTGTTCGAGCTCCATCCCGCGCCGGGGACTGTCTCCGCTGGCGATAGAACTGCAGTTGGACTTTGCCGGCGGTGAGGCCCTGGCGGGAAGCGTCAGCGATGGCGCCTGGACGGCGGAACTCACGGCGTTCCGCGCGATTCATTCCGGGAGCCAGCCCGGGCTGGAAGGTAGCAGCAAATACACACTCGTGATTCCAGGGGGTGCGGACGCGGCGGCGCAACCGGCAGGCTACGGCTTTGGCAAGCTGACTGTCGATAACCTGGGGAACCTGAGCTTTAGCGGAACGCTGGGGGAGGGGACCAAGGTCACCCAGGGTAGTGTCGTCGTCGGCCAGGGAGTGTGGCCGCTCTTCTCATCATTGTATGGGGGAAAGGGCTTGCTGCTAGGCTGGCTCGGGTTCACGAATCCGCCCACTTGGGATATTGGCGGCCGGGTGAGCTGGATAAAGCTGCCGCAGCCTTCCGCAAAGCTGTACCCCCAGGGGTTTGAATTCGCGGAGGGCATTGAAGCGGCGGTCTCCGCCTTCGTGTTTACGAACGGAGTGCGATTGGTCAACTGGAGCGACGGGGTCATCGAACTGCAAGGGAGCAACCTGTCCCAGCCCATCAGCAATCTTCTCTCCCTCGAGGCCAATAACCAAGTGAGGGGGACGAACAGGTTGAGCCTGACGATTGCGACCTCCTCAGGTCTGTTCCAGGGCAAAGTAATGAACCCGGCGACCGGCAAAGCCATTCTCGTCCAAGGCGCGCTGCTTCAAAAGCAGAACGCGGGGTTCGGGTTCTTCCTTGGTCCCACTCAGAGCGGGAGCGTGAATCTGGGGCCGGAGTGATGCAGGCGGAGTGCTTGGAGGGCACAGATTTCCTGCGCCAGCTTCTCCACGTCAACCTCTCCCGGCCTTATCCATCCGCTCAAGTTTTCATGCCCAGGGTGCGGGCGATTCTTTCCTGGCGCCGGTCGAAGGTAAGGAAGGCGCCAGCGGAAAGCGACCACGCGGCGGCCAAGTGCCACAAGTCAAAAGCGGTGTGGCGCTCGCGCCAGCCGTGGCTTTCGCCGAGCGAACGGGCCATAGTGACCGATTCGGGCATGTCCACCTGCTTTTTGAGGAAGATTTTTCCCGTCACCGCACGATCAAACCGGTTGATGATCCGGCGCGCGATCTGCGGCGGAACCGCCTCCGCATCCCGGTGCGTTGCCGCCCGCACGGCGGCGGGCAGTTCCAACAGGTGAACCTCGCAGATGACAAAGTCGTCGCTGGGAAACCGGCCCGCCCGCGCGCGCGCGCCGGCATGGTTGACATCGTCTTCGTTCAGATAACTGACCAAAAAACTCGTGTCGCAAGAAACCCTCATTCGCGTTCCTCCATGAGCACGCGGACGAGGTCGGTTTTTACGCGGGGGCCTCCCGGCGGGATGTCAATGCTCCGTTTCCAGTTGACTTTGGGGTAGCGCTGGCTATGCTGCGGTCATGGCACAACATCCTTCCTCGCCCATTCGCCGCCGGGAGTTTCTATCCTCGGTGGGCGGCCTGGCGGCAGTTTCGCTCCTGAATTCCGTCCACGGGGCCGAGGCCCCTCCGGCGCCCGCGCGCCGTCCGGGGCGGCTCAAGCAATCGGTTTGCCGCAGCGTGTTCTCCGGCTTGAAACTTGACTTCGACGGGCAGTGCCGCGAGGCTGCGCGCCTGGGGGTTTATGGCATTAACCTGGTCGGCCCGAACGAATTCCCGACCCTCAAGAAGCATGGCTTGGTTCCCACGATGGTCCCCGGCGGCAGCGGCATCAAGAGCGGCATCAACGACCCGCGCAACCATGAGGAGTTCGAGCGTCGGGCGCGGGAGGCCATCCGCAATGCCGCCCTGGCCGGGGCGCCCAACGTCATCCTCCTGGCGGGCGACCGCAAGGGCTTGACAGACGCCGAGGGTCTCGAACACAGCGTCACTTTCCTGAACCGCATTCGGCCGTTTGCCGAGGACCAGGGCGTGACTTTGTGCATCGAGTTGTTGAACAGCAAGGTCGATCACCCCGGCTACATGTGCGACCACACGGCTTGGGGCGTCGAAATGTGCAAACGGGTCAACTCGCCGCGAGTCAAGTTGCTCTTCGACATCTACCACATGCAGATTATGGAGGGGGACATCATCCGAACCATCCGCGACAATTTCCAGTACCTGGGACATTTCCACACGGCGGGCAACCCGGGACGGCACGAGTTCGATGAGACCCAGGAGTTGAACTACACCCCCGTTTGCAAGGCCATCGCGGACCTGGGATTCCAGGATTCGATTGCCCACGAATACACGCCCACCAAGGAGCCGCTCGAGACCCTGGACAAGATGCTGCGCCTCTGCGAGGTGTGAAGCCGCTCCATCCCTCAGCCGCATGAGAGGCAAAGTCAACCGCACGAGACATACATGAACGCACGACTCAATCTGAACCGACGCCAGTTCCTGGAACTCACCGCCCTGGCTGCTGCTTCCGCCTCCCTTGGCAGGGCGGAGGCGGCGCCGCAGCCTGCCGCCAAAGCCAAGCCCAGGGTTGGGTGCCTGAGTTGGTGCTTTCACGGCCTGGGTCCGGCCGCCGACCCCGAGCCGGCCATCGACCTGATCGGTGAGATGGGCTTTGACGGGATCGAATTGATCCTCACGGCGAGCGACGACATCCAGACCTTCTGGACCGACGCGCGGATTGACCGCCTCAAGTCGAAACTAGCCCGAGGGAAGCTCCAAGTGTCGCAGTTTGCCATGTTCCAGCCGGTGGTCGAGGGCTTGTCCAGCACGCAGCGCGATGAGCGTGAGCGGGCCCTCGAGGATTTCGAGGCCGGTTGCCGCATCGCCGCCAAACTGGGGTCGCCCCTGGTGAACATCGTGGCGCCCTGGGCACGCGAACTCAGGAGCCCCGACAACGGTTATCTGCCCCGCTATTACGACATCCAGAATCCGGCGCCAGGCCAGAAATTCCACATTGATATTGCCGAGGGATTCGATTGGGAGCGGATATGGAACGGCTACGTGGAGACGACCAGGGCCTGTTTGGCGCGCGCCAAGGCCCATGGCCTGAAATTCTCCATCGAAAACCATAACCACACCCTCCTGCCCGACACCGGGTCGTTCCTGAGGCTCTGGGACTCGATTCGCGATCCCGACCTGGGGATTAATCTCGATGCCGGTTGGGCGATGCTTGGCCGCGAATATCCGCCAGTGGCCGTCCACAAAGTTCGCGGCCACCTTATGAATGTGCACATGCGGGATATTGACGGCCTGATGCGGCTATTCCCCCCGGTCGGCGACGGAGTGATGGATTTCCAGGCCATCGTCCTCGCTCTTAAACAGACCGGCTTCGACGGCTTCGCCTCACTCGAGCAGGACTCCCATCCCGGGGACCGCGACATGAAGGAAACCTGCCAGCGTTATCTGCGGATGATGCGCGAGTATATCGCGTAGCCCGAAAATCTCATCCGCCGGAACCTACGTCACAGTGGCGTTAGCCCGCATATTTCGCGCGGTTTCGCCCACCGGAAGGTGTAGCGCAGATTTCTAATCTGCTGTATCGCAGGTTTCCAACCTGCGGGCGCCTCCCCTCACCTGGCACCCAGCCGACTGGAAGTCGGCGATACAGCAGGTTGGAAACCTGCGCTACGTAGCATCCGGAGCCTGCACCGCTTTCAAGCCGTGAAATATCCGGGTTAGCAGCCGCATATCTATAGGAACCCGGCCCCGCAACGGCTCTCTCAAGCTCCGTCAGGAGCGGCATGGCAGCCCTGTGGACTGTGCGACCCTGACATGCCGCTCCTGACGGAGCGCGTGAGCCGTAGAGTGCTAGAACCAAGTCAGTTAAACGGTGCAGTTGATGGTAACAACAACTAAATCCTACCGAGGCGGGTCCGCGCCCGTCTCGAAAACGTGGTCAAAACCCTCGGTCTCCAACCGAGGGGAACGAAGCCAGTGCCGCACAGTAATGGGCGGTAGCGAAGAGGCCGGGCCACGTCATTCCGAGGGGTCTTGCATAGGCTTGGCCGTTGGGCGAGCATCCGCTCCGTTTGCGAAGCCTGAGCCGTTGGCCCCACAACGGCTCCCGTGTCGGTGCGTGCGGTTATCCGGCGCGGCTAACCGGGTCATAGGCGTGGTCACTCGGAAACAATGGTCCTCGCACTTCACCGGCGAAGTCCCACCGCGTCCTGGTTCTCCCAACCAGGCAACGGTCGGCCATAAGGTTCGTCCGAAAAGCCGACCCCATGCGCGGGTGCAGCGAAGGCGGTCTCCGCCGCCGCTGCTTTGGGGATGTCAGCAGAGCCAAAGTAGGTCGGCCGCAGGGCCAACTGAAAGGCAAAACCTCAGTCAGCATCCCGAAGGGTTCCGGCACACGGGGCCAGTTAGCCCGCCGACTCCAGCCTCATTTTGGCTCGCTGTGGCCTCTTGCGCAGCAACTCGGCGTCAGCTAAGAAACAGCCCCCAACTGGCCGGCGCCAGGGCGGGATGCAGTTCGTCAGTGTGGGAGACAACAGCATGGTTGTAGAACCAACAGTCACAATGCGCCCAGCGCCCAAACGCAAGGCTCATTCGCTAACCGGCAGAATCACCCTGCCTCTGCTGGCCGCCGCCTTCAAAGCGGTCAAGGCCAACCGGGGCGTTGCGGGCGTGGACAAGGTGAGCATCAAAATGTTTGAGGCCAACCTTGCCCAAAACCTCCACGCGCTTATGCGACAACTCAAGGATGGCTCCTTCGAGCCTTACCCGCTGCGGCGTGTTTTCATCCCCAAAAATGAAACGGAGTTTCGTCCGCTCGGTATTCCCGCGGTTCGAGACCGAGTCGCTCAGGAGGTGGTTTGTCGCCTTCTGGCAGCCCATCTTTGAACCGCTGTTTCACGAGGCGTCCTACGGCTTTCGCCCAGGACGTAACTGCCATCAGGCGCTGGCGGCGGCATTATCGCTCCACGACCAAGGCCACGAGGTTGTCCTCGACGCCGACATCAAGGGGTTTTTCGATAATCTGCCGTTGCGCGTCATTATGCAGGCTGTGGCCGCAGAAGTGGCTGACGGCAACATCCTGCGCCTGGTCGAGAAGTTTCTTCGCTCCGGGGTGATGGAAAACGGGCGGTTCAAGCCAACGACCCTTGGCACTCCGCAAGGCGGTGTCATCCCGCCGTTGCTGGCCAATATCGTTCTCAATCACTTGGACTGGCAACTCCATGATGCCGGCTTCCGCTTCGTGCGCTAGGCCGACGACTTTGTGGTGCTCTGCCTCACCCAAACTCAGGCCCAAGAGGCGCTGACCAAGGTGCAAACCGTCCTGGGGGAATTGGGGCTGAGCCTCAGCCCCGAGAAAACGCGCATCACAACTTACCGCAAAGGCTATGCCTTTCTGGGATTTGTGCTCTCGCGTTGCTCCCGGCGGATGCGCCCAAAGTCAGTCAAGAAATTCAAAGACCAGGTGCGGGCGTCCACCCGCCGAAAGCACAACTTCGACCGCCGTGTTGTCGAGAAACTCAACCCGCTCATCCGGGGCACCGGACACTACTTTGGCACCTCGTGGAGCACGAACCGAGAACGGTTCAACCAACTCGATTCGTGGGTCAGGATGCGGCTACGCTCTATGAAATACAAGCGCAAGTCCCGTCACGACAACCGCAAGCTGCGCATTAAAAGTTTTGTCCGACTCGGGTTGTTCACGCTGGAAAGCATCCTGTTGGGCCATGCCAACGCACACCGCCCGGACTCCCCGCAAGGGGCAAGGACTGTTCACCGTGAGGTGAAACACTGGTGGCGCTTTGATGTGGAGCCAGTGCAGGGGTCGCCCGGAGCATGAAACATGCACGCCGGCAAATATGAGGAATCAACTTCATTGCGACAATGGGGAGGGGGTGGCCATGCGCCACCCCCTTACCCGCTGCGTGAGCCGTAGAGTGCTAGAACCAAGTCAGTTAAACGGTGCAGTTGATGGTAACAACAACTAAATCCTACCGAGGCGGGTCCGCGCCCGTCTCGAAAACGTGGTCAAAACCCTCGGTCTCCAACCGAGGGGAACGAAGCCAGTGCCGCACAGTAATGGGCGGTAGCGAAGAGGCCGGGCCACGTCATTCCGAGGGGTCTTGCATAGGCTTGGCCGTTGGGCGAGCATCCGCTCCGTTTGCGAAGCCTGAGCCGTTGGCCCCACAACGGCTCCCGTGTCGGTGCGTGCGGTTATCCGGCGCGGCTAACCGGGTCATAGGCGTGGTCACTCGGAAACAATGGTCCTCGCACTTCACCGGCGAAGTCCCACCGCGTCCTGGTTCTCCCAACCAGGCAACGGTCGGCCATAAGGTTCGTCCGAAAAGCCGACCCCATGCGCGGGTGCAGCGAAGGCGGTCTCCGCCGCCACTGCTTTGGGGATGTCAGCAGAGCCAAAGTAGGTCGGCCGCAGGGCCAACTGAAAGGCAAAACCTCAGTCAGCATCCCGAAGGGTTCCGGCACACGGGGCCAGTTAGCCCGCCGACTCCAGCCTCATTTTGGCTCGCTGTGGCCTCTTGCGCAGCAACTCGGCGTCAGCTAAGAAACAGCCCCCAACTGGCCGGCGCCAGGGCGGGATGCAGTTCGTCAGTGTGGGAGACAACAGCATGGTTGTAGAACCAACAGTCACAATGCGCCCAGCGCCCAAACGCAAGGCTCATTCGCTAACCGGCAGAATCACCCTGCCTCTGCTGGCCGCCGCCTTCAAAGCGGTCAAGGCCAACCGGGGCGTTGCGGGCGTGGACAAGGTGAGCATCAAAATGTTTGAGGCCAACCTTGCCCAAAACCTCCACGCGCTTATGCGACAACTCAAGGATGGCTCCTTCGAGCCTTACCCGCTGCGGCGTGTTTTCATCCCCAAAAATGAAACGGAGTTTCGTCCGCTCGGTATTCCCGCGGTTCGAGACCGAGTCGCTCAGGAGGTGGTTCGTCGCCTTCTGGAGCCCATCTTTGAACCGCTGTTTCACGAGGCGTCCTACGGCTTTCGCCCAGGACGTAACTGCCATCAGGCGCTGGCGGCGGCATTATCGCTCCACGACCAAGGCCACGAGGTTGTCCTCGACGCCGACATCAAGGGGTTTTTCGATAATCTGCCGTTGCGCGTCATTATGCAGGCTGTGGCCGCAGAAGTGGCTGACGGCAACATCCTGCGCCTGGTCGAGAAGTTTCTTCGCTCCGGGGTGATGGAAAACGGGCGGTTCAAGCCAACGACCCTTGGCACTCCGCAAGGCGGTGTCATCTCGCCGTTGCTGGCCAATATCGTTCTCAATCACTTGGACTGGCAACTCCATGATGCCGGCTTCCGCTTCGTGCGCTAGGCCGACAACTTTGTGGTGCTCTGCCTCACCCAAACTCAGGCCCAAGAGGCGCTGACCAAGGTGCAAACCGTCCTGGGGGAATTGGGGCTGAGCCTCAGCCCCGAGAAAACGCGCATCACAACTTACCGCAAAGGCTATGCCTTTCTGGGATTTGTGCTCTCGCGTTGCTCCCGGCGGATGCGCCCAAAGTCAGTCAAGAAATTCAAAGACCAGGTGCGGGCGTCCACCCGCCGAAAGCACAACTTCGACCGCCGTGTTGTCGAGAAACTCAACCCGCTCATCCGGGGCACCGGACACTACTTTGGCACCTCGTGGAGCACGAACCGAGAACGGTTCAACCAACTCGATTCGTGGGTCAGGATGCGGCTACGCTCTATGAAATACAAGCGCAAGTCCCGTCACGACAACCGCAAGCTGCGCATTAAAAGTTTTGTCCGACTCGGGTTGTTCACGCTGGAAAGCATCCTGTTGGGCCATGCCAACGCACACCGCCCGGACTCCCCGCAAGGGGCAAGGACTGTTCACCGTGAGGTGAAACACTGGTGGCGCTTTGATGTGGAGCCAGTGCAGGGGTCGCCCGGAGCATGAAACATGCACGCCGGCAAATATGAGGAATCAACTTCATTGCGACAATGGGGAGGGGGTGGCCACGCGCCACCCCCTTACCCGCTTTGGCCGGCATGGCGGCTGAACTAACGGCTTCGGCCCATACCATTCTCTGTCAACTTCTTCTTTTTTGGAAGAACCTTTGACCACGGATTGCACGGATGGCACGGATAAAAAAAATCCGTGCCATCCGTGCCATCCGTGCCATCCGTGCCATCCGTGGTTAATTCCTCTCCTCGGTTGCGGCTTCGCCCATTCGCGTCAGGCTAAGGCGTTCGCGGCTCCGGACAGCAGTTCGTAGTAGTTTTTGCGATCGTTTCGCTTTTCGTAGAAGGCATGGCGGGCGAGGCAGAACTCCACCCATTGAACGACCGAGACGCCCAGCACCATGGCCGAGAACCAGCAAGCGCACTGTCCGAGAATGTGCCCCAGGCGAAGGAGGCTGACGTGTTGGCCGTGGGGACAATTGAGTTCCAGCAGGTCAGAAAGCTGGCAGACCAGCGCGCAGAACAACAACTTGGTCAGCACCGAGAGGCTCAAGCAAGACCGGGGTGCGGCAGTTGAGGTGAGGCAATCCCAGGTGGCTTTTCCAGGTTTTAAAACTGATCTCAATTCGCCAGCGCAGCCGATAGATCGCGGCCAGGACCTTGGGGGGCCAAGTCGCCGCCGGCACGTTGGTCACGAAGATGTTCCAGCCCATCAAGAAGAGATGCTCGGCGCCAGGAGGGGAGCGGTGGCGTTTCTGGGCGGAGACTTTGGCCTTGTGCCGCCGCTGATCGGCCACTTCCTCTGGCACGGGCAGGGCGACCAAGCGCACGGCCGCTCGCTCCGGTCCCAGGAGCACGTCCATATCCAAGGAGCCAGAGTTCTTCAGGAGGGCCTTTAAATTCAGCGGTTGGCCCGTCTTGGGGTCGTAGGGATTGACGCCGTGGCGGTAGCGGCTGAGGAAGGAGATGCCCGCACTGACAAACTGGGCCAGGACTGCCGTGGTGAAGTAACCCAGATCCCGCAGGACCAGATCGCCGGGGCGGGCGACTTCCAGGATGTCCGGGGCGGCGGCCTGGTCATTGCGAGTATAGCCCGAAAGGGAGACGTGCCCGACCACGCCGTTTTTGATGTCGCAGATCCATTGGATTTTGAGGGTGGCGTAGTCTTGCCCATGTTGGTTGCCGGCCCCGGGGAAGAGTTCAGCCAAGTGCTTGGGCAGCGTTTGGGAGGTGCTGTCATGGACCCAGACGTGAGCAAAGCGTTCAAGGGCTTGGCAGGTCGGAACGCCACGAGCGATCTGGCTGAAGAGGGCCGTGACGACCCCAGCCAGAAAGCCTTTGAGGCCACCGGAGAGCCGTTCACTCAAAGACTGTTTAGTGTAGGTGGTGTCGGCGGCCAAGCCGATGACTGCGGCGGTATGCTCCAAGGCGAGGTCGGTTTCGGGAGCGAGGGCCAGGAGGCCCTTGGCAAATTTGAGCATGGGGATTTTACGTGGGCTGCGCTGCAGAAAGCCTGAGGCTCGGGCGATACCCTCGGCGTCGATGGCGTCGAGTTTGGGGAGGCAGGCCGGGAGCTGTTGGTGGAGGGAGGCGGGCAAACCGGAATTGTTTTGCGCGGAAGGGTTAGGAGATGACATGCGTGGTTTTATATAGTATTAATACTATATGCCAAAGCGACAAAAGGCGACAGAAAAAACGACGGGTTACCTCATCAAAGTGCAAAAGGTGGAGCGGCCAACCAATCGCTCCTACTATCTGAACTTGCCGGTGGTCCTGGCGGAGGCGCTGGAGATCAAAAAAGGGGAAGAAATGAAGTGGCTAATCGAAGACAAAAACGTGCTGCTCCTGTGTCGGACACAGAAAAGGCCGCCGCGTCAACTGCGCGCCAAACCTTAGCCTGACGCGAATGGGCTTCGCCGCGCTGGGAATTATCCGGGCTCGACGGACTTGGAAAGAAATGGGCGTGAGGGACGGGAGGTCCGAATCGCGCATCAGAGCAGGGTTAGCCTGCCTGCCATGCTTGCCCTCTACGCGCAGGCGGGATCGTCTGGATTGTGGAGCTTGGCGAGGTGGCCGCCGAACGCGAAGGTCCGGACGAGGGGACTGACCAGGAAGTCGTGGGGGAACCCCAGTTCGATCCGGCTCACGGCGTCGAGGCGGGACAACTCTTTTGGCGTGAGCGAGAACTCGACGCACTTGAGGTTGTCTTGAATCTGCGCCAGCCTGCGGGCGCCGATGATCGGGATGCAGGGGACGGGGCGCTGGAGCAACCAACGCAAGGCCACCTGCGCGGGGCTGCGGCCAATCTCCTTGGCCACGGCCACGACCTCGGCCGCGATGTTCAAGTTGCGGGGGGTGCGATAGGGCCTGGCCTCCTGCTGGTTGAGGCGCGCGCCGGCCTCGGAGGCCGGCTGGTTGTACTTGCCGGTCAACACACCTTGCCCGAGGGGACTCCACGGCGTGACGCCCAACCCCAGCGCGCGGGCCATCGGCAGGAGCTCGCGTTCCGGCGTGCGTTCGACCAGCGAGTATTCGATCTGCAACCCGATGAACGGCGTCCAACCTCGCAGCGCGGCCAGGGTGTTGGCTTGGGCGACAATCCACGCCGGTGTGTCGGAGATGCCGGCGTAAAGGATCTTCCCGGCCCGCGCCAGGTCGTCGAAGGTCCGCATCACTTCCTCCACCGGCGTCGTGAAATCCCAGGCATGGAGCCAATACAAATCAATGTAATCGGTCTTGAGCCGTTTGAGGCTGGCGTCAACGGCCTGGAGCATGTTCTTGCGATGGTTGCCGGCCGCATTGACGTGCTCGCCCATGCTCAGGGAATACTTGGTCGCCAGCACCCACCGCTCCCGCTCGGCAGCAATCAGCTCTCCGACAATCCTCTCGCTCGTGCCATTGGTGTAGAGGTTGGCGGTATCGAGAAAATTCCCGCCGGCGGCCGCGAAGGCCTCGAACATCTTTCGACAATCCTCCGGCGAGCCGCCCCACCCCCAGTCTTCGCCAAAAGTCATCGTGCCCAGACACAATTCCGAGACGCGCAATCCACTGTGCCCCAACAAACGGTATTTCATATCAGGGATAGAATAGCGCGCTTAACCCATGGCGTCCATGTCCGTCATTGATGACTGCGCGAAGGAATCAGGGCCAGTGACAGAGTCTATCGAGCCGTCGCGGGCAGGCCAGTTTGGAGTGCGGTGGCAAGCGGAGCGCGACACCGCTTTGGCCCGGGCAGCGTCTGGCGCTCCCGGACGGGTGGAGGAGCGGGCGGAGAATCAGCCGCGAAAAAGCGCAAAATGCACAGAAATGAGCCTCCTTTTTTGCGCTTTCTGCGCCTTTTCGCGGCTATCTGCTTTGGCCCGGGCAATGTCTGGCGTTCCTGGACGTCAGGGACGGCCCAAAGCGCCGTCGCCGCCTCGCTCTGCCGGCGCACTCCAAGAAACCACTTTGCCAACGGCCCCGGCGAAGGAAATCGAGAGAGCCCAGGAATGCCCAGCGGCGGGCCTATTTTTCGGACGCTTCCCTGCCCACGTATTTCTTGGCGGCAGTGTCAACGCGGATGGTCTCGCCTTTGGCGATGAAGAGCGGCACCTGGATTTGGAGTCCGGTTTCCAGCTTCGCCTCCTTCCAGGCCGAATCCGAGCCGCCACGGCTGGGCGGGGCGGTGTCCACGACTTTGAGCGGAATTTGTGGTGGGAAGACGATGTCCAACAGGTTGCCATCCAGGAGCAGGGCCTTGTAATCCTCGTTCTCTTTGAGAAACCAGCGGCGCTCCCCAATTCGGTCGTTGCTCAATTCAAACTCCTCGAACGTCCGCGCGTCGATGAAGACCTGGGTGTCGCCTTGGGCGTAGCTGTAAGTCACCAGGCGGGTCTCCATGGGCGCCACGGGCACGCGCTCGTTCTCAGCGAAGACGCGGTCAATGATGCGGCCCGTCGTAAGGTGGCGCAGGCGGGTGTGGAGTCTGTGCCGGGTCTGGGCGGTGCCGCTGGTGTGCAAATCCTCGATGACATGGGGCGAGCCCTCGAGCATCAGGACCATCATCCGCTTGAACTCCGATGGCAGAATCGTTTGCATACTGATTTCCTCCGGCCAAGGCCGCGATTGCCTTGCGGCGACGGAAACCGTTACACCCCTGCTTGTAGCCTGTAGCCTGCGCCGCGTCAACCCTGAGAAAAGCCAAAAAGAAATGCCTCAGTGAAAGCGGCTGAACCGCTCTTTCCTAGCGGCGTCTCGGCAGAGCGCCGCCATACCCGGAAGCTGTCTCCAGTCCCGATTCCGAATCGGGACCGAGACGCCGCTACGCCTCGCTTCCTGGCCCCAACGCCCTGCCACCTGCCCGGCCTCCGCCATGACCGAGGGATTGCGCCAAAAAGAAAGGCCCATCTTCTGCTGGGTTGCGGAGGGAGAGGACCTGTGCCAGAATGTGGCTGGACCAAATCGAGCCTGTCCGAAAAGCCCGGAATCGGAGTTCAATCCCGGGTGCGGAGCGCGCAATATGAATCGAGCTGACGAAGCGATGAGTTTATTCAAGAGCGGCTGTTGTTGTTCCCAGGCCGTCCTTGCCACCTACGGGCCGTCGTTGGGCATGAGCCACGAACAATGTTTGGCAATTGCCTGTGGCTTTGCCGGGGGGATGCACATGGCCGAGACGTGTGGCGCGGTTACGGGTGCTTTTATGGTTCTGGGGCTTCGCCATGCTGGAGCCAAGTCGAATAAACTGGAAGGCAGAGCCGCCTCGAAGGCGGCCATCATCGAGTTCACCAGGAAATTCGAGGCCCGTCGTGGCACCGTCCGATGCCGCAACTTGCTCGGCTGTGACATCAGCACCGCCGAGGGGATGGACCAGGCCAAACAGCAGGGCCTGATTGCGAGGGTCTGTCCCCAGGTGGTTTATGAGGCCGCAGAGATTCTGGAGCAGATGTCCCCAGGACCGGGGACTGGCTGAATCACGTTGCCCGCCTTACCGCTTGGGGGGTGCGGCCTCGCGCACGACCGCGCCCAAGTCGGGGCTCAGGAGGAGCACGGCCAGGCGCTCGGCGTTGTCGAGTTCGTTGGTGTTGAGGGAGGCATAGTCGAAGCGTCCGCGCAAGTCGGTGTAGCCGTCCTTGAAGAACTTGACCTCGCCGGCCTTGGTCCTCATATAGACTTTGACGTAAGCGCCCGGCACAGGTTTTCGCGACTCGGCGTGCGTCACCGCCAGTTGGCCGTAGGCCTCAATCAACTGCACCTTTAGCGTATTGGCATAGTAGGCCTGGGTCTTGCGGATGCCCGCGGCCAGAACCTCGACCATCACGTTCCTGGCGCGGAACTCCTTGGGGAGGTCCACCGAGAGCATTTCCTTGCCCGCCGGCAGTTCCAGGGACTGGCTCAACACGGGCCGGATGAATGAGAACTGCGCCGCCCCTTCTTGCAGGAACGGACTGCGCGAGAACAACAGCTCGATGTCCATCGGGTAGAAGTTGAGCGTGCAGCCCTTGAGATTGCGATAGTCGAGCCGGATTTGGCCCGCCTCGACCTGCAGTTCCAGGGCCGGCTCGGTCGCCGCCAGGGCGCCTTGCGCCTGGTCGCGGTTTTCCTTGTCCGCCGCGCCGGCCGTGCCGCCGCCCAGTTCGTCGAGTTGGCTTAGCACTTGCGCGAAGAGGTTGCGCCAGCGGCTCACGCCCTCTTGGGCGTGCGCTTGGGCCAGTTTCCGCGCGCCTTCAACGTCGCCGCGGTAGAGGGCGAGGCAGGCCTCGAGGTAGTCGCACTGCAATTGCTCCGGCAGGGCCTTGCGGTCGAGGCGGCCGAACCAATCGAGCGCCTCCGCGATGCGGTCCTGGAGCGTCAGGTAGCAGGCCACGGCCAGTTTGTCGGCGTCGTTGAGGGCGGGTTTATAGCTGAGCACCTTCATGAAACGTTGGTACTGCTCGCGGAACCGGTTGTTCAGGATTTTGGGCCTGGCGCCGACCTGGTGAGCGCGAGGATTGACCAGCGGGGCGTATTCCAGGTGCTGGTAGGCCAGCCGCTCGACTGGCTCGAGCGTCAGCAACGGCGAATCCAGGTAAAGGCCGCAGCGGTCCGCAAACGGTGAGTGACGCAGGAAGGGGCGAATCGTCTCCGGATCGTTGTGCAGCAGGCCGTAGGACCACAAGGTCTCCTGCCAGACGTGCCGCCGTTGGAGCAGCGACGTGGCCTGCTTGAACCAGTCCGGGTCCTTCATGCGCCACGCGATTTCATTGAGGTCCAGCCGGTAGAGGTTGGCCTGGTCGAGGAACGCCAGGACCTCCTCCGGCGTGGCGTTCTGGGAGACCCAGGCCCACGAGGTCTTGTCGATGCGGCTCAGGCGCTCGACAACGTTGAACGCGAACGGGGCGACCGCCGCAATCACTCGATCGTTGCGCGCAACGGTCACCGGGTAGTGCTGGTACTTGCCGGTCCCCGGGAAGTAGAAATCGTACTCGAGCCTCTGCGTGCTGTAAGGCTGGAGCGCCACGTACACGCCGCGCGTGTAGAAGCCGCCGCCCACGGGGATGGCGCCCACCGGAATCTGCAACAGCACCTCGAGCTTCTGCCGATTGCCGCTGGGGTTGGTCAGGACCACCTCGGCGCCATAGACCAGGTGCGGCAGGAATTCCTCGGTGACGTGCTTGTCTATTCGTTCGTTGTTCTCCTGGCCGTAGCGGTCGTCCGCCCGGAAGAAATGCTGCGCCACGAGCATCCCGCCCGCCTCGTCGGCCTTGGGCGCCGGGCGGATCTCGCGGTGGAAGACGATCAGCGGCGAGCCCGCCTCCAAGGAGTAGCGCAGGCCGTCGAGCTTCTCGTCGTGGTGGCCGGCTTTGAACGGCAGGTCCAACACGGCCAGGGCGAGCATCATCTCGGTGAAATTGCGCGTGGCTTGCGGGAAGGACTTCGACAGGAACGGCGCCTGGCCGCCGTGCGTTGCGTAATCGGCCCAGAAGTCGTTCACGGTCACCAGGTCCGCGAGCTGCTGCTCGATCGGGAGGTGGTAATAGTTGTTCTCGGCCCACTCCCTGGTGTGGTCGAGTTTCTGAAAGAAACGCCGCGCCGCCTCCCGTCCCTTGGTGTCCCTGGCGAAGAAGTCCTGGGCCAGGTCCTCTTTGAGCGCCAAGCCTGTGGAAACTGCGTCCAGCGCGGCCTGCCGCAACAGCCGATCGGCCGGGGCCTTGGCGGCGGCCTTGGCCATTTCGGCCGCCGCTTCGCCCCGGTCGGCCAGCCTCCGGCCCATCATCCCGCCCCCCATCCCGCCGCCCTGCCCGGCAAGTCCCGCCGCAGACAACACATGGCCGGCGCCCGCCTGCGGCGCCGGTCTGTTCTGAATGGAGTCTGCGTTCTGAATAAATGCGAGCCGCATCGCTTTCGATTCGTCCTCTCTCTTCCGCAAGGCCTCTATGGCGCCGCGCGCGCCGCCTTGGGTTTCCACCGCGCCGGTCTGCACCGCCGTGTCGAAGCGGCGGTTGAAGTCCTCGAGGTTGGGCGGGATGAGGTCGGCGCGGTCGCGCACGTCGCGGGTGAGGGAGAGCTGCTGGCCGGGGAGGCGCTGGGCGAGCAGGATTTTCTCGACGATGTTTAGCCGGCCCAGGCGCCAGGGTTCGAGGTAGTCGTTGAGGTCGTCGCCCAGCAGCCAGTGATCCATAAAGGTTTTATCTTTCTTGTTCTTGAGATAGGGCGCGATCACCGCCCGGAAAAACTCGGGGTCCTTGTGGTACAGGAAAAAGCTCAGTTCGTGGCAGGCGTACTTCGAGTATTGGCGCTGCTTGGCCGACGGGTCCAGGTCCGGCCAGTTCGCGACGAACGAGAACTCATCGAAGGTCGGGTTGCCGCCGAGCGTTGCCAGCAGGCGATAGGCCTTGGCCAGGGTGTCGCAGATTTCAAAACGCGCGGTCGTCGCATCGGCGATGGCCAGGCCGCCTTTGGAGGTCAGCGGCGTGATGAGCTTCTGCTCGGAATAGCTTTTCGCGGGGTCCAGGCCGCCGGCGAGTCGAAGCTCGCGGGTTTCGAGGGGCGTGTCCTCGAGCGCGACGTTTTTCAGGACGGTGGCCAGCGGGTCCACGGCCAGGATGCGCAACTGCGGTTTGCCCTTGAGCTTGTCCCTGGGGATGCGGATGCGGCCCTGGTCATCGGGCACCAGGTTCAACAGCACAACCGAGGGCTGTTTGAGGAAATCGAGCGAAGCATATCCCTCGGGCGGCTCGAGGGCGGCGGCGGCGCCTTCGGTTGCGGCCGCAACGGCCTGCTGCATTGGGGCGGCCGCGCCGCCATAGTTGGCGCCTTCGGCAAGCGCCTCCGCCTGAGTGTCGGTGTCGCGCAAGGCCCACGGGTTGAGCAGCAAGCCGGGGCGCTCGAGCATGTTGCCGGGGAACTTCCTGGCCGACTGGCGGTTGATGATGTAGCGGTACTCGTCGCCGATGTCGCGGCCCGACTCGTAGAACGTCCGGGAAGGCCGCCACCGCTGCTGCGCAAGCCCTGAGGCGCCGGTGAAGCCCAGCTTGGCGAACACGTCGTAGGCCGCCAAGTAGCGGGTTGCGAACACGTGAACCCGCGTAAAGGGCGTGGCATTGGCGAGGCGGATGTCCACAGCCTCCGCCCCAGGTTCCACCGCCGCAACCTGCAAGGGCGCAAGGCGGGGACGCTCCAGCGCGCGCCGCACCGAGAAAGTGAAGCCGTCCCGGTCCTCACCCTGTGTCAGCGCGACGGCGAGCTCGCGCGCCTCGGCCTTGAGATAGAGCGAGTAGTCGCCCGCGGGCAGGTTCCGCAGTTCGAGGAAGCCACCCTCGAGGGCCAGGGCCTCGTGCCAGTCCTTGACGAACTGGCCGCCGCGCGCCTCGAGGAGCGAGACCTCTTGGAGCGGGTCGGGTCCCTCGAACACGAAGGGCACACGCAACGTTTCGCCGGCGCGACCGTGCAACTCCGCCGGGTAGGCGCAGGCCCCGCGCGACGTGAACCATTTCTGCTCGCGGCCGGCCGGCTCCTTCACGCGGAACCACTCGATTCCCTCGAGTTCACCCAGCCAGGCGCGGCCCTGGTCGTCGGTCTTCAGGCCGGCGTGGACCTCGTCGCGGAACTGCCGGTGTTTGAAGGCGCACGCAAGCGGTTCGCCCGGAAGCGGCTCGCCGTTTTTGCCGCGCAACTCGACGAGGTAGCCGGCGCTCGAGCGGGTAACGTGCAAATCCTGAACTGCCTGGCTGCGGTCGATGCCGTTGAGCGTGAACGTGGCGCTGCCGGCCAGGTCCTGTTTCTTGTTCTGGCTGACGTTCTGGATGCGGGCCTTGAGGGTCGCCGTGAGGCTCACCGTGTTCTCCGGAACCAGAATCTCGCAGACGGCTTCTGCGTCCTCGCGCAATTCGAGGCCGGGGAATTCCTTCTCGGTCGAGATGCCCTGGAGGTCCACGGTCTGGAGCACCAGGCGGGGCTCCTCGAGCAACTTGAGGCTGGCGGGCCGGCCGTTGACGCGCAAGACGGGCCGGAGCGCCACCGGCGCCTTTTCACGGCGGAGGAGCGATTCGCGGTCCACGTAAATGCCGGCGTTCAACTCGTAATTCTCGGCGAGGTGGTTGAAGCGCGCGATCGAGGCAAAGCCGCCTTGCTGGACGATAATGGCCTGGGACTGCGGCTCGGTGCTGAACGGGACCAGAATCCGTCCGTCCTGGCCGGGGGCGAATTCACGTCCGCCCAGCCAGCCACGGGCGTCGGGCAGGCGGCGGCCCGCCTCGTCGAGCACGGTGAAGGCGTGGCCGGCGGCCGTCGACCTCCTCGAGCAGGCCCAGCCGCCCCTTCTGGACGAGGGCGCGGCTGCTCTTGCCGTTGCCGATGAGTTCGACCACATAGGCGCCCCGGCCCTTGAGTTCCGGGAACTCGAAGGCGCGGGGGACGCGGCGCTCGGGCGCCTCCTGGTACTGGACGCGGCGTTCGGAGGAGGCCACCAGTCCGTCGAGGTTGAGGGCCAGGTTCAACGGCTGGCCGGTCTCGCGGTAATAATTGAAGGTGTTGATTTCATAGACCTTCACGATGAGCGCGGGCACGTTCTTGACCAAGGCGGTGAGCTTCACCGGCGCGTCGGCGCCGATGACGCCGGGGTTGTCGGGCGCGAACTCGATATCTACTCGCTCCTTGAGACGCCGGTACTCCTCCGGGGAAAGCAGCGGCGCCCACTGCTGGGGGTCGCCGATGCCGTTGACGAGCTTCGACTCGGCGAACAGGCGTTTGAGGAAATCGTCGCGCAGCCACGGGCGATACTCATCGTAATTGGCCGCCTCACGGAGGAAGTTCAACAGGAATTCCCGGACCAGCGGTTCCTCGTTGCCGATCGGCGGGAGGGACACCAGCCCAAACCCCTGGTCGAGCTGGGCCATGTAATCGCCCCGGGGAAGCTGCTGGCGGACCTCGTCGCGCAAGTAAGGCACATTGCGCGGCAGCTTGACGTAATCCAGAAAGCGGTCGTGGTTATACACGCCCTGCCGCTGGTCGTGGCGGAGACGGTGGTAGAGGACGTGGGCCTTGAGGGAGTTGTGAACGGGCTCGAGGGTTTGGACGAACACCCAGACCCGTTCGAGGTAGGCCTCGAGGGCGGCAGGGTCGGTTTCCAGTTCCACCTCGTTCTCGGGCGCCAGCTTGGCCAGGTAATCGTTGCAAAAGGCGACCTGGTTCCGCAGGCCGGGCTCCTTCCGCAGCAGCTCGTCCATCTGCGCCAGGGTCAGGCGTTTGTGGATGTCGAGGCTGCCAAAACCGCGGCTATCGCGGTACTTCAGGTCGGCGAGGACCAGGTCCACCAGGGCCGGGAAGTCGGGCCGCTGCAGGCGCGCGAGCAGATTGCGGCGCTGGTCTCCGGTCAGCGGCTGCCCCGCGGCCAACTCGAGCCCGGCGTTTTCGATTCGCTCGAGGCTGCCTTTTTCCAGGGCGAGGGCGCGCTTGAGGAGCGCCTCGACGCGGATGAGGGAGTTGTCGAACTTCGTAGGCGCATCGCTGCGGCGCTCGCCGGTTTTGCGGGCGTGGTCGAAGTGAAGGTCCAACTGCTCCCGCAGATACGCTAACGTCTTCTGCGGGTCCTTGGCGTAGTCGAGCAGGGCCTGGCGGTTGAGCAATTCCCGGGCGCCGTCCATCACTCGGCCGTTCCGTTCTCGGACCCACCGGTCGATGACCTCCTGAAAACGTTCGCGCTGACCGGTGTTCTGGGCCTGCAGGGCGTGGTAGTAGAAGTAGTCGTCCGTTCCCGGCACCAATTCCTTGAGCGCCGCTTCCCGGTCGCCGGCCAGGCTGAAAGTCTCGAGGTAACCGATCTCCTGGGCGGAGGCGCTCCAAGCCATCAGGGCGGTGGCACAAACACACAACCACGTCCGGATGGAGGCATGGCGATGCGGCAGGGCTGGGCAATGCGGTGCAAAGGTCGTCGTTTTCATAGTCAATAATGCGTCGCCCCGTTCAATTCCGGGTTGCCGGCGGTCCGACGCGCGATCAGCTTCCGATCATAAGACACCGGAGTGCAAGGTCTCTTAGCAGGACCGCGCTAAACTTCAACCGCAACGCGGTTGTGGAGTAAAGCCCAGGGTTGGACCGTAGGGACAACCCTGGGTAGCGGCGACGGAGGAGCCCTCAACCCCAACGGGGTTGTGGCCAGCGCGGTTCACAGGGGACTGGTTTTCTGTAATGCCAGGGAATCTTTTGAACCACTTGCCCGCCGGAACCTCGGGTTCGGTGTCCAGCCAACGCGCCAGCCGGATGAGTTGCTCGCAAGAAATGCTTCGTTGGCGCACTCGCGCCAAGAGATGGACAAGCAGGCGTTCGGGGAGCTGCTCGCGGCGAATCTTAGGCATCGGGTTGCCGGCCGTAGAAACCACGCACAATCTGTGCCTGCAAACGGTCGGCTTTGCCCGTGTCTTTCGCTTCGACCATCTCCTTTGCGAGTTCGCCCAACTCGTCAGGCGTGAGGGGCCGGGTTTCTCGGCTCTTTCGGACAAAATCAATGACCCGGTTCTGTTCCGCACGGGGCAGGCGCTTAATCTCTTCAATGATCTCCACCGCTGTCATGTCCCGAGTGTACGCGACGGCGCGTTCTAATGCAAGCCGAGCGGGGATTCACGTAAGGCTGGGTCAACTGATGCTCTTTGGGACGGTCCAGAGCGTTCGGCCAAAGCAAGAACTCCGGCATTACAGACACCAAGAGAGCGGCGGCCTGAACCGTGCCTTGGCCTTTGCCGGCCCGCTGTGGCGATGTTCCCCAAGAAACATTGAGCTTGCGCCCGTTCCGCGGCGCCGCGCAGAATGGCGTTCAACATGACCACCGGCACACTCCACCCGCCTGTCCCAAAAGCCCGGCGAACGGGAGACTCCGTCGCGACCTTTGTCGCAGCCTTTGTCGAATCGGCCATTTTCCGACAAAGGTGGCGACAAAGGTCCGGAATCGGAGCTCTTGGGACAGGCGCCCTTCTGGGGGTGTTGGCAGCCTCTTTGGCCGGCCACGCGGCGGAATCGCTCGAACCGCTTTGGCGGATTGGCCAGGCCGGCCAGGGCACGGCTCAGTTTGTCCTGGCGCCCGCAAACTACACGGCCTTTCTGCAACGGTTCGGCAGTCCGGATCGGGCCTATTACGTTGGCCTGTCCAGGCCGGAGAACGGCTGGCCTTACATTCTGCCCGGACCACTGGATGGCTGGGGCGGCAGCAGCGGCAATGGGCGATGGGATCAAATGAACACGTTGCCGGTGGGGTTCGTGCTGGCGCAAACGGCGGCAACGGGCCAATGCGCCCTTGTCATCAACGTTGCAGAAACACCGCCCCAACACCCGCCCAGGCTGCGGGTCACGGTCAATGGCGCGGTGTTTGAACAGGAACTGCGCCCGGGCGGCAGCGAGGACTCTCTGCGCGGCAACATGGCTTCCGCCAAACCGCAGGTGGTGCGGGTGGAGTTTCCGGCCTCGAGGCTGCGCCTGGGCTACAATGAAATCGCCCTGCGCTCTACGGCCGGCGGTTGGCTGATGTTTGACGCGCTGCGTCTGGAGGCCCCGGCGGAGTGCCGACTGGCTCCGGCAGCGAGCACCGTTATTCGCTCCGTTTCGACCGCCGCTTATGCGGTGTCAGACCGCAAACAGACACCGGCCACGCTTCGAGTGGAATTGTTCCGCGCGCGCTCACGCGGAAAGCTTAAGGTTGAAATGGAGCACGGCCAAACCCAGGAGCCGGAGATTGAACCCGGCTTGCACGTTCTTGAACTTCCCGCGCCGGCCTCGCCCCCCGGCGAAATGACGCGTGTCCGCTTGAGCGCCGACGGCCAGTTGCTCGAGGAAACCCGGTTGGCCCTGCGGGCCTCGGCCCTGGCAACGCCGGCCGATTACGTGGACGTCTTCAAGGGGACAGCGCATTCGCGGTGGATGATCGCCCCGGGACCGTGGATGCCCTTCAGCATGGTGAAGCTCTCTCCGGACAACCAGACCCAAGGTTGGTGCGCCGGCTATGAGTATTCGATCGAGGCGATCGATCGTTTCAGTCACATTCACGAATGGACCATGGCCGGGCTGGGCATGATGCCGACGGTCGGGCCGCTTCGCACAAAACCCGGTCTCGACGGGGCCGGCTACAGTTCCCGCTTCGACAAGGCCACCGAGCGAGGCGGCATCGGCTTTTATGAGGTGCTCCTCAAGGACAGCGGCATTCGCGCGGAGTTGAGCGCGACGACGCGGGCCGGTTTGCAGCGGTACACTTTTCCGGCGAGCGACCAGGCGCGGGTGCTTTTCGATTTCCTGATTCCGTCGGAATACCAGATGCATGTGCTCGGCGCCCAAGCCCACCGCACGGGCCCTGCCGAGATTTCGGGGACCATCCGGACCGATGTGCCAGACCTCCCCTACAACGGCGATCAGCGCTACGAGTTGCATTTCGTGGCCCAATTCAACCGCCCGTTCGACAGCCTGGGCGGCTGGCAAGGCGACCGAGTCGTCACCAACGCCCAAGACCTGAATGAATCGGGCCATTGCGGCGCATTCGTAGAATTCAAGACGGGCGCCGGCGAGAAGGTCCTGGTGCGCACCGGTATTTCCCTGGTGAGCGTGGCCAACGCCCGGCTCAACCTCGAGCAGGAGATGACCCAGCCCTTCGGGTGGGACTTCGCAGCCGTGGTGTCCAACCAGCGCCGTGTCTGGAACCAGTTGTTCGATCGCGTGGAGATTACGACCTCCGATGCCCGCGAGAAAACCCGGTTCTATTCCAACCTTTACCGCGCCCTGAGCGGCCGCAACACCTGGAGCGACGTGAATGGGGAGTGGATCGCTCCCGATGGGCGCCGCCAGCATCTCGATGACCCGGACGCCGTGATGCTGGGTTCCGACGCGTTGTGGACGACCTTTTGGAACCTGAACCAAGTGATGAACCTGCTGGCCCCCGAGTGGTCCGCGCGGTGGACGAAATCCGAACTCCAACTCTATGACAAATGCGGCTGGCTGTCCAAAGGCCCGGGGGGGTTGAAGTATATCAGTGTGATGGTGGCTGAGCATGAGATTCCCCTCATGGTGGCGGCCTGCCAGCATGGGGTCAAGGGCCTGGACGCCAGGAAAGTGCTCGAGGCGGCTCTAAAGATGCAAACGACCCTGCCGCAGTTGTATCCCGGCGGGGGCGCCGTCGGCAACGAGAACCTCGAAAACTACCTCAAGTATGGCTACGTCGCCGAGGACGGGCCGGTCGTGCAAGGCCCGGTCAAAGGCGAATGGCGCAAAGCCTGGTGTTCCAACACCTACGAGTACGCCTACGACAACTGGTGCGTCGCGCAACTCGCCCTGGCGCTCGGACGCAAGGACATCGCGGACCAGTTCCTGAAACGTTCGCGGAGCTGGCGAAACGCCTTCGATCCGGAGACCGGGTTTGCCCGGCCGCGCAAGGCCAACGGCCAGTGGGTCGCTCCCTTTGATCCGTATCGGACGCCGGGTTTCGTGGAAGGCAACGCCTGGCAATACACGTGGTTTGTGCCGCAGGATGTGCCGGGCCTGGTCGAGGCCCTGGGACGCGACCGATTCATCAGCCGGCTCACCGAGGCCTTCGAGAAGTCCGCCCCCACACGCTTCAACGCCGCGGGCGAACGTTTTGCCGACTACCCCATCAATCAGGGCAACCAACCGACCATGCACGCGGCCTGGCTGTTCAACTGGGCCGGAAAACCCTGGATGAGCCAGGAGTGGGTGCGGGCAATTTTGGGGGCCTACTACGGCCATAACCCGGCCGATGCTTACCTGGGCGATGAAGACCAGGGCCAGATGAGCGCCTGGTTCGTGATGTCTTCCCTCGGCTTGTTTCAAACCGATGGCGGCTGCCGCGTCAGTCCGATCTATGAAATCGGCAGCCCGCTCTACCCTAAAATCGTGCTCCATCTCTCAGAGCGGCACTACGGCGGCAAGACCTTCACTATCCTGGCCCGGAACTTCTCACGGCAGAACCGGTTCATCCGAGCCGCCCGGCTCAACGGCCAGCCCCTGGACCGCTGGTGGATTCGGCAGAAGGAAGTCCTGCAAGGAGGTCAATTGGAGCTCGAACTCGGTCTCATCCCTAACGCGGAATGGGCGGCGACCTGCCCCCCGCCGGACTGACCGTCGGGATCACGAGCCTCAGAACTCCTGATCCCGTGGAAAATCGGTGAGCCGCCCGGTGAGGGCACCGGGCCTACAGGTGGAGGGCCAGAACCGGGGGTCTCGCGACGCTTCGACCCCCGGCTACCATCTGTCATCCCTCCGGGATGAATTCCTGGGCGGCGGGCACTCTCCCTGACCTCGTGGCTCGCATGGTGGTACTGACAAGATGCGCCCCGCCAAAATCTCCTCGAGGATTTGAGCTTGCCGGAAAACTGGTTGCACCTAATAGAATCGTATGACTGTGGAAATCCCTGAGTCA
Organism: uncultured bacterium; assembly: GCA_963713735.1. Classification (GTDB taxonomy): domain Bacteria; phylum Verrucomicrobiota; class Verrucomicrobiia; order Limisphaerales; family UBA8199; genus CAVQND01. Next base: position 217,049 of record CAVQND010000048.1, read on the forward strand.
ATTGCGCAGTTCCTGCCGCGAGACCCGAACCGGCGGGCTCGCAGTGTTTTGGAGGGGATTGTCATCGGCGCACACACCGAAGGGTTGATCTCTCGGGGACGGGCGTTTGAGCTGCTGGGGCTGAATCACTGGACGGGTGAGGAGTTTTTCCGCCGGCGCGGGATTTTCTTGAATTACGACCTGGAGGAATTTAGACAGGATATAGGGGCGTAGCGTATGGCGGTTGTTGGTAACTGTTCAGGTGGGGGCCGGACCGGTCTTTGGGAACCGGTTTTGTTGGGCAGCCCGTTTCCCCTCCCGGCCCTCTCCCCAGAGGAGAGGGGGAATTACCCGCAGTCAGTTGGCGTAGCGAAAGTGGTCCGAAATCTCGAAGACCGTCCCCTGCTGTTCCCTCTCCCTGGGGAGAGGGCAAGGGTGAGGGGGAACCTGCGTCCCGTGCGCCCAAGACACCACACCTGAACAGTTACGGATGAAGTTGCCGGCAGTGATGACGAATTCAACGGGGAGCCCCTTCTGCTCGATGATGTTCTGTCGAGTGGCCAGGAGGACCCAGCAACCCGAGCCTGCCGTCGTATTGAATGGACTGAGTTCCTCTGTGGTCCGACAAAGCGGGAGGTGGCCATAATCCAGCGCCTAATTGAAGGCGCTCCTCTGGCCACCCTTGCCCGCGGACGCCACTTGAACACCTCGACGAGGATGTATCATAAGGAACGCCTGCGTCGAGCTATCCAGGCATATATGGGAGCGGATATACTCATCGAAATCGGCCGTAAACCTCGTTGGAAGGACAGCATCAACGCCACCAGAGAAAAACTGGCCTGTCACGACCAACGCCGTTCCCTCTAATCAACTCCTCCTCCAACACTTGCCACTCTAAGGCCGAAGTCCCGTTGGTGAGTGTGCATTCATAGGAGTAACCGCTGCCGTCGGTTGTAAGAGTGATTTTGTAAATCGAGAAGTCTGTCCCTACAAATGAAGGATAATCGGGAATCGCTTCAGCCATGGCAGCAACCCACCCGTTTGCGTCACTATCGAAGCCGTGTGTAATAATCGTCACCCCTCCTGCGTGGCATTGCGGAGCAAAAAAGAGCTGCAATGACGCAGGAACCGGGGCTAACCAGAACCCCAACCGACTAAATCCAATTGTGCGATTCATTTTCATAGGCGTTTCGCCGGATGTTGGTTGAGCACTGAAGCCTCGTCAAGCATGGAAAAGCGTAATTCTCCCCACGACCAATCCAACCTCTGCCGAAGCCCCATTCAACCGTCAGCCCTCTCCTTGAGACATCATCCCTGCCGTCCGATGGCCTAAACTTGCTCCACCTTGCCTTCTCCCTGGCGTTTGAACCATCTCGACCACCTCATCATGGCGGCGCTGGGCTCAAATTCAACCTGGACCATCCTGCCGCTGGGAAAGGGCAAAATCACGATAGAGGGCCGCCATCTTTACGGTTCCAGGGTTTGACCGGGAGCTAGACGCCATTTCGGGCCTCCTCCTGTTCATCGGCTATCGGGGCCGCGCTGGTTCACGTTGTTGACCTGCTCGGCCGAATCGAATAATCTGCGCGCATGGCCACCAAGCCCAGGCAATCCAAAGAGCTGGTGCGGGAAGCTCAAGCAGCGTCATCTGGCCGTCTCAGGTCGTCCAGTTTAATAGACAGATGCGTCCAAACAACGTGGACCCAATCCCAACTCTAGCCGCTTATGAAACACCCAACTCCAAGCCGAGCCATAGCTGCACGCTTCAACGACTTCGCTATCTCCATCCAGATTTTACTCGATGCACAACACACCCTGCCCGCCCTAGTCTTGTTGTATAGTGCGATTGATGTCTTTGCTTCGCTGGCACGCCCGGAAACGGAACTTGACACTAACGGCCGTCACTTCAAGAAGTGGGCAGAGGATTACATGATAGGGCCTTCGCAGCTTAACATCACCTCTGAAGAGCTTTGGGGTGCTCGCTGTGGTTTGCTTCACACCCATAGTCCATTTTCCAAGGTCTCACGCCAAGCGAACGTGCGTCGGCTCTCGTATTACCGTGTGAACGCTCCCACAACGGCGATGAGCCGGGCACTTGATTCTGTGCTGAAGCGGGAAATAGCGAAGGGTAAGCTGCCGGTAGATGCCGATTTCCTGTCTGCTGCTTTCGAGGACGGTGTTCGTCGTTTCCTCGCCGACATTCAGCACAATTCAGAGCTTGAGAAGCGGGCTGTGCATCATGCCTCAAAGCTCTTCGGGGTTTGTAACCTTTCTTATCGTGCGCAAGAACCTCGCTGATGGGGATACGCTCTAACTTAATCGCCAGACGATGTGAACGCCTCTCCCCTCTTTTGCCAGCTCATTGAGGAAACCAGTTTGATGGACCTGACATCTTTGAAGTATAGCTCTAGGACAGCGTGAAACCCCACATACTCATCAGTAAATAGCATAAGACACACTTGGAGCCATAAAAAAAGACCGGACCAGGCTCCGATCCTGCTTGATCTCAGCTAAGTCTTGCTCGACGCGCTGTCGAAGCGCTTCATTCTTGCGCAAGGGCTTCTTACTCGTGCCGTTCTGCTTTAAATGGCTCCAGGCGAATTCGTCAGGGTTCAAATCTGGAGCATAGGGTGGTAGGAAATGCAGCTCTAAGCGGCCTTTGGTGGACTGTACATATTTGGCAACCGACTTAGCCTTGTGCGCGGGCAATCCGTCCACGACCAACATTACCGGCTTCTTGCGCCCTTTCATAAGGTCTTTGAGCATCACAATGAACAATACGGCCCTCAACGTGCCGCCGTAGACCTTGTACCAGAAGGCTCCCTTGGCATTCACCGCACTGATCGCGTTAATCTGCTGGCGCTGCCCAGAGGTTTTCACCACCGGTGTTTTGCCTTTCAGTCCGTAACTCCGCCCCAGCGGGCTATCAGATCGCACGCCCACTTCATCGAGAAAGAAGATGTCCGCACCCCTCTGTTTAGCCCGTTTCCTCAACTCCGGATACTTCTCCTGCTTCCACTGGCTGATCTCCGCTTCATTTCGTTCGTAGGCTCGGCGCAGTGGCTTCTGGGGCGTTATGTCCAGCGAAGTCAGCAGAACGACCTATCGAGGGAAGAGTCAGCGAGACTTTAAACTGGACAGTGAAACGTTCATGCAGCGATGTCCAGATCAAAGGCGTCAAGATAGCCGCAGCGGGCTGGACTGATTTTAGTGGCAAGGAATTTCTTGAGGATGGCGTTTTGGGGTAAACCACAGAGAAAATCCGGCCAGGTGTGACGGAGGGCCTGCGAGACGACCCACTCGGAGGGCGGTTTTTGCGGGGATACGGTGCGGATGTAGGAGTGGAAATTGAACCAGGCCACGCGCCGGAAACTCAGCGCCAGATATTGGAGCAGTCCCTGGGCGATGAGGCCCAACTGAATGTGCCGTTCGTAGGCGGCGAGCTTGCGGCGGACGTGCTCCCGGTAAAGCTCGGACTTGCGCTGCACATATTGCTTGCCGCTGCCGCGGTGGAGGGGATTCATGTCCTGCATCCAGAAGTGATACGCGTAGGCCCCGACGGTGTGAATGGCCTGCTTGAAGCTGACCTCAATCTTGAAGCGCCAGCCGTAAAGGCGAATAATCTCCAGCGGGGCCAAGGTCAAGTCGGTGCAGAGGAGGATCAAGTTCCCGCGAGTCGGGTGGCTCACCCAAACAAAGCGCACCAACTGACCCAAAGGGCGCCACAGCAGGTCGTGGCTCAGATAGCGGAGGCTGACGCCGGATTCCCCATAGACCGGGCTGGGGGCTTTGAGGAATTGCGCGCGGTAGCGAAACCAATCCTGGAGGGGAGTCTTGTGGCCATAGGCACGGCGTCGCCCGCGGCGCGGCTTGCGGGAACGCCGTGGGGAAGGCGGGAAATAAGCGACGGCGTTGGAGCGCACGCGCGTGACCAGGTGGTGACCCTCGGCCAGTAGCGAGCGGGCGAATTTGGCGGCGGCGTAATAGGCGTCGGCCACGACGGTCAAAGGGCCGTTCCAATGCAATCCGAGCAGCAAGGCGCTGAGCTTGTCCAACAGCGTGCGCCGGTCACGGGCGCTCCAGACGATGCCTTCGTGGATGCGAGCCGCCACCGGCACGGCCAGACAAACCCCGGCCACCTGCACCAGCAAGGCGACGGCCTGCAAGGAGTGCCCCATGATGAAGGAAGCCTTGGCATTGCAGCGGGATTCCTGGTGCAGGCTTTTGACCCCCGGCATTTTGCGGCCTTCCTTGGGGCGCTTGAGGCCATCGGCCAGCACGACCGGGCGGCCGTTGACCCGCACCAGGCAGCGGCGGAACAAGTGCTGGAGGGTCTGCCGCCACAATTGGGTCAAACGGTCCAGGTCCAGCGCAGGAGAATGGAAGAAGTGCAGCAGGCAGTAATAACTGGCGTCGGAGAGGCCGAGGCTGCGGATCAGGCTGGTCACGCCGGCCAAGTCGGGGCGCAGGCACAAAGCCGCCAGGACAACCACCAGCCACAGGAAGGTGGTGGTGCGGGAGCAGGCTGGGCGGAGGGGGCGGAGGGCGCGCAGCCAGGCCAGCCACAGGAGGTGCGAGCGTTTGGGAAAGGCGGGGCGAAAACAGAGGTTGCGCATATCCGATAGTATATTTATGCTATCGGATATGAAGACTACTCAAACGGTTAAGAAACTGGAAGCTCAAATCGCCCAAATTAAAGCCCAACTCCAAAAGCACGGAGCGATGCGCCCGGGCAGCCTCTCCCGCCAATACAATGTCTGCGGCAAATCCGGCTGCCGGTGCAAGGACCCCAAACATCCCCGCCGACACGGCCCCTATTACCAGCTCAACTACGTCTATCGCGGAAAAAAGACCTCCCAGTTCATCCGCCGAGCAATCCTCCGCCAGGTGCGGACTGAGCTGGCCAATTACAAACAGTTTCGGCGGCTTACGGAACAGTGGATTGGATTAGCCCTCCAGGTGGCTCAAGCCAAAGATAAACAGACCGCCTGAACCGCTCTGGCGAGGCGAGAACGTTTCACTGTCCAGTTTAAACCTATCCTGGATCATCGTGGCGACAATGCTTCGGGTCCATAATCCGAAATCAAATCCGTATTGGCGTGGGTCCTTGCCGACGATCCAACGCCTAACCCGCCGCTTTTGGCCTTCCGTTAGCTTGGGCGCCGGCCCTTTAGCAGTCGTGCTCCGCAAAGCTTCGCGTCCACGCTTCCTACGCGCGCGCAGCCACTTATAGATGGAAGTCCGATAGATTCCGAACGACTTCGCCACAACACTGGGCCTCTCGCCAGCCAAGACTCGGTCGGTGGCGAGCATCCGCATGTGCTCCAAGACCTTGTGGTCTAAGGAACGATTATCGATCTTTGCCATGACGGAGTGAGCATAGCACGGCTCCATCTAGTGTGTCAAATCCTATTTACTGGTCAGTATAGTCGCATCGTCGCCGCTTGCTCTAATCTGGCTCCGGTCAACACAGTGGAGAAATGTGCAATCATGCCCGCAACCCCGTCTTCATTCGAGGATGCAAACGCTTCACTATATGGATGTGAAATCTCGTTAATGCTGGAACGGTTGGCCTCCTTCGGATACATCGTGACGAAGAGGTGAGCGTTCAAGGACGTGTCCATACTGCAACGCTTAGCCACCGCAATCAACAGGAGATTGATGAAGACTGTGTCACCGGGCGGTTCAAAACCAGCCACCTATGGGCGATTCAAAACCAGCCACTCTGAGGCGAGAACTTCATATCAGTTATTCGGTTTGGTTCAAGATGAAAACGGGATTTTCTGCTCGGCTATGGTCTGCGAGGTTCTGCTGACCCGCGGAGACCCGTGGGGCGCCAGGTGTTTTCCGAAGTCTCCTGGCGTAATCGCGCCGTCTATTTGTGCGGGCGGGCGAGCGGCGGGAACGGACTCCGAACCTCCAGTTCGCGTTCCCGCCGGTCGCCACGCGTAACGGACTCGCCTCGCCCGCACAAATAGGCGCGCCACGGATCTCCGAAGTCCATGCTTTCAAAGCGCCGCGCATGGGGCCTTGAGCTTCCCAGGGCTGAAGGCGGACGGACGACATCCTTGCCCCAGCCCCCGGGCCATTGCCTCCAGAGGCCGCGCCGAGAGCTTTTCCGCGCTTCCAACGGGTTCAGTCATGGGAGGGTTCCTCCGCGGCTTTGGTGTGTGGTTTTTCTTCTTTGACGGCGCTCTGATCTTTGAGGCGGTAGCTGCGGCCGGTGATGGCGATGGTCTGCGCGTGGTGGAGGAAGCGGTCCAGGATGGCGCTGGCGGCGGGCACGTCACCCAGGAGCTTGCCCCAGTCCTGGATGGGGCGGTTGCTGGTCATGATGGTGGAGCGGTTCTCGTAGCGGCGCATGACCACTTCCAGGAGGTATTCGCCGGAGTGTTTGGGCAGGGCTTTGAGTCCCATGTCGTCCACGATCAAAAGGTCGGGCTTGAGATAGCGGCGCAGAACGCGGTCCTGTTGGTTGAAGGCCTCGTCCCTCAGGAAGTCGCGCACCAGGTCGAAGATGGAGCGGTAGAGGACCTGAAAGTTGAGCTTGATGGCCTCGTAGCCCAAGGCCTGAGCGAGGTGGGTTTTGCCGACTCCTGGCGGGCCAATAAATAAAAGGTCGGCGGCCTGGCGGATAAACTGGCCGGCGGCCAGATCGTAGATCTGTTTGCGCGGGATGCCGGGGTTGAAGCGCCAGTCAAAATCCTGCAGCGTTTTGAGGCGATGGAAGTCCGCCGCTTTGGTGCGGCGGCTGAGCAGCCGTTCTTTGCGCACGTTGAGTTCGTCCTGGAGCAGGATCTCCAGGAACTCTTCATGGGCCAGGCGGTTGGCGGCGGCCTCCTGCAAGCGCAGGCTCAAGGTGCCCGCCAGGCCGGAGAGGCGCAGTTGTTTGAGGGTGGTTTCCAGGTTAGGAATGCTCATCAGTATTGGATTGTGGGTTGGGGTTGCTTTGGGAGGCCGGGCTGAAACAGACCGGCACCAAATTGTCATAGGTGCTCAGGTCGCGGATGAGCGGGTGAGTCTCGATAAACGCGAACTGTTCCTGAGCCACGGGTCGGGCCAGGAGTTCCCGCAAATCGCGCAAATGCCACGCGCCATGCGTCAGGGCCAACTGGCAAGCGTGGTCGAGTTGCGGGGTGGGGTGTTTCTCGGCCAGGGCCAGGACCCCTGCAAGACGCGCAGGCTTTCAGGGCCGCGCTGCTGGTAAAGACTTTCGGCCCAAGTCTCCGCCCCCAGCCCAGCAGCCGGCAGCGGTCCAGGATCCACTCGGCGCCCCGTTCGATGAGGGTGCGTTTATGATCGTGAATGTGGGCCGGATCGGTTCTGAATCTTCCGGGTTCTTGCCGCACATGCACGGCGATAGCCTCCATGCGTTCATTGAACAGACGCACCATTTTGGCGTCCCACCCGCGCCCAGACTTTCCGCCGCACATACTCCGGGGGCACCGAGTAATAAGCCTTGTCCACTTCGGCGTAGCCATCGCGGTGGATTTTACGCGGCGCTTCGTTGAAGGCCGGAAACAGGCTCAGGGGCAGCGGCAAGAGCTTGGGCTTTTCGACGCTCAGGAAATGCGCGCGCACTTGCTGGCGCGTGGTGCCGTGAATGCGGGTGTCGGCCACCGTTTCTTCCCAGTGCGCTAAATGCAGGTTCTGGGCGCCCAGGCTCTCGAACTGCTTGCCGGCCAACCCGTTTTCCTGAACGTATTTGATCCCGGCCTCGATCTTGCCTTTGTGGCGAGGCATCGCCGGCTTGGTCGGCAGGATCACGGTGCCATAATGTTCGCAGAACGACACCACCTTGGGATTGAGCTCGGGCTCAAACCAATCAACCTTCTTGACGGCCGCCCGCAGATTGTCGATGACCAAGGTCGCGACCACCCCGCCAAAATGCCTCAGGGCATTCTCCAACCCCCGGACGAAGTTCTCGGTAGTCTGCCGCCAAAAGGCCTCGGTGTAACCCTTGCGCGAGTGACTCAAAACCACGCGCAAGACATGGGGACGGCGCCGGTGCCCGTCCTGGACCACCCAAGCCCCTTGGCCAAAATCAACCTGCGCCTCTTGTCCCGGCTCGGTCTCCATCCGCCGGAAGGGCAGCGGATTGACCGCGTCCAACTGCCGCACAAAGCGCTTCACCGAATCGTAGCTGCCGGCGAACCGGTGCTCGCTCACCAAGTCCTGGTAAATCCGCTGAGCGGACAAGTTGGCGTCCAAACCGTCTTTGATGAAGTTCACAAACGGCTCGCAGTGACTGACTCGGCCGGGCTTGGACCCGGCGGGCGAAATGGCTGGTTTTGGCGGCTGAGCTGGAGGGTTGCTCGGCGCCGTCATCACCTCCGAGCTGGGTGGCACAATGGCTGGTTTTGCCCCTTCGGCCCGTCCGGACCCGGCGAGCGGAGCGGCCGGGTTTGCCGGCTGGGCTGGAGGGTTGCTCGGTGACGCCGTCACCTCCGAGCCGAGGGGCAGAGTGGCTGGTTTTGCCCCTTCGGCCGGTCCGGACCCGGCGGGCGCAATGGCCGGGTTTGCCGGCTGGCCTGGAGGGTTGCTCGGTGACGCCGTCACCTCCGAGCCGAGGGGCACAGTGGCTGATTTTGCCCCTTCGGCCGGTTCGGACCCGGCGGGCGGAATGGCCGGGTTTGCCGGCTGGGCTGGAGGGTTGCTCGGCGCCGTCGTTACCTTCGAGCCGAGGGGCGCAGTGGCTGATTTTGCCCCTTCGACCGGTTCGGACCCGGCGGGCGGAATGGCCGGGTTTGGTCCCCCCACCTGGCGAGCCAATCGACGGTATCGAGCCACCGTCTCACGGTCGATCCCCAATTCCCGAGCTATCCTGCGCTGTGACCAGCTACTGCGGGTCAACCTGCTAATCGTTTGCTGTATGTCCATTTTGAGTTGGTTCATCGCCGGGCAGGGTCATCAAACTGACCCTGACCGCAACGATTTACCTCACCTCAAAATGGCTGGTTTTGATTCGCCCACTGGTGGCTGGTTTTGACCGCCCGCTGACAAAGACTGCTCTCAGATGATCGTAATAGAGCTGAGCAGGGACGGCACTCAATGCTGTATTATTGCACGCTCGTCTAATATCTTCCCACGTTGCCTCATGCTCTGTGGAAAGAAGCGGCGTTAGGTTCTTCGCGCAATAATCCTCAACTGAAACCTTTTTCTTAAAGAACATAGTGTTGCGACGGTGCTCTCTCGATATGCCTAAGTATCCTGCAAGTAGCTATCGCTATACCGATAGGTGAACGTATATGTGAGTGTTGTTCTCAATGTCCGTGGTCCAGCCGGTCAATAATGCAGTTGGCGAGCGGCTCTCTCTGCCAGCGAGATAAGCGAACCCATAGGAGGTAAGTCCCATGACCCTGAACGCACGTATTGGAAATCGCGCTCTTTGTATGGTTGGTTGATCAGTGTAATAGAGTTTCCAGGTTCGTCAGCAAAATCCAAAGTCTGGTCTAATCGCAATTCCATAACCTTGTTGAAGCCGAGTGTGAGGTCGTGGCCAAATGTCTTAGGCGTTTTGAGATCCTGCGCAGAAAGCCCTCTAGACCTTAGAAAAGCCTTCAGGTAGAGTTCTAGGGCCTGACACACTAGAAAGAATTTCGGCCAGTCCGGCATATTCGGATGCTGGGTGTTGAGAAGTGCCGCAGCCACCGGGAAATCTCTGCCCAGTGTGGAGAAATTGTGTGGGGAGTCCGGAGGGAGATGTTTCAGGCCGGGCGTCGTTGTTCCTACGGTCAACGGTGTTGGGGCTGCGCCTCTTTGTGCCCCTCCGCTGCTCTTTTGGTGAGATGAAGGGTTCATGCGATTGATAGAGATGTGCTCTTGGACGCGGCAGGTTGATTTACCAGTTTCGCTGTGCCCTCATCCTGAAGAATCTCTTCCTGGTGGAAGTCCAAATAGTGCTTTTGCTTTCGTCATGAGTGTTTCGATTCTGTCGAGAAGCAGCATGTTAATATGGCCTTTAACTATGAGCAGTTGGTTCGTGGGCGTGCTCATTGTTCTCAGAGTCTTGCCGGATGTTTCTGTGAAGGGGCCAGGCGTCAGCATCAAACATGGGCATAGCGGCGGCATCAAGGCACGTATTTCACCCGAAAGAACCCTGCGTTACCTGTGACAACCACTTCCTGAGTGCTTAGGTTCGATGTTGGAACAAATGGCATGGCGAAGTTGGTCCAAATCCCTCCGGCGATTGGAGTGAATTCCAATTGATAGTTGTCGTATGGTGAAAGACCGCCAAACCCAAGTTGCATGAGCTGAGCCATTGATCCGCCAACTACGGGAAGCAGTGGTGTGAGCGACACGAGGCCCATCGTTGGCTGCGAAATGAATGGTGGCGCTATGACCATAACCGGTGTGTTGGCGTATCCGTGACCCGCATCCAGAATGTTGAGCGCAATGACTACCCCATTGCTGACCACAGCCACGACCTCTGCTCCGCTGCCTCCACCACCAATGATCCTCACGCTAGGAGTGTTCGTGTAGCCATAACCGCCATCCGTCATGGTGGCTCCAACCACGAAGTCATTCGTCACGACCACGATGGCCGTCGCAGCGTGAGGTGTTGTGTTGCTCGATATTGTCGGGCGACCGCCAAACGTTCGGACCCCAGCCGCTGGTGCCTGGCAAGTAATAGACCGTTGCCTCGTTGTCTCATAGGCAAATACGGACGAATCACCACTTGGCGCATCACCGCCGAAATAAACGCTGGTCAGGTTGGTGCAATTCGCAAATGGCACACCCCCGATGCTGGTGACGCTGTTGGGAATCGTGACGCTGGCTAGGCTGGTGCAATAGTCGAATGCCTCTACCCCGATGTTAGTGACGCCGTTGCCCATCGTAATGATGCTCAGGTTGGAACACCCAGCGAACGCCGTGCTCCCGATGCTGGTGACGCTGTTGGGGATGGCGACAGAGGTAAGGCTGCTGCCAGAGAAGGCGTTGTCCCCGATACCGGTGACCGGCAGGCCAGTGATCGTGTCTGGAACCTTGCTGGGGATGACAACCGCGCCGCCAGGCCCGGAGTATCCAGCAACGGTAATAGTGCCGTTATTGGTTGAGTAATCGGATTGTGCTTGGGCCACGGACGGCACTGCCAACAGCAACAGCAACGACATAGCCCATGAGACAGAGACCCCGGCCCACCAGACCCAAGCTAATAGCCAGAAGTCCCAATACTGCATTAGTTGTCTTCATAATCGTTCTCATTCCCTCGAGAAGCAGCGTGTCCATATCAACACCGGCAGGTCTCAAGCCTCCCCGGCATAGGGCAGCATAGTCCTCGGGAACTACACAAACTTTTACGACGCTTATCGTTTTAGACCTCTCGGCAAGGGATTGCGAGGGAAATCATTGCGGCTTATCAATCTCCTGCCCCCATGTCCTCAGCTTCAACTACCGCTGGCTCCATCTGGGCTTCTCCTGATGTCTGCCCCGGCACCAGTCCTCTTGAGCAGCCCCAGGTCGAGGTCCAGGTAGATGAAGGGGCGGCGGCAGTCCAGGTCCAGGTGCAGGTGGATGCGGTGGCGGCAGTGGCGGTTGAGGGGATGGAGCGACGGTCCCGGTCGTGGTTTAATGGTGTTCCGCTTCACGCTTTTCTGGGAGAAAAGTATCTTGATAATCAAGGAGGTTCGACAAAGGCGTATCAAGATAGTCGAGGAAGCTGGTGGCTTGGGTAAGGGGCGGAGAGGCGGATGCTGCGCGGCACACCCCTGCGGCGGGGCGAGAGGCCGTTTTGGCGAAGGGATGGGGCTCAGAACAGGAAGGCCTCTTCGCGGCGGTCCGGTGGCAGGCGCAGACGCATTTGTGGCGAACGCCGGGCGCGTTTGATGGATAGCTCCAAGACCAGCATAGCCTGATCGAGGCGGCAGTCGCAGAGTTGAGGCGCTCGGCCCAGCGCTTCGGCGACGAGGCGGTGAGCGATTTCAAGCTTTTCGAGGATGGAAAGGTCCAGTGGCATAGGCTCTTTAGCG
>CAVQND010000049.1:0-98344 GCA_963713735.1 uncultured bacterium
ACACCAGCCACTCAGAAAGTGGCGAGGAAATCACTATCCTCCTTCGCGCACCCCCCAAGCCACGTTGGTCTATCGCGAACGCAGTGCCAGGAGTCAAGGAAATCGGCATCCTCCTGTTTGGCCCATACCAATGCGCACTCCCCACGAGCGTATCAATCTCCTTCTGAACGCCTCTCCGTGCTCGCCATGCGCGCCTCAGGAGGCTCTCGATGTTGATGTCATGCGAGGCCCCTCGCGGCGTTTCTCGGAGCTCCTCCCGGTAGTCCGCTTTGAGAACCTTGCTCTGGCGGTTGATTTTGTCCCACGAATCTCTTCTGCCCATAAGGTTTTACAACGCAGGTCTCTCTTTCAACCTCACGGTGGCATGTTCGCGCAGTCGAACTCAGCGGTAAAGGGGGGCGGGCCTTTTGCACGAAGGGTAAACTTCCCGATTCCAAGACCGGATGATTGAAAATGGGCTTGGAGTGAGTAACCGTGGGCCAGGAGTTCATTCATCCGGCTTGCGTGGTCCTTAATGTGCAGGTTCCGCAGGGTGAATGGACGGCGGGAGGTCGCGCCCCGCAAAGCCGCTTCGTACCACTGGGCCCCATTCGCGTCAATGTCTTCTGGTTCCATGTCCATCTATCTAAGGGAATCCAGCGAGCAGTCAAGGCTCATCGCGTACATGTGTGCAACTGTGCGATGTACAGAGCGGCCCCCAGCGATTGATGGCCCGTCGCGGCCCTCAATCCATCGCTTCGCCCTGGCTGCGACTGCAACGGTGCGGTCAATGCCGTTTCGGCCTCGGGCGTGTACTTCCCGCCGAGCGGCATCCGCGCTTGATTTAAACCGGCTTGCGGGGCATTTTATTCGCGCATGACATACGTGGCGATCGAGGCCGACATGGCGGAGGGCAAAGCCGTCCCGACGGAAGGCACCAAACTGCTGGAGCGGGAGCGCACCTTGATCACATTGCTGCCGGAGGCGCGCCATCGTACCGACTGGCAGGCAGTCGAAGCGTCCGTCGGCGCCCTTCGTCGGCTTAAGTTGGACAGCAGCGTCTGGCAACACGAGGCTCCCGCCGAGTGGGACCGTGCGTGATGCGCTGACGGGTGGAGGCATGGAAAAATGAAGCCCAGCCTGTATGTGGAAACAACGATTCCAAGCTATTTGGCTGCACGGCCTTCGCGGGACCCCTTAACCTCCGGGCAACAAGCCGCCACGAAAACATGGTGGCGGCTGCGGCGGCGTGCTTTCCAGTTGTTCACGTCGCAGTTCGTCCTGAATTATGAAAGATCCAATTGTTCAGGAAATCCACCGCCATCGCGCAGATTATGCGAAGCGTTTCAACTATGATGTTTGCGCTATCGGCGAGGACATTCGCCGCTGTGAAGCCGGATCCCAGGGCAAGTTTGCCGCCAAAATTCCGCGCGGGAACCGTCAATTGAAACGGACCACGCGAAAAGCTTCAGCCGAGCCGTGAGCTTTTTTCGTCATACGGCCTATCGGGCGGCGGCCAGGCCGGGCTTGGCGATGTGTTTCAACACATACGGCTCAGCCAGGCCGTAGGGCACGGCCGAGTAACGGTCACCGGCGGGCGGGCCTGGGTTCGGGGCGTGCTGGAAACTGCTGGGCCCGGCGGCCCCGGGCGGAGGGTTGCCGTGGTGCGGGCCGAGGGTGTCTTTGAGGGTGCCGATGACGGTGACCTCGATGTTGTTGTCGCCGGGTTCAATCCATTTTGTCACGTCGCATTCATCCACCGGCCCACGATGACGATCGCGAGTACTCCCAACAGCCCGGACGTGTTCTGGCTGCAAAACCACTCGACGCGCAGACGGGGACGAGGGTGTCAAGCGGCAAGGGTTGCCGGTTTCTGAGCATCCAGGAGAGGATGCGCGAAGGCGCTCCCACCGGCCCCTTGCCCAACTGCGCCCTCCTGGCGGCGGTGTCCAGACCCAGGTCCGGGCTGAAGGTCCCGGTCCCGTCCTCCGGCCCGAATCTGATTGCAAATTTGCAATTGAAGATTTTCAATCCCTCCGCCCCGCACCCGAGTTTTCGGCCTATTCCGCGTGCTCCGCCTATTCGGCGGTTCTCATTCCGCACTGCCCGCTCCGGCCTCCGTCATCCCCACGCGACCCCGGGATACTTCTTCTGGAGCATCTGCCTGAGGGCCGGGTAACGGCCGGTCTTGAACGCCGGCCAATTCAGGGTCGATTCCAGGCGTTTGCCATCGGGAGCGCAAAGCCAGAGTTTTACCGGCAGCCGCTCTTCGCAGAGGCGCGGGTGTTCTGCGAGGGAGAAGCACTCGTGGAGTTTGACCTGGAGTTCCGGCGAGGCGGGGCGTCCATCGCGGTCCTGCGCATGTTCCGGGTAGAGCAGCTTCAATTTCCTGCCGTCCGGCCAGGGGAGGGTCCCCGGCGCCAGTTCGTCGAGCCACGCCAAGCGGTCCCGCCCGAGATGTTGGACGAAGGTCTCGCGCAGGGGCGCGGCTTGGGCCTCTTTGGCGAGGGTCAATCCAGCGAAGGCGCGGCCAAGGCAGGCGCACAGCGCAGGCGGGTCAAAAGGCGGGAATTCGAGTTCGGGCATGACGGCTGCGACGAGGTTCGCGCGGGCGATGAGCTGCTTGATTTCGTGGTTGAATAGCGGCAGCTCGAAGCAACCTTTCAGATGCGCCTGGGCCAGGCACAGGCCGGAGGCCCCGGGTCTGTCTGGGGCTGATGTTCATGGCCAATGACCAGGTCGCCAAAGCGGAGGAGTTTGACGGCGGCCACCCGTTTGTGAGTGCGGTCATAGAGATGCTCGACCTTGGTGGTGAGCTGCTCGGGGAATGTCTCCTGTATCCACTCCCGTTTTACGGCGCTGGCCAGGCCGAGCAACGTCAGGTTCTCCTCGCCGCGGCCGGCGACCTCGCGAATGCTCGCCGCCACAAACAGGGGGGCGCTTTGCACCACGCTCTCCCGCATCAACGTGCCGTGCCGGCCCTCCGTCAAGTCGCACTCGAGGGTCCCCTGGTCGCGGCGAACACACAGTTGATCGATAAATCCCGTCATGATGCACCGGGGCAGGGCATCCTCCGAGGGCGGGCTGTCCGCGCTCCGACCGGCCCAATCCTGGGGCCGGGCAAGCTGGAGGATCTGCTCGAAGGTCTGCTTGACCTGGGACGCCGTCTGGGCGTGGATGCCGTAGCGGCGGCAGGTTTCGAGGGTGAAGTGGTTTTTCTTTGCAAACTCATAAGCGCGCATGAGCGTGTAAAAGTCGGAGGCTTGGCTGGCTTCAAAGAGTTCCCTGGCCTCCTTGATGTGCTGGTCGGTGCGTCCCAGGCGCATCAGTAAATCGCGCCCGCTGACCAGAGCGGCACAGAGGGCTGCCGCCGGCACACACCCGAGCCGGGCTGCCTCGACCAGCATTCGCGAATAACGCGGATGCATGGGCAGCTTGAGCATTTGACGGCCTGTCGGAGTCAGGTCGGATTCCTTGGCCTGTTCTGGGCTATCTGACGTGTCTGACGAATCTGACGTGTCCGACCTTTGAGCGGCGGCTGCGCCGCCCTGCGGGGCTGGGCCCCTGAGCGCGCCCAATGTTTGAAGGAGATGTTCGGCGCGTTCGACGGCTTGCGGGTCGGGCTTGTCCAGCCAGTCGAACTGGGCCGCCTGCCGGATGCCCAGCGAATGCAGCAGCAGGACCACCTCGGCAAGGTCGCTGCGGCGGATCTCCGGCGTGTTCCGTTCGGGGCGGTTCAATTGGCCGCTCTCAGTCCAGAGGCGGTGGCAGGTTCCGGGCCCAGTGCGCCCGGCCCGGCCTTTTCGCTGCTCGGCAGAAGCGCGGCTGATCGGCTCGACGAACAGAGTGCTCAGGCCGCGCTCGGCTTCGTAGCGGGCCACGCGCGCCAGTCCGCTGTCCACGACATGCCGGATGCCCGGGATCGTCACGGAGGTTTCGGCCACGTTCGTGGCCACGACCACCTTGCGCAACGGGTTGGGGGCAAAGGCCAGGTCCTGCTGCTCCGGGGGCAGTTCCCCATGCAGTGGAATGAGGGCCAGGGGCTCCCCGGCCCGAATGGCGCGCAGCGCGCCAATAGTCGCGTTGATTTCCCCCATCCCGGGCATGAACACCAGGATGTCTCCCGGCTCGCCCGACTTGAGGAGCTGCTCGACCACATCGGCGGCCTGTTCGGACACCGGCCTTTCATCGGGCTGATCGAGGTAGCGCACCTCGACCGGAAAACTTTCGCCTTCAGAGTAAAGGACGGGCGCCGCCGTCCCGTCCGGGCAAAGGGCAAGGTAACGCGCCACCGGCTTGGCCTCAAGCGTTGCAGACATGACCGCCAGTTTTAAATCGGGCCGCTCGGTGGCCTGCAGGCGCTTGACCAATGCCAGGGCAACGTCGCTCATCAAGTTCCGCTCATGGAACTCGTCAAAGACGACAATGCCTGTGTCCGAAAGCCTGGCATCCTCCTGGAGGCGGCGCAGCAGAATCCCCTCGGTGACGTAACTGAGGCGCGTGCCCAGGCTGGTTTGCTCGTCGAACCGCACCTGGTAGCCGACCTCGGTTCCCAGGCGGCAGCGGCGTTCCCAGGCCACTCGTGCGGCGACCGTGCGCGCTGCCACACGGCGCGGCTGAAGCACCACGATCTTCTTTTGGCCCGCCACGCCGGCATCCAGCAGCATCTGCGGCGCCTGCGTCGTCTTGCCCGAGCCGGTGGGCGCCACCAGCACCAGCCGGCCGCCCTCGCGCAGGGCCTCGACGATGCCGGAATGAATCTGCCAGATCGGAAGCGATGCCGGTTGCATTGCTTCAGAGATCCTTGGGATCAGTAAACCCAGACTCGATAGAACGTTTGGGAGCTTGGGACGAAGGTGGTGTCGATGACGGTGATATTCGTGCCGGTGCCGGGGATGGCGTCCTGAACGATGCGCCAACTGAACAAGTCAGCGGAGGCCTGCACCTGGTAATTGCGGTTCAAGGCCGAGCGGAACGTGATCTGCCATCGGCCGTCGAACGGAGACTGGACCACGCTGGCAATGGCGAGGTTGGAGGTGCGGTCCTTGGGGTTGGTGCCAGCCTGGTACTCCTGCCAGTTGAGCATGCCGTCGCCGTCGGAGTCCAACGTTTCGGCGTTGGTCCAAAGGCTGGGGGCGGTGAAACCGTAGGCGATGAGCCAGGCTGCGGGTGTGCCGTGTGGCAGGACGGGCAGGTTGGTGACCATGCCGTTGACATAATTGCTCATGGTCTGGCCAAGGTAGCCCGGGATGTTGTTGGAGTAGATATTGGTGTCGACAACAAAGAAGGCGAAGGCGGTCAGGTTGCTGGTGAGCAGGTTGGTGGTGATTTGGTCGCGGAAGTTGACGTCCACCAGGGTGCCCCAATCGCCCCACGGGAGGCTGGTGAGTTGGACTCCTTGAGGGCTATAGGGATCCGGGCTGCTCAGCAAGAGCCAGGTGCCGTTGGAGCCGTCGTCAGTGGGCGTTGCGGTCCACCCGGAGAGCAAATCACTCAGGTTGGTCGCCGGGAGAACGGTCCCGGGCCAATTGAGGCGGAAATGAACCTTGAATTGCCGGATGTACTCCGGCACGTAGCTGGCGTAAAGACTGGCTCCAGAGGGCAGGGCGGAGTTGGGCTGCAAATTCAGGAGACCGAGGTTGACGTTGCCCGCATTGGAGCACGGGTTATAGGGGGAGAAATAGAGGAAGTTGGTGACGTTTGTGGTGAACGAGTTGGTGCTGTAATTGGTCGCGGCCGGAGTGGCATTGGTGTCGATGTTGGTCGTGATAATATCGTAGTTGCTCACGGTGACCGGGTTGGTGGGCGAGTAGGCGGTGAAACCCAGGTAAGAGATTGAAAAGGAGGGCATGAAGGCCGGGGCGCCGCACTGCTTGGGCGTCAGCCAGCGCAGGCGATAGAGACCCGCTGAACACCTTGCCGATCTGGGCAAACTCGCCCGCCAGCTCGGGCGCGGTTTCGCCAGTGTAGAGGGCCCCGCCGGTTGCCGAGGTGATTTGTTGCAGGGCGTTGGTATTGATGTTCTGGCCGAAACCGACGCAGTAAATCTGGATGTTGTCGTTGGTGGCCAGAGCGATGACGCTCGGAAGGGTGGCGGTGCTCGAGTTGTCGTTGCCGTCGGAAACGAAGACGATACTGTGGAGTTCACTGGGGCTGGTCTGCCCCAGGCCTGGATAGCCGCCGTCAGCGCGTCCCAACACCGCGACGAGGAGGTGTCAAAATTGATGTAGTTGGTCCAGATCCCCGCGATGGCATTGAACGCCGCCGTCTGGTTGGTCAGGCCAATGACCTTGTTGGGAGCCAAATCTTTGCGATGAAATTCATAGACCCCGATGAGCGTCGAGGCCGGTTGCTGGGTGACAAAGAGCTCGGCGCTGCTCAACTCCGCATGGACGGCGTCGGAAATCCCGTCGCCATAGCTGTTGCCGTTGAGCGTGATCGAGGAAATACTCTCCGAGAAATCCAGCACCAGGTTCAATTTAACCTTGAGGGAGCCCGGGACGACGCGTTTGAGGATGAAGGCGGTTTCGCTCGAGTCAACTTGGTTGGTGTCCTCGAAGGCGGTCACCGAGAGCAACGAGGGGTCGATCACCAGGGCGTTGCCCAGGGTCGGGTCGTTGTTATCCCGCAGCCCGAATTGAAAGTCCAACAGGTAGGGCTTGGAGTAGTTGGTATGGACGTTGACAATGGACAAGCCGTTGATGGTGCCGTAGCCAATCGAGAGCTGAAGCGGGGCCGAGCCGGTTCCCCAGGGATTGCTGGCGGAAATGGTGGCGGTAAAAACGCCTTCATAGGCGGGATTACCCGAGATGACGCCCGTGGACGGGTTAACGATGAGGCCGGGGGGCAGGTTTTGAGCCGAATAACTCGTCGGCGATTGGGTGGCGGTAATCGCATAGGTGAACGCGCTGCCCGTCACGCCGCTGGCTGAGGCGGCGCTGGTGATGAGCGGCGCCCCGGAGGAAACGGCCAGCGTGAGGGTCTTGGAATCCCCGGAGCAGGCATTGCGGGTGCTGAGTCGGATATAGAACGTCCCGTTTTCCAAGTTGGTGCCCGAGATGAGGCCGTTGGTGAGATTGAGGGTCAGGCCGGGCGGCAAGACTGTGGCGGTGAACAAGCTCGGATTGTGCAGGCCGGTAATCGTGTAGGTGAAAGGCTGGCCTTGGACCGCGGTAGCGGTCAGCGGGCTGGTAATGAGCGGCGGCTCGGGGTTGATGATGAGCGCAGCGGTGCTAGTCGTGATGGACCCGCAGGGGCAAGAGACCAGAACACTGTACTGTCCCGCATTGGCATTCGTCACGGCCACCATGGCCAGCGTGGCATTGGTTTCATTCTGAATCGGCGCTCCGTGGAACAACCATTGATAGCTCAGGGGCGTGGGGCCGGTGGCGCCCACTTGGAAAGTGGCGGTTTCCCCGCAAAAGACAACGGCAGCTTGAGGCGGGTTGGTGATGAGCGGGATGCCCAGGACGGTCAGGTTGGCGACCAGACTGGTGACCGCGCCGCAGGGGCAAGCCACGGCCACCGAGTAAGCCCCCGCCTGTTCGTTCGTCACTGCCGTGAGGTTCAGCGTTAGGGCGGTGGCTCCCGCAATGGGCGTGCCCTGGTAAAGCCATTGATAGCTCAGGGGCGATGGCCCGCCGGCCCCCACCTGGAACTGAGCGCCCTGTCCGCAATAGGCCGCCAAATCCTGCGGCTGAGCCGTAATCAACGGTGTAAGGATGACCGCCAGGTTCGCCGTGGCGCTGGTAACCGAGCCATAGCTGTTGGTCACCACGAGCGCGTAACCGCCCGCCTGGGACGCGCCCACATTGGCGAGGGCCAGGTATGTGTTGGTCGCTCCGGAGATGAGCAGTCCCTGGAAGAGCCATTGGTAGGCCATTGGCTGAACGCCGTCGGCTATCGCCAGCAAATAGACCGTGTCGCCGCAGAGATTGGTGGCGCTGGTCGGTTGCATGGCAATCACGGGCGGAATTCCGACCGGAGAGAGCACCGCCGGTTTGCTGGTCGTTGTCCCCATGAGATTGCTGACGACCAGGGTGAACGTTCCGCCATCGGTCATCTTGACATTGGCCAACGCATAGGAATTGGTAGTAGCGCCGGTGATATTGCGCCCGTTCTTCTGCCATTGGAAGGCCATGGGGGGCGTGCCGACGACCAGGGTCTGGAAGGTGGCGGTGTTGCCGAAGACCACCTTTTGGCTGGCAGGCTGCAGCAGGATCGCCGGAGAACCGTCGCCCCGGATGGTCAGGCTGTGGTAATCGCCGGCGCCGACGCCGCAATAGCCGACTTGGCCTGAGCCCACGTCGCACTGGCCATATACGTCGTTACCCCACCCTGCCAGTGTGCCATCACTTCTGAGCGCAAGGCTGTGAAGGGCCCCGCCGGCAATGGCAACGACATTGCTCACATTGCTTGGCGGAGTCGCCTGGTTCCAATCGTTGCGGCCCCACGCCGTGACCGTGCCGTCCACTGCCAGGGCCAGACAATGATCGCCACCGGCGGCAATCGCCAGGATGTTGGGTGCCAGCGACGGCACGTTCGTCTGAAAGTACGTGTTATCGCCCCAGACCACCACCGTCCCATCGGCTCGCAGTGCCATGCTGAAATAGCTGCCTGCGGCCACCGCGACCACGTTGGACAGGCCCGCCGGAACATTGGTCTGGTTGTAACTATTGTCGCCCCAAGCCACCACTGTCCCACCACTTCGCACGGCCAGGTTGTGCTCCCCCCCGGCGGCAATCGCAATAATGTTGGTCAAACCGGCCGGCAGCGTCTCCTGCTCGCCCCAGGTCACGACTGTCCCACCGGCGGTGAGGGCCATGCTTTGGAGGGAACCGGCGGAGATGGCAATGACATTGGCCAAATCGGCGGGCACATCAACCTGCCCGTCGTTGTCCCAGCCCCAGGCCACGACCGTGCCATTGGTGAGCAGCGCCAGGCTATGGCTGCCCCCCCCGGCCACAGCCGTCACTCCCGACAGGGCGGCCGAGGGGATCGGGGAAACCTGTCCCGCATTGTTGTCACCCCAGGCGGCGGCGGTGCCGGCGGCATAAGCGGGTGTCGCCGCCTGATGACTCAAGAGCAGAGCCAACCCTAAGCCGCGCCAAACCCAACTGCGTGCCTGCTTGCAAAAAACTACTGGAACGTTCATTTTCTTAAACAAAATCTGCATATTGAACACCGACACTACCTGCCGGCACGATGCGAATACTGCTCCGTTGGGCCGGTGTTGACAAGCAAATTCCATGAAATGAACGATCAACCCGTCCTCCAGTGGGAAGGCAAGTTCCTTCGAGTTATCAAATGCGGCCGGTGGGAATATGCCGACCGCCTCGGCACGACTGGCGCAGTGGCCATTGTGGCCCTGACCGATGATGCCAAACTGGTGCTCATTGAACGGTCCCGCATCCCCGTCGGCTGCCGCGTCGTCGAACTCCCCGCCGGTCTGGCCGGCGACGTGCCCGGGCAGGCCGCCGAGGCGTTTGCCCAAGCCGCCCGCCGCGAGTTCCTCGAGGAAACCGGCTACGAGGCTCGAGATGATCTGCCTGGCCTCGGGCCCGCCCTCGGCCGGTCTGGCCTCCGAAATTGTCACGCTCTTCCAAGCGAGCGGTCTCCGCCGGGTTAGCCCCGGCGGCGGAGATGCTCATGAAGAAATCGAGGTCCATGAGGTGCCGCTTGCCCACGTCAACCAATGGCTCAAGGACAGGATAGCCCAAGGCGCCCTGGTCAATCCGAAGGTCTATGCAGGATTGTATCTCCGCCGGCAATCCTGCTTGGCTGGGGGTTAAGCCGACAAGAAACCCCTATACTCTGGCGGGGGGCCTCATTAGACTGACCGCATGATGCGCGCTGACACTTCACTTGAGGATTTCGGCCGGTTGAAGGGAGATAGGATTGCAAGAGCAGGAATGGTTTTCACATTGCTGTTGTTCGGCGCCTCCGGCGCCCTGGGCGGCGCCCCCGCTCCGGTGAGGTTGGCAAATCCCATGCAAGGCACCGATTCGGAATTCAGGTATTCCCATGGGAATGAGTACCCTGCCATCGCGTTGCCCTTCCCGATGAACACCTGGGCGCCCTATACGCAGCCGGCCCGGGATTCGTTCTATTATCAATACCGCCAACCGAGGATTCGCGGCATCCGGCAAACGCACCAGCCCAGTCCCTGGATCAACGATTATGCCGTCTTCGCGCTCATGCCGGTCTCAGGCAAGCTGGCCGTCAAGGAAGAGGAACGGGCCTCGAGCTTCCGGCACGAGGCCGAAGAGGCCCAGCCCAGCTATTACCGCGTGCGCCTGGACACGTGGAAGGCGACTGCCGAGGTCACGCCAACCGAACGATGCGCCTGCTTCCGGTTCACCTTCGAGGAGCCGGGCGAGGCCTACGTAGTCCTGGACGCCTTCCCGGGCGGTTCCTCGGTCGAAATCGTCCCCGCCGAGAACAAAATCCTCGGCATCAGCCGATACAACCATGGGGGTGTGCCCGCCAATTTCGCCAACTACTTCGTCCTGGTTTTCGACCGTCCGTTTGCGGCCCATGGCGTCTGGACGGCCGAGGGGGTCAAACCGGGGGAGACGCGTCTGGAGGCCAAACAGGCGGGCGCCTATGTGAAGTTCGATGCGGCCACTAACGGGGTGGTGAAATGCCGGGCCGCCTCCTCGTTCATCAGCCCGGAGCAGGCCCTGCGCAACCTCGAACGGGAAATCGGGAACGCCGATTTCGATTCGGTGCGCCGCCGCGCCGAAGACCGCTGGAACGAGGCCCTGGGCCGCGCTCGCATCGAGGGCGGCACCGAGGACCAGCAACGCACCTTTTATAGCGCCCTCTACCGCAGCATTGTCTATCCGCATCGCTTCCATGAACTCGATGAGAGCGGGCGCCCGGTCTATTTCAGCCCCTACGACGGCAGACTCCACGAGGGGGTGCTCTACACCGACTCGGGGTTCTGGGACACGTTCCGCGCCGCGCATCCGCTCTATAACCTGCTGTTCCCCGAGGTCAGCGCCGAGATTCTGCAAGGCCTGCTCAATGCCTATGACCAAAGCGGCTGGTTGCCCTCCTGGTCCAGCCCCGGCCATCGCCCCTGCATGATCGGCAACCACGCCTTTTCGCTGCTGGCCGACGGCTGGGTCAAAGGCATTCGCAGCTTCGACGCGGACAAGGCCGTTGCGGCCATGATGCATGACGCCAACACGCAGGGACCCAATAACTGCCGTTCCATTGGCCGGGACGGCGTCGAGTATTACAACAAGTTCGGCTATGTCCCCTACTCGAACCAGCGCGGCCAACCGAGCGTGCAGGAGGCTGCCGCCAAGACGCTCGAATATGCCTACGATGACTTCTGCCTGGCCCAACTGGCTCGGGCCATCGGCCGCAAGGCCCAGGCCGAGGAGTTCTACCGCAAGGCGATGAATTACGAAAATCTCTTCGACACCAGGACCGGATTCATGCGCGGTCGAAAGGCCGACGGCTCCTGGTGCGAGCCGTTCGACCCCACCGAATGGGGCGGCCCTTTCACCGAGGGCTGTTCCTGGCATTGGACCTGGAGCGTCTTCCAGGACATCCCGGGCCTGGTCAAGCTAATGGGCGGCGAAGCGGCGTTTGCGGCTAAACTCGATGCGGTGTTTACCGCTCCCAACACCTTCAAGGTCGGCACCTACGGGGGCACCATCCACGAAATGACCGAGATGGCAGCACTGGACATGGGCCAGTATGCCCACGGCAACGAGCCGATTCACCACATGATTTACCTCTATGACTATGTCGGCCAGCCCTGGAAAACCCAGTCCCGCATCCGGCTGGCGATGAACCAGCTCTACCAGGCCACCCCGGACGGCCTCTGCGGCGATGAAGATACCGGCCAGATGTCCGCCTGGTATGTCCTGAGCGCCCTGGGCTTTTACGCCGTCTGTCCGGGCGACCCCAACTACATTATCGGCAGCCCGCTCTTCGACCGGGCCACTCTCAGCCTGCCCAATCACAGAACTTTCACCATCGTCGCCAAAAACAACGGAACCCAGCATCCCTACATCCACGCCGCAACCTTGAACGGCCGGCCTTTTAACCGCAGCTACCTCTCCCACCAGGAACTGGCTGCCGGCGGCGAACTGGCCTTCGGAATGGTCTCGGCCCCGGATTACAAATGGGCCGCCGGCCCCGAGGGCCGCCCCCCAGCGGCCATGCCCGCACCCAATTCCCAAGCCAAAGATAGCCAGTGAGGAAGAACTATGAATTATGAAGGATGAGGGATGAAGAACGGCCCAACCTACCGCGGCCCGTTCGCGATCATGACCATCCTCTTCTTCATGTGGGGATTCATGAACGTTTGGAATGACATCCTCATCCCCCGCTTCAAAGAGGCCTTCGGACTCAACTATTTCCAGGCGATGCTCGTCCAGCTCGCTTTCTTCGGCGCCTACTCGACGGGGGGCGTTATCTATTATCTCACCTCCATGTTTTCCGGCGACCCCATCAACCGGGTGGGCTACAAGCGGGGGGTCATTATCGGGCTGCTCATCTCGGCAGCCGGGAGCACCTTGCTCTACCCCGCCGCGAGCCTGGCCTCGTACCCGTTCATCCTGGGCGCCTTGTTCATTATTGGCCTGGGGCTGGCCATGTTGCAGATTGCCGCCAACCCCTACGTCACCATCCTGGGCCCCGAGCGGACCGCCTCGAGCCGGCTTAACCTCTCCCAGGCCTTCAACTCCTTCGGCACCACGATCGGTCCCCTCATCGGCGGCTGGTTGATCTTTACCGTCTTCACCCGCCCGGGGGCGCACGGAGCCGACTCCGTCAAAATCCCCTACTTGGGCTTCGCCGCCGCCTATATCCTGCTGGCCATATTCTTCACCTTTGCCCGTGTTCCCAATTTCACGAACCAAAACCAAATCGCCCGTGGCTTTGGGGCGCTCAAGCACCCGCATACGGTTCTGGGCATGATCGCCATCTTCATGTATGTCGGGGGCGAAATCAGCACCGGCAGCATCCTCGTCAACTTCCTCGGCTCCGAGAGGCTGGGGCGCATACCCAAGGAAATCGCCAGCGGTTACCTCGCCTTTTATTGGGGCGGGCTGATGATCGGGCGGTTCATGGGCGCCTTCGCCTTGAGCGATATGCGCAAGTCACTCAAGCATACCCTGGTCGTTGCCGTGCCGGTCGCGGCGTTCCTGGCAATCCTGTCCTTGCCCGCCATCGGCAACGCCCTGCACTTGGGTTGGGACCGGGCTGCCCTGCTGTGCAGCCTCCCCAACGCCCTGCGCTACGGCCTGTTCCTGGCAGTGCTGCTCCTGGCCTTCTTCCTGGGCGAGGCCAGCCCGCATCGAATGCTCGCCCTGTTCAGCGCCGTCATCCTTGCCCTGATGTTCACCGGCATCGTCAGCGCCGGCGAAACCGCCAAATGGGCTATCCTCTGCGTCGGTCTGTTCTGTTCGGTGATGTGGTCCAATATCTTCTCCCTGGCCATCGAGGGCCTCGGCCCCCTCAAGAGCCAGGCCTCCTCGTTGCTCGTGGTCGCCATCCTCGGCGGGGCGGTCCTCCCCCCAACCCAGGGCCGCATCGCCGACCTCTGGGGCGTCCAGTTCTCCTTCGTGGTCCCCATGATTGCCTTCGCCTATATCGCCTTCTACGGCCTCTACGGCTATCGCGCCGGGCGGAAGCCGCTGAAATTCGCTATACATTGAGCGGTGTGCGCCATAAAATTTGGCCAGTTGACCACCGACGATCAAACCTAGAATGGAATAAGCAACACTATGCGAACACTCCCGATCTTCCTCGCTTTTTTCCTCATGGGCCTGGCCGACGCCATGGGACCGATGTCCGACGCAGTGAAAAAGGAGTATGGCATCAGCAATGTGATCTCGACGTTGCTGCCCTTCTTCGTTTTCATCGCATTTGCCGTCTTCAGCGTGCCGGGCGGCCTGCTGGCCGCGCGCATCGGCAAAAAGAAGCTGCTGCTCCTCGGCCTGGGGCTGAACGCGGCTGCCCTGGTGGTCCCCTCTCTCCAGGTCCCCAACTTCTACGTGCTGTTGGGCTGCATCTTCCTCCTGGGCGTGGGAACGACGTTCCTCCAGGTGTCGGGCAACCCCATCATGCGGGACGTGAGCGCCCCAGGCAGTTACAGCCGCAATCTCAGCTTCGCGCAAGGCATCAAGGGCATCGGCAGCACCGCCTCCACGTGGCTGGTGACGGCCTTGGCTGCCATCCCTGTTTTTAAGAGCATGGCGTGGCGGGGCGCCTTTCCCCTCTTCTTCGTCCTCATGAGCGTCGCCTTCGTGGGAGTCCTGCTGGTCAAGGTCGAGGAAACCAAGGCCGACGAGCCGCCCAGCATCGCCTCGAGCCTCGGTCTGCTCAAAGAACCGATCTTCTTCCTGGCCGTCCTGGGCATCTTCCTCTACGTCGGCGCTGAGCAGTCCATGACGCGGTTCCTAAAGCCCACCCTCGAGGCCTTCGGCCTGGATGAGCAGAACGGCCAACAAATACGGCCCCGCGCTCTTCTACCTCCTCCTGACCATCGGCCGTCTCATGGGCGGCGTCCTCCTCACGATCATCGAGCCCCCGCAACTGCTTCCGCCTGTCCGCGTTCCTTGGTTTGGCGGGCGCTGCTGCCCTCACGGCTGGCTCCCAGGCCATCTCCTTCGTCGGCATCGTCGCCGCCGGCCTGGGCTTCGCCAATATCTGGCCCATGCTCTTTTCGATTACCGTCGAAGAACGGCCGGAGCGCGCAAACGAACTGAGCGGCCTTATGTGCATGGCCATTTCCGGCGGCGCCCTCGTGCCGTTGCTCATGGGCTGGCTGAGGGACATGAACCTGGGCGCGGTCTCCTTCGCCGTCCCGACCGCCTGCTTTGCCTACCTGTTCCTGCTCTCGCTCAAAGGTGGCGGCAAACCGGCTGCGACGTTACCCCGGCAAAGCCCCGAAGCCACCAAGCCAGAATGATTCAGTTTCACAGACCTTTGTCGCAACCTTCGTCGCCAACTTTGTCGAAAAATGGCAAATGCGACAAAGGTTGCGACAAAGGTTGCGACGAAGAGCAACCACCCGTTAACAAACACCAACCGCCGGCAACCACCTCAGCCCATGAAACCGAGCACCGACTCACGCATCGTCATGACCCTCGACGCGGGGGGAACTAACTTCCGCTTCTGCGCCATCGGCGGCAACCGGCCTGTGACCCGGACCGTTACGCTGCCTTCCAATGGCGACAACCTCGACCTCTGCCTGGCCAACATCACTGAAGGATTCGCTCGCATCAAAGCCGCCTGCTCCAAACCGCCCGCCGCCATCAGCTTCGCCTTCCCAGGTCCGGCCGACTTTCCCAACGGCATCATCGGCGACCTGGGCAACCTGCCCGGCTTCCGTGGGGGCGTGGCACTGGGCCCAATGCTCGAAAAACGATTCGGCATCCCGGTGTTCATCAACAATGACGGCGACCTCTTCGTTTATGGCGAGGCCATTGCCGGCTTCCTGCCGTACGTCAACGACCTCCTCAAAAAGGCCGGCAGCCCCAAACGTTACAAGAACCTCTTCGGCGTCACCCTCGGCACCGGCTTCGGCGGCGGCATCGTTCGCGACGGCCAGCTCTTCCTGGGCGACAACTCGATGGCTGGCGAGATCTGGCTGCTCCGCAACAAGCTCCAGCCCCAGATGAATGCCGAAGAAGGCGCCAGCATCCGCGCCGTCCGCCGCGCCTACGCCCAAAAAGCGGGCATCCCCTTCGACCAGGCCCCCGAACCTAAAGCCATCTACGACATCGGCCGAGGCAAAGCCCCCGGCAACAAGGACGCCGCCCTCGAGGCCTTCCGCCGGCTCGGCGAAGTCGTCGGCGACGCCATGGCCCAGGCCCTCACCCTGGTCAACGC
The DNA here is from genome assembly GCA_963713735.1 of uncultured bacterium. Lineage (GTDB taxonomy): Bacteria > Verrucomicrobiota > Verrucomicrobiia > Limisphaerales > UBA8199 > CAVQND01. Next base: position 15,838 of record CAVQND010000049.1, read on the forward strand.
CCTGGCCGTCATCGGCGGCGGCATCTCGGGCTCTGCGCCCCTCTTCCTGCCGGCCCTCGTCGACGAACTCAACGGCGCCTACATCGCTCCGGACGGCAGCCCGTTCCGCCGCCTGGTTCAAGTGGCCTTCAACCTCGAAGACGCGGCCCAACGCAAGAAGTTCCTCAAGGGCCAGGCGCGCGAAATCATTGTGCCCGGCAGCCAACGCAAGATGAAATACGATCCCTTGGCCCGCATCGCCGTCGGCATTTCCCGCCTCGGCACGAGCGAAGCCGTCGCCATCGGCGCCTACGCCTTTGCCCTGGGAAAACTCGACGCGAGATAATTCTGTCCGCCTTGCGCAGAGTCTTGAATCTCAAAAGCCGTTGTAAACAGGTCAAGTTTCGCTCCGATTGCCGCAACAAGAGAAGAAGTTGACAGAGAGTTTTACAGGCTCAGGCGACTTGCCCAAGCGCCGGCCCAGGAAAGCTCCGTTAGGAGCGCCATGTTTATAGTCAAAGCGTCCGGAGAACTCAAAGCGGGTAAGGGGGTGGCGCGTGGCCACCCCCTCCCCATTGTCGCAATGAAGTTGATTCCTCATATTTGCCGGCGTGCATGTTTCATGCTCCGGGCGACCCCTGCACTGGCTCCACATCAAAGCGCCACCAGTGTTTCACCTCACGGTGAACAGTCCTTGCCCCTTGCGGGGAGTCCGGGCGGTGTGCGTTGGCATGGCCCAACAGGATGCTTTCCAGCGTGAACAACCCGAGTCGGACAAAACTTTTAATGCGCAGCTTGCGGTTCCCGAATCATTAGCCTGGTGAAGAAAAATGCAATTTTAGGTGAAAAAGGGCTTGACAGAATATCACCTATATGGTGATATTGTGCCATGCCGCTCTTTACAAAGCGAAAAACCAAGCTGCACATCCAGTTGACCAACTCCGACCAGGCCACGGCCCACGGAGGCCAAGTCCTCGTCAACGCCCTCTGCCGCCGCGCCGGCCTTTGGGAGCGCATCCACAACGAGCCCTCGCTGGAGGTGCGCAAACGCACCGGCGCCGGTTTCTCCCCCGTGGCCAACATCGCCCAGATCATCTTTACTCTGACCAGCGGCGGGGCTTCTCTGGCCGACGCCGAGCGCATGGGCAAGGACCGGGTGCTGACGAGTCTGGTGGGCCTGGAGAAGGGAGCCGACGAGACCACGCTGGGGGAGTGGTTGCGGGCCCAGACCCCGGAGAGCGTCCGGGCTCTGCATCGCATCAATGCCGAGTTTGTGGACTGGTCCAGCCAGCAGGCCAAGCCGGGGCGTTGGTTGCACGGCGGAGAGGTGGAGAACTTTTTCGACGACACGGAAATCGAGTTGGAAGGACACAAGTTCGAGGCGGCGCGCATCAACTACAACGGCGACTGGGCCCTGAGTTGGCAGACCCTCTGGTTTGGCCCCTGGCTGCTGGATGGCATCCTGGACGGGGCGACCGACGTGAGCGAGCACATGAAGGTGCTTCTGGACGAGCATCAACACCGTTGGGCCGAGCGGCCAAACTACTTCTACGCCAACAGTGGTTCGAGCGCGGGCAAGTTCCTCAACCGGATTGAACAGGGGCAGTTTAGCCGTTGGAGTGTCAGTTACAACAAGTGGACCGATAAGCTGGACAAGTTGGCGGCCGAGTTGCCCGAGAGCCAATGGAGCCCCATGCCGCCGGCGGGCCAAGCGCAGGAACAATATACCTGGGTCAAGCATCAGCCCGGAGAGTGCGCGCAGGTGCAGAAGTTTGCCACGGTACGCTGGAAGAAGGACGGCGACTTGATGTGGCGCTACGCTTACGTGGCCTGCCGAGCCGGGGAAAAGGACACGCCGCAAGCGGTCTTTGAGCGGCATCGCCTCAAGGGGGCCAAGGAGCAGGGCTTCAGCGACGTGCTCAGTGGCCTGGATTTGCACCATCCCCCTTGCCTGGACCTCATCGCCAATCAGGCCTTTTACGCCGTTGGGATGCTGGCCCACAACCTGTTGGTGAGCCTCAAAGTGCTGGACCTGCCTGATGAGGCGCAGGGTTGGCGGGTCCCCACCATCATTCGGCATCTGTTGACCGTGCCGGTCAGTGTGAGTCGGCACGCCCGCTATGAAGTGGCGCGCATCTGCGTGCCGGCGGGTTGGCTGCGGTGGTGGAGGCTCTTTGTGGACAAGTGGCTGCCCAAGCGCAAGGTCGGTCGGCCGGTACTGGAGGTGGTGGACTCGGGCTAGCGGAAAACCTTCAGTCCAACTGCTGCAACTCGTCCGGCTGACGGGGAAGGTAGGGGTGTGCCCGCGCATTGCCCAGCAAGCGGGCGGACCGGCTGATCGCGTCATTCCACGACCAAAACTGCCTTCGGGAGGGACAAAGAGGTGCGACCCCGGCGTGTTCCGCTCCGAGATTAGCCAGCGGTCCCGGGACTCTCGTCAGCCGTACGACGTGCCGCGGCCTTGGCTAAGGATTCGGGTGCGGTTGTCGTGACGGGACTTGCGCTTGTATTTCATAGAGCGTAGCCGCATCCTGACCCACGAATCGAGTTGGTTGAACCGTTCTCGGTTCGTGCTCCACGAGGTGCCAAAGTAGTGTCCGGTGCCCCGGATGAGCGGGTTGAGTTTCTCGACGACACGGCGGTCGAAGTTGTGCTTTCGGCGGGTGGACGCCCGCACCTGGTCTTTGAATTTCTTGACTGACTTTGGGCGCATCCGCCGGGAGCAACGCGAGAGCACAAATCCCAGAAAGGCATAGCCTTTGCGGTAAGTTGTGATGCGCGTTTTCTCGGGGCTGAGGCTCAGCCCCAATTCCCCCAGGACGGTTTGCACCTTGGTCAGCGCCTCTTGGGCCTGAGTTTGGGTGAGGCAGAGCACCACAAAGTCGTCGGCCTAGCGCACGAAGCGGAAGCCGGCATCATGGAGTTGCCAGTCCAAGTGATTGAGAACGATATTGGCCAGCAACGGCGAGATGACACCGCCTTGCGGAGTGCCAAGGGTCGTTGGCTTGAACCGCCCGTTTTCCATCACCCCGGAGCGAAGAAACTTCTCGACCAGGCGCAGGATGTTGCCGTCAGCCACTTCTGCGGCCACAGCCTGCATAATGACGCGCAACGGCAGATTATCGAAAAACCCCTTGATGTCGGCGTCGAGGACAACCTCGTGGCCTTGGTCGTGGAGCGATAATGCCGCCGCCAGCGCCTGATGGCAGTTACGTCCTGGGCGAAAGCCGTAGGACGCCTCGTGAAACAGCGGTTCAAAGATGGGCTCCAGAAGGCGACAAACCACCTCCTGAGCGACTCGGTCTCGAACCGCGGGAATACCGAGCGGACGAAACTCCGTTTCATTTTTGGGGATGAAAACACGCCGCAGCGGGTAAGGCTCGAAGGAGCCATCCTTGAGTTGTCGCATAAGCGCGTGGAGGTTTTGGGCAAGGTTGGCCTCAAACATTTTGATGCTCACCTTGTCCACGCCCGCAACGCCCCGGTTGGCCTTGACCGCTTTGAAGGCGGCGGCCAGCAGAGGCAGGGTGATTCTGCCGGTTAGCGAATGAGCCTTGCGTTTGGGCGCTGGGCGCATTGTGACTGTTGGTTCTACAACCATGCTGTTGTCTCCCACACTGACGAACTGCATCCCGCCCTGGCGCCGGCCAGTTGGGGGCTGTTTCTTAGCTGACGCCGAGTTGCTGCGCAAGAGGCCACAGCGAGCCAGAATGAGGCTGGAGTCGGCGGGCTAACTGGCCCCGTGTGCCGGAACCCTTCGGGATGCTGACTGAGGTTTTGCCTTTCAGTTGGCCCTGCGGCCGACCTACTTTGGCTCTGCTGACATCCCCAAAGCAGCGGCGGCGGAGACCGCCTTCGCTGCACCCGCGCATGGGGTCGGCTTTTCGGACGAACCTTATGGCCGACCGTTGCCTGGTTGGGAGAACCAGGACGCGGTGGGACTTCGCCGGTGAAGTGCGAGGACCATTGTTTCCGAGTGACCACGCCTATGACCCGGTTAGCCGCGCCGGATAACCGCACGCACCGACACGGGAGCCGTTGTGGGGCCAACGGCTCAGGCTTCGCAAACGGAGCGGATGCTCGCCCAACGGCCAAGCCTATGCAAGACCCCTCGGAATGACGTGGCCCGGCCTCTTCGCTACCGCCCATTACTGTGCGGCACTGGCTTCGTTCCCCTCGGTTGGAGACCGAGGGTTTTGACCACGTTTTCGAGACGGGCGCGGACCCGCCTCGGTAGGATTTAGTTGTTGTTACCATCAACTGCACCGTTTAACTGACTTGGTTCTAGCACTCTACGGCTCACGCGCTCCGTCAGGAGCGCCATGTTTATAGCGCGCGGCACCAGAATGCCTTCCTCAAGCTCCGTTAGGAGCGCCATGGCAGGGTCGCACAGTCCAAAGAGTCCACATGGCGCTCCTCCGGAGCTTGCCGTGCACGTCAATTCCTGGAAGCCAGCTCGACCAATCACGTGAATGAGGACTTCGGACTTCAGATTTCTTTCGCGCTTCGAGCTTCGGATTTCATGCCTGCGAGGTTCGCCCCGCCGCCAGCCAAACTCTGGAGCAGCCCTGTCTCTTCGCACCGGAATCAATTCAGTATTGAATTCACCACTCGGGGCGGGTACTTCTGGTCCATGCGCCGGCCTTTTGCCTGTTTGTCATTGCTGATTTTGCTCGCGCTGACGTTGCCGTGTGGGGCGGCGACCGGCCGGGTGATCAAAGTGCTGCCTTTTTATCTGGATGTTAAGGGGCGCCACAGTCTTTCGCCCAGCCTCTATGAGCGGGACGTTTACCAGGCCTATTTGCTCCAGAATCCCGAAAAACGTTCCGGGCTCATGTACGACGTGCATTGGAAGACCAAGGGCAAGACAGCCGCCCCGCTCCGGCTGCAACTGGAACTGCGCGGCATCGCCGAAGGCAACTTGCCCAGGCAGTTGGTCCTGGAGAAAACCGTCCAGTCCGGCGGCGGCTGGTTCGGCCACTGGACCGGCCTGGTTTTGAGCGGGGAGAAGAGCAAGGAATTGGGAGCAGTGACCGCCTGGCGCGCGACCTTGTGGGAAGGGGAACGGCTCCTGGGAGAAGAGCGGTCGTTCCTCTGGTAGGGCAAGCAGCGAGGGGCGAGAGGCGAGTGTCGAGGGACGAGGGGCGAGTGTCGAGTGTCGAGAGATCGAAGTGCCGCCCCTGGACCCTCAACCCTCGACCCTCCACTCTCCACCCTCGACACTCGACACTCGACCCTCGACACTCGACCCTCGACCCTCGACCCTCGACACTCGACACTCGACACTCGACACTCGACCCTCGCCGCGCTACCTTGCCGCGCATGTCTGGATTGCCGTTTGAACTGCTGCTGGCGTTGCGGTATCTGCGGCCCAAGAGGACGTTCGTCTCGGTGATCACACTGATTTCCGCGCTCGGGGTCACTTTGGGTGTGGCGGTGTTGATCATCGTCTTGAGCGTGATGAGCGGGTTTGACCGCCTATCGCGGGAGAAGATCCTCGGCTTTAACCCGCATCTGAAGATAGCGGAACGGAACCACACGATGGGAGACTACGCCCAAGTGGTCAAGGCGGCCTTGGCGAACCGGCAGGTGAAGGCCGCGGCCCCGTTCGTGCTCGAGCAAGTTCTGGTGGTGACCGAACCGCAAAGCGGGCAGAGGCAGGTGTGGGCGCCCTATCTGCGCGGGATCGTGCCGCAGTTGGAGACGAACATGAGCATCCTGCCCAGGAGCATCGTCGAGGGAAAGTTCGACGTCGCCGATCGGGGCCTGCTGGTCGGCACGCAATTCGCCTTCAACCTGAACCTGTCGGTGGGCGACCGGGTGGAGGTCTATGCGCCGAACGTGTTCGAGGGGTTGTTTGAGATGGCGCGCACGAACGGCGGGGAACTCCCGCCTAACACGCGCCTGCCGGTGGTGCCGGAGTACGATGTGCGCGGCATTTTCGACGTGGGGTATTACGAGTACAACCTCTCCTTTATGGTGGGCTCGTTGCGGGACACGCAGGATTTGTACGGGCTGGAGAGGATGGTGCACGGGGTGATGGTGATGCTGCACGACCCCTACCAGGCGCCGGTCGTGCAAAAGGAGCTGGCGCGGGCGCTCGGACCGAAGTACCAGGTGACGACCTGGATGGAGGAGAACGCCAACCTGTTGGGGGCGCTGGTAGTGGAGAAGAATGTGATGTTTTACCTGCTGTTTTTCATCATGATCGTGGCGGCGCTGTGCATCCTGAGCGCGCTGATAACGTTTGTGGTGCAGAAGACGCGCGAGATCGGCATGCTCAAGGCCCTGGGGGCCGCCGATGCCAGGTGAGCCTGCTGTTCCTGAGCCAGGGGGCGCTGGTGGGGCTCATCGGCGTGCTGGCCGGCTACGGGCTGGGCCGGTTGGCGCTGGCCTACCGCAACGAATTCCTGCACCTGATGAACCATCTTACCGGATTCGAGCTGTTTCCGCCTTCAATCTACAATTTCACGGAACTGCCCGCGCTGATCATCTCCCGGGATATTTGGCTGGTCTGCGGCAGCGCTTTGCTGGTCTGCACGTTGGGCGGGGCCATTCCGGCCTGGCTGGCGGGGCGTCTCAAGCCGGTGGATGCCTTGCGCTATGAATGAGCCGTTGCTTTCGGCCAAGGGCCTCTGCAAGACCTACCTGCTGGGCAAACGTTCACTCGAGGTGCTGCGCGGCGTGGACCTCGAGTTGCAGCCCGGGGATTTCCTGGCGCTGCGCGGCGCCTCCGGCTCCGGCAAGAGCACGCTGCTCCACCTGCTGGGCGGCCTGGACTCGCCCAACCGGGGCGAGGTCTGGCTCCGGGGCCGGAACCTGGCCAGGCTCTCCAGGCGCGAGCTGGCGCAGCGTGCGCAACCGGGACGTCGGCTTCATTTTCCAGGCCTACTACCTGCTGCCGGAACTGGACGCGCTCGAAAATGTCTGCCTGCCGGCGCGCATGGCGCGAAAGCCGGCGGCCGCAACCGAGGCGCGCGGCAGGGAATTGCTCGCCCGCGTGAGCCTGGCCGACCGCCTCGAGCACAAGCCTTACGAACTCTCCGGGGGCGAGCAACAGCGCGTGGCCATTGCCCGCGCCCTGATTAACGAGCCGGCCCTCATCCTGGCCGACGAACCCACCGGCAACCTCGATTCCCACACCGGCGAGGAAATCATCCAGCTCCTCTGCGCCCTGCGCACTGAAAAGCTCACCACCCTGATCATGGCCACCCATGACGCCAAGCTTGCCGCCCGCGCGCCAAAGTCCGTCGAGCTGGTGGACGGGCAGATAATGGGGTATTGACCGCGAATTTCTTTTGGGTAGTCTTCGTCAACTATTGCAGTGACAACGCAGTCCAAATCGAAATCTCTTTATGGAAGACAACACTAATTCCCCATCGTCCGGCCTTCCGCGCCGGGAGTTTATCAGGAAAACAGCCACGGCGGCGGCGGCGGTTGCGGCGGCGCCGATGTTGAAGACACCGGTTTATGGGCAGAACCAGGCGCCCTCCACCGGGCGAGTTATCGGCGCCAATGATCGCATCATAGTGGGTATCGTCGGCGTGGGCTTTGGCATCGGTTGCGACCATTTCGTGGGCCTTCAGGACAAGGCCGCGGACAACAACATCGTCCTGGCGGCCGGTTGCGACGTCTATGCGCGGCGGCGGGCCTGGATGCGGGGTGAGACGCCCCTGCCCTATCCCAATGCCAATAAGGGCAAAGCCATAGGTTCTACGGAAAGCTCCTACAAAACCACTCCCCTCAAAGAAGCCGATGTCTATGTGGATTACCGGAAGTTGCTCGAGCGCAAGGACATCGATGCCGTCCTGATTGCCACGCATGACGTCACGCACGCTCCCGTAACCCTGGATGCGCTGCAAGCCGGCAAGCACGTCTATTGCGAGAAGCCCCTGACCCGCTACCTGGATGAGGCCTTCAAGGTCTATGACATGGTCAAACAGACCGGAAAGATATTCCAGGTCGGCTCCCAGGGCTGCTCGGCCGGGGGCTATCACAAGTGCGCCGAGTTGGTCAAGGCCGGCAAGATCGGCCAACTAGTCTGGGCGCAGGCCTGGTATTCCCGAAACAGCAAGGGCGGGGAATGGAATTATCCCATCGAAACCGAATGCACGCCCGAGAACGTGGATTGGGAGAAATGGCTGGGGCAGGTCAAGAAACACGGGAACTTCAGCGCCGAGTATTTCCATCGCTGGCGCAAGTATTTCCAGTTCTGCGCCGGCCCGATGGGCGACCTGGCGCCGCACCGCTTGCACCCGGTAATGCTGGCCACCGGCAAGCCGGAATTCCCCGTGCGCGTCTGCTCTATAGGCACCAAAGCCGTCCACCCGGACAAGACAAACGCGACCACACCCGAGCGCGACGTGGCCGAGCATCAGCAACTGCTGGCCGAGTTCCCCAGCGGCTACGAGATCATGGTGACCTGCTGCACGACCAATGCCTCGACCCCGGGCATGAGCCTTTTCGGCCACATGGCCACTCTGGATATGGATGCCAACGCCACCAAGGTCAAGCTTACGCCCCAGCGTCGAATTCGCCGATGACATCGACCCGGAGAACTTCGCCAGCCTTCAGCCCGAGGACATCCGCGTGCACGAGAAGAATTGGTTCGATTGCATCCGGTCCAACAAGGCGCCCAATGCGGACATCGAATTGGCCGTCCGCGTCCAGACCGTCATTTCCCTGGCCGAAATGTCCGACCGGCTCAAGGTCACCTGCCTGTTCGACGAACAGACGCGCAAGATCACCGACGGCTCCGGCAAGGAGATTCCCCCGATTACCTACGGCACACTGCCCATCTCGTGAGGCGGGTTGAGGTTCGAGCCTGCCGCTGGAGTTTGGACATTTTGCACGCCAACGGCGTGCGGGCAAATCAGCCCAGGGTAACACCCTGGGAAAGCAGGCTCCGACGGCACAGCCCGCCCTGCAAGGGCGGGGGCAGATTCCGTCACCTGCGCCCTTTCAGGGCGCTGGGGCGTAGCCAGGGGCCGGCCTTCCCAGAGTGTTACCCTGGGCTGGTATGCTGTGCGCTTTCAGCGCGCACCCTTGGGTGCGTCGGCTCGAGGGCAAGAACGTCCAAAATGCCATGACCACCATCACGCTGGCCCTGCACGCCATGGCGACCCGCTTCGAGATGGTGTTGCACGGAGAGAATCCCGTGGCATTGCGGGCTGCCGGCGAAGAGGCGCTGGCTGAGATCGAGAGGCTCGAGGCCCAGCTCAGCCTCTATCGCGACACCAGCGAGATCGCTCACCTCAACGCCCGGGCGGCGCAAGGGCCGGTGCGGGTCACGCCCAGCCTCTTCGCGTTGTTGCAGCAGGCGCGAGCAGTTGCACCGGGAAAGCGGCGGCGCCTTCGACATCACTATTGCGCCCCTGGTCCGCTGCTGGGGTTTCATGGGCGGCGGGGGGCAATTGCCCGACATCGCAGCCCTGGCGGAGGCGCGCGCCAGGGTTGGCATGGGCCTGGTGGTGTTGGACCCGGAGCGCCTGACGGTCCGGTTTGCCTCCCCGGGGGTCATGCTTGACTTGGGGGCGATCGGCAAAGGCTACGCCATCGAGCGCGCGGTGGACATCCTGCGCGAAGCCGGCGTCACCAGCGCCCTGCTCCACGGCGGCACCAGCACGGTCTTTGGCCTCGGCCATCCTCCCGAGGCAGAGTGTTGGAGAGTGGCCATCGAGCGCCCTCGCCAGGGGATGGAGGGAGCGCGCGCCGGACTTCCCGCGGCTATCCAGGGCAAGCGGAGCCGGGGAGAGACCCTGGCGACCGTGCCCCTGCGCGACCAGGCGATGTCGGTCTCGGCGGTTTGGGGAAGGTCCTTCGAGGCGGAGGGAAAGACTTTTGGGCACGTCCTGGACCCGCGCACCGGCTACCCCGTCTCCGGAGCGGTCCTGGCCGCCGTGGTGCTGCCCTCCGCCACCGAAACCGATGCCTTGTCCACTGCCCTGCTGGTGCTCGGCATGGAAGGGCGCCTGAGGCTCGCCGGGCTCCGTCCCGGCATGAAAACACTGCTGGTGGCGGCAGACCGAGACGAATTCCGCGTAGAAAGCAACGGCATTGCCATAGAAAGGTCAAAAGCCCGTTGAAAAACGACGGCATCGCGACTACGTTGAAGCAGATATGCTAGAGGATCGTTCCTATATGCGTCAGACGCCCTTCGACACGCGCCGATCGGCGACCGTCATGCTGCTGGTCGCCAACGCGGTCGCTTTCCTCTTCCAGTTTGCCGTGTCTCGATTCTCGGACTTTCCTCTGGACGATTACTTTGCCTTGAGCGTGCAGGGCCTGCGACACGGGTATGTGTGGCAATTGCTGACTTACCAGTTCATGCACGCCGGGCTCTTGCACCTGTTCTTCAATTGCTGGGCGATCTATGTGTTCGGCCACGACGTGGAAATGGCGCTGGGCCGCAAGTCCTTTTTGACGCTCTACTTTTCCAGCGGCATCCTCGGGGGAATGGCCCAGGCCCTCGCCGGACTGGTGTCTGACCGTTACTTTGGCGCGCCGGTCGTGGGGGCCTCAGCGGCGGCCTTCGGGCTGGCGGCGGCCTTTGCGATGCTTTTTCCCGACCGGGTGCTCTTGCTCTTCTTCGTCCTGCCGATGCGCGCCAAGTGGCTCCTGGCCCTCTGCGCGGCCCTGGCCCTATACGGCCTGCTCTCGCCCCCTGACGGCATGGCCCATGCCGCGCATCTGGGTGGCATGTTCACGGGCCTGTTCTTCATCCGCTACGCGGTTCATTGGCAGTGGCCCAACTTCGGCCGCTTGCGCCGGTTGTCCTCTCGCCGCCTGGTCAAAGTCCATTTCGAGAAACCCGGCTTTTGGCCGCACTCCAACGAGCTCCCCCGAAGATGACTTGCCTCCCGAAGAGTTCGTCAGCAGAGAAGTTGATCCGATTCTCGACAAGATCTCGGCCCAGCGGCATCCAGAGCCTGACCGAACGGGAACGACGCGTCCTTGAGGCAGCCCGCGCCAAGATAGGCAAACGCTAAAACCGGTAGCTCAGCGCCAACATGTGGAGGTTCAGGCCGGGATTGCTTTGGCTGATGCCCGCGTTGGACATGTGCTGGAAGCGGTAGCCCAGGCGCCAGTGCTGCGCAATGTCCCAATACAGTCCGATATGGCTGGTGAATTGCACCGCGTCGCCGAAGTCTTTCGTTTCAAATTCCCAACGGGAAAGGATGGTCGCACCGGCGCCGCCCTCGATTGAGATTGGGAACCGCTCGCGCCCCAGGGCCAGGAGCGGTCCGAGGGTCCCCACAGCACCGCTGCTGTGGCTGTTTCCCAACCAGCCGGCCGAGAGGTCCAAGCGGCTTTGAAGGTCCAACTTCGCCCCGAGGTCCCAATGCCAGGGCAGGTTCCAATCCACAAAGGCCTCGGCCTGGTGGAAGTCCCTGTTCGAGCTGCTGGCGCCGACGCCGAAGCGGGCGCCGGCCGACTCAAAGCTGAAATCGCCGGCGCGCGCGCCGGCCACCGCGGCCAAAAGCAGACCAATGGCAGCCCATTTGACAAAGCGGTCCCGACAACATAAAGCCAGTGAAGAATCCATGTTGCTTGAGCCTGGCACAGTTCAGGGGCTGACGCAAGCCCGGAGTCGCCAGGCGGAAGTCAGCGGCGGAGGAATTTGGCGACGGCCTCGGTGCGGGTCCGGACCTGGAGTTTTTCGTAGATGCGGCGGATGTAGGTGTGAACGGTCTCGTAGCTGATGCCGAGTTTATCGGCGATTTCCTTGTAGAGGAAGCCGTGGCTCAAACAATCCAGAACTTCCTGTTCACGCTCGGAGAGGTTTTCGGTCGGCTGGGTGGAGGGGCCGGTCTTCTGGAAGGACTGGATGACCTTGCGGGCGATGTGAGTGGTCATCGGAGAGCCGCCGCGATGGACCTCGCGAATGGCCTCGAGCAATTCGGCGCTCTTGGTGCGCTTGAGGAGGTAGCCCGAGGCCCCTGCCGCCAGGGCGTTGAAGATAGTGTCGGTGTCCTCATAGACCGTCAGCATGAGCACCTGGGTTGCCGGCAGGCGCGGCTTCAACTGCCGAACGCATTCCACGCCGTTCATGCCCGGCAGATTGATATCCATCAGGACCACCTCCGGGCGGTCCTTGGGCAAGCCCTCGAGGGCGGCCTCGGCGGTGCCGTAATGGCTCACACAACGGAATCCCTCGGCGCGGCCAATGACCCGCGCCAGGGTGCCCCGCAATTGCTCGTTGTCTTCGACGATAGAAACGGTAATGGGCATGGTCTGGTCAGTAAGTCCAGGTCTAAATCCGGTTTCCCAGCGGGGCCGAGATGCGCGCCACGGTGCCGCGCGTCGGGCCGGGGCCGATGACAAAGTCCCCGCCGATGTCCTCCATCCGCTGGCGCATGTTGCGCAGTCCGTTCCTGCCTTTGTCCTCGGCCCCGGCGCCAAGCCCCCGGCCATCATCTTCAATCTCGAGCATAAAACGTCCCGGCTCAAGACGCAACCGCAGCCAGGCCGAAGAGGCGTGGGCGTGTTTGACGATGTTGTTGACGGCCTCTTTGGCCACCAGGAAGACATTGTGCCGCAGTTCCGGAGAGATCGGGATGGCGGGCAGTTGGGCGGGCACTTCCAGACGGTAACGCAACCCGGCCAGGGCCAAGTATTCCTCGGCATATTTGCAGAGGTAGTTCACCAGCCCGTCGAGGGTGTCGTTGGCAGGGTTGACCGTCCAGACAATCTCATCCAGGGCGCGGGTGGTATCGCGGGCGGTTTGGGAGATTTGGCGGGCGTGCGCCGCCACCTCGCCGGGCAGCTCTTTGTCGGTCTCGGCCAGCTCCCCCAGCAAGGCGACCTGGGTCAGGTTGGCCCCGAGTTGGTCGTGGAGGTCGCGGGCGATGCGGGCGCGTTCTGCTTCCAGCGCCTCATGCTGGCGCAAGACGGCCAATTGCCGCTGGAGTTTCTGGGTGGAGACATAATGCACGGAGCCGACGATCAGCCCCAGCAGCGAGAGGGCCGCGGCGGTGCGAAACCACCAGGTCTGCCAGAAGGGCGGCAGCACGGTTACGGCCAGGGTGCTCCCCTCCTTATTCCAGAGGCCATCTTCGTTGCAGGCCGTGACATGGAAACGGTAGCGACCGGGCGGGAGTTTGCCGTAGTAGGCGTGGCGCTCATCGCGGGGCGGACTCCAGTCCCGTTCGTGGTTCTCCATCCAGCAGCGGAAACGGGCGCGGTCTGCCGCGCCCAGATTGAGGCTGGTGTACTGAATGTCCAGCCCCTCACTGCCGGCAGGGACGACCACCTCTTGGGGCGGGGCGGCCCGGAAGTGATTGGTGCCTTGCCGGCCTTGGATCGAAACCGACTCGATGACGACGGGAGGCGGGTTGGTATTGGGATGGAGTTGGGCCGGGTCCACCGAGACCAGGCCGCCGGTCGTAGGAAACCACAGCCTGCCATCCGGGGTTTGGCAGGCCGCGGGCTGGGAGCCGAAAGTGCATTCGCTGGTCGGCAGGCCGTCCGCGTTGCCATAAGTGCGCAGCGCCATCGAATCCATCAGTCCGTCGGCAGGATTGAAGGGCGCCTTTTTCTCTGTAAACCCGTCGGCAAACTCGTTGAGCGTCTTGTTCGGCACGCGGAGCAGCCCGCCATTGGAGCCAATCCACAAATATCCCTCTCTGTCTTCGGCCAGGTAACCGAGGTTGCTGATGGGCAGCCCCTCCTTCCGGGTGATGCAGGACCATCGGCCGTTGCGGAAACGGGCCAGGCCGCCGGAAGTCCCCGCCCACAACACCCCCTGTTTGTCCACCAGCAGCGAGGCGACATCGTCGCTGGGCAGCCCATTGGTCCGGCGTGAACCAGGTGAAGCGTCCCTCGCGCAGACAATTGATCCCGCCCCCGGCAGTACCGACCCATAGGTTTCCCTGCGGATCATCGACAATGGCCTGGACGGCATTGGCCGATAAGCCGTCCGGCGTCGCGTAAGCCTTCCAGTCGCGGCCATCCCAGCGCGCCAACCCGCCCGCCGTGCCGACCCACAAGATTCCCCGGCGGTCCTGGTAGAGGGCGGAGATATGCGGGTTGATCCGGTCCGCCCCGGGAGCGCGTTTGAACCCGCCGTCCCGGAACTGGAACAGCCCGTGGTTCAGTGTGCCGACCCAGACTCTCCGGTCGTGGTCCACATACACACTGCGCAAATAGACCGAGGCGTTGACGTTAGTGTCGAGCTGCTGAAAGATATTCCTAAACACATTTGTTGCCTGGCTTGTCCAATGGTCAACCCGCTCCTGGTTGTAGCCGATCCAAAGTCCGCCCTGGCCATCCCCGCAGACCGATTGGACCACCAACCCCGCCGAGAGGGACAACAAATCAAAGGCCGGGCGCTTGACACGGATCAGGCCGTCCCCGTTGGTCCCCACCCAGAGACAACCCTCCCGGTCCACATAGAGCGAGAGGACCGAATGCCCCGTAGCCCCTGTTCGCTTCCAATTCGCGTCGCTTGTCCTTGCGCATCAAACCAATAGACTTCGCCTCCATAGGTGCCGGCAACCAGGTTTCCTTGCAGGTCCTCGCAGACGGCGGTGACGGGGCTGGCAAACTGATCCCACGGATAGGCGCGGGGTTTGAAGTTCCGGTCGATGCTGTCGGCCCGGCACTTCCAGATCTCGCGGTTAGCCAGGCGCCAATAACCGCCCCGCCGGCTGGCCAGCAGGAAGTCAAGCCTGCCGATCGGCGAGATTGGTCACGATCGGCAGGGACCCGCTGGCCACCTCCTCCGGGTCGGGGCGCAACGAGGTTTGCCAATCGTCGGTGCCGACCCACAGCAGGCCGGAATCCTCGGCGATGAGCGCGCGACAGTGGCTGGGCCCCATTGCCAACTGAGCAGGCCGCCGTTGTAGAAGCGAGCCAAACAGCCGGGCGATTCGTCTGCGCCTGTATCGGCCGCGTGCAGCCAGACCGCCCCGTGCGAGTCTTCGCAAATGGCCTTGAGCAGGCCCTGGGAACTGCCTGGCTGTATCGCAAGGTTGGTGATGTTGCCTTCGGGGCTGACCCGCGCCATGCCCTCGGTCTCGGTGCCAATCCAGAGGTTGCCCCGGCTGTCCTCGAACAAGCTCACGATTCGGTTGCTCTTGAGCCCGGGGGTGTTGTCCTGATCAAATCGAGTGAACCGCCTTCCGTCAAACCGGGCCAAACCGCCCATTGTCCCGACCCAAAGATAGCCGTCCCGAGTCTGTATCATGGCCGCCACACAACTCTGCGGCAATCCTTGTTCCGAGCCAAACCGCTCGACTATGAAACGCGCGCCGCCCCCCGAAACCCAGGAGCAACCGGCCCCCAGCCATAGTGCGGCGGCGGCAATAATCCAACGATGCTTCGGCATATCCGACATTGACGGCGGCCGGCGCCCACTGTGCGGCCGCACCCAACAAGCCAGTCGCCCCTTAACCCGGATATTTAGCCTAAATGGCCTTCTCGCCCCGTTCCTCGGTGCGGATGCGGACGGCGTCTTCAACCGGAAAGACGAAGACCTTGCCATCGCCGATCTTGCCGGTGCGGGCGGACTTGATGATAGCGTCGGTGGCGGCGGCGACCAGGGTATCGGGGACAATCATCTCGATTTTGATCTTGGGCAGGAAATCCACCGTGTACTCGCTGCCGCGGTAGATTTCGGTATGGCCTTTTTGGCGGCCGAACCCTTTGACTTCGCTGACGGTCATACCCTGAAGGCCGACTTCGTGCAGGGCGTCTTTGACGTCGTTCAGTTTGAACGGCTTGATGATCGCTTCAATTTTTTTCATGCGGGCACTCAATCATTATAGGCGCTCTCCCCGTGCTGCGACAAGTCCAGCCCCAGAGTCTCCTGCTCCTCGGTGAGGCGCAGGCCGGTCACGGCGTTTACCACCTTCAAAATAACAAAGGTCGCCGTGCCTGCAAAGGCAATCGTGAAGAGCACCCCCTTGAGCTGGTTAAGAAACTGGGCGCCGCCTCCGGCCAGGGAAACGACCTGGCCGTCGAGCTTGCAAGTGCCGACAATGGCATCGTTGACCTGGCCGCTGGCCAGCAGGCCCAGCATTAACATGCCCAGGGTGCTGCCCAGGCAGTGCACGCCGAAGACATCCAGCGAATCATCGTAGCCAAATCGCGTCTTGAGCCGCGTTACCCCGGTATAGCACACGGCCCCGGCCGCCAAACCGATGAGCAGCGCCGAGGGGATCGAAACAAAACCGGAGGCCGGCGTAATGGTGGCCAGGCCGGCGACCATGCCGGAAGCGGCGCCCAGCACGCTCGGTCTGCCCTTCTGCATCCACTCGCACAGGGCCCAGCTCAGGGCCGCGGCCGAGGCGGAAAAGTGGGTTGCGGCAAAGGCGCTCGTGGCCAGGCCGCCGGCGTTGAGGGCGCTGCCGGCGTTGAAGCCAAACCAGCCAACCCACAGCAAAGCCGCCCCGATGAGACTCAGGACCACATTGTGCGGGGGCATCGGCTCGCGCGGGTAACCCAGGCGCTTGCCCAGCACCAGCGCGCACACCAGCGCCGAGAAGCCGGAGCTGATATGCACGACCGTCCCGCCGGCAAAATCAAGCACCGGCACCCGGCAGCCGGAAGAGGCCCAATTGAACAGCCCGCCCTTGCCCCAAACCATATGCGCCAGCGGGAAATAGACCAGCGTCACCCACAAGGTCGTGAAGAGCAGGTAGGCGCTGAATTTCATCCGCTCCGCCACCGCCCCGCTAATCAGCGCCGGGGTAATGATAGCAAACATCAACTGGAAGAGCATGAAACTCTGCTCCGGCACCGTGGCGGCATAATCGCTGTTGGGCGCCAGACCCACCCCGCGCAACAGGAAATGCTTGAGCGGGTTGCCGCAATAGGCATTGCCCTCCCCAAAGGCCATGCTGTATCCAAAGAGCGCCCACAGCACCGATACCAGGCCCATCAACACCAGGCTGTGCATCATCGTGCCCAGCACGTTCTTTCGCCGCACCAGGCCGCCGTAGAACAGGATCAGACCCGGGGCCGTCATCATCAGCACCAGGGCCGCGCTGGTCAGCAGCCAGGCGTTGTCGCCCGAGTTGATGGCCGGGGCCGCAGCCGCTTTGGCCTCCAGTTTCGCCAACCGCGCCTCCACGCCTGGCGGGGCGCTCTCCGCTGCTCCTGAGACGGCCCCCACGCAGAGCAGCAAAAGCAACGGGAGCAAGACACCAAGGGAGATTCGGTTGCGCGCAACAGGCTTCACGCTGCGATTCCACCCAAACCCCCGCGCAGTGTCAAGCCGGGAGTGCGCTAAATTCTTGAGTTGACATTCCCCGCGCAACGTTTGGAATATGTCGCCTATGAACGAATCGTCCAATTCCACTCATCACCCGTCGAGAATTCATCAACACCACCACACGAGTGGCTGCGGCCTCGGCCCTGGCCGGGGTGGCCCTTCCCCATGTCCACGCCGCCGGCAGCGACCTCATCCAAATCGCCCTCATCGGGTGCGGCGGACGGGGCTCCGGAGCCGCCAGCGATGCCTTGTCCAGCAAAGGCGGCCCCACCAAGCTCGTCGCCATGGCCGATGTCTTCGAGGACAAACTGGCGGGCAGCTACAGCGGCATCAAGGGTGCGCACGGCGACCGCGTGGATGTGCCCGCCGACCGCAAATTCATCGGCTTTGATGCCTATAAGAAGGCCATGGACTGCCTCAAACCGGGCGACGTGGCCATCTTCACCACACCCCTGGCCTTCCGCTGGGTGAACTTCGCCTACGCCATCGAGAAAAACCTGAACGTTTTCATGGAGAAACCGCTGACGGCCGACGGCGCCGCCTCGCGCCGGATGCTCAAGCTCGCCGAGGAGGCCACTGCCAAGAATCTCAAGGTCGGGGTCGGCCTGATGTCCCGCCACAGCCGCGCCTTGCAGGAGTTGGCCAAGCGCATCCAGGACGGCGAAATCGGCGACATCATCCTCATGCGCGGCTACCGGATGCATGGGCCGGCCGGGTCGGCCTACGTCACCAAGTGGCCCGGCAGCCCCAGTGAATTGCTCTGGCAGATTCGCAACTTCCACAGTTTCCTCTGGGCCAGCGGCGGCTGCTTCAACGACTTCTACATCCACATCGTCGATCACCTCTGCTGGATGAAAAACGCCTGGCCTGTCAAAGCCCAGGCCCTGGGCGGCAAGCATTACCGCACGGACCCGGATGGGAAACCCTACGTGGATCAGAATTTCGATGTCTATTCGGTGGAATACACCTTCGCCGACGGCGCCAAGATGTTGATGGACGGACGCTGCATGAACGGCTGCAATGACATCTATTCCAGCTACGTCCACGGCAGCAAGGGCCTGGCCATCGCCTCCAAGAGTGACGATTGCGAGCCTCCCTCCAGGACGTTCAAGGGCCAGAACATCGATCGCTCAAACTTGATCTGGACTTCCCAGGTGCCCGGGGACCAAACGGATCCCTACCACAACGAATGGAACGACCTCATGGATGCCATCCGCAACGACAAGCCCTACAACGAAGTCAAACGCGGCGTCGAAGCCAGCCTCGTCTCGAGCATGGGGCGCATGGCCGCTCACACCGGCCAGGAGATTTCTTTCGAGGAAATGCTCAACTCCGAGCACGAGTTCGCACCCGGCGTGGCTCAATTCACCATGACTTCCCCTGCCCCGCTGGTGGCTGATAAGGACGGCAAATACCCCATGCCGAACCCCGGCATCACCAGGAAACGAGAGTACTGATTCACCGGGTCACTGTGGAAGGCGTAGCGCAGACTTCCAGTCTGCTGTATCGCGGATTTCCAATCCGCAGATGCGGCCAAGCAGGTAACGACCTGCCGACTGGAAGTTGGCGATACGGCAGGTTTGGAAACCTGCGCTACGTAGCCTTGGGGAGCCCGATACCACTCTTGGGCTGGACAGCTACTTCACCGGCTGTTCAGCTTTTCGAGCGTCTCCCTGATCTTGGCAAAGTTGGGCAGATCCTTGGGCGTGGGGGTCTGCTCGCTGTATTGCACCACGCCTTTCTTATCGATGACAAAGGCCGCCCGCGCCGCAGTGTCCCCGACACCGGCCAACATCGGAAAAACCACGTCATACTTGCGGATGACTTCCTTGTTCAGGTCGCTGGCCAGGGTGATAGCGATCTTCTCTTTTTGGGCCCAGGCCTCCTGCGCGAAGGGCGTATCCACGCTGATGCCGATGACCTCCGCCTCCAGGCCGGCATAAGCCTTGAGGCCGTTGCTGACGTCGCACAGCTCCTGCGTGCAGACGCTGGTGAAGGCTGCCGGAAAGAACAGCAACACCACGTTCTTCCTGCCCAGGCTGGCGCCGAGCTTCACGTCCACCAGGCCGGCGGGTTGTTTGGATTTGAGGGTGAATTCAGGCGCTTCGGCGCCCACAGGTATGGCCATATTTATGATTCCTCATCGGTTGAGGGTTTACGGACGGTTTATGGATTAGACCCCGGTTCATAAGCAATCCGACATCCAGGGGTCGAGTGTCGAGTAACCGCCACGTGAGCTTACTCTTCTCCAGATGTTTCGCCCTGTCAAATGCCTCACTGCTTGGGCGCCGGGGAACTGGCCGGGTGCGCGCTCAATTGGAGCATGCCGTCCCAGACGTAGAGCAGGCCCGAAATGCCGGTGCATATCGCCGCCCCGAGGCACAAGTAGAGAAGCCGCTTGTCGTCCCACTTCAACAGGCTCCAGAGCACCACGACTCATCTGCAGCACAGTAGCCATCTTGCCGAGGATTCGCGGACGCACTTTGACCTTGCCGACCATCATCTGGATGACCACCAAACCGACGAGCAACAGAATGTCCCGGCCAATGACCGTGCCGGTCAACCACAGCGGAATCGGCCGCAGGTACGGGTCGGTTTGCATGCTCAGCACGACGATGCCGGAGACCAACAGGAGCTTGTCGGCCAGCGGGTCCAGGATGGCCCCCAACTCACTGCGCTGGTTGTAGCGCCGCGCGATGTACCCGTCCACCCCGTCGCAGCTCGCCGCCACCGCGAACGTCGCAATCGCCAGCCACCGGTGCGCCTCCTGACCCGTCCGCGCATAGTAAAGCACCTCGACCACGAAGAAGGGCACCAGCAAAATGCGCAAAATCGTAATGATGTTGGCCGTCGTCACGCTGGGCTGAATCTTGCCCGCTCCGGGCCGTCCGTCAATATCGGATCGGCTTCCGCCCCCCGCCAGAGTTCTCCCCTTTCCACTTGCCAAACCCCAAACTCCACCTACATTTCCTGTATGGAATCGTCGGAGCAACTGGCGCAGTATCTCCCCGTGTTAATGCTCGGGGCCTTGGCAGTCCTGTTTTCTTTCGGCATGCTTGTCGGCTCGGTCATCCTCGGCAAAAAGGGCCGGCGCCCCCCGGTTAAGGATATCGCTTACGAATGCGGCATGCTGCCCGTGGGCGAAGGCAGCGCGCGCCTTTCCATAAAGTTCCACCTCGTAGCCATGCTCTTTATCCTTTTCGACATCGAAGTCGTTTTCCTCTACCCTTGGGCAGCGATCTACCGCCCGATGCTCAAAGACAATCCCGGCCTCATCCTCGGCTCGATGATTTCTTTCCTGGCAATCCTGTTCGTCGGCTACCTCTACGCCCTTAAGAAACGCGCCTTCGATTGGAGGAGTTGAGACCAGCATGGATTTGACCGAACTCGCCAAAAGCCTCCGCTTGCTCTGGGAACGCAAGCCGGGCGCATTGGCGCTCATGGTGCTCGGCCTGGCGGTTTTCCTGTTTCTGGTGGTGGACGCCTGGCTCCATAAACGGCGCCGCAAACGACGGCCGCCGCATCATTAGCGTGGCGACCCTACCGGGAATCGAACCCGGGCTACCACCGTGAAAGGGTGGTGTCCTAACCGCTAGACCATAGGGTCGGCACTCGCAATGGCCCGAAATATACCGGCTCAATTCCCCTTGTCCAGCCCCAATCGACGCTGCAACTCCTGTGTTGCCAGCGCCGGCCCCTTTCCCTACTTTTGAGGCAACAAATGACATGAAAGTCTATATTGACGGAAAATACTACAACGAAAACGCGGCCAGGATTTCAGTCTTTGACCACGGGCTGTTGTACGGAGACGGCATTTTCGAGGGCATTCGCGTTTACAACGGGCGCGTGTTCAAGCTCAAGGAACACATTGACCGGCTCTTTTGCTCGGCCAAAGCCATCCTGCTGGAGATGCCGATGAGCCCCGGCAACCTGGTCGCGGCAGTGCTGGAGACCTGCCGGCGCAACAAAGTGCGCGACGGCTATGTCCGCTTGCTCGTGACGCGCGGCATCGGCACCCTGGGTTTAAACCCCAACCGCTGCAAGAATCCCTCGGTCATCATTATCGCGGGCAAGATCCAGCTCTACCCCCCGGAACTCTATCAGAAGGGCATGGAGATCATCACCGTCCCCACCGTGCGCAACCTCCACAGCGCCCTCAATCCCGCCATCAAGTCGTTGAACTACCTCAACAACATCCTGGCAAAAATCGAAGCCAACAATGCCGGGTGCGAGGAGGCCATCATGTTGAATGCCGAAGGGTTCGTCGCTGAATGCACCGGAGACAACGTTTTCATCGTCAAAGACGGCCATTGCCTCACCCCTCCCCTCTCCGCCGGGGCTCTCTACGGAATCACTCGCCGCGTCGTGATGGACATGGCCGCCGAATCGGGTTTGACTGTGAGCGAACCGAATCTGACGCGCTACGACCTGTTCAACGCCGAGGAGTGTTTCCTCACCGGCACCGGGGCCGAACTGGTGCCGGTAGTCAAAATCGATGGGCGCCTCATCGGCACCGGACAGCCCGGCCCCGTCACCACCCGTCTGGTCGCCCAATACCGCGCCTTGACTAAGGTGTCCGGCGAGCCAATATACGAGTAGAGTTTTATGTTGTGCGGCATCTGCAAGGAAAAAGAAGCCACCGTCCATCTGACCCAGATTGCAGGGGACAAAATGCAAAAGGTGGATCTTTGCCAGGAATGCGCCAAGACCAAGAGGGTCAACGACCCCACTGGCTTTTCCCTGGCCGACCTGTTGCTGGCTCTGGCTTTTCCGGATACAACCCCTTCCGGTGACGGTCGCGACCCGTCTGGTCGCCCAATACCGCGCCTTGACTAAAGTGTCCGGCGAGCCGATATACGAGTAGAGTTTTATGTTGTGCGGCATCTGCAAGGAAAAAGAAGCCACCGTCCATCTGACCCAGATTGCAGGGGACAAAATGCAAAAGGTGGATCTCTGCGAGGAATGCGCCAAGACCAAAGGGGTCAACGACCCCACTGGCTTTTCCCTGGCCGACCTGTTGCTCGGGCTGGGCGCCTCCAAGGAAATCGAGCAAGCCGGGGGCGGCACCGAGGTGAAATGCCCGCGCTGCGGGTTCACCCAGGCCGATTTCAAGAAATCCGGCCGCTTGGGCTGTCCCGACTGCTATAAGACCTTCTCCGACGCCCTGGAGGGCCTACTCAAGACCATGCACAAGGGCACCCGCCATGTCGGCAAGGTGCCCGAATCCCTCCGCCACAGCCGCGACCTGGCTGACCGCCTCAAAACGCTCCAGAAAAAACTCACTAAAGCCATCGACGCCGAGGATTTCGAGGAAGCCGCCCTCCTGCGCGACGAAATCAAGCAAACGACCGCCCGGCTCGGCAGCTCTGCCAATTCTTAAGAGCTTATGGACCTTCATCAATTCCTCACCCCCCCCGCCCAGACCGCCCGCCGCAAAGGCCCTTACGACCGTATCGTCACCTCCAGCCGCGTCCGCTTGGCCCGCAACCTCAAAGAAGCCCCCTTCCCCGGCTGGGGCAAGAAACAGGACCGCCTCCGCGTCCTGGAGGCCATCCGCCCGGCCGTGGCCACCCTGCCCGAAATGAAGGAGTCCTTCTTCGAGACTATGGACATCCTCTCCACGCTCGACAAACAGATCCTGGTCGAACGCCACCTTATCAGCCGCGAGCACGCCGCCAGGAGCGTCGGCAGCGGCCTGGTCCTCAACCGTGAGGAGACCCTCTGCTTCATGATCAACGAGGAAGATCACCTGCGAATGCAAGCCCTCCGCCCCGGCCTCCAGCTCCGCCAGGCCTGGACGGCCATCGATCAGGCCGACTCCGCCCTGGAAAAACGCCTCGACTACGCCTTCAACGCCGAGCTGGGTTACCTCACGGCCTGCCCCACCAACCTGGGGACCGGCATCCGGGTCAGCGCCATGCTCCACCTGCCCGGCCTGGTCCTGGGCGAGCAGATCAACCCGATCATCCAGTCCGTCAACAAGCTCGGCCTGGCCGTCCGCGGCCTTTACGGCGAAGGCACCGAGGCCCTGGGCAATGTCTTCCAGGTCTCCAACCAGATGACCCTCGGGGAATCCGAATCCGCCATCGTCGAGCGCCTCGAGAAGGTCCTGGCCCAGATCATCGAGCATGAAGAAAATGCCCGCGCCACTCTCTTGGAGAAAAAGACCAAGATGATGTTCAACCATATCGGACGCGCCTACGGCATTCTGGCCAACGCCCACAGTATTTCCTCCAAGGAAACCATGAACCTGCTATCTTTAATGCGATTGGGCGTTGATGTGGGGCTGTTCCCGGGCGTGGACCGATCCCTGGTGGACGAGTTGTTCATTTTGACCCAGCCCGCGCACTTGCAGAAACAGCACTCCGAAAAGCTCTCGGCCGAGGAGCGCGATTTGCTCCGGGCCGACATGGTGCGCGAGCGCTTGAAGAGCGTCAGCCGCCCGATTCCCAAGCCGGCCGGGGCCGGCGCGCCGGAGTGGACAAACCGGAGAAGTGAGCGCATTGTTGGAGTGAGTGAGTATGAGCGATGAAGCAATGAACAATTTCACGCCGCGCGCACAGCAAGTGCTCGCGCTGGCACGCAAAGAGGCCGACCGTTTCAACCACAATTTCGTCGGCACCGAACACCTCCTGCTCGGCCTCATCAAGTTGGGCCAGGGCGTCGCCGTCAACGTGCTCCAGAAACTCGGCCTCGACCTCGAGACCGTCCGCATGGAAGTCGAAAAACAGGTCGGCACCGGCCCCGACCAGAAAATGATCGGCAATATTCCATATACCCCCCGCGTCAAAAAGGTCCTCGCCCTCGCCGCCAAAGAGGCCAAGGCCTTAAACCATACCTATGTCGGCACGGAGCACATCCTCCTGGGTCTCCTCCGGGAGGGGGACGGCGTGGCCGCCCGCGTCCTCAAGAACCTCGATGTTGATATCGAGCAGACCCGCCAGGAAATCCTCAAGGAACTCGACCCCAACTTCGCCGCCCAGGAAGAATCCACCCCGGGCGAGTCCCCCGATAAGCCCGCCCCCGAAAAGAAAGGCGAAATCAAGACCCCGGCCCTCAAGGCCTTCGGACGCGACCTCACGGAAATCGCCCGCAAAGGCGAAATGGACCCGGTCATCGGCCGCAAGAGCGAAATCGAACGCGTTATCCAGATCCTTTGCCGCCGGACCAAGAACAACCCCGTCCTCCTCGGCGAAGCGGGCGTGGGCAAGACCGCCATCGTCGAGGGCCTGGCCCAGGAAATCGCCGCCGGCAACGTCCCCGAACTTCTTCGCGACCGCCGCGTCATCACCCTCGACCTGGCCCTCATGGTCGCCGGCACCAAATACCGCGGCCAGTTCGAGGAGCGCATCAAGGCCGTGATGGACGAAATCCGCCGCTCCAAGAACATCATCCTGTTCATCGACGAACTCCATACCATCGTGGGCGCCGGCTCCGCCGAAGGCACCATGGACGCCTCCAACATCATCAAGCCCGCTCTGAGCCGCGGCGAACTCCAGTGCATCGGCGCCACCACCCTCAACGAATACCGCAAATACATCGAAAAAGACGCCGCCCTCGAACGCCGCTTCCAGGCCGTCAAGGTCGAGGCCCCTTCCATCGAGGAAGCCATCCTCATCCTCAAAGGCCTCCGCCCCAAATACGAAGACCATCACAAGGCCGAGTTCACAGACAAAGCCATGGAAGCCTCGGTCAAGCTCTCCGATCGCTACATCACCGACCGTTACCTCCCGGACAAAGCCATCGACCTCATGGATGAGGCCGGCTCCCGCGCCCGCATCGGCACCATGACCCGCCCGCCCCAGGTCAAAGAACTGGAAACCGCCATCGAGGAAATCAAGGCCAAGAAAGAACGGGCCATCAAAAACCAGGACTTCGAAGGCGCCGCCGCCATGCGCGACAAGGAAAAGCAGGCCAAAGAGAAACTCGAGGCCGTGCTCAAAGAATGGCGCACCACTCGCGAAGAAAAACGCGTCAAAGTTGACGAGGAGGACATCCTGCACGTCGTCTCCAAATGGACCGGCATTCCCCTCCAGCGCATGGAACAAGGCGAGATGCAACGCCTGCTCCAGGTCGAGACCGAGATGGACAAGGTCGTCATCGGCCAGCGCGAAGCCGTCTCCGCCCTCTGCAAAGCCCTCCGCCGCTCCCGCGCCGACCTCAAAGACCCGCGCCGGCCCATCGGCACCTTCGCCCTGCTCGGTCCCACCGGCGTCGGCAAAACCTTGCTGGCCAAGTGCCTCGCCGAGCAGTTGTTCGGCGACTCCAAGGCCCTCATCCAGCTCGACATGAGCGAGTACATGGAGAAGTTCAACGTCTCCCGCCTTATCGGCTCGCCCCCGGGCTACGTCGGCTACGAGGAGGGCGGCCAATTGACCGAACAGGTCCGCCGCAAACCTTACTCGGTTGTCCTCTTCGATGAGATCGAAAAGGCCCACCCGGACGTGTGGAACATGCTCCTCCAAATCCTGGAGGAAGGCAAACTGACCGACAACGTCGGACGCGTCGTGAACTTCCGCAACACCATCATCCTGATGACCTCCAATGTCGGCTCCGACACCATCAAACGCCAGTCCACTCTCGGCTTCTCGCCCATTAACGACGAAACCAGCTACGAAAAAATGCGCGAGCGCATTATGGAGGAGGCCAAGAAGACCTTCCGCCCCGAGTTCCTCAACCGGCTGGATGACATCATCGTCTTCCGCTCGCTCACCAAACCCGACTTCGTCCAGATCCTCGACCTCGAAATCGCCAAAGTCATGCAACGTCTCAAGGCCCGCAACATCCTCCTGCAGCTCGACGAAAAGGCCAAAGACTTCCTGGTCAGCCGGGGCTACGACCCGCTCTACGGCGCCCGCCCCATGCGCCGCGCCGTCGAACGCTCTCTCGAAGACCCCTTGGCCGAGGAAATCCTCAAGGGCGCCTTCCACGAAGGCGAACCGATCCATGTCACCGTCGAAAACGACCACCTGACCTTCTCCCAAGAGGCCCCGGCCGAAGGCGCTCTCTCAAGCTGACCCGGTTCCCCCAAACGGATGCGCGCCCCAGGCTGCGCCTCTCCAAAAATCCGGCCCCTCGAAAAATCAGGCTGGTCAAATCGTGTTTTATCCTGCATCCTGCCCGGTCTAAACAAAGCCATGTTTACAGGAATTTACACAGCAATCGTGACGCCCTTCAAAGGCGGCGAGCTTGACGAAGCGGCGCTCGAGCGTCTGGTCAACGCGCAGGTTGACGGTGGAGTGGAGGGCATTGTGCCGGTCGGCACCACGGGGGAGTCGCCGACGGTTGATTACGAAGAGCACATCCACATCATTGCCCTGGCGGTGAAGTTTGCGGCCGGCAGGCTCAAGGTCATCGCCGGGACGGGTGGCAACTCCACGAAAGAGGCGGTCTATCTGACGCAGGCGGCGGAAAAGGCGGGCGCCGACGGCTCGCTCCAGGTGGCTCCCTATTACAACAAACCGACGCAAGAGGGGCTGTTTCAGCATTTTCGCGAAGTGGCGGCGCACACACGCCTTCCACTGGTGCTTTACAGCATCCCCGGACGCTGCGGCATCGAGATCGGGGTCGAGACCGTCAAGCGCCTGGCCCAGGAATGCCGGAACATTGTCGGGCTCAAAGAGGCCGGGGGCAATGCGGACCGGGTCAGCCAACTGCGGGCGGTGCTGGCGCCAGGCTTCGATATTTTGAGCGGCGATGACGGGCTGACGCTCCCGTTCATGGCCGTGGGGGCGCAGGGGGTCATCAGCGTGGCGTCCAACGTGATTCCGCGCCAGGTCGTCCAGATGGTCAAGGCCTTCGCCGCCGGCCAGCCCAAGGCCGCCCTGGAGCTTCACCAGAAATACTATCCCTTGTTCAAGGACTTGTTCATCGAGACCAACCCGGTGCCGGTCAAGGCCGCCCTGGCGATGCTCGGCCAAATCCAGGAAGAATATCGCCTGCCGCTGGTGCCGCTGAGCCCCAAAAACCGCCAGACACTCCAGGCGACCCTCGTGGCCTGCGGCATCTTGAAGTAAGCCTTCCATGGTCAACATCGTCGTTACCGGTTCCAAAGGACGGATGGGCCAAATGCTCGTCGCTTGCGCCGCCAGGCACCCGGAGCTGCGAATCGCCGGGCAGATCGACCAGGGAGACGACCTCCGGTCAGTCCTCGCCTCCGGGGATGTCGTCATCGATTTCAGTTCCCACACTGCTACGGCTGCCATCGCCGCGTTGTGCGCGGAGTATAAGAAGGCGATGGTCATCGGCACCACCGGCCACTCCCAAGAGGACCGCTCCCTCATCACGCGGCACAGTTCCCGGATTCCGATGGTGCTGTCCTCGAACTTCTCGACCGGCGTGAATGCGCTTTTTTGGCTCGCGCGCAAGGCGGCGGAGATACTGGGACCTGGCTTCGACCTCGAGATCGTCGAGATGCACCACCGCCTCAAGCGGGATGCGCCCAGCGGCACCGCCCGGACGCTGGCTGAAATCCTGGCCGAGGTTCGCCACCAGCAGCTCAAGCAGGTGCTCCGCCATGGCCGGGCCGGCATCGTCGGCCAGCGTGCGGCCGAGGAGATTGGCCTGCACTCAGTGCGCGGAGGCGATGTCGTGGGCGACCATACGGTCATCTTTGCGGGCCTCGGCGAGCGTGTCGAACTGACGCACAGGGCCTCGAGCCGCGAAACCTTCGCCAATGGCGCCTTGCGGGCGGCGCAGTGGGTGGTGCGGCAACCGCCGGGGCTTTACGACATGCAGCATGTCCTGGGCTTGAAATGAGGTGAGCGCCCGTGTCGGAGGTTTGGAGTCCGAAACCCGGGACCGGGTGTTTGTGGCGCTGGGGGCGAACCTGGGCGAAGCGCGGCGCACACTTGGCCAGGCAATGGAGCGATTGCGCGAATTCTCCAATGGGCCCCTGTTGAGGTCGGCTATCTGGCAAACCGCTCCCGTGGATTGTCCGCCGGGTTCACCCCTGTTCCTGAACGCCGTCGTTGCTTTCCTGCCCCGCCCGGGGGAGACCCCTGAATCCCTCCTTGCCCGCCTCCAGGAGCTGGAACGGGCCTTCGGCCGCCGGCCAAAGCAGATCCTCAACGAGCCGCGCCCACTGGATCTCGACCTGATCGCCTTCGGCGGCCAGGTGCGCGCCACGCCCCAATTGACTTTGCCCCATCCCCGCGCGCACTTGCGCCGTTTCGTGCTCGCGCCGCTGGCCGAGCTCGCCCCCGGGTTGGTCTTGCCCGGCCAACAGGCGACCATCGCCCAACTCTTGGAGCGGCTCCCGGAGGACCCGGACATGAAGCGGGCGTAGGCCATGCCGATCGGGTCAGCAGACCGTAGTTCAAGGTTCAGTAGTCGCCGGATGCAGGTGTCAACCGCCGAGTGCCGAGTGTCGAGTGTCGAGGGGACAAAGCCCTCGCCCTTCGACCGTCGCCCCTTGGATAATCGTGCGCGAAAGGAATTGCTATGCGGCGGCGATTATCGTAAATTGTCCTCATGCAGACAACATATGTAAGGTGTCCTTCAGAGGCCAGAAGCGAGATTAATGACCTGGAGACCGAGCAGGCCGCCGCTTCGCGCGCCCGGGACCGTGCCGGGGCCGACCCCGGCGCCTTGGGCCGGTCATCGAAGCCCACTGCCTGCAAGGCGCGGATTGGCCCCAGCCCGAGCGGCGACCGGGGCCTGGTCGAGGCCCTGGTCACCTCGAAGATTTTCCAGGACTACGAGCGGGCCTTTGCGGAGGCGACGGGGATGCCGGTGGCCCTGCGCCCGGTGGAGAGCTGGCAGCTTCCCCATCACGGCCGGCGCAATGAAGGGCCGTTTTGCGCCCTGATTTCGGAGAAGAGCCGCGCCTGCGCCTCCTGCCTGCAGGTCCAGGAGAAGTTGTCTGACATGGCGGCCTACGAGCCCGGCACCTTGAGCTGCCCCAACGGCCTGTGCGAGACCGCCGTGCCGGTGCGCCTGGGCGACCGTTTGGTGGGGTTCTTGCAAACGGGCCAGGTCTTTCGCAAGACTCCGACCGCGGCCCAGTTCGAGCGGGTGGCCAAACTCCTGGTGGAGCGGGGTGTCAGCCTGGACTTCGAGGAATTGCGGCGGGCCTATTTTTCGACCCGGGTGGTGGCGGCCAAACAGCACGAAGCGATTATCAAGTTGCTGAGCATTTTCGCCCAACACCTGGCCATGCTCAGCAACCAGGTCCTGGTCCAGAACGCCAACGCTGAACCGCCCATCATCGCCCGCGCCAAAGACTACATCCACGAGCACCAGACCGAGAACCTGCGCCTCGGGCATGTGGCCAAGCACGTCAACACCAGCACGTTTTACTTCTGTAAGATCTTCCGCAAAGCCACCGGCATCAACTTCACCGACTACCTCTCCCGAGTGCGCATCGAGAAATCCAAGAACCTCCTGCTCAACCCGAACCTGCGCGTGAGCGAAATCGCCTTTGAAGTCGGCTTCCAATCGCTGACCCACTTCAACCGGGTGTTCAAGAAAATCCTGGGCCAGTCCCCCACCGAATACCGCGGCCAGTTGCTCGGCCCCAACGGCAAGCCCGGCACCGGCACCGGCCTGCATTGAGGGGAGGCGTGGCCGCAAAGGTCACCCATTGGCCCTCGCCGCTTCAACCATTGGTATCTAAACAAATCGGAGATCGCGCCGAGGCCAGAACCGACGTGTCCATGTCCTGTCCCGGAGGGACGTATGAGAATAACCTCTGGCAGGACATTATTCTCGACACCTCCTCTGCTTTGTGATGCAGTTCCTCAATGCCAGATTGGTCTAAACCGGCCGGGCCCAGGGCCACTCGGCCACTATCATTAACCGGCCGCAAATCACTCGGCTTTTCCTGCTCCTGCTGATTGTGCTGCTGGCCTTCCATTGCCCGGCGGCCGAATTGCGCGGCCTGAAGGTTCTTTACGTGGGTAACGCCCGCTCCGCAAGAGCGGCCGATTTCAAAGCTTTTCTTGGCGCCAACGTCGCCCAGGTGGCCGTGGCTGAGCGCACCTCATTCGACCCGGCCCAGGCCAACGAGTTCGAACGTCGTCCTCCTGGACTGGCCGCAATCGGAGGAAATTGGCAAGACGGGCAAGATGCCCACGAAATCGCCATTGGGCGAGCGGAAGGCCTGGAGCAAGCCGATGGTCCTTCTGGGGAGCGCCGGGCTGCATCTCGCCGTGGTCTGGGATGTCAAAGGCGGTTTTGGTTGAACCTGCCTTTATCCTTTCGCACACGGTGTGCGAGCCCATCCAGTTTTTGAAGGTCCCCGCCCGATCAACACGACCAACCTCGTACGTAAACCCACTCCCGCCGCGTGGCGCGACGAAATCAAGGAAGCTCAGGTGCTCGTTCTGCCCCTCGTGAAGAACGCGTCCAAGGAGCACCAGCCCGGGTGGATCAGTTACCGCGAGCACCTGATTGATTCGCCCGAGATCGAGATCATCTGCGGCGGTCTCAGCGAAAGAAACCTGCACGGAGCGGCCTTGTGGCGCCAGGGCCATTTGCTGCACTTTGCCTTCGACCTCGCACCCGCCGAGATGAACGAGACCGGGCAGGCGCTGCTCCTCAATTCCATCGCCTATATTGCTCGATTCACGGAGGACCGCCCCATTGCCCGAACTCCTTCGGGCTGGAGCGGTGACGATATGCCCAGGGCCGAAGCTGGGCCGAGGATCTGTTTGCCTCCCGCAAACGATCGAGCGGTGATCTCAGTTTTTATCTCAGTCCTGCCGTCATCTCGGTGGTCACGAACCTCGATACCGCCTCATACAAGAAATGGTTCAAGGAGAACTCGCCTTTCCTGACCTGCGATAAGAAGGGCCGGCTCGTGGTGGATGCTGCCGCCAAAGAGCTGGGCATCCGTTTTGACCAGCCCGACTTCTTCCCGAGAATCATCGAAAGACTCAAAGATGCGGCCAGTGCCACCAAGGCCCGCGAATTGCTGAACCGCTACGTGCCCGACGGGCCGCCTGCCGGCTCCGCCCAGGAGTGGGACCAATGGTGGCGGGCCAACCGGCCCTATCTCTTTTTCTCGGAGCGAGGCAGCTACCGCTGGTATATCGATCCTCTGGCCAAACGCCGCGGCATTCCCAGCGACCAATTACGCGGCCCCGCCCGCGCCTCTTTGCCGTGATCGCCCGTGAAAGGATCGGGTCGGAAATTCCGTATGGCACTACGGCCATACGGCTCTTTGGATTTCCCAACCATGACATCCTGTTTCCCTTTGTCAAAAATCCCGACAACCCTGATTGGGAAGAACCCAACAACCCTAATTGGGGACTCTCTACTTTTGAGTGGACTGCATACGTGCCTCTGACTGGACGCTACGTTGGCTGGAAAGGCGACCCTTCGCCACAGGACAAGGTTTTCGCGTGTCCCGCGGATACGTTTCATGATGAGATCGATTCCGATCGTATGGCGTACTGGGCAAACAAGAGCCTCCATTCTTGTTCAAACGTGAACTATTCGAGCTACTTCTTCAATGCCGGAAATATTTTCTTACCTGCTGACACCCGCCCTCACGGCCACCACCCAAACGGCCGCCATCCCTCCATTCTCAAAAACCCTGAAAGGGTGACCCATACCCGCCCAGGGCGTTGCCCTGGGCTGATGTGCCCGCACGCCGTTGGCGTGCAGAATGTCCAAACTCCAACGCGGGCGGGGCGCACTACGGATTCCCTCTGAGGCCCCGCCTGCCGCATGAATGCGGCGTTCCGGCT
Organism: uncultured bacterium; assembly: GCA_963713735.1. Taxonomy (GTDB): domain Bacteria; phylum Verrucomicrobiota; class Verrucomicrobiia; order Limisphaerales; family UBA8199; genus CAVQND01. The sequence goes on from CAVQND010000049.1 coordinate 47,725, forward strand.
GGTTTTGGAACGCCGCCTTCATGCGGCAGCGAAGAAATCAGTTACACTACGGGGCCAGGCGGACGCGATAGAAGCGGGTGTTGGCGCCGGAGGTGTCTTGGAATTGCAGGTTGGCGCCGGAGCCGGAGTTAGTGGAAAGGGGGATCCAATTGGGCGCGAAGAGGGTAGCGGAGGATTCGATGACGTATTGCTTGCCGGCGACACTGGGCCAGCGCACGACACACCCGGGCTTTTGGGGTTCCAGCGTCTGGACATCGGAGAGCCGGAGACAGGACGTGGGGTCAGTCGGGTCGGTGCCGGCGAGGTACTCGTGCCAGTTGTCGGCGCCATCGCCATCGGCATCGGCGCTGGCTTGGGATAGGAGGTTGCTAACGGTGCCGAAGTAACGCAAGCGCCAGGAATCGGGGATGGCGTCATTATAGGAGGAAGCGGAGCGGTCTGAGAGAGTGATCAGGCCGGTGAGAGTCTGTTTGGGGAAAGAGGCCAGGCCATTGGGAGAGGCGGAGGCGTGGTCGAAATGGATGGCGTAGGCGGCGCTGGGAGAGGCGCTGGCCGGTATTGGGACGGTCAAAGTGCCGAGCGAGGTGGAGCCTGAGAAACCGGTGATGGCGGAGTCGAGCCAGGTGGCAGCGTAAGTGCTCAGGCCTTGGGCAGAAGCGAGCGTGGGCTGGCCCAAGGCGGGGTTGGGAGTAAACTGGACGGGGCTGGTCAAGGGGGGTGAGCCATCGAGGGGGTTCACGGTCAGACTGAGCATCAAGACCCGCAGGGGGTAAGGTCCAAAGACCTGGGCGGTGATGGGGACCTGTAGCGTTTGGCCGGAGGAGGCGAGGAAATCGGTGCCGGCGAAATTGACGCTGGGGCGCTGGGCGATGAGGCTTTTGGGGGAGGCGTCGGGCGTGGGAGGAGGCGGAGGATTGCCGATGAACTGGGCGGCGCGCACGCCGTTGGTCCAGAACCGTTGGAACCATTTCAAGCTCGGGTCCAGCGACCTGCGGAAGGTGACATAGACGTTGCAGACGTTGAGCACTCCGTCACCGAAGGCAATTTGATTGATCGTGGTATCGTTGCCGTCGAACAGGGGGTTCCAGGCCGCGGCGCCGGCGACCGGCGTATTCTGTTCCAGGTAGCCGTGGCCCAGGTTGACGTATGTGTAGCCGCAGGAATCCATGCTGTCGAACAAGTCGCTGCCTGGAGGAGGGGCGTCGAGCGAATAGACGACGGACTGGAAGACCTGCATGACGTCGGCGTTGTCGAGATTGGTGTCACCGAATTCGCCTGCGTTAAACCAACGGAACGGGGCGCTGTCGCCGGCGATATAGCTGCCCTGGCGCTGGCCGATGGTGAGGGTCTTTGTGGCGGTGATGGGGCCAACGGCGGGAGTGGCGATGAGGACCTCGGAGCCGGGCGCGCCGATGCCGTCCGAAGTGGCGGAGGGCCGTCCAAGCTGGAGCTGGTAGGTCTGGCCGTTGGTGGCGGTGGCGGGCACCTGGAAGGTGTATAAGCCGAGCACCACGCGGCCGCCGGCCTCCTGGAAGAGCGTATCGTGAGGCTGGGAGTATGCGATGAGGTCCTGGACTGTAGTGTCGTAGAGATTGGCCTTGGTCTTGCGTTCGAGCCAGCCCACGCCCAGCAGATTGAGACTCGAGTTGGTAAATTCGAGGTCCTCGAACCAGTTGGCGGGAGACCCCCTGACCGACCATGGGGGCACTTGAGGCGGGATGCTGCTGCCGAGGTCCATCCATGTGGGGATGACGCTGTAATCGCCCGGGTGAGAAGGGTCCGGTTTGAGGAGGGTGCTTTGGAAACCGTAGGCGCCCGCGGGCACGGCGGGCCCCGGGTTGCTGCCCGCATTGGTAATGGTGATATTGAACTGGAGGCTGTAGATGGTGGTGTTGGACAGGATGGTCAAGGTAACCGGCGCACAGAACAACTGGCCCGGCGAGGCGATGAAATCGCTGGAACCCTCGCCGGAGGCGAAACCGAAGGTGAGGCTGTTGGGCACGAAGTCATTAGCCAGGAATAAGTTGCTGACGATGTCGCTGTTTTGGAAGTTGGCGCGGAAGGCGCTGGCTTTGAAAACCAGGTTGGAGGGGGCGAAGATAGAAAGGGTGGCGCCGTTAGTGACGGGTCCCAGGCTGGGCGGACCATCGGTCGGATCGGAACCATCGAGGGTGTACCACATGAGGGCCCCATCGGTGTGGTCAGCCAGCGTGAAATTGGCGGCATTATTGCCAACGACCTGGGGGTTGGCAGTCTTGAACTGGAACCGGGCCGAGGCGATGGGGCTGTTGATGCGATCGGTCTGGAAACTGATTGCCTTGACGGTCAGGTCCGGTCCGGGGCTCAGAATGCTGGCCGGGACACTGTTTGGGTTGAGGCCATCCTCATAAAAGGGGGCGGTGCTGCCGGCGGTGGTGCTGGGGTTGGGAATCGTGTCTTGGAGGATACTGGGAGGGGTCGGTCCCCAGGTGAAGTGAGTTTGGACGCCGGACTCGGCTTCAACGGCTATGGTATGCACATTGTCGAGCAGAAATGGCTGCGCGGTTTGCAGGAAGGAAACCAATTCGCCAGCGGTATTGAGTTGGAAATCGACCCACCCGATGACGGGCGCCGAGACGGGCGGCAAAGGCGGGCCATTCTGGATGCGGCGCAAGGCATTGTTTTTCACGTCGGCCACCAGGAAGCCGGCATTGTCCAGAGTCGTGGCCAAGCCCTGGGGGGAGTTGAATCGGGCGGACAAGGCGCTGCCATCCACCAAGGCGCCGTTTGCCCCTCCAGGGGTTCCAGCGAAGGTGAAGACGCTGTAATTGGTATCGCCCAGCGCAGGGTTGTTGGTGGCGAGGCGGATGGAGTTGTTCAGGGTGTCGCTGATGAGCAGGCCGACCTGGTCGACCCAGAGCAGTCCGCCGGGCGCGTTGAAGCGGGCGCTGGGCCCAAAGAGGGCATCGTTGGTGCCGGTCCGGCCAGCCGTGCCGAGATAGGTGGTCAGGTTGCCGGTGGTCGGACTGGTCAGGGTAATGAGTTTGACCGTTTCATTGCCGGTGTCGGCAACCCAGAGTTGGCCGGCGCCGGCGTGGTTTGTGCCGCCAAAGGCCAGTCCGGTCGGGCGATACAAGCTGGTCCCGTTGAGGACGAGGTTGGTGACGCCCAACAGGGGGTCGCCCAGGTTGAGCACGCGAATGATATTATTTCCCCAATCGGCAATATAAACGTTGCCCAAGGCGTCCTGGGCCAGGCCGCTGGGATAGCGAAAGGTGGCACTGGGCCCAATGGCGTTGGTGGCGGGCCCGGCATTGGTTTGGCCGGCCAGGGTGATGACCGTGCCGTCACTGAAACGGACGAAGCGGAGCAAATGGTTGCCGGAGTCGGTGACCAGCAGTCCGTCGACGCCTCCCAGGCTGGCAAGGAGCAGGCCCTGTGGATTATTGAAGTGGGCTGCGTAGGAGGGGCCGTCATTGCTGCCGGGAGGATCGGTCGGAATCCCGGCCAGGGTGGTCTCCGCCTCGGTGCTGGCATCGATTCTGAGGATACGGTTGTTCCCGCTGTCGGAGATATAGATATTGTCGGCGGCGTTGACCACGACCGCGAACGGCTCTCTCAGGCCGTTGGTAGTGACAGTGGTGACGGTGACCTGGGCGTTGCAGGTCAAGGCCAGAAACAGCGCGAAGAGGCTAACTTGGGATTTCATGCTAAAGGGCTGTCAAGGGTTTCGTGAGGGGGATGGCTATCGATTATGGCAACACGCGTAAACGGTAATAGCAAGCGGCGGCCGGGGCGTTGGTGTCGGCGCAAGCGGCCAGCGCGCCGTCGCCCGAGACAGTGGCCAGAACACTCCAGTGACCGCCGACGGGCTGGGCAGACCGCAGCACCTCGTAGGCCCGGCCCGGAACTGTCAGCCAATGCAGCAGGGTCTGGGCCTGGCCGTTGACGACGCATTTTTCGGCGGAGCTGAATTGCAGTTTGGCATTGAAATCGATCGGACTGGTGCCGGCCAGGAACTCCATCCAATTGGGCATGCCGTCGCCGTCCGGATCGGCTGTGTCGGCGGCGCGCGGGTCGGTGAGGCTGCCGAAGAAGTGCAATTTCCAGTCATCCGAGCATACCGAGGCGGGAGTGGCGGGGGCGCTGACCGTCACCGAGGCGGAGCGGGTTTCGAGGTCGGTACTGAGTTTGGAGGTCAGGAGCGCCATCGGCATTAGTAAAACTGAAGGAATAGACCTGGCCTGGCAGGGCGGCGGGCGGGATCGTAAAGGTAACGAGGCCGAGGAAGTTGCTGCTGAGCGGGAAGAAGTCAAAACTGCCCAGCGACCAGCCGAAGGCCATCTCACCCGGCTCAAAGCCCTGTTGGAGCGAAGGCGCGGGAACGGCGGCAGCCGGGGTGAACTGCGGAGCCTGGGCTGGCGGCGGGGCCCCATTGCGCGGGGTGACCAGGGCGCGGAATTGCAGCCCGGACAGGGTCGCGCCATCGGTCATTTTCACGTACACGGGCACCGCGACCGCGGCCCCTGGGACGGCATGGCCGACCGAGACAGCGCCGACGAGCGCCTGACGGTACCAGGGGCCAATGAGCTTGGGTTGCGGGCTTCTGAGGAGGGGCCCGGGCAAAAGCGAGACGGTGAAATTTGTGAGCAGGCCGTCCGGAGACCAGGCCCGAGCCCAATCATTCGTATCCAGTCGCAATGATCGCTGCAAGATGACCTGCCAGTCGAGGAATCGGATCTGGCCGTCGCCCCCGATGAATCCATCGGCATCGGGCGGGTAGACGTCCATGGCGTTGAAGACATCAGAGAAGGCATAAGGAACACGCAGGCCGGCGGCAGCGCAAAAGGCATTGTTGACATCGGCGTTGTCGAGGTTGCCATCGCCGAATCCACCGGCATTGTACCAACTGCCGGCAGGGGAGGCCGAATCACCGACGGTGTAAGGGAGGTTGGTGACCAGGATCGTGACGGGCGGCATCGGGGTGAGTGGGACCGCGGCATTCAGGCCGTCGGAGGTGGCGCTGGGATTGGTCACGGTCAGGGAATAGGAGTTGCCAACCTTGGCCGAGGCTGGGATCGGCACGGCCAGCATGGCCACGACGGCAAACCGCTGGAACAAGAAGCTGCCATTGTTGGCGGTCGAGATGGCCAGGCCGCCGGCGGGACCGATCGAATAGGGTTGGCCCGGCAGGTTGAGGGTGACGTTGCCTTGGGCGGCGGTCACCAGGGGCAGGAAATCATTTCCGCTGACTGGCAGCGTTTGGAACCCAGTGCTAATGGGCGGGGAGGCGGCGTCGTTGGGTGAGACTTCGACCCGGAACTGGTATGACTTGACCTGGGCATTAGACTGCAGGTTGACGACCATCGGCAGGACAATGGTCGAGCCGATGCCGGCAGGGATAACGCCGCCCGGAGCGGGAGTCGGAATGCCAATGGTGTTAGCGGCGGGGGTCTGGCCGCTGACTGTCACGCTGGAGTTGGTGCCGACGAAGGCCTTGACTTGCAACCCGCTGACGTCGTTGGTCAGGTTGAACCAGTGGATGAAACCGGTGTTGCCGCTCATCGCCAACTGGGCGCTCCCCAGGGTCGGTTCGGTGCCATCGGTGGTGTAACAGACATTCGAGCTGGTGCTGGAGATGGTGATAAGCCGGCCCATGGGATAGTAGCCCGAGACTGAGTTGGGATTGATTACGGGCGGCAGGACCACCAAGTTGGTGCCGCTGCCGCCGCCACCGCCGGAGCCGGGGGTGACCAAGCCCGTCGCCAGGAGTTCGCGCAAGGCGTTGCTTGCCGGTTCTGAGTCAAAGACCCCGCCGTCATTGCCGACAGCGATGCCGACCGGTGAGCGCATGGGCACAAACAGCGAGTCGCCCGGCCCATGGGGGTCGCCCGGCCGGCCAAGCCAAACCGATGAGTTGGTGGAAACCAGGACGTTGGTGATGGAGCCCGAGCGATTGACCACGACGAGGCGGTTGTTGCCGCCATCTGCAACGACCAGCAGGTTGCCAAGCGCTCGAGCCAGCCGCTGGGGTTGGTTGAGCCTGGCAAAGGCGGGGCCCCCTAAAGTGCTGCCCGGCACGCCAAGGGCTCCGCTCAGGAGGCTGGCGGCGCCGCTCACGGGGTCAACTTGCCACAGGACATGATTGGCGGCATCGCTCACGGCAATGGCGCCGTCATCGAACAACGCAATGCCTTGGAGTTGCACTCCCGCGCCGCCGGTGACCGTAGCGATGGTCTTGGCGTGGCCGGCGCTGAACCGTTGAATCGTGCCGCCCTGGGATGTGACATAGAGATTGGCGGAACTATCCAGGGCGAAGGCCGAAGGTGAAACCAGGCCGCTCGCGTTGGTGGCGAGCAGGTTTCCGAATCGATCGAACTGGAGGATGGAGCCGTTGGCGCCGCTGCCCCGGTTAAGCACATAAACGTTATCGAGGGCATCCACGACCACGTCGACCGGTTGGGCGAGGCCCTGGGCGGCCTGGAGGAAGCCTGTCGTCTGATTGAGGTTGAGGTCCAGAACCTGGACCGTGTCATCGGCGGTATTGGCGATGAACATGCGCCTGAAGGAGTTGTCGAAGGCGATGCCCGTCGGACTGTTGAACAGGGGCAGGGCGCCCGGCACCGGCCCGGTGAAACCGGTTGCGGTAGTGTGCCGGACGAGGTGGTAATAGACCTCTGTGGTATAGACCGAGCCGTCCGGGGCAACAGCCACTCCGAGGGGCTCGCGGGCCTCGGGACAACCCAGCTCGTCTATGGAACAAACCGTGCCGTCATACCAGCCTGGGAGAATGCCCTCGCTGGCGCTGCCCTGGACCCAGTAGTTGGAACTGACACCGTAGAGGCGGGTCACCTGGCCCAGAGAATTGACGGCTTTGACTTTGTGGTTGTCGCGGTCGGCTACGATCAACACGTTGCCGGCGGCTTGGGCGATCATTTCGGGGTAGTTGAAGGCGGCGATGCCCGGCGGGCCAATGACGTCGCCCGGGCCGTGAAAGCCCGTGAGTTGGGAGGCGACGCCGGTGGCCGGATTAAGCATCCAGATGCCATGATTGCCGGCATCGGTCAGGGCCAGCAGGCCGTTGTTTAGAACGGTGATCCCGTGGAGGGCAACCCCGGGTTTTGCGATAACGCCGACGACGCTGGACAGGCCGGCCGGCGTGATGCGCAGGACCGTGTTGTTGTTAAGCGTGACGTAAAGGTTGGTAAGAGCGTCCAGCGCCAGGGCGGTGGGATTGACCAGACCGGAGGCATTCGTGGCCACGAAGAAGGCAAAACCATAGGCGCTGTAATAGGAGCCGTTGAATTGGAGCAAGGTGCCGTTTGCGCCAGTGCCGCGGTTCAAAACGTACACGTTGGTCGCGCCGTCCACCGCCACTGCCACCGGGCGGTCGATGCCCTCAGCGACCCCGGCAAAGGTGGAAGTGATACTGGCAGAGGCATCGCCGAGGCTCGAGATGACCCGGAGGGCGTTATTGGTGCAATCGGCGATGAAGAGAGAGGTGCCGGAGGGATCCAGAGCCAGGCCGCAGGGGTAATTGAACTGGGCCACGGTGGCGGTGGGGCCATCGATGTCACCATAATAGCGAGGGTTAAGCTGGGAGGGGCCGCCCGCCACGGTCGTCAGGACCGGGTTGGCCATGAGAGGGCCGGAGACCAGGAGGCAAAGCGGAACAAGAATGGCTTTCATAGTCATGAGGTTTCGATTTCAGTTCAGTTCAAGGCCGCCGGGGCCTTGGGGCTGGGAGCGGGCACATCGCTTTCATTGAATTGGGATTTCGGAGGTTCTTGCTTGGACTTGCTCCAGTCTTTGGGTTGGCCGCTGTCCCAGGCAGACCAGTCCGGCTCCAGGGTGTCCTGGGCAGGGACGGGTGTCTTGAGATAGCGGGTCTTAGTCGGCTGGAAGTCCTGTTCTTCGATGATCGTAGGAGTCAGAAAGATGATGAGATTGGACTTCGTGCGGCTCTTAGTGTCGCTGCGGAACAGGAGTCCGAGGCCGGGGATATCGCCGAGCAGGGGCACTTTGGTGTTGCCCTTTTGGATGTCGTCCTCAACGAGGCCACCCATGACCAGAGTATTGCCGCTGGGGATCATGACGGTGGTCCGGAGTTCGCGTTCGTTGAATGCATTGACGGAGTTAACCAGACCGCCGACGGTGCTCTTGACGGTGTCACCCAACCTGAAGATTCGCGGACTGACCTTGAGTTGCACGTAATGGTTGGCGGAGATTCGGGGTGTGACGTCCAGGCGAACCGTCAGGTTGGAGTAGGCGATTTGGGAGCCGCCGGCCACTTGGACGGTGCCGGCAGTGATGTTGACAATCGGGAACAGAGTGCCGACCTCGATGCTGGCGGTTTCATTGTCGAGGGTGACGGTCCGCGGGCAGGAAAGGATTTTGGTCTCGGTATAGGTGTTGAGGAACGAGAGCACGGCGTGGACGCCGTCGGCGTTGAGGAACCCGGTGGCGGGGGAGAAACCGCCGGCGGTGCTCAAGCCAAGGCCGCCGTTGCCCAGCACGGAATCCAGGACGGTGCTGGTGCTCGAGCCGGCAGTCGAGCCGATCACGCGTCCGCCGGGCAGGGTTGTGGTGGAGGAGCCGCCGGGCGAGGTCGTGGTGCTGTGGCCGGACATGGTGCCGTTGCCGAAATAGACGTTCTGGGCCTGGAGGGTGCCCGTCCAGTTGACGCCTTTGCTCGTGGTGGGGTTAATCGTAGTTTCCATCAGCCGCGCCTCGATGAGCACCTGCTTGGTGGGCGCATCCAGGCGCTCGATGAGGCGGTCCACTGTTTCCAGGTCCGCCTCGGTGGCAATGACGACCAACTGGCTGGTGCGGACGTTCGGCAGGACCCTTTCCCGCACTTTGTCGCTCAAGGCAGCCTGCACGTTGAGCAGGAGGTTCGTGGGGCTGGCGTAGCGCAATTGAATGATCTGAGTCATCAGCGGAGGCAAGGCGGCCGGGTCCTTCGTAGTGATGCGGGCGATTCGGCTCTTGGGATCCTCCACCAGTTGCAGGTTGTGGTTGTTGAGCAAGGCCGAGAGCGCCTGCTCGGCGGTGATGTTCTCCCAGCGGAGCGTGACGCTGGGCTGCGGCACCATCCGGCCGTCGGGGCCAGGCTGGCCGTAACCCACCTTCGGATCCATCAAGTAGTTCAGGGCTGCCTGCCGGGCCAGATTCCCGATGGCGTCGGTCAAAGGCACTTCGTCCATTACAATCAAGGGAATGACCATGCCGCGCTGGGCGGGACTGTTGGTGGCCGCCAATGCGGGACCGGAGGCCGGAACCTCGGCCGCCGGGAGGCCGGAGGCCGGAACCTCGGCCGCCGGAGGGCCGGAGGCCGGAACCTCGGCCGCCGGGGGGTTCGTTTGGCCCAGGGCGGCCGGATTGCAGACGGCTAGTCCAACCATTGTGAGGATGCTGACTGGCACTTTCATGAGACGACATTCGTGCTCGTTGACAGGCCACATCGGGCGCGGCCATGTTAGGGAAATGAGCACGCATCGTGCCAATAGCAATCCGCCGCCATTCTCGCCGCCCTGAAGCCAGGAACATGACCATTGCGCACAAACGATGTCCATCTGTGGGACAAGGGCGGAGACCGCCGGAACGGCCAGGTGCGAAGGCCGAAGGCCGAAGGAGGAAGGGCGAAGGGCGAAAGGTCGAGCCAAAGTCTCGGAGCCACAGATTTCACGGCTCTCAGAGAAGCGGAATTCGCATCTGTGCCATCCGCGCAAACGGTGGCTGAAATGGTGTAGAGAGCTACAAGGCATGGCGCAGGCGCAATTCGCAGCGTTGGGCGCCGATCATGGCGACCACGACGTCGGTTCTGATTTCCAAGCATCGGACCAGGACCCTGGCGCCATTGCGAAGTTTGATTTCGCCGCTTTCGCCTGGTTCGAAGGTGCGTCCGTTGATCATGGCTGTGGCGTGCGGGGGACTGCTGAGGCCGTTGAGCACCACCGCTGAGGTATCGAGGAGTTCGGGCTTGGATTGAGTGGCCGGCGTGTTGAATGTCGAGCGCGGGAAGAAAGGGTTGCGGCCCTGCTTTGGGCTAGTGGGAACGATGAAGACGGATTGGGGCACTGCCGCTGCGATTGCGGCAGCGGGGCTGGCATTGGTAGAGATGCCAAGAGCCGGGGCCGGGGAACTGGCCGCCCGAGCGACCATGACTGGGCAAACCAACGCCAGCAGCAGGGCCAATAAGAACAGATCTGCGCCTCGCCGGCTCCGATCAGGTCTTTTCATGCGCGTCCTCCGTTAAATGCGTGGTTCATTTGAATGCGTGAATATCGCTCAGGCATCGCCGGGTTTGACCAGGAACACGACGTCCATCTTGAAGGCGAGTTTCTCCTGTTCCACAGGCACCGGGGAGGGGATCGGCTCGAGGCTCAGGTTGAGGACTCGAATATAGGGAGACTGGTTTTCGAAGTCGGCGAGGAATTGACCGAAGTCGTAGAAAAAGGCGCTGCCGCCGATGGTCAGGGCGGCTTGCTTGTAGGGGAATTGCGGGAGCAAGGGCATGTCGCGTGGTCCGTCAATTTGGCTGAACTGCGGAATATCGACGCGGTAGGAGAGCTTGAATTCACGGAGGGTGTTGATGGCCCAGGAATAGAGATCGCCGGAGCCCATACGGGCCTCGAGTTTTGCCAGGACCGCGCGGGCCTCGGTCAATTGGGCGGCGACGTGGTCGGCGTTCTTTATGGCGAGGCTCACCTGGTCGAGTTTGCGCATGACGGCCGCTTTGCGGCCGGCAAGATCGCGGAGGTGTTGTCTGACGGGGGCGATCAGGGCGGCCCACAGGGCGACCAAGACCAGGGCCGTGAGGCCGACAACCTGGATGAGTTGGTTGCGTTTTTCTTTGAGGAGCCTCTTCATCGGGTCTTGTCAGGAAAACGGCACTCGAAGGCGAATGAGACAAACGGTTTGCCGTCGGGGGTGGTTCTTGGGGGAGAGAGGCTCACGAGGCGGGGCTCGTTGGTTTTGCCGAGGGCGTTTTGGAAATAGGGACAATCCAAAATCGCCTTCTTGAATTGATTGACCTCATCGCCGGGGTTGGGACTGGTAGTGTCCCGGGCCTCGAGGGACAGGACGATCTTCTCGGTGGCGGTCGGGGGCCGTCCGCGGGCGGGGCGGTTCTCGGGGTCAGGGCCCGGCTTGATTTCGTCGGTCAGAACATAGCTTTGCTCGGAGCGAAACCGGGTGAGCTGGACGTCCTGGAGGGCGGCCTGCTGCAAGGCGTTCAAGAGGCTGCCCTGGAGGAAGCGGTTGGCGGAGAACTGGCGCAAGGCGTTAAGTTTCTGGTTGGCGTTCGGACAGTTTTTGTTGATTATCGAGCACTATACGGAAGGCGTTGGTGTGGGAGGCGAGGCGGGCTTCCCGGCGGTTGAGGTCCATCCTGGCCATCATGGCCTCGAATTGGAGGGAGGCGGCCCAGGCCAGCAAAAGCAACACCAGGCAGGCGGCGCCCCAGATGGCGCGCTTGACGGGGTCGCGCCGGCGCGACTCCTCGAGGGCCTGGGCCTCGGCCAGCAGATTGAGGCGAATAGGCATAGGCTACAAAGAAGGGATGGCGACGCCGACGGCTACGGCCAACTGCGGCCCTGCATTGTCCAGTTCGGCGGCCAGTTGGGGCGGCAGGACGGGCCGGAGAAAGGTGAGCGGGTTCCACAGCTTGCACTCGACCAGGAGGTCGGTCTGAAGGGTGCGGACAATGAATTCGGAGCGGGCGGAAGCGCCGGTGAAGAAGACCCGGGTGACCGGCTTGTCCTGCTGATGCTCGAAAAAGTCGAGGGAGGCCCGCAGTTCCCGGCCCAGGGGCACAATTATGGACTCGAGGAGGGCTTGGACTTCGGTCGGCATGCCCACCTTGATGCCATCGGCCTCGGCATAGCTGATGCTAAGGGCCTCGGCCAGGCCGCTGGTCAGCTTGTCCCCGCCGATAGCGACGACGCGGCTCATGACCAACTCCCCTTGCTGCAAGAGGCAGATGGTTGTGTTCTTGAACCCGATGTCCACCAGGGCGACGACTTCGCCGGAGAAGACTTCGGGCATGGCCATCTCGAAGGCGTTGACCGGACCAATCAATCCGGGCACGATTTCATCCGCAACCAACCCGGCAGTTTTGACGGCCGCCTGGATGTCCTCGACAAGCTGTTTTCTGGCGCCGGCGACCAGTACGCGATGTTTGGCGCCGGCCAGGCCGAATTTGACTCTTTCCAGGGATTGGCGGTTGGAGGCTGCGGTGATGAAGGAGCAATCGAAGACGTGGCCGGGCAAATCCTGCTGGAGGTAGTTGTTGCTGTTGTTCTTGAGCACCTGCCGCATGTCGGCCAGGGGCATGCCCGGAAGATCGGCGTGGCGCACCACGGAGTCGTTCACGCCCACCGCCAGGATGACCGAGCGCGTGCCGGCGTCCAGCACGTGAATGACGTTTTTCAAATGCTCGGCGAGGAGATCCGGAGAAAGGCTCTTCTGATAGATCGGCGCATCCAGCAAGGCATAGCCCGAGAGCACAAGACCCTGGCCATTGCGCTGCAACTGCACCGCTTTGGTTGTCCGCCCCCCCAAGTTGATGGATACCAAATGGTCCCGTTTTCTTCCGTTCCGGTTATATAATGTGAGACCCATGATTCGTTTCTGAATCTTTCCTGCCTCTCCGCAAACCACGTGCCATGCTGGTCCGTCGCCGGCTCAAACCGTCCTGGGGCCGATTTCCGGCTGAATCCCCTTGCCCGGCCTGCCTTCCGCCCCGGCTCCTGTCCATAAAGAAGACAAACGTTGTCCCGCCATCCTTGACTCGCCGGGCAAATTGCCGAACAGTTGAGGGGCTGGATGAGAGTTTTAGCAATTGACCACGGGACCAAGCGGATGGGCATTGCCCTGAGCGACGAGCTCAAGGTGATCGCCCAACCGCTGGAGTATGTGGCGGCGGAGCCACCGGCCCGCTGCTTGGCGCGGCTCAAGGAACTGGTGCGGGAAAAGGAGGTGGAGTTGGTCCTGGTCGGGATGCCGCGCAACATGGACGGCAGCTACGGTCCGGCGGCCGCGAAGGTCCAGGAATTCGTAACGGCCTTGCGCGCGGCCCTCCCGGCGCCGATACGGACCTGGGATGAACGGCTGACCTCGGTCCAGGCCAACCGTTTGTTAATCCAGGGCAACGTGCGCCGGCAGAGGCGCAAGGAGAAGGTGGACCAGATGGCGGCGGCGATTCTCCTGCAGAGTTATCTGGACAGCGTGGCGTGCGACGCGAGGGGTGGTGATTGATGGGGAAATGAGCACGCAACATTCCGCGTCAGGCCCATGGACCCGGTCAAGATCAAGCTGACAATCGCCTACGACGGCACCGCTTACGAAGGTTGGCAGGCGCAGAAGGTCGGGACTGGCGTGCAGGAGAAGGTCGAGGCGGCACTGGGGAAGCTTTTTCCGAGCCGGCCGCGCGTCCACAGTTCCAGCCGCACGGACGCCGGGGTGCACGCGCTGGGGATGGTGGTGCACCTGGAGGCGCCGGGGGCGGAATTGAAGATGCCAATGCGCAAGCTGGCGCTGGCTCTTAATGCGTGGCTGCCGGCCGACATTCGGGTGCTGTCGGCGGCGCGCGTTCGGGCGGATTTCCACGCCCGTTTTGGGGCCACAGGCCAAAGAGTACCGGTATTTTGTCTGGAATCACCCGGGGATGAACCCGTTGATTCGGCACACCGCCTGGCATGTGACGCGCGCCTTGGACGTGCGCGCCATGCGCCAGGGGGCGCCGTTCTTTGTCGGACGCCATGATTTCCGAGCCTTCACGGCCAACCCCGGCTACGCCAGGCAATCAACCGTCCGCACCTTGAGGCGCTGCGAGGTCAAGCGAAGCGGACGGCTGCTGACGTTTCGCATCGTGGGGGACGGCTTCCTTTACAAGATGTGCCGGGGGATAGTGGGCACGCTGGTGCAAGTGGGCCTGGGGAAATTCCCGCCGGGAGAAATCAAAGAGATGCTGGCGTCAAAGGACCGGCGGGTGGCCGGCATGACCGCCCCCGCCCACGGGCTGGCGCTGTGGAAGGTGCATTATGAACATCGTCCTGGTCGAGCCTGAGATACCGCCCAACACGGGGAACGTGGCGCGGCTGTGCGCCGCGACGAACAGCGGCTTGCATCTTATCGAGCCCTTCGGGTTCAGGCTCGATGACGCGCAACTCAAGCGGGCGGGGATGGATTATTGGCAGCAGGTCCGGTGGCGGCGGTGGCCGAACTGGGCTGCATTCCAGGGCGCAGCTTGCCCCCGGGGCCAGGCTGTGGTTTGTGGAATCCGGGGGTCCGCTGCGTTTCACGGAGGCCCGTTTTGGCCCCGAGGATTACCTGGTCTTTGGCCGGGAAACGGCGGGCTTGCCCAAGAGCCTGCCGGAAGCCAACCGCCAGCGGTGGCTGCGGATTCCGATGTTCAATGCCAAGGCCCGCTCGCTGAACCTGTCCAATTGCGTGGCCGTCGTGCTGTTTGAAGCGCTGCGGCAGCAGGGGTTCCGGGGGGAGCTGGGCGTGGGGCAGACGTAATGCGGGTAGGCGTGTGCATATTAGGATTACGATCAGGAGCGGCATCCCGTTTCACATACCCATCTTCTTCTCCGCATCGCCGATGAGGTCGATGACCGTTCTGCGGGGTTTCGGCGGCCAGGAGGTTTTGGCGCAGCTTGGGGTTGCGGAGGAGGTGGTCCAGGCGGGCCAGGATGGCGAGGTGTTGGGTGACGGTGGGAGCAATGAGGAGGAAAAACAGCTTGGCGTGACGGGGGCAGTCCTAGAATAGTGACATTTTCGCTCTGTGGGCATCTTTTCTCGACAATATATCATTGCTGTCAATGGCAGTTTTGTCACCTTTCTAGGACTGGCCGCTTCACTTTTCTAGGACCGACCCCTTCATCAGTTAATGAGATTGCCAGGTCAGTCTGCCCAGAATAGTACATTCTCATTAACCGACCCCTTTACGGTCAGGCCGGCCAAGGGATGGGTACCGCTGTAGCTTCCGGTGAGCAATTGGCTGGGATCGTTGAAGGCCAGGGTCGCGGTGGCGCCGCTGGCCTGGGTGACGGTGGCCGGCCGGCCGCGCCGGTCGTAAGTGTACGTGAGGCCGGGTGTGGAGTCGGAATACGTGACGGTGTAGAGGTCGCCGGCGGTGTTGTAACCGTAGGTGGTGGTCACCTTGCGGGCCCAAACCCGAGCCTGGAGGCGGCCGGCGGGGGTGAAGAGGTATCAGTTAATGAGATTGCCAGGTCAGTCCGCCCAGAATAGTACATTCCCATTAACCGACCCCTTTACAGTTACAGGGGCGAGCCGAGTCTCGCCGTGTTTCGCGTGGCAGGCCGGGGGGGAAGCGAAAGCCGGCGAGTTTCGGCGAGGGGGCCTCGGATGCCCAGGTGCCAAAGTGCCCAAAGCCCCTTTATTGCATCCTCATTAAACGACCCTCTTTCTAATGGTTGTCCGCTTGTCCTCTTCCGGCGGGCGCCTCGAGAGGACGCTGGTCACGGTGGCGCGCTACAGCTCGCCTCAGACCGTCCTGCCTTGTCAGGAATGCCGGCCACTCAGAGTCAGGCACTTGGTATAAATTACCTCTAATGTAGCCGACTGCATGCCCATAGCTACGTTTTCCGTTGAAGAGCAGTCCTGATCGCGACTCCCAGATGATGGCGATGTTCTCATCGTCATCCAAGGTCAGCCCTGGCCAATATACCCAGCTTGAAGCAGCCTCAGGTAGTCTCTCCCCAGACTTCAGGACCATGTTGATGAGCTTTCGGTCGCCCGACAGACCCGCTAGCAGGTGTGAATTTGGCATGTAGGCAGGGTACAGCTTCCTCAGGGCCTCAAGCGGACCGTTATCGCCCGCGGGAAACGCGCCCCCATTGGCACCAGCGTAATCCCGCAAGGCGGCAAGCATGGAAGGAAGGTAAGCGGGCCTTAATCCGTAGGGGTAGCAGTACATGTAGTAGACGCCGCCGCCAAGAACCGCCGCAACGCAGACCACGGCGAGCAGGCGCGAACTAGAGGACTTCATAGTGGTTCAGTTGCCTGTGATTTCTTGAATCTGACAACTAGCTGAGGCCGATTCGACGAGCCCGCCTTGAAACCGCGGCTGAAGATTGTGAAATGACAAGGGCATGTAAAGCTCATAGAGCTTGTAACTGCCGTTGACAAGGATCTCCTTCGAAACGGTCTTTGAAAAGCTGGCTCCATAGCTACCTTGTCCCGTGGCATAGTTCTGCGTCTCCCCTGCGCTGATCGCTTCGCCAAGCATCACCCCATGAACGTAATAGTGGGGAGCTGATTTCGTTATCATGCCGTACATCCCGCCCTGCAAATGCGCAGTGCACGTGACCCGGTATCTGCCTTTCGGCGGTCCGCAGGGGATGTAGAGTGTTGCCGCCACGAACGAAGTCTGAAACGCCGGGTAAGATTGCTTGTTACGTTGGTAAAGCTCCCCGGTGTTACAGATTGCGTTCCCGAATGGAGTGGCCCATGCGTTGTAGTGCGCCTCCGTCGTGTGGTGCTGTAAGCCGGATTCGTCGGCGCCCCACAGGGATGCATACCACGGGTCTCTAAACGCGTACCCTTCCGACCACGTGTCGTAAAAGGACAAGCCGAGGAAGTCTACGCGACTCTCTGGGTCGTCCGCAACGAAAGCGTAAGGGTTCGTCGCCGCCTCCTGTTCGTCCGTCTCCCCCTGGGCTGGTTGGGTTAGATTGCCGATGGGGTCGCGCGTTAACCACCTTCCCGTGCTGGCGTTGTAATAACGATAGCCGTAGTAAACTAGGTCTGTCTCGTCATCCTGGTATTTGGTCGAGAACCGGAAGGGATTGGCCTTGGCCATGGGGCCGGTGGCGCGGAGGAGTTCAACGAAGGGGCCGTACTCATAGACTGCGGAGGTAGTGCCGTCAACGGCCTTGACCAGGGCCGCGACGTTGCCGTTGCCGTCATAGGCGGCAAAGTGGACGCCGTTGGCGGTGTCGTTGACCAGCAGCAGACCGCCAACACCCCCGGCGCCTTGCTCGGCGCCAGAGAGGTCCAGGCCCCAGACGAAGGACTGGAGGAGGGAGGAGGAGTTGAGGACCGCCATGGGGTTCCAGCCGTCATAGACGAACAGGCGCGTGCTCTGGCTCTGGACAACGTACTGGGAGCCATTCCAAGTCGAGACTTGCTTGTGAATGCGGCGGCCCTTGTAATCGTAAGTGAAATCCAGCTTGAGTTTCGAGGCGGAGGGGGCGCCGCTCAGGCTGGTCATGTCAATGAGGCGGTTCTCGGCGTCCCAGGTATAGGTCCAGCGGCCGTCGGTGAGCAGGTTGCCGTCGGGGTCGTTGGTGAACTGCTCCGGGGTTTTCGGCACGAAGAGGTTGCCGGCGGCGCTGGAGAGCACGTCCGCGCTTGAGCCGCCGGGCACTAGCGCCACGTTGGTCAGTTGGGCCCATACGGGGCCGTTGACGTTGTTGACCGGGAGTTCAGCGCGGAAGTAGGTCCCTTTGCGGGAGGCTAGCGCGTAGAGGCTGTTGGTGCTCCACAGGGACACGTTGGCGCTCGCACTGGCCGTGCCGAGGGTCTGCACATAGCCGGGCACGTCCCGGCTGACGTATTGGTTGAGACCGCCGGCATCCGGCGTATAGACGGCGTGGCGGAGGTTGGCGCCGTTCTGGTCGCCGCCGGCGTCGGTGGTTTGCCGGTTGCCGATGGTGTCAAACTGGTACTGGAACTGCTGGCCCGCCACCGGGCTGCCGTCGCTCCAATACTTCTTGCCGGAGGTGACCTGGCCGAGTGAATCGTAGGCATAGACCCAGTACCAGCTGTCGGCCAGGGCCAGGTTGGTGCGCTGGTTGGCGGAGTTGTAGCCGTAGCTGTAGCTCGAGACGGAGGACGCAGAAGGCACAGAAGAGATCTGCGCCAGCCGATTCAAAAAGTCGTACTGTCTGGTCGTCGTCATCCACGTGCTGCCGTTCGTAAAACCAATTTGGCCCACCAGCGGCGAGTTGGCAAGATACGTATAACCGGCATACGCACTGCCGCTGGTGACCCGCAGCAGGCGAGAGGCGGCGTCGTAGCCGTAAGAGACGTTGAGAGCTGAGGGTTGAGTGTTGAGGGAGAGCTGGGAGCGGCGGAGGTACTGGTCGTAGGTGTTGGTCACGGTCAGGCCCGCCAAGGGATGGGTGCCGCTGTAGCTTTCGGTGAGCAATTGGCTGGGATCGTTGAAGGCCAGGGTCGCGGTGGCGCCGCTGCCCTGGGTGACGGTGGCTGGCCGGCCTCGCCGGTCGTAAGTGTACGTGAGGCCGGGTGTGGAGTCGGAGTACGTGACGGTGTAGAGGTCGCCGGCGGTGTTGTAACGGTAGGTGGTAGTCACGTTGCGGGCCCAAACCCGAGTCTGGAGGCGGCCGGCGGGGGTGAAGAGGTATCAGTTAATGAGATTGCCAGGTCAGTCTGCCCAGAATAGTACATTCTCATTAACCGACCCCTTTATGTTTCGCGCCTGTCGGGCCGTAGCCTCGGCGAAGGCCGAAAGCAGGGTGGAGGGGAGCGCGAAAGCCGGCAAGTCTTGGCGCTGGGGGCCTCGGATGCCCTGGTGCCAAAAGTGCCAAAAGCCCCTTCTGATACCGCACGGTGCCCGGTGCCATATCCCCTTCAGGGGTATGGCACGGGCGCCAATCGGACTGGATGACCAGACGCCTTATGGCGCCCTCTATGGGGGTCCCCCTATCGCCCCAATCCGGGGAGTGATAAAGATGGCTATCGTGACGAGGACGTTGAGACCGATGGAGATCCAACCCCATTTCTTGGACGCCCGAGACGGCCTGCCGCCCCGCTCCTCCTGCGCCGCCAACATCATTGAGGCAATGGAGAATACGCCACTGATCCATGCCGCTATCAAGGCAATCTCAATCAAGCTGAAAACACTGTCCACCACTCTGGCCTCCGCTCGGGTGATGGTAAACGGCCTTGCGAGCGTCCAGAGGAAACAGGAAGCCGCGGCGGCTGTGGCCAGGTTCTCGAGAACGGTGGCACCCTTAAAAGCCACGCTGGACACCGGTGATGTCATGTTATTGGATTGTCGGGCCGATGCCCACCGGCATTGCATTGTATTTCCACGTGAACCCCCACTTAACGGTGGCGTAGATCGTTCCGGCGTCCCGACCGCTGATGCACTTGACGCTCGAAACAAAGTTCATCGCCAGCGGGCTGGCCCAGATCAGGCCAAGGTCGGAGGCGTGGACAACCCCAGGCTGATCCCACATTTCGGCGTAATAGATGCCCTTAACAACGTCATACGGCAGCGTGTAGTCCAGGTAGCCATCAGGCCCATTAGGGTGGTCTCCCCAATCCACTTTCCAGGCACCGCCGTTTCTTTGAATGGACTGAATCCAGACTGCTACTTGACAAGGCTTGCACAAGCCCGGTCCGCTCCAGGCACCATCCGTTGGAGGCGTCCATCTGAAATCGGCATACCAGCCCCTATCGCTATTGAAGAAGCCGGGTCCATCCCTAAAAATCGCGTGAAAGCCGACAATTCGAACACTCCCCGTAAGCAAGCCAAGCAGATCACATCTATTGATGCCATCATTGGCGGCAGAACCGTAGAGGTTCGGCCCTCCACCTTCTTGCACTGGGTCCCTGCTGATCCATCTCAGCGATTCCGTAAGGTGGGTGGGGTTTCAATTCCAACCTGGCTGACCACAGGCAGTTAGGGCATTTTCGGAAACAGAGGCATTTTCTTTTTCGCTTGCATTGCTCGCCCGCTCTGCTATCCTACATCTATATATGAGTAGGATACAGCCGCTCCAGCGCACATCAACCCTGGCCCTCCGCCAGCGAAAGGCCCATCTCCTGCGCTCCTTCCAATTCCCCCCCGGAGTCCTCCACGCCTCCTTAATCGAGCGATTCCTCAAATGTGGCAAGGCCAATTGCCGCTGCCACACCGGTGGCCCCAAGCACGGCCCGTTCTTTTATCTCAACCGCTGCTTCGCCAAAGGCCAGGTGCAATCGCTCTTGCTGAAGTCCCCGGGCCAGATCAACCAAGCACGCCAAGGTGTGGCCGCTTATGCCCAGGTCCAGCACGTGCTTGACGAAATCAGCCAAATCAATCGCGAACTGCTCCGCCGTGGTGAACCTCTGGTGGCCGCGTCTTCATGAACGAACTGGCTCAGTTTCTGGGCTACGTAACGAAAGTCTTCGCCATGGGCCGGGTCGTGCGCGGGGTGCGCAGCGATCGGCCCTACGCCAAGATTCCTACGCGGCCCTTGTTGCTGAGCATGCTCATGGGCGTGGCCATCCGCGTCGGCAGTTACCTGGATCTCTCCAAGCAAACCAAGCGTCGGCGCTGGCAACACCTCATCCATTGGCAAGAGCGCATCAGCGACGACGCCTTTCACTATGTGAGCGAGCGCTTCTACCTGGAGGACTTGCGCCAAGGCCTGGCCGGGGTGAACAAGAACCTCAAGGCCAACAAGGCGCTGGAGAGCTGTAAAATCAACGGCCTGCTGCTCCTGAGTTTGGACGCCAACGAACACTTCCACAGTCGCAGTCGCTGCTGTCCGTGCTGCTGCCAGAGGGAGATTCAAGAGACCGACAACCAAGGCCAAAAACACACGGTGATCGAATACTACCACCGGTATGTCTTTGCCCAGATCAACGGGCCCAAGTTCAACGTGCTGGTGGACGTGGAGCCTATCGGTCCCGGGGAAGAGGAAGCCCAGGCCGGCCTGCGCCTGCTGGGGCGGATTCGCCGGCTTTACGGCGTGCGCTTTTTCAACGCCGTGACCATTGACAGTTGGTATGTGCAAGGCCCCTTTTTGAAGGCGGTGGAGAAGCTGGGCTGGGCCTGGATCGTCGTGCTCAAACAGGAACGGATGGAGGTCTTGCAAGAGGCGCGCGCCCTGAGTGCCGGACAAGAACCCGCTCTGGAGTTTGACGACGAAACCCGTGGCCGGCACGTCAAACTCTGGGAGGTCAAAGACCTGAACTTCAGCAAGAGCTACGGCCGCAAAGTGCGGGTGGTCCACTCGCAGGAGACGTGGATCCAGCACAAGATGGTGGGCGGAAAAATGACCCATCAACCCCAGACCAGCGACTGGTGGTGGATGGCATCGGAGGGCTTGGCGGGCTATCCGGTCCAGGTCGTCTATGAGGGCGGTCACCGGCGCTGGGGCATCGAGAACAAGGCGTTCAATGAGCTGACGCAATTCTACCACCTGGAGCATTGCTACCATCACGAACCGGTGGCCATGTTGGCGCAAATGCTGATTTTAGTCCTAGGTTTCGTCCTCTTTAGCGCCTACGCGGTGCTCCACAGTCAACTGGTCCGGTTGGGCCAGGTGAGCCTCAAAGAGCTGGCGCATGACCTGGATCTGGCTTTGGAGGAGGACTTGCCTTGGGATTTGTGGTTTGCCTGTGGCTGACGACCGCCTGGGTGAGCGCTTTCGGGGTGTTGCTCTTTGCAAACTGGCCGACGCAACAAGGAGGACTCGGGGACTGCGGGAGAGGTGTTGTCTCGCGCGGGCTCTGCCCGGCCGCCCCTCCATCACGACAGCGCTCGGCGCCGACAAAAATCTGGGCCTCCGAAAGTAAAGCGGCGGCGCACCCCACCTTGCGGAATTGCTGGATCCATCTCCCCGTGCTCGCATTGTAATACCGATACCCGTAATATAGCAGGTCCGTCTCATCGTCCTGATATTTGCTTGAGAACCGGAACGGATTGGCCCTGGCCATCGGCCCCGTTGCCCGAATGACTTCACCGAAGGGGCCATACTCATAGACTGCGGAACTGGTGCCGTCAACGGCTTTGACCAGGCCGGCGACGTTTCCGTTCCCGTCGAAGGCGGCGAAGTGGACGCCGTTGGCGGTGTCGCTGACCAGCAGCAGACCGCCTACGCCGCCGGCGCCTTGCTCGGTGCCGGAGAGGTCCAGGCCCCAGACGAAGGATTGGACGACTGAGGACGGAGAGGTGAGGACGGCCAGGAGGTTCCAGCCGTCATAGACGAACAGGCGCGTTCGGTCACTCTGGACAACGTAGGCCGAGCCGTTCCACGTCGAGACGACCTTCTGAATCCGCCGCCCTTTGTAATCGTAGGTGAAATCCAGCTTGAGTTTCGAGCCGGCGGGGGCGCCGCTCAGGCTGGTCATGTCAATGAGGCGGTTCTCGGCGTCCCAGGTATAGGTCCAGCGGCCGTCGGTGAGCAGGTTGCCGTCGGGGTCGTAGGTGAACTGCTCCGGGGTTTTCGGCACGAAGAGGTTGCCGGCGGCGCTGGAAAGCACGTCCGCGCTTGAGCCGCCGGGCAGCAGCGCCAAGTTGGTCAGTTGGGCCCATACGGGGCCGTTGGCGTTGTTGACCGGGAGTTCAGCGCGGAAGTAGGTCCCTTTGCGGGAGGCTAGCGCGTAGGCGCTGTTGGTGCTCCACAGGGACACGTTGGCGCTCGCACTGGCCGTGCCGAGGGTCTGCACATAGCCGGGCACGTCCCGGCTGACGTATTGGTTCAAACCGCCGGCATCCGGCGTATAAACGGCGTGGTGGAGGGTGGCCCCAGGTCACCGCCGACGTCGGTGGTTTGCCGGTTGCCGATGGTGTCGAACTGGTACTGGAACTGCTGGCCGGCCACGGGCGTGCCGTCGCTCCAGTGCTTCTTGCCGGAGGTCACCTGGCCGAGTGAATCGTACCCATAAACCCAGTACGAGCCGTCGGCCAGGGCCAGGTTGGTGCGCTGGTCGGCGGAGTTATAGCCGTAGCTGTAGGTCAACACGGAGGACGCGGAGGGCACAGAAGAGATCTGCGTCAGGCGGTTCAGGTAGTCGTATTGTTTCGTCGTGGTCATCCACACGCTGCCGTTCGTGAAACCAATTTGGCCCACCAGCGGCGAGTTGGCAAGATACGTATAACCGGCATACGCACTGCCGCTGGTGACCCGCAGCAGGCGCGAGGCGGCGTCGTAGCCGTAAGAGACGTTGAGAGCTGAGGGTTGAGTGTTGAGCAAGAGCTGGGAGCGGCGGAGGTACTGGTCGTATGTGTTGGTCACGGTGAGGCCGGCCAAGGGATGGGTGCCGCTGTAGCTTTCGGTGAGCAATTGGCTGGGATCGTTGAAGGCCAGGGTCGCGGTGGCGCCGCTGCCCTGGGTGACGGTGGCTGGCCGGCCTCGCCGGTCGTAAGTGTACGTGAGGCCGGGTGTGGAGTCGGAGTACGTGACGGTGTAGAGGTCGCCGGCGCTGTTGTAACCGTAGGTGGTGGTCACGTTGCGGGCCCAAACCCGAGCCTGGAGGCGGCCGGCGGGGGTGAAGAGTATCAGTTAATGAGATTGCCAGGTCAGCCTGCCCAGAATAGTACATTCTCATTAACCGACCCCTTTATGCCCCTGCCCTCATGCTCCTGGCGCGGCTCGGGGGACAGGGCGCTGCAGGAGTGCAACCCGAGCACCGGGCCGCCCTTGGATTGCGGATGCATCCAGGCCTGTCCCGACCGCGTTTGGGGCAGGCCTTTCAGTTGAGGGATGGCTTCGCAACCCAAGGCCCAAAGCGAAAAACTCATCGTCTTTTTTCTCTGATCTTCTTTTGTGTTCATACGTCGCTTGGGATCTGCGTTCAGTCTTTAGAGTTCTGTGCGGCCTTGGTTTTCCTGGCCGGCGGCGCGGGCGCAACGGCCGGCGTCGCCGGGTTTGTTTTCAAGCCCAGGTCGGCGGCTTGGCAGCGGCCGGTGCGCACTCGCCACCAGTCCACGCTGAACTGCCGACCGACGGCCACGGCGATCTGCTTGCGTTTGGAGCGGGTGGTTTTGGGATTGGCCAGCACCGGCAGCCACTTGGCGACCGGCTTGTAGGTGGGCT
The DNA here is from genome assembly GCA_963713735.1 of uncultured bacterium. Classification (GTDB taxonomy): domain Bacteria; phylum Verrucomicrobiota; class Verrucomicrobiia; order Limisphaerales; family UBA8199; genus CAVQND01. Next base: position 71,511 of record CAVQND010000049.1, read on the forward strand.
GGTATTGCATCAGGCGCCAAGAGGCCTCCACCAGCACGGTGCGCACGCGCGGGTTGCCGTGCTTGTTAATGGACCCTTGGAAACGGCGCTGTGCTGAGCTGTCTTCCCGGGGACACATTCCGGTGTAGCTGGCCACTTGCCGCCGGTTGTCGAACCGGTTCCAGTCAGCCACTTCTCGTTCCAACACCTCGTAAGTTAGCTTGCCCAGGCCCACCGGCAGGTCCGCAGGCGCGGCCTCCGTCAGGGCTTTACCCAGTGCTCTGAGCTCCTGGTCCACCGCTTCAATCAGCCGGCGCAACGGCTCCAACAATTCCAACACGATGGCCGGCAACACCAGTTCCTTCCACAGAGCCTCGGTCCACCAGATGCCCTTGATGTGGGCGCCATAATAAAGGGCGTGGCTGCGCCCTTGGGCCGCCAGGCGTTGCTTCTCCTTCTGCAAGCTCTCCCGCTGGCGAGAGCGACTCCGGGCTTGCTCCTGAGCTTCGGTGGGCACGCGCACCACGCAAAAGGCGTCCTCATTGCCGGCGACATACCGGTCCAAGCCCAGCACCAACGCCTTGGCGTCACGCTTGTCGGTCTTGACGTTCTTGCCGTACTCGTCCAATCCCGAGGCCGCACCACGTAGTTGGTGATGCCAAACCCCGCCAGCTTCCGGTGCAAACTGTAGCCAAAAGGGCCCGCCTCGTAGCAACTGTAAACCTGTTTGGCCAGCGCCGTCTGTTTCCTGGCCCAGTCCAGGAACTGAGTCGGGCTGAATCCTTGCGCCGGCTGGGGTGCGCCCCCGTCAATCTGGCGTACCACCACGTAGCGATCCAGATGCACGTCGATGCCCAGCTTGATGACCTGATGCGGTCGAGGACCGCTCTCGCAGTTCGGAGCCGATGCACCGGCGACGCTCGGCACCTTGCCTGCGCTCAAGATCGTCTCGACCAGCGTATCAGTTTGTTCCTTGACCGAGGGTAGTGCTTGCTTCGCCGCGGCCTTCGTCCTATTTGTTTTCTCGTAAGTTAGTTTTATCATTGGTGGTCAGGTTGCCGAATTTTTCCCAGCCTGACCACCCCATGTTATCTTTTCGGACCAATCTCCACAAATTCATGAACCGTTCTGAAACCGGAAGTCCACAAACCCAACTGGATTTCCAATGAGCAACGAAAACCAAAGGGCTTTTCTACGGTCTGACCCCATCGACAACATCGATGACCCCATCGACCGTCGCGGTCCAACGCCGCTCGCGCTGGCCCAAGACCCGCAGAAACCCGGCAACATAAGTCGCTTGACAGCCCAACCACCCTCTGGCACGATGTCGTCATGCTCAGCGAGACCCAAAACCAATTCTCCGTGACCCTCGCAGGGTTCAGTACCTGCGGGCGCCCAAAAAAGCAAATTCTTATCAGTAGTTCAGTTATCAGTTTCCTGGTGGTTCTTGGGGGCGCTCTCACTAGAGCCTGGGCTCAGCAGCCCGGCACATTGGACGCCGACTTCCGCGCAGAGCCCGGGGCGAAGTTCGATTGCCCGGCACTGCAAAGTGACGGCAAGATCGTGGTCGCGGACCGCACCGCGAACGACGCGTTGCTCGCCCGCCTCAATCCCGACGGCTCTCGGGATACGAGCTTCGCGCCGAACCCTGCGCATTGGGTTCCTGGTCTGGCCATTGTGGTTCAGCCCGATGATAAGATACTCGTCGCCGGCTCCGTGCCGACTAGCCCGCTCTCATCCCGCCCGACTCTGGTGCGCCTTAATGCAGAGGGCAGCCCGGACTCCGGCTTCCATGCGGATACGAACGCGCTGGTCGGCGTAGCGGCGGTGGCAATTCAACGCGACAGTAAGATCCTTCTCGGGAGCGCGACTGGGGGCTGGTATCTGATCGGGGGGAAGGTCTGTAATAGCATACAGCGGCTCAATTCCGACGGCGCGCTTGACCCAGATTTCAACCCGGGCACCGGTTTTGGGAATTATGACAGTTGGGCCGCCACGATAGGCTCAATCGCCTTGCAGACAGACGGAAGGATCGTCATCGGGGGCTGGTTTAAGAGCTTCAACGGGAGTGCCGCGACAAACCTTGTGCGCCTGAGCGGCGGGGGCCTTTTGGACACCAACTTCACCGCAGGGTTGTGGACAGACGATCAAGGCAAGAATGTCATTTGCGTGGCGGTCCAAGCTGATGACAAGGTCTTGGTTGGCGGGTCGTTCACCAGCATGTACGGCGTGCCTTGCCCCGGCATCGCGCGTCTTAATGCGGATGGTGGCCTGGACACGAGCTTCAATCCCGGCGCTGGCGTTTCCGGCTGGGTGGCTGCTGTCGAGGCGATTGTCGTCCAGCCCGACGGCCGAATACTTGTTGGCGGCGCGTTTGATGGCTTCAACGGATACGTCAGAGATTCCATGGCACGCCTGAACCTGGACGGCACGCTGGATACTTCCTTCAATCCGGGCACGCTCGGCTCGGGGCTCGAGGTCTATCCGATAACCGCGCAAGCCGACGGGCAAATCCTGATCGCCGGCCGGAACAGTGCCGGCAACGGGCCGGTTGTGATGCGGCTCAATGGGTATTGGTCTTTTGGGCCGTTCCGGTTAAGTCGTCAGTGGCCTGGCAACCAAATGCAACTGGGTTTCCTCGGACAGCCGAGTCAGCGCTACAGTCTGCGGACTTCCACGGATCTGCTGGCTTGGGATGATTGGGGTGAGAGCGTCGGCACGGGCAAAATCCAGTGGCTCACCGACAGTTGGGCCCCTACGAACCATCCCCAGCGATTCTATCGCTCATCGCTTATACCTTAATTCCGCCGCGGCGCGCGGGGGATCGTTCCGGCCCTCAATGCCCCGGCGCCTGCCGTGCAAGATACCCGCAAAGGGGTTCGACCATAGTCTGGTTCGTTTTGCCCTCGGTCTGCACTCTGCGCGTTCAGGCCGCGGCGAACGTTGCGGGTCTTTCAAGCACACCCCCGCTGACTGGGGCAGCGTCCGCAGGAGCGTTTCCAGTTCCTCGCCAAAGTGGATGATCGAAACCGTGGCGGTCTTGCGGCGGAGAAGGCTCGCGACCTTGCCCTGCCAGTCAACGTCCTCGGCGCTCTGGCTGGCCACGCCGGACTGTGCGCCGCCCAAGTGCCAGCAGAAGTCGTAAAATGCCCGGCACTCCGGATCAGTTCCTTGGCGATGGTGGCCTGATGCTCCTTGAACGTGATCGCCCGCTTCCCCACGCATTTCCAGGGACGTGGACGTCTTTCATGACACGATCGAAAGCCTTGCCCAGTCCGCAGATCGCGACATCGTAACACTGAGGGCAGCCGGTTTCGAAGTGATAGAAGCGGGCCGTCGGCATGACACTCTTGCCGCACGCTGGTCCGTCGCGGAGGGAAACAGACCAGGATCGTTAGGGTTGACGGACCCGAACGCAGCCCTCGCGCAAATCCGGTTGACCGCGTTCTGGTTGAGGCAATCGGTTTTGATGCCTCGCAGGAAGGCCCAGGAACCGGTGACCCTCACTCCCGGCAAGAAGAGGGTGGCATTGGGAAGGCCGACAATTACGAGGGAGCGCCTTCCTGGGAAGCCGAGTCTTGGCGTATTTCGCGGCGTGGGGTAGCAGGGAGCGCGAAAGCGGGCGGGTCTGGGCGACAGAGGGAAATGTGTCCGGGGCCTGGAGGGCGGAGCAGGCTGTACCTGCTTGGGAACATCTGCGGATTGGAAATCCGCGATACAGCAGGCTAGAAGCCTGCGCTACTCCTTCCAGTTGGCAAAGCCCGTGAAATCTCCAGGCTAGACCCGGCACTGCCCGGTCTTGGGCAGGCTGGCGATCCACTCGAAGGCCCGCATTGCCATAAGGCTCAGCAACAGCAGGTTGTTGCACCCGAAGCTGGTGGAGTTCCTCCACGCCTCGCCCTCCTTGTAGCTGCGCTGGAACGTGGCGTTGAACATGGGACCTTTCTCGGTGTCCTGCCGCCAGATGCTGGCGCTGATGGAGCCGTTGCGGATGGTGTGTGGACCGTGGGAGCGCGAGAGCGTCTCAGGAGCAATATCGCGGGTGGAGGGGGAGCGCCAGACAGGTAGATCAGGGGGCATGCGTCCTGAAGTATTGAGGATTATTGAAAATTGAGAATTGAAAACTGGTCAATGGTAATTGAATATCCAGGATTGATGCTGCCCGGGTTCATTTATGCATTGGCGATTGCAAGCCGCCGCATTCGATGGTTGGTGAGCGCGGTCGTGCTGGCCGCAATTCCCAGCCTGTCCGCTGGCCAGCAAGCCCAAGCCGCCGCCAGCGGAGAACCGGCCGGCGCCGTGGAACCGGGAAGTGGCGGCCCAGGCCGCGGCCCTGTTCCAGCAACTTCCCGCCACGGTTTTCCACTATGAGGATCTGCCGGAAGCCGAGGCCGCGCGGTTGCTCCGGGCCGGAGCCGCCTATCAGCGGTTGATCGGTGAAAAGCTGGAGGGGAAATGGTTCGCGGCCTTGGTGGCTGCGGACGATTCCGAATCGTATGCTATCCGGGCCCGATTCGAGACCTGGCGGGAGTTGCTGGAGTTTCTGGCGGAGGAGAATGCTTTGGTCGAGGTGTGGGCTTGCACGGAGGCGGGCACTGCCAAGGCGCGCCGGCTGACGGCGGGGGAGTTGGCTGAACTCAAGCACCAGGCGCGCGAGCCTCCCACCGTGACCACTGTCACCTGGCGGGACGCTGGGACAGGCGCCGCCGTGAGCTGCAACCTGGAGTTCGGCTTCCAGGCTGCCGAGGCGGTGCGCGCGGCCAACGAGGCCTACCAGCGTCATCGGCGTTACCAGCTCAGCGCACAGCGGGCGCTGGGCGCCCGCAACGCCAAGGGGCTGCCCGACGCCCTGGCGCAATGGGAGGCGCTGCAGGCGGAGATTCAGGCTGAGCACCTGCCGGTGGCGGCGCTCCCGCCCAGGCCCGCCGGCTCGCGGGACCTCTTCGTCGCGGTCGAGTTCGAGGTGGATGAGCAGAACAACTTCGTCAGGGTCAATGGTTTCTACCGCGACAGTGAAGTGGGCAAACAGGTCATCGCCGGAACGCAGGTCCTGTATTCTCCAGCGCGCGGGCACAAAAGCCCGGCGGGAAGTTATGGGGTTTCGCGCGCCGGTAGGCGGCGGGCCGTTGGAGCGCGTGCCCAACCCGCTCCTGGGCCGGGACGTGGTGGAACTGCGGGTGAAGGACCCGGCGCAGGCCAACCCGAAACGGTGGCCTGTGGTTGAGTTTGGCGAGCCTGAAGCTGTTGAAGCAATCCGCCTTGGCCCGCTTCTCCCAGCTCAATGCCTTCCTGCAGCGCCAGCAGTTGTCGCAACTCATGAAGCAGGCCAACGTGGCCCTGGTCGCCGAGCCGATCATTGCCGCGTTGAATATCGGAGGAGGGATAGCGGGCTTGGGTTTTCCCGCCGGAGAAGCCGCCCGGCTGCCCTACAACCTGATCACCTGGAAGCTCATCAGCAGCGTGCCCTCGGTCAAACAGATGCGGGCGCTCTTCGCGGTGATGGCGGCGCGGGACAGGAACCCGCAGGTGAAGGTGAAACCGGAGCGATACTTGAGCCGGGAGGACATTCGGGTGTTGCAGGAGGCCGGGCGCAAGCTCACGGACCAGGAGGTTCAGACCTACCTTGAAACCATGAGCGAGGAGGACATTCGCGCCATGCTGCGCCTGGCCCGCCAGGGGATGTTCGACGCCAGAGTGACCACCTTCCTCAACCAGCTCACCAGCTCCTTCAAAGTAAGCGGCGTCTCGGATGAGGCTGGACCGATTCGGGACATTTTCAACAACGTCCGGTTCGGAATGAACGGGGACATCAATTTGAGCACGTTGCTGCTGCTGGCCCTGGGCAAACAAGGAATGACACCGCTCTCGGGCGTGTCGCTCGAGCAACTGAGCCGCGGCGAGGGTCCGGCCCAGGCCTGGCTCCAATACTTCCTGGTGAGCGTGGATGTCCGCGCGGTCCTCAACACCCTGGTGCGCCTGACCAAGCCGACCTATGCCAAGAAGGAACTGCAGAAGCCCTTCCCTTATGCGCCGCGGCTCAACGAGTTGGCGGCGTACGAGGTCCGCGTTTTTGGGTTTCCGCTGCTGATGTTCTACAAGCGGGGCCTGATCAAGGCCGATCGGGAGGCTTACGAACAGGACTATGCCTTTGGTTTGCGACGGGGTGAGGCTGGTGGAGCACTTTCGCACGCGCGAGGAGATGGAGGCGGAGATTCGGGCCGGGCGGATGTTCCCGTTGGGCCTGGTGCGGGTGCCCTCGGCGAGAGGGGGCTGGAAAGAGACCGACCTGGTGGTCTATGCGCACCGAATTCCGAGCGGCAGGCACCGGGGCCAGACGGCGTTAGTCATTTACGGACTCAGGGCCTATACGGAGTATTCGGAACTCATCATGCGCGAACTGATCCGTTTTCGCGAATATGAGCGGGGATTGCGGGAGGGGGCGGTCATCGAGCAAATCATCGAAGAATCGGGGGCGGGGGCCTCGCCGGCGACGGCGTTTGAGCCTGTCATCCACGCGGGGCCTGACGCGCTGCAGTCGTTTTATGACCCCCTGTTTGGGGCGCTGCTCGAGGTGCGGCGGAACCGGTTGCGGCAGTCCTGGGGGCTGCCGGCCGATGAATTGGGATTGAACCGGGCGCTGCAGGAACTGGCATCGCGTGGCGTTCGGCATCGGGGAAGGCGATCCGTTGGTGAAGGTGGATGCTTACAACAGCAGCTTCATTTACCGCCGCCAAGCCGCGGGCCGGGAACAGCAGGTCCGAGTGACGCACATTCCCAGCCTGGCGGAGGTCGACCTGGAAATGCAGAAGTCCGAGGAAGGAAAAGTCATCGAGGAGCTGCGGCGTGAAGCGGCGGCGGGCCGGAGCGCCGGCGTCGTGCTGTTGAATGAAATCCGGGAAGTGGGCGGGCGCCTGGAATTGGGGCCGCTGTTGCGCAATGCGCAGGGACAGGTGGTCGGGGCGGGGGTGGCCAGCGGGGCCAAGGCGGTGGCGGAGGTTTTCGAGATTATCAACCGCTTGCCGGTCGCGGACCGCGCGCGGTTGCAGGCCAATCATTTTGCGGCCACGGTGGTCGAACTCGACCGTCCAGGGCAAAGGGAAACAGAAGGTTTTTCTCACCGTGGAATTCCCGTTGGGCGAGGTTCCGCAGGACCGGACCAACTCGCTCACGGGGGAACGGGAAATCGTTTTCTACGAAAACGGACTTTGGCGCAAGACCGTCACCGCCCGGCGGATCGTTGAGCTGAGTTATGACGAGCGGAACGTGGAGGCGCGCAGCCGGGCCTATTTCAACCGGGGCAGCCTCGAGGCCCCGGTGTGCGGGGCGCTGATCGAGGAGACGCGCACGCTGGAATGCTGGCAGCGGGACCTCAGCCGGCCGGGCCTGGACCCGTACCGTCCGAGTATCGCCAAGCTGCGGGTGAACTACGTGACGGGCGAATTCAGGCGCGAGACCTACGGGTTGTTCGCCCTGCCGATCGAGATTGTGGATGAGCAGTACGTGACCCGGAACCGCTACACGTCTTATGGGATATTGGCCTCGGCCACGGTCTTCGATAATGGGCGCGAAGATAATGACGCCGCGCGCCCCGGGCCCGAGCGTTTGCTCCGGGCAGTGGCCGGCCGCCCCAGGGCCGAGCTGGTTTCCAAGCCGCCCGGCAACAGTGAACCAGCCGGCGTATCGGCTGCCGGGCATCGCCTCATCCTCGAGCGGCAAGACCTGGTCAAAGGGTTGGTGGTGACGCAGACCTGGGATAATGCCAACTTTGGCCGGAAAATGGCCGAGGACATCGAGGACAGGTTTGACGGCACGCAGTCCTTCGTTTCCAGGACGACGTGGGAGTATGACGCGGATTATTATTTCGGCTTGGTGCCCGTGCGGGCCACGACGCACAGCCTGGCCTCGGGCACACTCCTGGCCGAGGTGACTACCCTGAGCTTTGACCCGGGGCGACGCCGGTTGGTCGGCCGCGAGGTGACCTGCACGGGCCAGACCCGGACCAACACCTGGGATTATCGCTGGTCCAACCCGGTCGAGGTGGAGACGGCACAGCGGAGGGTGACGCAGGAGCACAATCGCGATGAGACCGAGACGCGCACCCGCACGGTAATCAAGAGCACGGGCGAAACTCTCGACCAGGGGACGGCCCGCTACAATGCCGGCACCCGGACATGGCAGGTGATACGGCAGGTTTGGTACCGCCCGGACATACCGGATCACACTGAGACCAATCTCTACAGCGCGTTTGGAAAACGGATTAGCGTCCGGGTCGGGGAGGCCCTGGAGACGCGGCCCAGCTATGGGCCTGACGGGACGGAGCAAGCCAGCGGGACCTTCCGGCAAGACGCCGCCACCGGTCGCTACGACATGCTTTGCCGCCAGGAGGATGATTATCATTGGAACTCCGGGCGGCGCGAGGCCCGGGTCCGCCTGTTCGTGGACGGAACGGTGGCGGATGAGGTACCGCACCGTCGCCGACGCCGAAGGGAGAATCGTGGAAGAGGGATTGCGCCGGTGGCCGCAGCTTGAACTCCGGACCAGGCGCATCTATGACGGGGAGAGCGAACGGGTGCTCAAGGCGGAGGTGCTGCAGAACGGCGAAATCCGGTCCACGCACCAGGTCGTCGCGCGTGGCGCCTCGCCCCGGCGGCGGCTGGTTGGAAAAGGTGGCAGTGACGCCGGTCTGGGGCCTGGCATTTACGAATAGCTTTCTGGTTGGAGATCCCTTGGGCCGGTTGGTCGAGACCGAGTTCGAAAACGGCGACCGGGCGCGGGTGGTGGGTTGGTTGGCAGGCAGTGCCATAGCCCAAACCACCGAGGTGTGGGACCGGCATGGGCATGTCAAGGAGCGTTGGGTGAGAGAGGCGCAGGGGGGTGTTGCCGAGGGGTTGCCATACGATCTGGTGAAGCGATACAAGATGAGCGCCTGGGGCGATGCCGGCCTGGTGGAGGAGAAGGCGACGGTGCGCGGAACCGACGTTGCATTGTTTAGCGATAAGGGGGGCGAACGACTCTATTTCGATCGGTCAAAGAAATATGACTCTCCCCATTATGCAGTGGATACCACGGGCCATTTCGGCCTCGAGGCGGCCCTGGCCGGCGGAACCAAATCCAATGTGACGGCAGTGTGGGTGTCCCGTCTCGTCCAGCGAGGGGGCGCCTCGGAGACGAATCGACCCGCCGAACGGGTGATCGAACTCGCGGGCCTGGATTTGCACGGCTTACTGTATCACCCGTTTACCCGGCGGGTCTCCGATCGTGCGGGCAACCTCCTGGAAGAGGCGGGGGGCAAGGTGCGGAATCTGGGGGCGAGCGGCTATTCGGAGACCAATATAATTCGAGAACTCGAGCTGGCTCGGACCCTTCGGAGGACAGTTTATGGTTACCAACGGTCATGGGTGGCGATCCAAGCCGATGCGGCGGCGGGGCAAGCATTGGTGGTATCGTCGGAGCCGCCGAAGGCAGGGACCGACGCCTGGGGCGTAAATGAAATGGGCCGGCGCGAGTTGCCGACCGAGGCCTACAGCTACCAGCTCGATGCCTCGGCCTCCAGGACCAAAGGCCCAGCCTTTTTCCGTCTGGTTCGGCGGCTGTCCGCGCCACGGTTCCTCAAAGAGAACCGCCATTTCCCCGGCGTGACGAACGTCTGGCTGGCTTGGTCGGGCACTGATTTCAATGGCGCCGGAGTCAGGCTCTTTGACTCGGAACGGGTCCAGGATGCCCAGGGAGAACTCAGCACCCTGGTCATGCGCAAACCGAATAGCCAAGGACAACCGGGCGCCAAGATCGTGTATCGCCTGCCCCGTCCATCGCCGGGAGAATGGCGAGCCGTCGGCACACCACGGGGCACGGACCCGGCGCGCCTGGCCCTGGGCGGCCCCGAGGACCTGTCGGGTTGTGATTTTGTTGCCTTCTATGCCCAGGTGCCCAGGGCAGCCCGCCTCGCCTTGAGGCTGCAAGATGTGAGGCATCGCTCCGTTCGGGTGGTTGAGACGGGTGTGGCCGGAGGCCCGGAGGCGGTACAGTTCTGGCCGGTGGGACAAGTGTGCTGGCTGCCAAACGAGAATCTTCCCCGCTATGGCGCGGCAGTTTCGGCCCCGCCGGACCTGGTGGCAGACGGCGGAGTCTTCGTGGTGGCCGTTGCGGAACTGGTCGGGGCGGGTCTGGAAGTGGCCCGCTTGGCCTCCTGTGAATTAGAGGTCACGAATGCCGGGACCCAGGCGGTGCGAGCGACGCCGCTCTTTAAGCTGGCAAGTGGGGAACGGTCCCGGGTGTCGGGCGGAGGTCTGGACTTCATTTATGAGACGCAGGCTTACTTCGAGCGGGTTGACGATGCTCCGGCGCAAAAGGGCCGACCTCACCGCGGCCCAAGTGAGGAAACACACCGGATGGAATGCGGTTTTGGGATTCGGCGGCGGTCAGGTGGCGGTGTTGAACCCGCGCATCGAACCACCCTATTATTCGGTTTTGACAGTCACCGACGATTCCGACCCGGACCACCCTTGGCCGCTTTACGCTTTGGCCGCCGAGGATGGGGCCTTCCTGGAGTACTACCAGACGGAGGGGGTGGGCGATACCCAGGTATATACCGTGGTCAATGGGTTCGAGACGCCTAAAATGGAGGTCTTTCGCGGCGGTGTTCTGGACGATGAACTCACGCCGGGCATTCTGGCGTTCGGCCACGGTTACTATGTGACCCTGCCCCTGGCCAAGGCCAGGGGCGGACTATGGAGCGTGTTTGCGCGGTTGCACAACCGGTGCGTAGCCAGTGCCTTCGCTTTGGGCGGAGATAGCCTGTTGCGCGCGGTGTTCAACTTTGACCGCATCCCAACCGAATTGCGGCAGGTAACGCGAGAGCACGGCGCTGCCGTCTCGCAGGCCCGGGTCATTGACCAGTTGCCCACCCTGGCGGAAGCGCTCGTTGCGCGGCGGCGCCTCCCATGGGGGCAGACCGGCGCCCCGCAGCCCTTCCCCGGCACGTTGGAGGTGCGAACCAATTGGCTGCGCACCTACCTGAGCCAGCTCTCGGGGCTCGAGTATCTCAAAACCAAGCTGATTCCCACCTCACCCGGCACGCCAGTGGCGCGGTATGTGGACACGGTGCAGGAGGCCGCGTTGATCGAACTGGCGGTGAAACTGCGGGAGCCGGCGCTGGCCAATGACTTGCTGGCCTTCTATTGGGAGAAGTCGCAAGGCGGCACGAACCTGCTTCATGACTGCTACGACGCGCAGACGGGTGCGTCGCTGACGCAGGAGGCGCGCTATGCACGGCCCAGTGACGCGGCGATGACGGCCCGGGCGCAACTGGCGATGGCGGAGGCGGCATTTTGCGTGGGGACCGCCACCGGCGACGGGAACACGCTGGAGTTCGGCCGGCGCCTGGTGGAGTTGTTGCTGGCCAAGTTTCGCCCGGCGACGGACGACACGGCGTGGGCGGGAGGCATCGCCGAGAGCCAGGTTCAGCCGGTGGTCAGGCGGCACGGGCTGACGCTGTGGCCCGAGGCGAAGCGTTTTTCGGTGGGCAGCAATGCGCGCGCTTATTTGCTCTTTGCGCGGTTGGCCGAGCAGGCGGCGAGCTATCCTTTCGGGACCGAATGGCGGCGGGAAATGCTCAAGGCGGCGAGCGAGGAGGCGGCCTGGCTGACCAACCGCATCGCGCGTGTATGCGCAGACCACCGGCGTGGTGCCGCGGGGATTATTCGAAATCCAGGACGTGCATCACCAGACCCTGGCCTTGGCGGTCGAGCTTTGGAGCACCACCGATGACTGGTTGAGTTTTGTCGAGGCGGCGGACCATTTGGGGATGAGCAAGGAACTCACGCGGGGCTGGTTGGACAACCTGGCGCGGGCGCACGGCGTCACGGTGGAGGGGAACTGGGGCGTGGATTGGGTCATCCCGCTGCAGCGGCCCGAGGCGGTCTCGGTGGAGATGACAGCCAAATTCCTGCGCGTGGCGCGGCTATTGGGATATGATGCCGCCGCCGATTTTGCCCGGTGGAATCTGGGCCGTCTGCGGCAGGGAGACAAGTGGCCGGCAGTGGTCACGGCCGCCAGCACGAATGCGCCGCTGGCCACCGGTCAAGGGCGCGAGATTTATCCGGCTGAAACCGCCCTGCCGGGCCGCCAAAAGGGAGGCGGGACCTCGGCACGACCTCATTCACTCGCCATGGCCGCGGCCGATGAAAGCCGGCAGTTCGCCCCTTCGGGCTGGCCCGAGACCCTGGGGGTGTACGCCGAATTGGCAGGTCCCGCCTGGCCGCCCAGGCTGCAGGCGGTTAATGCGCTGGAACTGACCCGCACGCCGGAGCGGGATTTTACACAGTTTCTGTGGACCGCGGCCGGTTTCTATCTCAGCCTGGTGGGGGTGGCGTTGTTTTGGTGGGGCCTGAGCTACGCGCGCCGCCGCCGCCGGAAGCCGGCCCTTGGCGGCCCTTCAGGGCTGCTGGTTTCGGAGGAGGTGATGCGCCAGGCAGAGGAGCGGTGGGCCAAACGTGTGTTGGGGATGCGCCTCCCGGCCGGGGCGGAGCATTCGCGCTATGGCAACGGCGCCATCGAGCAGAACTTCCATATCCAGTTGCGGGCGACCTATAAGCTGGTCCTGGAGTGGCGGCGCGTGGTCAACGGTTGGTCCGAAAGCGATGAGCGGCTCGTCGAGGGGGGGACGATGAATGGCTCAACGGCCTGGATGAATTCGCGGTGCTGGTCGGCATTTACATGCGCTGGGTGGTCAAGGCGGGCCGGAAGGACGGGCTGCCCCGGAGCGATGTGTTGCTGGAAAACGAGGACAGCAACCATATCTGGTCGCGCCTGGTCATGTATTTTTCCGAATCTCATCTCCGGCTGCTGGCTTTGATCAAAGAGTTTAAGGCCAACCCCGCTACGGCGGCGGTCCTCGGCGTAAACGACCAGATCGAACTCGTGCTGCGCATGATGGGGGTGCGCGCCCGGACGGATCCCTTCGATGCCCGCAAAGGATTCGATGCGCCCGCCGGCGCGTCGGCGCTCGACGTGCTGATCCTGCAATTGCCCGGGGCGAGCCTGGCGCGGGTGGTGGAGGAAATGGAGCGCAAGTGGGACGTGCCTGTCGAGCACGTGGTGAGCTTCATCAAAGGATACAAGTCGTTCAAAGAGCGCGAGCAGTTGTTTCCCATTCATCCCTACCTGCTGGAAGCGGCAAAGATGCTGCCTCACTTCATGCTCATGGGTTTGGTGGCGCTGATCCTGTACAACAACCAGCTCGGCGGGCTGAAAATCTACACCTACTTGAGGGAGTTGGCGACCAATCTGGCGCTGGATTGGCACTCCCTGAGCTGGGCCGCGCCGCTTTTCGCAGGGTTTGGGTTGAGCGTGGTGGCCCATGTGCTGCAGGTTTATCGCTATCGCTGGGGAACCCAGGCGGCGCAGGGCTCCTCGCTGGCCCTGGACATGGATGTGGTCAACCTGTTCGGGCGCGCGACCCAGGTCTCAACGCCGGCGCTGCGCCTTGGGTGGTGGTGGAATCCCCTGGTTTACCAGCGGGCCGGCTGGATTTTCCGCTCGGCCGGCCTGGGGTTGCTGGCGCTCGCCCTGTTCCAGTCGGAGCCGCCGAATTTCGCCAGCTTCATGTTTGTCAAGGGATGGGTCGCGGTGCTGCTGCTGGTGGAATCGGCGGGGTTGCTGGTGCCGCTGATTGTTTCGCGGTTCAGCTCCTGGCTGGAAGACCGGGTGAGCGCCAATCCGCGGGCGGGCTGGCTTAGCCGGTGGGTCAACCAACTTAACCTGGTCCCCACGCGCCCGGCCTCGCTGATCTGGCTTTCGATCAAATATCATTTTCAGCCCTCCGTGCCCACGGGCGGGTTTTGGGCCGATGACCCAGGCGATCGGGTTTTACCTCATCTTCGGGGCGATCTTCTTCGTCGTCGGGAGCTACATGTTCAAGCAGGCCCTGGAGATTTGGTTCCAGGAGACCTATCGCCATCGGCTGGGACCTCCGCATGATCGCCGGGGCGTTTCTGTTCTGGAACACGATGTATTTGCTGCGCTTCGGGCTCTTTGTCCTGCTGACGGCGTTGGTGTCTGCCGCGGCGATTTATCCCGTGAAAGTCGGGTGCGCGGTGGGGGCCTTCGGTTGTTTCGTCCTCCAGTTCCTCAGTGAACCGTTCACTCGCTACCTCGACCATCATGCCGGGGCGGCGGCAGTGGTGTTGGTTGTCAGCCTGGCGCTCATGGCTTTTGAACGCGAGATCCTTGACTGGGTGCGGCGATCCCGCCTGTGGCGCGGACTCCAGGCGCGCCGGGAGGCGCAAGGAGCAGGCGGCGCTGGAGCGAAGTGCGGCGAGATCCGAATCGAGCATTGGGCGTCGTTTACATGAGCGGCGATGACCTGTCGTTCCACAAACTGACGCCCGAGTTGCTGATGAGCCGCCTCCAGATCCTGCGCGACCGGCTGGGGTCCGGCGGGATGCGGTTGCTGGCGCAGGCGCAGTCACTCCCGGACGACGCGGAACTGACGCAATGGTTTAAGGCGCTTTATGAGCTGGAGCGGCGGGGGGATGTGACACTGTGGCACCCGATGCAGTTGGTCGTCGCCGGGGAAGAGCCGGCGCTGGCGGATGAGTTGGGCCTCAACTTGAGGGTGGCCAGTGCGGGCGAGCGTGACCGGATGCTGGCGGCCTGGCACGTCCGGCGCTGGCTGGTCACCATGATGTCAACGGCCGGCCATGCCCAGGATACCGCCATCAACCTGGTGGATATCGCGCTCTGCCTGGCGCGCGAGGGCCTGGGTGCAAACACGGTGTTTTACCTGATTCAGAACAAGTATGATAACAACGACAACAACCGGCCCGCGCAATTGCCCTATGACAAGGGAGAACTCGGGCAAAGGAACAAACTGGCGCGCCTGCTGATGAGGGCCGCGCCGGGATGCGCGGGCCTATAGCCTCAATGACTGGACGCCCTTTGGATTCAAGGCCGGCGGCCTGGTGGGCATGGACCTGGTTTATGAGGAGTCGCTCAAGCTCACCAATATGCTCGTGCTGGACCGGAACGCCAACGCGCACGACCTGGAGGCGGTGATGGCGGACCTCAAGCTCGCGTTGAGTGACCCGGGCGTCGTGATTGTCATCCCCGGCCGCAGCACCACCAACACGCTCACCCCGATCGGCCAGGGCTCGCAGTTGGTGGAGGAAGGGCAGCGCGCGCTGACCCGCGGTGTGATGCTCGTGGGTGGGGCGGGCGCCGAGACCCTGGGCACCGGTTGGGGCAACATCCAGGCGGTTTATTACGGACGCGTCCAGCGCGCATTGTGTGATACGAACACGCCCAAGATGCCGCTGACGGCGGCGGCGGCGCGCGGCGCCACGTTCGGCGACCGGTGCGAAGGCCTGATTGGGTTCGGCCCGCACGCCATCGGCATTTCCGAGGACATCTGGGGCGTCACCCAGGCCGCGCACAACGCCCTGGCGCTGGGTTATCAGGTCAAGTTCCGGCGTTCCCGCGCGATGTGGCACAAGCTCCGGGAGTGCTGGAGCCATGCCGAGTGGCTCTCGGCCTTCCCGCGGTGGTCCGGAGGCTACCTCCAGATGATGCTCGACCCGATCATGCAGCGCATCAACGATGGCGGACCGCTTTCCGTTTTTGCCAAGGAGATTCGGGCCAGCGGCGGCCGGTTCTTTTTGAGCGCCCCCTCGGCGCTGCTGAGCATCCTGCTGATGCCGCTGGCGATCATCCTGGACGTCTCCCCGTTTGTGCAGATCCTGGTGCTGCTCTGGAACCTGGGTTTGGTCATGAACCAGGTCCTGACCGCGCTGGGGTTGGTGGCGTGCCTTGAGGGCACCGGGTTCAATCGGCTTACCGCCTTCGCGGGCGCCGGGGCCGCAGCCATCCTGGGGCAAGGGGCGCCGGTATTGAACCCGTTCAGCCTGCCACTGGTCGTGGCGGGCTTCCTGGCGGGCGGTTTTTGCATGGGCCTCGGGCGATGGCTCTATTACCGGGGCCGCGACGTGATGCTCTTCGGCCCGCAACTGGTCATTCACGCCTTGGGCCAGGTGGTGCGGCAGAGCCTCGAGTTCGTGCTCTCGGGTGCCTCTGCCAACGATGCCAAGGCGGTTAACATGGCGTTTCGGACCTGGGTTGGGCCCCGCGAAGACCGACCCTGGGAGGGTTATCAGAATTTTGTCAACCTCCGCACGGTGGTGTGGGGCGTGGGGTTGGGTTCACTCCTGCTGAATCTCTTTGCCCTGGCGAACCTGGATTTCCTCAACGTGCTGCTGCTGTTGCCTTCATTGATGTTCAGCGTGAGCGCCCTGGTGGGGCCGTTTTTGATGCAACCCAAGGCGGGCAACCACCTGGGCGCGGTGGTTTGGGCGCCCAAACTGTTGGGATGGTTGGCGAGTTTCGGATTCTACCTGCTGCTGGCATGGCTCATTGCGGGCGGCGGGTGGTGGGAATGGGTCGGCCTGGGCCTCTTTGCGGCTTGTCTTGGCCGGGTCCTGATGGCGGGACTGCGTTACGTGGGATACCCGCGTCGACTCCGCAAACTCCGGGGCCAACTCACGGAGGAGTTGGTGGCCCAGGGCTTGCCGCCGGAAGAGGGAGAGAAGCTCGCCTGGAATATCATGGACGGCCTGGGAATGGATGTGGAAAAGACCAAGGCCGCCCTGCAGCGAACGGCCTTGTCGAGCGAACGGCAGGCAGCCCTCGCGAAAACCGTGCAAGACCGGGTGTTGCCGCTGCTCAAAAAGCCGCTCACCGATCTCCAGGAGCCGCGCTCGGGCAACCCGCGCTTTGCCTGCGAATGGCGCCGCTCCTTTGTGCTGGGGCTGTTCACGTTCGTCTGGTTCTTTGTCGTGCCAATGCCCGGCCTCCTGGTGTTCACGTCCCCGGGCGGCTTTCGGATCTCGACTTTGCTGTCCAGCGTTTTTGCCGGCGCTGCGATCGTGCTCGGGGGCGTGCTGGCTGCGGGCGTGTTGAGCCTGGCGCTGGAGTGGTGGGAAAAGCATGGCTGGTTCGGCACGGGTTTGCTGGGGTCGGTTGCTGCCCACTACCGCGCCTTCGCGTCGCTGGCCGGGCAGCCAGGCAAGTTGACGCCAGTGGACACCGCCTGGTTCCATGCTATGTTTACCGAGGTTCAAACCTATTTTGATCAGCGCAGCTATGGGTACGCCTGGCGCTCGCTCCGGCAGATCCAGCAACGCCTGGCGGCGGCGGGACCAGGCCCGGCGCCCGGAGAGTCATCACATGCAATTGAACCGCCGCCCAGTGCCCGGCCCGTCTGAGTCGGCAGCGCTCGGCTCGGATGGCAACGCTATGAACCTGAAATCATCTACGAACCGGCGAGCTCGGGGGCGAGCGAGCCGCTCTGTTTGCGGCGCGCGCCCCAAGCCGGATATTTCACAGCCTAAGAGCGGTACTGGGCTGCCGAGGCTATGTAGCGCAGGTTTCCGAACCTGCTGTATCGCCGACTTCCAGTCGGCAGGCTGTACCTCCTTGGCCGCATCTGCGGATTGGAAATCCGCGATACAGCAGGCTGGAAGCCTGCGCTACGCCTTCCAGTTGGCGAAACCCTATGAAACATCCCGGCTTAAGCGGACCCTGCTCGGCTCGGCGGCGGCCTTGGCGCTTGGGCTTGGGGTGCTGGCCAGCCCCAGCCGGGCCGCCGAGGGCTTCCTCCAAATCCGGCACGGCTATTTCTGGGACCCTGTCGCCGGCGATTACTTCATCCCGCGCGGCGTGGCCTACCAGCTCTGGAATCCACCGGTCGGGGCCAATCAGTCCTTCGAGCAGGTGGATTATGACCTGCTGGAGTTCAAGAAACTGCACGCCAACTCGGTGCGCGCGGAGATGACCTGGGGCCAGGTGCAGATCGGGCCGGACCAGTATGACTGGAGCAAGCCGGACCACCTGATTCAGCAGGCCGAACAGCTTGGCCTCAAGCTCTTCATTATTATCGGTTACCAGTATCCCCCTGCATGGTTTCCAACCAATCGGCTCGGCATCAACAACCAGGGCCTGCGCGCGGACGTGGTGCAGTGCCTGGCCGACAGCACGCCCGCCAATGCGCTGAATTGCTTGCACCTGGCCACCGCCCTCGCACTCCAGTCCACCAACTCACCGACCGTGCTCACGCAGGTGCTGACCTGCCTGGTGACGGGCGCCAAGGCGGGGAGCGTCTCGAATATCATCCGGAGCCTCCAGGCCACGCTCACCACCGAGCAACTCAACGCCAATCTGCCGTACCTGGTTTCGGACGTGATCAATTATGAGGACCCCCAAGCGCAAGCCGCCTACCAGCAGTACATCGCGGCGGTCACGGGGCGTTATCGGGGCAGCCCGGCCATTGGCGCCTGGATTTTGGGCAACGAATACGCCTATTTTGACCTGTGGGAAGATCGCAACCTCTACCCGGTGCATCGGTTCCTCGGTTACGATTCGCTCTCCCAGGAGAGCTTTCACAATTACTTGCAGGCGCTCTACCAAAACGATATTGCGGCGCTCAATACCAACTGGCAGACCAGTTACTCCAGTTTTGCCGAGGTCCTCATGCCGCTGGAATACCCGCCCAATCGGCTGTTTCCCGGCTATCAGGACCTGCTGCAATGGCGCAAACAGAGCATCGGTAACTTTGTCGCCCTGGGCGCGGTGGCGGCGCGGCAGGCCGACCCAAACCACCTGTGCACCTATTCTATGGTGGGCGGGATTTTCACCGGCCAAGACGCGAATTTCACGTGCGAAGATGCCCAGGCGATTGTCGCCGCTTGTGCGTCGGCAGGCGCGCCGCTCGACTTCTGGTCGCTCAACAATTACGGCTGGGCTGAAATGGGCAGCGAGCTTCGGTCCATCGCCTTTGGCATCGGCAAGTATCAGGCTCAGTCCGGCCTGCCCGTCATGATTTCGGAGACCGGCTACAGCAGTACCGAGGACCTCTTCGATTACGACTCCCTTACCGGCATTTCCTACTCCGGCGCCCGCCAGCCCAAGGCCCTGCCGAGCACGCTCTGGGAATCGCTGCTCGCCGGGGCCATCGGCGTCCACTTCTTCACCTGGAACGACCGGGGCCTTTTCACCCAGGGCTATTTTTACCGCGAGCGCGGCTTCGGCATGGTTCAGGAAAACCGCCTGCCCAAGCCGGCGGCAGCAGGCCAGGCGGTCTATGACCACATCAAGGCCATGTTCCTGCAAATGGAAAACCTGCGCCTGGAACACTTGCTCGGCGGCTCCAGCAACCCGCCGCCCAATGTCCAGCTCTTCTGGAGCACCAACGGGGACATGGTCTGGCCGCGGGCCAACCAGGAGAACGCCATGATCTGGGGCTTATTGAAGCGGTTGGGCTATCAGCCGGGCATCATCGGCGATGCCGCCTTCGAGAGCGGGGCGGCCACGAACGCGCCGGTCCTGCTGCTCTCGCGCTGTGTCCAAATGGCCCCGCGTCACCTCGAACGTGTCGCGAACGAGGTCCTCCCGGCGGGCATCGCCGTTCACGCCCAGGCGGAGCTGCCGGGGCAATACGATGCGTATTGCCGGAGCAACAGCAACTGGGTGAGCCTGATGCGCACGCTCTTGGGCGTGGATGTCAGCGCGGCGGGCCCTGCCTTTGACCTGATCGTCACCCACGACTGCTACACCCCGCTCCTCCTCCTCGGGGCAACCAATTTCGGCCCCATCACGACCAGTTTCGCCACCGACCTGGCGACCTGGAAGTTCTGGCAGCGGGTGCTGCCGGTCTCGGCTCAAGTGGTGCTCAAGGCCTCCGGTATTCCCACCGCCACCGGCGATTGTTTTCCCTACCTCGATGCTACCCTGTACCCGGCGCTGTTGGTCAATGCCGCCGGGGCCGGGCGGGGGCGGACCGCAGTCAACCTGTTCGCCTTGGGCGACACTTTCCAGTGGAGCGGGACGGAGGCGGGGCAATGGGACATGCGTTCCGCTATCTTTACTGCCATCTATCGCGACCACTTCGGACTCCAGCCCGCCGTGTCGCTCAGCAGCACCGGCCCCGAGCACGTGCTCCCCTCTTACCGGCTCTGCGCCAATGGCAGCGTCCTCATTGGGCTGCTCAATGAAGACACCAATGCCGTCAACCTTACTATCTCGGCGCCCTCCCTCCTTGCCGGGCGGAAGGTGGAAGACCTCTCGGCGGGGGGAGTCTTAACCGAGAATTCCACCGGGACATTGAACTACACCTTCGCCGGGGATGATTACATCCTGTTGTATGCCTACACTACGACCGGGGCACAGGATAATTCGTTGATCAACCCCAATCCCAACAAGCTCTGGTTCGGGGACGCTCCTCTGGCGGTTTGGCCCAACGGCTCTCCCTGCCTTCTCAACCTCGGTTACGATACCAAGGACACCAATCTGGCGGTTATGGTGACGCTCGAACAGACCTCGCCGATGGGGAAGATCTACGGTCAGTCCAGTGCCCTGGGCATCACCGGGCAGGGCAGCCTCGCGGTGGCGGTGCCCGTGCCCGACCCGGATGCCAATGACCCGAATTACCTCTCCTCGCGCGAGGGTGGAGAATACGTTTTTCGGGCCTGGCTCTTGCAGGCAGGTCTGCCGGTCTTCCAGACGCACGCTGCCGGTGCGGCTCCTCTTTGGGGCGCATCCGACCCAGCCCTTGCCGGCGCGTGGTGGCGCCAGGTCAAACTTATCCCATCACCTTGGCTTGGGAAGAATTGCCTTCATACCTTTCCGGCAACATGACGCCTCTGGATCGCGCGGCCTTGTGGGATTCCCTGGCCTTGGGCCAGGAGCATTACCGGATTGTCCTCGAACTCAAATCGGGCGGCCAGACCGTGGTGTCCAATAGTTTCCTGACCAGCGCAGGCACGGGCAGCAACACCTTCCCGGTCACCGTGCCCGCCGGCGCGCTCGGACCATTTGCCTGGGAGGCCTACGCGCAGACGGCCCCCAACGTCCTGTCCCATAACGTCCAGGAAAGCTTCGAGGGTTACACCACTGGGGCCAACTGGCAAGGGCCCGGTCTGCCGTATTTGACCAACAACTTCATTTGGCCCTGGACCAGCTATGTCTATTCCTGGCCGCCGGCCACTTTCTGCCACCTCTCCCACCAACCTGTTCTTGAACCAAGGCGTGCAGTTCCTGGCATCCGACGGCTCCCAATCGGCGTTTATGGTCGTCACCAACCCGTCATGGACGGAGATTCAGCGCCTTCGGCCTGGTTTACCAATTCACCAATGGCGATTGGGCGCTGCCAACCGACCGCAGCCAATGGACCAACTACGTGTTCTCTTATGATTTCCAGGAGGCCAATGGTTACCCCTGTTCGGTCGAAATGCAGGTCAAGAACCCACGACACCCCACGGGCGTGGAGCAATGTGGATACAATACACCAACCTCTACGCCCCCGGCACCAACCAGTGGTTCACCCTCAAGGCATCGCTGGATCAGTTTCAACCGCCCCCCGGCCTTCGGGCGTATTCGATCCGAGCCATGTTGATGCCGTGGTCGTGAATGTGCGGATGCTGGCCACCAATGTTCAGTATGTCGGTTCGTTCGATAACATCCGGTTTACGGGCCCGGAGGTTGATCTCGGGGGCGGCGTCGTGACTTCCTTTTACACCAGTGCGAACGATTCCGCCGGATGGCTCAGCATCCAGCCCGCGGGTCCCGGCGAGGTATGGGTTTCCTGGTTCGGCAACGGCGTCCTGCAATCGGCCCCGGCGGTGACCGGGCCCTGGACTGACGTGACCAATGCCGCCACGCCGTTGTTGATCAAGCCGTTGGTGTCCATGCAGTTTTACCGCCTCCGCCAGTGAACTCCGGCGCGCCTAACCCGTACATTTCCCAGCCTAAGAGCTGTGCTGGGCTGCCGAAGCTACGTAGCGCAGGTTTCTCCCGATTCCGAATCGGGACTGTATCGCCGACGGCTGAAACCATGCAAACCAATCCTGCCAACCAGAGCCATGCCCTCAAGATGCGGGCCGCAGGCATCGCCGAGCCTACGATCGCGGCCTTCCTTAGCGCCTTGGAAAAAGTCAGGACGGGAGAGCGCGGACTTCTGCCAGAGGCTGCGATAGCGCCAATCGCCTCGTTTCCCAAGCTCGAGGAGCTGGACCAGGCGGCGGTCGCGGACACCGGGATGCTGCGCCAGTTAGTGGTCTTCAAGCTCAACGGCGGCCTGGGCACCAGCATGGGGCTGGACCGGACCAAGTCCCTCATCCCTGTGCGCGGGGACGACACCTTCTTGGACTTCACGGTTCGCCAGATGCTGGGCCTGCGCCAGCGCACCGGCTCGCGGTGCCCGGCCTTTTACTTGATGAACAGCTTGACCACCCGCCGGGAGACACTGGAATTCCTGCGCCGCTACCCGGATTTAGCGGGCGGGGCCGGCGTTGATTTTCTGCAAAGCATGGTTCCCAAGGTGGACCCCCAAACTTTCGCGCCGGTGGCCTGGCCTGACCAGCCGGATTTGGAATGGTGCCCCCCGGGGCATGGGGATTTCTACCCTTCCATCCTGGGCTGCGGCCTGCTGGACCGCCTGCTGGACTCCGGCATCCGCTACGCCTTCATCTCCAACTCGGACAACCTTGGGGCCAACGTGGACCTGAGGCTGCTGCGCTACTTTGCGGACCGCGATTTGCCCTTTTTGATGGAGGTCGCGCAACGCACGACTGCCGATAGGAAGGGGGGACACCTGGCCCGGCGGCGGGCGACTGGCCGCTTGCTTTTGCGGGAATCGGCCCAGAGCCTCAAGGAGGAAGAGGCCCAATTCCAGGACATCCGGCGGCATTGCTTCTTCAACACGAACAACCTCTGGATACGCCTGGACCACCTCAAGGCCGAACTCAAGCGCAAAGGCGGGGTGCTGCCCTTGCCGCTCATCACCAACGTTAAGAACGTTGACCCCCGCGACCCCGCGACCCCCAAGGTCTTGCAGTTGGAATCCGCTATGGGCGCCGCTATCGAGTGTTTCGACGGCGCCGACGCCATTGTCGTTCCCCGCTCGCGCTTCGCTCCGGTCAAAGCCACGGTCGACCTGGCGGCATTGCGCTCGGATGCCTACCGGGTCACCGCCGACGACCGGCTCGAGTTGGTCCCCTCAAGGCAAGGCCGGCCGCCCCTGGTGGCGCTGGACCCCAAGTATTACAACGTGATGGCCTCCTTCGAGCGGTTCTTCCGCGCCGGCGTCCCGTCCCTGGCGGCCTGCGATTCCTTATCAGTCATCGGCCCGGTCGAGTTCAGCCCGCAAGTCATTTGCCACGGAACGGTGGAATTCCACAACGCCTCACCGGAGACCAGGCGCGTGGCGCCGGGCGTTTACCATGACCAACGAGTGCAACTCTAAACGTCAGGTTACCAAAGGTTCGCCCATGCAAAAAACCGAAACAGCCTCGCTCTACCGGGTGTGGGGCGCAGACAAAGTGGTCTATGGCCCGCTCGAGTTGCCTACCCTGGTCCAATGGATTGAGGGGCGGCGCCTTACGCCGCAAAGCTGGGTGCTGACCGAGGCGATTGACCAGTGGCAACGGGCGGCCGACCTGCCCGAGTTGAAGCCCCACTTCGCCGCGGAAGCCGCGGCCCCATCGCCCCCCGGAACGCCGCCTTCAGGCGGCAGCCCCCTCAAGCCCCACTCCGACGTGAAAGCCGCGCCCGCAGCCCCTGCCAACTCCGGACCCGGCGCCGGTCTGGCCCCCGGGACCCTGCGCCGGACAAAGCTCTTCGCCGGCCTCGAGGAGCCACAGCTTGCCTCTCTGGTCCATTACCTGGAAGTCATCCGGTTCCCCCAGTTCAGTCATATCGTCCGCCAGGGACAGCACGGCGATGCCATGTATGTGGTCGCCCAAGGAGAAGTGCGCGTCCTGACCATTGTCGAAGGCAAAGAATTGATCCTGGCCACGCTGAGCGCCGGCGACTGTTTCGGCGAAATCTCCTTGCTCGACCAGGGCCCCCGCTCGGCCGACATCATTGCCAACAAGGACAGCGTCCTGCTCCGGATTTCCAAGGCCGCATTCGACCGCCTGGTCCGCGAAGCCCCGGCGTTGGCAGTGCCCTTTCTCCTGGCCCTGAGCCGCGCCGTTGTCCAGCGCGTCCGGCGGACCAACCTCAAGTACCAAGACTCCATCCGTTTCATCCGCGCCTCCGCAACGCAACGTCAGACGTCCTGATGCAGCGAAGGAGTTTTGGCTTTACGTGGAAATTGGGTGGGCCCGGCTCGCCCGGTGAGGACACCGGGCCTACAGGGGCCGGTCGTGCCGCTGTAGGCCCGGTGCCCTCACCGGGCGCCTGACTCAATGTGTTTGCCTCTTTTCTGGGGCTCGGAAATCATGCGAGGCCGAGCCGTTGCAGAACCTGCTGCAGCGTCAGGCGATGATGGGTCATAACCTCGCCGAGGATGGCGCGCAGTGTGCCGGGACGAAGCGGGTCGTGGTTGGGGATAGTCAGGTGATGTTCGCCGCCGGCCTGGGTGGTAAGCCGGCGGTGCGAGCCGAGTTGCCGGACAAACTGGTAGCCGAAAGCGCGCCGCAGCGCCTTTTCCAGCTCGGCGGCGGAGAGGTCGCGCGGCAGCTTCATGCTGTGGCGAGCAACTCGTCCATGACACGGTGGAGGCGAATGACAGCGGGGGCTTTGCCTTCGTCGAAGTGGCACAGGACAGCCTCGCGGACGTTGGCGCGAAGCTCCTCCCAGGTGTCGGCTTCGGTGACGATGGAATGGCCTAGGGCGCGGGCAATGGAGCCGCCGTCCGTGTCGTTTTCGGTGATTTCGAACACGATTTCGCTCATGGGTTCAGCATAGCAGGAAGCGAGGTGATTGGAAAGAGGTTCAATGGGTCGAGGAGCAGCGCCTGACTGCGCAGGGCTGGGTGCTGACCGAGGCGACTGACCAGTGGCAACGGGCGGCCGACATCATTCCGACAAAGACCTTCGGACGTAGTCGCACCGCCCCTCTTTGCCATTGGCCATTTTTTGCGCTGAAAACCGCCGTCAGCAGAGAAAACGAGCATAAAAACCGGCTCGCTATACGTTGTCCGGGTGAACGACGGTCAGCCCCGGAACACGTTGAAAATCGCCCGTGTTCCGCGTGACGACAACGGCTTGGGCGGTGTCGGCGCTGGCGGCGATCAGGGCGTCGGGAATTTTGATGCGGACCAATTTCCGAATTTGAATCGTCCGCTCAACCACCGCGTTGGAAACGGCAACTTCTTCAAACCAGGAGCCAGCGCATCAATCACGATCCCACTCGGCGCGAACCTCGCGTTGCCAGGCGCTGCTATCCAGGTTGGGCCGGCGAAGAACACCAAAGGACGCTTCGACTGCATCCCAGTTGGTACGATGGGGCGTTTCCGGCAGCAGCGTGACCAAGGCGCGCCCCCGCTCCGGCAGTTGGACGCCTCCGTCGGGACGACCCTGCCGTTCGCGATCTCAGCCTCTATCGTCACGTATGTCATGCGAACATGATGCCCCTCAAATCAGTTCAAATCAAGCGCGGATGCGCCGCTTGGGCAAGCGAAGGCACAGGCGCTGACTTGTCGGCAAGCGTCTGGTGGTGGTGCCGGATTTGAGACCAGCACCGCGCCCCGTCCTCCCTCGCGGAACTGGTTTCAAATCCCGAACCACCGGGGAGAATCTCGCGCCGACGGCGATTGCCGCTTTACGTCCGTCTTGGCAGTGCCCTTTCTCCTGGCCCTGAGCCGCGCCGTGGTCCAGCGCGTCCAACGGACCAATCTCAAGTACCCAAGACTCCATCCGTTTCATCCGCGCCTCCACAACGCAACGGCGAGCCTGTCATGGCTTCTTGATCTCCGTTCTCTCCTTCGCTTCCGGGTCCACCGTCACCGTAATCCCCTTGACCGGGTTGCCCTGGGCATCGGTGAACCGGATGGAACCCTTCCAGTTGCCAGCTTCATGCAGGACTTTGAACACCAGCACGTTCAGACCTGCGTTCAGAGCGATGTCCGGCACGGTATCCTGCTCGGCATAAAACCGGTGCGAAATGCCATCTTTGTAAACCTGCTTCCCATTCAGATACACCTTCGCCTCATCGTCGCTGCCCACCAGCATCCGAAGCCCGCGCTGCTCCGTTTCCGACCGGATATAGCAGACTGCGTAGGCCACGCTCTGAGTTGTCTCGCGCCCCAGGAGCGCGTTGAAGTCGATGACCTCGTTCGTCAAGGCCACCTCCCGCCACTTCAATTCACCAACCCCGATGGGCCTCGTTTCTCCCGCCTTGGGCGGAGCCGGGTTTCGCCCTTAATCTGCTCGATGTCTAATCCCTCGGCCCCGCTCTGACCGGCAGCCAGGGCAATCGGTGCCAGGACGAGCCACTGCTTGATGGAATCACGGGCACGAGCGATTTTTTGGCGCTCCTGCTGGCGGCCCGTTCGCGTGAGAACGTATGCTGCCTTTCCCAAGCCTCAAAATCCCCGTCAGGCGCCCAGTGAATCTCGGAATGTCCATCAGCAAAACCGTAGGCCCTGGACCAACCTCCGCGAAGCACCTGCCAGCCTCGTGTTTCCCTGAGCACGATGGTGCTCGAAGCCTGCGAATGATTCGTTATATCCTGAAACGACCCTTGGAAAACCAGTTCAAACTCATTCGTTCCGGTTAAACCCCAAGTGTAAGGCTCAAGTTGGTCGAAGCTCCTGGCAACTTGTTGGGTATGGTCGCCCGCATACACGTGCAGCCCTTCGAGCAGGAGGGTCACATCGTTCATTTTGGCGACGGCCATCTGACGCTGTGCCACGACGCGATCAACATCGCGCCCAAGCAGATGCTGCGCGAGGAAGGCGGCGGCCTTAAACCCCGTCTTGGCCTGGGATGCCTGAATCTGGCGCTCTTGCTCGGCGGCGCGTTCTTCCTCTTGCCAGGCGGCAACCTGCTGGGTAGCAAGACCAACCGAACCAAGGCACCACAACA
>CAVQND010000050.1:0-54056 GCA_963713735.1 uncultured bacterium
GCTAAAGAGCCTATGCCACTGGACCTTTCCATCCTCGAAAAGCTTGAAATCGCTCACCGCCTCGTCGCCGAAGCATGGGCCGAGCGCCTCAACTCTGCGACTGCCGCCTCGATCAGGCTATGCTGGTCTTGGAGCTATCCATCAAACGCGCCCGGCGTTCGCCACAAATGCGTCTGCGCCTGCCACCGGACCGCCGCGAAGAGGCCTTCCTGTTCTCACCCATCCCTTCGCCAAAACGGCCTCTCGCCCCGCCGCAGGGGTGTGCCGCGCAGCATCCGCCTCTCCGCCCCTTACCCAAGCCACCAGCTTCCTCGACTATCTTGATACGCCTTTGTCGAACCTCCTTGATTATCAAGATACTTTTCTCCCAGAAAAGCGTGAAGCGGAACAGCAATAGCGCCGCTTGAGGTTGTCCGGGTCCAGGACTTCGGCGATGGCTTTCTCGTCGAAGAGTTCTGGCGTGATGACCTTACGTTCCAACAAATCCACGATCTGGCGATGGGTCAGGGCGCTGATGGTCTGCAATCCTTCGGTTCCCTGCAGCTTGCGGCTGTTGGCCTGGGTGATCATTCCCCGATCGCCGACAAAGATCAGTTGGCTGATGCCGTAGGCTTGCTGAATCTGGGCGATCTTGTCGGGCACGGTTTTGGCATCCTGGGTGTTGCCCGGGAAGACCTCCGCCCCCACGGGGCAGCCATTTTCATTGCAGAGCAGAGCAATGACCATTTGCTCGTGGCCGCGTTTGCCGTCGCGGTTGTAGCCAAAAGTCACGATCTCGCTGTCGGGATATTCGCCTTCAAAATAACTGCTGGTGATGTCGTAGAGAACCAGGTGGCCGTTTTGGAGATGCTTTTTGGCCAGGGTCCGCTGAATGGCCGGCTGGCGCTCTAGCAGCCGGTCCATGACCTCATAACAATGTTTATCAACATCAATTTTGCCTTCGACCCCGCACAGCTCCCAGAGCGCGGTGTTCTTGCTTTGGTGGGAAAGGGCCAGCTTGCTGCCCGCATAGACAATGCGACCGACAATCATCGCCAGGGCTGGTCCAACCCCAGGATTCATTGCGCGAATAAAGCACTTTGGGCAGCTCCAGTTCCTTGGCCAGTTGGAGCAGGGCATGGCTGGCGCCGTATTCGCGCGAGGAGAGGATTTGGAAGGCATTGGGGGAATCTATAGGGATGACCTGGCCGCGGAAGGCAGCCTGCAGCAGTTTGAGTTTGTCGAGGGCCAGGCCGGAGATGCGGCCGTGATTGGTGTGGTGAACCTTGCCGTCGAGGCGGAAGGAGGAGCGGATGAGGCCGTAGTGATTCTTGCGGTGGGTCTGGATTTCCAGATGGAGGTTGGCAGGGGTTGACATGGCCAAAATCTAATAGATGGCCACATATATCACATGTTGACCGTACTTGTCAAGCATGTTACATAATAATGTATGGCTACATTTGAAGTATAAAAACCACATCCTAACCCATGCTGGCGGCCCTAAACCTCAATTCCTAAGAAGGGAAAGCGCGTCAAGAGCGCCTGCACCCGCCCGTCCCCAAACCGCAGCCCCGAGACCCGCCGCTCCTCAACCTGGAGCGGCTGGTTGACCTTTTCAAAGGCCGCCTCCCCCAGGCGCAATCCTGACTGATCTTTTGGACGTTCAACAAACGTCGGTTGGCTTGAAAGCCGATCTGCCGCCACTGCGGCAGGCTCTGCAGTCCTTTGCGCAGCCCGAAGGCGGCGGGATGGTTGATCGTCGTCTCGGTCCTTCCCGCACGACCCTCCTTGAAATACTGTTTGATCCGGTCGGCCCAGGTCCAGGTTCTCCCGGATGACCTCCTCGAAAAAGACCCGCCCACTCAAGGGCCGATCCAGCACCTGGGTCAGCGAAAACTCGCCTTGCCCAGAAACATCACTCCTTCCTTGGCCCCTTGCCGGGCGATGAATTCCTGGGCAATGTCGTCCTTCTTGCGACCCTTGTAGGGTGCCTGGTCGAAGGGCACCACCGCAACCCGGTGTTGCCGGGCATACTGCTCCATCCGCGCCACGAAATCCTTACTCATCGGCTCCATCAGTGCCGAGGAGGCAAACCGATGGCCCCGGTGGAAGCGCCAGAAGGCGGCCACTTCCTGCTCCCGTTGCAGGCGGGGAACCATCACGTTGAGATACATCCGGTGTTGGTCACTTGGCCTCGACGAGGCCGCATGACCGCTTAGCGGTCTTAACGGTCGGATTATTATCCAATCTCTTTGGCACTGGCAAACGGAGTCCGATTCTATGCCGGTGGGTGGGGGTGGCCCTGTGGCCGGTTGGCCACCAAAGCAAGGAACCGCAAAGCCCCCGCGCCGGGGCGTTGGTCGGGCACCAAGGCTGGGCGCGGCGTCGGTAGCGTCACCCCCTGCTAAAATCCGTGCCATCCGTGAAATCCGTGGTAAAAACCGGGGCATGAAACACGAAAAGCTCACCGGCGAAATCCTGGGAGCGGCCATGGCCGTGCTCAACGAACTGAAGCCGGGCCTGGATGAAAGACTCTACGAAAACGCCCTGGTGATCGAACCTGAACATCACGGGGCTGGAAGTGGCCTTACTGCTCAACTTCAAGGAGGCCAAGCTGGCGTGGAAACGGGTGGTGCGGGGGCCCGCCGAAGCCGAAACTGGAAGCTGACCACGGATGACACGGATTTCACGGATAGAGCGGGACGTTCTGGTGCCCGGGGGCAGATCCCGGGTTGGCGGCCCATCATCAACCCACGCTCTGGGCACGGAGGAATTGCTGAGCCCATCACCCCTGCGCCGCCGAGAAGGACACCCACGCCAGAACGGTTCATGCCTCGTCGGTCTGAGGCGGAGCCTCGCTAGTTTATCACCGCTGCCTTATGGCGGAGTCATCACGGAGCGGACCTGGTCGGGCGTGAGGGGGAGGGCGGGCTGGAATTTCGGGCCGGCCATATAATCGAGCAGGCTGTGCAGCATCTGGCGGGCGACGGGATTTTTCTTGAGGTCCTGGCTGAGGTCAATGCTGCAGACCAGGAGTTTGCCACGCCCGAGCCTGCCCTCGAAGAGCAGGCCGAGTTTGCGGTTGGTGACCCAGTCATCAATGACTTGGACCGTGGGGCGGAGGTCCTTGGGCAGGTCATCCAGAATCATGGCGCCGGCGCGGCTGACCAAGTACCACCATTGCCAGTTGCTGCAGGAGTCGGTCGGGAATTGGGCGAAGGCCGGGCGGTCGGGATTACAGAGGATGCCCAGGGTGTGCGGCGGCTGGCGGTGGGTCCAGGCGGTATTCCAGAAAATGCTCGAGAAACCGAGGGCGACCTTTCCGAGCTTGTCGCCCCGGACGCGATCGGGGGAGATGAACAACAGGGCCTTGCCGCCCTGCTCGAGGGCCGCCACGGCCTGGCCGTCCAGGTTTTCAATGACAGCCACGTCTTGCGGGGCGGCAGTTTCGACTTTGGGCGGATAGACCCAGATGTCCCAGTCGTTCTCGAAGGCGGTGCGTTCGAGGCCGACGAGAAGCTTGTAGGAGGCGGGAGCGGGGATGTCCTTCAAATCGATGCAAACGGCGCCCAGCGGAATGGCGTTGCCCAGGGGAATGTCGCAAGAGGGCAGTTTGCCGGAGGCGACGGCTTTGCCGTTAGCGGCCACCAGTTTCCAGGCGGCCACGGCCGCGTTGAGCGGCGCCGGGCCGAAGTGGGCGACCTCGATGTCAGCCCGGAGCGTTTGGTCGGTCGTGAAGACGCGCTGGCTGAGCCGGGCCAGGGGCACGGTGCAGTTGCAGAAACGGCTGAATTGCCTGGCCGTGACGTAGCCTTTGCCATCCCAAAACGGATCCAGGACGCCCACCAGCGCGGTGCCCTGGCCGGGAAAGTCGTGAAGGTCGAGCAACTCGAATCCACCCATGCCGGGCGTGCGGAGGGCCGACTCGATGTCCTCCTTGTAGCAGAGGGTCTGGAGCTTGCCGGAGGCATAGAGGAAGGCGCGGGCCTGGCCGGCCATCCCGTGGGCGCGGAGGGTGTCGCGAAAGATTTCGAAGTTCCTCGCCTTGAGATAGCCCTTGTATTGGGGGATTTCGCCGAAGTTGGGATAAACGCACCACTGGCCGATTTCGTGGCTGATGACCGGAACAGCGCGCTGCTGGATGTATTGCCGGTAATCAGTGCGGGTCTCCGGGG
Source organism: uncultured bacterium (assembly GCA_963713735.1). Classification (GTDB taxonomy): domain Bacteria; phylum Verrucomicrobiota; class Verrucomicrobiia; order Limisphaerales; family UBA8199; genus CAVQND01. The sequence goes on from CAVQND010000050.1 coordinate 4,155, forward strand.
GGCGCGCGTTGATGCGGGATTTCAAGCCGCCGCCCCAGGACTGGATGCGCGGGTCGGGCGTAAGATGGAACTGGTTTTCCGGGAGTTGGGGCCACCCCGCGCCGCTGGTCCAAAGCCGGCGCGGATCCAGGGCCTTGAAATGCGCGACATATCGGGCCAGGTAGGCATTGGCTTTTGAGCCGCCAGGCTCGTTGCCGTAGGGCATCAGGAGAAACGACGGGTGATTGCCGCAGGCCTTGAGGATGCGGGCGGTCTCGTCATAGACCCACTGGTCCACCGGCTTGCCGTCGCCCAGGGTTGTGGACTGGTTGGCCCAGCAGGTCTCGACCTGGTAATAGAAGCCCAGTTGGTCGGCGGCAACGAAGGCGGCTTGAGGCGGGCAATAAGAGTGGAACCGGATCAGGTTCAGGCCATGGGCCTTGGCGATGCGGATGATGCGTTTCCACGAATCAACATCCGTCGGCGGATGGCCGGTGAGCGGGAAGATGCAGCATTCAAGGGTGCCGCGGAGGAAAAGCTTGTGGCCGTTGAGCAGGAGTTGATTGCCCTGGGTCGAGATTTCGCGCAGACCGAAGGTGGCGAAGCGGCTGTCCCCTGCGCCCGCCAGAGCGGCGGTCAGACGATAGAGCGAAGGATTGAACTCATCCCACAACTCGGCTTCGTTCCCAAGAGGGAATTCGGTTTCAAAGGCGCCGCCCTGTCCATCCCAGCCAACCTCGAGCTCTTTGGCCGGCATTTTTTTCGGCGTGGCGCCGAGGCGGCTTGCGGAGAGTGTTATCAACCCTTGGCCGGTTTTGCCGGTTGCATTTCCAATCCTGCCTTTGACGGTCACTGACCTGGTAGCTGTGTGCGGATAGACCTGCAGGTCCTCAAACCCACACCGGCGGGGTCGCCCGCAGGCTGAGGTCTCCCACGATGCCGTTCCAATTGCCCTGCGTATGATCGGTAACGCAGTGCGAGTTGACCCCGACATCGACAACGAGGCTGTTATCGACGCGGACGGTGAGCCGGTGTTTGCCGGGCGCCAGTTGAGTGCCCAGTTCGTATTCGTGCGCGGTGGAGAGGCTGTTGTTCGAGCCGAGTTCCTTGCTGTCGAGCCAGACGCGGCTTTCCCAGTGGGGCCGTTCGAGTGTCAGTACGACGCGCCGGTCTTGCCAGCCAAGGGGAATCTCGATTTCACGCTGATACCAGGCCGCCCCGGCATAATATTTCTCGGGCTGAAGCCAGAAGGGGAATTTGAAGTTGCCAGGCTGGGTGTATGGCGCGTAGATCGGATGGTTGAACCATTGCGGGTCCTGGATTTCCCCCATCCACTTTGTGTCCAGCGAAACGTCGTCGCCGATGCCCTGGGCGGGGAGTGTGCCGGGGAGCCTGACCTTGCCGGTCAAGTCGCGCTCGAACCACTTCTCATTCAGCCCGGCGTTGGAGCGGTCCAACGCGAACCGCCATTGCCCGGCCAGGGAAATGGCGGCGGTTTGGCCGGCAGTTGCGGGCAGATGGCCGGCGCAAACGAGCAAAGCACACAGGAGCAGTTTCATAAAATGCGGGGTGGTCTTATCAGCGTTTATTAGCGCAGGTTAGCGGTTCTCGGCGAGCCAGCAAGCTTCACTCGCTGAACCATTGAACCGCTAATCTCCGCAAATCAACGCTGATGGGTTCTCCACGTGAACGGTGACTAGAACTTTTCATCCGTCAAAATGTCCAGTTCGGCGATGGCGGTGAAGGGATTGCCATTGACCTCGGACCTGGCCACAACTTTGAGATAGCGCGCCTTGGTGGGCGCCGGGAAGTTCACGGTTTGGAGTTCGGCGGTGTCGGGCCAGTTGGCTATGGCGACGGGGGCGGCCCATGATTTTGGGTCGTTGGCGCAATAGACTTCGCATTGGGCAATCCGTCCGTTGGCCATGTCCTGGCGCGGCAGGCAGGTGATGCCCTTGAGGGTAACTTCGCGTCCGAGGTCAATCGTCAGATGGTGCGGCATAGGGTCGTTTTCCGGGGTCCATCTGGTGTGCCAGATGGTCTCGGGATTGCCGTCAATGGCATTGGCAGCGAGGTTGCCATTGGCGCTGTCCTGGCTATCGGCCTCGATGACTTTGGCCCCGAGCTTCACGAGGTTCGAGGCCAGGCCGGACTCGAGCAAGCGGGCGAGGGAGTCTTTGGCCACCTGGAGTTTCGGGCTGAAGTCCTTTCCGGCCATGTAAGCCAGCAGGCTTTGGCGGAGTTGGCGGGCGGCCGGGCGCTGCTCGAGGTTGTTGGCCAAATCGGCGGAGCAGACCAGAAGCCGCCCTGGGCCGACGGAGCACTCCCAAAGGAGGCCGAGCTTGCGATTGCTGTTCCAGTCGTCAATGACCTGCACCAGGGGACGGAGGTCCTTGGGCAGGTCATCCAGGGCCATGGCGCGGGCGCCGGAGAGGATGTCGTTCCACTGCCAATCCTGGTAAAAGCGAGTGGGAAATTGGGCCAGGGCCGGGTGTTGCGGATTGCAGAGCAGGCCGAGGGTTTGGCGCTCCTGGGTGTTGAACATGTATCGGTTCCAGAAGATCGGTTCGAAGCCGAGGCGGGGATGAGCGCGGGAGAGGGCGGGCCCAAGGAGGAGCACCTTGCCGCCGGCATCAAGCTGCGCCAGGGCGGCTTGGGCCAGGACGGGTGTGACCAGCACGTCTGCCGGAGCGGCAGCCGGCGCGCCCGCCGGATAAACCCAAAAGCCCCAGTCGTTCTCGAACGGCGTGCCTTCCAGGCCAACCACCAGCCTGTAGGCCCCAGGGGCGGCGAACTTCGCCAGGTCCACCGAGAGGCGTCCCAAGGACAAACCCTGGCCGAGGGGAATTGCCGTTGCGGGAAACTCGCCGCGGGCCACGGTTTTGCCATCGTCGTCGAGGACGTTCCACCTTGGGGTCGCGCGCTGGAACGGGGCGGGGCCGAAGTGGGCGAGCTCGAGTTCAGCCGAGAGGGTTTCGGCGGTCGTCCATACGCGTTTGAGCAGCCGGGCCAGCGGCACAGTGGCATTGCAGAAGCGGCGGTATTCGGCCGGTGTGATGTAGCCCTTGGAGTCCCAAAACGGGTCGAGCACGCCCACCAGCGCGGTGCCCTGGCCCGGAAAATCGTGCAGGTCGAGCAACTCGAAGCCGCCGATGCCCGGCGTGCGCAGCGCCGCCTCGATTTCCTCCTTGTAACAGAGCGCCTGGAGCTTGCCGGAGGCGCGCAGAAAATCGCGCCACTGGTCGAACATCCCGTGTTCGGCCAGGGAATCGCGGAAGATCTCGAAGTTCTTCGGCTTGAGCGGGCCGGTGTATTTTTCGATCTCGTTAAAGTTCGGATAGACGCACCACTGGCCCATTTCGTGGACAATCACCGGGACGGTGAGCGATTGGACGTCGCGCCGGTAATCTTTGCCCAGCCAGCCGTGCGGGCCGCGGCACGGATAGAAGACATGGAACTGGTTCTCGGGCAGTTGGGGATAGGCCGAGCCGCTGGTGACCAGGCGGCGCGGGTCCTGCTTCTTCCAGTAATTGACCCAGCCGGCGAGAAAGGCCTCGCGATTCTTGCCGTGCGGCTCGTTGCCATGGGTCAACAGAACGAACGAGGGGTGATTGCCATACGCCCCGACAATGCGCCGGCTTTCCGCATAAATCCAATCTCCCAGCGCCTTGTCTTCGCCCGGGCCGGACCAAACCGCGCACTCCACCTGGAAATAAAAACCGAGTTCGTCCGCGGCGGCAAACGCCGCCTCGGGCGGACACCAGGAATGGAAACGGATCAGATTCAGACCATGCGCCTGGCAGGCGCGGATGACGTGTTTCCACGACTCGACATCGGTCGGCGGATAGCCGGTCAGCGGAAAGATGCAGCATTCGAGCGTGCCGCGGAAAAATACCGGGCGGCCGTTCATCACGAATTTGCGGCCTTCCGCCCGGAGTTCGCGCAAGCCGAAGGTCACGGTGCGCCGGTCGTCGGCGTGTTCGCCCTCGAGCCGGACCGGGAGTGTTTGGAGGGCGGGATTGAATTCGTCCCAGGGTTGGGCGCGGGCCCCGAGCGGGACCTCCGTCTCGGCGGTCCCGCCGGTTTCGCCCCAGCTTACGGGGACCTCGAGGACGCCGAGGGTGAGGACGCCATGGCCCGGAACGCCCGTCGCGTTGCCGATGCGGGTCTTGACCACCGCCGACTTTTTGGCCACGTCGGGATAGACCTGCACGTCGTCAATCCAGACGGGGCTGGTGGCCGACAGCTCGATGGCTCCGACAACGCCGTTCCAGTTGCCTTGGGTATGGTCGCTGACGCTGTGGGCCCAGGAGCCGACGTTGACGAGCAGGCGGTTGTCGAGCCGGAGCGTGAGCCGATGTCTGCCCGGCGCCACGTTCACACCCAAATCGTAGCGATGCGGGGTCGAGAGGCTGGTGTCGGCGCCCAGGGCTTTGCCGTCCAGCCAGAGGCGTGATTCCCAGTGGACCCGTTCGAGCGTGAGCACCACGCGTTTGCCCTGCCAGCGCCCGGGGAGTCTCGAGGTCGCGCTGATACCATGCCACGCCCACATAGTGCTTTTCGGGCTGGAGGCAAAAGGGCACCTTGATGTTGCCCGGCTGGCGATATTTCTGGTACTGCTTGCCCTTGAGCCAGGTCTCCACGTTCGAGGCGCCGGTCCAGTCCGTCTCGACCGAAATATCATCGCCAAAGCCCTGGTTTTGAAGCGCGCCGGGCAATTGGAGGCGCTGGACCAAATCGAGGTCAAACCACCGTTCCTGAATGCCGGCGTCTCGGCGGTCCAGTTGAAACCGCCATTGGCCCGCCAGGGAAGTGACATCGGACGCGGCGGGAGCAGTGGCTGAGAGGACAACCCCGAGCCATGCCGCCAAGACCCGTTTCCAGGAACGGGTCCGCGCCCCACCTGAACAGCTAGTCATATTGTATAGCATTCGTATGCGGTAGATATTGGACTATACGGGGCGGAGGCGCAAGCGTTCTATTGGCTCTGTTGGCTCCATTGGTTGTTTTTGGGACAGGCTCATGGCTTAAACGCGCCGCAGGGCTCGATTCAAGATCGTCCCGGAACTGCAGGAGCCGACGTGAGGAGGCTCAGTATTTGTCTTGAAACCCGATCAGAGCCTCCTTACGTCGTCTCCTACGGGGTCGTGAATCGGCCCTGAACGCGCCGCGAAGGCGCTTTTGAGCATTGACGCGAGTGTGCAGGAGGGCTTATGTTCACAAGTGAATGCGCTCATATACCGGCACGGCCTCGGTCCTCAGGCTGGGGACACGCCGGCGTGGCAAAGGCGCCATCGGCACACGGAGGTTCTACTGCTGGCGTTGATGCCGCTCTTGACGCTGCCCGTGGCAGCGGACGGCCAGTTCACCTACACGGCCACAAACGGCGCGATCACCATCACGGGATACACCGGTTCAGGGGGTGCGGTGACCATCCCCAGCGCGACCAACGGCCTGCCGGTCACCAGCATCGCGGCGGGGGCGTTCCAGGAGTGCCCCAGCCTGACCAACGTCACGATTCCTGACAGCGTCACCAACATCGGGGTCGTTGCGTTCAGCGACTGCGGCAACTTGGCGGCGATAGAGGTCGGGGCGCTCAATCCCGTCTATAGCAGTGTGGATGGGGTCTTGCTCGACAAAAGCCAGACGACGCTCATCCAATGTCCTGGGCACAAAACTGGAAGTTACACGATCCCCGACAGCGTCACCAGCATCGGGGAGTATGCGTTCGGCTGGTGCTCCGGCCTGACCAACGTCACGACCGGCGTCGGCATCACCAACATAGGAAGGAGTGCGTTTGCTTACTGCTCCAGCCTGACCAACGTCACGATCCCCAACAGCGTCACCAACATCGGGGAGAGCGCGTTCGAGTACTGCACCAGCCTGGCCAGCGTCAGGATCCCCAGCGGCGTCACCAGCATTGGGGACTACGCGTTCTATTACTGCCTTAGCCTCCCCAGCGTGACGATCCCCGAGAGCGTCACCAGCATCAGGGACTCGACGTTCGAGAACTGCAGCAGCCTGACCAGCGTCACGATGGGCAACAGCGTCGCCACCATCGGGGACTGGGCGTTCTATCAATGCTCCAGCCTGACCAGCGTGACGATCCCGAACAGCGTCACACATATCGGGAACTACGCGTTCGGGGACTGCTCGAGCCTGAGCAGCTCCACGATTCCCGGCGGCGTCACCAGCATCGGGGAGGGCATGTTCACCTATTGCGCCAGCCTCACCAGCGTCGGCATCCCCAACAGTGTCACCAACATCGGGGACTGGGCGTTCTCTTACTGCGCCAGCCTGGCCGGCGTGGCGATCCCTGCGAGTGTCACCAACATCAACCTCGAGGCGTTCTCTGGCTGCGGCAGCCTCAGCGCGATAACGGTGGATGCCTTCAATTCCACCTATAGCAGTGTTGATGGGGTCCTGTTCGACAAGAGCCAAACCACACTCATCGCCTGCCCGGAGGGCAAAGCTGGAAGCTATACGATTCCCAACGGCGTCACCAGCCTCGGGGCCGGCGCGTTTTTCTTCTGCCAAAGTCTGACGAACGTCACGATCCCCAACAGCGTCACCCAGATCGGGGACAGCGCGTTTCAGGGCTGCATCAGCCTGACCACCGTCACGATAGGCAACAGCGTCGCCAGCATCGGGGTGGAGGCGTTCTATGATTGCATCGGCCTCAAGAGCGTGTATTTCCAGGGTAACGCCCCGAGCTTGGGCGCGTCTGTGTTCGACAATGCAACCGGATCCACGCCGGGGTTGGATCCGGCGACCGTCTATTACCTGGCGGGAACCAAGGGTTGGGTCCGAACGTTTGCCGGTCTTGCGGCCACTCTGTGGGACCCGCTGTCGCAAGTGACATACACAACCGCAAACGGCACGATCACCATCACAGGATACACCGGTCCTGGCGGGTCGGTAACCATTCCCGGCAGGATCAATGTCCTGCCGGTCACGAGCATCGGGGACTATGCATTCCAGTACCGCTACGACCTAACCAGCGTCGCGATTCCCAACGGTGTCACCAGCATTGGGGACTCTGCATTCTATTACTGCCTGAGCCTCTCCAGCGTGACAATCCCCGACAGCGTCACCAGCATTGGGCAGCATGCCTTCCAGGACTGCGCCAGCCTGGCCGAGGTCGCAATTCCCAACAGCGTCACCAACATAGGGGTGGTGGCGTTCGCCGGCTGCAGCAGCCTCACCAACGTCATGATAGGCAACAGCGTCATCAGCGTCGGAGGCTTTGCGTTCGTTGACTGCACCAGCCTGACAGCGATCACGGTGGATGCGCTAAACCCTTTCTATCGCAGTGTCGATGGGGTCTTGTTCAACAAGAGCCAGACCACGCTCATCACATTTCCGGGAGGCAGAGCCGGAACTTATGCGATCCCCAACAGCGTCACCAGCATCGGAGACGCGGCGTTCGAGTACTGCGGCTTGACCGGTGCCACGATCCCTAAGGGCGTCACCAACATCGGGGACTATGCGTTCCAGTTGTGCGGCAGCCTCACAAACGCCACGATCCCTGATAGCGTCACCCGCATCGGGGACGCGGCGTTCGATGAATGCACGAACCTGACCAGCGTCACGATCCCCAACAGCGTCACCGGAATCGGAGCGAATGCGTTCGGGTTCTGCACGAGCCTGGCCAGCGTCACGATAGGCAATGGCGTCACCAGCATCGGGGATTTTACGTTTTATGAATGCCCCAGCCTGAGGAGCGTGTATTTCGAGGGTAACGCCCCAGCAGCCTCGGTCAGTATGTGTTCGGGGATTATAATGGATCCCCGGTGATCAACCCGGCGACCATCTATTATCTGCCTGGGACCACCTCCTGGGGGCCGGTCTTTGTCGGTCGTCCAACCGCGCTGTGGACCCCGCAGGTGCAGAGCAGGGATGCCAGCTTCGGCGTGGGGGCGAATGGGTTTGGATTCACTATCAACTGGGCCGGCGGCATGACCGTCGTGGTCGAAGCCAGCACCAATCTCGCCAATCCCATCTGGTCACCGCTGGGCACGAACACCCTCACCGGCGGCTCGTCCTATTTCGACGATCCCCAGTGGAGGAATTATCCGAGTCGCTTCTATCGGCTTCGCTGGCCTTAAAGTGCAAGTAACCGCTCAAGTCGGATCGTGGGGATGCCCCGCCATCGGCATTCACCACGTGGAGCCCGGGTTCGCGGGTTCCCGTGTCGGGCGTCGTTCCGAAAGGACGGTCGTTGGAGAAAAACACCTGCGGGCCATCCGGCCAAAGCCTGGTCCCCTCGGACGCCATTGATCAGAGACTCCTTACGTCGTCTCCTACAATCAGGGAATGGGGCCCGTTTCGGCGAGTTGTTCGGACAGGCCCTGAGCCATCCGCGCCGGGAGGGGCTGTTTCAGGCCCGCTGAGCCGTTTCCCTTTCGATCTGTTCAAGGGTTTTGCCCTTGGTTTCGGGGACATAGAAATAAACGAACACGAAACCCGCCACGCAGATGGCCGAATAGAGCCAGAAGGTCTTGCCGGCGCCGATGGCATGTTCGAGGAGCGGGAAGGTGAGAGTCAGGATGAAACAGGCGATCCACAAGGCAGAGACGGCGACCGAGATGGCGGCGCCGCGGATGCGGTTGGGGAAGATTTCGGAAATCAGGACCCAGGTTATCGGGGCCAGGGACATGCCATAGCAGCCAATGGCCGCCAGCGAAAAGAGGAGCACGGCCAAGCCTTTGAGCTTGAGCAGATAGGCCAGCCCGATCAAGAGGTGGGAGGCGGCGATGCCGGCGCAACCGGACAACATCAGACTGCGGCGGCCCCAGCGGTCCACGGTGGCCAGGGCGACGAAGGTAAAGGCCATGTTCACGACCCCGGTAATGACAATGAACAGGAGTATCGTGCTCACGCCGAAGCCGGCCTGTTTAAAGATGTTCTCGGCATAATTGAACAGCACGTTGATGCCGCTCCACTGTTGGAGCACGGCCAGGGCGCAGCCGATCAAGAGGATGCGGACCATTCGGGGCTCGAGCAGGTCCGCAAAGCGGACGCGGGCGATTTCCTCGGCGGCAAGGGTCGTTTTGATGCTGGCCGTTTCCAGGGCGGCGTAAGTCTCGCCGCCGATGCGCGCCAGGACGCGCCGCCCGTAATCGTCCTGGCCGTTTTTGACCAGCCAGCGCGGGCTTTCGGGCACGAAGAGCGCCGAGCAGAAGAAGAGCAGGGAGGGCGCGGCCACCAGCGTGAACATCCACCGCCAGCCGGACTGGCCGTTCCAGGAGGCGGCAATAGCGGGGGCGGACGCACCTTCGGGCACCCTCTGCGCGATGAGCATATTGAGCAGTTGCGCGGCCAGAATCCCGAAGACGATGGTCAACTGGTTGAGGGTCACCAGGCGCCCGCGCAGCTTGGCCGGGGCAATCTCGGCGATGTAGAGCGGCGAGAGGTTGGAGGCCATGCCGATGGCAACGCCCCCAAGCATGCGCCAGGTGATGAATTGATTAAAGCTGCCTGCCCACCCGGTCAGCAGCGAAGAGGCCCCGAAAAGAAAGGCCGAAAAAACGAGCAGCTTCTTCCGGCCGAACCTGTCGCTAAGCCCGCCCGCAAGGAGCGAGCCGGCCAGGCAGCCGAGCAGGGCGCAACTGTTGGCCCATCCGCTCAAGGTGGCCTCGGTCGTCAGGCCCAGCATCCGCGCCAGGGAATGATGGCTCCATTGGCGGGCGATGGCGGGCAAATCGAAATAGGGTTCGAAAAACGGCTTGGCCCCGCCAATCACCACCCAATCCCACCCGAAGAGCAATCCACCCAGGGCGGCCACGACCGAAATCATCCAGATGTAGGCGAGATTGAGCTGGGCTTTGTCCTGCGCTGCGCCAAGGGAAGTGGTCGTCGTTGTCATGGGTCTATGCCGGCCCCACCCTACCGAAGCCCCGCGAATTTGGAAGGTTTGAGTTGCGGATTGCCGGTCCAGGCCGTAAAAGGAATCGCATGTTGGGCGGCCCATTCCCCCTCACCCCGGCCCTCTCCCCAGAGGAGAGGGAGAAACCAGGGCCGGCTTTCGAACGTTCCCACACCGCCGGATTCGTCGACCAACTGACGGCGATTCTCCCTCTCCCCGAGGGAGAGGGCCGGGGTGAGGGGAAACGGGAGGCTCGAAATGGAGGAGGCGCTCAAAAGCGGATCTGCAGGCGATGGCTTGGGCCTTTGTTTTTGGCCTTGGCGGTCGTTGGGGGTGTCGCCGCCGATGAGCCGCCTGGCACGCCGGCCCGCGAGACAGTCGGACGCTCCAGGCAAGGCCAGGTCGTAACGACCCCGGTCAACCAGGTAGTCCATCCGGCCGGCGCGATGCTGGACTTGCCCCGGATGCGCCCCCAGGCGCTGGCCCTAAGCCCGGACGGCAAAATCCTGGCCGTGGCCGGCAAGACCCACGAATTGGTCGTCGTCAATCCGGTCGGCGTCCGGGTGCTCCAGCACGTTGCCCTGCCGGCGGAGGGGGCTCTAGCCCGGATATTTCACGGGTCTCGCCAGCCGGACGGTGTAGCGCAGGCTTCCAGCCTGCCGTATCGCGGATTTCCAATCCGCCGATGCCGCCAAGCAGGTACAGCCTGCCGGCCGGAGGCCGGCGATACAGCAGGTTGGAAACCTGCGCTACGCAGCCTCGGTAGCCCGGTTCCATTCCTGGGTCGTGAAATATCCGGGCTAGAACTGGCGCCCGGCGCCGTTTCCGGGCACATCTTGGAGCCGGACGAGGAGGGGCAGGCGAGCTTTACCGGGCTGGTCTTCTCGCCGGATGGAAGCCGCATCTACCTGGCGAATGTCAACGGCAGCATCAAGGTTTTCGCCGTGAGCCCGACCCACACGGTAACCGGGCTTTGCACCCTGCCGTTGCCCAAGGTCAGCGGCACTCGCCGGGAAGAGGAGATACCGGCCGGCCTGGCCGTGTCGCGCAACGGCAAAAGGCTTTATGCGGTCCTGAACCTCTCGAACCGGCTGGCGGAGATGGACCTTGGCAGCGGACAGGTGCTGCGCGCCTGGGAGACGGGGGTGGCCCCTTACGACGTGGTATTGGCCGGCCACAAGGCCTACGTAAGCAACTGGGGCGGGCGGCGGCCCGAGGCGGGGGATGTGACAGGACCCGCGGGACAAGGCACCCGGGTGCGCGTGGACCCTGTCAGACACATCGCCAGTGAAGGCTCCGTGACGGTGATTGATTTGGCGGCAGGCCGGGTGGTTCGAGAAATCATGACGGGCCCTCACGCCAGCGGCCTGGCCTTGAGTCCCAACGGCCGCTACGTGGCAGTGGCAAACGCAGCCGGCGACACTCTGAGCATCATCGAGACGCGCCGCGACGAGGTGGTAGAAACGATTTGGGCGCGGCAAAGCCCGGCCAATCTCTTCGGCGCCAGTCCGAACGCAGTGGCGTTCGACGCCTCGGGCCGGACCCTATTCGTCTGCAACGGAACACAGAATGCCATTGGGGTGATTGCTTTTGCGCCCGGGCGCTCGAGGTTGAAGGGGCTGATTCCCGCCGGTTGGTTTCCGGGGGCAATCGTGTATGACGCCCGCCGCGCCTCGGTCTATGTGGCCAACATCAAAGGCATCGGCCCCGGCCGCTCAAACCAAACGACCGGCGAACCGGAGTTCAATTCCCACCAATACTACGGGTCCCTCTCCCTGGTGCGCGCGCCCTCAGCGACGGAACTGGCAGGACTGACCCGCCAGGCCTTGGCGGACATGCGCTACCTGCGGCTGGCGCAGGCGGGCCTGCCGCCGCGCCCGGCCCAACCGCCGCGCCCCGTGCCCGAGCGCGCCGGCGAGCCGAGCGTCTTCAAACACGTCGTCTATCTCATCAAGGAAAACCGCACCTACGACCAAGTGTTCGGCGACGTGCCGGAGGGCAATGGCGAGCCCGCCCTTTGCATCTTCGGCGAGCGCATCACCCCCAATCAACACAAGCTGGTTCGCGAGTTCACCCTGCTGGACAATGCCTACTGCTCCGGCATTCTCAGCGCCGACGGCCATCAATGGGCCGGAGGCGCCTTCGCTACCGATTACATGGAAAAATCGTTTGCCGGTTTTCCGCGCAGCTACCCGGACGGAATGGGAGATGATGAAGTGGATGCCCTGGCTTACTCCCCGGCCGGGTTCATCTGGGACAACGCCCTTGCCCATGGCAAGACTCTGCGCGATTACGGGGAATTCGCCATCACGCGCAAGTCCTGGAAAGACCGCTCCCGCAAAGGCGAACCCAAGTTCCTGGACCACTACCGCGAGTTCCTCGAGGGAACCGATACGATTCGTCTCCGGAGCGAGCCGGCAGTCGAGTCTTTGCGCCCTTGCCTGGCGACCAACACGGTCGGCTGGGACTTGGATGTGCCCGATGTCTTTCGCGCGGCGCAGTTCATCAAGGAACTTAAGCAGTTCGAGCGGGCCGGGGATTTCCCGAACCTGGCGATCGTCTGCCTGCCCAACGACCACACCAGCGGCACCAAGGCCGGCTCACCGACACCGGCCGCCCAGGCGGCGGACAACGATTTGGCCCTCGGCCAGATTGTGGACGCCCTGAGCCACAGCCGGTTTTGGCGGCAGACCTGCATCCTGGCGATCGAGGATGACCCGCAGGATGGCTGGGACCACGTGAGCGGTTACCGAACCACCGCTTATGTCATCAGCCCTTACACGCGCCGCCATGCCGTGGTCAGCGCGCAATACAATCACACCAGCCTGCTGCGGACCATCGAACTCATCCTCGGCTTGCCCCCGATGAACCAAATGGATGCCACGGCCACACCCCTGTTTGACTGCTTCACCAATGTGCCCGACTTCACCCCCTTCGTTGCGCTCACGAACAACGTCCCTCTGGACCAGATGAATCCGGAGCCAAAAGAAGTCTCGAACTCCCTCTTGCGCAAGGAGGCTTATGCCTCGGCCCGGCTGCCGCTCAAGGCACCGGACCAGTGCCCTGAGGACCTCTTGAACCACATTCTCTGGCACGCCATGAAAGGCCCCGGCGCACCCTATCCCACGTGGGCAATCCAGGGGGAAGATGATTAGAAGGAGGGCCGAGGGTCGAGGGTCGAGGGTCGAGGGAACGAAGCGCCGCCCCCCGACACTCGACACTCGACACTCGACACTCGACACTCGACACTCGACACTCGACACTCGACAGGAACACTGCTCTGAAAATGGAAACGGATTGGAAGCGGTTGCGCGCGCTGGCGGCCGAGGAGGTCGAGGGCACGCTGGCGGCCCTGCCGGCCCCGTTGCGAGAGCGGGCGCAGGCCCTGCCGGTGACCCTCGAACGCCGTCCCAATGCCGCCCACCGCCGCGACGGCATCGAACCGGACACCCTGGGGCTGTTCGTCGGGCCGGAGTTTGCCGCACAGGAGACCGACGCCCTGCCCCTCCCGCCTCAGATCATTCTTTTCCTGGAGAACCTGTGGGACCAGGCCGAGGCCGACGAGGAGGTCTTCCGCGAAGAGGTCCATACCACCTGCCTCCACGAACTGGGCCACTACCTGGGCCTGGACGAAGACGGCCTCTTCGAGCGCGGACTTGAGTGAAGGCGAAAGGCGCAGAGCCGTGCCCAGCGCACCTCGCACATTTTCCTTTTCTTCCCTGACAAGCATGTTATGTTCAAGTAACAATTAGCAAAAAGAAAGCAGACCGGCAAACGCACTGAATTGAAAGCACTCATCGAAACCCGGAACCGGGGGACAGAACGAGTTTTTCTCGTTGGCGTAGAACTTAAATCCCGCAGTGGTTGGGAAATCCGCGACTCACTGGATGAGCTTTCCGAGCTGGCCACGAGTGCCGGAGGCCAGGTGGTGGGGGATGGCCTCCAAAAGATGGCCGCCCCGTGCGCCACGACCTACATAGGCAAAGGCAAGGCCGATGAATTGGCGGCGCACTGCCGCGAAGCGGATGTCAATACGGTCATCTTCGATGAGGAACTAACCCCCGCCCAAAGCCGCAACCTGGAAAAGGTCTTCAACTGCAAGGTCCTGGACCGCACCTCGCTCATCCTGGACATTTTCGCCCAGCGGGCTCGCACGCGGGAGGGCAAACTCCAAATCGAGCTGGCCCAACTCCAGCACCTTCTGCCGCGGCTGACGGGGTTCTGGGGCCACTTGTCGCGCCAAAAAGGCGGCATTGGCATGCGCGGCGGCGAGGGTGAAACGCAGTTGGAAACCGACCGCCGCCGCGTGCAGGACCGCATCGCCCGCCTTTCGCGGGACTTGGAGGCAGTGCGCCGGCAGCGGGCTACCCAGCGCAACTCCCGCCAGCGCAATCACTTCGCCCTCGCCTCGATTGTCGGCTATACCAATGCCGGCAAATCCACGCTGCTCAACCGGCTCACCGGCGCGGATGTCCTGGCCGAAAACAAGTTGTTCGCCACCCTGGACCCCACCACGCGCCGGCTCCGCCTTGCAACCAACCAAAACGTCCTGCTGACCGATACGGTCGGCTTCATCCGCAAACTGCCCCACGGCCTGGTCGAGGCCTTTAAGGCAACGCTCGAGGAGGTCTCTCAGGCGGACCTCCTGTTGCATGTGGTGGACATCAGCCACCCGCAGGCCGAAGAGCAAATCCAGTCCGTCGATGCGGTTCTGAGCGAAATCGGCGCCGAGGGCAAGCCGACGCTCATGGTCTTCAACAAGATTGACCAGCTCAACGGCAGCCGCGATGTGCTCACGCGCTTTCTGGAGCGTTACCCGCGCGGAGTCGCCCTCTCCGCCTCCACCGGCCAGGGCATCCCAGCCCTTCTGTCCGAGCTGGGCAGCCAATTGCGCCCCATCCGCGAGTTCATGGAGCTGTCCGTCCCCCACGACCAGGCCGGCGTTATCGCCCGGCTCCATGAGGTGGGCCAGGTCGTCGAACGCGACTACAACGGCGAAACGGCCCGTTTCAAGGCCCGCATTCCCCCGCACCTCCACGAGGAATTCGCCCCGTTCTTCGTCCGCCAACTGCAGACGGCCTGAGGCAAAATTATGAATTATGAATTATGAGTTCATACTTCATACTTCATAATTCCCCATGAACGGCCTGCGGATCAAGGACCAGCCTGCCGGCGAGCGCCCGCGCGAACGGCTGGCGGCCCACGGCCCGGGCGCCCTCAGCCAGGCCGAGTTGATTGCCATCCTGTTGCGGACCGGGCTCAAAGGGGCCAACGCGGTGGACATTGGGAGGCAGTTGATCTCGAAATACGGCTCCCTGAGCGCCCTGGCCCGCGCCTCCCTCGAGGAACTCCAAACCGTCAAAGGCATCGGCCCCGACAAGGCCGTCACCTTGGCCGCCGCCTTCGCCCTCGCCCGCAAAATGGCCGAGGAACTCCGCGATGACGCCCCGCTGCTGGACACGCCGGAGGCGGTGGCCAACCTCATGCGCGAGGACAACCGGCTCCGCAAGGTGGAGACCTTCCAAATCCTGCTGCTCAACACGCGGCGGAGGCTGGTGCGCGTGGAAGAAATCTCCCAGGGCACGCTCGACACCATCCTGATTCACCCGCGCGATGTCTTCAAGTCCGCCATCGCCGCCAATGCCGCCGCCGTCGTGCTCATCCACAACCATCCCAGCGGCGACCCGACCCCGTCGGAGGCCGACATCAAGGTCACGCGCGACCTGATCCGCGCCGGGCAACTCCTCAAAATCAATGTGCTGGACCACGTCATCCTTGGCTGCGCCACGCCGGAACGGACTCGAGATTTTGTCTCCTTGCGCGAATTGGGATATTGGGCCGGCTGCTGACTTCAAGCGTCCCCTACTGCCTCTCATACTCGCCCTTGCCGACGCGCTTGAGGACCTTGAAGCCGGCCTTTTTGGCGTCGGAAATCGAGAGCGTCCTGGGCGAATTGAAGGTGGATAAGACCTTGCGCACCGGCCTCTTGCAGGCCGGGCATTTGGTCAGGGGAGGCGCCGAGAGCGGCCGGCGCAGGGTGAACTTGCCGCCGCAGACCGGGCAATCGCCTTCGCAAAGTTCGTACTCGTAAAGGGGCATCATGCCAAAGGCCGATTGTAGCGCGGCGCTTTGGAAAAAGCGACACAATTTTTCGCTTGTATGAAGGAGCGAAACGGCTTAAACGTCAACACTCGACACTCGACACTCGACACTTGACATTGAGCCGTCATGACGACCCAGCAACTGCAGACCCTCGCCCGCGCCCACGGCACGCCCATCGTGGTCATCGACCACGATGTGCTGCGGAAAAACTACGCTGCATTCAAGAAACATCTGCCCAAGGTGCAGGCCTATTATGCCGTCAAGGCCAACCCTGAACCGGCCATCATCCGGTCGCTTCACCGGGCCGGGGCCAGCTTCGACGTGGCCTCGTTGCCGGAATTCATGCTGGTGTACGAGAACATCAAGGGGCTGCCGCCCAAGGAGCAGCAGGACTTCATCTGGGACAAGATCATCTACGCCAATCCGACCAAGCCCAAAGAGACGCTCCGGGCGCTGGACCAATACAAACCGCTGGTCACTTATGACAACCTGGCCGAGTTGAAGAAGATCCGGCAATTCGCTCCTCACGCCGGCGTCGTGCTGCGCCTGCGGGTGCCCAACACCGGTTCGATGGTCGAGCTGTCCTCGAAGTTCGGCTGCGACCCGGGCGAGGCGGTGGACCTCATCCGGGCCGCCTTCGACTTGGGCCTGGTGGTCGAGGGCCTCAGCTTCCACGTCGGGAGCCAGTGCGCCAATTTTCAGAACTTCGTCCAGGCCCTGGACATCGCTGCGGCCGTGATGCGGGAATCCAAGTCGCGCGGCCATGAAATCAAGATCCTCGACATCGGCGGGGGCTTCCCCGCCCCCTATAACAAACACGTCAAACCGTTCAGCGCCCTGGCCAGGAAGATCAATGCCGAGATCGACCGCCTCTTCCCGACCGACATCCAGATCCTGGCCGAGCCGGGGCGGTTCCTGGTCGCTACGGCCGCCGTCTCGGTCGCCCGCATCATCGGCAAAGCCGTCCGCGACGGCAAGACCTGCTACTACATCGATGACAGCGTCTATCACACCTTCAGCGGCATCATCTTCGACCATTGCCAATACCATGTGAAGAGCTTCGCCAAGGGCAAAACGGAGATCTGCGCCGTCTTCGGCCAGACCTGCGACGCCCTGGACACCATCTCGCTGTCCGAGGAACTCCCGGAACTGGACATCGATGACCTGGTCTATTCGGAGAACATCGGCGCCTACAGCAACGCCTCGGCCACCTGGTTCAACGGCTTCCCGCCCGCCAAGGTGGTGCATGTGAACGAGGCTGAGCCTTTGTCGCGCCTCGTGCCTCATGGAATCCTCCCGGGCGACCATGCCGGTTAAAGTCAAAATCTGCGGCATCACCAGCCTGGCCGATGCCCGCGTGGCGGCTGAGGCGGGGGCCGATGCGCTGGGATTTGTATTTTACGAACCCAGTCCGCGCTATATCTCGCCCGAGGCGGCCGCCGCCATCATCCGCGAACTGCCGCCCTTTCCGATGAAGGTGGGGGTGTTCGTCAACGCGCCGCGAAGACCTGGTCTTGAGCGCCATGAGGCGGTGCCGGCTGAGCCTGCTCCAGTTCCATGGCGATGAACCGCCGGACTATTGCCTGCAATTCGGGCTGATGAGCATGAAGGCCTTCCGCATCGAGAACCCGGATAGCCTGCAACGCCTGGCAGACTACCCCACCGACGCCTGGTTGCTGGACGCCTGCGCCCCGGGCAAGCCGGGCGGCACCGGCCAAACCTTCAACTGGGACCTCGCCCTCGAGGCCATGAAACTGGGCCGCCCGGTCTTTCTGGCCGGCGGACTGACGCCGGAAAACGTCGCCGACGCCGTGCGCCGCGTGCGTCCTTATGCCGTCGACGTCTCCAGCGGCGTCGAAGCCGCGCCCGGCAGGAAAGACCCGGCGAAGGTCCGCGCCTTTATCGAGTCGGCCAAAGCTCAGTGCCCAGGCGGAGAAACAAAGGGTCGGATCTAAACTTTTCTACAATTCAAAGGCAATTGTAAAAAAGTTCAGATCCGACCCCAATTCGCTATTGAGATTTTTCCGGGGGCCGCTATTGTCTGCTCATGCCGATTTACGAGTTTCATTGCGACAAGTGCGACAGCGACAGCGAACTCCTGGTCCGTTCCAGCGACTGGAAAGGGACGAAATGCCCGCATTGCGGTTCGGTCCGGCTCACGAAGAAGCTGTCCGTATTCGCCTCCACTGCCAGCAGCGGCGGCGGTGAAGCCTGTTGCGCCGGCGAGGGCCCCGCCTGCGGTGTCGATAGCAGTGCCTGCGGCTGTTGCTGCGGCGGAGGCAAACACCACCATTGAGCGTGAAAGACGTGGCGGAGTGGAGGGGTCAGTCCCAGAAAAGCGACAAAACTGCGGTTGACAACAATGTTATGGTGGTGGGACAAGATGCTGACAGAGCGAAAATGTCATCCTTCTGGGACTGACCCCTCCACCTCCACGACCAGCGTAGCGACCAACGCCCCCGCCGGGAGCGTCAGCGCGGTCTTTGATGAATGCGCAGCTCACGATCACCAACCAGCCGGAGTGTGCCACCGCCGGCAAGAATGTCATCGCTAATTGAAAACGTCAACTTGCCGTGCGTTCACCCTGATCGAACTGCTGGTCGTCATTGCGATCATAGCGATCCTGGCGGCCCTGCTCCTGCCGGCGCTGTCGCGAGCGAAGGAAAAGGCCAAGGCCACTCAATGCCTGAGCAACGCGCACCAGATTCTGGTGGCGAACGCGGCTTACAGCGACGAGAACCGCAACAAATGTGTCGTTACCTACATTGACCAGCCGTACGCTCCGCAAATCACGACCTGGTATCGAATCCTGCTGCCCTACCTCGTAACCACGAACGTGATACGCTGTCCATCGCTGTCGCCGAGCGATCACGCCGCCGCGATCACGGTCTGGGACGGCTATACTGTGGACGTGCCAACAGTTTCCGACTACGCCCTCAACCATCAAATTGCCGGTGAATTGAGCTTCTACATAGCTTACGTTTATGTCCTCATGACGAGCGTGGTTAAGCCGGCAGAGGTCGTCCTGCTGACAGACTCCGGCACAATGGCCAATCCAGCGCTCAAGCCGTCCGTTACACCGGCGTCGCCGAAAAAGCTGGGCGCCTTCATATTGGGCGATCCAGTCTACACAGGGGGAGGGGAATACGCTCAGGGTGTCACGACGATGGACGACCCCTGGTGGTGCGCCCCTATCCTCCGGCACAGTCTGCAATCCAACAACGGTTTCGTTGACGGACACGCCCAACACACGCCGGCTGCTTGGTATTATGGGAACACACGATGGTTGAACCCCAACGGAGGCGGGCATTAGTCCCTCAACCAGCGCGATTTCGGTGCGCACTTTGGAGGGATCAGCCCCAGAAAGCCAAACAAGTCTCAGCTCCACCACCGAGGGGCTCTGCGGCAGCAGGTGTCGTTTGGAAGCGGTGGCCTTTATTGTGGTCAGCTAGACTGACCACAAGCCTGGACTTGCCAGGATTCTTCGGCAAGGACAAGCTCTTGCTGCAATATGTTAAAGTCCGCCGCTCTACGACGCCCACTGTCGCCCGCCGACCTCCTGCGCCTCAAGCGCTGGAACACCCCGACTATTTACAACGGCTGGGAGCAGATCACGGAACACAACGCCGCCGCCGATGCGTTCAACCTGGAGGAGGTGCGCGACTTCATGCCGCAGATGGGGCCGATGGTGGGGTGGGCGGTCACCGTGGTGATCCAGCCCGGCAATCGCGCACACGCCGTGGACGGCGGACGGCTCTGGAGCGAGTATCGCCGCTATGTCGCCTGCCAGCCGGGACCGAAGATCGTGGTGGTGCAGGATCTGGACAAGCCGCGCACACTGGGCGCGTTCTGGGGCGAGGTGAACTCGAACATCCATTGCGCGCTCGGGTGCGTGGGCACCATCATTGACGGCGGGATTCGCGACCTGGACGAGATGAACAACGCCGGCTTCAAAGCGCTGGCTCGGCGGCTCTGCGTGGGCCACGCCTGCTCGACGCCGCTGCGTTGGGATTGCGAGGTGGAAGTTTTCGGCCGCAAGGTCCAGCCCGGCCAGTTAATCCATGCTGATAAGCACGGTTTCCTGGTCCTCCCGTTCGGCGAAGAGCGCTGGCTGCTCGAAGCCGCGACGTTCATGGACGCCAACGAGTGCAACACGCTCATCGCCGCCGCGCGCCATGCGGCCGGGCAAAGCGCGCAAGAAATCCTGAAGAACTTCGATGCCGCGGTGGCCGCCTTCGACCAGGCCGCGCGGGCCAAGTTCAAGCGCAACGGCAAATGAGGATGCACCGCACGCTGCGTAGAACATTTCCCGCCGCCATGACGCCAACTCTCTTCACTTCATGTTGCCCCGGGCTATTGGCAGGCCGATGGTGAGGCACCCGTGAGAAACAAAGGGTCGGATCCAAACTTTTTTACAATTCAAAGGCAATTGTAAAAAAGTTTAGATCCGACCCCAATTCGCTACGGTCAACCCGCCTTTGCGGCTGGTGGCGTCCTGGACAACGACCGCCGGGTCAGGCGCCTGCTGGTTTGAGCCTTCCACCTCCATGCCTATGCCAAGGGGACCCTTGATTCTGCCCTTGCCCCTGGACCGAAAGACCAGGAAGAAGACGATGAAGCCGAGCACGACGATCCCCAAAGCAACGGTTGCAGCAGTGGTTTTGTCCATAGGTTCGCCGGCATCATTACCAGGGACGGAACGATGGTTCAAGTGATTTCCGGCCCAGGCGCGATGCCACCCGAAGAGTTGGGTTGTGGGACAAGAATCTTCACGGGATGCGTTTTGCTGGGCTTTCGTCACAAGAGCTGTCCAGGAAACCCAGACACCTGCTGGCCTGCGGCCAGTTTATCCTGTTGGTTCAGGCCGGATCTTCGTTTCCTTGGTTACCTTCTGTTCTGTTGTCGTGCCCAGCCGGCGGGGCGCCGGCAAAGCACAAAAGGAAACGAAGGAAACGAAGGATCGAAAACTCAAGCCGCTCCTGAGGCTTGGGATCTGGACTTCCCAGAAGAATTCTTGTCTCACGCCCGAAGAGCTGCGTCCAACCAGTATCGTGTTGACTGGAGACCGGAGGGGGTTAATCTCCCAGCCAAGTTCACCTGACCGCGTAAGTTCCGACGTTCGCTCTGGAGAAACCAGCGATCGCAGGAACACCAAACAGAAAGGTCAAGCACTATGAATGCAAAAGAGCAATTCGCGTTGGCACTTCGGATCATCGGCGTACTGAGCCTCATGTACATCCTGCGAGCCTTCATAAGGTTCCCTTCGCTGGCCCCTGCCACTCTGATTATCAAGCTGGCGTGCGCCGCAGTCGGCGTATGGCTGATTCGAGGGATGCCCCTGTTGGTGAAGTTCGCCTATCCCGAGTCGAAACCGTCCGACAAAGCCGAGGTGTAATTCATCCCCCAGAGTTTTTGGCCTGTTGTAAGGCGTCAGGGATGCAACCCGGCGGTGTGCCAGAAGGTGGCCGGGCTGGTCCAGTGGGGTTTGCGTTCTGCGGCAGCGGCGCTCGGCTCATTCAGCTTCGGCGGCGGTCTTCGTGAGTTGCGGGTTTTGGGCTGAAATCTGCAATTGAATTGCAGGACGGTTTGAGGCAAAGTATGGGTGTGAAAGCGACAACCAAACGCCGGACAAAATCCGAGGCCGAATTGGTGGATGGTTACAGCCTATGATTATTATTCGTTTTCCCGATCGGGAAGCAGAACGGCGGGGGCTGGGCTTCCTGGCCGCGCGTTTCCCAGGCAAGAGTTGGGCGACGGGTGAGACGCTGGTGCCAGAGGCCGCTCTGGCCCATTTAGCGCAGGAAGGCATAAAGTTCACCGTCGAGGGGCCCGCCACCTATGAACAGCTCGCGTCGCTACGAAATCCTGCTGCCGCTGAAGTTCAATGACGGCCAGCCGGTGCCCCAGACCCTGATCGGGGATACGCTGGTGGAATTGCGACGCCGGTTCGGCGCAGTCTCTTGGGAAACGCAAGTCATTCATGGCATCTGGCAGCACCAGGAGACGGAGTTTCGCGATGAGTTGGTAAGGATTTTTGTGGATGTGGCGGACCGTCCCGAAGATCGTCAGTTCTTCTCGGAGCTTAAGGGGCAGTTGAAGATCCGGTTTCGACAGCTTGATATTTGGATGACGACCTACCCGATCGAGGTGATTTGATGGGGCGACGGTCCACGCTGGCGGACGGCAACGCATCCGGGTCCTTTCCGGGTTGCTTGCCTGGCGCCATACAACGGGCCGAGAATTCAGGCGAGGCACATTCCTTGGAAATCCGGCTCGTTAGACTCTGTGCCCCAGGCGGCGGATGTAATCCAGGAACTGGCGGGCGGCGGCATCGAGGTTCTTTTCATCGCCGCCGCCGCGCAAGGGGGAGCACATTTCATAGTTGAGCCAGCCGTCGAACCCGCCCTCCGCCAGGCCGCGCAGGAACGAGGGGTAGTCAATGAAGCCCTCGCCCATGGGGACGGCGCGGACGAGGTCAGGCAGGAGGGGGCGATAATTGACGCAATCGGCGGCGTAGGCGTAGCGAGGCAAACGCAGGTAATCGGCGCAGGTGGTGGCGACAGTGAAGGGGGCGGCTTTTTTTGCCGCCTGGTAGAGGTCTTCGCCGCGCAGGGCGGGAGACCAGGCGTCGAACATCAATTTCACATTGGGCCGGGCGATGTCGCGCAGGAACTCGAGCAGGGCGTCGGTGTGCAAGGCGATGTCGTGATGGTTTTGGACGCCTAAAGTGACACCAAAGGGCCGGGCGGCATCGGCGCACCAGCGGAGGGCCTCAACGCAGCGGGTCCAGAGGGCGGCCGGGGAGTGCCCTTCCGATTCATAGCCGGTGAAGACGCGGACCAGGCCGCAGTCCAGGCCGGCAGCCAGGCTCGCCAATTCCTCGACATACTTGACCTGAAGTTCCAGGAGCGGCACCTCAGGGCATTCCAGGCCGGTCGTGAAGCTGGTATAGGCGGCGATGCAGGCAGCCTGGAGCCCGGCCTCTCTCAATCGAGCGCGCAATTCCAGGCGGCGGGCCGCATCGAGGTCAAGGATGGAGGCATGGGGCCGTTTGCCCATGAGCATGACGCCTTGGTAGCCCAGGGCCTTGGCGCGGTCAATGAAAGCGGGCAGCTCCAGACGACATTGGCCCCATAGGCCGGCATAACTCACCGAGAAAAGGGCGGTTTTCATAACAGGACGGTATTGAGCCTATTCAGGTTGAACCTATCAAGGGCGCGCGCGCAGCAGTTTCCCGCCTCCGGGCATCAGGCGCAGGTCGGCGCGGCGGCCGGATGCGGGCGACCATTGGCCGGTAGCGGCATCGAACATCTCGAGTTCGCCGGGACCGCTGATACCCAGGACGGCCTCGGCGCGGTAGTCCAGGTTGACCACCAGGACATGCGTTGGCGTGGAGAGGTTCCCGGATTTGGGCCTCGGGCCGAAGTATCCCAGCAACAGGCCCTTGACGGGTTGGGGCGGCTCGTAGTCCAGGGCGGGCACAGGCGGGTCCAGGGTGAAAGGGGCGTCTTTTGGCAAAGGCACGGCGCCTGGCGGCAGCATGCCGGGCATGATAAACCCCGAGCGACTGCAAGGGCTGCAAGTGCAGGGCGAGCGGCGGCGAATTCGCGGTTGAGGGTTTTGAGCGTGGCGTAAAGCGGGGTGGGCGTGCCGTCGGCGTTGGCGATGCCTCCGGTGTGGCCGGCGCAGCAATAGACGTAATAGGAGAGGCCCTGCGCCCCATAGGCAAGGGTCGTATAGACCAGGAAACGCATCTCGTCAGGTTTGGGCACGCGCATGGAAGGGGTCCAGGTGCAGGCCTGGACGATGTTGAGGAACGGCAAGCCGGCATCCTGGGCGGCGCGGCGGATCAGGGCGAGGTTGAGGAAGTATTGGCCGGAATCGCCGTGGTCGGTGAACTGGTAGTGGTCGTAGCTGATGAGTGCGGGTTTGACGAAGTCGATGAATTGGCGCAGATGCGCCTGGTAGGCCGGTGACGGTATCGCCCTGGTTGCCCAGTTGCTCGTTGGTGGCGTAGGTGGGGAACAAATTGATGTAGGCCAGGTGGGCGGGGTCGCGCTCGCGCAGGTGGGCCACCAACTTGCCCAGGGCCGGAAAATTGGTGGCGTTAGGCTCATCGGTGATGAAATAGGCATACAGGGCAGGATGCTGGCGCACGCGCGCGATGAGGGCGTCGAGTTTTTCGAGCTGGACCGGGTTTTCGAGTGAAGCGGGGGCCAGGAGCGGGTCCTGGAGCTGGGCGCGCAGGCCGTGCCGGCGCACGAGGTCGAGGTCTTTCTCACCGCACCAGACGAGATTCCACCCGCCATCGGCCATCTGGCTTGCGACGGCATCGGTCATCGGCGGCCCGGCCCAATAAGTCACAATCGGTTGGCCCACCTTCCAGAGAGAGGCAGGAGCGGTATCGGCTGCGCGAGAAAAGGCGCCCATTGGGATGAGCACCCCGAGCGCGGCAGTTACAATATGAAAGCGGGGGCGAGGGCGAAGGTTCATGAGCAGGACGGATGTTTCATTCGGTCCAGGTTTTACGGGCGATGATGGGGCAGAGGGGTTTGGGTGCAAAGAGAATTTTGACGGAGAATGGTCTGCCGCAGGGTAACTGTTCGGACCGTGGGGAGGGTCCGCTACGGTCTCCTCACCCGCGTGCGGGGCCTTGGGTATTACAGAAGTGGAGAACTCGCTGGATTTCAGGCCAACGCTTCTGCGTCTTGTCCCGGAGAATAGGCACGGAATATGCTTCCCTGAGTGAAGGTAATGAAACCCAGCGCAACTCGTCCTGAACTAATCCAGAACCGCCCTCTCTTTTGGCCGCCCGCCTCAATACCGGAAGAAGCTATCGTCGCCAGGTTCCCTCAATTCCTTCACCGTTCGCGTTGGGATTGGAAACGAGCGACCTCGGGAGATGACGCCTGGTGGGGAATTGGGCCGGGCAGAACTTCGGTTTCAGCAAGGAAGATAGTGCCATAGCGGTCTTCATCACCGGCGAGTCCGGTGCGAGGATTTCGACCGCCCGCATGAATATTGGAGGAAGGGCATTTCCCGCCTTTGATGGCACAAGAACTGCTCGATATTCAGGTTTGCTATGAACCAGGCCAGAGTCATTGGAAAGCGCATACTCCTTGTCGAGGACAACCAAAGTGCTCGTGAATCCATCAAGTTGCTCCTGCGGATTGACCGGCACACCGTCACTGAGGCTGAGAATGGACGGGAGGCCCTGGATTGCTTTGCGAGGGAACCTTTTGACCTGGTCATCCTGGATTATGCGATGCCGGAGATGCGCGGCAGCGAACTGGCGGTGCGCCTCAAACACCTCGCGCCGTCAGTGCCGATTCTCATGGTCACGGCCTATCTTGAAAAGCTGTGCGATTCCGATAAACCGGTTGACGCTGTGCTTGGCAAGCCATTCGGGGTTGTGGAGTTGCGACAGGCCGTCGCAAGTCTGCTGGCCGGCTGTCCTACAACCTCCCCGCCAGCACCTCCAAGCCAGCGTGCGACACCTTGAGGTCAGACTCGGAAGGCCCCCACTAAAGGCTGCGAGCAGGCATCCGGTTTTGGGCGGGTGTTAACGAACCTGCGCGTCACCCGCCGGATTGGGGCTTGCAAGCGGAGGTCCCCGTTCGTTTATACTGGGGACAGATGCGGCAGCAGCCAGTCAACCGGAAATTCGGGGCGGAGACGTTCTTCCGGCCCTGGCCTGCCTTCCCGGCGGGGGCGGTCGTTCTCCTGGTTGGTTCTTTTCTTTATGTTTGGCTGCGGGTGGAGCCGCTCCTGGAGTATCACAGTTACGGGCCGTACTTCTACCGGCACCGGGTTTTTATGGAAACGTTCCTTGGCCGTCCAGGAGGTCTGGCCAGTTATGCCGGGGTATTTTTGGCGCAGTTGAATTGCCTGAACTGGCTGGGCGCCCTGGTTTTCGTCCTGTCCCAGTGCGTGGTCTTGCTGGCAGCCCTCATTTGTCTGGCTCGCATCAGCGGCCGGGCGCCGGGCCTGGTTGCCCTGGTTCCCCTGTTTGTGCTCCTGCTGCTGCGCAACCGCTATGGTTGCCCGGTGCCTGCCATGAGCGTCGGCCTTCTCCTGGCGCTGGCCGCCGCCGCCGCACACGTCTGGTTGCCCTGGCGGCGCCCTTGGTGGTCGACGGCGGTCAGCGGATTGATTTCCGGTCTCCTTTTCTTTTTGGCCGGGCTTTGGTCTGCCCTGCTCTTTGCGGTCTTGTGTTGCTTGTTTGTGTTCATCCAAATGCGGAACTGGGCTGCGGGGTTAGGTTGCCTGGTTCTGGCGTTGGCGGCGCCCCTGGTGGCTATCGGAGCGGGAAACCTCGAAATTGCAAGGCTGGTCAATCCCTGGCCGGAAGGAGTCGATTGGGTCCTTGCAGCCGCTCTCTACGCCTCGGTGCCCGTCGCGGGAGCAGTTCTGGCTTTGCTCCCGAGGCCGGCCACAAGCCCGCCTGTCAACCCGCAGCCGGTTTCGGGAAAGGGCCGCGCCTGCCCCCAGGCCCGGCCGCTGGTTCCAGAGGGCGTGGCTCGGCCAGGCCGTGGTGGTCTTGGCGTTTCTGCTCGGGTGGGCCGCCGTATGGCTGACGTTTGATCGGCGCCAGAAGCTCCTGGCCGAGATCGACTACGACGCCAGTTGCGGGCAATACGAAGCGGTCCTTGCGGCGGCCAGGCAGGTCAAGGCGCTGAATCATCCCGCCACGGTCCGCTTGCACTTGGCCCTCTATCACACCGGGCGGCTGGCGGAGGAGCTGTTTTCGTTTCACAACATGATTGACGACGACGTCGTTGGAAGGTATCGGCGAGGACTGGCGGGCAGCAAAGCCAGCCCCTCTTCGAACTCGGTTTGGTCAACGACGCCGAGCACATGGCGCACGAGGCCCTGGAGATGGAGGGCGAGCGTCCCGATCTATTGCGCCTGTTGGCGCGCATCAACCTGCTGAAAAACCGGCCCCAGGCGGCGCAGGTCTTCCTGAACGTGCTGAGCCTGATACCGTTCCAGGGTGAACGCGCGAACGAGGCCTGGCCAACGATGGACCCGCAGATGCCGACGGCCGAGCGCGCCTTCCTGGCCCGGATGCGCGCCCGGGTGTTGACCAACGACGTGCCGCACGATGGGCTGCCCGTGGGGCACCTGCTCGAAGTCCTGTTGGCTTCGAATCCCACAAACCAAATGGCCTTCGAATACCTCATGGCCTATTACCTGATGGAACTGGATTTGAAGAAAGCGGTCGCGCGCCTCCGGTTGCTCGACAACTTCAATTACGCCCGAATCCCCCGGCCATACGAAGAGGCCCTGCTCCTCTATCAGCAAGTCGCGGGAGTTCGGGTCGAATTGAAGGGCCGCGCCATCCGCCCCGAAACCGCCGAGCGATTCCGCCAGTTCAGAGAAGCCGTCGGACAGTTGGAGGGAAGAGCCGAGGGCCAGGCGGCCATGGCCGGCCAACTTCGGTGACACCTATTGGTATTATTATGCCGCCCGAAGCCGCGAGCAAGCGGCCGAAGGCCAAGCCCCAGCACCATGATGACCCGAGTTCTTCCAGGTTACGTCTCGTCCTGCTCTCTTGCAGCTTCGCCGCTCTGCGCCTGCTGGCTGCTGGCCGCCGCTTGTCTGGCTGGCAGCCCGCTCGAACCGCGGGCCGCGGAACTGCCGCGGCTGTTCCCCGACTACATTGGCGTCACTCTCCCGCCCAACATTGCGCCGTTGAACTTCAGAATCCAGGAACCTGCCGCCTCCTACCGGGTTGAGTTGCGCTCCACCAAAGGCCCCCCCATTGCCATCTCCAGCCCAAACCCCGCGATTCGGATTCCGCCCAAGGCCTGGGCCAGCCTCTTGCGCGCCAACCCCGGCCAGCCTTTCTACTGGGACATCTCCGCGCAAGCGGCCTCGTCCGGTTGGACCCGGTTCGCCACGGTGACCAACCATATTGCCCGGGAGGAAATCGACGGCTGGCTGGCTTACCGTCTGCTCAAGCCGATCTTCAATTTCTACATGCATCTCGGCATCTATCAGCGAAACCTGGAGTCCTTCGACCAAAAACTGATCCTCGAAAATGACAAGTTTGATCAAGGCTGCCTCAACTGCCACACCCCGTTGAACCGAAGCCCGAATACCTTCGCCTTCAACATCCGCGCCTACGGCGGCAAGAACCCGATGATATTGGTCATCTCCAACCAAGCCGCCCGCGTGGAGAGGACCATGGGCTACCTGGCCTGGCACCCGAGCGGCCGGCTGCTCGCCTTCTCGGCCAACAAGCTCTCCCTCTTCTTTCATACCCGCGGCGAAACCCGCGATGTCTATGATGCCAACTCGGACCTGGGCATTTACCGCGTCGATTCCAACACCGTCGTCTTCCCGCCCGCCATCGCCGCGCCCGACCGGAACGAGACCTGGCCGGCCTGGTCGCCCGATGGACGGCTACCTCTATTTCAGCAGCGCTGCCCCCCAGCCACTCAAAGAATTCCGGCCTGATTCGCTACGACCTGATGCGGGTCAGCTTCGACCTTCAGACCGGCCAATGGGGGCAGCCCGAGCTGATGATTTCCGCCGCGGAAACCGGGCTGAGCGTCTGCCAGCCCAAAATCTCCCCGGACGGCCGTTTTCTGCTCGTTACCCTGTGCCAGAACGGCAGTTTCCCCATCTACCAGTCCAACAGCGATCTCTATGTGATGGACCTCGCCACCCGCAAACTCCGCCGGCTCGAAATCAATAGCGACCAGGCCGACACTTGGCATTCCTGGTCCAGCAACAGCCGCTGGGTGGTTTTCAGCAGCAAACGCATCGATGGCCTCCTGGCCCGGCCTTATTTCAGTTACGTGGACGAACACGGCGAGTTTCACAAGCCCTTTGTTCTGCCACAGGAAGACCCCACTTTCTATGGCTTCTGCCTCAACACGTTCAACGTGCCTGAACTGATGCAGGGACCCGTGACCGTCAGAGAGCGCGACCTCGTCAGGGCGATTGTCGAACCCCGCAAAGTCCTGACCCCACAGGGCCCTGCCGGGCCTTCCGCGCCCGGTTCGCAGCCCGGCCAGGACCAATCCGGCTACCCGCAAGTCCGGGAATAGGCGCCAGCACGAAAACCCACGGATATGATGAACCCTGCCTGGAGAGCCTCCATTCGCTTTTGCGGATGCGTTGGGGCCATGAACCTCGGCGTAGCGGCGTCTCGGCAGAGCGCCGCTGGAGAACGTTCCGAGGAGTGGCGGCGCTCTGCCGAGACGCCGCTACGAGGGCACGGTTCATTGTGCGGCGAGCCGATGTTCGCGCCATTCCCTGAGTGTAGGAGACGACGTGAGGAGTCTCTGATCAATGGCCTCCGACGGGATGAGGTTTTCGCCTTCAGAGCGAAAGCACAAAGGCGCAAAGGTCATCCAACTGCCGACCCGAAAGGCGGGAGACGTCTCCATGCAATCCACTCCGGTTCTGAGTCGTAAGCACATCCTGAATGGTGGCCGCCGAGCCATTGTGAAGATAAGGCGCGGTGCGCCAGACCTCGATCAATGTCGGCGTGTAGAATCTATCGGCCGGCCCGTCCTGCGCGCCTCGGGTGCCAACATCGTAAGGATGCAAATCAGTGTATAGCGGCGGCACATGGCAACGAGCACAGCCGGCCTGTGAGAAGATTTGCTTCCCTCGTTGAGCTGCCCTGGAAAGTTTGCCATGCACCAACTGCGGACTCGGCACCGGCTTAAGGGATTTAAGGTATTCATCAATGACCCTCACCATCACTTCGCTCGGTCGGGCAAACAGAATATGCTCGATGCCAGCCCGAACCGCCGCCGAGGCGTCGGCCCTCACGCCCAGGCTCATGGAGGGCGGAGTTTGAGGGGCA
Organism: uncultured bacterium; assembly: GCA_963713735.1. Lineage (GTDB taxonomy): Bacteria > Verrucomicrobiota > Verrucomicrobiia > Limisphaerales > UBA8199 > CAVQND01. The sequence continues at coordinate 33,929 of CAVQND010000050.1, forward strand.
AGCAGAAGGCTCTTCGTGTTCTTTGGGTTCCCGACGCCATCGTTGGTCAAATCCCAGGTCAAGCCGTCCTTGCGGGCGTTGCCAGGATGACAAGTGGCGCAACTCTGCCACCCTTGGTAGCATAGACTGGCGTCGTGGAAAAGCAGCTCGCCCCGATGAACCAGGTCCAACTCGTGTCTCGGGCCTAGAGGAATGGACTGGGGCGCGGAAACCTCCGGGGTTGCATCTATTGCCGTCACCGTGTCCGAAAAATAATTTGCCACATAGACGCGGTTCCCGATCATGACCGCCGCCCGTGGCCCACGGTCCGGAGCGCACAGCTTGACCCGTTTCCGCAGGCCGGCAAGAAAAGCCAGGTCGTTAGGCACGTCCGCGCGCACGCGGGCGGCGGTGCCGTATTGGGCCAGCGGCGGCCCGCTCAGCGCCGTTGGCAGCCCGAGAAGTTTGGTCAACAGCGCGGGAAAGTTGATGATGCTGATGTCGTGGGTCCCGGCGTGGGTAACGACAACTGTCCGGTTGTCGGCGGACCAGGCGATGCCCCAGGGGTTTGCGGCGCCGTTCTCGACATCGTCCAGCAGGACCGTATCGAGGACCTCCAGTTCCGCGAGGTCAATGATGGTCAGGGCGTTGGCGTTCATCCAGCCTCGGTCAATCTGGATCGCGGGCAATCGGTAGCGCGACAGGGTATGGGTCACCAACGCGTATTTGCCGTCCGGGGACGCGCGGATGCCATTCAACGACGTGCTGCCGTCAGGGAGCGACAGTTCCTTCACGACGCGTCCGGCCGGCCAGTCCACCACGCTGACGACCGCGGCCACGGTGCCCGTGTCGGCGCGGCCGGTTGGCAAGAGGTTCGCCACCAGCAAGCACTTTCCATCTTTGGCAAGGGCGGCCGCCACCGGCTCGCGCCGCACCGCGATGCGGCGTTTCTCCTTCCTGGCTTGGAGGTCAATGACGCTCACATCATTGCCGAAGCGATTGCACACCAACAGCGTGCGGCCGTCCTGGCACACGACTGGCGCCAGCGCCGTATGGCCGGCGCGAACCTGGCCCACCATTCTTCCCCTGACTAAGTCAAAAATGCAGACCCTGCTTTCGGGCGCCGCGCAAGTCACGAACATCTCCGAACCGTTCTTGGAGATTGCCAGGCCGGAGGGCGCGAGCGGCGTCTCGAGGGTCTCAACCACCGCTCTTGATTGAAGGTCCAGACGCAGCACACGATTGGCGGAGGCGCAGGCTATGAAAAGGCTCTGGCCGTCACTCGCGGCGGCGAGAGCCGTCGGTGAGAGAGGGGTGCCCTGGCCTGGCTCACGGGCGGAGGCGCAAGCCGGCGCAAAAGGAAGGAACGCACCGGCAAGGCCTGCCGCCAGCGCCAGGAGGCGAACCGGCCCGACCGCCGGCCTCGTTAAGCCGCTGGTGTCCCCGGAGCTAACTGGTGAAAACCGCATTGGGTTGGCTGCCACACCTGGCTTTTTATGACCCGATTCAGCTCCTTCAGCTCCGTAACGCCCTGGCTAGGGCGTCTCCAGGCGGTAGAATCGTTTCGGATAATTCGTGGCCGAGAGATCGCGGAAAAGAAACGGCGAATTCGTGATGGAGCGGTTGGTGAGGGTTATCCAGTTGACCAGGTTGGTGGATGCCAGCACGCTGTACCCTTGGCCCATGCCACCCCCGGTGACGGTGAATTGGAACTGGCGATTGGCCAGGAAGCCGGGCGAGCCGAGCACGAGGTTGCTGCCGGTAACGACGCTTCCGACCCTGAAAACGGCCATGGCGGTTTCTCCACCGGCGGCGATGGCCACCACGTTGCTCAGGCCCGTCGGCACATTGGTCAGCATCCCCGAAACGAAGGAGTAGTAGCTCCAGGCCGCAACCGTCCCGTTGGCCAAAAGGGCCAAGCTGAAACCGTTGCCCGCGGCGATGGCGACAGCGTTCGTGACACTCGCGGGTACGGTCATCTGGTTCGGGCCGCCCTCCACGTCCCAAGCGACCACCGTCCCGTTGCGCAGCAGTGCCAAGCCATACAAGTCGTCCGCGTACGCGGAGATGGCCACTACGTTGGTCAGACCCTCGGGCACAACAACGGGCGACCCGCCAAAGTCGCCCCACGCGACAACGGTCCCGTCCGTTTTGAGCGCCAGGCTGAATTCGTAGCCCGCCGCGATAGCCACCACGTTGCTTAATCCCGGAGGAACGTCGATCTCGCCAAAGCTGTCGTCACCCCAGCCCACCACCGTCCCATTCGTTGCAGGGCCAGGCTGAATTCGCGGCCCGCCGCGATAGCCACCACGTTGCTCAATCCCGCGGGAACATCAACCTGGCCCCAGGAGTCGTCACCCAAGGCCACCACCGTCCCGTCCTTCTTCAACATCAAGCTGAAATCGTCGCCCGCCGCGATAGCCACTACGTTGCTCAGCGTCGCAGGAACATCCGTCTCGCCAGAGCTATCTTCACCCCAAGCCGCCACCGTCCCGTTGGCTTGCAGGGCCATGCAGAAACCAGAGCCGGTGGCGACGGCGGCCACGTCGCCCAGGCCGGGCGGAATATTCGTCTCGCCATAAGGACCCCACGCCACAACCAAAGAAGTCACTTGGGCCAGAGTGGCGCTTGCGCTCAAGGTGGTCCCCAAGGCGTTGCTCACCGCCACGCGATAACTGCCTAAATTGGCGGCCGCCACATTCGTCAGGTTCAGCGTGGATTGTGTCGCCCCGGCAATATTGGTCCCGTCCAACTGCCATTGATAAGCGAACGGCGGGGAGCCGTCCACGGTCACCGAGAAAGTGGCATTGCTTCCCAAGGGCGCCGCCCAGTTGCCTGGTTGACCCAGGACAATCGGCGCCGAGTTGCTCACCGTCAAGACCGACGCGACGTTGGTCACGGCGCCGAGCGTGTTGGTCGCCACCCAACTGTACACCCCCGAATCGCCCGGCTGGACATTGGTGAGCGTCAGATTGGCATCGGTTGCCCCGGCAAGGTTCGTCCCGTTCAGACTCCACTGGTAACTGAGCGGCCGCTCGCCGGCGACGCCGGCATTAAGCAGCACTGTCGTTCCGCTATACGCATAATTATTGACCGGTGGGCCGACAATGGCGGGCGCACCGTCATTGAACAGCGCCAGGCCGTGGCCGCCACCTGCCGCGATCGCTACAAAGTACCCAGCCAACCACTCCACGTCCAAGACTTGGCCCGAGCCGTTGTTGCCCCAGGCATGCAACTGCCCGTCGCCCTGAAGCGCCAGGCTCCAGTCGGAGTTCGCGGCGATGGCCACCACGTTGGTGACATCCGCCGGCACCGTGGTCTGGTAGGCGGTGTTCAGACCCCAGCCCACCACCGTCCCGTCGCCCCGGAGTGCCAAGCTGAATCTGTCGCCGGCGGCGATGGCCACCACGTTGTCGAGACCCGCGGGCACGGCGGCCTGGCCCTCAGCGTTCAAGCCCCACCCCGCCACGGTTCCATCGCCTCGCAGCGCCAGGCTGTGCTCGTACCCCGCCGCGATGGCCACGACATTGCCCAACCCGGCAGGCGCGCTCGCCGCGCCATAGAAGTCGTCACCCCAGCCTGCCACCGTTCCGTTGGCTCGGAGCGCCAGGCTGAACGACTGGCCGGCGGCGATGGCCACCACGTCGCTCAAGCCCGCCGGCACCGTGCTCTCCCCATACGTGTCATCCCCCCAGGCCACCACCTCCCCGTTGCTCACCAGCGCCAGGCTGTGATCGTAGCCCGCGGCGATGGCCACCACGTTGCTCAAGCCCTCGGGCACCATGCACTCCCCCTCGAAGTTGTCACCCCAAGCCACCACCGTCCCGTTGGTCTGGAGCGCCAAGCTGAATAGGAACCCTGCGGCAATCGCCGCCACCGGGCCCAGCGAGGAAGGAAGATCCATCTGGCCGTACCAGTCGCTGCCCCAGGTCAACACCGGGCCGGAGTATGAGGGCTTCAACAGCACCGAGTTGGTCATCACTAAGGTCAGGCTGGCATTGGCATTAAAAAAGGGCGAGAATGCCAACGCCGGAGCTGCATTCGAGCCGTTCCAGCCCTCGAAAACCCATCCCGCATTAACCGTGGCCGTGACCTGCACCGTATCGCCCCATTGGTATTCGGCTTTGAGCGGCACGACGCTGACCGTGCCGCCGGGCACGTCGTCGGCAATCCACAGCCGGGGCATGACCGAGGTGTGATTGGTCGGATTGGTGCCGTCCAGGAACTCCCCATAATTGGACACGCCGTCGAAGTCCGGATCGGCGTAAGGGTTCACACCATTGGTGCCAAAATAGGCCAACTCCCAGGCCACCGGCAGCCCGCTGCCGTTGGGGTCGAAGAAGGAAACATTGACCACCGCGCTGGTGACGGCGACGCCGCTGCCGGTGGCCACCAGTTGGTAGTTGCCGAGATTGCTGGCCGTAGCATTGTTCAGCAGATACGTGTCATTGGTGGCGCCGCTCAAGGCAGCGCCATTGAACAACCATTGGTAGGTAAACGGACCCGCCCCCGTCACCGGCACAGAAATCGCCAGGACCCCGTTGGAGTACGCCCCGGCATATTGCGGCGCCAACTGCTGGAACGCGGGGGGCGCGGTGGCCACGGCAGTGGTCCGCGTGACCAGGTTGCCCGCCAAGTCATATTCACAGTAAACCCCGGCGCCGAGATGCGGTGCCAGGAACAACAGAAAACAGGTCCCCAGAACCAAGACAGCAGCGTTTGTTCGATGTCTCATCATATACTTAAAGCCCGCTTTGGCGGCGCATTTTGGATTGGTACTTGCTCATGCTGTGTGTTGAAGCTCCCGGGGCGCATTCAACCTGGTGTGAATGCTCCGGCCGAAATGCGCTTATGCGGGACCGACCCCGAGCCGCTCCAGCAAAATGGCCGCGGCTTTGACGAGGCTTGCGGTTTGAGAGTTCAGGCTTCACATTTTTGGAGGTCCTTGAGCAATAAAGGACAAGAAGGCTTTCCAATCTTGCACGAAGCTCGATTGCACGCGGTTTTGTTTAGGAATAGTGTTCGACCGGAGATCGGGATTATCTCTGACTGTTCTTTCTATTGTACATGGGTCGTAGCCTATAGCATCCAAGAATGCGGCCATAAGGTCGGCTGTCCACTCAGCCGCCTTGATGGTGTGATGCACTGCGAGTAATTCCGACGGGAAAGGAAGATGATGTTTTTCGGCATACTCTTCCGCAATATGCAACACCAGTGCCTCCATTACTTCCCTTCTGTACTCTTTCCATTTTTCACCGGGTCCTTCTATGGTACCGAGAGGATCGATAAAGTTGATCGGGTCGTTGGACGCATAAGTGTAAAAGTTGAGACTGCCGCCCCTTAGGAGCAACGGATCGCGGCTGAGCCAGCGGGCGTTCCCCGTATCGTAGGCCCGATAAAGAGTCAAATCGAGTCCGGAAGGCAGGTGGCGGAAATGCCCGGTAAACCCGAAGTTAGCCTCGAGGCCTCCCTGGAGCTTGGCCGGCAACCCATAAGGGGCATAGGCATACTCCGCGCCTACCGCCCCGGAGCTGTCCGTCAGTTCCCGAGTGTTTCCCAGATGGTCCTGCGTGTAAAAGAGGTTGGTTCCGCCCTGCTGTTCGCCTTGGGCGAAATAGCGGTTCACCACGGCATTGTTCGCATCCCATTCCTCGCAGATATCCGTCCCGCACCACACGAAGCGGCGGTCCGCAGTGGTCACGCCGCCACTGCTCTCGACAATGCGCGCCCTTCGGCCCAATCCATCGTACAAGAACAGGCTCTGGTTCGTCCCCTGGACAATCGCCACCAGCCGCTGCTCGGCATCCCATTGATAGAGCGCATTGGCGGCGTTCGCGTCCGAGTAGTAAACCAACTGATTCAAGGCGTTATAGCTGAAGCTGCGCCGGACGCTGTTGGTGCTTTCAAACAGGCGGTTGGCCGCCGCGTCGTAGCCATACCCGTAGTTGACCGGATTGGTCCCGCTCTCCGCCACAGTCAGCAATTGGTCGGCGTCGTCGTATCCCAGGCTCCACGTCTGGGTCAGAGCGCCTAATTGCTGCACCCAGTTCGTGATCTCGCCGACCGCGTTATACGCGTAGGTGAACGCAGACAGAACGGAGCCGTTCGGTTTCTGGTGTGTAATCTGCTGCAAGCGCCGGTCGCCCAGGTTGTTGAAGTAGGAGTAGTGGCCCGCCTGGCCGTTCGGGTAGAGAGCATCCAGCAAGCGCGGGGTCGCGCCATCGTAGCCGTAGCTGAAGCTGCCCAGCGCGTTCACCAAATTGGTAATGCGTCCCAACGGGTCAAAGGCGGTGCTTTGGACTACGCCGTTGACGGCCCGGTTGGTCGCCCGCCCGAGGGCGTCGTATTGGTAGCTGACAGTCTCATTGGGCCACGGTCCGGTTATGGTCGCAATTTGGAGCCCGCCCAGAACACCTGCCGGGTAATAGCTCCACGCCGTGGCGCCGATACCGTCCTGCATGGACACCAACCGGTTATAGTTGCCGTCATAAGTATAAGTCACGGCAGGTGTCGCATTCTGCGCATTTGGATAGGAGAGGCTCTGGACATTGTTGTCCGGGTAATGCTGGTAAACCCTGAACTGCCCCTTTTCATCCACGACATAACGCAGGCGGCTGGTGGTGTTCTCGTAAGTATAAGTAGTGCTTGAGCCGTCGGCATATTGCGTGGCGGTCAACCGGCCCTCGATATCGTGTTCCCAACTGGTCCTTCGTCCCAGTGCATCGATCATGGCCGACAGTGAACCGCAGCCGCAATACTCGAAGCGGGTGACGCGCCCGAGCGGGTCCGTGGCGGCGACGAGCTGGCGCAACGAGTCGTACGTGTGAAGGGTCTGGCGTCCCAGGCGGTCCTGGGCCACCACGAGATCCAGATTGCTGTAGGTGAACGCGTCGAACGTGGCGTCGGGATAGGTAATGTTGGTCAGCCGATCCATGTTGTCGTAAGCGTAGGTGAGAGTATAGCTGTCCGTGTTGGTCATGCTATGGACCCGGCCCACCGCGTCATAGCTGAAGCTAATCGTGTCGGTGGCGGCGCCCAGCGGGCCGACGATGCTCAGGAGATAGCCGTTGGTGTCATAGCTCATGGTGGTGGTCTCGCCCAGAGGGTCGGTGGTGGTGAGCAATTGCCCGCGGGCGTTGTAAGTATTGGTGGTCATCTGCCCAGCGGCGTCGAAAATGGCTGTGGGCAGGTGCTGGGAATTATAGATGTATTTGGCAACGAGGTCGTTGTTCGCCCAAGTGGTCTGGCGCGCCTCGAGCAAGTCGACCAGGTTGGGCGCATACAGGTAGGTCATCCGCCGCCCTACCGGATCGATGGAAGCAGTCACGTTGCCCAGCGCGTTGTACTGGTTAATGCGCATTTGCGTGGTGCCGTCGTCGAGCACGCGGGCGACGATCGTGGGCCGGCTTGAGGTCCCTATTTGAATCCCGGACGGCTGGCCGTCGTAGCTGTACCAAACGCGATTCTCCAAAGGCTGCTGTTCACTCTCGAGGACGCCGGTGGTCGAGTTCATATCGTCCGAGTGGAGCCAGTGAAAGACGTGCGCCGACGGCATGTAGTTGTTGGTCTGGGCCAGGTATGCCGGATAGGCATTACGGTCCCAGTAGAACGTGTTGCGGAAAGTGAGGTAATCGTTCTCGTTCGTCACGCCCTTGGGGTCGGCGGACTCCGGGACTGCCACTTGCGGATAGAGGTGAAAATCGGAGGTATACTCGACCCGTTCCTTCTCCCCGTTGGGATAGGCCGTTACCAAATAGCCGTAAGGTCCCGCGCTATTCGTGGTGTTGGCATACTCGAAGGAGGTGGTGCCATAGGGCGTGGTGAGGGCCTGGATGAACGTGGCGTTGTCATAAGTGAATTGCGAAGTCAGGCCGATGCAGTCGGTAATCTGCGCCAGCAGACCCTTGGCGTTGTACTGGAACGTGGCAAACCGGCCGAATGGATCGGTGACCTGGGTGATTTTCAGAGGATCCGCGGCATCCTTGTAGGAAAAAGCGGTGACCTGGCCGATGGCATCGGTCACCGCAACGACGCGGAATTGGCTGTCATAGCTGATTTGGGCGGAGTTGCCCTGCGGATCCACCTTCTGGGTCAGCAAAACATTGCGCGAGTACCCGCCCTGGGAGGTTGGCTGCGCGAAGACGTATTTGGAGCTGTCGGGGAAGAGCAGGACGTAACTGTTGGGCGTCGTTCGGGTCAGGATGGCCTGGCTTTTGATCTCGGGGGCGAAGGACTGCGAATCGCTGTCAAACCCGGTGAATGTCAGGGTGCCGCCGCCATCGGTGTAATAGCTAACGTCCGCGTTCGGGCTGTTGGGGTTGTCGGTGATGTAGGCCAGCCAGTTAAACGTCCATTTCTGGCCCAAATTCGAGTAGCTGAAATAGGCCGGCTGGCCGGATTCAGACTGATTGTAGGTCGCGACAAACTGGATGGCGGGGCCCACGGGCGGCTTATAGCCGACCGGTTTGTCTCCAACCCTCAAGCTGGTGAGCATCAGGTTCACGGTTGCCACCGCCATACCCCCTCCGGCGTCGCCGCCGGAGGAGTCCAGGTCAGCAAGGCCGCCAAAAAAGGCCGCAAGCAACCAACAGGGCAGGCACCAATCGTACGGCGTGTTGGCACCAAAGTCCCGCCATTTGGTGCTTCCTTTGCCCCAAACAGTCGCCCCTTCGGCATCGCTGACGGAGCGCCATCCCGCCGGCAGGCTGGTGCCGGAGGAGACCAGGAAGTAGCCGCTCGCCGCCTCTTCCAGGACCCGCTCCGAGATCCAGCGATTGCCAAACGTGGGGTCCTGCACGAGGTAAGGCGGCGTAAATAAATAAAGGTATCAACTTCTGAGAATCGTGGTATGATAGCTGCACATGAGTGCTATTGCCGCGCTGACGCAGAAGTTCAGGGCCATTTGGCCACTCCTAAATGAGCGGACCCGGCGCCTTACCGCCGCCAATGAAGCTATGCAGATGGGTTATGGCGGTGTCTGCGTGGTTCACCGGGCTTGTGGCTTGTCCCGCAAAGCCATCCTCAAGGGTATTGGCGAAATCGAGCGGGGCGACTCCTCGCTGGCGGAGCGCATCCGGCGCCCGGGCGCCGGACGCAAGAACCTCACGGTGTTGGATTCCGGGCTGGTGGCGGCGCTGGACGATTTGATTGAGGGCGGAACTCGCGGCGATCCGGAATCTCCCTTGCGCTGGGTCTGCAAGAGCACTCGGACCCTGGCCGAGGAGTTAAGCCAGCAAGCTCATCCGGTGAGCCACATGCGGGTGGCCCAACTGCTGCACGAGCAGGACTACAGTTTGCAGAGCAATCGGAAGCTGGAGGAAGGGGAGGACCACCCGGACCGCGACGCCCAATTTCGGCATATCAACCGGTGCGTGAAGCGGGCCTTGGCGGCGGGGGAGCCGGTCATTTCGGTGGACACCAAGAAGAAGGAACTGGTGGGCAACTACGCCAATAGCGGCCAACAATGGCGTGTGGCGAAACAACCGCAACGGGTCAAGGGGCACGACTTCCCGGGTCCCGAGGTGCCTCGCGCCTATCCCTACGGCATCTATGACTTGGGGCGCAACAGCGGATTCGTAAACGTGGGCACCGACCATGACACGGGGGCCTTTGCGGTGGCCTCGATTCGTGGGTGGTGGCGCTTTGAAGGGCGAAGACTTTATCCTGCGGTCCGGACGCTGTGGATCACCGCCGATGGCGGAGGCAGCAATGGGTGGCGGCTGCGACTCTGGAAACTCGAGTTGCAGGGCTTTGCCGACAAAAGTGGGCTGTGCCTTTCCATCTGCCACTTTCCGCCCGGCACCAGCAAGTGGAACAAGATCGAACACCGACTCTTTTCGTTCATTTCGTCCAACTGGCGCGGTGAACCGTTGCGAGATTACCAGACGGTCGTGAACCTGATTGCCAGCACAACGACGGCCAAAGGATTGACGGTGACCTGCCGGCTGGATCGTCGAAAGTATCCGACGGGTAGAAAAGTCTCACGCGAGCAGATGAAGCAAGTGAACCTAAAGCCTAACAAGTTCCATGGTGAGTGGAACTATACCATCGAGCCTCACGGGTGAACCAACTTGATACCTTTATTTATTTACGCCGCCTAACGTCCGTCCTTTTCCTTGATCAGCGCCGCGTAGTGCCCAATTTTCGTGTGCATCACCGCGGGCATCAAGGGCGCGGCGCTTTTTTCTCGCGCGGCCATGCGGTAGTTCAACCCCAGGTCCCATGACAGCCGGGCAAGCTGGGCCAGTGATTGGCCGTTGGTGGTCGAGCGGGCGTTGCAAATCAGCAGGTCCCCGGGAGCCTTGAAATTCTGGCTGGCGCGAATTCGATCCAGCGCCACCGCGCCGCAACGATAGGCGGCTTCCGGCCGGTTTTGCGCGGCCCACAGGGCCAGTTTTGCGCCCACGATTCGCTCCTCAGCGGAGCCCATGATTACCCGGTCTTTGATCGAGTCCAGCAAGGCCGATAATTCACCCATCCGGGCCATCCGGCCATACATCAGGGCCAGTTCGCCCACAGCGCGGTCGCCCAGGGCCTTGGGCGCCGGCTCCTTCGCATCCTTGAGCAGCAGCCAGGCCCTTTCCCAGGCAGCCAGCGCCTTCGAATACCAGCCCGCCTGGTAATACTCCATTCCCAGGTTGAAGGTGAGCGAAGGGGTCCAGGGCGAGTCCGGATGGTTTGCGAGGAAGTGCTCCACGTCCGAGAAATCGTCGGTCACCGGGCGCTGGTAGTGCGCGTGCAGGGCCTCGGCCGCCTGGCGGTTGTCCTCCGCGGACAGCTCGCTCCCCGTGGGAACCAGCGGCTCGACAAACATCCGGACATTGCGGAGCTCTTGCGTGGATGGATTCGCGGACAGATTCCAGCCGACAACCGGGGGGGTGTGCTCCGGCACGGTACGGTTGACCGTTGGGCGTGAAGGCTCCACGTCCTGTGGTGCGCCCACCGTTGGCGCGCGCATCAACAGAAACATCAGGCCGCAAAGAACTCCGGCCCCGCGGACGGACAGCGGGTGATTGGTCATATTGAGTTTCATGGGGAATCTCCTGTCAGGTGGGCTTGGTCAACGAACACGCGGTGCCGGAAGCAAATCGTGACTCCGGCGAATCATCCCGCGACACCGGCGTGCCGGGTTGATGGGCACCGTCAAGCTTTTCAGCGCGCTGGATCATCGTGAGGGCGCTTTTGCATCAGCCAAAGCACAATTGCTTACCTGCAACCGCCCGCCGTCATCGGGTCGTTTGGCTCATTTCAGTCCAGCCTATCCTCAGGGCAAATAAAGTAAAGCACAAATCGTCACTCCCCCGCGATTCCTAAGTCATTGCGGAATAACCGCCTGGACTTGGAGGCGAGGGTCGATTCCGACCCTCGAATGCGTGGGAGCCTGCGTAGAAGCAACCCCGGCGAGAGGCCTCGGCTGGGGCTGCTTTCTTGAGAACCAACACGTAGTATCGCGCCATGTTTGGTGAGCCCGAAAACCAGTTCTCCCTCGCCCTTGCAGCGCTGAGGACGCGCGGCGCGCAAAAGCAATTTCCTATCAGTAGTCAACCGAAAAGGACGCTTTTCCTCATAGAAGCGCCCAGCCTGGCTGGCCTGGCCAATTGGAGAAGCACCAGCTCAGCGGACGGGCGTCATCCGCTCATAGTTGCCGATGAGGTAGCGGTTGGGATCCAAATTGGGATCGTCCGTGTGGACGAACCTTCCAAAGCCATCGGTCCAGTGGTAGCTGTAGTCACTGTATTGATCGGTAACCTGGCCGTATTGGTCTTGCATGTGCTCGGTGCCGCGAATGTATTGACCGAAATTGTCGGAGTTCTTATAGAAGTCGTCGTCTGATCCGCTGGTTAAGCCCCGCGACGCAGACTGCTGCGCGCGGTTGGCGGCCAGGCCGGCATCGATCCGCTGCAGGAAGCGGTCGTTCTGGGCCGAGATTTCGCGGCTCATCTGGCCAGCGGCCTGAATCTGTGCATAGCCGCGCGCCAGGGCCCGATTGTAGGCGTCCGATTGCATCTTCTGGATCTGCTGGAGCCGCTGACTCCACTGTGGATTGATCTCCAGCGATCTGGCCATGAAGCCGAGCAAGGGGCGGACGGATTCCAGCTTTCCATCGCGGGCCCCGATGCTGTGCACGAGGGCCATCGGACGGTGATATTCCGCCCAGCCGTTTCCGCCGGGAATCGTCACGACGTTCGGCATGAAGGCAAAGAACTCCTCGTCCACCGGGCTGCCGTTGGCCTGATATTGCACGCGCATGCAAATTCCCTCGCCCTGCACTACTCCCTGCGGGAGAGCGTGTGAAAAGGCTTTGGGCAGGTCTTTGACCGGTCGATAGCCGAGGATGCGCAGGCCTTTCATCTGGCCCCGATTGCGGGCCACAACATAACGGCCCAGGGCCTCGGGCAGGGTGATGTTCGGGTGATGAATGCCTCCGACACTTCCGGGCCGATGGGCCCCCGGTCGTGCGCCGGATCGAGCCACAGGAAGAATTCCATCGGATAGAACTGCATCCAACTCCTGCCATCGGGAGCCTCCAGGCGGCAGCCAATCCGAACTGGAGAATACAAATCTCCGTAGTTCCAAATGACTCGATTTGTGCCTTTCCAGTCTTCGGGAATGGCAAACCGGTTTACTACCAGTCCGCCCTGTTGCTGGTCTGCCAGTTCGTAGCTCTTGAACTTGGTCTTAGCAGCCGGGTCTTTGGTCTTGGCGGGGGCGGCTTTTGGCGGCGCCGAAGCTGTGTCAGCGCCCTTCGTGCTTGGTGGATTGGTTGGATTCTGGCCAACGCAGGACAAGGTGCAAAAGGCCAGCACGACGATCAGGCACGGCGTTTTCATTTGGGTACGGGTGTGTTATTGGCGAGCGGAGGCATTTGGCGATCGGCGAATCAACTTGCCTTGGAGGCGAATCCGGGCGAAGCATTTGCGCGATGGATTGTGGCGGATCAGGTCCGCGCATTGCGTTGTGGGCCAACGGGGCTTCCGTTGGGCTCGCTTCCTGGATTTCATGCGAGCAGTATCAAAACGCAGTATCACATGGTCAACAACGATCTTTCGGAACAAGCATAACTGCTTGATTCACAACGGCTGGGGCCAATCGCAACATCTGAGCTAGCGTGGGGATCGTCCGGTTTGCGGCCACGCAGCCAGTCACGCTCTAATTCCAATGAGCTTTCAAGATGAGACTAATTCGCTTGTCTTTTGGACCTCTGGCGTCGTTGCTCGCTCGTTGCAGATCGCTGCGGATATGCCCCTCGCTCGCGCCTCGCCAGAGGTCCAAAATCCGGCGCGCCTTAGTCTCATCTTGAAAGCTCATTGGAATAAAAGGGGCCAACACAGGGATTTCGCCCTGGCCATGGCGGCGGTAAACGAGGACGTCTCTGTTGATGGCAGCCTCGTCCCGCTTTAAAATCTTGCCGCAGTGTTTTTTTGGCCCATAGTACCTCCCACCGGTCGGGCGCTTAGCGCAGTGGAAGCGCACCTCGTTTACACGGAGATTCAGGCTCCTGGACCCATTTGGCCTCCAAGTGGCCCCCATGCGGACAAACCCCGGTTTTTCGCGGGTCCCGTGCGGCTTTGGTGTGGACCCACCGGGTCCCAAATGGCCCCGAATTTTTTCCGGGTGCGTAGAAGCGTGCGTAGAAGCGACCGCACCGGCCTCCTCTCGCAGGCGGTGTGGGTGTTTTCGATGCCGGCGGCTGCACCGGTTTTTGAACCACCTGGCGCAAGGGTGCTGCGAGCGCCTGCTCACGGCAAGCCGGGCCTTGAATACCCTGCCTGGCGCGCCTATGCTTAGGTCATGGAATTGATTTTGCCTGAGAGGCTTCAGCACCGGCTGTCGCCGGAGTTCACGGCGTTGCACCTGGCCATCGGCCTGTTCGTGGCCGAAGAGGCCACCTTGGGGCAGGCGGCCGAGGTGGCGGGCCTGTCGCAAACCGAGTTCCTCCGCGAACTGGGCCGGCACCGCATTCCGATCCACTACGGAGCCGAATAACTGGCGGAGGACTTGCGGACCCTGGAGGCGTTGGCCGGTCGATGATCGTCGTCTCGGACACGTCTCCGCGCACTGCGCTCCTCACTGCCGGCGCCGCCGACGTCCTTCCCAAGCTCTTCCACGAGGTCATCATTCCCGAGGCAGTCCGGGACGAATTGCGGCGCGGCCATCCCGAACTCCCCTCCTGGCTGCGAGTCGCCGCGGTGGCCAATCACGCTCGGGCCCGGCAGTACGCGCAGATCGTCGATGCCGGCGAAGCGGAAGCCATCCAACTGGCCAAGGAACTCCACGCTGACCAACTGCTCATTGACGAGAGAAAGGGCCGCAGCATCGCCGGTAAGTGCCCCGGAACGCGGCCGATTCGCCTGGCGGCCTGACACTCGCCGGTGCGTTGGCGGAGGTGGGTTCGCCTCGGACGAACACTCGGCGCGCTCGTTCCCGTGTCAGGTGGCTGAATCCACGCATGGCCGATCCCACCGCAATATCCTTGCCAAAACCGGCCTGAAACCTAATCATCCGTCCATGGCCACGGAATTTGATTACAACGTCTTCCTGAGCCACAGTGCGAAGGACAAGCCGCTGGTGCGGCCGCTGGCGGAGCGGTTGCGCCAGGACGGGCTGAAGGTGTGGTTCGATGAATGGGAGATCAAGCCTGGCGACAGCGTTCCGGCGAAGATAGAGGAAGGACTGGAGCGCTCGCGCGTGCTGGTCCTCTGCATGTCGGCCAATGCCTTCGGGTCTGACTGGGCGCAATTAGAGGCCGGGACGTTCCGGTTTCGCGACCCGCTGAACCAGGAGCGCCGCTTCATTCCGCTGCGGCTCGACGAGGCCCCGATCAGAGGCTCTCTGGCGCAGTTCCTTTACATCAACTGGCGCCCGGCAGACGGCGACCAGGAGTATCCAAAACTCTTGGCGGGATGCCGCGGCGGAATTGATCTGTCCTCAACGAAACATCCGTCTTTCCAAGAGCAACCGCCAGTCAGTCCTCCGGCGAACGCCAGTCTCGTCCACGTCACGCACTCAGGCTCGGGCGACATTGTCATGGGAAACAAGACCGTGGGCCGACAGCCAGTCCGCTTTACGCCGGGTCCCCAGCACATTTCAACTGAGACAGCGCGCAAGCTCGCGGATCTGGTAAAGGAGATTGTGGAGAGGCTCACCGCGTCGGGCGGCGACGTCCAAAAAGCATTTCAAAGGGTTTGGGGCGAATTCAACCGGCATTTCGGTCTGACCACCTACAAGGAGCTCCCGCGAGAAAAGGCGGACGCGGGCATCAGTTACCTTCGCCAATGGCGCGCCAGGAAGAACTCAAGGCTGCGATTCGCCGACCCGGAAAAGTTCCGCACGGCTCAACTGAGGGGGATATGGCCGAGGTCCAAGGCGCTGGGGTTTGCGGATGCAGACCTGTACGCTTTCGCCGGGACAAAGCTCAAGCTCAAGTCCTCGATCAACTCCCTCAACGAGTTGGGAAACCAGCAACTCGCTAAGCTCAACCGGTTCCTCATCTACGAGGAACGCAAACTGGGGAAAAACAAGAAAGCCAAAGAACCGCCAGCCCCAGGGCAATGAACACGGATTTCCAATACGAACGTCTTCCTCAGCCACAGCGCCAAGGACAAGGCGGTGGTCCGGCCGCTCGCGGGGCGGGTGCGTCAGGGCGGCCTGAGGGCGCGCCTCGATGAATGGGAGATCAAGCCCGGCGACAGCATCCAGGCGAAGACCGAACAAGGGCTGGAGCGCTCGCGTGTGCTGGTGCTGTGCATGTCGGCGAACGCCTTCGGGTCGGACCGGGCGCAGTTGGAAGCCGCCACGTTCCGGTTTCGCGAGCTGCTGAACAAGGAGCGCCGCTTCATTCCGCTGCGGCTCGGCGAGGCCCCGATCAAGGGCTCTCTGGCGCAGTTCCTTTGCATCAACTGGCTGCGGATAACCACATGTGCTGAATAGGAGAAACACCAATGAGCAATGAGGACCAAGCAAAACAACTGCTCGCGACAAGTTATCAATGCTCTGCACGGAGAATCACCGAAGCTATGAGCGGAGGACTTAGAATCCAGAACTCACGCGAACCAGAGAGCCCGCCCGCGGGGGCTGGTGAGATCGTCGGACTGTGCGGCCAAAGCGGAAGACATCCATATTTCCGCATACCAACTGGCGTGCTTGAGACCGCTCTGCGCCGAATTCGTGAAAGCGCCATTCCACGCTCCCCCTCACGAAATTCGATCAACCGCGCTATCGAGGAAATTACAGCAGCCTGTCAAGACCTCCGCCAGCAAACGTATTTCGACACGGGAACCGGTTGTGTCAACGACCGGCTGCCTTCAATGGTCCCTCTGCTTCCCCCCGAGGAGATTTGGTTCGACGGTCGCGAACTGCCGATGGACGTTTGGCGACTGGTGTCCTTTGAGTTCGATTTGGTTTCCTCGGCGGTTTCTTCGCAAGTGTCCGTCGAGGATTTCGCGTTTAGCGCCGTCAATCAAAACGCACTCGCCTTTCGTTTCCTTATTGGGCAGCTGGGTAACCGTCGAGTGAACTTCCAAGTGAAACTGGAAAGCATCCCCTCGAACCTGGGCCCGGGAGGGGTGTGTCCTTTGGCACGGATGTGAGCCTTGCGCGGTTGTTTTTCGAGGCTGGAAGCCTGCTGACGCCGTTGGCAAGCCAGGAGTTCATCAAATGGTATGCGGCGATCCGATATTTGCACTGGATTGACGAACAGGCCCCGGGGTTGAGGGTGAAAGACGTATTCGACCGAGATTCGGTCAATTGCCGTTACCGTGGCCTCTTCGCCGAGGAGGCGGCGATAGGCCTGATGGCAGTGGTGTTAAGCGACGTTTTCGGAGCGAGGCCGATCAACAACACTGTCGAGGTACTACCAGCGGCATGGATACAGCCAGGTCAGGCGATCGCCGATTTTATTGCTCAAGCCATGAACCCAACGAATTCAGAACAAACGACGATCATTGCTGAATCAAAGGGCTCACTGCGGAAGGCGGTCACCAAGGCGAGACGGGACAGGGCAAAAGAACAAGCCAGCCACTACGAACCTCCTTTTTAAAGGCACCGCGACAACCCTGCCGCTGACCTTTGCCTCCACGATCTGCTTCACCGCCCAAAGGGAGCAAACACGCTGCCTCGTGGTCGATCCGCCCCAGAAGCCGGAACCTGGATGCCTGGAACTAGATCCCGTACAAGCTTGGCGCGTCGCCTATGCGAAAGCCTTCAAGTTCGTGGGGATGGAAGCCGCAGCTAGTCAGATCGGACGAGGAGAACCGGCTGAGTCCATTCGTCCAATCGATTTCGACCGAGAGCGCGAAAGAAAAAGAAGCCAGCGCGACCACCAACGGCTTCACCGCGCTGCTCACGCGAGGGAGCGTTTTGGAATGGACCTCATTTTGGATGCTGGTCCTTGCGCTGTGAGCGTCGATCAGAATGTGCTGCATGTATTGAGGGATGGGATCAATGCACAGTCCCATTTCGAGATTTCTGAGGCGCTCGGCTTCCGTCGGAAGGGAGGCGAAGATCGGTTCCGGGGCGCTTCATTTGAAACATCTCTCGGAATTGGCTGCATCTCCTACAAGGATCTCGACGAAGGCCACCATCGCAACGGAAACGGGGTCAGTTCGTGAGGTTGTCATGTATCTGCACGAGGCCTTGCCCTGGAGTGCTCAGGGCTGGCATCTGCCGCACCTGGTTCGGCAACCATGCTAAATACCGCGGCGGCTGCCCATGTACAATGGTTGGACTGCCCGCCCCGGCGGCAGCGTCGGCCGAGCGCCCTTTGCGCTTGCCGACGCGCGCGCTTGTTCCATATTACCCGCCGTCGGCAGTTGGGCGCTTGGCGCAGCGGTTAGCGCGTCTCGTTTACACCGAGTAGGTCGGGGGTTCGAATCCCTCAGCGCCCACCAGCTTTTTCCCACCGTTGGAGCCAGCGCCAGAGACTCCGATTCCGGACCTTTGTCGCATCCCTCGTCAACAACTTTGCCTGCCTGCCGGCAGGTCGAAAAATGGCCAATTCGACAAAGGCTCCGACAAAGGCTGCGACAATGGTTCCGACGAAGGCTGCGACCAAGTCTTCCGTTCGCCGGGCTTTTGGGACAGGCTCTAGCCCGGATAATTCGTAGCCGAAAAGCGGTACCAGGCGCGCGAGGCTGCGTAGCGCAGGTTTCCAACCTGCTGTATCGCCGACTCCCAGTCGGCAGGCTGTACCTGCTTGGCCGCATCTGCGGATTGGAAATCCGCAACACAGCAGACTGGAAGTCTGCGCTACGCCTTCCATTTGGCGGAACCCGTGAGGTATCCGGGCTAATTGGCGGAGCGGCCGGCGACGCCTTTGGTGCCTGTGACAATGGCGCGGGCGGCCTCTTTGGGGCGCAAGGAGCGGACCGCCTTGCCGGCGACCCACATCTCCGAGTTGCCGATGGCGGCGAGTTCTTTGCCCAACTGCTGCTGGTAATCGGGCTTGCCGCAGGCGGCCAGGACGCGCTGGCATTCCTCGCCGCTCTTGACGCGCCGGTAGAGTTCCTTGAAGACGGGCAGGACGGCCTTCTTGAAGCGCGGTTTCCAGTCCAGGGCGCCGCGTTGGGCGGTGGCGGAGCAGTTGGCGTACATCCAGTCCATGCCGTTTTCATCAACCAGGCGGATGAGGCTCTGGGTGAGTTCCTCGACGGTTTCGTTGAAGGCCTCGCTGGGGCTGTGGCCGTGGGCGCGGAGGACCTGGTATTGGGCCTCCATGATGCCGGCCAGGGCGCCCATGAGGACGCCGCGTTCGCCGGTCAGGTCGCTGAAGACTTCATGTTGGAAGGTGGTGGGGAACAAGTATCCGGAGCCGATGCCGATGCCGATGGCCAGGCAGCGTTCTTCGGCGCGCCCGGTGGCGTCCTGGCCAACGGCAAAGCTCGAAGTTGATGCCGGCGCCGGACAGGAAATTGCGGCGCACGGAGGTGCCGGAGCCTTTCGGGGCTACCATGATAACGTCCACATCTTTGGGCGGCACGACGCCCGTATATTTCCGGTAAGCGATCGAGAAGCCATGGGAGAAGTAGAGGGCGTCGCCCGGCTTGAGGTTCTGCTTGACGGCAGGCCAAATGGCCCGCTGGGCGGCATCCGAGACGAGCATCTGGATGATCGTGCCGCGCCGCACCGCCTCCTCGATGTCGAACAAGGTCTTGCCGGGCACCCAGCCGTCTTTGACCGCGCGGTCCCAGTCGCGCTGGAAGGCGCCGGCCTGGCCGATGATGACGTTGAAGCCGTTGTCGCGCAGGTTCAGGGATTGGGCCGGCCCCTGGACGCCGTAGCCAATGATAGCGATGGTCTCGTTTTTGAGCACCTTGCGGGCTTTGGCCATGGGGAACTCTTTGCGGGTAATGACTTTTTCGCGGGTCCCGCCGAAATCAATAATTGCCATATAATTATTCTTTTGATGAATTGCTCTTACTTCCGCGCCAGGGCCACTTTGCCCGTGCGGGTCAACTCGATGATGCCGAAGGCCTTCATCAGACTGATGAATTTCTCGACTTTGCTTTCGTCTCCCGTGACCTCAATCGTGAGGCTCTTGGGCTGGACATCAACAATTTTGGCGCGGAAAATATCGGTAATCTGCATCACCTCGGCGCGGGTCTTGGAATCCACGGCCGCTTTGACCAGGACCAGCTCGCGGTCCACGTATTCGCCTTCGCGGAAGTCCTGCACCTTGAGGATGTCGGCCAGCTTGTTGAGTTGCTTGACGATCTGGTCCAGGGTGGCGTCATCGCCCCGCGTAACGATGGTCATGCGCGAGGCAGTAGGGTCGCCGTGGGCGCCACGTTGAGCGTATCAATGTTGTAGCCGCGGCCGCTGAACAGCCCGGCTACGCGGGTCAGCACGCCGAACTTGTTCTCGACCAGGACCGAAATGGTGTGTCGCATAATGTCCCGTAACTGCGCGGGCTGCAAAACCTAACAACGCCCGCCAGCCCGGTCAACAGGCAACTCGCGTATTGTAATCCCTCCCGAATCCTTAGCCAAGGCCGCGGCACGTCGTACGGCTGACGAGAGTCCCGGGACCGCTGGCTAATCTCGGAGCGGAACACGCCGGGGTCGCGCCTCTTTGTCCCTCCCGAAGGCAGTTTTGGTCGTGGAATGACGCGATCAGCCGGTCCGCCCGCTTGCTGGGCAATGCGCGGGCACAC
>CAVQND010000051.1:0-302618 GCA_963713735.1 uncultured bacterium
TGGCGTGGAGTTGCAAGCAAAATTTGCGTTAGTGATGTGCTGACCAGGGCGAATTCATGAAGGGGGACGAAGGGGAAAAGGGGGCAGAGAGTGAGGCTCCTGGAGCAGCGGACTGGCCGGTCCTGCTGCCGGTCGCCGGCTTCAAGGACTGTGCTGCGTTGATTGAGGTCGCTGCCAGGCTGGTTTTTGGGCGGCTGAGGGCTCGACTTGGGCGAGTCCGCCTTCAGCCTTTTGGCCTGGTCGGCGGCTGGAGTGGGGCGGCCTAAGATTGCTTAACTGGTTGTCGAACAGCTCATGGGGGTCTGGTAAATCCGGGCTCGTGGTCATTACCATGATCAGGGCGCGGCGATGGCCTTCGGCGGCCATGTCCACGGCGAAAATCGGTGGTGGTCAGGTACTGCGGGTTGGTTTGACGGGAGCGCCACTCCATCAAGAGGCTGTTGGCCAGGCGCCGGAACAAGCCCAGCACGCGCCATGCCGTTGGGATGGCGGACGCGGCAGCGGTCGTCGTCGTGAGAAACATCCAGCCGTTGGTGCAGGCCGTTTTCAATGCCCCGAAAGCCGGCGCGATTGAGTTGCAGCCAAGCCGAGGCATTCAACCGCTCGGGCGAAGCGCTGGTCAGCAGGGCGACCGTTTCGGGTTTGTGCCCGGTGGTCTGGCGGCGCACCCTGGCCACCTGCGCGGCGGCCGGGAAGCAGACGGCTTCGGGCGTGGTCGGGGCCGAGCAGAGGATCCGGGTTTCATCCCGGCTTCGATTGCGTTCCTGGGTGCAGGTGCCGGTGCTCGTCGAGTCCTGAGGGGGGAAAGGCTGCCGGGATTTCCGGCAGCAGCTTTTTGAATCGTTTGGTGAATCCCGGGCTGATTATTTTTGACTGTCAGCAGGTAGTCAGCCCCGTGCTCCTGGACCACGTCCAGAGCCGTTTCGGTCTGGGTGTGCAGCGCATCCAGCGAGACCAAACGGCCTTCCAGATCCAGTTTTCGGAAGAGTTGGCGGGCGACGGGAATCTCGTTGGTCTTGCTGGTCCACCATCGCGCTGCCCAGATAATACTGGCTGGGCACGGCTACAGCGGTGAGGATGCTGTGGCCGCCACCGTGCTTGGGTTCCTTGCCGTCCAGGGCGACCAGCTCATCTTTGGGCGGCTGGCCTCGCACCTGGGTCTGGAACTCCAGCACTGCGCGATCCACCTCCTCCAGGCTCACCGCGTGCAGCAGGCGCGAGAAGGTGGACTGACTGGGGGCGGGATACCAGCCGTCGGGAAGGCGTCGAATGCCCAGCGCTCGGCGTTGGGCTTGGGAAAGCTTTTTGGCGAAACCGGCCAAAGCCTTGGGCCCGCGCTGAGCTCCACACAACATCGCGCACGCCACGATGGTCAAGAGCGACCACAGCGGATAGGACTCGATGCGCCCCCGATACTCGGGCACCTGCTTGAAATGGCTGGCCAGGGAGCGCAACTTTCCAACTTTCTGTGTGCAGCGTGGTGGCACATCGTCTTCCACCGCCGCCAGTTCCGGCTTGAGGTGCTCGGCCTGGAGGCTGCGCCGGGCGTTGGCGCGCAGTTCCCGTACGAACAACCGCTTGGGTTTGCCGTGCTTGACGTAATAATCCCGCGCGTGCCTGCCCCACCCGTCGGTCAACCCCAGTTCCTGCCAGCCGGCAGCAGTGTAAACGGTGCCGCAGAACTGCTCGGGATCCACGAAGGTTTCCGCCACCAGCACCGGATGCCCATATTTATGTTGCCAATCCGCACTGAGCCGCTCCAAAGCCAGCTTGAGTACCCGCGAACCCAGGTTGGGCACCGTCCGGTGCGGCAGAAGCAGGAAACGCGAGTTATTGGCCACCAGCGCCAGGCGCCGCCGCTGTTGCTCGCTGGTCCAGCCGATCCACTTGTCACGATGCCGCAGATATTTTGCTGCCGCGCAAGACACGTGTTGCTTCGGCAAGCGTGCGTAGCGGCAAAAACTTGGAGGCGGGCGGCTTTTCCAGGGCGCCGGGGCCGGACGCGGGCGCCCACTATGGGCGAGGGCGGGCTAATCAGCCGCTGTTGACCGCTTGGATGGCCTGTCGGTAGTTCCACGGGAACCAACAGGTCGGGGCCTGTGCCACCGCTTGGGCGTGTTGCTCGAGGGCCATGAGGTGGTCGAAGGGGTTGACCCGGTTGAGTTCGCAGGTGTGGATCAGGCTCATGTGGATGTCGCCGATCCGGGCTCCGTTGAGCGTTTTATAGGACAACGAGTTTTTGCGGTGAAGGATCGCCATCTTGAGCGCCCGCTCCGCGATGTTGTTGTCCAGCGGCGCACCGGGGACCGAGAGGAAACGGGTCAACGTTTCCCACCGTTTGAGCATGTAGTTGATGGCCTCTCCCAGACCGGAGTTGGGTTCAACCTTCTTTTGTTCCAACTGCTCTTTCATCCACTGCCGGAGTTGGTCCATCACCGGTTTGCTGTGTTCCTGGTGGAAGGCCAGTCGTTCCAGGTCCGAGAGCTGCCGTTCCTTGGCCAGGGCCTCAAAGCGATAGATCTCCCGCAGGCTTTCGATGACCTGGCGGCATTCCTCCGGAAAGCTCTGGCCCACGTCAATAAAGTTTCTTCGGGCGTGGAGGAGGCAATGGCACAGCAGGGTGTGGAACTCCTTGGGTTCATTGCGCGCGAGCGCATCGCACATCTGCAGCGGCTGGCTCCGGTTGGCCTCCCGGCTTTGGAGCAGTTGGTCCAGATTCTCCCCGGCGTGCTTCTGGCCGGTGAAGAACAGGGCCACCGGGACTGAGCCGACCCGGGCGACGATGCTGGTGGTGAAAATGCCCGTGCGCGGGTCCGGGTCCTGGGCGTCGGCGATTTGCCGCCGCAAGCTCTGCACCCGCATGGGGGTGTCATCGTTGTGCAAAACCTCGGCTTGGGCGGCGGCTTCGATCAGGGCCTCATAGACCACTTCGGGTGTTTTGGAGGCCGCCGCCATCAGTTCCCACTGCGTCGAGGCGGCCAGCGGCACCCCGAGATAGTGCTGCCATTTGTCGGTGCGATACATGGGCTGGCCCACCCCAAAGCGCTGCAGGTTCAACATGACGCCACAGCTCGGATCGTATTTGCTCTGCCCAGCCTCCGGCGGCGGGGCGGCGGTGAAGAGGGCTCCGCACAAAGCGCAACGCAACCGTTCCAGTTCGAAGATCGTCGCGCTAAACATAGGCTGGGCGGCAATGCGCACGATCCGGGCTGGGGTCTTGAGCAGGTAGAGTTTGCCTTTGAGGCACTTGGGGCAGAGGTCCCCAAGGCGCAGCTTGGGATGAGGCACCGGCAGGCGCTTGGCTCCCGGATAATCCTGGGCGGCTTTGCGCCCGTGCCCTTTGGCTTTGGGCTTGGGGTCTGGCGTTTTGGCGCTGGCAGCGGCGGCGTCACTTTGAGCCAGCAGGTTGCGGCTCTTCTCGGTCTGGGCTCCGAAAATCATCCGCCGAAGTCGGCCCAGGGTGGTGTTCTTGGCTTCGAGCACTCCCATGACCCATTGGAGGGTCCGCAAGAGCGTTTGCACCAGTTGGTAAGTCTCCGCCGGCAAGAGCCCGGCCAGCTTGACCAACAACTCTTCCAGTTGGGTCGGGCTCAGGGCGACGACCTCCGGACCGCTGCCCTGAGCCATAGCCCCCTCCGCAAAGCTGGCGGCGAAAGTCCGGCCGTAGCGGGTAAACCCACAACTGCTTGAACGACCGGCTGGGTATAAGCCAAATAATGGTGCGCCTCGATGAGGCTGCCGAAGAGTTCTTCGGCCGGCGTGGACCGCTACCTGGCGGCCCTGGCGGCGGTAGCGGACTCGACCCCGCTGGCTCAGGAGGCGGCTGCGGTGTGTCGTCCAACCCGCCGGCAAGGGCGGCGCTGTCGCGCCCTTAACCCGTTTGGGGAGGCCGACGCCCAACTGCTGCTGGCGGTCAACCGCGGCGAATTTGCTGCCAATGGTCTGCGCAACCGCGACCTGCGGGCTCACGGCCTGATCCGCAAGGTTTCCAAAACGCACCGTTATGTGCTGACCGACGACGGGCGCCGCATCATCACCGCCCTGCTGACGGCCCGGCAGGCCAGCACCGACAAACTGATCGCCCTGGCTGCCTAGCCGCCGGGGCTTACCCACCGAGCCAAGCGCCCACCGAGGCCGAGGGGCGGCCATCCTGCCCACCGGCTCCGCTGGCCTTTGGCGCCCAGGCTGGACGCGCCCGAAGCCCGACTGGCGGGTCCGTTGCTCCTCGGATGCAAGCGGAGTCGCGCCCGAAGGGGAAGGTTTCCGCACTGCTATACATAAAAGTTCTCTGCGTGATCCGGCAGTTGGCACCGCAAGCAGCCCCGTCTTCCAGTCGCACGTTAGGCGGCGTAAATAAATAAAGGTATCAAGTTGGTTCACCCGTGAGGCTCGATGGTATAGTTCCACTCACCATGGAACTTGTTAGGCTTTAGGTTCACTTGCTTCATCTGCTCGCGTGAGACTTTTCTACCCGTCGGATACTTTCGACGATCCAGCCGGCAGGTCACCGTCAATCCTTTGGCCGTCGTTGTGCTGGCAATCAGGTTCACGACCGTCTGGTAATCTCGCAACGGTTCACCGCGCCAGTTGGACGAAATGAACGAAAAGAGTCGGTGTTCGATCTTGTTCCACTTGCTGGTGCCGGGCGGAAAGTGGCAGATGGAAAGGCACAGCCCACTTTCGTCGGCAAAGCCCTGCAACTCGAGTTTCCAGAGTCGCAGCCGCCACCCATTGCTGCCTCCGCCATCGGCGGTGATCCACAGCGTCCGGACCGCAGGATAAAGTCTTCGCCCTTCAAAGCGCCACCACCCACGAATCGAGGCCACCGCAAAGGCCCCCGTGTCATGGTCGGTGCCCACGTTTACGAATCCGCTGTTGCGCCCCAAGTCATAGATGCCGTAGGGATAGGCGCGAGGCACCTCGGGACCCGGGAAGTCGTGCCCCTTGACCCGTTGCGGTTGTTTCGCCACACGCCATTGTTGGCCGCTATTGGCGTAGTTGCCCACCAGTTCCTTCTTCTTGGTGTCCACCGAAATGACCGGCTCCCCCGCCGCCAAGGCCCGCTTCACGCACCGGTTGATATGCCGAAATTGGGCGTCGCGGTCCGGGTGGTCCTCCCCTTCCTCCAGCTTCCGATTGCTCTGCAAACTGTAGTCCTGCTCGTGCAGCAGTTGGGCCACCCGCATGTGGCTCACCGGATGAGCTTGCTGGCTTAACTCCTCGGCCAGGGTCCGAGTGCTCTTGCAGACCCAGCGCAAGGGAGATTCCGGATCGCCGCGAGTTCCGCCCTCAATCAAATCGTCCAGCGCCGCCACCAGCCCGGAATCCAACACCGTGAGGTTCTTGCGTCCGGCGCCCGGGCGCCGGATGCGCTCCGCCAGCGAGGAGTCGCCCCGCTCGATTTCGCCAATACCCTTGAGGATGGCTTTGCGGGACAAGCCACAAGCCCGGTGAACCACGCAGACACCGCCATAACCCATCTGCATAGCTTCATTGGCGGCGGTAAGGCGCCGGGTCCGCTCATTTAGGAGTGGCCAAATGGCCCTGAACTTCTGCGTCAGCGCGGCAATGGCACTCATGTGCAGCTATCATACCACGATTCTCAGAAGTTGATACCTTTATTTATTTACGCCGCCTTAGTTTGCGCACGTTGCGAAAACTCTTATGTATAGCAGGGCGGAATGCGCGGAATTCCGAGGCGGGCCGGTTCTCCTTCCGCGTATTCCGCGGTTATCGCCTCTTCGGTTGCGGCTTCGCCGCGCTTCGCCCCTCGCCCCTCACGCCTGCGCCGCCCTGTGCCGCGCCTGGCGCTTGGGGACCAAGGGGCGGGGCGACGGCGGCGGAGGCCGTAGCGGCAGGACGGGCAGGTGGTCGTTGAGGAAGCCGGGCCGGTCACGCCGCCCGCCGCGTTGGTAATCGCGCCACATCGACTCGGC
The DNA here is from genome assembly GCA_963713735.1 of uncultured bacterium. Lineage (GTDB taxonomy): Bacteria > Verrucomicrobiota > Verrucomicrobiia > Limisphaerales > UBA8199 > CAVQND01. Next base: position 5,937 of record CAVQND010000051.1, read on the forward strand.
GACCGTCCTGGGGTCCAGCTTGAGTTCGCCGGCCAGGTAGTCGAAGAGCAGCTTCATCAAGCGAACCAGCGCAATCCCGTCAGTGCGGCCCACGCGAGCGTGCAGCCATTGGGTCCATTGCATGAAGCTGTGGAAGGGGGAGCGGGAGACCGGCCCAACCCGGCTCCGGATTAACCGTGCCGTCTCCAGGAAATTGCCGCTGTTGCCCACAAGGTCCCAGTAGCGGGCGAAGCGGCGCAGGTTCTGCAGCGTGGCGAAGTCAAGCAGTTTGTTCTGCAGGATTTCGTAAGGCGGGTGCGGGTTATATACCATCTGCCACTCGGCGTCATGCCGGGCTATCGGCGCGCCGCGCAGCCGCTTGAGGATGCCCACCTGAATCTCCTGCGGCTCGAAGCCTCGCCAGGCGGTCGAATCCCGCCGAGAAACTCTCGAGGGTCTCGCCCGGCAAACCTGCAATCAGGTCTGCGTGAACATGCACCCCCGTGTGGCGGCGGAGAAAGCGGAGATTCTCTTCCAACCGCTGGTAATTCTGCCGGCGCCCAATCCGGGCGCCGACCTCCTCGTTAAAGGTTTGGATGCCCACTTCGATTTGAAGAGCGCCTGGCGGAAACTCTGCAATCACCTCGCGCAGCGGTCCGGGCAGCCGGTCCGGAATCATCTCGAAATGGAAAAAGCGGCCCGGCTGATAGCGCTCGAGGAGAAATTCCAGAATTTCCCTGCTGGCGGCGATGTCGAGGTTGAAGGTGCGGTCAACGAACTTGAACTGCCGAACGCCGCGCTCGAGCAGGCGCCCCAGGTGCTCGAGCAAGACGGACAACGGGGCCTGCCGCACCGGGATGTCGAGAGAGGAGAGGCAGAACTCGCACGTGAAAGGGCACCCGCGCGAGGCCTCCACATAGATGATTCGGTGCGCCACGTCCTCCGCATCGTAATCGTCATAAGGCAGGACGAGCCGGGAAAAATCCGGTGGTTCGGCCGAAATGACCTTGCCTCCGGGCCGCTCGCCCGCCAGCAGCCGGCCGCAGACCTCGGCGAACCTCAAGTCCGCTTCGCCGGTGATGACGTAGTCCGCCAACTGCGCGATCGGTTGCTCCTCAACCTCGTAGCTCACTTCCGGCCCGCCAAGAATAACGAGGATGTCCGGCCGCAGCCGCTTGAGTGTGGCAACGACTTCGGCGGCGGGCGCGGCATTCCAGATGTAGATGCCCAACCCGATGATGCGCGGATTGCGCGCCAGCAGTTGTTCTACAATGTCCACCGCCCGCTGGTGGATGTCGAACTCCACGATGGCCGCTCTGGGCCGCAGCGGCCCGAGGTTGGCCAGCAAATAACGCAGGCCGAACGCCGCGTGCATATACTTCGCATTGAGCGTGCTCAGGACAATCTCGGCCATCGTGAAGGCCAATCTACCAACCCGCCGTGAGAATGTCCAAAATGGATGCTTCACGCCTCGGGACATGCCCGGCGCCCAAGGCGCCGCAGTTGGTCGAAATTGGCAGGGCCACACGCGTGCAAACCCGCTCTTGGAGGTTGCACTCCTCTCACCGCGGTTCTACCTTGCGCCTATGCGCGTCATCTGGCGCCATGAGATTCCTGGCCCGCGGCACCCCCCACCCGGTGGAAAGCTCGCGGCTTTGCCCGGCCTTCCCAAAACAAATCGAACTGTCGTAAAGTTGCCTGAATCTGTGCTCGACATGATGGGCCGCCCTGCGTAATCTCGGCGGCGGCTATGGAGAGGCCGTCGGCAGGAAGAAACGAGAGGACCTTTGTTTCGGGCACCCCTGAGAAACGCTTGGCTTGTGGAGCGGACGTCAGGGCGCCGGGAAACGGTCATCCGGAAGACGGCGCGTTGGGCGACGGCGCCGCGGCGCGCGGGTCTCCGGCGCCAGGGCGGGGGGCAGACCTCAAGTGTCCGCAGGCCTGCCAGGCCGGGCGGAATTGTTGCCCGCCGGCACGCCATGCGCGCATCGCTGTAGTTGACGGGGACCAGGGCGTTCATTGCGCGCTCCGCGCCGCCCTCGATGATCTCGCCTGGGGCTGGATCGTTGAATCCTATCTCAGAGGCCGCGAAGCTGCTCGAGGCCATTCCGCTCAATCCGCCCTGCGCTATCCTCATGGAAATCGCGTTGCCAGACATCTCCGGGATCGAATGTGCCTGGCGGCTGAAACGGTTGTTGCTCGCCTCGCCCATTGTCGTGCACACGGCGCGCTCTGAGCCCAGGGTCGTCTTGCTCTCAGTCTTGGCAGGCGCCGACGGCTACCTGGCAAAACCGGCGGCCCCCCGCAACATCGCCGACCTGCTTGTGAGAGCCATGCGGGGCGCGCCTGCGCTGTGCGCCCAGGCAGAGAACAGCCTGCTTGAGGCCCTGCGCCGGGCCGGGCGCACGCCCGCGTTCGGCCCGCTCTCCACGCAGGAGTGGGCCGTCTTCGGAGCTCTAATTGAGGGCCTGCCGGACAAGGAGATCGCCGACTCCCTCGGGATTTCCGCGCGCACGGCGCAGGCCCACCTGCTCAGCATTTACCGCAAGCTCGGCGTACACCGTCGCGAGCAGGCGAGGCGTACATTCCTGGGTGCGCTCTGTGGCACTCAAGCCGCGGCAACCGGGCCGAGCCTGTGAGCACTAGGTAATAAATGGGTATGCGCCGCTCTTGACGCTCCTGGCCTGGTTTGGTAAAAACGGGCAGCCCTTGGCGACACGCAAGGGATAATTAGGCGTACCAGACGCGGCGTGGCGCCGGCTGGGTTGCGAAGCCAGGCGCAGGCAAGAGCGCCAAACCGCAGAACACGTGAACGGTCCGTTTGCTGAGGCCCGCGCTATTTATTGTTGTTTGAATTCGCGTAAATCGAGAGGACCAATATATGAGCCGAATCGTTTCAAGACCTTTCCGCCGCACTCAGAGGAAGACGATTCATGCCGGTGATTCAGTCATTACGCTGCTGGGCCGGGCGCTGCTCATGCTAGCGGCTTGGACATCCCCCACCACATCGGCCCCCGCACAGACGACTAACTTCCTAACCGTTTCCCCGAATCCTGCCTGCTTGGGTCAGGCTATCACCGTCATTGTCCCTGTCAGTTGCGCAGAGAACCCCAACCCTTTGGCCAAGGAAGATGGCACCAGCGTTACCCTGACGAACAACTGGAATGGCACCTGGAGTGGTTTTTTCACCGCAACAAAAGCGGGCACCGTACAGGTTACCGCCTCCGATAACTGCGGCGATGTCTTTACAAATTCTCCTGTCACGCTCACGGTTGTTAAGCTGACGGATATCACGCCGGCTGCTGGGCCAGCCGGATCGGGGTGGACACACCTGTATGCCGATACGAACAGGGACTACGCGGCGCTGCTTTCTTCCACACCTGGCGATGTTGTGACCTTTGGACTCAACATGACTCCGAACACGGCTACGGCAGCCACCCTGGTCAGTTGGTCGGGCGCCACTCCATCAGCTAATAATCTTACGGCGACATATCCCGCCACTTCTGTGTCAGGGCCGTCCGCCGTGACGGCGAGCGGTTGCAATTTTACGACCCCTCCCTACACCGTCTGGATATTCTGGGGCTACATTGGCTATAACTTTAACGGCCCGCTGGCGGCGCTAGACAAACTTACCTTTCCATCCGCATTCAGCACCAATACAACAAACGCTGGCCCTATGGTGGCTACTATCAGCCCTTTATTGGTCGCCATGAACCAGATTGAAATTATCGGCACCCTCAGGCCTTCTGGCATCGGCAATTTAGTTGGCAATGTATTTACGTTCGACCCCCAAGTCTACGCGGGTTACATCTGGTCGTCAGACGGAACCGCGAATGGAACTAACCTTACTACCGTTTCAACTAACACGCCGGGCACTTATCACTCAGGAAATGACCCTTATCAGTTTGGCACAAAGTACCAACAACCGCAACCCGCTAGCGATATGATTTTCGCGATCGACGAGTGCGGCGTCGGCGAGCGGGTTGGTGCGGTGGGCTTCGAAGGCAATGCCGCGAATTTCACTAACTATATCTACATGAACAACGGCGCGAAGGCCTCAAGCCCAGGCTATTGGTATTCTCATGTGAGAGCTACATATCTTACGAACACCTTGACCGCCTCACCATGCACCGCCGGTTCGGGAAATCCCCCTCTGCCAACGACTTGGGGCAGTTCAAACTGGTAGTGGTAGAGCCCGGCATCAACGAAGGCAAACACAATGGAATCGTGGCGACAGGGGTTGATAGTGGCGGCACTGGCGTTATTGGTGCTGCGGCATGAAGCCTATGGTCAGGGCGCGCCAGTGGAGGGCCGGAAGCCAACGCAGGAGATGGCAGAAGAGGAGGTTCTCCAGTCTCTCGTTTCGACCAACAGGAGTACCAGGCTGGCTGCGGCAGTGGAGTTGGACGACCAACGGAGGCGTTTAGTGCAGAAGTTGATGGCGATACTGGACGGCACTAATTCTGACAAGGTCAAGGTGGCTGCGGTGATTGTCCTCGGTGAGTACCGTGCGTCCGAGGCCGCTCCCCTTCTGGCACAGCATTGGGAGTGGGATGAAGTTACGCGCGGGGGATTCATGAATGCCCGCATTTCCCAGGAAGAGCTCGAGGAACTGGGGTTTCCCGTGACTGAGGCGCTGAAGAAAATTGGCGCACCTGCGATTCGCGCGCTGCTGGATAGGATAATGAACACGGAGGATACGAGCACAGCCGCTAGGTGCATTTCCGTTTGCCAGTCAATCGAAGGGCCTGAAGGTGACGCGATTGCGCCTGCAGGCGCTTCTGGAAAAAGAAAGTGATCAGAAGAGGAAAGAGCGGATTCGATCCGCACTGGAGGCCATGACAGGCCTGAGGCCGGGTAAATGAGTGTTCGTGAAACTCTACGGAAACCCAATGGACGGTCAGACGCCGCGAGCTGCCGATGGAGCGGCCGGTGTGTTGATTGCCTGTCCCAGCGGCCATCCACGGAAGCCCACCTCCCGGGCTTGGATGTTTCCTAAGCATCTAGATTCCCAGGCGACCCTACAAGGCGCGGTTGGGCATTTAGCGCGGCGCGCACTTCTATGGCTGCTTCTAAGCGCAGCCATCAGGGCAGTTGCCGCGGAATACGAGGTGGACGGCGAGATTGTGCAAACAATATTCTGGCATGATGGCAGCGTCCAGTCGGCGAAGAGAGGCACGTTCACGGTTTTTGTCAAGGGTTGCTCCTGGCTGATTCACACAGTCGATCAGGACGACAATGGAAAAGCGATCGTACGCGAAACCGCATGCGCCAACGGCGCGGAGATATACGAGGTGGAGGGCCACCTAACCCACGAGAGCGTGATCGCGCATCACCGCCCAGCCCTGGACTGGAACGTGGCCTCGATTGTCTCCAACAGTGTTCCGGTCGGTCAAACGGAGGAGTATTTCGTGTGCCACCTTTGGCTGATGTTTGCCTCCGGCTGTTACTTCGAGCACCCTTCCACAAACTGGCTCACGCCTGTTTTTGACTCTAACGCGTCAGTGACGGTCGATCCGACACCGAGGCGCGAGGCGAAATGGGAGCTCATCAACGGGCCAGGTTCGCTGCCTTTGAGCGTGGTTTATCTGGGGCTCCGTCAACTCACCAATGCCACATACGTGGCAACGGGCGTGACGAACGTAGGGGAAATAGTGACAGCGAGCGGCTTTGTGTTTGAGGAGAGAGTTAGCTGGGGTTTCGCTCCCGGCGCGATCCTGCCGGGCGAGTCGGCCCCGACATACCGGATCTGCAAACACGCGGTGGCAACGGTCACTGCGGTCCGGCCTTTTTGCTCGCGCAGGGCATTGCTGCCTACAGCGAAAGGTATGACCATGGTTATTGACCAGCGCCTGGCCCATGCGACACCGCCCATCGAAAGCTCGATGTACATTGTTCGGAATGGCGTGCGTTGGGCTTCAGTGGAGGAGGCCAGGAAACTGTGCCTGTTGTCGAAACAGGTTCGGCAGAGACATTCATCCGTGGTGCTTTGTGCTATGGTTTTGCTATCAGCGGGGCCCTTGCTGTTCCTGGCCAGGAGGAAGCCGAAGTGAAGTGAGCTGACCTTCGGGCCAGGCGCCCTTCCAGGAAACGATGTCACTTCGTGGCGTTGTGCGTGCTTATGAAATCGGACGAGGTGTCGGCGGCGACAATTGCCGATTCCCTGTGCTGCCGCCGGCATAGCTCGGCCTTGAGCGCCCGGCTTCGGAGGTCATTTGCGCCCACGGCAGGAGCGGCCTTGGCCCTCACTGGTTTAGCAAAGGTGGTCAGTGCCGCGGGCGCTTCCCGCGCGCTTGAGGCTGCCGATCCAATCCTCGGCGTGAGTTTTCGCAAGCTGCTCTTGGTCGCTGGAGCCGCGGAGTTGCTGATCGCTTTCCTCTGTTTCTCCAAGACAAAGGGGAGGCTGGGCATGGTCCTCCTCGCGTGGTTCGCCACGGAGCTTCTGGTTTACCGGCTGGGGTTGTGGTTCATGGGGTGGCATCAGGGCTGTCGCTGCCTTGGCACCCTGACCGACATGCTCCATATTCAGTCGGGGCGAGTCGACAACATCATGAAGGTCATTCTGGCCTACCTGCTGCTGGGTAGCTACGCCGCCCTGCTCGCTCAGTGGAGGGAGCGTCGGGCGCTTGACGCCCGGGCCACCGCCACTGGCGCGAGCACAACCGGTTGAAACCGAGGCCCAAGATGTCAGGCAGGATGAATGTTGCGCGCGTCGGTGTCTGCTGCGTGGTCCTTTTTGCATCATCTTTTACGCACCAGGAGCCTTCACGCTGCCCAACGCCCATATCAAGACTGGACCTCCTGCACGCCCTTGCAAATGGAAGGATCAGCATAGACGCCTACCACGTGAACACCTCGGACAAGGCTAAATACCATGATCACTTCTATAGCGATAAGGCGCCTGGAACCGCTGTGCTGGCCTGGCCTGCCTTTGCGGCGGGCGCGCTGGCGCTCAGAGCGGCCGGCGTCAAGCTTGAGTCGGAAACCGGCTGGTTGGTTTCAAGCTGGATCGCTTGCGTCGGTTCTATCGGCATCATTGCGGCGTTGGGAGCGGGGTTGCTCTTCGCCTGGCTGTCGAAGCAGGCGACGCCAAGAGCCGCCCTGGTGACGACACTGGCGATTTTTCTTGGAGCGGCGCCCCTGCCGTACGCCACGATGATGTTCTCTCATGCGCTGGTGGTGGGACTGGTTGCGGTTGCCCTGTGGGCGATGGCAAGGCGGGGTGAGTGCGGAGCGCGGAGTGCGGAGCGCGGAGTGCGGAGCTCCGAAATCGGAGCGCGGATTGCGGATTGCGGATTGAGACAGTGGGCCACCGCGAGGCGATGGGATTTGCTGGCGGGATTTGCCTGTGGGTGGGCGCTGGCGAGCGAATACACCGCGGGCATCGTGGTTGCTGGCCTTTTTCTGTGGTCGGCGTCACAAGGGTGGCGGCGGGCCATCCCATTTTGCCTTGCCGCCCTGCCGCCCCTCCTGCTGATCCCGCTTTACAGTTGGGCCTGTTTCAGGAACCCTCTTGTCCTCCCGTACACCCTCAACACGTTTTTCCCACCAATGCGGAATGGACTCTATGGGATAAAATGGCCGAACCCGGACACAGCTTACAACCTGCTTCTTAGCCCCACGCGGGGCCTGTTCTTTTGGACTCCGTTTTTGCTCATGGCGGGCCTGGGCTATTGGAAGCTGGCGCAGACCGATCGACGCCTCTTCTGGCTGGCGTACGGCGTCCCTTTGTTGCAGATCATCGTCATTTCCGGGCGGACCTGGGACTGGCAGGCAGGGCCGACATTGGGTCCGCGATTCCTCGCGCTTGTCTTGCCATTGCTGGCGCTGCCTTGTGCTTTGGGCGTTCAGCGGTTTCCGCGTGTCGGGATGACACTGGCGGCCTACTCCGTCCTCATCACCACGCTGGCCACGCTCACGGACGCCTCGCCCCCCGCCGACTACTACAACCCACTCACCGAGCTCCACATTCCCCTCTTGCTGGAGGGGGAGCTTGCGCCAAACCTGGGAACGCTGATGGGGTTGTCGCCGCACCTCTCGGTCGCGATTTTCTATGCGATTCTCATCGGGGGTGTCGCCTGGCTGTGGCGCAGACTTCCGAAGGAAGGTAGCGCACCGAAAGGCCCAAGTGGCCCAGAGGCCCGACTGGCCTCCGCCTGATCATGCCCAAGCTGTCGATAGAAGAAAGGTCTGGCGCCCGCACCGAAATCACCGCGAGGCCGGCGCAGAAGCCAGGCTTGAGAATGAATTGGTTGTGGGGAGCTCTTCTCGCGTCGCTCGTCCTCAGGCTGGGTCTGTTCGACTTCGAAAGCGACGACTATCGGGCCTTCCTGGGCCGTTGGTATGACTTTTTGGTCGAGCACGGGCGGTGGAATGGGTTGGGCCTGCTGACCGTGGACGTGGCGAACCAATCGCCGCTGTACCTTACGCTGCTGTCGCTGAGCACGATGCTGCCGCTGCCGAAGCTTTACGCGGTCAAGTTGCTCTCGATCGGCTGCGACTACCTGGCCGGGTGGTATGTTTGGCGCCTGGCGCGGAAAATCCGTCCCAACCGTCCGCGAATGGCCTGGGCGGCGTTGGCCGCGTTCCTGTTCCTGCCGACGGTAGTGCTCAACAGCGCTCTGGGGCCAGTGTGATGTCATGTACAGCGCCGGGTTCCTGGCCTCGCTGCTCTATTTGCTCGATGGCCGCTTCGCCGCCGCCATGGTGGCTTTTGGCGTGTCGTGCTCGCTCAAGCCGCAGGCCATCTTTTGGTGTCCTCTGTTGTTGGGGTTGCTGGCCGCTGGGCGGCTGCCATGGAAGTGGGTCTGGGCTCCACCGGCCGTTTATGCGGCCTGCGGGCTGCCCTCAATGCTCGCCGGAAGACCCGTGCTCCAGGTGCTCGGACATTGGGCGATGGTCAAGAATCTGCCAGGCCTGACGCTGGGTGCGCCCAACTGGTATCAGTGGGTTTCGCTTTCGGAGTCCGGTCCGCTCTGGACTGCCGGGGTCCTGCTCACGGTTGGGGCCGTTGGCCTCTATGTGCTGTGGATGAAGAAGGGTCCGAGGGAAGGCCAAAGCCCGTCGGATTGGCTGGTTTGCGCGGCGCTGGTGTCCGTGCTGTTTCCGCCGTTCCTCCTTCCGGGCATGCACGAGCGGTATTTCTTTCCCGCCGATGTCCTGGCCCTGGTCTATGCTGTGGCTGTGCCGCGTGGTTGGGCAATCGCGGCCCTGATGCAGTTTGCGTCGGGCTTCTCATGCTGTCCGTTTCTGTTCGGCCGGGAGCCCGTCCCAGGGGAGGTGTTGGCCGTGGCGGTGGCGCTGGCCATCGAGTGGGTCGTTCTGGGCCTCTGGGCCCGGCATCGCCCGACGACCTGCGGGTCGGCAGCCCTGGCCGAGCCCGGAGTGGGAGGCCCCCAATGAGAGTTCTGGTGACCATCCCGGTTTTCAATGAAGAGGCCCAGTTGGCTGAGAGCATAGGGAAGCTCTATACCTACCTCGAGGTCCACTGCGCGTTTGACTTTGAGGTCACGGTTGCCGACAACGGCTCCGAGGACCTCACGTTTGCCATTGCCACCAGTCTCTCGGAGGAGTATCCAAACTTGCGCGTTGTCCACCTGGGCGTGAAAGGCCGGGGCCGCGCGCTCAAGCAGGTGTGGAGTCAGGTACAGCGGATGTCCTCAGCTACATGGACGTGGATTTGTCCACGGACCTAAGCGCCTTCGCGCCGCTCGTTGAGGCAGTGGCATCCGGCGATTTTGATTTGGCCACTGGTTCCCGGTTGCTGCCCGCCTCGCTCACCCGGCGGTCTTGGCGGCGGCAACTCATCTCGCGGGCCTACAACTGGCTGGTGAAGCGCCTGTTCCAAACGCGGTTTTCGGACGCCCAATGCGGCTTCAAGGCCATCGCCCGGCAAGCCGCATCGAGTCTGCTCCCGGTCATCGAAGATACCGGGTGGTTTTTTGACACCGAGTTGCTCATAGTCGCCGAGAAGAGCGGCTACCGGATTCTCGACTTGCCCGTGACCTGGACCGAGGATGCGGACAGCCGCGTCCGCGTGCTGTCCACCGCCTGGGCGGATTGCCGCGGCCTGCTGCGGCTCCGGCGGCAGCTTGCGCTGGGCCGTTATGCGCATCTGGTAAACCTATGAACCTCACTTGCTCCAGCGACCGAGCCTCTGAGCGGGCGCCTTCAGATCGCAGGCCAATGAGCCGTCCTGGACGCCAGGCGTTCACCCTTTTGGAACTGTTAGTGGTCATTGCTGTCATTGGGATTCTTGCGGCGCTGCTGCTCCCCGCTTTGAGCGGGGCCAAATTGCGCGCCAGGCAAATCCAATGCGTCAGCAACCTCAGGCAGTTGTCGGTGGCCAGTTTCATGTACCTCGGACAACGCGGGGCGTCATGCAGGCTATGACGTTCCGGCCTACCCGGGCGGGACGTGGATGGGGTCGCTGATGGATTACTATGCCAAACAGCAGGCGATACGGATTTGTCCCTCCGCTCCCCTGCGGAAGCTCCCGCCCCGGCATGACAACGGACAGGGGACCGCCGCCCAGGCCTGGGTCCGCTGGACTTTTGACGGGAGCACGAGGTTCTCCGGGAGTTACGGTTACAACGGATGGCTTTATTCGGACGGCAAGGTGGACGGCGACTACGCGGAGGGCCAGGAGTTTATTTTCGTCCGTCCATCAATGATTCAAAAGCCCGGTGCGACACCGGTTTTTTCGATGAGAACTGGGTGGACCTCTGGGCCTGGGAGACGGACCTGCCCTGCACGGACCTTTACAATGGCCGCTCGCTCTACGATCGCCAAAGCGAGCTCGGGCGCTGCACCATTGCCCGGCACTGGGGCCGCCCTCCCTCGGCGGCGCCGCGCAAGGTCCTCCTCAGCCGACCGCTGCCGGGGGCGATCGAGATGGGGATGACCGACGGCCACGTGGAGTTGATGAAGCTTGAGAATCTCTGGAAGTGCTATTGGCACCTGGACTGGCAGCCGCCGGCGACCAGGCCACACTAGACGGCAGTTCAAACGTATTCAGAGGCAAGTGTCGAGGGGCGAGGGGCGAGGGAACGAAGCGCGGCCCCTCGAACCCTCGAACCCTCAACCCTCGGATGCCGGCTTACTTATGAGCCGAGGTCCGACTAGAGCGACAACAAATAAGCCGTCAAATCGTCCACCTGGCTCGGAGTCAGATGGGAGGTATTGCCGTGCTGGTCCTTGGGGTTGCAGGTGGTGACGACGTCGCGCAGGGTGGGGGCCGAGCCGTCATGGAGGTAGGGAGCCGTGCGCCAGAGTTCGCGGAGGGTGGGGGTGTCGAAATCCCTGGCTTCTTTGTCGAAGGGGTTCTGCGTTCCGACATCGTAGGAGCGCAAATCGGTGAAGAGCGGCGGTTCGTGGCAGTTGGCGCACCCAACGGCCGGACTCTTGAAGACAACCTCGCCGCGCCGGGCGGCCTCGGAAGGCCGGCCGTTGACCAGGTACGGGCTGGGGGCGGGCTCGAGGGATTTGAGCCACTCGTCCATGGCCTGGGGCACTTCCTCCAGTTGGACGCTGGCCAGGGAGTTTTGGATGCCGTTTCGGACGGCGACGCTGGCGTTGGCCCTGACGCCCAGGCTCATCGAGGGCGGGGTCCGGTGGGCCCAGACCAGGCTCTTGGTGTCCTTGGGATTGCCGATGCCGTCGTTCATGAGGTCCCAGTGGAGGGCGTCGACGCGCCCATCATCGTCGTGGCAACTGGCGCAGCTTTGCCAGCCCTGGAAACAGAGCGTCGCGTCGTTGAAATACATTTCGCCCCGGCGAAGGATTGTCAGCGCGTGGCCGGGATTGAGCGGGATGTCCTCGGCGGCAGGCTCTGGAGCGGAAAGGTCCACCACGTCCAGGCTGTCGGAAAAGTAACTGGCGACAAAGGCGCGCGAGCCGGCAAGGACCAACCCGCGGGGACCATTGCCATTGAGCTTGATGCGGCGGCGCAGGCCATAGAGGAATGAGAGGTCGTTGGGCACGTCGGCGGCGCAACGTGAGGCGGCGTCGCTGTTCACTACGGCTGGGGGTGCGGTGGCGGGCAGCGCCTCGAGCTTTTTCAACAGGGCGGGAAAATCGATGATGCTCAGCTCATGCGTGCCGGCGTGCGTAACGCAGAGCCGCCGGCCATCTGCCGACCAGGCTGCCCCCAGGGTTGGCGGCCCCGCGGTCCACGTCGTCCAGGACCACGCTGTTGAGCACCTCCATTTTGGCCACGTCAATGAGCGTGAGCACGCTGGTGTTGACCCAGCCCCGCGCAAGCTGCGTCACCGGGACCTGGAACCGGCCTACGGTTTGGGCCAGGCACGGCATACTTGCCGTCCGGCGAGACGCGGAGGTCTCGCAGGTTGATGCTGCCATTGGGCAGGCGGACCTCTTTGACCACCTTGCGCTGCGCCACATCAATGACGCTCACCGTTGCGGCGACGTAGCTCACGTCATTGCGCCCCTTGGGCAGATGATTGGCCACGAGCAAAAACCGGCCATCGCGCGTGAGCGCCGCCGAAAACGGCTCGCGCGCCACGCCGATTCGCGCCACCTCCCTGTCCTGCCTGAGGTCGAACACCGATACCGCGTCGTTGAACCGGTTGCAGACGAAAAGCGCCTGGCCGTCCGCACTCAGCACCGGGCTCAGGGCCGTGTGGCCGGCGGCGAGCGTCTTGAGCACTTTGCCGCCGGGCAGTTCGACCAGGCAAACCACGCTGGCCGGGGCGGCACAGGTCACGAACAAGCCCTGGCCATCAGGCGAGAGGACCAGCCCCGAAGGCGCGCCTGGGACCGTCAAACGACGCGTGACCGCCCGCCGTGAGCTGTTGAAGATCAACACTTGCCTCGCCGTGGCGCAGGCAACGTAAAGGGATTCCCCATCCGGGGAAAGGGCCAGGGCGCCGGGTGAGAGATCGCCGGACAGGGCAGGGGACCCCGCGGCGGCGGACCCGGCTGAACACAGGCTGATGAGTCCAACCAGGAGGCAAAGGAAGCTGGCCGCCGCCGGCGCGCGCGGTCGGGATGGGCTGCTCCAATTCATAATGCTCCGGGCGACAATCACACCGAATCGGACCACCCCGCCCCCTCAGTGTCAAGGCTTAAGCTAAAGGATGTTCCTTGCATTGGGAAAAAGATATGTTATGGTAGCGATTATTGCAGCTTCTTGACCCCTCCGACGAGGAGGGGTTGGAAAGGAAGCTGGGTCGGTTTGACTGGCATTGTGAGTGGTATGACCAAAAAGGTTTTGGCCGTGGGGCGGGCAAATGCGAGCCTTCCGAGCGCTCCAGCCCCCATGAGCGCAGGGCGCGTTTCCCGGGCGCGGGCTTTTAGCCTTGCGTTGCCGCACCGGGTCGAGAGGGCGCTGTCCCTCGGGTTTCTACTGTCCCTGGCCGTCGTAATCGCAGCCGCGCTGACGCCGGAGGCCCGGGGCCAAGTGCCTGATTTGTTGAATTACCAGGGGCGCGTTCTGGTCAGCGGGGTTCCTTTTAGCGGGAGCGGCCAGTTCAAGTTTGCCCTGATCAGCGGGGATGGCACGCAGACCTACTGGAGGAACTCGGCGGACAACAACGGCGACGGCCAACCCGACATCACCGTCGCCGTGGCGGTGAACGGCGGGCTGTTCTCGGTTTCTCTTGGCGACACAAGCCTGGCCGGCATGGCGGCGCTGCCCGCCTCGGTTTTTACCAACGGGCCGGTGCAGTTGCGCATCTGGTTCAGCGACGGCACGCACCACCTTCAACAACTGGCGCCGGACCAACCGCTGGCCTCGGCGCCTTATGCCATGATGGCGGCGAATGTCCCTGACGGGACCATCACCACTGCCAAGCTGGCGGCCAATACCGCGACCGCCCTCACCGCGGCCCTGGCGGCGCAGGTCGAGGGATTGACGGCGCAAGTTGCGGCCCTGGCCAGCCAGCTCACCACCGTTTCCAACCAGGTCAATGGTTCGGTTCCCTCCGGTTTGACGGCGGCCTCAACGGATCCCCAGGACGCGGCCCTGCAGAGCTTGGGTTTTCAGTTGATTACGAGCATTGCCGCCCCTGGCTGGTTCACCAGTTCGGCGGCGAATGCGCCGGCAGCGGCGGCCGGGCAAGCCGGCGTTTGGACGGGCCAGCAATTATTGGTTTGGGGTGGCAGCCTCGGGGCGGGTATTGATTCGGGTGCGGGCGCCGGTTATCGCCCGGAGTTGGACCTATGGGAAGCGATTGCCGAGGCGGATGCGCCTGCGGCGCGCAATCAGCACACGGCGATATGGACCGGGCAGGAAATGATTGTCTGGGGCGGGGCTTCCGGGGGACATTATGTGAATACTGGAGGTCGTTTCGATCCCAGCAACCAGGTGTGGACGGCGCTTTCGACCAACGGCGCGCCGAGCGGCCGCATCGGGCACGTGGCGGGGTGGACCGGAAGCCGCATGGTCGTGTGGGGTGGCCGAAACAGCCTTGGTGTGCTGGGCGACGGCGCCTGGTACGACCCGGTGGCCGACCAATGGACGGCGATGACATTGACCAACGCTCCCAGCCCGCGCTTTGGCGCCACGGTCGTCTCGACCGGAACGCGGCTGCTGGTTTGGGGCGGACAGGATCAAACGGGGACGTTGAACACCGGCGCACAATTGTTTCTGGGCAGGATCGGCGTGCCAACCGCTTGGGTGACGATCAATCCCGCCAACGCCCCAACCGGCCGCAGCGGGCACTCGGCTCTGTGGACCGGGCAGAAAATGCTGGTGTGGGGCGGGCAAAGCGGCGGCAACTTTCTCGCGGACGGCGCGGCCTACGATCCGCTGGCAAATGCCTGGTCTCCCATTAACCTCAACAACGGGCCCACCGCGCGAAGCGCCCACGCCGCGGTCTGGTCAGGCCAGGAGATGCTCGTCTTCGGCGGAGAGGCCTATTTAGGGACCTTGGCCGATGGGGCGGCCTACGATCCGGCGGCGGGCAAATGGCGCGCCCTGAGCGGAGCCGGAAATCCGCAGGCCCGCAGCAGTGCGACGGCGGCGTGGTCCGGCAGTGTGTTGCTGGTTTTTGGGGGCCTGGCCAGCGGCGTGCCCGTCCCTTCGCTGCAAAGCTTGAATCCTCAGCCCACCTGGTATTTCTACCGCAAACCATGAAATCGAAATTCGGAATACTTATCGCGTTGACGATGACGATGGCGTTTTCAAGCCAGGCCCAATGGCTTACCCAATCCATTCTGATCAAACCAGGGTGGACGGCCGTGTTCCTGCATGTGGATGCGTCGTATCAAACACTGGATCAGCTTGTGGGCGGTGATCCCAGCAATCCCATCACCCAGATTTGGCTTTGGCAAACCGCGCCGACCATGCAGTTCGTGACCAGCCCCCAAACTCCGGTGGTCCCCAACAGCCAATGGGCAGTTTGGGCCCGCTTAGGTCTCGGCATTCCGAGCACCTTCAACGCGCTGGCGCCCAATTCAGCGTACCTGGTCTATTCGGCGGCGGCCACGAACTACACCTGGCGCCTCCAGGGCGTACCCGCCGCACCCCAGTACAACTGGACCACCTCGGGACTGAATTTCATCGGCTTCCCGACGGTGCCGAACAATCCCCCCATGTATGACAGCTTCCTGTCCCTGGCCCCAACGCTCCAGAGCTTGGCGCAGATCTTTCAATATCCGGGCGGCAACCTGGGTCCAACCAATCCGGTCCAATTGTTCGCGCTGCACACCACGCCGGTCACCCGGGGACAAGCCGTTTGGATTCGCTCCGGCACGGTCTTTAACAACTACTTCGGGCCGTTTACGGTAGCGCTGCAATCGGCGGGCGGCGCGAGCTTTGGCGACTCACTGAGCCAGTATAGCTTTCATCTGCAGAACACCTGCGTCTCGAACGTGACCGTGAACTTGCGGCTGCTGGTTTCCGAGACCCCGCCGGCCGGCCAAGCCCCGATTGTGGGTCCGCCGCCGTTGTTGATTCGCGGTGCTTTGAACACCACCAACCTGACCTACGGCTATACTAACCTGCCCTTGCGCCACGTGTCCTCCTGGACGCTGGCGCCCCAGGGGCAGAACGGTTCCGACTTGGTCGTGGTCCTGGGCCTCAACCGCTACGCTGATGAGCGGCGGCCCGGGGGCCTTGTTTGCGGGCATCCTGCAATTCACCGACTCGTTTAGTTTCACCGAGGTGGACATTCCGGTGTCCGCCATCGAGTCCTCCACCGCGGGATTATGGGTCGGAAACGCCAGCGTGACCCAGGTGCGCAACTACTTGAAGAACTACCAGATGGACACGAACAACGTGCCGGTCATTTCCAGCAACGGCAACTATATCATCACCAGCATCAATACCAATCTTGGGCCGGTGGCCAAACCGTTCCCGCTGCGGCTCATTCTGCACAGCGACGGCACCAACGTGGTCCTGCTGCAACATGTCTTTTTCGGCTTGAGCCGCTACACCAACTCCATGCTCGCCACCACCCAAAGCCTGCTCGATCCGGCGCACCTGGGCACCGCGCGGCGGATCACCGCCACCCACCTGCCGTGGTCCGAGGCCAATACGCCGTGGTCATTCACCGGCCAGTTGGCGCCAGGGGGGGTCCTGGCCACGACGGTTGACCTGGCCTATGACGACCAGGCCGCCAACCCGTTCCTGCACACCTATCATCCCGACCACGACAACCTGGACGCGACCTTCCAAACCGAACTGGCCCAAGGTTACGAATCCTATCGGATCACGCGGCAGGTCACGCTCAATATAAGCCCCCCGGGAAATGATTTCGCCAGCCTGACCAGCGCCGCTCAAAGCCTGGTCGGCTATTATCTGGAAACGCTCAGCCTGGGCGGACTGGGCGGGGCGACGCGCGATTTTTACGTTAGCGGCATCTTCTCGTTGAACCGGATCAGCACCATTCCAACACTCAACCAGCAATAAGCGTGAAAATTCAAACCCAGCAGCCTGAAGCCCGGGAGGCCTCGAACCTCCCGCATTCCCAATCCCAATCCCAATCCTGGACCATGAAAACTCGAAGCCACCTGGCGGCCCTGTGCCGCACCATCATTCCAATCCCGTTGCTGCTGGCGCTCGCCGCCACTCGCGCACCGGCGCAGTCCACCCCCAACCCGCCGGGCCAGATCAGCTACCAGGGATTCCTGGTGGATGCCAACGGGATACCGTTGGCCACCAATGCGCCGGTGAACTACGGCATCGAATTCCGCATCTATAACGGGCCCGCCCCCACCGCCACTCTGCTGTGGGGCGAACTGCAAACGGTGACGGTGGACCGAGGCTACTTCAGCGTCCTGTTAGGCCAGGGAAGTGCGCTCAACGGCGCGCCCTCCACCAACGACCTTACGGGCGTGTTCCTCGGCTCCGACGCCTCGGACCGTTATATTGGCATCACCGTCGAGGGTTTGGCGGGCGGCAACGTGGAGATTCAGCCGCGGATGCGGCTGCTGGCCTCGCCCTACGCGCTGCTGGCTCGCAATGCCAACAATGCGATAACGCTGGCGGGCTATGACTGGAGCGACCTTTTTCCCGATACGGGCAACCCCCTCACCGGCACTTTCCCGGGCGCCAAAATTGCCGCCAATAGCATTGGGCAGGACCAGATTCAGGCCGGCGCGGTGGGCTCGGCGCAGCTTGCCGATAGCGCGGTGGGCTCGGCGCAAATCGCCGATGGCGCGGTGGGCACCGCCGAGCTGGCGGCGGGCGCGGTCACCGCTTCACAAATCGGTTTGCCGCTTTCCCTTTCGGCCGGCGTAGGCACTTCATTTCTTCGGGTAGGCGGCGGGCTGCCGTCGGTAGTGCAGATTACCAACACCGCGGTCACTGAGATTATTCCCTTCAGGTTTTTCGCCGGTTACGGCCTCAGTGTCGGCGGTGCCACCGCGATTGCCGCCTATAGCCAGGCTGGGGCCTCCGCTTACCTCGCCAACGGCAGCGATGCAGGTGATTTCTATGGCACTGTCAACGTGAACGGGACGCTGAACAAACCCGGCGGCTCTTTCAAAATTGATCACCCGCTGGACCCGGCCAACAAGTATCTCTTCCATTCATTCGTTGAATCCCCGGACATGAAGAACATCTACGACGGCGTAGTCACGCTCGATGCGAGCGGGCAAGCCGAGGTGGCCTTGCCCGACTGGTTTGAGGCGCTGAACAAGGATTTCCGCTACCAACTCACCGCCATTGGCGCGCCCGGACCCAACCTCTACATCGCCGCGGAGATCTCGGGGAACCGCTTCAAGATTGCGGGCGGCGCCGCCGGCGCAAAGGTTTCCTGGCAGGTGACGGGGACCCGGCAGGATGCCTGGGCCAATGCCCACCGCATCCCGGTGGAGGAGCTCAAGCCGGCCCAGGAGCGCGGCTCTTACCTGGCCCCGGAGCTGTTTGGGCAACCCCAGGAAAAGAGCGTCCGCCTGGCGCGGCACCCGGCGGCCGCGCCCGCGCCACAATAACTGGGACGCTCGCGCCTGCTGAATCCAGGCTTGCGCCTGCTAACTCTAGGATGTTATGAGCACATCGACCTCTCGAAATCGGCTCCGGCGCGGCGCAAAACTCGCCGCGATGGCTCTCGGGTGCCTTTGTCTGTGGCGCGCCGCCGCGCAGACACCGCCGCTGCAATTGCAGCAGCAAGACATGCTGGTCAATACGGCTTTCCAGTTGGGCGTTAACTGGCAATCCCAGGCCGGCGTGCCGCTCTCCAGCACCAACGGGGTCCCGCCAGGCTCCGATGGGCGCGCGCCAACCATCGCTCAGCAGAGTGCCAAGGCGGGTTGACGACTGCGCCTCCCACAACCAACCAGTTCCAGGGTTTTGTTTCCATCGCCGCAGTCCCCGTGCAAGGGACGAGAACTCTGAACACCAACGCGAGTTTTGTCGCCAACGCGCAACTCCTTAACTGGCCCCACGGCGAGGTCGGCGGGGCGGTGGTGGTGGTGTTGCGCTCGGCGCAGGTGGGCGCGCCCTATTTGGGCCAGCAGGTTTCGTTCCTCTTCGGTTCCGTTATTCCGGTGCCGAGCACCGACGAGAATGGGGTGGCCCTTCCGCAAAGGCACCAGCGTCAGTTACTGGCTGCCGGCGCCTTACACGACCAACGGCTACACCAACGCCCCTTATTATTGGAGTCCAAACGCCCAGGCGGTGTTTGCCATCCAAGCCGGCGGCATAGACATCACCTGGCAAAAGGCGGTGCCCTTCTTGACCCAGCCCCCTGATTACACGAACTACGTCCTCCAATCCGGAGTCTATTATCGTCTCTTCTCGCAACACTATCTGGTGTCCGGCAGCGCGGTCAAACCGCCGCAGAAGCTTTACTGGACCGAAGGGCCGTTCCTGAGCCTGGGCAAGCCGGTCAATGTGCCGCCCGCCCAGGTGAGCGAGGTGAACGTCGATTTACAACACCAGCTTCCCCAGGCGCGTGGCCCAGGCCTACGTCGATCCGAACCAGACGCCGATTGTCGATACCAACATGCTTGAGGAAACCCGCACGCTGTGGTTTGACAGCACGCGCGGGCAAATCCTCGCCTATAACGTCGAGGGCCGCGTGTTTGTGGAAATGCTCGGCGAGTTGAACACCGACGGGGTGACCCGGCGGTTCCTGGGCTTCGAGATCGTGGATGTCTTCAAACAGGCAACGCCGGAGGATGTGACCGTCAACCTGGGCGAGCGCGTTACCGGCCTACCAGGACGGCCGGGACGACTCGGCGCTTTATCCGTCGCCGATCAATACGGTTTCCGGGCAGTCGTTTTATTACCAGCAGAGCACCGCCAACAGCGAGCAAATCAACGCTCTACGCGACGCAGGAAACCAAGAATCTGAACGACTTCCAGGTGCATTGGCTCCAGGACGGCGTGGCGGGATTGCTGTGGCCTTTCCTCTTCGTGCGCTATCATGAGGTTTGGCCAAGCGATGTGGGCAGTTACAGCCACTATTTGCGGCCCGCTGGTGGCGACGGAAGCGGAGGCGCAGTTGACGGCGGTGCAACTGCCGACCCAAAACACGCCCTTCATCCAATACCAGGATCCGCTGGACCAGCCCCGGGGGAAATTGACGTCCACCTTTGCCTTCTACACGTTCCTGGTGCCGCAGTACCCGGCGCACCGGGCGCTGCTGCGCTACACGGCGGCCGATCAGGTGGCCTTCGAACGGGTTTTCTCGTGGCTGGATGTGGGCATCAAATCCAATGCACTGTTCGCGAGTTCCGTGGCGACGAACCTGACCGGCTGGGACCCGACCAACCTGGTCTTTAACTTCGGACCGCAGGTGTATCTTACCCCTTATGTCGTGACCCAGAACGTCAATGTGGGCGACCGTATTTCGCCGCCCGCCAGCGAGATTTGGAACGGGGGCAACTACTGGGCGGGCTATATCAACCAGACCAACGGGACCTCGTTCAATCCGAGCGCGTACCTCGATCCCGTTCGTGGCCGGCTTCGATCAAGCCAACCTCGGCTCGATTATCCCGGTCAATGCGATTCCGGGCGGCAATGTGCTGGAGGTGTGGTGGTTTCGCATCAACAGTGCCGACGGCTCAAAAGGGTTTCTGCCGACGTATTGGCCCTCGGTCATCGGTCACTATACCCTGCAATGGCCTGCCAATGCCCGGGAGATCATTCTGGCCAGCAACGCGGGCAGCGGCCCGCTGACCAGCCTCGAGGCCAACGGCAGCATCTACTATCAGAACGATCCGACGCAGCCCGGCTATAATCCCAACGAGGAGCATGCCCTCATGCTCGGCGGGCAGGCCTACGCCCTCCGGGACGACCTGAACATCACCACTCCCAACGGCTACTCCTCGGACCCCTTCGTGCTGATAGATTATACGGACGCGGACGGACGGCCCTCGATGAGCGTCTTCAAGGTGCGGCGCGAGAAACCGGAGGCGGGCATTTTATTCGATTACATTGTCGAGGCGGGCACGCTGTTGCAGGAACCGATGCCGCTGCCGTTGCTGCAACTGCCGGTCGAAGGGAGCGGCGCCAGCGCGATCAACTACAACGTCGAGCCGTCCGCCGACTTCCGGAGACCTGCCGGTCGGTTGGAACGACCTGGTTGACAGCGGCGGGCGCTACGGCTACTACCGGGACTTCACCTACCAGGATCGAAACAACCAATACTGGGTTTATCGCGGCCTGCACGCCGGATTGCCCCCGCTCCAGGCCGGGCATTATAACACCAGGAACGACACCTTCGGCCCGCTGCCCGCCGCCACGGCCGTGTTGAACCAGCCCTTTAATTACTACCTCCACACCTCCCGGCGCGTGGTTTCTCTAACCATGAGCAGTTCTCCGCCTCTGCCGCCCTGGATTGAACTTCGAAGTGACCAGCAACGCTCTGCTGATCGCCGGCGTCCCGACTCTTGCCGGTTCCAATTCATTGGCGATCGTGGTTGAGGATACCGGGGATTACACCCAGGCGACCAACAACCTGTCGCTCAATGTGGTTTCGACCGGAGTCGTGGTCGCCCAGGGACCGCTGGTCATCACCAGCACCAATCAATACTCGATGGCCATCGTGTCCTATACCAACCGCCCACCGCAACTGGCCCAACCGCCGGTCCCCACCAACAGCTTTACGATGCAGTTCCATTACAAAACCGAACCGAGCTTTGCCTGGCCGGGAAACCCCAGTCCGCCGCCGCCAGGCTCGATTGTTCCTTACCTCCGCCCCAAGGACCCGTCGGGGAACTTCGTGGGCGATCCCGCGTCAAAACTCACCCCCAGCTTGAGCATCGTCTATCGCCCGGTCTGGCCGGCGGTCACGCCCAACCTCTATTCGGCCCAGACGCTCACGGTGCCTGTCAATGGCCTGGCCGCGGTTCGCGGCCAGAGCAGCGTTGAGCTTGTTTACCAGCAATCCATCGGCTTGGACATCGTTGATGCTCCGTTCAGCGCGGTCTTGAACGATCCCACCCGTGAAAAGACCGCCGATGTGGCGACCTATCTGGGCAAGCTTCCTCCCAGCGTCCGCACCGACAACTACCAGGGCCTGACCTACTTCCCCGATCTGCCGCCGCACCTGGCGCAACGGTTCTTTTTCGACCCGAATCGCGGCACAGCCGGCGCCCTGGTGCTCAAGGGCCAGTTCGTTGATGACCCGGTGGGTTATAAATATCTCCTTTTGAACGTCCTCCGCGATTCCGACCTCGCCGCCGTCAAAGCCCTCTGCCCGGCCAACGACACCTTGAACAAGCCCAACTGGGACGCCGCCATCGATGCGTTGATTACCATTGTGCAAACGTTCTACGAGAATCCCCAAGTGCCCGGCACATACATCCCCAACCCCAACCTGACGACCATCGCGCGCGTCGGCGACCTGACGGAAATCGATCACTCCGATACCGCGGTGGACTCCTATGCCCTGAGCGCCAGCGGACCCGGCTCCGGCTATATCACTTACATTACCGGCAACGGCCGCGCCTTTACGCCCATCGGCGATCCGATTACAGTTTATATCGCGCGCGTCACCCCGCCGCTTTTTACGGGCGAAGTCAAGGTGCTCCCCTCAGCCGACCCGCTCAACCAACTGATCACCTTCCAGCACACGTCTGATGTTGCCGGCCGGTTCGCCGATTACCAGTACGACTGGCGGATTGCTCCGCCGGTGGAGGGGCTGCCCCCGCTGCCTCCTTATGAGAACTGGACCACCCTGACCAACGGCCTTGGCGTTCCACGCTACACTTTGGGCGGCGCCGGGATTCAGGCGATCAGCGACAATTACATCGTCATGCGCTACCGGTCCGTCAACCCGCAGGCCAATCCGGCCAACACCAACTGGTCGGCCTGGACCGCCCCGCAACTGGCTGAGGGCTGGATCAAGCGCGTCCTGGCCGGCATCAACCCCATCGACCAACGCACGACCGACCTCTTTAACAACCAGGTCAACACCACCGTGAGCATCATCGCCCAGGCGGGGCCGCGTTGGGAAGGGGATATCGCTTTGAATCTCGACACCATCAACAACTACGGTCTGATCGAGATTTACGAAACCGTGCTCAAGCGGGGCGAGTCCTTGAGCGTTAACGCCGGCATCAATTACGGCCCGGCCAACGACGCGTTGCTGCTGGCCGCAGGCTACCTCAGCGACCTCTACACGTATCTGGGCAACGAAGCCTGGGCCAATTCGCTCAATCCCACCATCGGCGTCAGCAGCAAGGATAACAGCTACGGCAGCGTGGCCACCTCGCTCTTCGTTTTCGGGGGCGAGGTCGGTTCGTTGCTCGAGCAGAACCTGGACCTGCTGCGCGGGCCGCGACGACTCGTTGCTGCCGGGCGTTACCACCCCGCCGGTCTATAACCGCCTCTATTGGAATTTCACCCAGGGCATTATCGCCGGCGAGGTCCTCTACCTCCTCAACTACGACATCCAGGACGAAAATGGCGACGGCGAGATTGATGCCGCCGACGCGGCCATCGACTACCCGCAGGGGCACGGCGACGCTTATGGCCACTATCTCACCGCCTTGACCGGCTACTATTCGCTGCTGATGAACCCCAATTTCGACTGGGTGCCCAGCGCCGAAGCCGTGTCCGTGCTCGGTCTGCCGGTGTCGGTCAACTACCAAAACGAGCGCAAGTTCGCCGCCGCCGCCGGGGCGCTGGCGCGCACCGGCCAGCAGATTTTCGATCTGACCTGGCGCCAGGGCTACCAGCCTGGCGGCACGGCCGCCGGCTGGGCAACCTTTTCAACGAATCGAGTCAACCTGCAACGGCCCTACACTCAAGCCGGCACGACCAAATACGTCACCGAGTATTGGGGCCTGGACCATTGGGCGGAGCGCGTCGGCCAGGGCGCGTACGTGAACTGGGTCGTGGGCAACGCCATCCTGCCGCCGGTCAACCCCGACCCCACCCATGCAGGCATCCAGAAGGTGGATCGGACCACCGTGCCTGAACTCCAGGAATTGCCGGCGACCGCCACAGCGCTCCAGACCGATATGGATAACGCCGAGGGCGGCATACACCCCATTGGGCCTTCCGCAAAACGCCATTCCCTTTGACATCAACCCCTACCAGGTCACCGGGGCTAACCCCACTACCCATTTCGAGCAGATTTACTCGCGGGCGCTCGTCGCCTTGAACAATGCCGTCGTCGCGTTCGATGCCGCCGCCAACGTCACCCAGGTCCTGCGGGCCGGCAACGATGACCAGGCTTCCTTCCAGCAGTCCGTCGATGCCCAGGAGCTGGCCTTCACCAATCAGCTCGTCGGCATTTACGGCACCCCTTACCCCGATGACGAGGGGCCGGGTCAGACCTACGCCCAGGGCTATAATGGCCCGGACCTCATTCATTACATGTACGTCGACCGGCCCGACCAGACCGTTTACGGCTCCAGTCTGACCAATGTGCAAACGTTCAAGGTCAATACGACACAACTGCCCTCCGACTGGCAGAGTGTGCTCTACAGCGATGTCTCCTTCGTCACTAACGCCAACTCGCCCAGCTATGCCAATTACATCGAGTTCCAAATCGGTCCCGATGGGTTCTTCGACAAGCCCGCCAATTGGAACTCCGAGCGGGCGTCGCCAGGCAGCATTCAGCAAGCCATCGCCGCCTACATCCTGGCCCACGATGCGCTGGACGCGGCGCTCCAGGACGCCGTCAATGTGAAACTGGCCTTTGACAAGGCGATCCAGGTTTTTGAGGCCCAGGTAGCCGAACACAATACCAAGACGACGATTCAGGACATAGACGCGGCGCTGGCCGATACCTACAATGCGGCCCAAGCGGCCGACAACATTTATGACAAATTGCAGGGAGTTACCAAGGACATCCTGACCCAAGCCGGCATGGCGCTCAAGGAGGCGATACCGCAGAGCATCATTGTTGGCCTGGCCGACGGCGGCGACACGCTGGCGCCGGCGCGAGCCGCGGTCGAAACGGCCGGTAACAGCGCCGTCGCGGCGGTCGAGGGCGCTACGGCCGCCGCCGATGCCGTCACGCAGGCGCTTAAAACCACCGTGGACCTCCAAACGTCGGTGAACAACCTGCTGATTGCAGGCATGGATTGGGACTTGCAAGTTCAACAGTCGGTCAACAACCTGGGCAACCAACTCACGGCCGTGCAGGGCCACATCACGACCATCAACGCGCGCCTGTTCGACTTGTCCAATGCCAAGATGAAGTACGAACAACTCGTGGCCCAGGGAGAAGCGCTTCAGGAACAGCGCCAGACCTTCCGTGAAAAGGCCGCCGCCATTATCCAGGGGTACCGCGTGCGCGACGCCGCCTTCCGCCTCTTCCAGAATGAGGATCTGCAGCGTTACCAGAGCCTGTTCAACCTGGCCGCGCAATACGCCTTCATGGCGGCCCAGGCATACGATTACGAAACGGGCTTGCTCAACACGGATGCGGGCAAGGCCTTCGTCAGCCAAATCGTCAGCGCCCAAGCCCTGGGTGTCATCACCGGCGGCCTGCCACAGTTCACCGGCAGTGACACCGGCGGCGACCCCGGACTGTCCAGCGCGCTGGCCGCGATGTTCGCCGATTGGAGCGTGCTCAAGGGCCGGCTCGGGTTCAACAACCCGGATGGGTATAGCACCACGGTCTCGCTCCGCGGCGAAAACTACCGTATCCTGCCCGGGGCGGATGGCAAGAACAATTGGCAGGACGTGCTGCAGCAGGGCCGCGTCCCGGACCTCCTGGCTGACTCGGACGTGCGGCGCTATTGCATGCAGATTGACGACGGCAGCGGCCTGCCTGTCCCCGGCATTATCCTGACCTTCAGCACGGTGATTGCCGATGGACTCAATCTCTTTGGCCAGCCGCTGGCCGCAGGCGACCACGATTTCAGTTCCAGTTCGTTTGCCACCAAGATCTTTTCGGTCGGGGTTGACTTCGACGGATACATCGGGATGGATAATCCCACCGGCGCTGCCGCGACCAACACGCTCGACCCCAACGCCCTGGCCGCCACGCCCTACGTTTATCTCATTCCCGTGGGAGTGGATTCCATGCGCACCCCGCCGCTCGGAGACACCGCCGCCGTGCGCACCTGGAGCGTTGATGACGTTGCCATCCCACTGCCTTTCAACATCAGCGCGTCCGATTTCTCGACCACGGCGTTCTATCAGTCCGGCGACTCTCTGTCCGAGCCGCTCTACCAAATCCGCAAGCACCAGGCCTTCCGCCCGGTCTCCACCACCACCGCCTTTAGCACGAGCATTTACGGGGGCAATTCCTTGTCCCGTTCCCAATTCAGCAACAGCCGCTTGATCGGCCGCTCAATATGGAACAGCAAATGGAAGCTGGTCATCCCGGGCAAAACGCTATTGAACGATCCCAACCAGGGCCTGAACCGCTTCATCCAGACGGTCAGCGACGTGAAATTCTTTTTCGTCACCTACTCCTATTCGGGAAATTAACCGCATTTGCTCCCTTCGCCTATGAAATCGTCATTGTTTTCCCCGCCGTTTGGCCCCGCGTGGGTTCTCCCATCCCGCGCCTTTGCTCTGGCTATCGCGGCTGCCAGTTTCCTGCCCCTGGCCGCCCTGGCCTTTCCGCCCGCTCCCCACCACCTCATTTACGGCACTGTGCGGGACGAATACGGCACTCCCCTGATGACCAGCCAGGCCCAAGTCGTTCTGACAACACCCACCGGAGTTTGGCTTACGACCACCGTGGCCCCGGGGATCGGTTTCGACGAAAACTTCGAACTCGAGGTGCCCATGGACGCGGGCCTGACGCTCGATCCTTATGCGCCCAACGCGCTGTTAGCTTCCGCCCCCTTCACGATGCTCGTCGTCATTGGCCAGACCACCAATGTCCCCATCCAAATGACCGCCAACTATTCGCGCCTGGGCCAACCGGCCCAGCAAACCCGCGTTGACCTGACCTTGGGCGTGGACTCCAACGGCGACGGCCTGCCCGATGCCTGGGAGCTTGCCTTCCTCGCCGCCATTGGCTCCAACCTCAACCTCACCAACCTCACGCCCGGCATGCGTTTGCTGCCCGATGGCCTGACGCTCCAGCAGGAGTTCCTCGCCGGCAATTACCCCTTCGATCCCCAGGCGCCGTTCGTGCTTACCTTGCTCGCCCCCAATGATGGCTCCGCCCTGCTGCAATTTACCGCCATGACCGGACGCTATTATACGCTCCTCGGCTCGCCGGACTTGCGAGCGTGGACTCCGCTCTCGTTTCTCATCCCGGCCGAAGGGGCCAACGGAACAGCTCACGATTACTATTTCGCACCGAACATCCACACCCTCCAAATCCAGGCCATCCAGCCCGTGAGCGGACCAGCAATGCAGTTCTTCAGGATGATGCTCCAATAGGGGACTTTCAGCCGCTGACCCGGTCCTCAGCCGCGACCACGCCCCAGCCTCCCGTGCTGTGCCGAGACGGGCGACGGGAGCCTGGTGTTCATTGCCTGCGCCACCGCCAACCAGATCGCGGAATTCGACACCGCCTCGGCCAGGATTACCCATTGCCTGGACGTGCCCGAGTCACCCTCCGGACTGGCCCTGTCCAGGGATGGCGCGCGCCTTTTTGTCACGTGCGCGGCGCCGGCGAGCACGGTTTGCGTCATCGCCGTGGCCCGCCGCAGCATCATTGGCCGCATGAACTGCAATGCCCTAAGCGTGCTCGACCTGGGTCGTTGGGAGTTCCTGGGCGCCGTCCTCCTCGACCAGACCACCCGGGGCGCGGCTAATCCTGGGCCGTCGCCTGGACTCCCGACGGCAGGACCATCGCCGTCACGCACGCCGGCAGCCACGAGTTGAGCCTGATCGATGCCCCCCTGGTGGCCGACCGCTCGAGCTTTTCGCCCTGAGGATCGGTGATTACCGGAGTGACGGCACCGACATTCCACCCCCGAACCAGCGCCCCGTCCGCGTCCGCCAACGGCTGAGGCTCCCGGGCGAGGGCCCTCGCGCCCTGGCCCTCGCCGGTTCGCGCCTTTACGTCGCCAACTACTTCTCCGACAATCTCTGCCGCATTCCACCTGGCGGCCTCGCCTCCCGCCATCGTGGCCTGGCCCTTGGGCCCCGCCTGCGAGCCTTCCACCATCCGCCGGGGCGAGATGCTGTTCAACGACGGCATCGGCAATCCGAAGAACACCAAGAGCCTCGTTTGGGCCCACGAAACGGGCTCCGCCATGGCCTTGGGCGTCCGCACCAACGCCGCGGCGGCGGTGCGCGCCGGCATTCATCACATCCTGTTCTCGGAGCAGCCCGAGGAGGTGCCGGCGGCGATGGATGCCTGGCTCGCCTCGCTCGCGCCCACCCCCGGTCCCCGCCGGCGGGACGGGCATTTGTCCGCCGCCGCCGAGCGGGGCAGACAACTCTTCTCGAGCGCCCGGACGGGTTGCGCCAGTTGTCACCCGCCCCCCTTGTTTACAGATCAGGCGAGCCACGAAGTGGGCACCGCCAGCGCATACACGGGGATGTGGGACACCCAATACGCCGACAACGAGCCGGGCCGGTTCTACACCCCGAGCCTGGTGGAACTCTGGCGCACCGCCCCTTACCTGCACGACGGCTCCGCGGCCACCCTGCCTCTAGGTGCTGACCAAGTTCAATCCCAAGGACCAGCATGGTCGAACCTCGCATCTGACGCGCGAGCAACTCAGTGACCTGGCCGAATTCCTGTTGTCCCTCTGAACCCTTTTCGGTTCGCCTCTCAAGCACCTTATTCTCCCGTGGCCACGGTCAGGGATTGAAGCGCAGGGGGAACATGCCCCGCACGCAGAAGGCAATTGCAACTGCGAGCACGGGCGCGGCGATGAGGGCCAGGCGGCGCTTCCGCGGGGCAGCCGTGCGCTCGGTCAGCGTGTGCAGCGACCAGGACAGGACCATCAACAGCGGCATAACCGCGGGTCCCAGGCCGTCCCTGCCCGCGGCAATCATCTGTCCGGCATTCATGCCCCTGTGCCAATTCCCTATGGCGGAGACCCCGGCGACTACCAACCCGGTCAGCAGGATGATGAGGCCCCACAGCCCTTCGTGCCACCAGGCCAGGATCATGGCGGCGAAAAGGAAGACTCCTACGAAGATCGCGGCGAGGTCCTCGGGATCTGTTGAAATGTGCATCTCCGAGAGTCCAGCCAGGAGGAACGTCCCGACGAAGAGTGTCAATGCGATACTACAAACGCGCCAAGTCCAACGAACGATGCCGGCCAGTATCCTCAGTGCTGTCCCACCGGGTCCGCTTGGGGCGGCCGGCACAATTATCTCAGGCCTTTCAACCGCATCCAGGGCTCGTTGTCCACGACCCAGGAATGCCGCATACAGCAGCAGTCCTATGGAAAGTGCGGCCAGGCATGTCCCCGTAAAGCTCAACAGCGGGGGAATGAAACCGAAGCCAATTCTGTATCCGACGCTCATGACCACGGGCATGAGCAGCGAGGTAAGCAGACCCAAGGCGCAGGAAGCCATGACCAGCATCGCAACCCGCGGGTGCTCTCGCCGTCGCCCGATGGCGACGACCAAACCCACGGCCCATACAACCAACACTGCTAATGAGGAGATCCACCCCCTGACGAGGCTTGTGATCATATCCGTTTGCGGCATAAGAGTCCTTTCGCTCATTGGGACGCCGTGCGGCCCAGTGTCCACCATTACGTTGCGGTTGTCATTCTGTTTCGCTTACCCGTCAATCATTCATGCGTCGCCGATTCCCAAAAGCCTTCACAAAGGCCCAAAGAAATCTCTCGAAAACCGCCGCCATCCCAGGCAAGGTCAAAGGCCGTGGAGCCGAAATGCGATATGAAGGCAGTCACGCATCTGACGATTGCGGTTGCGCTGGCCGTGGCGGCGTGCGCCTGCGCGGGCGAGCCTTACGTCAAGCAGGCGACGTGGGCTCAGACCATGGTGGCGTCGCGGGCGGCGCTGGGCGCCGCCTCGCTTCCGGCCCGGGAGCGGGCACGGGCGGAGGAGGGCGTTTGGTTCCGGGTCAAAGATGACTTCCCGATAGAGTGGGATTGGGCGATGCAGGACGGGGGCGCCGGTTTTCCGCGATGGTTCGACTCAGCCGAGAGCGCGAGCCTGGAACGGCAAATGATCGAGAAGGCCGCCGCTGAGCTCGGTGACCTAGGCCGCTGGCCGCGGGCCGGAACGCCGGCTTCAGCCGGCAGCGCCCACCCGACCGCTGGACCCGGCGACTTGGGCCGTTCGGTGCTGGAAGAGTTGAACAGTTTGCTGGAGGATAAAGTCCCCGGAAGCGACCGGCGCTGGCTTCGAGCTCTATGCCGGGGCGTGCGAGCAGAGGCGCCGGCGCCGCCTGCAAACGGCCCTGGCCAAAGCCCCGCGGATTGTCTTCGTCAAGCACCGGACGATTCGTCCCTCCTTTTTCGCTTACACGGAGGGCCAGTCGGACGCCCAAAACGAGCGCCATTTTCTCCCCGGCACCGAGTTGTGCGTCCTGGAGCTGGACGGGCTCAAGGTCCGGACGTTGCTGTCCGATGCCGGGGGCGCTATCCGCGACCCGGCGGTGTCCTGGGACGGCCAGCGGGTGATGTTCGCGTGGAAAAAGTCGCTCAACGAGGATGATTATCATCTCTACGAATTGGACCTGGCCTCCAAGCAGGTTTCGCAGATTACCTCGGGCCTGGGCTTTGCGGATTACGAGCCGGCGTATCTGCCGAACGACGACATCATATTCGCCTCCACCCGTTGTGTGCAGACGGTGGATTGCTGGTGGACGGAGGTCAGCAATCTCTACACCTGCGACCCCAAGGGGCGATTCCTGCGCCGCCTCGGCTTTGACCAGGTCCACACGCTTTATCCCCAGGTCATGGACGACGGCCGGGTGATTTATACCCGATGGGATTACAATGACCGCGGCCAGATCTTCGCCCAGCCCCTCTTTCAGATGTATGCCGACGGCACCGGGCAAACCGCCCTTTACGGCAACAATAGCTGGTTTCCGACCACTATCGCCCATGCCCGGGGCATCCCTGGCTCGCAGCAGGTCCTGGCCATCCTCTGCGGCCACCATACGACCCAGGCCGGCAAACTGGCGGTGCTCGACCCCGCCCGGGGCCGGCAGGAAAACCGCGGCGTCCAACTGGTCGCCCCGGTTCGCCAGACCCCGGCCGAGCGCATCGATGGCTATGGGCAGGAGGGGGAACTCTGGCAATACCCCTATCCGCTGAACCGGGAGGAATGCCTGGTGGCCTATGCGCCGCTGGGGTGGGACAAACCGCCGGGCCGCAGGGGCGATGCGGCGTTCGGCATTTATTGGATGGACATGGCGGGCCGGCGCGAGTTGCTGGCCTCGGACCCGCGTCTGGCCTGCGCGCAGCCGGTGCCCCTGGCGGCTCGCCCGCGGGCCCAGCGTCTGGGCCAACCGGGTTGATTACACCTCGGGCAACGGCACCTTCTATATGCAGGACATCTATGCCGGACCCGGGCTGGCCGGCATCCCGCGCGGGACGGTCAAGAAGCTGCGCGTCGTGGCCCTCGAGTACCCGGGCCGCGGGCATCGGGAACAACGGCAACGGCGGTCCGGGCGGCGGCGCGCTGGTCTGCACCCCTATCGCCATCGGCAACGGCGCCTGGGACGTCAAGACCGTGCTTGGCCAGGCCACAGTCTATGAGGACGGCTCGGCTCTTTTCACTGTGCCGGCCCGCGCGCCCGGTCTATTTCCAGGCCCTGGACGAGCGCGGCTGCGCCCTCCAGACCATGCGCAGTTGGACCACCCTTCAGCCCGGCGAATACTTCGCCTGTGTCGGCTGCCACGAGCACAAGAACACCGCCCCGCCCACCGAGGGCCACGGATTCAGCCTGGCCATGAAGGCCGGCCCGCAGGAGCTCGAGCCCTTTTATGGCCCGCCGCGCGGGTTCAGTTTCCCCAAGGAGATTCAGCCTATCCTCGACCGTCATTGCATCCGCTGCCACCGCGACCGCGCCCCCATCCAGGCGCTGGTTGGCGGCACGGTTTCGCGCCCGCTCCTTGGGGAAGCTCCCTCGCACCGCGTCTCCGCCCCGGCCATCCAGGACGAACTCGCCTTCAGCCTCCTGGGCGAGGCGACCGTGGACCCGAGCGCCAAGCGAAAGTGGAGCGACTCCTACCTCATCCTCACCCAA
The DNA here is from genome assembly GCA_963713735.1 of uncultured bacterium. Classification (GTDB taxonomy): domain Bacteria; phylum Verrucomicrobiota; class Verrucomicrobiia; order Limisphaerales; family UBA8199; genus CAVQND01. Next base: position 37,886 of record CAVQND010000051.1, read on the forward strand.
TCCGCTCGGGAAGCGGGGGCGGGGCCATTGGGGGCCTTTCTGGGCCAGTGCCGGGGACGGGTGGTCAATTGGATTGGCGCCCAATCGCCGCCCGAACCGTTGCCGCCCTGCTCGGCCGGGGCGGTGCGCAGCGAATTGCTCACCCTCCTGGAAAAGGGACATAAACAAGAGTAAACTCTCCCGCGAGGAACTTGAGAAACTCGCCTGCTGGATTGATTTGCTCGTGCCCTACTGCGGCAGTTACCTCGAGGCCAACGCCTGGACCGAAACCGAGATGAAGAGCTACGAGCACTTTGCCGAAAAGCGCAGACAAATGGAGGAAATCGAGCAGGACAACCTTCGCGCCCTCCTGGGCCGCAACGCCCCCGCCCGCGGCCCCAGGCCCGGCCCCATGCGGATGTGGTAGCGGCGTTCCTCATAATTCATAGTTCATAATTCATAATTGCTGGCTGCCCGGCTATCGGTTAGGGTTTCTCTGTGAAACGCTCTAATTCGCACACCACCATTCCGGTGCCCGGCTCCCCCGAGCTCTCCCAGGACTTGGCGGCTACAGCGGCAGAAACCGGTCTGAGCCAGGCAAACGTCATCCGCCAGTCGCTCAAGCTCGGCATTCCAGCGTTGCGCAGCCGGCTTGGGAAACCAGCCCGGCGGCGCCTCTCGCTCGTGGACCATCTGAAGCGATTCAAGGGTATTGAACTGCCTCCCTATCTTGAGGACTGATGCGAGTATGCCGCTGAAGTCACTGCCGCGCGCGGCAAAAGATACTGGACCGCTCGGACCATCCGCGACGCAGCCCTGGCCGCCACCGCTCGCGCCTGGACCCTCGCGGTCGTGACGCGCGACGTGGGTCATTTCCCCTTCGTCGAGACCGTCAATCCGTTCTCAGCTTGATCCGCCCTCACAGCCGCTGAGCTCGGGCGCACCGACAGAGCGGCGACTTTTTTCGGATTTCTGGCGCGATAAACGAGAAGTTGCCCCTGAGGAGGCACATTTGGTTCTTGGGAATTGCTCATGTTTCCAAAATCCCAGTTCATGCAAGTCCAGGAAAGGGACACCCTGAAGAATGAATCATTGTCTTCTTCCTAAACCACAGCCATTCAAGCGCGAATTGGGCTGAAAGACAAGCAAGTCTTGCGTTTATAGCGCGCGTCGCGTCGCTAGGCCGCAGGGGCGAGGGGCGACGGAACGAAAGCCCACCCCTCGACACTCGACACTCGCCCCTCGGATGTCGGACTGCTTATGAGCCGGGGTTCAGCGCGGCGCGCAGCTCCTCGAGGTTGCGGCGCATGGCTTGCAGGTAGTCGCCGGCGGCGGGCCGGTTGCCGCAGGTCCAAAACACGACCGGGCGGACCCCGCGCTTTTGCAGCTCGGCGCGGACCGCCGGGAGCGGCTCTTCTTCCCAGAGCATAAGCGTGCCCGGATGCCGGGCGCGCAGAGCGTCGAAGGCCGCCCATTGCGCGTCGGTGACCGGCTCGTCCGGTTCCCAGTGGACGCTGAGCAAGGCCCACTGGTAGCGCCGCGCCAGGTAGCCGTAGCACCGGATGGGAGGCCAGCAAGGGCCGTCCGGCCAACCGGAGCGAGAGGTCCCGCAATTGTTGGTCCAGGGCCAACAAATCGCGGCGCAATTCCTGGCCGCGTCGCCGGAGGTCCGCCTCGCCCTGCGGCAACAACCGCCCCAAGGCAGCCGCCACCGTCTCCGCCTGGCGGATGGCCAGCAACGGGTCGAGCCAGGTGTTGAAATCAATGTTGCCGTGGCTGTGGGCCCCGTGCGGGCCGTGGCTGTGCGTGATGACCTCGGGAAACATCAGCCACTCGTTCTTGAAGCCCGCGGACGTGTCCACCTGCGCCGCCAGCGGCAACGAAGTGGTATTCACCCATTTCTCGAAGTCCGCCCCGTTCAACAGGATCAGATCGGCCTGTTGATACTGGCGGACCACGTCCCTGCTTGGCCGCCAAAAGACCGGGTCCTCGTTGGGCGGCGCGGGGAAGACGACCTCCGCCCGATCGCCCGCCAGCCGTTGTGCAAAGTAGAAAAGCGGGTAACTCGTCGTGCAGACTCGCGGGCGGCCCGAGGCTGCGGCCACCGCCGGCTCCACGCGCGGCCGGCAACCCGCCAGCGCCAAAGGCAAGAGGCACGCTGACGCGATTTGTGCGAGGTTTAGAACCCGGTTCATAAGCGGTCTGGCACGCAAGGGGCGAGTGTCGGGTGTCGAGGGGCGAGGGCCGAAGGACACCACTTCGTTCCTTCGACACCCAACAGTGGTCCGCGAAGGGCCGATAACGGGCAGCGTTGCAAAAAAGCAAATTCCTATCCGTTTTCCAGCGTCATTCACAGAGAGAAACAAACCTTTCGACCGTCATGCCACTCGCCCGAATTAGGCTCCGCAGCGTCCCACGAGCCACCTCCCTGTGGTCCGGCACGGAGAGTGTAGCCATATACCCTTCCTTCACCAAAATCATGTGGCTGCCACGTCGCCTCACCATGCTCCAACCGTCTTTTTCAAATGCGCGGACAACTTCTTTACCGCTGAGGATTGCCAAAACAGCCATCAGAGAGCCACCTCCACCTGGCTGGTCTCAACCGTCAATGGCATCCCGCGTTCGGCCCGCACCTCCAAACAGCCCATAATGGCTTCTTTGATATTCCCCAACGCTTCCGGCCTCGTCTTGCCTTGGCTGACGCAACCCGGAATCGAGGGGCACTCGACCACCCAGGCGCCGTCCTCATCTCGATCCACTGTCACCAGGAATTTCATCGTCGTAATTGTATCCCCCATTCCGTTCCCGGCAAGCTCGTTCCTCCTCAATTGTAACTGGTCAGGTGGGAGAGTGGGGCAGACCTCTGGTCTGCCGGTTAGGCGGGCCTCCGGCCCGGAGTCTCGACCCCTGCAGGGCCACGAAGCAGGAGGCTCCGTGACAGGAGTTTGGACATTCGTGCCGTGCGCCGAATGTCCCTCGAGCCCGCGCTGAAAGCGTGTAGCATACCAGCCCAGGGTAACACCCTGGGAAAGCCGGTCTTATTGTGGTCTTGCGCCCTGCAAGGGCGCAGGTCACTCTTCCCGCATGTCTCAAAGATGGCATTCGATGAGCGTCACCCCTGGGACTAAGGACGAGCGTTACCCTTGGGACTGAGGCCACTGCTCCCGCCCTTGCAGGGCGGGTTGGGATTGCGCGACGGTTTTCCCAGGGCGTTGCCCTGGGCTGATATGCCCGCACGCCGTTGGCGTGGAGAGTGCCCAAACTCCAGGCACGGAGCCCGAGGCTCCGTGACCGGCAGACCAGGAGGTCTGCCCCACACCTGAACAGTCGCGTTTCCTCAATTGGACTGTGGTTTACCATAACGTCACGAGCGCCAAGGTGATTTCCCTGCCGATGAGCGCCAGCGCCACGCTCACCAGGCCGATGGCGGCCAGTTCCGCCGCCACGAGCCTGGCCATCAGGCCGCGCGCGCAGCCCAGGCGAAACATGGTCTCCATTTCCGGCCGCCGCAGCCGCAAGGACAACAGCACCACCAGCAGCAGGAACAGACCCGTGGCCGCCGCCACCAGGGCGGCATTGGCGTCGAAGAAGCGTTTGATGCGAAAGACCAGGCCGAGCAACTCCTCGACCACGCTGCGCGCCTCGAGGATTTGAACCGTGGCCTCCGGTCCCTGGTAGCGCCCGCGCAACAGGGCCGCCGACTTCTCGTCCCTGGCCACCGGCAGGACCGCTGAGACTGGGAATTCCGCCGGGTCGCCGTGAAAATGAAAGCTCGAATGTTTTCCGCAGTGACCTCGGTGAACTCGACCAGGGCGGCATTGGCGGTGACGTTCGTCGCCTCGCGGCTCAACACGACGTTCGAGTCGGCGTTGGTTCCGGTGATGTCGGAATGGCCGTGCGCCAAACCTTCGATGAGCCAGGCGGTCTTCAAGTCGACGAAGACCGCCCCGTCGTCCGGGGCGCGGGCCGGGGCGAGCACGCCCATCACGCGCAGCTTGACCGGGTAGGAGCCGGCGATGTCGAAGAGGTTCTCCGGGTCGGTCATGAGCCGGTCGCCGGGGGCGAGGTGCAAGGCGGCGGCGACCTCGGCGCCAAGCACGCAGTCACCCAGTTCGAGCAGTTGCTCGCCGCGCGCCAGGCGGAGCTGGCGGAAGGTGAAATAATCCAGGGTGGTGCCGACAATGGGCGCGCGGCGGGCGGTGTAACGCGCATACAAGGGAATCGGCTGGGCGTAGCCGGTATCGCGGAGGGCCTCGACATCGGCCATCTTGAGCAGGCGCGGCACGCGGCCGCGAAAGTAGAGGGCGTGGAGCACGAGATCGAAGCGGCTGCCCAGGCCGCCGGCCACCAGCGGGGTCGTGGCGGCGCGTTGCAGCAGGCCGGCCTGATAGCGGGCCACCAGGCCGTTGACGGCCAGCGGCAGGTAGAGCGTCACGGCCAGACCAAAGATGAGGATGACCGATTGCAGGCGGTTGAACCGCAGAGACTGCCAGGCGAGGAAGCAGACCTGCTTCATCGGGAGACCTCCGCCAGGTGGATTGCGCGGTCGAATCGGCCGAGCAGGCCGGTGTCGTGCGTGACCATCAACAGGGTGGCCCGGGCGCGGGCGCATTGCTCGAACAAGACCTCGAGCACGCGCATTTTGGCCGCCGAATCGAGGTTGCCGGTCGGCTCGTCGGCCAGCACGCACCGCGGCTGGGTCAGGAGCGCGCGGCAGAGGCCGGTGCGCTGCTTTTCACCCTGGGACAAGCGGCCCGGCCGGTGCGTCAACCGGTGGTCGATGCCCGTTTCGCGCGCCAGTTGGAGGGCGCGCTCGCGCACCGCCCCGGTCAGCTTCAAGACGGGATTGATGCGGTAGGGCAGCAGGATGTTCTCCAATACGTCGAGGTATTCCAGGAGTTGGAAGTCCTGGAACACCAGTCCGAGCGTGGCGATGCGGAAGGCGCGCCGCCCGGCATCGCTCAAGAGCGGCGGCTGGGTATCGCCGACCGCAATCTTCCCCTGGTCCGGCAGGAGGATGCCCGCAAGCAGGTGGAGCAGCGTCGTCTTGCCTGAACCACTCGGGCCGGCCAGCGCAACCCTCTCGCCGTCGGCCACCGCCAACTCGGGCACGCGCAGCGTGAACGTCGAGCGCGGATAATGAAAAACGAGATTCTCGATGGCGATCACGGTCAGAATTTCCGCACCTTGAGAGAATAACCGACGCGCTCCTGCTTGCCCGGCTCCAGGCCGGTGATTTTCCACGACCCGCCGGCGCGGCTGATGCGGAGCACCGCCTCGTAAGCGTTGACGCGGGTGTGGATGTGCCCCCAATGCTCGACTGTGCCGGTCACCTGCCACTTGACCTGGGCGGTGTAGGCGCCGGACTGCGCGTGGCTGATTCGGGTCTCGAGCGGCTCGACCAGTTGCACGCGCGCGACGGCGCCGCCTTGCTCCTGCATGAGCAAACCGCCGTGGATGCTCAGATACGTGTCCGCCAGCAACTCCCCCTGCACGCTCCGGGCCAGGGCGTCGTAGATGACCTTTTCGTCGCGGTAATCGAAAGCCCGGTAAATGTTCTTCAACAACGTCTCGGCGATGCTGGCGCGCCCCCGGTCGTCCGGGTCCGTGGCCCGCACCGGGGCAATCTCGGGCAGCGGCGGGGCGCCCGGGTTCTTCCAGGTGAAGGTGGGCTGGTAGAGCGTGAAGCGGACGCGTTTGCCTTCTTCGCCGGCGAACACGGCGGCGCGCGCGCTCAGCACCCGGTCGTTGAACAACTCCCAGGTGATGTCCACCTGCCGGGGCATCCCTTTGGTGCTGTAGCTCAGGATGGCGCCCACCCGCGCGCTCCACGCGCTCAGGCGCCGAGGCTCGGCCACCACCGCGAAGTCCTTGAAATCCACACCGTAGAAATCGAGCCGCTGCACCACCGGCGCCACCTCCAGGCCGTCAACCACCACCTTGTTGCGGCCCCGGAAAAACTCCTTCATCGCCGGCAGCGCCGCCTGTTGTTCGGCCACCTCGAGAAAGTTGCGGTCTTTGCGCGGCGCCTCCACCCAGGTCTCCAGCGTCACCAACGGCATCAGGATTTCGACGCGCACCTCGGCCGGTTCGATATAGAGGAACGCATAAATCGAGCCGTAGCTCTCGATGCCCATGTTGCCCGGGGCCTGCTCGCCGGCCACGTTGGCCGTCACCGGCCCCTGCGGCTGCGGCCCGGCGCCGGACCAATCGAGTTTAAAAGTCTGGACCTCACCCTCCCCGGTCAAGACCACCGTTGGCCGCGGTTCCGCCCCGGCTTGCGTGACGGTCAGTTGCAGTATCAACGGCAGGAACGAGCCGCCGGTGTTGCCGATCTTCTGCTGGAAGGTCAGGTATTCGGGCGGTCTGGCGGCCGGGTAGAGCAGGCGATACACCACTTTGGTCTGCATCAAGTCCTCGACCAGCACGCCCCGTTCGGGCAGCACCGGTGACTCGACCCCGGCCACCTTGCCCGGCAACAACTGCCCCTCGCGGTCCCGCATCATGAAGTCCCGCAGCAACAGTTCGCCGTGCCTGCTCATGCCCTCCTGCAGGTTGGCCCGCGAGATGTAATTATCGCGGTCCGGCGTATAGCCGTAAAGCATCACGAAATCCTCAAACATCACCTCGAGGCGCGCCGCTACCGCGTTGCTGCTCACCTCGACGGTGGCGTTGATGAGAGAAATCGGGTGCGCCCCGGCCCCCCAGGCCCACAGGAGCAATAGGCACAGAACCAAAAGAATCTCAGCGAGGCAGCGCCTCACACCTTTAGAGATTGAAAATTGAAAATTGAACATTTTCAATTGCCGATTTGCAATCCCAGCCGAATTGACTTTCTGGAATCGCAGCAAAACTTGACTTGTTTGCAACGTGTTCTGAGGTTCAAGGACCCTAGTGGCATCAGACTTCCAGTCTGCGCGCTGGAGTTTGGACATTTCTCGTGCTGCGCCCCGACCATCCATAGAGCCCGCGCTGAAAGCGCGCAGCATACCAGCCCAGGGTAACACCCTGGGAAGGCCGGCCCTACTCGGCTCTTGCGCCCTGCAAGGGCGCAGGTCCGGAACTCTACCCCCGCCCTTGCAGGGCGGGCAGGGATTACGCGATGCTTTTCCCAGGGCGGTTGCCCTGGGCTGATATACCAGCACGCCGTTGGCGTGCAGAATGTCCGAACTCAAGAGCGTGGGCTTCCACTCTGCGCCGCATTGCGGATTTCCAATCCGCAGCCGTGCGTCCATTCTGGCGGCTTGGGTGTTTCCGCCGCCCTGCCGGCTGGAAGCTGGCGATACAGCAGGTTGGAAACCTGCGCTACGATGTCGCCATCCTCCTCGGGCCGCTTGTCTTTGGCTCTTTGCGTTCTCCTGCGGCCATTCGATTGCCGTTTCGCGTTTCATGGCCGCTCGGCGCGCAGGGTCACCAGGCCCCAGGCCGAGACGGGGATGCGCTCCGGCGCCTGTTGTCCCGGCAACTCGACCACGTCGCTGTAGGTCACCGAGACCGGCTGGTTCCAAACCAGCCGGGCGAGTTGGTCCTGGCCGGAGGCGCCGTAGAGCCGGAGAATCCAGGCCTTGCCGTCTTCGCTGGGCTTGAAGGCGGTGAGGACGACGCCGTCGGGTTCGACCCGCACCGGCGGCGGCAGCGGGGCGGGGCCGGCGGCGGGCGCGGCAATCAGGGGTTCGGTGGCCTCGATGCCGAAACGCGCAGCGGCAATGGGGTCATAGCCGTGATGCGGCCGAATGGCGTAGCGGAAGGTGGTGTTGCCTTCCTGCTCGGCCCGGTAATTGGTGTGCCAGTGGTTGTTCATCACCCAGGAATAGAGCTTGGGCGAAGGCTTGATGGTTTTCATGTAGGCGGCGGGGTTAGGCTGCGAGAGCACCAGGTTGGCGGTCAGGCCGCCCATCTCGACCATCGGCGCGTCCACCGTCACCCAGGTCACGCCGTATTGCGCGTTGGCCACGTCCACCCACCGTTCGATCGAAAACCAGTTCTTGCACGCGCCGGCAAGCTGGTCTTTCTCCGGTTCGACCACCGCCAGCGGGCTGTTCATCCGCACGACCGCGCCGGGCACGTTGAACTCGAAGCCGAAATGCAGGCCCTCGGGCGTGCGCACCGGCAACTTGTCCACCTGGTCAATGAATTCGACGCGGTCCAGGCCCTTCACCACGCGCACTTCGCGCACCAACCGCCGGCAGGATGGGGCCTCCGACTCGATGAGCAACGAGTTCACGAGAGGTCCGGATTCCTTTGGGGTGATTTTAGCCGGGCCGCACGGTTTCACGTCCTTGAGATTGGCGCCGGGCAAGTAGAGGTACTCGTTAAGTTTGCCGTCCACCAGCTCTGCATCCAAACCCTCCTGGCGCAGGCTGACAATCGCGCCCGTATCTCCATCTAGTTTCACCGTGAACCGCCCCGTGGTGAGCGTGACGCTCTTCGCGGGGGCGTTGTCGGCAGACGCGCCCTGGAAAGCAAAGACGTTGGATACGCTCAAGCGCCACACGCCCTCCGCGCGGGCGGCCCCGGGCTCGACGCGGTAGCGTTTCGCGCCGAGGGCCGGCACGTCCTGCGCCAGGAAGACCAACTCGCCGCTGGACAGCCGTTGCGAGGGGACCGCCTGCCCACCCGCTTCTTTGACCACGTCGCCCGGGGTTACCTTGGGGAGCGTCACCAGGTCCGTGCGCGGCCACGAGGCGGTGTTGAAGACGTCGTACTCGAGGGGTGCCCCGCCCGGCGTGGCGCCCGCCCCGGTGATCCGGGCCAGCAGCGCCCGTGACAGGGTGTCGGCCTCGAGCGCGTAGGCCTGTTTGTATTTCCACTGCGTCTTGACAAACTCGAGGTCCGGCTGGCTCACGCTGTTGTAAGCGCCCCAGGTGTGTTCGCTGTAGAGGGCGACATCTTTCCAGGCCTCGGCGAATTCGGCGGCGGGGAAGCGCGTCGGGTTCAGCAAGGCCCAAAGGGTCTCGGCTTGCGACAGACGATCGGCGGAGTGGCGGTTCAACGACGTTTCGCTGGCCGAGGTGGGCGCGCCGTCTTCCCAATAGGGCGTGAAATCGCCGCGGAAGGATGGAATCTTGTCGGCGTAACGCTGCTCGAAGTCATGGAACATCCGGCTGGTGGTGGCGATGATGAGCCGCGGCGAGGCGTATTTAGCGTTCCAGTCGCGCACTTGCTGCATGACGCGCTCATCGGCGCTGCCGTTGTCGCCCTTGGACCAGCGAATCTGCACCAGGTCGTACGGGTAGCCCTTTTCCTCGAGTTGTTTCAGGTCGCGTTGGACGGCATCGGTCACTTTGTCCACCGTGTGGCCGAAGGCGTAACCGAAATAGGGGGCCCAGTAAAGGACCTTGTCCTTGCCATTGGGCGCTACCCAGTAAAACGGCTTGTCTTCCCAGGTCACCCGCGTCCAGCCGATGCGGTCGGCGTAGTTCGGTCCGTCGGAAATGTATTTTACGCCGGCCTGCGTCAAGGCCGGGATGAGGCCCCAGGTCAGGCCGGGCACGTCGCTGATCATCATCGAGTCGACGTTCACCCCGCAACGGCGGCCCAGCTCTTTGGCAAAGGCGAGTTGGTGGACCAACTCTTCGCCCCGGGAAATGCCGGTCAGCAGGTTGCCGTACATCGCATCGAGGCCGATGTAGCCGTCATGCACCGCCTGCTCGAAGGCGCGCTTCTGCTCGGGCGTGGCGTTGGTCCAAAACTGCTCGTAGGTCCAATGGACCTCGAGGTTCCACCGGAACCTGGCGTCGGCCGGATAGTCCTTGGTCTGGGGAATCAGCTCGAGGGCGCGCGTGACGTTGTGGGCCTGCTTGGCGGCGATGTGCGGCTGGATGTCGGTGTAACCGATGTCCACGTGCGAATGCATGAGGATATAGACGACCCACTGCCGGACCGGTTCGAGTTCCACCTCCTTTTGCCCCACCACCTGCCCGCCCACCGCCAGCGCCACCGGCACCGTTTCCCCGCCGCCACCGGCGGCGTGAAGGCCTCGACCGTTTGCGTGCCCGGTCGGAGCATGACCTTGACGGGCGCCTGCTCGCCCACGCGCACCGTCGCCTCCGCCGGCTCGCCGATGCGCCGCACGTTGAGAGTCACCACGTGGGCCGGCTTGCCCTCCTGCCAGGCCAGGGTCGTGCGGCTGGCCGTGATGCCAGTCACCAACGTGCGGTCCTTGAGCGTGGCGAGCTTGGCGCTCGCGGGCGCCTCGAACTGCACCGCGTCCCACAATACCCACGAACCGGTCAGCGTCGTGATGGCGACGCGATTCTCCCCGGCCTTTAACGTCGCTGCCGGCACGTCCAGGCTGATGACATAAGGGCGGCCCTTCGCCGGCTCCCCAAACACCGAGGCGTCGCCGGCGCCCGCAGGGGTCTGGAATTCCCGCGCCAGGTCGTTGACCTCGACGCGCAGTTTCGGCGGGTTGCTCGAATGCGTGTCGGCAAAATCAAGTTCCAGCCGGCACGGTTCCGCCGGGGCACTCTCGAGCGCGAAGAAAATCTCGAAGGTCTGCGGGGTGCCCGGTCCCCAACTATCCGTTACGCCCGGCTGCACATAAGGCCAGTCCTTCCGCGCATCGGACTCTCCGACGATGAAGACCCCCGGCTGGCGGTAGGCCTGGTAATCCTTGGGCCCGAGGGCGAACTCGGCCGTGTTCGTGTCTTTGGCGCCGATGGACCACAGGGTGGCCGCGCCGGAGGATGCGGTGGTGGCCGCCGCGGCCATCAGCAGTCCAAGGATCGTCCGATGAGTGGGGCTGGAAGGTCTTTTCATAATGGTGCCGCTGCGGTTCTGACGTTTTTCACTTCTGACGTGGCAATGGTAGGCAGGCCGCAAAAAAAGCCAACACCTAATCAGCGGCGCATAATGGCTGAACTCTCGATTTATAGTGCGCGGGGTGCAGACCGGTTACCGAGCACCCGCGGCATTTTCTGCGTCCCGTTTCCCCTCACCCCGGGGGAGAGGGGGAATTACCCGCAGTCGGTTGGCGCAGCGAAAGCGGCTCGAAATCTCGAAGGCCGTCCCCCGCTGTTCCCTCTTCCTCGGGGAGAGGGTCAGGGTGAGGGGAAATCAAGGATGACGCGCAGGACAGAATTCTTCGACCGGCGTGGGTGGCACAGCGAACGTCGGCCCTGGCTCCGGCGCCATCAAGGTGGGCAATGGCATCCATTCGACGTTACCAAAGATGAGATGCTGCCGTTGCTTCATTGCCGCTGCGCGGGTGAGTTACGGCTTGGGTTGTTTCTTGCCCTCCGTGTCCCACCATTGCTTCCACGCGGCGTGGCCTTGGAGGTCGTACTTTCCCGTGCGGGTGGCGAGGATAAATCGCGCCGTTTTGTTCACCAGTTCCTCATCCAGGGCCAGCGCCTCAATCACGTTTTCCGTCGGCTGGCCCTCGAGAAAGCTGCGGATTTCCTCCCATTGCTTCTTCTCCGCCAGCAGCCGCAACCGGCCGGTGAAAGACAGTTCTTTAGGCTCGACGCCCAAGGCAGCCAGTGCTCCTATCATGGCCTCCTGGACCCGCTTGTCGGTCTCCTTCTCCAGCCGGTCGCGCAGGGCGGGGACGGCCTTGGCGTCGCCAATCTCCCGCAGGGCCTGCGTGGCCTCAAGGCGAACCGCCGAGTTGGAGTGGTTCAGGCTCCCGATCAAGTATTCCACGCCCGCACGATCCTTGAGCCGGCCCAGGGCTTGCTCCGCTGCCAGCACCACCGCCTGGTCCTTGTCACCCAGCACGGCCTGCCCCAGGAATTTTGGAGCCAAAGCGCCCCCGACCACGCCCAAACCCTTGGCGCAGGCGGCGCGAATCCGACCCTCGGAATCAGACATCAGCGCCGTCGCCAGCGGTTCCATGGCCTGGGCGGTGCCGATTTCCGGCAAGGCCTCGGCGGCGGCCAGGCGCAGCCCGTAGCGTTTGCTGCCAAGCAGGGCCTTGGACAGAGGGACGATGGCGCTGGGCTCCTTCATCGTGCCCAGCAAGCGGGCCGCCACCTCCGAGCGGCCCTTTTCCTCGTTGAGCAAGTCAAGCAACACGGGCACAGCCGCCCCCTTCATGGCCTGGAGCTGATTGGTCTCGTTCAAGGCCAGGTAGTAAAGGACCTTCTCCCGGGCCGTTTCCGGGCGCCAATCGAGGGTGCGGAGCGCCGAGGCCACCTCCGATCCCGGAGGATTTGCCCACGTGCCCAGAGCATTGGTGCTGAGGAGAACCCCGCGCAGGTGGGGAATGGCCCGGGCATCGCCCAGCTTGGCCAGCGCCGCCACGACCGGGAGGCGAGACGTTGCCTTGCTTGTCGGTGAGGCTCATACACAGCGGCTCGACGGCCCGGAGGTCGCCCAGGGCGCCGAGGCATCCAGCGATGTACACCAAGGCCGTCCCCTTGCCGGCCAGGAGATCGGCTATGAGCAAGGGGACAAAGGAACGCTCGCCGCTGGCCCGGATGAAGGTGAACGCGTTCTTGCTCAGATAATACTCGGCCGTGCAGTCATAAATGGGCCTGGCCCCCTTCACGGCAAGCACCACGGAGAACAATTGGGTGTCGAACCCGGCGCATTCGCCGTAGGCCTCGACAAAGGGGGCATCGGCGGGTGTGAGATAGCCCCCGGAAATGCTCCAGAGAGTCTCGCGGACGCCTCTGACCTCCGAGAACGAAAGAACGGTCTTGGGCGCGGGGTCTGTGGTTATGAGCGAGGCGTTAATGATGAGTTCAGCGCCGCTGTAGCGGAGCGAAGGGCTGGCCATGTAGGAGGCAGACTGGGCCGAACCTTTGACGCGGATTTTGAGCAGGACAGTTGCGGCCGAGGCGTCGGTCTGATAACCCGCGCGCTTGAGGATCGTCTCGCAGTCCCTGAGAATCGGCACCTCCCGGTTCGTTGCATGGGGGTAATCGTGACTCACCTCGATTTTCCAGGCCGTTACCGTAGCCAGGAATTGGCGCTGGTCTCCGCTCAAGGTGAGCATGGGGGGCGGCGCCTCCTTCGGCTCCTGGGCCAAGGTAACGTCAAAGGGAGTGCGGCGTGGGCCAGGATAACAAACAAGGCGACGAGAGTTCGCGAGGGCATTGACAACCTCCATTTCTGCTTGTGATTGGCAGGAAATTGCTTTTTGACATGCCGCTCCTTCATTGCCGCCGCGCGGGCGAAGGAGAATTGGTCTTGGGTCCCGCTCATTCTGGCGACATCCTGCCGGGCGGGCAGGAGCGTGGCAAGCGGGAAGTTTTGCCTCGCCTCTGTTGTAAGGCGGTTTCGCTTTTCCGTTGCCCAACCCCCTGGCGTCAATCTATTGTTTGGCCTCAAAATGCGGAATGTCACCAATATGATCTTTCCTCGTCCAACACCTCCGGCCATTGCGCCGCGCGTGGTCATCACGGGGGCGGGGATTGTCACCGCGTTGGGCGTGGGCTGGCAGCCCAATGCCAAGGGTTTCCTCGAGGGCCGCACCGCCTTCCGCCCGGTGTCGCTCTTCGACGTAAGCCGCCAGCGGGTCAAATTGGCGGCGGAAGCGGAGTTGCCGGCGGCGTTGCCGCCGTGCCGGCTTACGGCGCGGCAGGTCAGCCGCATGGACCGCGCGAGCAAGTTGTTGTTGTTGGCAGCCCTGGAAGCCTGGGAGCAGGCCGGTTGGGACGGTTCCGAGGATTTGCCCCTGGTGCTGGGCACCACCGCCGGCGGGATGAGCCTGGGAGAGGCCTACTACCGGCAGGCGGTGGCCGCCCCACGCCGGCACCGGGGCCAGGCCACCCGCGCCGTCTATTACCAGGCCCAGACGCAGGCCCGCCTGGTCGTGGATGCCCTCGGTTTCTCCGGCCCGGTCACCCTCCTTTCCAACGCCTGCGCCTCCGGGGCCAACGCCATCGGCCAGGCCCTCGAACTGTTGCGCGGGGGACACGCCCAACGGGTCCTGACCGGCGGCTACGATGGTCTCAGTCAGTTGGTCTTTGCCGGGTTCGACTCCTTGCAGGCGCTCTCGCCAACACGTTGCCGCCCCTTCGATGCGCATCGCGACGGGTTGGCTATCGGGGAGGGCGCCGCCCTCATGGCCCTCGAAACCCTCGAATCGGCGCGCCGCCGGGACGCCGTCATCCTCGGCGAGTTGGTTGGATACGGCACCACCATCAACCTGTATCATCTCACCCAGCCTCACCCGCAAGGCGAGGCGACGGTGACGGCCATGAGCCAGGCCTGCGCCATGGCCCGCCTGAACCCGGCGGACATTGACTACGTCAACGCCCACGGCACCGGCACGCCCCTCAACGACAGCTCGGAGGCCATTGCCATTGGCCGCTGGGCAGGGCCCCGCGTTGCCACCCTGCCCGTTAGCTCGACCAAGGCCGGCATCGGGCATTGCCTCGGCGCTGCCGGGGCCGTCGAGGCAGTGGTTTGCCTGATGGCCTTGCGCGAGCAATGGCTGCCCCCGGAGACAACCATCGAGAGCCCGGACCCCGCTTGCTCGTTCCCGATTGTCAGGCAACCCCAAGCGGCCCCCTTGCGAGCCGCCTTGTCCAATTCCTTCGGCTTCGGCGGCGTCAACGCAACCCTTGTCCTGCGGAGGTGGCTATGAGCCGGGTCTTTGTCTGCGGCCTCGGAGCCGTGTCCCCAGCGGGCTGGACCGTGGCGGCCTTGCGCGAAGCCTTGAACAAGAGGACCTGCCTGCCGGAGGAACCGCTGGAGCGGCCGGGCTGGGCCAAGCCGTTGCGTTTTCGCCCGATTCCCGCTCCCGCCCAACGTCCGGCCTTTCTGGCACACCCCCGCTTGCGCCGCTCAAGCCCGGTGACGCATTACTCCGCCTCCGCCGCGCTCGAGGCCGTCAAGGCCATCCGGCCCGGCAACTCCCCAGGCCCCAGCCTCGGCATCATCGTTTGTCTCCAGGCCGGCTGCGTCCAATACACCCACCGTTTTTTTGACGAGGCCCTCAAGGACCCGGCTACCGCCAGCCCGCTGCTGTTCCCGGAAACGGTTTTCGCCGCGCCGGCCAGCCACCTCGCCTCCATCCTGGGCAACGCGCCGCGGGTCCATACCCTCATAGGCGACCCGGCCTGCTTTTTGCAGGGGTTGGCCCTGGGCGTCGCCTGGCTCGAGGAGGAACGAGCGCAGGCCTGCCTGGTCATCGGGGCCGAGGAGACCAACTGGCTCCGGGCCGACGCCCTGTGGCACCTGGACCGGCAAGCCGTCATCAGCGGCGGAGCCGGGGCCATTTGCCTGAGCCTGGAGCCGGACTGGACGCTGGGCGCCGAGTTGGACACGATCACCGGCATCCACACCTATACGAACCGGACCTCCCGCCATCGCGCCGCGCGATTCATGCGCGCGGAACTTCCGGCCAGCACTCCTGACCAGCTCCTGTGCGATGGCTTGGGCCAGACGCCCGCGCCGATGCCCCCGAGGCTGCAGCGTGGCGCGATTGGACCGGCCCGCGCCTAAGCCTCAAACCCATCCTGGGCGAAGGACTGATGGCCGCCGGCGCCTGGCAGTGTGTGGCCGCCTGCGACGCCGTGACCACCGGCCGTAATAAAGCCGCCCTCGTCAGCCTGGTTGGCTGCAACCAGCAAGCGGTCGGCGCGCGGTTCGCCGGCGCCTACTCCCCCGCTCCGCCCCCCATCAATGACCACTATGGACGACAACCACACGCTTAAACAGGAAATCAAACAGATGATGGTCCAGAACCTCATGCTCCAGGTTAACGCCGCCAACATCAACGACAACCAGCCTCTGTTCGGACCGGGCAGCCTGGGCCTGGACTCCGTTGACGCCCTCCAACTGGTGGTGGCTTTGGACAAGGAATATGGGCTCAAAATCGCCAGCCCCGAGGCCGCGCGCGAGGTGCTCCAAAGCGTGGCCACCATGACCCACGCCCTCATCCGACACCGCGCCGCCGCACCCGCTTCCCCTCTCAACTTATGAAAGGCATAATTTTGGCCGGAGGCTCAGGCTCTCGCTTGTTTCCACTGACCTTGGTGGCGAGCAAACAGCTTCAGCCCGTTTATGACAAACCAATGGTCTATTACCCGTTGACCACGCTCGTTGCTGGTGGCATCCGGGAAATTTGCCTCATCTCCACCCCGGTGGACCTGCCCCGCTTCCGCCAACTGCTTGGCAATGGCAGCCCTTGGGGCCTGGACATTCAGTACCGCCGGCAACCCAAGCCGGAGGGCATCGCCCAGGCCTTCCTGATTGCCGAATCGTTCGTCGGCCGGGACCCCGTAACGCTTATCCTGGGCGACAACATCTTTTACGGCGGCGATGCCGTCCCCAAGGCCTTCGCCGAGTTCAAGGGCGGGGCAACCATCTTCGGCTACCATGTGAAGGACCCGCAACGCTATGGCATCGTCCAGTTCGACCACCTGGGCCGGGCAATCTCCATCGAAGAGAAACCAAAGCAGCCTAAGAGCGATTACGCGGTCCCAGGTTTATATATCTATGACAACAGCGTCCTGGAGATTGCGAAAAGCCTGAAGCCCTCGGCGCGGGGCGAGCTCGAAATCACCAACGTCAATCGCGAATACCTGCGGCGCGGACAATTGCGTGTGCTCCGATTGAGCCGGGGCTTTGCCTGGCTTGACGCCGGCACCAGCAGCAGCCTCCATGAGGCCTCCGCCTACGTCCAGATCATCGAAAAGCGGGCCGGCCTCAAGATCGGCTGCCCCGAGGAGGCCGCTTTTCGCCGGGGTTTCCTGCCCCTGGCCGGACTGGAGGCCCTGGCCGCCAAGATGCCTAATTGCGAATACCGCGATTACTTGGTCGAGGTGGTCGGCGAGGCCCGGCCGGCGGCCTGAGGGACTTTCAAACAATTCGCACCGTCCTCTGAGCTTATATTATGAGCCTTCCCCGTATCCTGCTCATCGGCAAAAACGGCCAGGTCGGCTGGGAACTCAGACGCGCCCTGGCGCCTATGGCCCAACTGGAATGCGTCGACCTTCCGGAAATCAACCTCGCCAACGCCGATTCCATCCGCCAATGGGTGCGCAACACCCGGCCCCAGGTGGTGATCAACGCCGCCGCTTATACTGCCGTCAATAAGGCGGAAACCGACCCCGACCAGGCGATGAAAATCAACGGCACCGCCCCCGGCATCCTCGCCCAAGAGGCCCGCACCGTCGGCGCCCTCCTGGTCCATTATTCGACCGACTACGTCTTCGATGGCGCCAAGACCGAGCCTTACCTCGAGACGGACGCCCCCAACCCACTCAGCGTCTATGGCCGCTCCAAGCTGGCCGGCGACCTGGCGGTGCAGGCCGCCGGCGGGGCCACCTCATCTTCCGCCTCTGCTGGGTCTATGGCGCCCGTGGACAGAATTTCATGCTCACCATCCTGCGCCTGGCCCGCCAGCGGGAAAAACTCCGCGTGGTGAATGACCAGCTTGGGGCCCCAACCTGGTGCCGGCTCATCGCCCAGGCAACCACCCTGGTCCTCAGGCAGACTGCGGCAGAGCCTGATCCGGCCGCCTTGTGCGGACTCTATCACCTGGCCGCCTCAGGCTTGGCGAGTCGGCACGCCTTCGCCGAGAAGATAGTCCAGCTCATGCCTCCGCAGTCAAAAACCTGCCTCGAGGTCCAAGCCATCTCCACGACCGACTATCCCACCCCAGCCAGGCGTCCCCTCAACTCCGCCATGTCCTGCGCCAAGCTGGAACGTACCTTCGGCCTGCGGCTGCCACCCTGGGACGAGGGCCTCAGGATGGCGCTGGAAGAGGCCATCCCGTGAATGGGACTTAACCTCGGATATTTCACGGGTTTCGCCAACTGGAAGGCGTAGCGCAGGCTTCCAGCCTGCTGTATCGCGGATTTCCAATCCGCAGATGCTCCCAACCGGGTAAAACCAGCCGACTTGAAGTCGGCGATACAGCAGGTTGGAAACCTGCGCTACGTAGCTTGGGTAGCCTAGTACCTCTCTTAGGCTGTGGAATACCCGCGCTAAGCCCCTCAATTCTTTTCTGGCCTTTATCCCGGGTTGCTCCATTGTATGGTTGGTTAACATGAATCTCCTCGTCACAGGCGGCGCCGGTTTCATCGGCTCCAATCTTATCCGCCAGGTCATCCAGCGGCCCGAGGTCGCCAAGTTGGTCAATCTGGATTGCCTGACGTATGCCGGTGTCCTCGAAAACCTGGCCGGCCTCGATCAGCACCCCAAGTACGTTTTCGAGCAGGTCGACCTCCGTGACAAAACGGCGGTGCGCTCGGTGGTGCATCGCCACGCTATCACTCATGTAATGCACCTGGCGGCCGAATCGCACGTGGACCGCTCGATCTCCGGCCCTGGCGACTTCATCCACACCAACGTGGTCGGCACTTTCAATCTCCTGGAGGCCTGCCGCGCCGCCTGGCTCGACCCGGAACCCGGCCACCGGCTCCCCGCTTCCAGCTTCCGCTTCCATCACGTCTCGACCGACGAAGTCTATGGGAGCCTCGGCCCCACGGGCTTCTTTGCCGAGACGACCCCTTACGCGCCCAACTCGCCCTATTCGGCGAGCAAAGCCGCCAGTGACCTGCTGGTGCGCGCCTGCCATCACACTTACGGCCTGCCGGCGGTCATCACCAACTGCTCGAACAATTACGGGCCCTACCAGTTCCCCGAGAAACTCATCCCCGTCGTCATCCAGAGCCTCCTGGGGCGCAAGCCCGTCCCGGTCTATGGCGACGGCCTCAACGTGCGCGACTGGCTCTACGTCCTGGATCACGTCGAGGCCCTCTGGCTCGTATTGACCCGGGGGCGCAACGGCGAAACCTACAACATCGGCGGCCGCAATGAATGGCCCAACCTGCGTATCGTCGAACTCATTTGCGATCTCATTGATGAACTGGCCCCGCAGGCCGGCGGCAACTCCCGCCAGCTCATCACCTTCGTCAAGGATCGCCCCGGCCACGACCGCCGCTACGCTATCGACGCCACTAAAATCAAAAATGAACTCGGCTGGTCCCCCGCCCACAAATTCGAGCAAGGCATCCGCGAAACCGTCCGCTGGTATCTCGACAACCAGGAGTGGGTCCGCCGAGTACTGACGCGGCAGCTTAAATAACCCGGATAACTCCTCATGCAAGCCGTCATTGATTACCTCAAACAAAACGAAGCGCGTTTCATCGACGAACTCTGCGATTACATTCGCTTCCCCAGCGTCTCTGCCCAGGCCCAGCACCGTCAGGACCTCCGGGCCTGTGCCGAGTGGGTGGTCAAGCATTGCCGGCAAATCGGGTTGGAGGCCCGCGTCTGTCCGACTGCGGGCCACCCTATCGTCGTCGCCAAAACCCCGTCCGCGGCCTCGAATGCTCCCCGCCGTCCCCGCTTTGTGGTCTATGGCCATTACGACGTGCAACCGCCCGAACCGTTCGAGCTCTGGAAATCGCCCCCATTCGAGCCGCGCATCGAAGGCCGCTCGCTCTTCGGCCGGGGCGCCTGCGACAATAAAGGCCAAAACCTGGCGCACCTCAAGGCCGTCGAGGCCTATCTCAAGACCGGGACCGAATTGCCGTGCGAGCTGACCTTCGTCATTGAAGGCGAAGAGGAGGTCGGCAGCAGCAGCCTGGCGGCATTTCTGCAGGAACATCAGGCCGAACTGGCCTGCGAGGCCGTCGTCATCTCCGATACCGGCATGCCCTCCCCGAAACACCCGGCGCTGACTTACGCCCTGCGCGGCATAGCCGCCTTCGAGGTCCTCCTCCACGGCCCCGCCCGCGACCTGCACTCGGGCATCTTCGGCGGCACGGTGGATAACCCGGCTATGGCCCTCTGCCAATTGCTGGCCAAACTCCGGGATAAAAACGGACGCATTGCCATCCCGGGCTTTTACGACGACGTCCAACCCCTCTCGGCTTACGAACGGAAGCAGATGGCCCGTTTGCCCTTCAACGAGCGCGAGTACCGCAAACTCCTCGGCGTGCCGAGACTCTTTGGTGAGCGCGGCTATACGCCTATCGAACAACGCTCCGCCCGCCCCACCTTCGAGATCAACGGCCTGACCAGCGGCTACCAGGGCGAAGGCAGCAAGACCATCATCCCCGCCTGGGCCCGCGCCAAAATCACCGCCCGCCTCGTCCCCAACCAGGACCCGGTCCGCATCGCCCGCCTCGTCGCGCGCCACCTCAAGAAACTCTGCCCGCCGACCGTCAAGCTCGAAGTCCAAGTCACCCGTGGCGCCGAGCCTTACCTGGTGTCGCCCACCGGCCCGCAAGCCCAGGCCGCCTTGCGCGCGCTCAAGGCCGCTTTCGGCTTCGAGCCGGTCCTCCTGCGCGAAGGCGGCTCTATCCCCATCGTCAACGATTTCAAGAAATGCCTCCGCGCCGACTCCCTCATGCTCGGCCTGGCCCTGCCGGACGACAATGCCCATTCCCCCAACGAGAAATTCGACCTGGACTGCTTCGCCAAAGGCCAACTGATGAGCGCCTTCTTGTGGCAGGAGTTAGGCGCCAAGCAAAGTTAACACCAAAGTTCCGACTCTCTCTCTCTCTCTCTCTCTCTAAGTTTGGGCGCCCCACTGCTCCCACCGGGTCAGCCAAGCATCGAACCTTGGGCACCGGCGGCGGACGTTGGTCAGACCTGCTTCGAGGAGGACAAAAAGGCCGTTTGAAGCTTTAAGCGGTTCGGAGGTCGGCCTCGACTGCCGGCCAATTTGTGAATCCGCCCCGCTCGCCGGTGGCGAGCATGGAGGTTGCCGCCAAGATGGGTCGTTCGACGATGACACCGCTTTGGGCAAGGTGGTTGCGAAATATCCGATTGACAAAAAACTCCTCCGTGGCGCCTTCCACATACACACGCAGACGTTTGCTCATGGACGCCCCCCAATAACGTCCTTCTGCCACACCTGGCCGAGCGAGTAGCGATTCAGCCAGGCTTTCAAGGCTTCTGAAGACTGCCGTTTGAAGGTGCTTCGGCCCTGCTCATTCTCGGCCACAATCACGTCATCAGCAGAGAAATTGTCAAGGAAGGTTGAGGATTGGGTCGAAACAAGGATTTGGCTTGAGATCGAGGCTGCCTTGATGAGGCCGGCGACAAGCGACTCCGCCGCCGGGTGGAGGCCAAGCTCCGGCTCGTCGAGAACAATAAGCCTTGGCCGCAGGGCCTCAGGTTGATGCAACAGCGTGACCAGGCACATGATACGCAGAGAACCGTCTGAAAGCTGGCCGGCTGAGAATTCGTAATCGGGCCTGTCGGGCATGCGCCAACGGAGGGGGATGGTCTGATTTGGAGGCTGGCCTTGCGGCTCGAGGGCGAAGTCCTTGAACCACGGCAGCACCGCGTTGAGTGTGTTCTCGATCTGTCGCAACGCGGCCGGGTGCTCCTGTTCCAATCGGAAGAGGAAGGCGGCTAGGTTGCCGCCGTTTGCCCTCAAATAGGCAGTGTTGTCGGCCGGCGGATTGCTCCGCAGGTGGGACTCCAGAGAAGTGTCGTGAAACTGATACACCCGGCACTTGCCAAGCAAGGACTTCATGACTCGCGCTGTGCTGTCGTTGTCCGCCCAGGGCTCGGCCAGCCCGCTCTCACGGTGACCGCCACTGCCCAGGGGAACCACCCTGGGGGTTGGGTGGCCGGGCGCCTGAAACTCCGCCTCCTCGTGCGCAAAGATGAGTGTGTCACCCTGCGCGTGTGCGAGCGTGCAGCGATACCGGTTGCGGCCGGCGTCGGTTTGGAACTCGACCGTCGCGCGCACTACGGGCGTGACCTTTGGCCCGAAATGGAGGAGCGCACTGGCGGGGCCTCGAGTCTGCACGAAGTGCTGCAGACTTCGTGACAGAGCGAAGTTGAGGAGCTGCAGGAAAGCGATGAGATTCGATTTCCCCGCCCCATTGGCGCCGATGAAAACATTCAGCGGTGTCAGGTCCACCTGCGCAGACTGAATCGAGCGGAAACCGTCAATTGAGATTCGTGCCAACCGGGTCATATCATGCGGCGGTCTTTGTGTCGGCGTCCACATTGGCGCAGTCCACGGACTGCCAGGGCCAATATTAAACACCTCGCCCAGCAGTTTCCAGTCCGATCCTCGCTGCCAGACCAGTTTCTGAATTGCAGCTACGGTCGCAACACGACGCGATAAAAACGGATCTGGTGTCTGTGGGCGGAGCAGGTGCGGGCGGAGCGTGTTGTGGTCGGCAGATTGAAGCGGATGTCGTGGAGCGCGGCAGAGCCGAAGGCACGGCGCAACGGCGAACCGAGCAGCGTAAAGCTGGCGCAGGAATTAAAGAGGAGGGGTCCGCAGGGTAGAACACAATCCAGATAGCCGCGAAGAAGCACAAGAGACGCAAAAGCCCTCATTTCTTGCGTCTCTTGCGCTTCTTCGCGGCGATTCTCTTCGGGCTCGGGTGTCGGGACAGGGAAGAAAGGGCGACCACTCGCCATCGAGCGAACAACATCTGCTGGGAATATGACGCTCGTGGCGGCAGTGCCAAGCTTCCGCGGCCCTTAAGCGCGCTCAAAAAACGCCAACTGCTCCGTAACCTCGCCGCGTTCAGGCTCGGCCTGACCGACGGCAAAGTTCGTAATGAGGGCTTCGACCATAGGGTGCCGCAAATCTTCCGAAGAACCGACGTGATAAAAATGCTCCCGGGTCAGCACGTGGATTCCCGGGCAATTCCAGTTCTTGCCGACCATCGCGTTGGTCCTGAATTCATTGCTGTGCCAGGTCGAAAGAATGAATCGGCAAGGCAGTCCCTTGAGAAGCTCGGCCAGGGCCTCCTCATCCGCCTCCGACCAGGAATTGAAGCAGTCCACATGCCGCCCCGCATAGGGCGGGTCGGCGTAAACCAAATCTCCCGGCCCCGCGGTTCGCAGTTGAGGCACAAATGGGCGTGAGACAGTGAAACACTGCGCTACACGCCGTGTAGAAATGTGTTGACGCAATTCGTCCCGCTGCTAAACTAGGCGTGTGGAATCGATTGATAAGATCCTTAAGGCGGTCCTCGACGCTCACGCGGGCGACCCACGGCTGCTCGCACTTCAGCTAAAGGCCTCGCCAGCCTCGGTGGAGCGCTGGGTGGCGGGCGAAGCCAAACCGCGGCCAGCCTACGAAGCCAAGCTGCGCCAATTCTTTTCAGAGCTCGCCCACAAGCCACCCGCCCTGCACGAGACCGCCCCGCCGTACCGCGTGACCCCACACCACCCCATGATCACAGAGGCCGTGGACCAGACGCTACGCTCCATTCGCGAGATTCTCCACAAACGCGGACGGCTTTCTTCCCGCAGCCAGGCGCTCGACGAACTTTCCAAGCTGCTCTTTGTCCACGTCCAGGCCATGCGGTTGGGAAACGGCGGCATTTCCCGGGAAACACTTTCCCGTTGCCAAACAAAAGGCGACGGCCTCGCATCGGCCCTCAAGACTTTTGTGGACGACAACCGTCCGCCGCAGCCTGCCCGAGTCACTCGCTCACGAAGTGGACCCCAAGGACTTCGAGTTGAAGCTCAAAGCCCAGGAGGAAGAACTTGCGCGAGAATTGGTGGACTGCTTCGAAACGCTTCACCGGCAGACCAACGCTTTCAATTTCTCTGGCCTAGACATCCTCAATGAAGTCTTCGGTAAATTCCTGGCGGACTCGTTCATCGACGAAAAGGAACTCGGCCAATACCTTACCCCACCAGAGGTCGTTCGCTTCATGGTCCAGGTCGCGCTAAACGCCCTTCAGGGCGACTTCCTGGACATCCTTACCAACCCAAAACGCTGCGCTGAGGGAGGGCTGATTCTCGACCCATCGTGCGGTGTGGCCTCCTTTCTCACGGAGGTAGTCCAGAGCCTGCGAGAAAGGGTCGAAGCCCGAGTCGAGGATCCCAAGTTGCGCCAGCTATGGCTCACGAAGATGCTAGAGGGCGTTGTCGTTGGCATTGATAAGAGCGAACGTATGGTAAGACTCGCTCTGACCAACATTGCCATGTTCGGCCTCCCCATGACGAAGCTGCACCTTGCCAACTCGCTGGCCCGAAACGGCGAGGACGGCAAGTTGACGGACTCGCTGGCAGGCAAGGTCAGGCTCATCCTGACCAACCCCCCTTTCGGCGCCTGTTTCCACGGCAACGACCTGGTTAAGTACAAGATTGCCACCACCTGGAGCCGCCGTTTCCCCGGCCGGTTGGACTCCGAGCTTCTCTTCTTGGAGCGTTATCTTGACTGGCTCGCGCCGGGCGGCCATCTGATTGCCATCGTTCCCGATAGCATCTTGACAAATCAAGGCGTCTTTGAAGACCTCCGCCGAGGCATCGCCGGCTCTGTCGAACTATGCAGTGTCGTGTCCCTGCCTACTGTCACCTTTGGCACTGCAGGCACCAACACCAAGACCTCGGTGCTTCACTTGCGCAAGAAGGACTGTGAAAACGGCAAGCCAAGGCGGACCGCTTTTGCAATCTGTCAGGACATTGGCTTTACCGTGGCTACGCGGGCCAACCAGCGGACGAAGGTCGTCCACGGCGTCGGCGACCTGCCAGCAATAATGGAGGAGATTGAAAGCGCACCTCCAAAACCGAAGTCCGTCAGGTGGCTTGAAAACGCTACCGCACTAGAGCGATGGGATGCCCAGCACCACGCATCGCTCTCAGCGGAGATAGAACAGCGGCTGAATCGGAAAAACCAGTCCGATCTTCGCGTCTCCGAGGTCGCTGATCTGGTTGACGAGCGCGCCGACCCCCGCCGTTGGGGCACCCAACAATTCAACTACATTGAAATCTCGGACATCGACTCACAGACCTGCGTTGTCTATTCCAACTGCGTCAATATCAAGGCCACACCGAGTCGAGCGCGCAAATTGGTGCGCGCCGGCGACGTCCTGGTGTCCACCGTCCGCCCAGAACGCGGCACCGTCGGGGTAGTCGGCCCCCACCAGGATGGCTCAGTCTGTACCACTGGCCTCGCAGTGCTGCGCCCGACCAAAATCGATCCACTGACTCTCGCGCGCCTGCTCAAGACCGAATTCGTCATCACCCAGCTAATGCGCAACAACGTAGGCATTGCTTACCCCGCCATAAGTGAAACCTGCCTCCCGGATGTGCTTCTGCCCGTGCGCAGAGAAGACCTGTCTCGTCTAGACGAGCAAGCCACGGAAATCTCAGCAGCGGAAGAGCGGGTCCGCCAAATCCGCAGCCGTTTCGCAGCGGCGATAGATGACGTCGGAACCACCTGGCGCCAAAACGCAGTCACTTCAACTTCCACACCTCGTCCAGCGTCGCAAACCACGTCCCGTCGCCAATCTCGCAAGTCGGGTTCTGATTCACGTGAACTGGATATTTTTCAGCACGCGGGAGCCCATACGCCTTGAACGTCCTTGGGCACCGAGCGCGCAAAGGCAAAGTCACGGATATTGCCAGTCCGCAGAAACAGGCTCACTGCGAAAAAGTCCTGAGTCTCGAACTTGCAACTGCTCGTCGGATAGCTCTCCGTCTTGCTGTGGATCAGACGCGCAAACTTGGTGTTCGTGCCCCACAGCGATTTGGCCTCAATCTTCTTCGTGACGCCGCCCTTCTCGACCTCAAAATCGTAGTGGCGATAGGTTCCGATATGCCGCGCCATGTCTTCTGGCATGCGGCGAACGGTATACCCGGCTCCCTTCAAGACTCGAACAAGCGAGTATTCGACCAGCCCGCTCAGAACCTTTGCCGAAGCCCCATACTCGTCTATTTCCAGGTAGTCGTCGTCGCAGAGGTCCGCCAGGGCACCCTCGAGGTCCTTTTTTTGTCCCCCGCAATAAACCTCGCCCTCGGCAATGCCAGTCTTGTCGTCCACCTTAAGAATCCGCCCTTTAGCGATTTCCCTCCACCCGCCACCAGCCTCGTATGAGTTCGGTACGAACTTGCCCGTTCGGCCCGGCACGATAAGGTCCTCGCACTCTCTATCGATGCCGATGGTGAACGACGCGCGCCAGTGCGGTTGCCCCGGAATTTTGAAGATCGTCTTGTCCAGCGACCGGATGGGGATCAAGATCGGGCATAAAATGCCCTCCAGCGCCTCCGCCGTCGCGCCCCCGTAGCGCTTCGTCAGCCGCTCGAAAAGTGCCTTATAGTCGATGACCACAACGAAAGCGTCCGGACCTCATTGCTCCCCCTTAGCGGGGCGGAAACTCGAAGGTGACCTTGCCCAGGCCGTCCATGACCAGAAAGGCCGGGAAGGGCCGGCCGGTCTTGGAGATGAACTTCGAGAGCAGGTCAGTCTGCTTGCGGGAGAGCAGCAGGCCGGCTTGGACGCGGTCGAGGGGCTGCTGCAAAATCACCTTGTTGATCTTGAATTTGCAGGAATGCTGGCCGGCCTGCGAGCGTTCGCAGAGATAAGCCGCCTGGCTCTCGAAAACCCGCCCGCCGCACTTGGGACAGTTGCCGAGCGGCTCCTGGCCGCTGAAATCAAGTTTGGCCGCCGGGGCCCTTGGTTCGCCGGAGGGGCGGGCGGCGGATTTCGGTTTGGCGGCCCGGGGCTGGAATTCGAAGGCCACCTCGCCCTCCTTGAGCACGAGAAAGGCCTTGAAGGGACGGCCTTTTTTCGAAATGAACTTGTCGAGCAAATCGGTCTTGCCGGTCTCCAGGAGCTTCTGCATTTGGGGCCGCTCGACCGGTTGGCGCAGAATGAGCTTGCCCGTCCGGAAGGCGCAGGAGCGGTCGGGCCCTACGGCGCGCTCGCAGACATACTGCGTGGGCATTTCAAACACGCGCTGCCGGCACTTGGGGCACTTGCCGACCGGCTCCTGGCCCGTGAAATCGACCGGGGCGGCGCTTCCGTTGCCTTTGGCCTTATCCGGACCGAAGTCGAATTCCGGTTTGAACTCCGGCGTGAGCTTGATGGCGGCGTCAAAGGGCTTGCCCAGCTTGCTGCGGAACCCGGCCAGCGGGCCGACCTGGCCTTTGGCGATGAGTTCCTCGACCTCCGGGATTTCGAGCTGCCTGCCGGCCACAATTTTCCAGAGGCCGAAATCGCACTTTTGGCACTGGAACTTCTTATAGTTCTCGTGAATCTCGCCGCCGCACTTGGGGCAGGGGACTTTGAGAGTGCCGAAGTCTCCCGGCACAGTGTCGCTCTCGTGGCGGCGGGCCTTCTCGACGATGGCGCGCGTCATGCCGGCGATTTCGGTCATGAACTCGGCGCGCTCCATCTGGCCGCGCGCCATGCGGCGGAGCTTGAACTCCCAGTCCCCGGTGAGTTCGGGGAGGAAAGCTCGGGAATGCCCAGGCCGCGCAGCAGGGCCATGAGGGAAAAGGCCTTGGCGGTAGGCTGAAGCTCGCGGCCATGGCGCAAGACGTATTTTTCGTAAATCAGGCCCTCGATGATTTGCGCGCGCGTGGCCGGCGTGCCCAGCCCCTTGTCCTGCATCGCCTCGCGCAGTTCTTCGTCCTCGACCAGTTTGCCCGCTCCTTCCATGGCGCTGAGCAGCGTGGCCTCGGTGAACCGCGCCGGCGGCTTGGTTTGGGCGGCAATCACTTCGACATTGGTCGTGGCGACCGTCTCCTCGCGCTGCACCGGCGCCAGCCTCGGGGTGTCGTCGGTCTGCGCCTCTTTTCCATAAACCGCCAGCCAGCCTGCGTTGACCAGCACTTTGCCCAAGCTCTTGAAGGGCTCCCCCTCGACGCGCGTGATGCGCACGGTCTCGAGGAACTCCGCCGCCGGGTAGAACACCGCCAGGAACCGCTTGGTCACCATGTCGTAGAGCCTGGCCTCGGCCTCGCCCAGGTTCCTGGGCGGCTGGGTGGTGGGAATAATGGCAAAGTGATCCGAGACTTTGGCGTTGTTGAAAATCCGCTTGTTGGGTCTCACCCAGCCGCTCTTGAGGATCTGGCCCGCAAAGCTGGCATATTGCGTCTGGCCCAGCATGTCGAGCGTCTGGTGAACCGTCTGGAGGTAATCTTCCGGGAGGGCGCGCGAATCGGTGCGCGGGTAGGTCAGGACCTTGTGCCTCTCATAAAGGGCCTGGGCCAGGGTGAGAGTGGTCTTGGCGGAGAAACCGAAGCGCCCGTTGGCCTCGCGCTGCAAGGAGGTCAGGTCGTAAAGCAAGGGCGAGAGCTGGGTGGTCGGCTTGCTTTCTTCGGTGACGGTCCCCGCTTTGCCCAGGCACTTCTGGCGGATGGCCTCAGCCTGTTTGACATCCCACAGGCGCTCGGGCTTGAGTTCGGTCTCCGCGTCTTTCCTGGCGAATTTCTCGTCGAACCACCGGCCGCCATACTCGCCGGCCTGGGCCGCAAACGTGCCATGGACTTCCCAGTAATCGCGCGAGACGAAGTTTTTGATCCGCTCCTCGCGCTCGACCAGGATGGCCAAGGTGGGGGTCTGCACCCGCCCGACTGTGGTGAGATGAAAACCGCCCGTCTTGGAGTTGAAGGCCGTCATGGCCCGCGTGCCGTTGATGCCGACCAGCCAATCGGACTCCGAACGGCAGACGGCGGCGTCGGCCAGGGGGCGCATGGAGGCATCGTCGCGCAGGCGCGCGAACCCCTCGCGAATCGCCGCCGGCGTCATGGACTGGAGCCAGAGCCGCTGGATGGGCTTGTTGCTCCGGGCGAACTGAACGAGATAGCGGAAAATCAACTCCCCCTCCCGCCCGGCGTCACAAGCGTTGACCAGCATGTCCACGTCCGGACGTTTAATGAGCTTGAGCAGCAGCTTGAGCCTCGACTCGTTCCTCTCGATGGGCTGCAAGTCAAAATGCGGGGGAATCACAGGCAGATGCGCAAAGGTCCACTTGCCCCGCTTGACTTCGTATTGCTCCGGCACGCACAACTCGAGCAGGTGGCCGACGGCGGAGGAAAGGACGTGCCGCTCGCTTTCGTAAAAATCGCCCGCCCGCTTGAAACCGCCCAGCGCCTTGGCAATGTCGCCTGCGACCGAGGGTTTCTCGGCAATGATCAATGCTTTGCCCATGTTTTGAGCCAATTCTCTTCTTAAATGCAGTCTGGCTGTTAGTGAAACTCCAAACAAACTCCCGGAAAATGGCCCAAAGGGCGGCGGATGTCAAAGGGAATGAAACGAAGGCCGAAGGCCGAAATCCGAAGGGCGGCGGAGGCGCCGGGCGGTGTGCGGGTGAGGAAGCCGGGCGCGGTGCTGGATGCCTGGGCGAAGGCGGATGATTGGGAAAAGCGGACAGGCACGCGCGAGTATTCCGTCCTGGTGTCCGAGCCGGTGGAGTTGGCGCAAAGACTCAAGGAAGTGTTCCGAGACGAGTCGCCGGTGTTCACCCAATCCCTAACCCGGATATTTTACGGGTTTCGCCAACTGGAACGCGTAGCGCAGGCTTCCAGCCTGCTGTATCGCGGATTTCCAATCCGCAGATGCTCCCAAGCAGGTACAGCCTGCCGACTGGAAGTCGGCGATACAGCAGGTTGGAAACCTGCGCTACGCAGCTTCGGCAGCCCAGTGCCGCTCTCAGGCTGCGAAATATCCGGGCTAAGGCCCCACCAAACGCATAAAGCGCGAAAAGAAAATCGCCATCATCGCGGGGCCGAAGGGGGTTGATAAATCATTCGTATCTGAGCGCCGTCATCGGATCAACGCGTGTGGCCCGGAAAGCGGGCGCCAGGCAGGCCGCCAGCGCAACCGCAACCAGGACTAGAACCACGCCGCCAAAGACCACCGGATCAGTAGGACTGACCTCAAAAAGCTGGCTCCGCAACAGGCGCGTCAGCCAAAACGCGGCCACCAGCCCCGCCAAAACTCCTCCGCCAACAAGGCGCGCTCCTTCCATCAGCACCAGGCGCAACACGTCGCGGCGCTCAGCCCCAAGGGCCATGCGGATGCCTATTTCACGCGTGCGCCGCGCCACCGAATAGGACAGCACGCCGTAAAGGCCAATGGCCGAGAGCAACAGGGCCGCCCCGGCGAACACGACAAGGTACATCATATACGTTCGCTGCGCTTGCGTGGCTTCGTTGAAGCTCTGGCGGACCACAGTAAAACTCGACGCCTTCACGGCCGGTTCGGCCGCCTTCAGTTCTTTGCGAATCAGGGGAATCAGCCTGGCGGGATTGTCCCGGGTGCGGACGAACATGGCTTGAAATTTCCGAGACCGGGTCCAATGAGCCGCCCCGCTGTAGGGCACATAAAAGGTCGGCCCCGGTTGGTCGTTGTACCACCGCTGGTCGCCGACGACCCCGGCGACTTGGTAAACCTCGGGGTCGCTCGCACCGGATGGCCGGCGAAACGTTTTCCCCACCGCCTTCTGGCCAGGCCAGCAGAGCCGGGCCATGGACTCATTGACCAGGACGGCGCCGGTCTGGTCGCTCGCGTCGCTCCGCGCGAGGTAGCGGCCGGCCAACAACGGGACGCGCATCACGCGGAAGAGGTCCCTGTCCTCCACGCCGCACGCGATGCAGCGGAGCCCGACCGGCACTGCCTGGCCGTCGATCTGGAAATCCCCCCCCGACATCCCCGCCAGGAAGCTGACGCCTATGACCCCCGGCAGCGACGCGACCCGGTCATGCATGTCGGTAAAAACGGCGTCGCACAACTGGTCGGTTGAGGTCCCCTTCGGCTTGTTTGGCCCGGCCCCATGCTCGTACCTTTCCCAGGGCAGCCAAACCTTCATGTACAACAGGTTGTCGGGGTCGAAGCCCGGTTTCACCTGGAGCGAGCGGATGACGCTTTGGACCATGAGTCCGGCCCCGGCCAGCAGGACCAGGGTGAGCGCGACCTCGAGGACCACCAACTTTCCGCGGTAGCGGCTGCGGCCTACACCCGCGCTGGCGCTGTTTCCTGCCTGTTTGAGCGTTTCACCGAGCCGGGTCCGGCCGGCGTGATAGGCCGGCGCCAGCCCGAAGGCCAGGCCTGCGGCCAGACACACCAGCAGCGCGAAACCCAACGCATGGCCGTCGAGATGAATCGGTCTCAGGCGGGACTGGTACATGCGAAATCAACGAGACCAGGAGTTTCATGCCCAAGGGGGCCAGGCACAAACCGGCCAGTCCTCCGAGACCGCCCAGCAGCAGGCTCTCCGTCAGGACCTGGCGCGCGAGCCGCCCCTGGCCGGCGCCCAGCGCCGCCCGAACGGCCAATTCCTGCCGCCGCCGCTCGGTCCTGGCCAGCGTCAGATTCGCAATGTTCGCGCATGAAATCAGCAGGAAAAAGCCGATGGCCCCGAGCAGGCCGAAAAGCGTCCGCCGCAGGTCGTCATCCCCGAATTCGAAACGCAGGGGCTGTACGGCGAAGCCCATCCTTTTCCTCAGGTTCTGGTTCTGGTCATAAATGCTGTTCGGGGCAGCGTCCGCCTCCAATCGCTGCGCCACGACATCCAGCGTCGCTTGCGCCTGATGCAGCGTGACACCCGGCTTCAAACGCGCCAGCACATGGGCGCTCGGGCTTGCCCGCCAGCCGGCCGGCAGGCGAACCGGTTCGGCCGGCACCCAGAATTTCGTAAAGCCCCCCAACGGATACTGGAAATGGGGCGGCATCACGCCGACGACCGTAAAGTGATGTCCGCTCAGTTCGACGGTTTTCCCGAGCACACCCGGGTCGCCGCCCAACAGCGACTGCCACAACGAATAACTCAGCACGATGACCGTGTCCCTGTCCGGGATTCCAGCCTCGTTCACCGGCGCGGCTTCGTCCTGGGCAAACGTGCGGCCGAGAATCGGGCCTATACCCCAAATCCTGAAAAAGTTCGGCGAGACGATGGTTCCTGACACGTCCTGGATGGAATCCTCGGTCCTCCTCTCCAGTTCCACGACCTGATACCAAACCAAATCCGCGAACGAATCCCGGTTTGCCAGCAAGACCGCCAACGCGGGCGGTGTGACGTTGAACGACCACTCTTTGGCGCCCTCGTAGTAAATGCGTTGGTCAATGTCAACCAACCGGTCCGGTTCCGGTCCCGGAACGGGATTCAGCAATACCATGTTCACGATGCTGTAAATCGCGGTGCTGACGCCCACGCCCAACGCCAGCGTCAACACGGCCGTGAAAGTGAATCCGGGATTCTTGCGCAACATCCGCGCGCCGAAGCGGAAGTCCTGGAGCGCGGTCTCACCAAGGTTCGCGCCCCGCGCCTCGCGGCACTCTTCGCGGACGCTCTGCACGTTGCCGAAGCGCTTGCGCGCCTCGCGCGCCGCTTCTTCGGGCGCCATGCCCGCCGCCATGTTCTCCGCCGTGCGCTGCTCGAGGTGAAAACGCAGTTCCTCGTCAATCTCCCGCTTCACTGCCCGTCGTCGCCCGAACGAGCGAAGCCGGCGCCGGATGGTGGGCAAAAGGCTCATGCGTTTATCATTCGTATCTCAACGTCGTCATCGGATCAACCTTTGTGGCGCGGCGCGCAGGCACGTAACAGGCCGCCAGTGTGGCTGCCATTAACAGCGCGGCGACAATGACGAAGGTGGCTGGGTCAGCGGCACTGACTCCGAAAAGCTGGTTCGCGATCAAACGCGCCAACGCGAAGCTGCCTGCCAACCCGATCCCGATGCCGGCAAGAGCCAGCATCATCCCTTGTCGAAGCATGAGGGCGAGCACGGAGCGGCGCGAGGCTCCCAACGCCATGCGGATGCCAATTTCATTCGTCCGCCGCGTCGCGTCGCAGGCCACTACGCCGCAGAGACCGATGACTGTCAGCAACAGCGCCAGGCCCGCAAACAGACTCAGCAGTTCCAGCGCGAATCGCCGGTCGGAAACCGAGTCGGCGACCACCTGTTCCATCGCGCGCAGGTTCCCGACGGGTTGCTCGGGATCGATGGCGAGGATTCCCTTGCGAATGGCGCCGGCCAGGGCCAGGCGTTCGCCTTTTGCGCGCACAAATATCCGGTGCGTGGTCTCGTCAATCTCCAAATCCGGGAAGTAAAGGCGGCCGTAAGGTTTTTCCTGGTGGAGCCGATAGCGGATGCTGCCGGACACGCCGACGATGTCATACACGTGGCCCCAGAAGCGGAGCCGTCGGCCGACCGGGTTTACGTCCGGAAATATTTCGAGCGCCAACTGATCGTTCAAAAGGCAAACACGAGGGGAGTTCGTCAGGGAGTCATACTCGGTGAAGTCCCGGCCGCGCAGAATTGGGATGCCCAAGGCGCGAAAATAGTGGCCTCGGATCTGGTCGAACGCGGCAAAGTAGCCCGGTTCGGGCTGATCTTTGCGTCCCTCGACTGTCACCGGACCGGCATGGAACCCGCCGGCCATCGGCATCGTCGGCGCCGTGCCGGCCGCTTCGACGCCCGGGATTGACTCAAGGCGGTGGCAGACTTGTTGCAGGAAGTTGCCGCGACGGGTCTCGTTTGGATACTTTGCACTCGGCAAAGACACGTCCATCACGAGTGCCTGCGCCGGTTTGAAACCGGTCGGCATCCGCAGCAGTCTCGCGAAGCTTTGGAGGAACAGGCCCGTCAAAACCAACAGCACCGTCGCCATCGCCACTTGGCCAACCACCAATGCCTTTCGGAAGGATTGCCGCGAACCGCCTTCCGACGCATGGCCGCCTTCCTTCAGGGCACGAGTCAAATCGGGTGTCAATGCGTTCAGGGCAGGAACCAGTCCAAAGAGAAGGCCTGCGCCCAAAGATAACAGAAGCGAGAACGCGAGCATTCGCGTGTCCAAATGGACCGGGCCTGCAAGAGGAATGACTTGAACCTCGAGTTGGCATATCAGCCGCGCGCCCCCATACGCCAGCCCCAATCCCCAAGCGCCGCCTATCAGGCCAAGCAGGCCGCTCTCGGTTAGTGCTTGCCGAATGACGCGCCATCGGCCGGCGCCCAGCGCAGCGCGAATGGCCATCTCCCTTTGACGCGACGCCGCCCTGGCCAGCAGCAGATTGGCCACGTTGGTGCAGGCGATCAACAGCAGGCAGGCTACGGCCCCGAAGACTAGAAGCAATCTTGGCCTGATGTCACCGGTAAGTCCCTCGTGGACCGGGACCACAGAGCTGCGCCAGTTTGCTTTGAACTTAGGATACTGCGGTGCGAGGCGCTGCTTGATCGCCCACAACTCCTCCTCGGCCTGCTTGCGCCCGACTCCGGGCTTGAGCCGCCCGATGACCGGATACTCTGACATTCCCCGCTCGTTGCGGTCCTTCGCCTCCACCACATGCGGGATGAGAAACTGGACTTCCGGCGAATACAACGCGTTGGGCGGCAACACGCCGATGACGGTGTAAGTCTCCGCGTTGAGCCGAACGAGGCGTCCTATGATGTTCGCCCCACCGCCAAAGTAACGTTTCCAAACCGCATCGGTCAGTATCGCCACCTTGTTGTCCTGTCCTGGCTGGTCTTCGTTGGGAAGAAAGCCGCGTCCCAGCGAAAGCCGCACCCGGAGGAGGTCCAGGAAATTGGCCGAGACGGACCATCCCGTGAGACGTTCCGGTTCGCCATCACCTTTGAGATTGAGCCTCCGTGTTGTTGACAATCGAGAGGCCCTCGAAGGACCTGCTGTTCTCCTTCCAATCCAGGAACACACCCGGACCAACCAGGTAACCGGCTTGTTCCCACACGTTGACCAGTTGGCTGGACTGTTCGTAGGGCAGCGGCTTGAGCAGCACGCCGTTGACAACACTGAACATTGCCGTGGTGGCGCCAATGCCCAAGCCAAGCATCAGCACCGCCACGACGGTGAAACCGGGATTCTTGCGCAACATCCGCAGGCCAAATCGGGCATCTTGGAGAGTTGTCTCGCCGAAACTTGCGCCTCGCGCCTCGCGGCATTCCTCGCGGATGGTCTGAAGGTTGCCGAAACGCTTCCGCGCCTCGCGCGCCGCCTCCTGCGGCGGCATGCCGGCGGCGATGTTCTCCGCCGTGCGCTGCTCGAGGTGGAAGCGCAGTTCCTCGTCAATCTCCCGCTTCAGCGCGGGCCGCTGCCAGAGCGAGCGGAGCCGTTGCCAGAAGCTCTTTACGATATTCATGAAATCCCGATGCACTGTTGTATTGCGGCTTCCCGGCGGTCTCTCTCCGGCGCCGACAGCGAAAAAGTCCGCCGACCTCCGGCGCCCCGTAGGGGCAACACGATAATAGCCCAGGGCAAGCGGAGCGCCGCCCTGGGTAAGGAACCCAACATGAACACCTTCCATTTTTCCGGGTTTTGTTTTCCGGGTTTTAAACCCGGAAAACAAAACCCGGAAAAATGGAAGGTGGGTAGTGTGATGGCCTTTGCCCAGGGCGGCGGCTCCGCCTGCGCCGCGCTCAGGCGGGCCTTGCCCTGGGCTATTATCCTGCTGCCCCTACGGGGCGCCGAGAAGCCATCTTGTCTCAGACATCGCGTTGCGAGAGCAATTGCGTGCATGCAAGAGCGGCATTCTCTACGACTACGCTTACGGCCTCTGGACCGAGGAAGATCAGGCTTTGGCGGCAGCGGAAGCTTCTGCCTTGATGGACCAGGAAGAAAACGCGCTATGAACCTCCCTGAACGCCGCGAAGTGTGGTTGTTTTCGCAAATATGGGAATTTCATTCGTATCGCAGAGCTGTCATGGGATCGGTTTTCGTTGCGCGGCGCGCAGGGATGCAACAGGCCAGCAATGCCACGGCACTGAACAGGATCGCGACAGTCACGAAGGTGATCCGGATCGGTCGGCACGACACCGAAAAGGAATGCTCTTAGAACTCGCGCCAACGCGATGGCAACGCCACCGCCCAGAAGCAATCCGACACCGATGAGTTTCAAACCTTCGACGAGGACCAGGCCAAGCACATCACGCCGCCGCGCGCCGACCGCCATGCGAATCGCAATCTCCCGTCGCCGAGAACCGACCGAGAGAGAAAGCACACCGTATATTCCGACCAGCGCCAGGACACTTCCCACGAGTGAAAATGCGACCAGCAATCGCATTGCGAAAGCTTGTGACGCAACCGACTCCGCGCGGATTTGGTCGAACGTTTTGATGTGCTCGATGGCAACGGTTGGGTCAATCGCGCGCAACTCACGCTGCACCGCCGCAGCCAGTGAACGGGGATCGGATGTGGTCCGGACAATCAAGTGCTTGGTAAACACATAAAACTGCAAGAAGGGAAAATAGACTTCCGGTTCGGCGTTTTGTGTCAGCGCCTGGGTCCGGGCGTTTGCAACGACGCCGACGATTTCCTTGGGCCGCTTGGGCCAGGGCCAAGCATCCAGTTTCTTGCCGATAGGATTCGCGTTCGCAAAAAGCCTGTCTGCCATCGCCTGATTGATGATGCAGACGCAGGGCGTCTCTCCGGCAGCAGGCTCGAACGCATTTTTCCAACCGGACGAACTTTCACTGGGCCGAAAGCCGCGTCCCTCCACAATTCCAAGTCCCAATGCGTCGAAGTACTCTGGTGTGACCGAGAACACTGCGACCGGCAATTTGTCCGTGAGCTTTGTCTGGTCGGGTTGCCCCGCGACCTTTATTCCGTCGTTAACCCATTTGTTGCCAGTCAATGGCAATCCCCAAACAAAGGCGGCATTTTTCACTCCCGGAAGGGCAGAGACGCGCTCCAGTGCCCGCACGTGAAAATCATCATGAATTCTGTCATAGTCTGTCATCACGCTCATCGTCAGGATGTTGTGCGTGTCGAAACCGGGTTCCACGCGCGCCAGGTTGACCACTGTGCGGATCAACAAGCCTGCTCCCACCAGCAAGGCCAGAGTCAGCGCCGTCTGGAGTATTGCCACGCCGGCGAGCAGACCGCGCTCCTTGCCGGCCCGGCTGCTGGCCGGACCCGAACCCTTGATCGCTTGCGCCGGGTCCAGTCGCGAGGTGCGGAGTGCCGGCAAAAGACCCGCCAGAAGGGCGGCGGCAACGGCTGACATGAAGCAGCATCCGAGCAGCGGCCAGCCAATCGTCACCGAATCGAGACGCGGAATCGCAAATCCGCCGATGACTTTGAGCACTTTGACAATGGCGACCGCCAGCATCACCCCCAACGCGCCGCCCACCAGGGCCAGCAGCAGGCTTTCAGCCAGCACCTGACGGAAAAGTTGCACCCGCTGCGCCCCCAAAGCGCAACGCACGACATATTCGTGCTGGCGCTGCAAGCCGCGAGCCAACAGCAACCCAGCGACGTTTCCGCACGCGATGAGGAACACAAGCGCGACGGCCCCTGACAGTGGCAGCAGCAGGCGGCGGCCGGCGTCATTCAAGAATTCAATCAAGGGCTGAACCGTGACCTCAAGGCCCTGATAAAAATTGTCGGCTTGCGCCTGCCTCGCCGCGATCGCCGTCAGTTCCGCCTGAGCCTGAGCCCGAGCGACGCCCGAGCGCAGTCGGCCGGCAACGCTCCAAGGACCATTTCCGGAACCCTCTTTCTCCTTGGGTTTGCTCAAGTCCGGCGTAACCGGCAGCCAGTAATCCACCTGGGCATTGACGTCATAATTTGGATTCATCTCTTCTCCAAATGAGGGCAAAAATCGCACGCCGGGCGGCATCACGCCCACCACCGTGAGCGGCTGGTGACGGCTCAGGCGGACTTTCTGTCCAAGGATCTGCGCGTCGCCATTGAACCTGCGTTGCCAGAGGTCGTAACCAAGCATGATGAATGTCGCCAATTGTGGATTCTTGGGAGTTTCCGATTCCAGGAACGTGCAACCCAGCAGAGGTTTGATTCCGGTCACCTTGAAGTAGTCGCTGGTGACCTCGAGGGCCGGAGACTGCTTCGCCGCCATCCGGCAGGAGCAAATAATCGAAGGTCCAATCGTAACCGGCCAGGGCCTCAAACGATGTGCTCTGTTTTTGCCACCCGGTCCACTGCTCGGTCGTGGGCCCTTCCCAAGCGAGGCTGGCCATCGGCCCTCGTTTGCCGGATTAGCATGACCTGCTCCGGCCTGGGATAGGCGGGCGCGGTTAACAGCACGCCCTGAATAATATTGAACACCGATGATGTCGCTCCAATGCCCAACGCCAGGGTCAACACCGCCGCCGAAGTGAGGCCGGGTCTCTTCCGTAGCATCCGGCACCCGAGGCGGATGTCGCGCAGCGTCCCTTCGCCAAAACTCGCGCCTCGCGTCTCGCGGCATTCCTCGCGAATGCTCTGCACGTTGCCGAAACGCTTCCGCGCCTCCCGCCCCGCCTCCCCCGGCGACATGCCGGCGGCGATGTTCTCCGCCGTGCGCTGCTCGAGGTGGAAGCGCAGCTCCTCGTCAATCTCCCGTTTCACCTCGCGCCGCTGCCATAGCAAGCGGAGCCGTTGCCAGAAGTTCTTTACGATATTCATGAAATCCCGATGCACTGTTGTATTGCGGCTTCCCGGCGGTCTCTCTCCGGCGCCGACAGCGAAAAAGTCCGCCGACCTCCGGCGCCCCGTAGGGGCAACACGATAATAGCCCAGGGCAAGCGGAGCGCCGCCCTGGGTAAGGAACCCAACATGAACACCTTCCATTTTTCCGGGTTTTAAACCCGGAAAACAAAACCCGGAAAAATGGAAGGTGGGTAGTGTGATGGCCTTTACCCAGGGCAGCGGCTCCGCCTGCGCTGCGCTCAGGCGGGCCTTGCCCTGGGCTATTATCCTGCTGCCCCTACGGGGCGCCGAGAAGCCATCTTGTCTCAGACATCGCGTTGCGAGAGCAATTGCGTGCATGCAAGAGCGGCATTCTCTACGACTACGCTTACGGCCTCTGGACCGAGGAAGATCAGGCTTTGGCGGCAGCGGAAGCTTCTGCCTTGATGCGCCAGGAAGAAAGCAGAATGTTCTTAGCAAGTTCATAAACTCACGACTTATGTCTCACATAGTTCGAGGAGTCGCTGGCCCACAGCGGCCCTGCGCCGGGCAACGGAACTTCCCGCCGCAGCGAGTCTCTTGAGGTTGTTCCGCCAGTACAAAGCCGCATACTGCATTTCGCCCTTGGCGAGCTCAGGTACATGAAGCAGGGCCAGAATCCGGCAGCCTTCCTCCCCGAGAATATGTGCGACCCCGGCCCGCGAGCGAACGGCCTCTCCGGTGAAAAGATGAATTCCGAGAGTATCCTGTTCCGTCGGCGCGAACATGCCGGCATAGGAGCCTGCCAATCCCTGGCGGGAGGCGATCCATCGGGCGGCGGCGACGCGTTGCGACTCGGGAATTTGATGCTTGAAGAACAGCAATTCCGATATGGAATCCAGCGTCGCGTAAAGACTGTTTCGACTCAGGCAGTTCATTTGGGTTTGGATGATACGCCAGCCGCCCGTTCCAGGGCGATGACCGCGGCCGTCTCCTCAAAGTCGGTGGCGGCATGCTGTCCCCATGACCCGTCCGCCCGCCGATGAAGGATCACCGTGTTGCCATCGGGATCGCGAACCTCCAGGGCACAGCAGACTTTGAAATCCTGCGGCTCGCCGACGGTACGAATGCCTTTTTGCTTCAACTCCTCGTAAGCCGCCTGGACATCCTCCACGGCCAGGGCGATCCGGCCGCCGGCGATCTCGGCCGGGAGTTTGACGCCGCCGTGCAACGCCAGCGTCACCTGGCCGCAGTTGAACTCCGCCCACTGCCATTCCTCGCTGTAAATTTCCTGGGGCAGGCCGAGGGTGTCGCGGTAAAAGCGCGCCGCGGCGGCCAAATCGGAAACTTGGTACATCACGAAATCAGTGCCACGAATTGTCATGTTTCTTCCTCCGCCGGGCTCACGCTGCCTGCAGCACCAGCGTGATTGCCCGGCACACCCGTTCCCAGAACGCCGTCTCCTCCTCGAGCTGGCGCCGGCCCGCGCGGGTCAGCGAATAATACTTTGCGCGCCGGTTGTTCTCAGACTTGCCCCACTCGGCGGTGATCCACCCCTTTTCCTCCATCCGATACAGCGCCGGGTACAGCGAACCTTCCTCGACCACGAGCGCGTCATCCGAGCGCTGTTGGATGCGCTGGGCCACGGCATAACCGTGCATCGGCCCGGCGGTGAGCGTCTTCAGAATCAGCAAATCCAGCGTTCCTTGGAGCAGTTCGGCTTTGGTCGTCGGCATCTTTACCATAGACATTCTATGGGAGAGTAACCTTTCCCCCTAGATTGTCAAGGGGAAATGCGGAGTGCCAGCCGTGGCCGCCGGGGCCAGCGACAAAGTCGCCGAAACGGGTTCCATTCACTGACTGTAGGAGACGACGTAAGGAGTCTCTGATCAATGGTCTCCGGGGGGGAGAAGGCTTTCGCTGGGCCCCAAACTCGATCAGAGACTCCTCACGTCGTCTCCTGCAATGGCTTGCGGAAAACTTTCTCGCTGGCGCTGGATGGCCCGTCTTTGGGCTATCCATCACCCTCCGGCCGGGGGTAATTTGGCTCAAACAATGAAACGCCGGACTTTTTTTAAGCAAGATCGAATGCCGTTCCGTGAACCTTTCCTGACGAAATTCATCCCATGACCCGCACCAAGCACCTCAAGGGCCTTTGCAGCCATTGCCAGGCGCCGCTCGAGTTCCCGGCCCTATCCATCGGTCTGACCGCCCCATGTCCCCATTGCGGCCGCTCAACCGAATTGCTCCTGGCCCCGCCCCCGGCCGATACGTCCGCGTCCCGCAAGATCACTGCCTGGACCGTCGCGGGAGTGCTGGTTATCGCCTTGGGAGTCGCCGCCCCGCTCATCGGGCTCAAGTTCCTCCGAATGAAAGCGGCGGAACGACGGGCCAACCAGCCTCCGGCCGCCATCCCCGCCGCCACAGCGACCAATTCCAATTCGCCTTCCAGATGAGACTAACCTCCGGCCGCAGAGGCAGAACCAAGCGCGCAGCCCTGAAAACCGGAGTCCGAAAGTTCGAGGGTTGAAGGAAGTCCAAAGCGCGAAGTCCCAAACGCTTCGATACATGGCCACCGGCCCTCGAACTGGCGAAGCCCTTGGAGTGCGCGGCATTCCCGCGCTTTGTGCCTCCCATTCTGCACCACCGCAGCCATGGTTTCAAAATGTTGGAATTGCGCCCAAGCTCAGGATTCCGCGTATTCCGCGTGTTCCGCGGTTCGTCCTTTCCGTGAGAGACCTTTGCCGGCGTGGCGGCTGAACTAATGGCTTCGGCCCATGAAATCTCAGCGGTAATACATCCCTGGCGCGACTGGCTTCATGCCAGCGGGTCCACTATTTGCAGACCTGCTGGTTCAGCAGGTGATGCCGCTGGGGCGGCGGCAATGGAGCCGGACATTTCGAGAACAGTTTAAGCAGCCCAATCGCTCCGCGGCGTTTGGCCGGCTTTGGGGTCAGCACAATGCTGTTCTTGCCGTCGCGCAGGGGCCGCACCTCGACAACGCCACCCTTCGACAAACCGGAAGCGTCCCGCCACCATTTCGGGAGCGTGCTCTGACCGACCCTTGAAACACTCACGGTGTCCAAATCTTTCATGTTTTAAGGAGTCCCTAAAACAGGACGCTTGTCAACCCGGCTTTCCCTTTTTGCGCATGGGTTGGGGCCACGAGCCTCGGCGTAGCGGCGCCTCGGCAGAGCGCCGCTGGAGCTGGCTCCCGGGAGTGGCGGCGCTCTGCCGAGACGCCGCTACGAGTCGCAGTCATAACCAAATCCCCTTGTGCAACGTTGAGGCCTCACGCGAGATTGGGAGGCCCAGGCACAACTATCCTAACTGCAGCCCAAACTCTCGCCGCAGTTGAAGCATTTATAGCAGGCGCCGTTGCGGACGGCGACGTGGCCGCAGTTGGGGCAGGTGGGGGCGTCCTGCTGGAAGTGGGCCAGGGAATCGTTCAGGGTCTTGATGGGTTGATGGGCGGCGGCCGGGAGCTGGGAATGGCCCTGGCCGTTGCTTTGGTTGCCGGCTTCCATGTCCAGGGTGTCGTTCTCTTCGGCCAGCGCCAGTTCAGGCACCGGGCGGTTTACTTTTTTTTTGACCTCTTCCTGCAAGCCGGGGATGGCCAATTCCGGCTGGTTGTGGCCGGGGGCATTGGCTTCGCGATAGCCGGGCACGAATTGCACTGCCAACCAGCGGAAGACATAGTCAATGATGGAGGCGGCATTGCGGACGTCCGGGTTCTTGGTAAAGCCGGAGGGCTCGAAACGGACATGGGCGAACTTGCGGACCAGCGCGTCGAGGGGCACGCCGTATTGGAGGGCCAGGCTGGTCAAAGTCCCGATTCCGTCCATCAACCCGCCGATGGTCGAACCTTCTTTGGCCATGGTGATGAACAGCTCGCCGGGCTGGCCGTTATCGAACCAACCGACGGTGAGGTAGCCTTCGTGGCCGGCGATGTCGAACTTGTGGGTGATGGCCTTGCGGGTGTCGGGCAAGCGCCGCCGCAAGGGCCTGCCGGCCTGTTCGCGGAGGCGGCTGACCTCGGCCTCGAGTTGCCGGATGCGGTCCTCGAGGGCGGCATTGGATTGCGCCGCGCCGGCTTTGCCGCCGCTTTCGTCGCTGCGCCGGGTGCTGAGGGGTTGCGAGCGTTTCGAGCCGTCGCGATAGATGGCGATGCATTTCAGCCCCATCTTCCAGGCCTGCACGTAGGCATCCCGGATGTCCTCGATGGTGCTTTCGTTGGGCATGTTGACGGTCTTGGAGATGGCGCCGCTGATGAAGGGCTGGGTGGCGCCCATCATTTTCAGGTGCGCCAGGTAATGGATGCTCCGTTTGCCGCGAAACGGTCTGAAGGCGCAATCAAAGACCGGCAGGTGCTCCGGCCGCAGCCCGCTGGCAACGGTCTGCTCCCCTTCCACGGCATCTTCGATCGTGTCGAATTTCTCGATGTGCCCGACAATGCGCTTGGTTTGGGCGGCATCGTAGCCGAGGCGCTCGAGGGCCTCGGGCACCGTGCGGTTGACGATCTTGAGCATGCCCCCTCCGGCCAGGAGCTTGTACTTCACCAGCGCAATGTCCGGTTCCACCCCCGTCGTGTCGCAGTCCATGAGGAACGCGATTGTGCCGGTCGGAGCCAGCACTGTGACCTGGGCATTGCGGTAGCCCGCTTGGCGCCCGCGCTCCAGCGCCCCCTCCCAGCAGCGGCGCGCCTCTTCTTTCAAATAATTGAACTCCCGGCTCGGCTGGATGTGCTCGAGCGCCTCCCGATGCTGTTGGATGACCCCGAGCATGGAATCCACGTTCTCCGCCCCCAGCGGTTGGGGCACGTGCGCGCACCGGGCGTCACGGTAGCCCTTGAAAGGCCCCGTGGCGGCGGCGATTGCTGCGGATTGCTCGTAGGCGTGGCCGGTCATGATGGCCGTGATGGCCCCGGCCAGCGCGCGGCCTTCGTCCGAATCGTATGGCAGCCCATAGCTCATGATCAGCGAGCCCAGGTTCGCGTAGCCCAGGCCCAGTGTGCGGAAGACGTGGGAGTTCTCCGCAATCTCCTTCGTGGGATAGCTGGCGTTGTCCACCAGGATTTCCTGGGCGGTG
Source organism: uncultured bacterium (assembly GCA_963713735.1). Lineage (GTDB taxonomy): Bacteria > Verrucomicrobiota > Verrucomicrobiia > Limisphaerales > UBA8199 > CAVQND01. Next base: position 80,919 of record CAVQND010000051.1, read on the forward strand.
ATGAAAAGCCGGACTGCGGCCTTGAACCGAGCGACCTCGAAGACGCCGTCGTCGCGCCTGAACTTCATCAGGTTGAGCGAAGCCAGATTGCAGGCGGTGTTGTTGAGGAACACGTATTCGGAGCAGGGGTTGGTGGAGTGGATAGGCTCGGTGGCCTTGCAGGTGTGCCATCGCTGGATGGCGCCGTCGTATTGGAGGCCCGGGTCCCCGCAAGTCCAGGTGCCTTCGGCTATCTTGTGGAGCAGGGCGCTGGCGTCTTTTTTCTGGAGCGGTTTGCCGGTGGTCACCGCTCGCGTCCACCATTCCTTACCCGCGAGCGCCGCTTGCATGAACTCGTCGCTCACGCGCACCGAGAGGTTCTCGTTCTGGTACATCACGCTCCCATAGGCCTCGCCGTTGTAGGAGCCGTCGTAGCCCTGTTCGACGAGGGCCCAGACCTTCTTTTCCTCCTTGAGCTTGGCCTCGATGAACTCCTCGATGTCTCCGTGCCAATCCCGGAGGGTGTTCATCTTGGCCGCGCGCCGCGTCTTGCCGCCGCTTTTCACCACGTTGGCCACCTGGTCATAGACCTTGAGGAACGACAACGGCCCGCTGGGCTGGCCCCCCCCGCTGAGCTTCTCTTTGCTGGAGCGGAGCGGCGAAAGGTCCGTGCCCGTGCCGGAGCCGAACTTGAAGAGCATCGCCTCGCTCTGCGCCAGGCGCATGATGGACTCCATGTTGTCGGCCACCGACTGGATGAAGCAGGCGCTGCACTGCGGGTATTCATACTGGGTTTGCGCCCGCTCCGCCTGCCCGGTCCGGGGGTTGTAAAACCAGTTGCCGCGGCTCGAGTTGTTGCCCACGCCATACTGATGATAGAGGCCGACGTTGAACCAGACCGGCGAATTGAAGGCCCCATACTGGTTCAGGCACAGCCAGGTCAGTTCCTCATAGAACACCTCCCCGGCCGCCTTGCCGAAGTAACCGTCTTTGACCCCCCAATCCGCTATCGTGCGGCAGATGCGGTCAATAAGCTGCCGGATCGAGGTCTCCCGCTCCGGGGTCCCCTGTTCCCCGTAAAAATACTTCGATACCACGACCTTCGTCGCCAGCAGCGACCAGGACTTCGGCACTTCCACATCGTCCTGCTTGAAAATGACCTTCCCGGCCTCGTCCGTGATTTCGGCCGTGCGCCGTTCCCATTCCACCTGGTCGAAAGGCTTGACTTGCGGGTCGCTGAAGACCCGCTCGATGGTCAGTTCTTTTTTGGCTTCCAGAGTGCCGCCCCTGCCGGTGCGTCTGGCGCCGAGGGCGGCAACGCGGCGGCGGCCCTGCCGGGGAGCGGTTGCCGCAATGTCTTCATTGGTATCAATCATGATCTGTCCTCTTATCGAGATAAATTGGCCTCCCGCTATGAAGGCGCTTGGCACCCCATTAGTAGGGGAACAATACAAGCATACCCACCATATATTGGGGAGCAAGAAAATTTTTCAAAAAGTTACGCAAACGTTACCGCCCCGCAAAAACCTGCACATTGGAGTGCGCCGGCAGAGCGAAGCGGCGACGGCGCTTTCGACCGCCGGGCATGTCCAGGAACGCCAAGGCGCTGCCGGAGCCAAAGCGGTGTCGCGCTCCGCTTGCCACCGCACTCCAGAGTGGCCCGCCCGAGGTGGCTCGACAGACTTTGTCGGCAGACCTGTAATCTCCTATGGTCGCGTCAGTACCGCTCGATGACCACCTCATCGCGCGGGACCCAGCCCAGCCGCAGCGGGTCGGTGCTGACCTGCAACCATTTGCCATTCTGGTCCAGCACTTTCAATTCCGCCCCGTCGTGAACGGTAAACGCTTCCTTGGACTCATCGAACCAACCGGCGCGGACGACAGCCTCGGGCTTGACGACAATGGCGATGCGAACCAAGCGGGCCTGGCAGAGGGCCCCAGCCAGGCAGGCGGCCAGCAATACCGCTCCTGCCGCCACCGCCAGCACGGCCCTGCCGGAGCGTGGCCTTGAGGGCGGGCCGCCATTGGAGGAGCGCCAGGAGCAGGAACAGGAGCCAGGCGGCGGCGGCGGCCATCACGGTCCACTCGTTCAGGGTGAACCGGTTCAGCCATCGTTGCCAGCGTCCAACGGGCAGGGTCGGCCCCTGGACCTGGTTGCGGGCGAACTGGAGGTTTGCGCGCACGTCCGGGTCGCGGGGAGCCAGGCGTTGGGCCTGGCGGTAGGCGGCGATGGCGCGGCCGATTTGGCTGGACTTGAAAGCGGCGTTGCCCAGGTTGAAGTAGAGCGCCGCCGAGACCTGTCCGCCTTTAAGGAGCCTCTCATAACTGGCCGCAGCGTCGGCATACTTGCCCTCTTCGTAAAGTTTATTGGCGGCCTCGAAGCCTGCCGCTAAAACCTCGGGGCTGCCAGCCAGCGGCAACCGCAACACCTGCGCGAAATGATTTGATTGAGATGAAGCCTCGGGGCGGGCTGCCGGGGGCCACAGCAGAAACGCCAGGACAAACAAGCGGCAGAGACGCCCTGGCCCGGATATTTCACGGGTTTCGCCAACTGGAAGGCGTAGCGCAGGTTTCCAACCTGCTGTATCGCGGATTTCCAATCCGCAGATGCTCCCAAGCAGGTACAGCCTGCGGACTGGAAGTCGGCGATACAGCAGGTTGGAAACCTGCGCTACATAGCTTCGGCAGCCCAGCGGCGCTCTTAGGCTGTGAAATATCCGGGCCAGGAGGTGTTGGGTCGGGTGCAGGGCCGGTTTCATGTGTCCAGGGCCTGCAGTTCGCGCAGGATCGCCTCGAATTTGGGAATGAGGGCCGCCAATTCCTGGCTGCTCTTGACGGGGGCGTAACGGGCCAGGTTGCAGGTCTGGAACAGCTCCTGGACGCGCGCCAGAACGGTCTCCGGCACCCCTCGCGGCCGCAGATGCTCTTCGATAACCGCCTCGGTTATGGCCGAGGCGGGCAAGTCGAGCCGCTCGCCCAGTTGCTCCTGGAGCAACCGAAAGAGCGTCGGCAAAAAACTTGTCCGACTGGTTCTCAGCCGCCAGGCGGCGCATCTCGGCAAGACCGTCGCGAATGATTTGCCCGAGCTGCCGGCGCCGCCGGAGGCGGGGGTTGTTGGCCAAGCGGTCGGCCTGCCTGCGCCAGGCAAGGGCCCAGACCCACGCCAGGACCGGGACGGTCTGCAGCAGGATAAACCACCGCTGCCCGACCAGGGGCGGACCGGCCTGGGCAACGGCGCCTAACCGCGGCTTGATGTGAACGATGTCCTGCGCCGGCGGGGGCGCATCCTGGGCGGGGCGGCCGGCGGCCACAAAAGTGGGGGCCGCCACCGAGCCTCCCGGCCGCACGATGAGCGGCGTCGCAGGCTGGGTCAGGGTGCGATAAGTCCCGGCCTCAGGGTCGAAAAAGCTGAAGGAAAACTGCGGCAGTTCTTTGATCTCGGCGCTCTGAGGCACGACGATTTGTTCGAATGTCCTGGCGCCCTGCAATCCGAAGGGGTCCGTGCTCTCGAGCGGTTTGGCGGTGGGCGGAAAGACCTTGAAGTTCCGCCATTCCGGCTGCTCCGGCAAGACCAGCCCGTCCAGGGCGCCGCGCCCGGCGATTCGGACCCGCAACGTGATTGGATCGCCGGCCATAAGGTTGGTGGGGCCGGCAGTCACGGTCATTGTATAATTGCCGACGGCGCCATTGAAACCGGGCGGCACATTCTGGCTGGGCCAGGCAAGGCATTGGAGATTGGTGGTCTCGGTGGCAAGCACGACCCGCTTTTGTTCGCCCCGGTAGAAGGGGCTGCGCATGCCGAACTGCTCGAAGAATGGATCGCGCCGGCTATCCCGCGAAGGCAATTCCATGACTGCGCTGAAGGTGACCGGGCCGAGGTTGAGGACGCCGGTCTTTACGGGCTTGACGGTGAACAGGATGGGCAGGACTTGATAGCCGGCCGCGCCAATGCGCACGCTGCGTTGTGCGCCGGCCAGCATCTGTTGGCTCACGTTGAAGCCCTCGGCTGGAAAAGACGTCCGGTCCAGGCCGCTTATGCCTACCCCATCGCGGACATAAAGCTGGATCTCGGCCCGCATCGGTTCGCCCAGATAGACCTGCTGCTTGGGAAGGACGAGTTTAAGAAATGCCGGTTGCGTGCCGGAGGCAATCGCATCGGGAGGCGGAGCGCCGGGCTTGAGCACCTTGAGCTTGAGGGGTTGCGTGCTCATCTCTTGCGCCCTGCACCGTGGCGGCCAATGAAGGAATGGTGAACTCGCCCGCCTGCGTGGGTGTCACTGCAAAATTGTGCGTTACCGAGGAGGTGGTTCGGCCGTTCACCATCCGTGAACTGGCTGTAGGGACCCACATAAGCAATCCGCAGGCCCGGAATGGCCGGCATGGCGGGAGGACCCGGTTGCTCTCCCGAGGAGCCTCCTTCAAAGGTCAACCCCAGCGTCACACTTTCCCCGAGCGTGATCGTGTCGCGATCCAGCGAGGCGGTGAAGGTTGTCGCGCCGGCCAATGCGGGGCCCAGCCATAGACAAAGCACGGCCAGGCCGCAGGAAAAAACTCTCCGGCAGCTTGCCATTCTAATCTCACGCCACAGCTTAAGCATCTGCGTTTGCCAAGTCTTGCCCAGCCCCGGCCCCGCCGCAAGTTCCTCTTGGCCAGCATGACTCGACCACCAGGCAATGCAATAGCGGACGGTATATGGACAACTCACCCCGGGTTTTGTTCGAGCGGTTGCCCCGGCGGGTGGAGGGGGGCGCTTTGAACCTTTGTCGCCGCCTTTGTCGAAAACTTGTAAAGCAACTTTTCACCGGTGGTAAGAGAGTTAGCACCCTACCGTCTCATTCCTGGCCAGTATATTGCTGGTCCCAAAAGCCCGGCGAACGGGAAACTCGGTCGCAACCCTCGTCGCAACCTTTGTCGAATCGGCCATTTTTCGACAAAGTTGGCGACGAAGGTTGCGACAAAGGTCTGGAACCGGAGCGTTTGGGGCAGGCTCTCACATACCGTCCAGAAAGCCGGGAAGTTCTAAGTTTCGGCGCCTCGGGGAGGTTTGGCACGATTCTGGCTCATTGCACCTTGTTCTGCTGAACGGTCAGGATGGGTCAACGAAGTCGGCAGCGCGTAGAATTTAGCGGCGACCCACCGCTCCCTGTGGCTCGGCTCACGCCCGCGACCAGCCACAGGGTTATTTTTTTTGACTGAAACGCCGGGTGAGCGTCGAGGGCCGAGTGTCAAGGGGCGGCACTTCGTTCCTTCGACCTTCGACTCTCTCCTCACGCCCTGGGGTCTAAGCCTTTCTGGCCTCTTTGGCCCAGGTGTCCTTTAGCGTGATTGTGCGGTTGAAGACCAGCTTGCCGGGAGCGCTGTCTTCATCGAGCACGAAATAGGCCAGACGTTCGAACTGGTAACGGAGATGGGGTTGGGCGTCTTTGAGGCTTGGCTCGCACTTGGCAGTGACGCGCTCCAGTGAATGCGGGTTGAGGAACTTCTTGAAATCTCCCCCGGCATCGGGTTCCGCCACGGTGAACAGCCGGTCGTATAAACGGACTTCGGCGTCCACCGCGTGCGGGGCGCTGACCCAATGGATGGTGCCTTTTACTTTGCGGTTGGCGGTCGGGCCGCCGGTCTTGCTGTCGAGGTCGGCAGAGCAGCGCAACTCGACCACCCGGCCGGAGGCGTCCTTGAGGACTTCGTCGCACTTGATGATGTAAGCATACTTGAGGCGCGCCTCCCCGCCAGGACGGAGGCGAAAGTACTTGGGCGGGGGTGTTTCCATGAAGTCGTCCTGCTCGATCAAGAGTTCCCGGCTGAAAGGGACCGGGCGCGCGCCGGCGGACGGGTCTTGGGGATTGTTGAGGGCCGGGAGTTGCTCGACCTGGCCCTCCGGGTAGTTGGTGAGGACGACCTTGATGGGCCGCAGCACCGCCATGCGGCGGAGGGCGCGGCCGTTGAGGTCCTCGCGGATTGAGTGCTCCAGGACTGAGACATCGGTCAGGGCGTTGTATTTGGTGATGCCGATATTGTAGGCGAAATCGCGGAGGGCCTGCGGCGTGACGCCGCGGCGGCGCAGGCCGCTGATGGTTGGCATGCGGGGGTCGTCCCAGCCGGCGACCAGGCCCTCGTTGACAAGTTGCATGAGCTTGCGTTTGCTCATCACGGTGTAGCCCAGGCTGAGCCGGGCAAACTCATATTGGCGGGGCAGGGGACGGGGCAGGTCGAGGTTTTCGAGAATCCAATCATAAAGGGGGCGGTGGACCTCGAACTCGAGCGTGCAGATCGAGTGGGTGATGCCTTCGATGTAATCGCTCAGGCAATGGGCGAAATCGTACATCGGATAGATGCACCATTTGCCCCCGGTGTGATGGTGTTCGGCGTGGCGGATGCGGTAGAGGACCGGGTCGCGCATCCAGATGTTCGGCGAGGCCATGTCGATCTTTGCGCGCAGCGTGCGCGCGCCGTCGGGGAATTCGCCGTCCTTCATCCGCGTAAAGAGGTCCAGGTTTTCCTCGATGGATCGGTTGCGAAAGGGGCTGTCTTTGCCAGGGCGATCCGGGGCGCCGCGGTACTGGTCGGTGTCTTCGGGCGAGAGGTCGCACACGTAGGCCAGGCCCTTGCGGACGAGGAGCAGGGCGTATTCATAGAGCTGGTCAAAGTAGTCCGAGGCGTAGAAAGGCTCGACCTCCGCAGGGGTTTGCGGGTTGAGGACCGGCGCGAGATAGAAGTCGCGCGCGCCATTGACGGTCCGGGCCTCCGGCGGTCTTGCCTTTGGGCTTGAGCCCGAGGCGGTCGTCGGCCCAGGCGCTGATGAGCCACCTGACGTCCTGGGTGATCGAATCCACGTACTCGACGTCTTCCTTGGCCGGATTGGTGTCATCCATGCGGAGGTTGCAGACGCCGCCGAACTCGCGGGCAATGCCGAAGTTCAGGCAGATGGACTTGGCGTGCCCGATATGGAGATAGCCGTTGGGCTCGGGGGGAAAGCGCGTGTGGATCTGCGGGTACTTGCCCTCGGCGACATGGGCGGCAACGATGTCGCGAATAAAATCAGAGGGGCGCGCCTCGGCCGCCGCCGGCAAATCAACCCTTTCGGTTCCTTTTTGATTCTCTGTAGCCATACCAATGGCAATCACCTTACGCCCTCTGCCCCGATAGGTGCAACATGGACTTTGGGTGACTTTCGATTTGCGGACCCCAATTTCCCCTCACCCTGACCCTCTCCCCGAGGAGAGGGAACAGCAGCGCACGGCCTTGGAGATTTCCTGGATCCTCGAATTCGCCGACTGGCGGCCGAGGATTCCCCCTCTCCCTCGGGGAGAGGGCCGGGGTGAGGGGGAACGGATTGCCGGACCCACCTCGTTCCATCCGTCGCCCCGTGCTTCATTTCGGCTTCAACTGCGGAAACAGGATGACATCCCGGATGCTCTCCTGGCCCAGCAGCATCATGCAGAGGCGATCGATGCCCATACCCATGCCGCCGGCGGGGGGCATGCCGTGTTCGAGGGCGACCAGAAAATCCTCGTCCAGTTTCTGTTGTTCCCCTCCGGCCTGATGTTCGAGCCGCTCCCGCTGCTCCAGAGGGTCGTTCTGCTCGGTGTAAGCCGGGGCAATTTCCTGCCCATTGATGCAGCATTCGAAGACCTCGACCGTGCTCGGGTCTTCCGGGGAGAGTTTGGCCAGGGGCACCAACTCCTTGGGCAGGTGCGTGACGAAGGTCGGCTCGATGAGGCTCGGCTCGATGAGCTTCTCGAACACGGCGCCGGTGACCTCGAAATCCTCGTAGCCGGGCCCGATCTCGGCCCCGAACGATTCGGCGCGGCGGCGGCGTTCCGCCGGGGAGACTTCAAACCAGTCCGCGCCGGCCTTCTCGCGCACCAGGTCTTTGTATTTCACCTGGCGCCAGGGCGGGGTCAGGTTGATCGTGCGAGTAACTTTGCCCTGGGCGTCCTTGTGTTCAATGGTCAGGGTTCCGAGGACCTTCTGCGCCACGTGGCAAATCAGGGACTGGACCAGTTCCATCATGCTCTGGTAGTCGCCGAAGGCCTGGTAGGCCTCGAGCATGGTAAACTCGGGGTTGTGTTTGCGGGAGAGGCCCTCATTGCGGAAGTTGCGCCCGATTTCATAGACCCGCCCCAGTCCCCCCACCAGGAGGCGCTTGAGGTAAAGTTCCAACGCGATGCGCAGGTAGAAATTGCAGCCCAAGGCGTTGTGATAGGTGACAAAGGGTTGGGCGGCGGCGCCCCCGGGGATGGCCTGCATCATCGGCGTCTCGACCTCGACATATCCCCGCGCATCGAGGAAGTGGCGGATCTCGCGCAGGATGGCGGTGCGTTTGAGGAACAGGTCCTTGACCTCGGGGTTTGCCACAAGGTCAAGGTAACGCTGCCGGTAGCGGATCTCCGTATCGGCCAAGCCGTGCCATTTTTCGGGCGGAGGGCGCAGCGCCTTGGCCAGGATGACGAACGAGGTCGAGCCGAATCGAGACCTCGCCGGTCTTGGTCGTGAAGAGCGTGCCGCGGGCGCCCAGGAAATCGCCCAGGTCCAGGTGCCGGAAGAGGTCAAACTGTTCGTCGCCAAGGACATTTTTCTGGGCATAAACCTGGAGCCGCCCGCTTTGGTCGCGGACATCGAGGAACATGCTCTTGCCCATATCGCGGTGCGCGGTGATGCGGCCCGCTACGGCCACCTGCGCGGCCTTCGACGTAGTTGGCGCGCGCCTCGGCGCACTTCTCGGCGGGCGTAAACTTATTCTTGAACGGGTCAATGCCCTTGGCTCGCAACGCTCTCAGCTTGGCCTTGCGCTGCTCGATCAATGAATTGCCTTCGTCCATAGCCATTGCAGATAACCATGCTTGCCACCGGAAGTCGAAACAATAAGACTTCAGGGGCAGGACGGCTTCAGGACCAGCGACAGAGTTCTCCGCAAACCGTTGTAGGAGACGACGTGAGGAGTCTCTAATTGAGTTTGGGGCACAGCGAGAGCCTGCTCCCCTGCGAGGCAATTGATCAGAGACTCCTTACGTCGTCTCCTACAAACAGCCTTTTTATCGTTTTTTTTGTCCACTTTGGCCGCCCGACTCGACTAAACAGGTAGCAATCGATGGACAACAGCGCCAATCAACTGGTCGAGGCCGCCCGCGCTGGGGACAAAACGGCCGCCGTTGGGCTGATCGAACATTTCTACGAGCGGGTGTATGCCTTTCTGCGACGCCTGGCCTCGAACGAGGCCGATGCCGCAGACCTCACCCAGCGCACTTTCAGCCGGGTCTGGCAGGCGCTGCCCTCGTTCGCAGGGAGGTCTTCGGTGGCCTCCTGGATTCACGGCATCGCCTACCATGTGTATGTTGACTGGCGGCGGACGGACCACCCCACCGAGTTGCGCTCCAACGATTGGTGGTCGGCTTGCCCGGCCGCTGACGCTCCACCCGATGAAATGGCCGCCCGTGCCGACCTTGCCGCCACGCTCTATGCGGCGGTCGAGCGGCTCGAACCCCACCTGCGCGAAAGCGTCCACCTTCACTATTACCAGAGCCTGACGCTGCAAGAGACTGCCGGGGCGATGGGGGTGGCCGTCAGCACCGTCAAATACCGGTTGCGCCTGGCCCTGGACCATCTGCACAAGAAGCTGGATGCCGCCGAAGGAGGCCGGAGGCTCGACCGGGTTAAATAAGGATTCACGGTTACTGGCATGGATTGCGTTTGCGTTAATCGTCATTCACCACACAGGAGTCTGCGAATACTCCCAAAATAGCGCTCAGCGCCTAGCGCCTAGCGCCAACATTCACCACACTGAAATCTATGAATACTCCCGAACAGGAAATCGAAGATTCGTTGCGCCGAGCTCCGGCGCCCAAGGCCCCTGCCGGCCTAAAAGACCGATTGGTGGCCCAGGTTCAACTCACCCCGGTCCGCTCGAAGGCGCAAGCCTCCGCGCGGGCTTTGTACCCCCGCTCCTGGCTGGGCCGCTGGTGGCCGGCACTGGTGCCGGCGGCCGTTTCCCTGGCGTGCGCCATGGTGGTCACCGTGCAGCAAATGGAGTTGCGCGACTTGAAACAGACGGTTCAGAGTCTTTCCCAGGCCGCCACGGGGCCGGCGCCCGCGCCAGCCGAAGCGACGGTTCATTCGCCCGCCGCGGGCGGCCCTTCAGAAACCGAACAACAGGAGATCGCCCGGCTCCAGGACCTGGCAAAACGCTTGGCGGGCGAGGTTGCGCAGCTCGAGCAGTTTCGCGCGGAGAACGAAAAGCTCCGCGCCCGGATTGTCGCTGCCGCAGCGTCCGGTCTCACGCCGGAAGAAGAGGCGGCCTTGGCCGAGGCCCGGGAAAAGAGCGCGGCGGCCTCGTGTGCCAATAATCTCAAGATACTCGGCTTGTCGGTGAGGACGTGGGCACTTGATAATGACCAGCTTCTGCCGCCCGATGTTCTATCCATGAGCAATGAGATCTCCTCGACAAAGGTTCTGGTTTGCCCTTCGGATACGGGCCGCCAGGCGGCGGCCAGTTGGTCCGCATACAGCTCCGCCAATTGCTCTTACCAATACTTGGGCGGCTCTGGTGGGCGGGACGGTGAGGAGCCGGACCGCGTCCTGTTCCGCTGCCCGATTCACGGGACTGTTGCTTTGGCCGATGGGAGCGTTCAGATGGTCAACAAGGCGCATCCGGAGTACTTGGTGCAGAAGGATGGCAAGCTTTACTTGCGGTTTCCCAATGCGCAGTCCGAAGAAAAACCGCCGCCCGCGTCGAGCCAGGAATCCAGTCCCCATCCTAATCCTAATCCTAATCCTAATCCTAATCCAAACCGATGAACCGCGCCTTGCTTATCGGTTTCGCCGGCTTGGTTTGCCTGGCGGCACTCTCGGCAGCTTTCATTCAAGGCCGCCAACTCTCGGACTTGCGCGCGGAGCAGCAGCGCCTCGTGGCCGAGTTGGCCGGGCCACAGGCATCGGGCTTGCCCGCCTCGCCGCAAGACCCGGCGAGCGGCGGTCCCTCGACGGCGCCCGTCTCGCCCGAGTTATTGCGGTTGCGCAGCGAAGTCACCCGGCTCGGCACCTTGCAGCGCGAGCTGGCCCCGGCACGCGCCGAAAAGGAGCGGCTTCGACTCCAGCTTGCCGCCGCGGGCACGAACAACGTCCCGGGCCGGGCGCTGCCTCCCGGCTACGTGCGCCGAGCGGACGCTCGTATGGCTGGATACAACACCCCCGAAGACACGCTGCAATCCTTCCTTTGGGCGCTGCACCATAAAGACAGCCTCCGTGTGCTCCAAACCTTCACGCCGACGGCGGTCGAACGGTTCCAGAGCCAGAACCCTCAAGAGGGCATCCTGCAGCGCACGGAATCGGATGGCTTTATCGGAATGGCCATCGTCGGCAAAGACCAATTGCCCGACGGGTCGGTTGAGGTCCGTGTGCAGGTCGCCCCTAATCTGCCCCCAATGCCCTTGCGCATGGAATCCATTGACGGCCAGTGGAAGATTGCCTCACCGCCATGACCGCTTCGCAAAACGAAATGGGCCGATCCGAAGAGACCGGCCCATTTCGCAACCATGCAGACCAACAAACGACACATCAAATTTCCCTGCGGCCCAAGAGCATCGCCAATCACCAGCCAACAACCACCGGCTTGGCCTGCTCTCACAACCCTTCCTGCCACGCAGTTCAAGCTCACCTGCGAAGCAAATTCCATGCCGGATCTGGATTCCCTTGCTCGCCTTCTGCCTGCCGCAGCTCGGGTTTGTGCGGTGTCCAAAAACACGGCACTTGTCCAATACGGGCCTGGACAGTCATCCAAGGGTCGAGGGTCGAGGGTCGGGGGATGGCACTCGGTTCCCTCGACACCCGACACTCGACACTCGACACCCGACACTCGACACTCGACACTCGACACTCGACACTCGACACTCGACACTCGACACTCGACACTCGACACTCGGCACCCGCGTGTGGATATTCTTGAACTGCGGCCCAAGAGCCCGAATACAAACCACTTAGTTATGAACAACCCGCAGGTTCAATCCTTTTTGGCCGTGGCCTTGGCGGTCGTGGCGGCGGCTTGGCAGGCGGCAGGGCAGGGGGAGTATCGAGTCAAATCGGACCACCCGCGCCTCTTGCTGGACAATGTGCGGGAGGTGGCGCGGCGATGCGATGGGCCGTTAGCGGAGGATTACCGCGTAGTGAAGGAACGGGCGGAGGCGGCGGCACGGCGCGGCGGCATCGAATTCATCTCGAACCCGTGGTCAATTCCGGAAGACTTGATGAACTGCGGTCTGGCATACCTGGTCGAGCGCCAGCGGGGGCTCGAGCACCGGAAATATGCGGAGGCGATCATAAGGCAGTGGGGTGACGGCGCGCTCATCGCCAACCGCCAAGGCAGCCACTTTGGCTATCATGCCCTGGCCTACGATTGGATTTATGACGCGCTCACGCCCGAACAACGCATACGCTACGGAGAGGCCCTCGGAGGGTGGCTCAGGTTTTTCACCGATGAGCCTCGAATCATGCTCAAATGGGGACATTGGGAGTACAACCAGACGTGGGGGCCGATTCATTTGAATGTCATGAATTGCCGGGATGCGCTCACCCAGAAGCTTTTGATTGCCCTGGCCATCCGAGGCGCGGGCACAAAATACGAGGCGGATGCGACGGCCTTTCTGGATTCGTGGCACAAACGGGTCAGCTCCGAGTGTTTGCCTGCGTTCGACCGGATGGGGGGAGTTTGGTCGGAGTCGTACGGCCACGGGGCCTACGGGCCGGTTACAGTCATTCCCTACGCCTTCCGGGCGTGGCGCACCGGCACGGGAATCAATTTGCTCAAGCAATTGAAACCGTGGGGGTTTCCGGTCGAAGAGCCGCGCTGGGTGGCTTACACGATAATGCCCCATAACGAACGAACCGCCTGGATTGACGACGGAGACGGCTCGTTTCCGTCTGCCTTTGCGCGGGCGGCGCCGATGCTGGGCGACGGGCTCTCACAGTGGTTTTCGGACCGGGGGCGGGCGTGGCTCAGGGAACGCTGGCAGCGGGTGGCCTGTTACGACCCGGCGATTTCGGCCGCGCCGCCCGACTCGCTGCCGCTGGGCTATTTATTTGCCGGGGCCGGGCATGCCTACATGCGCAGCGCCTGGAACGACCCGAACGCGACGTGGGCCTTTTTCGGGTGCGGTCCGCAGTTCGCCGGCCACGCGCGCGACAACAAGGGGCATTTCCTGATCTGCAAAAAGGGCGCCCTGGTCTCGCGCCAAGGCGGACAGGGACATAACGATAACGATTACTATGCCGGCGGCTCGATCATCTTCAACATCGTGACCATTTTCGACCCGGACGAGAAGTTCCGGCGCGACAAGGCCAACGAGAACGACGGGGGCTTGTTGCGCCACGTTTATGAGAGCGACCACCTGCCTCGCGAGCGCGGTCATATCGTCGCTTTCGAGCATACCCCGGATTACACTTATGCGGCCGCCAACATCACCCAAGGCTACAGCAGCCATAAAGCCCGGGAGGTCACGCGCCAGTTCCTTTACTTGCGGGGCGAGCGGGAGTTTTTTGTTGTGTTCGATCGCGTGGAAGCCGCCCGGCCCAAGTTTCGGCGGCATTTTTTTCTCCATGTCCCCACCGAGCCGGAACGGAACGGAAACGTGCTGAGCTGGGTCAGCCTGCCGGAGGCGGACGGAAGCAAGGCCGTTCTGTCGCAGGGACGCTCGCGGATGTTTTTGCACGCGCTGCTCCCGGTCAATGCGGACATCGTCGTGCGGGGCGGCCCCGGAAAGGAGGCCTGGGGGCATCCCCTCGAATTGACCGCCCAGTACAACCACGTCTCCGAGGGGCGAGGCAAGCCGCCCCTCTGCCCGTGGCGCATCGAGGTGGGCGACCCCTCAGACGAGGCGCGCACGCTCTTTCTGCACGTCTTCGAGCTTACCGATGACCGCGTTCGCCAGCCCTGTGAGGTGACGCTCAAGCCTCCCTGCGGACTCGATATTGGGGATCGATGGCGCGTGCGCTTCAATGCCGCAGGCCCCCTGGGCGGGACGGTTGGCGACCGGCCGCTGGCCACAACGATCCGCAACGAAATGCAGTACCTCTAACCCGGGTATTTCACGGGTTTCGCCAACTGCAAGCCGTAGCGCAGACTTCCAGTCTGCTGTATCGCGGATTTCCAATCCGCAGATGCTCCCAAGCAGGTACAGCCTGCCGACTGGAAGTCGGCGATACGGCAGGTTGGAAACCTGCGCTACGCAGCCTCGGGGCCCGGTACCGCCCTTAGGCCATGAATTATCCGGGCTAGGAGAGCGTCTCATTCAGCTATAGTCGCTGAGACGGACAATTTTCCCGCCTGAGAATTCGTACACCGAAACCCCGCGCAACTCAAGGCGGCTGCCCGCTTTCAGCTCGGGCGTAAGATCCGCTTGCAGCACCCCATGATAGTCGATCTCGGCAACAATTCGCCCCTGGCCTTGGGTGAACGAAGTTACCTTCTGTTCCCTCGACGCGAACGCCTCGGCCGATCTTCTGGCCAACGCCTCGAGTTCGCCTTTGCCTTTGGTGCGGACGGTCACTTTGCCAGCCGAGATATTCTCGAAAACGCAGTCTTCGTCAAAGAAGGTGAGCATCCGGCTCACGTCTTTGGCGTTGTAGGCGCTTATGCATCCCAGGAACAGGTTTTTGTCTTTCATCGCGCGGCGGCTCCCGCCGAACATTGCTTATGCGGCCAACGGTCAGCAAACTAAACCCGAGAGTCAAGGAGTTCAGTTTCTTCTTGATTCGTCCATGCCCCCTCGCCCAGGCTCAGCGGAAACAATAAACCTGCTATGAATGCGTGGACACGACGTGATTTTACCAAGAGTGTAATCCTGGCCGGGGCGACCACTGCCCTTGGCGCTGCTCGCGCCGCCGGCGCTGCCGAGCGTGTGCGGTTGGGCTGTATCGGCCTGGGCAACCGTGGCGACCAAGTCCTGGATGCCTTTCTCAAGCAGCCCGACGCCGAGGTGGTGGCCGTCTCGGACTTGTCCCCGGCCTACATGGACTTTGCCGCCAAAAAGGCCGGCACTTCGCCGCGGCAATTCAAGGATTACCGGCGGTTGCTCGAACTCAAAGACCTCGACGCCGTGGTCATCGCCACGCCCGACCATTGGCACGCCTTGCAGACCATTGAGGCCTGCCAGGCGGGCAAGAACGTCTATGTCGAGAAGCCGCTCTCGCTCCGCGTGCTGGAAGGCCGGCGGATGGTCGAGGCGGTGCGGCGGCATGGGCGGGTTTGCCAGGTCGGCATTCACCGGCGCTCGGTGCCAGTGTGCCAGGAAGCCACCGAGTTCGTCCGCAAAGGCGGCCTGGGCAAAGTGACGGCGGCGCGCGCCTTCCATATCCACAACGAATGGCCGGCCGGGATTGGCAATCCGCCGGATGAAAACCCGCCCGCCGACTTTGATTGGGATGCCTGGCTTGGTCCCGCCCCGCGCAAACCTTACAATAGGAACCGCACCTTTTACCGCTTCCGGTGGTTCTACGATTACAGCGGCGGCCAGGTCACCAACTTCGGCGTGCATTACCTTGATTTCATTCAGTGGGCCCTCGGCGCCGAAGCGCCTCTCTCGGTGACCGCCCTGGGTGGCAAGCCCGCCGAAATGAAGGACAACCGGGAGATACCCGATACGCTCGAGGCCATCTGGCAGTACCCCGGAGGCACCCTCGTTACCTTTTCCCAGTTCAACGCCACCGCCGCGCCCTGGAGCCTGCCCGGTTGCGAGCTCGAATTGCGCGGCACTTTGGGCACGCTTTATCTCCACGGCGACGGCTACGAGGTCGTGGCAGACCCGATTTCACAAGATGAATTCCCCGCGCTCTCGCCCCTCACGCGCCAGCAAAACTCCCGCTATCGCAAAGACGCCAAGCCGCAAATCGAGTCCAGGAGAATCCGCAGTTCCTCCACCGCCGACACCGCCCCTCACGCCCGCAACTTCCTGGATTGCGTGAAAAGCCGGGCCAAGTGCAATTGCGACATCGAGATTGGCCATCGCAGCACCAGTGCCACCCTCTTGGCCAACATCGCGTTGCAGACTCGCAGCCTCCTGGACTGGGACGCCCAGGCCGAGCAATTCCCCCATCATCCCGAGGCAAACAAACTCCTCAGATACCAGTACCACGCCCCGTACCGCTTTCCTGAAAAAGTCAAATAGGCCTTGTGCCCCAGATTTAATCAGAGACTCCTCACGTCGTCTCCTACGATGGTTTGCGGAGAACTTTGTCACCGGCCCTGCGCTTAGGTCGAAACCCGGGTTTTCAAAGTTTGACATCAGGACAGGTTCCCAAGGACTATCAGGGGTGCTTGGGACTTTTCACAGGCCGTATTGCGGCTGGGTCTTTTGGCCGCTGGCGGCGTTGCTCTTTGTGGCCGCCGGCTGCCTCGAGCCGGCCAATCATCTCGAACGCCTCCGGCCCGGGCTGGCGGGTGCAGCAAGGCCAGGCGCTCTGGCGCCCCAACCGGCATCGTCCGGAATTGGCCGGCGAGCTGGTGCTGGCCAGCCACCCCGGCGGCAGTTGCAGCCTCGAGTTCCTCCAAAGCGCCTTTCCCCATTTTGCGGGCGCAGACGACCCGCACCAACTGGTTCATCCAGTTTCCCTCTCAGGGCATCAGCCTGCGCGGACGCGGCGCGCCCCCGGCCCGCCTCGCCTGGCTGCACCTGCACTCGGCCCTTTCAGGGCAGCCGCTCCCGAGGGCCTTGCGGTTCGAGCGCAAGACCGATGGCGGCTGGCGGCTTGTCAACACCCGCTCGGGCGAAACCCTCGAGGGCTTTCTGACGCCGTGAACCGGTTTCTCAGACGCTGGTGGTGGGCGCTGCTGGCCCTGCCTGTCGCCCTGGGCCTGTGGCGGCTCCGGTTCGATGTCGATATCCTCGACCTCCTGCCCCCGGATCAGCCGGCCGTGCAGGGCCTCAAACTCTACCAGCAGCACTTCGCCAATGCCCGCCAACTCATCATCACGCTCCGCGCTGCACAAGGCGAACGGGCCGAACGGCTGGCGGGCCTATTGGCCGAGCGGCTGCGCCGCCAAACCAACCTCGTCGCCAGCGTAACCTGGCAGCCGCCCTGGATGGAAGCGCCGGCCCAAACCGCCGAGATTGTCGCCTGCCTCTGGTTCAATCAGCCGCCGGAGTCCTTTGGGACCCTGACCAATCGCCTGGCGGGCGAACACCTCGAGGCGGCCCTGGCCGAGACCAAGCAGGCCCTGGCCACTTCGTTGTCACCTATGGACATCGCCCGGCTTGCCTTTGACCCATATGACCTCCTGAGCGTGCCGGCGGTGACCAATCTGAGCGGCTCTCTGCCGAGCAGGGACAGGCCATGTTCGCTTCGCCCGACGGCGCCTATCGTGTCCTGTTCGTGGAAGCCCGGCCGGACCTCAACGCCTATAGCGCTTGCGCCGCCTGGCTCAAATCGGTCCAGGAGACGGTCCAGGGGCTGCGGGCCAATCAGCCCGATTGGGCGGGCGTGACGATTCGTTACACAGGGCGTCCAGCCTTTGTGACGGAAATTGCCTCCGGGATGCAGCGGGACCTGAGTGGTTCGGTGGCCGGGACCGCCGTCATCATCGCCCTTCTCTTTTGGTTGGCGCATCGCCGGTGGCTGCCGATGCTCTGGCTGCTGGCATTGCTGGCGCTCATCCTGTTGGGCGCTACGGCCCTGGGCAGCCTCATCCTGGGAACCATTAGCGTGGTGAGCCTGGGCTTCGCGGCGGTGCTGCTCGGATTGGCGGTGGATTATGCGGTCGTGCATTACCAGGAGGCCCTGTCTCATCCGCACCTTTCAGTGCCGGAAATCCGGCGCGCCATCGCCCCGAGCATTCTCTGGGCGGCCATCACCACTATTTGCGCATTCCTGGTCCTGAACCTGGGCGGCTTGCCCGGCCTGGCGCAACTGGGCTCGCTGGTCGCCCTGGGTGTCGCTCTGGCGGCCCTGGTGATGGTCGCGGCCTATCTGCCGCCCCTCTTTCCCGACCGCCGAATCCCCAAGACCCCTCTGCCTTCCCGCCCCTGGTGGTCTTACTTCATCCCTCCCACCGGGAATCCTCTGGCGGCAGGACGGCCAAGCTCCGGCAGGAGCGGCATGGAGGGCTTTGGCGAGCCTCCGGCGACCGGATTGCAGTCCCTTGGCAGCGGCCGTGTGGCTTTGTGGATAACCGGTTTGTTGGCAGGGCTCGTGGCTGCAGTCCTCTGCCTCGAGCGGCCGAAGTTGGACGCCAGCCCCGAGGCCCTGCGTCCCCGGCGCTCGGAGGCCGAAAGGGCGCTCGAGGAGATGACCGCCGCAACCGGTCTGCCACGGGACCCGCTCTGGCTCATCGTGGCGGGCAAGGATGAGCGCGAGGTCTATGAGCGGTTGAACCGCGCCGGGCAAACCCTGGAGCGGGCGCGCTCGGAACATCTCATCGCGGGTTGCCTGCTGCCTACGGCGCTGTGGCCGCGGGCCGAGTGCCAGCAAGCCAACCGCCCCGCAGCTCGCTGGCTGGCCGCCCAAGGCCCTGCTCTCGAGGCCGCCGCCCTGCGCGCCGGCTTCAACACCAACGCCTTGTTTCTCACTCAGGCGATGCTTCAGAGTTGGGAGCGCGCCGGCAGGAGCACCGGCGTCCTCTGGCCCACCAATCAGATGAGCCAGTGGCTGCTCCAGCAGTTCGTCGCCCGTGCGGACGGCCAATGGCTCGCCTTGGGCCTGGTCTATGGGCCCACTAACCAGACGGACATCTCCTCGTTGGCAACCCTCTCCCTTGAATTGCAGCCCGCCCACATCTGGCTTTCCGGCTGGAACCTCCTGGGAGCCACAACCCTCGCTCGTGTCCGGGCGCGGCTCTGGCTGCTGGCCCTGCCGATGGTGGCCCTGGTTTTGACCTCGCTCTGGCTGGCCTTTCGGCGTCCGGCGGAGCTGTTGCTCAGCCTGGCCGTCTTGCTCCTGAGCGCACTCTGCCTGTTGGCGACAATGGCCCTGGCACATTGGTCCTGGAACCTGCTGAACCTCATGGCAGTGCCGCTCATTTTGGGCACGGGCGTGGACTACGGGATTTTCATGCAGTTGGCCCTCAGGCGGCACGGCGGAGATGTGGCAGCCGTGCGCCGTTCCATCGGCCGCGCCTTGCTGCTCTGTGGCGGCACGGCCATTGCCGGGTTCGGCTCCCTGGCCTGGTCGGGCAATGCCGGCATGGCCAGCCTGGGCAAGGTCTGCGCGGCAGGCATCGCCGCCAATGTCTTGATTTCCGTCTATCTGCTGCCCGGCTGGTGGCGCCAGACCCGCCCTCCGGCCAGGCCCGAACCCGCCAGCAATGCCTCCGCCCCGCCCACTTCCCCCTCTTCCTTCTATCGCGCGCGCCTCTGGCGGCTGGGCTTGCTCCTGACCCGTGTCACCCCGCCTCCCCTGCTGCGGCTGCTCTGCCTGTCAATCGCAGAGCTTGATTTTCAGGCCCGCCGTGACCGGCGCGAAGTCGTGATTCAAAACCTGCTTCCCGCTTTGGCAGGAGACCGGACGGCTGCCCGAAAAACCGCCCGCCGGCTCTTCCACCAAATGGCCTGGAAGATGGCCGACCTCTGGCAATTTGAAGCCGGCGTCCTCAGGCACAACTGGCTCAATGAACAGAAGGATTGGGAACTCTTTGAAAGCGTCCGCGCTCGCGGCCAGGGCGTGTTGCTCATCACCCCCCACCTGGGGAACTGGGAACTCGGCGGCGCCCTCCTCGCCCGCCACGGCTTCAAACTGCTCGTCCTGACCCAAGCCGAACCCGACGAGAATCTGACCCGATTGCGGGCTGCCTCGCGGACCCGCTGGGGCATCGAGACCCTGGTCGTCGGCAGCGACGGCTTCGCCTTCGTGGAAATCATCAAACGACTCCAGGCCGGGGAGATAGTGGCCCTGCTGCTGGACCGCCCGCCGGTCCCCAAGGCCGTCTCAGTGCAACTGTTCGGCCGGCCTTTTCCGGCATCGGTGGCCGCCGCTGAACTGGCGCGGGCCTCGGGTTGCGCCCTGCTCGGAGTCACCATCGTGCGCTCCAACGGCGGTTACACTGCCCGAGTCCTGCCGGAAATAACCTATGACCGCCAGGTGTTGGGCCATCGCGAGGCGCGGCAAGACCTCACTCGGAAAATCATGCGCGCAATTCGAGCCCGAAATCCGCAACCATTTGGACCAATGGTACCATTTTGTTCCCATCTGGCCGTAAAAGCCCGGGCATTCCATGGCCTAATAGCCGGGCCGGGCTCCCGAGGCCACGTAGCGCAGGTTTCCAAACCTGCTGTATCGCCGACTTCCAGTCGGCACGCTGTGCCTGCCTATGAAATATCCGGGCGAGCAGCCCGTTCGGACTTCGACGTTCGCCCTTCGGACTTCTAGCTTCGACGTTCGCCCTTGGCCGTTCGGACTTCGGGTTTCGGCGGCCCTCCTTTTCCTGCTGTTCCTGCTTGCCGGCCGGGCAGCCGAGAGAAATGTCCTGCTCGACAGTTGGTTTGCCGCCCAGACTAACCTGCACACTTGGTCGGCCGACGTTGTCGAAACCCGCCACATCCAGACACTCGCTCAACCGCTGGTCTCCACCGGCAAAGTGTGGGTCGTTGTCCCGGACCGTTTTCGCTGGGAACTGGGCCAACCCGCCCAGACCATCGCCGTGCGTCAACCCGACCAGTTGCTGCTCATCTATCCGCGGCTCAAGCGCGTCGAGCAATACCCGCTCAATGACAGCCAACCCGGCCCCTGGCGCGAGGCCCTGGCCCTGCTGGAGGCCAGCTTCCCTCGCAGCCGGGCGCACTTGGAATCGCGCTTCCGGCTGCTCTCGGTCACTCAAACCAATTCCCTCGTGGAACTGGCCCTCCAACCCAAAAGCGAGGCCGCCCGCAAGTTCATCACCGAACTGCGCATCGGCTTCAATGTCACTGATTTCCTGCCCGTCTCCACCGAACTGAGATTCAGCTACGGCGCCAGCATGCGCAACGAATTCAGCAACCCCGTCATCAATGCCTCCCTGCCCGAAGACCTCTTCCAGCCAAGGTTGGGACCCGACTTCACGGTCGTCAAACCCCTGGGCCCTTAGCACGCCATGAGTCTGCCGATGGAGCACTGCTCCCGACCGTTTCTGTTCGACCGGGACACCTTTGCATACGCCAATGAACTGGTCTGGGAATACCGCTTCGACCCGGTCACGGGTGCCATGACCACGCGGCCCAACCGCCCCGCCCCCGCTTACACGCACCGCTGCTTCGTTATGGTGCGCTCGGCCCGCCAGTTCCATTATCACGCCGTCTTCTTTCCGGAGTCCCCGCCGGCTGAGGCGGAGACGTGCCGGCGGCTCATCCGCGAAGTGGTCTCGCGCAGCCCCCGCCGCCCAAGCCCGGCCGCAACCAAGGTCCCGGTTCCGGGCTTTGACGGCCTCCGGTCGTTGAGCCGGGCCCACGAATCCCTGCTCAAGGCCGAGTGCGGCGGCGCCTGGCAATCCTATTGCTTGCGGAGTCATTGGCGGATGATCCTGCCCGTCTCGCGCCGGCACCAGGCGCGAACGGCCCGCCGATTGACCGGAGCCCTGGCCGAGAACCGCGCTCCCATTGTCCACCTGTTCCGGTTTCCTCAGGTCACGATCAACCACGGCATCATCCTGTTGCGCCTCCGCCAGACTGACTCCGCCATCCAGTTCGCGGCCTATGACCCAAACCTGCCGGACCGCCCGACGGAGCTGGCTTATGATCGCGCCGGGCGAACCTTCACCTATCCGCCCAATCGTTACTGGGCCGGCGGGCGCGTGGATGTCATCGAGGTTTACAAGGGATGGTTTTAGTGTGGCCTTCTTCCAACGGGTGTGATTAGACTCGGCCATGGCAGAAAAGAGCCTCAATGATCTCCCTCGCGATGTGCGGGCGCTCTATAATAAGGGCAATGAAGCCCTGACCCGCGAGAATATTGACTATGCGATTGACCTCTTCAACCAGGTGCTGGTGCGGGAGCCTGGTTTTTATGAGTGCCGCAAGGCCCTCCGCATCGCCCAGTTGCGCCGCTCCGGCAGCAGCGGCGGGGGCTTTTTCAAAAAGATGCTCAGCGGGGCCAGTTCCTCGCCGCTCATCGCCAAAGGCCAACTGGCCTTGCACAGCGCCCCCGCCGAGGCGCTGCAAATCGCCGAGCAAATCCTCAACGGCGACCCCTACAGTTCGGCGGCACACAAGTTGATTGTGGAAGCGGCCACCACGCTCCAATTGCCGCGCACGGCCGTGCTGTCGCTCGAGCGGTTGGCCAAGTTCTCCCCTCGAGACAAGGACGTGGCCATCAAACTGGCCAATGCGCTGGCCGAAATCGGAGAGGCCCAGCACGCGGAACGGGTCTTGACCGAAATGCGCCGGCTTTTCCCCCGCGACGCCGAACTGGCGCAGGCCCTCAAGGATGTCTCGGCCCGCAAAACCCTCGACGAAGGCGGTTATGAGGCCCTGGCCGACGGCTCCGGCTCCTATCGCGACATTCTGAAGGACAAGGAGGAGGCGATCTCGCTCGAGCAAGAGAACCGCCAGGTCAAGACGGACAACGTGGCCGCGCGGCTCATCCGGGAATACGAGGCGCGGCTCCCCAAGGAGCCCAATAACCTCAAGCTCCTCCGCACCCTGGCCGAGCTTTATACGCAGAAAGGCCAGTTCGACGCCGCGCTGGGGTATTACGACCGCATCAAGAAGTCGGACATCGGCAGCGACGCATCCCTGGACTGCGCCATCGCCGAAACCGTCGCCCGCAAATACGATTACCAGATTTCCCAGCTCGACTCTGCCGCCCCCGATTATGCCGAGCGGACGGCGGCCCTTCGGGCCGAAAAGCAGGCCTACCAATTGGCCGAGTGCCAGAAGCGCGTCGAGCGGTTCCCCACCGACCTCCAGTTCCGCTTCGAGTTGGGCGAACTCTATCTTCAGGCCGGCAAAATCAACGAGGCCATCCAGGAGTTTCAAAAGGCCCAGAACAACCCGCACAAACGCATCGCCGCCATGAATTGCCTGGGCCAATGTTTCGCCAGGCGAAAGCCGACCTGCGACCTGGCCGTCCGCACCTTCCAGAATGCCCTTAAGGAAAAACCGGCGTTCGACGACGAGAAAAAGGAATTGATCTATAACCTCGGCTCGGTCCTGGAAACCATGGGCAAGAAAGAGGAGGCCATCGAACAGCTCAAGCTCATCTACGAGGTGGACATCGGCTATAAGGACGTCATGGCCAAGGTCAATGCCTTCTATTCCGGCCAAGGGTGAACGCCATCCGCCGACACAGCTTCTTGATGCCTCCTGCGTTTTCCGGTGCGCCTTGGGCAGAGATCGGCTAAACTGTCTCCGTGAAAGGCAAACTGGAAAACGAGGACATCAACGCCTGCCTGGAATACGCCGCCCTCCGGGTCAGCGAACAAGAGGTGGATCTGGCCCCCTCATGATTCATATACCGAGCAGCATTGGCCCGGCGTGCCTGAGCCGGGACGTTCGGCCCAGGAGGGTTCGCCCCAATCTAGAGCCTGTCCCAAGAGTTGCGATTCCGGACCTTTGTCGCAACCTTGGTCGCCAACTTTGTCGAAAAATGGCTAATTCGACAAAGGTTGCGACGAAGTCTTCCGTCCCCCCAGGCTTTTGGGACAGGCTCTGATCTATGACCGAGTCACCTTTGACGGAAAGGGTTACTGCCATACTCCTGAGTGAGGATGGAGCGGAGCGTATTGGCGCAATGGCAGCGCTTCGGGACAGCGCGCCCGTGGAGGCCCTGGATTCGATCATCTCGCTCCTCACCTCTCCTGAACAAACACTGCGGCGGCGCGCGGCCAGTTCACTATCAATGTTTCGAGACCACCTTGAGGCGAGGGCGGGCGTTTTGATTGAGCATCTGCTGCATCACACAGATCCTCGCATTCGGCTCGGTTGCGCGATTGTCCTGATGAATGTCCCAACTCCGCCGGTTACGGCGGCCTACCGTCTCGCCCTTGGGGACTCCTTCGACAAGGTCGCGCAGATCGCGTGTGTGGAGTTAGGCTCCCGTGGCGGGGCGGAGAATGCCGACGCGTTGATTCGAGTTCTCGGCCACCCCTCCTGGCGTGTCCGCTTGGAAGCGTGCAAAGCCCTGATCACCCAGGGAAAGGCTGGCCAACGCGTTGTGGCCACGCTTGAGGCCATGAGCCGGGAGCCTGAGGCGCGCATCTACGATGCAGAGTGCGACGATTTCGACCGGATTGTGCAGGAAGTGGCTCAAGAGTCGGGCGAGAGCCTGCCCTGGGGGCGGTCCTGGGGGAAGCTGCACTCGATCCTCAACCAAGCCCGCAGCATCGCTGCCTCGGGGGGCGCGGCCGAACCAGGCGCTCCACCCAGTGGCAACGATGACGATCCGTCTTCCTAACGCAAAACACGAGCGGCTGCGACTGCTGGCGGAGCGCAACGGCGTGAGCCTGAACAAGCTGGTTGACGAGTGGGCCAGCCTGGCGCTGGCGCAATTTGATGCCGAGACGCGCTTTATCGCGCGCGCCTCACGCGGCAACGTCCGGCGTGGCTTGGCACTGCTGGACAAGCTCGGACGAAGTTCGGCCAGGAGCGCAAGGCGCCGTCGTTCAGGCGCCAAGGGCGAAGACTGAATTGCTTCCAGCGCGAGACTGGCCTTGCGGGGCTGAGGTCTGTTCCGGGCTTGACCCCGCTCCTGACAAGCCGCCCTTCCGCCAAGGCCCACTTCAGCTTTCCGGGACCCACCCCTCACCGATCGCGTTTGAGGAGGAATTGGGCAAGGGCCTCGAGAGCCACGGCCCGGCCGGCAAAGGGCTTGAGGGCCGCAAAGGCGCGTTGGGTCAGGTCCTCGGCAATCTTGCGGGACTGCTCCAGCCCGACAATGGACGGGTAGGTGGCCTTTTGCGCCTTGGAGTCCTTGCCGGCGGTTTTGCCGAGCTTCTCGCTGGTCTGGGTCACGTCGAGGATGTCATCGATGACCTGGAAGGCGAGGCCCACGTGATAGCCGAAATCAGTCAGGGCCGCGAGTTGGGCCGGCGTGCAGTTGGCGCTCATCCCCCCCAGGCGGACCGAGCAGCAGAGCAGGGCGGAGGTCTTGCGCTCGTGGATGTAGCGGAGCTGCGAGGCGGAGATCCTCTTGCCCTCGGCCTCGAGGTCGGCCACCTGGCCCGCAACCAATTGGAGCGAGCCGGCGGCGCGGGCAAGCTCTAAAATCATCGTTTGAGGCGAGTATCGGGGCTGGCTCTTGCATTGGGCCGCCACCTCGAAGGCCTGCGTCTGGAGCGCGTCGCCCGCCAGCACGGCGATGCCTTCCCCGAAGACCTTGTGGTTGGTCAGCTTGCCTCGCCTGTAGTCATCGTTATCCATGCCGGGCAGGTCGTCATGAATGAGCGAGTAGGTGTGGATGCACTCCACCGCGCAGGCCAGCGGCATGGCATCGGCTTCGGCGCCCCCGCAGGCCGCCGCCGCCGCCAGGCACAAGGCCGGGCGCATCCGTTTGCCTCCCGCGAACAACGAGTAGCGCATGGCCCGGTGAATCGTGGCCGGCCGGACCTTGGCCGCCGGCAGATAGCGGTCCAGTGCCCGGTTGACCGCCTCGGTGCGCGCGGCCAGAAATCTCGAAAGGTCAAACGACGCTCCCGAGCTTGAAGCGATGCCTTTGGTCGTGACGGACATCAAAGCCCTGTTTTAGGGAAATGCCTCTGGCCGTGCAACAGAATTCCTTGGGTTTTTGATTGAGCAGGACCTGCCACTCTGTTATCTAAGTGACTCGAACATCGGCACTCAGATATGGATAAACAACCGACCAACGGCATTCTCGAAGGTTTTCGCAACGATTTCCTCGAATGTTGGCGCCGGCTGCCCAACAAAGGCTTTTTCTTTGTGCTCCTGGCTGCGTGGCTGGCGTTGTTCCATTTTGCCGGCAATTCGACGCTCGGCTACGTCCATTCGCCGTCCCTGTTCGCGTTTATGCTCACCGCCTACCACCCCAACCTGCCGGACTGGCTGCGGGGTTTGGACCTCAATTCAATCTCTCATTGGATGAGCGACGGCGAGGAAGGCCACTGCCTGCTGGTTCCGTTTGTCGTGATGGGGCTTTGCTGGTGGAAGCGCAAAGAGTTGACCGCCCTGCCTCTGCGCTTGTGGTGGCCGGGATTGGCGATGGTGGGCCTGGCGTTGGTGCTGCACCTTTTTGCCTTCCTCATCCAGCAGCCTAAGCTTTCCATCCTGGCTATGTTCACCGGGTTCTTCGGCTTGATGGGGCTGGCGTGGGGACCGGCGTGGCTGCGGGCGAGCTTCTTCCCTTTCTTCCTCCTGGTGTTTTGCATCCCCCTTGGGACCCTGGCCCAGCCCATTACCTTCAATCTGCGGCTGCTGGTGTGCCGGTTGGTCGATTTCGTGGCCAACAACCTCCTGGCCATCGAGGTCCACAGGCAGGGCACAACGCTCGTCAACCCGGCCGGCCATTACCAGTATGAGGTGGCCGCCGCCTGCAGCGGGTTGCGCAGCCTCATTGCCACGGTGGGGCTGGCTACCGTCTATGCCTTCGTCGCCTTCCGCAGTTGGTGGCGACGGGGGCTGATGGTGGCTTCCGCATTTCCCCTGGCGGTGCTGGGGAACCTGGTGCGCATGCTGGCCATCATCATTGCGGCGGAACTCGGCGGCCAGGCCGCCGGCAACAAAGTGCACGAGGGCGGCCCCGGCGGGGTTTACGGCCTCCTGCCTTACGTGCCGGCATTTCTGGGCCTCATCCTCCTGGGGTACTGGCTCCGCGAGCCCAAGCCGCAAACCCCCGCCCCCGTGCCAACCAAAACGACATGAACCGGCAAAAGTGGATCCTCCTCATGGCGGCCCTGGTCATGATGGCCGGCGCCCTCACCCTGCTGGCTCACCTGCGCGCCCACCAGAAACTCGGCCGGCCCGGGTCAAGACCCACCCCCTGCCCGACAGCATCCGCCTCCAGATCGAGTTGCCGGAGCGCGTCCTGGATTACACCTCCAAACCGCTGGCAGTCGACAAGCTCGTGCTCGACTTCCTGCCGCCGGACACCAGCTTCGGCCAAAGACGCTATATCGCCCCGGATGATTTCTGGGTCCAAATCACCGCGGTCCTCATGGGCACGGACCGGACCAGCCTGCACCAACCGCAACTCTGCCTGGGCGGGTCCGGTTTGCGGATTGATGACCTTCTTTCCACCGAAGAGAAGATCCCCGTCCAGGGGCCCCGGCCTTACAACCTGCCGGTGATGAAGCTGGTCACCACGCGGGACACCAAGGCCGCCGGTGAGCAGGAGGCCCAGCGGGTCATCTACGTTTACTGGTTCGTGGCCGACGGAGAATGCACCGCCAGGCACTCCCAGCGCATGTGGTGGATGGCCAGGGATTTGTTGCGCACCGGCGTCCTTCAACGCTGGGCCTACATCGCCACTTTCGCTGTCTGCACCCCCGGCCAGGAACAGGCCACCTTCGAGCGCATGAAGAAGTTCATTGCCGCAGCGGTGCCGGAATTTCAGTTCTGAGAGCTATGCTCCGCCGTGACCGACTCATTCGGATGCAAATCCATCAATTGATGGATGCGGGTCTGTTTGCGCTCAGCTTTTGGCTCGCCTTCAAGCTGCGCTGCAGCGATGCCGCGAGCGACTTCTTTCACGTCCAGCGGGTCAACATGCCCTTTGACAAGTACGTGGTGTTGTATCTGCTCTTGATTGCGGCGGCGCCCCTGGTCCTGGAGGCCCAGGGTTTCTACAACCGCTCCCCGCTCAGCTCGCGGCGGCGGATGCTTTGGCCGCTGCTCAAGACGTGCGTCTTTCTGTCGCTGGGGGTCGTCGTGGGATTGTTCTCGCTGCGTCTATACCAGACCGCGCGTGGCGTGGTGCTGTGGTTCGGGTGCCTGAGCTTTGCGCTGGTGGTGGCCAAGGAGGAGTTGCTGCGGCTCCCGCTGCGCAGCCGCGTGGCCCGGGCGCAGTACCGGCGGCGCTTCATCCTGGTGGGCGTGCGGGAGGAGTTGGCGCGCACGCGCCTGGAGCTGGCGCAGGCGGCGGGTCGGGGAGCTGGAGATACTGGGGCAGGTGGAGCTCGAGCGACCGGCCCGTCTCCCGCCTGGTCGAGTTGCTGCACGAGCACTCGGTCAACGGCGTGGTCGTCAACGCGCGCCGGGCCTATTTCGAGCAGATCGAGGCGGTCATCCGGGCCTGCGAGCTGGAGGGGGTCGAGGTGTGGCTGGTCGCTGACTTTTTCCAGACGCAGATCTCACGGACAACCCTGGACAATTTCAACGGCCGGCCGGTGCTGGTGTTTCGCAGCACGCCGGAGGCCTCGTGGGAAGGAGTGGCCAAAGCGGCGCTGGATTACGTGCTGGCGGGCTTCTTGTTCCTGGCGGTGTTGCTGCCGTTGATGGCCGTGGCGGGGCTGCTCATCCGCTTGACCTCCCCCGGGCCGGTGCTCTTCCGCCAGCAGCGCTCGGGGCTCAACGGGCGGCCCTTTACGATGTACAAGTTTCGGACGATGGTCAGCAACGCCGAGCAGCTCAAAGACGAATTGGCGGCGTTGAACGAAATGAACGGGCCGGTGTTCAAGGCGAGCAACGACCCCAGGATTACCAAGCTAGGCAAGCTGCTGCGCCGCTTCAGCATTGACGAGCTGCCGCAGTTGGTCAACGTGCTGCGCGGGGAGATGAGCCTGGTGGGCCCAGGCCCTTGCCGGTGGACGAGGTGAAGCGCTTTGATGATTTGGCCCACCGTCGCCGCCTCAGCGTCAAGCCCGGACTGACCTGTTTGTGGCAGGTCAGCGGGCGCAACGACCTGAGGGACTTCCGGGAGTGGGTCAGGCTGGACCTGGAGTACATAGACCATTGGTCATTTTGGCTGGACCTCAAGATCTTGTGCCGCACAGTGCCCGCCGTGCTCAGAGGAGCCGGCGCAGAGGTGAACCTTGAACTGCAGAGAAGATTGGATGACTGCGAGGGCAATCCAAACGAGAAAAAAACCGGCGCCCGAGCCGCCGGCTTCCGTGGTGACAGGGGCGGCGGGTTTTCTGGGCTCCCATCTGGTTGACTTGCTCCTGGCGCGCGGACACAAGGTCATCGGCATCGATAACTTCGTCACCGGCACGGTGGACAATATCTCGCACCTGGGCGGCAACCCCAGGTTCAGGTTCATCGAGCAGGATGTGACGGAGTTCATTTTCCTGGATGTGCCCGTGGACTACGTTTGGCACTTTGCCTCGCCGGCCAGCCCCATTGACTACCTCGAACTGCCTATCCAGACCCTCAAAGTCGGTTCGCTGGGCACGCACAAGGCCCTCGGCCTGGCCAAAGTCAAAGGCGCCCGATTCCTGCTCGCCTCCACTTCGGAGATTTACGGCGACCCGCTGGTGCATCCTCAAACGGAAGACTACTGGGGCAACGTCAACCCCATCGGACCGCGCGGCTGCTATGATGAGGCCAAACGCTTTGCCGAGGCCCTCACCATGGCCTATCACCAGGAGCACGGCGTCCAAACCCGCATCGTGCGCATCTTCAATACCTACGGCCCCCGGATGCGCCTCAACGACGGACGCGTGGTGCCTGCCTTCATCAGCCAGGCCCTTCATAACCAGCCCCTTACGGTCTTCGGCCGCGGCGCCCAGACCCGCAGCTTCGCCTACGTCTCCGATTTGATCGAGGGCATCTTCCGGCTCATGCACTGCCCCTACGACCGGCCGGTCAACATTGGAAACCCCGTCGAAATGACCGTCCTTGACTTCGCCAAAGAAATCATCCGCGCTACCGGCTCCCGCAGCCGGATCCTCTTCAAGCCTCTCCCCCAGGATGACCCCAAACAGCGCCGGCCCGACATCACTCGAGCCCGCAAACTCCTGGGTTGGGAGCCGCAGGTGCCCCTGGCCGAGGGATTGGTCAAAACCATTGACTATTTCCGGCGCAAAGTCTGAGCGCCCGCAATTTCTTTTCATTTTTATCTTTTCATCAAACGCTTTTTGCCTTTCTATTTGATCGAACGGCAAATGCTGAATTCAAAATCATTTCTGGCGGTCGATTTTGGGGCGGGCAGTCTCAAACTGGCTGAGTTCGAAGTAAACGAAGCCGGAGGTTTGCGCTTAAAGCAATACGGCCTCAAATCGCTGGGCGCTGAGGGCGCGCAGGACTCGACCCGCGAAGCCGCAATTCAAAAGGCCTTGCAGGAGCTGCTGGCAGACAAGGCGGTCAAAGCCAGGAACGTCAACGTCTGCGCCCCCGGCTTCCATGTCTTCTCCAAATTCGTCAAATTGCCCCCGGTGGATGCCGGCAAAGTCACCCAGATCATCCAATACGAAGCCCAGCAAAACGTCCCCTTCCCGCTGGCCGAGGTCGTTTGGGATTACCAGATCCTGGGCACGACCCCCGGCGGGGAATTGGAGGTCCTGTTGGTCGCCATCAAGGCCGATATTGTCGAGGGCCTCTTCCGCGTGACCGAGAGCGCGGGGCTGCGCCTGCAACTGGCCGACGTCTCCCCCGCCGCCCTCTGCAATGCCTTCCGCTACAACTACGGCGATTTGGAAGACTGCACCATGCTCCTGGACATCGGCGCCAAGACCAGCAACCTGTTGTTCTTCGAGAAGGGCAAAGTCTTCTCCCGCAGCATCAACCTGGGCGCCAACTCCATCACCCACGATTTTGCCACCGAGGCCAAGCTCAAGTTCGAGGCCGCCGAGAAGCTCAAGATCAATGAGGGTTTCGTGAGCCTGGGCGGCGCTTATGAAGAGCCGGAGAACCCGCACCAGGCCGCCATCTCCAAGATCGCCCGCCAGTTCATGACCCGCCTGCACATCCAGGTCAACCAGACCATGCAGTTCTATCGCGGCCAACAGGGCGGCTCCGCCCCTCAGCGGCTCTTCCTTTCAGGCGGCGCTTCGCTCATGCCCTATACCGCCCAGTTCTTCGCCGAAAAACTCAACGTCCCGGTCGAGTACCTCAACCCCCTGCGCAACGTCCAAATCGACCCCTCGATCAACCTCGAAGACCTGGCCCGCGTCGCCCACTCCCTGGGCGAAGTCGTCGGCCTGGGCTTGCGCAACCTGGCCCAATGCCCCGTCGAGCTGAACCTCATGCCCGACAGCACCCTGCGCTGGCAGAGCTTCAACCAAAAAAAACCTTATCTGCTGGCCTCGGCCATCAGCATGGCCGCCGTCGTCTTCCTCATGGGAGTCCTCTTCGACCAGTTGGCCGAAGCCAAGAACAAATCCTGGAAGGACCTGGACAAGATCGTCGTGCCCGCCTCGCGCAAACAGGAGAGGTTTACCAGCGCCATCGCCAAGCTCAAGAGCACGCAGGAGCAAATCAACCAGGTCTCTGACTGGATGAGCGACCGCTATTATTGGGTGGATGTCTTCAAGGAAATCCGCCAGGCCCTCGTCCGCGTCGAGGCCGACACCAAGTCCAGCCTCGGCACGGATGCCGGCATCTGGATCGAGTTTTTCAAGACCTTCGATCCCCCCGTCGAAATCATGGCTGCCGATACCCTGAGCCGGGCGGCTGCCGGTCCGGCGGCGGCCAGCGCCGCGGACCGTTACAAACGTTACGAACGCTACCAACCGCGGGCGGCCGGCGGCGCTGCCAGCCGCCACCGGCGCGGCGAGCGCTGCCCCCGCCAAGCCCAAGGACCTCAACGAGATCAGCAGCCTCGATGTCACCTTCCGCGCCGTCAGCCTGGCGTCCCTTTCCGAAAGGGCCCAGGCCGATGCCAACCTGGTCATGGCCTACGCCGTCCAGGCAGAACTGCGCAGCAGCGCGCTGTTCGATCCCACTAACACCGCGCTCTCCAGCACCCTCGGCCCGAGCGAGGATCCCGGGACCTTCACCTTCAAGATGAACATCCAGTTCAAGCGCCCGCTCAAGTTGTAGTATGTCCTGGATCAAGCGCAACCTCTACTTCCTTATCGGCACCGCCGTCGCCCTGGGCCTCATCGGTCTGGCGGGGTGGTTTCTCTACGCCAAGTGGCAGCTCAACGGGGAGAACCTGGCGAAACTCAACGCCGATTACGCGACCCTGGGCGATCTCAACAGCAAGAAGCCCCATCCTGGCAATGAGAAGGTTGACAACTACGCTGCCGCCACAAACCAGACCGCCCAACTGCTGGCCTTCAAAGAAAAAGCCCGCTCTCATTTCCAGCGCATCCTGCCCATCCCGGATATCCCCAAGGACCAACTGACCGACCAGAGCTTCGCCACCAACTTCAGCCGCACCATCAGCCAGCTCCAGCGCGAGGCCACCAACGCCAGCATCGGCCTGCCCCCCGATTACTATTTCTCCTTCCAGGCCCAGGCCCGGAAGCTCTCCTTCGCCCCCGGCAGCCTCGAGTCTCTCTCCGTCCAACTCGGCGAGGTCAAAGCCATTTGCAACGTCCTTTTCCAGGCCAAGATTAACGCCATCGAAGGCATCCGCCGCGAACGCATCTCTCCCGATGACCAGACGAGCAGCGGCACCGGCGATTATCTGCCGGACAAGTCCCTCACCAACGCCCAGGCGGTCATCTCTCCCTACGAGTTGACCTTCCGCTGCTTTAGCCAGGAGTTGGGGAATGTCATTGCCGGCTTTGCCTGTTCCCCTTACTCCCTGGTAGTCAAGGCCGTCAACGTCGAGGGCCTTTCCGCCAGTGCCCTCGCCTCCGACCTCAGCGCCAACGCCCTCGCCACCGCGCCCGTGCCGCCCCCCAACTACCTGGCCCAGACCCTCTCACCCACGCCCGCCGACGCCGCCCGGCGCACGCAGGATGACGTGGCCCGGGCCAAGGCCGCTTACGAACGCCGCTATGGCCCGCGGGGTAGGCTCACTCGCCCGGCCACCGGTTCGCCGGCCCAGACCCCCACCCCCGCTCCCCAGCTTGCCGGACCCGGCGGGCCGGGGGCCGGTTCCGGCCCGGCTCCCGCCAAAACCGGCCCCACTGTCGCCCTCGACGAGAAGCAGTTAAGGGTCGTCATGCTGGTCAGTATTGTGAAGCTCGAGTCCAAACCCGCCGCTGCCAGATAAGATGGATTTCCTTAAAAAACATTACGAAAAGGTCCTCCTCGGCGCCGTTCTGCTGGGGCTGGCCGGAGCGGTGGGCTTTCTGTTCTTCAAGATCGCCACCGAAAAAGAGGAACTCGAGCTCAAAGCAAACGAACTCCCGCACCCCCAGAGTCACCTCCTTGGCCGAGCTGGACTTAGGCGCTTACCAGGCCGTCCTCCAGCGGCTGACCGCCTCCGTCCACCTCGACTTGTCCGCCCCTCACAAGCTCTTCAACCCGATGCCCTGGCAAAAACTCCCCAACGGCCGGCTCGTCAAAATGGACGCCAATAGCGTCGGCCCCCGGGCGGTCATCATCACCAAGCTCAACAAACTCAATTTCGAGCTGACGCTGGACAGCGTCCTCGTCGAAGATTCCGTCCCTAAATTCCTTATCGGCATCAAACGCGAAGCCGCCCCCAACCTCAAAGACCGCGCCAAGACCACTCGCTACTGCAAGGTGGGTGAAAAAAACGACCTGTTCTTCGTCAAGGGGATCGGAGGCCCTCCGGACAATCCTACCAACGTCGTCCTCGTCCTCAACGACACCGGAGAAGAGGCCGTCCTGTCCACCGACAAAAGCACTCCCTTCCGCCGAGTCAATGGCTACACCGCCGACCTCAAATACGGGCCGGAAAACCGCATCCTCGGGATCAACCGCCGCGCCAATACCCCTCCCCCCCTCACTTTCAATGGCGAAAGCTACGATATTGTCGCCATCAAGAAAAACGAAGTTACCCTCCAAGCCAAGTCCAACCAGAAGAAATGGTCCATCCCCTATAACGGCCCGGATTAGTTTCCTCCGCACCCCTTGAACCGCGTTAGTGTTTGACCAGACCCAACCGAACCCATGATGAAAGCAGCTACCCTCCCACTCGGCCTAGCCCTTTTGTTTGCGACCCTGCCGGCGGCTTACGCCCAGCAGCCTTCCGACCGGGACCTCGTCAACAAAGAGGCGGTTTATCGCCAGGCCAATGTCCTGAACCTTCGCAATGTGTTGATCAAGGCCCACGACGCCCAGGAACGCGGCGATTTGGCCTTCGCCGCCAAGCTCTATGACGACGCCTGGGACCTGATCCAGAGGATCGGCTCGGGCGTGGTGGAGCAGGAGGCCCAGCAGACCCGGGCCGGCCTGGCCGTCGTGCGCCTCCAGCTCGCCCGCAGCGCCCAGCACCGCGCCAATCTCCGCGAGGCCAAGGTCCAAGTCAATGACGTGCTCCGCGTCAACCCCGCCAATCCTGCCGCCATCCAGTTCCGACTCGACATTGACAAACTCCTGGCCGAGTCCAAAAACAAAATGCCCAGCGAAGAGGTCGAACGGATGGTTCCGGGCGTCGTGGCCAGCAAGGGCAGGGCCGCCCAGCTCGTGCAGGACGGCAAGCTGCTCTACGAAATGGGCAAACTCGATGAGGCCGAACGGAAACTGAAGCAGGCCAGGAAAGAAGACCCCGAAAACGACGGGGCCTACTACTATCTGAACCTCGTCAGCGAAGCCCGTTTCCACACCCTCATGAACGAGCGCGACCTGGCTTCCCGGGAAAAGTATATGGACCTCGAGAAAAAATGGGCCATCAACAACCAGCGCTTGACTCTTCCCCAGCCTAACCCCTGGGCCCGCACCAACCTCATCTTCACCGGGCGCGGCCGCCAAATCATCGTCAGCAAACTCGACCGCATCCGCATCGACAAATTCCCCATCACCAAACAAGCCTTGGTGAACATCCCCTTGAGCGAAGTGGTCAAGATGCTCGATGACCAGGCCAGGAAACGCGACCCCGAAGGCCGCGGCATCAACTTCATTATCGCTCCTTATGCCGACCCCGCCACCACCGGAGCCGCCGGCCCCGCCGGCACCGACCCGGCTACCGGCCTGCCCCTGGCCGCCCAAGGCGCCGAGGCCTTGGACCTGAACACCATCGGCATCACGATCAGCCTGGTCCTGCACGACATCCGCCTGGCCGACCTCCTCGAAATCATTGTCAAAGTCGCCGACAAGCCCATCAAGTACTCCATCGAAGATTACGCCGTGGTGTTCTCCCTCAAAGGCCGCGAGACCACCCCGCTCTACTTTCGCGCCATCAAGGTCAACCCCAACACCTTCGAACAAGGCCTCTCGGGTGTCTTCGGTCTGGACTGGGGCACACTGCTGATGTCGTTCTCTAGCAGCGGCAGCAGCGGCGGCGGTGGCGGCGGCATGGGCGGCGGCGGCATGATGGGCGGCGGCATGATGGGCGGCGGCATGGGCGGCGGCATGGGCGGCGGCATGGGCGGCGGCGGCGGCGGCGGCCTCGCCACGGTCCCGCACGTCAATATCGCCGGCGGCGGGGGCATGGGCGGGGGCATGGGCGGGGGCATGGGCGGGGGCATGGGCGGGGGCATGGGCGGCGGCGGGCGGCGGTGGGGGTGCGGCGGCGGCCTGAACTACGTCACCCGCACAAACTCCACGGCAGCCGTCCAGGCCAGCGTCAGGGTTTTCTTCCAGACCCTCGGCCTGGAACTCCTTCCCCCCAAGAGCATCTTCTTCAATGACCGCGAAGGCACCTTGCTGATCTATGCGTCCCTGTCCGATCTGGACATCATCGAACGGGCCGTCCAGGTCCTGAACATCGCCCCGCCCCAGGTGAACATTAAGAGCAAGTTCGTCGAGGTCACCCAGAACGACACGCGCGGCATAGGCTTCGAGTGGATTCTGGGCAATGTCCTGATGAACGGCGGCAGTCGTCGGCTCCCCTGGCACCCAGCCCACCTTGACCGGCGCCCCCTCCGCCGCCAACCCTTCCGGCTACTTCCCCACCGGGACCGTCACTCCCCCGGCCGGCACGGACGGCAATCTTACCAGCGGCGTGCGCCCTTCGGCTGGCAGCCTGCCCACCCTCCCCGCCCTGGCCAGCTTCACCGGCATCCTGACCGACCCCCAGTTTAAGGTCGTCATCTCCGCCCTCCAGCAGAAGGACGGCGCGGATTTTCTCAGCGAATCCCAGGTTACCACTCTGAGCGGACGGCAGGCCGAGGTCATGGTGGTTGACATCCAGACTATTGTCGTCGGCAACAGCCTCCTCAACGGCGGCGTCGGAGGGTCAGCCGGCTTTACTGGTGGTGGGGCGGTGGCGGCCTTGGCGGGACAATCGCCAATTCCGCCTCGGCCATCACTCCCACCACCGTGCCTCTTCCTTTCGGGCCCACCCTGGACGTGCTCCCCACTGTCTCGGCTGACGGCTTCAGCATCCAGATGGTCCTCATCCCGAGCCTCATGGAATTCATCGGCTACGACGATCCGGGTCCCTTTGCCACCATCCTTTGGCCGCCTCCGGCCTCGGCCCGTCAACTCCGGTAACCGCCGTTCTGCCTCTGCCTCACTTCCGCATTCGCCAGGTCACCACCACCGTCAATGTCTGGGACGGCCAGACCGTCGTCCTGGGCGGGCTTATCAGTGAGAACGTCAGCAAAATGAAGGACCAGGTTCCCATCCTCGGCGACCTCCCCGTCGTCGGCCGGCTCTTCCGCAACGAGATCAGCCAGAGCCAAAAGAAAAACCTCCTCATCTTCGTCACCCCCACCATTATTGACCCGGCGGGCAATCGCTATCACTCGGAGGACAAAATGCCCTACGCCCAGAGCAGTTTCCCGCCTCAGCCCAAGTCCACTGCGCCCTCGTCCTTGCAGCCATAGACGACCTCGGAGCCGAGGGCCGGCGACTGGGCCAAACAGCCCCTGGCCGAGGCCCGATGGAGAACCGGAAATGAGAGAAACGCGCGCACCTCAGAATGGAGGCGCTCTTGATGGTCAAGGCTTTATTTCCAAGAAATCATGGACAAACCCGCCTCGGCTTGTTAAGAAAGCGGTACTGATTTATGTCATTGTCGCTGTTCGTCCGCAAAGCGGTGATCGGCGGGGCCTTGGCCCTCGCTCTGCCCAGCCTCTCAGGCGTTCAAATCACCTTTACCAACAACGGCCCGGAATACGCAATCGCAGGCCCCCAACCCGGTGATCAGGCCCATCCCACCGCCGCCCTCTCCCCCCTGGGCGGCTTCCTGGCCTGGGAAGACAATGCCATCAACGGCTTCGGCCTGGGCATCGCCGCCGTGGCCCTCAACAGCAATTTCGGCCCCGTCGGCCGTCCCTTCCGGGTAAATCAAATCGTCGGCGGCGACCAAACCCTGCCCCAGGTCGCCTTGATTCCCGGCGGAGGGGCCGTCTTCGCCTGGCAAGGAGGCCCTCCCAGCCGTCAAAACATCTACGCCCGCTTCCTTTCCCCAACCAACACCTGGCTCACTGGCGATCTCCTGGTAAACACTTTCACCGCCAACTTCAAACGCCAGCCCGTCCTGGCCGTGCTCCCCAATGGAAATGTGGTCTTCGCCTGGGGCAGTTACAATCAGCAAAGCCCTCAAGTTACCAGGATATTTACGCCCAGGTCCTCACCTCCGCCGGCGCTAAAGTCGGTTCCGAGTTCCTCGTCAACCAGTTCACACCCTACAATCAAAGGGCTCCCGCCATCGCCGCGCTGAGCACCGGCGGCTTTGTCATTGTCTGGGTTTCCGAGCAGCAGACCCAGGCCGCCCCTCAGAGCCTGGATGCCAATTTCGTTTTTGCCCCCAGTGCCGGCCGCCCAGCGTCAATGTCTTCGCCCGCGCCTTCGATGGCAACGGCGTTGCCCTGGCTAACGAATTCATCGTCAATACCAACACCTCCCTTGCAACTTTCCCGCCGTCGCCCCCGGCCAGGATGGCGGTTTCATTGTCTCTTGGACTGAGAAGGACCTCGATAACCAAACCAACAGTCTGGATGTCTTCGCCAGGACCTTCTCCAGGATGCAACCGGCGGTGCCGTGCGCAGGGTGAACACTTACACCCTGGGCAATCAATACGCCCCCCACGTCGCCTCTGTCGGCCCCAACTACCTGGCCGTCTGGACCAGCATGGGCCAGGACGGCTCCTGGGAAAGTGTCTATGGCCAATTCCTCAACCTGGACGGCTCTGCCTCCGGCTCCGAGTTCCGCCTCAATACCACCACCGTCGGCAGGCAACTGCACGGCACCGTTATCTCCGACAACACCGAACGGTTCCTTGGCCTCTGGACGAGTTTTGCCGGCCTCACCAGCGGCTTTGACGTTTATGCCCAAGTCATCGCTCCCAGGGGTTATGTCCCCTCCGCGCCGGTCTCCAGCGTCTTTGCGCCCCCGGCTTCCGACCCCTTCCCGATAGTGCTGCCCCCGTCGGCAAATCCGTTGTCGCCTTTGGCCCCCGGCAGCGGCAATAACCCTGCCGTCGCCGCCCAGTCGAGTCCCACCCTCAACCCGCTCCCGCCACTGCTGCCCTTGTCCGGCAATGCCCCCTCCAACGCCATCGCCCAGGCCCAGGGCGCTTACAACGGCCTGATTTACAATACCAACGTCACCGTGGCCACTTCCGGCTTCTTCACCGCCAAGACCACTGCCAAAGGCGCTTATAGCGCCAACCTCCTCATCGCCGGCCGCAATTACACCATTTCCGGCAAGTTCAGCCCCTGGACCGGTCTGGCCACCAACACCTTCCGGATGATTTCCGGCCAGTCTCTCACCGTGCGCCTCCGGTTGGACCTCTCCGGCACCGACCGCCTCCAGGGCGTGATTACCGATTCCCTGTCGGCTTATGTGGCCCAGTTGGATGCCGATCGGCTTGTCTTCAGCCCTAAGTCATACCCCGCTCCCCAGCGAGGCTCTTATACAATCGCCATCAAGCCGGACAACTCCGGCCCGGCCGGTTACGGCTATGGAACCGTGACCGTCTCCGCCGGCGGCGGCGTCCAGTGGAGCGGCACCCTCGCCAACGGCACCAAGGTCAGCCAGAGCAGCGCCGTCTCCAAAGACGGTCTCTGGCCGCTCTACCACCCAATCTATGGCGGGGGCGGCGCGGTGATCAGTTGGATGCAGTTCAACACCAACCTGCCCGCCAGCGACCTCAGCGGCCAATTCATCTGGATCAAACCCGCAGGTCTGACGGCCCAGTCCTTCCCTGCCGGTTTCACCAATTCCGTCGAGGCGGTCGGTTCGGCCTTCACTCCCCCATCCGCTGGCCCCATCCTTAACCTTGCCAATCTTGACCTGATCTTCAGCGGCGGCGGCTTGCACAATCCTTTCACCAATTCCTTCTCTCTGGGCCGCCTCAATCGCGTCACCGCCGCCCCCGCCCAGCGGCTGAAACTGACTTTCTCTTCCTCCTCCGGCCTGTTCAGCGGCAGCACCCTCAATCCCGAGACGGGTCAAAGCCTTTCGTTCCAGGGTGTGGTCTATGAGAAGGCCGCCAATGGCGCCGGCCTGTTCCTGACTCCCGGCCAGAGCGGACAGGTCTATCTGGGCGCGCCCCTCTCCGGCCAATAACCATCGCCATTCATCAGCCAAACTGTGCCCTAAGGATTTTACTATGTTGCGAAGATTCAAGCACCTCTGCTGGGCCGCCTGCCTGATGGCCGCCGTCCCTTCCGCCTCCGCCTTTTCCTTCTACGGGGTCAGGGAGCCATACCAGATCTTGTCGCTCGGTTATGGCGCCCTCGATTTTAACGCACCCCATAACCTGGGCGAAGAGTTCCGCTGGAATGTCCCGGTCCTCTATTATGCCTTCGACCAATCCTTCCTGAGCTACTTCGGCAGCAATGGCGTCGTCGCCGTCAATGCCGCCCTCGCTATCCTCAACAATACCCTCACCAACGTCAGTTCCTGGAGCCCGGCCTGGAGGAAATCCCGCTCGAGGCCAAGCAGTTGAACTATACTGCCGCCGCTCTCCATATCTTCGACCTCAAGTCCATTACCCTGCAAAGCATGGTTTCGGAGCTTTGCCTGGCCGACCCGGTGGCCTATACCTGGACCCTGCGCAATCGCGCGCTCCCCGGGCGCCGCTTGCCCGGTCTATGTCTATGGCGTCATCCAGCGCAATTTCGATCCCGTCACCTTCTTGCCTTCCGCCTACGTCAACGGCATCCTCTACACCTACTGGATCAACAAACTGTGCCCTGCCACCGATGAAGCCATCACCGTGCCTACGTCCACCGACCCCCTGGCCCTGGCCTGCAGCCCCGTGGCCCGGGTTACGCAGATCTTCTCCTCGGTCAACTATTACGGCTTTTACTATACCGGCTTGACGCGCGATGATGTCGGCGGTCTCCGTTACCTCCTGGGCACCAACAATATCATCCTCGAAAACGCCGGCAGCGGCACCCTGACTTCTGTCACCAATACGACCAGCCAGTTGCTCTACACCTCCAACCTGACCGCCTTCGCTCAACTGGCCCTGACCAACAGCGACGCCCAACTGACCGCCCTCTACCCCGACCTGGTCTTCAGCGCCCCAGCCACCAATTTCCCCGTCGTCATCACCAACATCACCACCACTGCCTATTACACCAATTCCCCTTACGATGCCTACAGCAACAGCCCGCCGCGCCTGGCCTTTTCGACCAACTATTCCCTCGCCGTCCAATTGGAGTATGTCCATTTCTTCGGCAACCTCCAGGTAGTTGAGTTCAAAAACGGCGCGTGGACCAATTTCCCGGTCACTGACCTTAATGCCTTCGTCGGCCCCCAAATCGCCACCCTCCAGACCATCAGCGTCAACCCCACCAACACCCCTTATGCCCCATACGGCACGGCGGTCCTATCAACCAACGCGACCGAACAGAACTTCATTACCAACCAGGTCAGGGGCGAGTTCTTCCTCCTCACCTCCAACTTCTGCAATATGCTTATCGTCGCCAACGAGTTGACTCTGACCAACTCCCAAACCAACCTCCTGTTCTCCGCCACCAATATCATTACCCTCACTAACACCACCACCTCTACCAACGGCACCGGTTCCGCCACGACCAACCTCGAGCTCTATACTCAGAACCTGATCTCTTACTCCACCAACCACGTCTTCCTGGCTCTTCCCGTCAGTTGCCTGGGAACCAACCTCTCCCTCCGCGAGGGTATCAACACCATGCAATTTGTCCGCCGGGATTACGATTCCCTCCTGAACCGGTTCTGGACGCCGATTACCAATACCTTCACCGCCATCGGCGTAACCAACAACGCCACTTACCTCGAGACCATCTCCCGCGTCGTCACTGCGCCCGACATCGTCTTTTCCGCCGCCAACCTGGCTCCCCCCCCAACCACCTACCCGCCCATCAGCACGGACATTCAGACCACGCAACTGGCGTTCGACACCAATGGCATCGTGGGCAGCCCGCTGGGCGCGACTTACGGCCCCGGCACGTCGCCATGGCGGCCCAAGGCGCCACCACCCTCTTCTTTAGCTTCGACAAGGTCGGCCAAATCCTCTATAACTCCGGCCCCATTACCATAGATCAGGCGACGGCGACCTCGGGTTTCGTTTGGGGCTCGTTCGACGGCACCACCAACCTCCCGGTCATTTATCCGGTGGGCTCCAGCCTAACCAATGTCGTGAACCAGGTGGTCCTGCAGACCTTCCCGGCGGCCCTGCCCGCCGGCTCGGTCGGCATCCCGTATGCCTTCGCTTACGCCAATCCCGCTTCCGGCGTAACCTATAC
The DNA here is from genome assembly GCA_963713735.1 of uncultured bacterium. Lineage (GTDB taxonomy): Bacteria > Verrucomicrobiota > Verrucomicrobiia > Limisphaerales > UBA8199 > CAVQND01. The sequence goes on from CAVQND010000051.1 coordinate 122,383, forward strand.
CAACACCTTCTCCGGCGCCGGCGGCCAGGCCCCTTACTCCTTCTCCCTGGCCGCAGGGTCGGTCCTCCCGCCTGGCTTCTCCCTCACCAACGGCGTTCTTTCCGGCACTCCGGTCGCCGCAGGCACGTATGCCTTTACCATTCAAATGACCGACGCCGGCCAGCGGTTCATCAATACACCCTATTCCCTGACCATTTCTCCCTAGCAGCCGATGCAAAATAATTTGGACAATAAGAGAACGCAGAGAGCGCAAAGGCAAGCGGCCAGAGGAGTATGGCGACATCGTAGCGCAGGTTTCCAACCTGCGGTGTCGCCGGCTTCCAGCCGGCAGGCCGGCGGAAACACCCAAGCCGAGAATGGACGCACGGCTGCGGATTGGAAATCCGCGATACAGCAGACTGGAAGTCTGCGCTACGTTGGTTGCGGTTCCGCCGCGCGGGGTTCTTTGCACTTCATTTTGCAACCGCCACTTTAAAGTAATCCTATGAAACGTTGCCTTCTCCTGAGCTTCCTGGCGGTCGCCCTGGCCTCCGCTGTGCGCGGGCAGCCCGCCCTGTTCTATGTCAATGACGCCGTCGTTCAGGCCCCGCCCCAGATCCCCCCGCAGATCGATGCGATTAACTTCGTGAACAACAACTTCTTTTCCATCACGTTCACGAACCTCGACTATAATGCTGATACCCTCAGCTACAACGCCGTCCTGTTCCAGCCCGTCGATACCCTCAACTTCACCAATGTCGGCTTCATGTCGGTCAACCCGGGCATCAATTTTCTCACTATCCCGTCCCAAGCCGGCCAGGAACGGATGGCCGCCAACTTCTATAATACCGGCACCATCTATGTCGGCAGCGACACCAACCTGGTCTTTGTCGGCCCCAATGGCTTCGTTTACGGCGGCCTGCCTCAAATGCGCATCCAGGCCACCAATATCTTCAACCCGGGGTCCATCTCGCTCGGCTATGACGGCCTGTGCAGCGTAAACGGGCAAACCGTTGACTTGAGCCGCGGCTCGCTCATGATGACCAATGCCGGCACCAGCATCTTTAACTCGATCAACAATGTCACCCTCCTCACTTCCTTCTTGTTCAACGGCGGCATTTTCGACGGCTACTGGGCCATCGGCACCAATGTGTTCAGCCTCTACGATCAGTTTGTGCTTCCTCCGCCAGTGACGCCCCCGCATTTGGTCACCACCCGCGATTACAACGTTTTCGACCAGGAATTGATGCTCGCCGCTAACGGCCTTTCCTACTGGGACGTGACGGCGGAGGTGACAGGCGCCGGTTCCTCGACTACCTGGTGCAAGCCGCCTTCGTCAACAACACGAACGCCGGCTATGCCCCCAAGGTTTATTTCATCGGCGGCTATACGGTCCTCGAGTGGTCCCAAACCATCACCAATGCCGACGGCACTACCCAAGGCCAGTACCTCTACGTCCTTGATGACCTTCCCAATATCCCCATGGCCACCCTCTTGATCAACGGTTTCGCCGGCGTCGGCATTGGCCGGCCGACGATGATCCCCGACAACTTCCAGGTCTTTGAAAGCACTACCCCGCTCTTCGGTGTGGGCCTGCCTTCCTCCCCCAGCGCCATCCCCACGACGCTCACGCTCCCGCTCGCCGGCGCCGCCATCACCATCCCCTTCTTTCCCATCCCCAGCACGACCAACATCTGGACCGCTTATGAGGCGCTCCTGCCTCCAATATCCATCATTATCTCCAACGTCGCCGGGCAGGATGTCACCAACATCCCTGGCCGTATCGAGTTGAGCGCCGCCCAAACTCTCGACCTCACCCGGGCCCAGATTACGAGCCTGAATTACCTCTCCCTCCAGGCCACCAACCAGTTCCTCGGCAGCAGCCACGCCCGGCTTGCCGCTCCTTTCACCGACTTCAACCTCCGCAGCACCAACGGCCTGCTGGACATTACCAACCTGGTCAGGCCCATTATCATGCAGCCGGAAGGATACATCAACCTTTGGAGCGCCTGCGTCACTAACATCTACACCGCTACCATCAACGCCACTAACGCCAGCCTCACTAACTTGTCTCACGTCCTGTTCGCCGATGCCCACCTGGCGCCCAATCTTCCTGCCCGCACTGAATCCCTCTTCCTGACCTGCACCAATGCCCTGGGCGGCGATGACAATCTCATCATTCATAACGTCTTCAACGTCACCCGCAATCTCACCTTGAATGCCAGCCGCATCACTATCGCCACCAATGCCCCAGGCGCGCCCACCGCCGCCGGCGCCCTCTACCTGGATACTGATTCCATCCTTTGGCCCGCGGCCGCGCCGCGGCTTGAGTACTTCACCAACTCCGGCGCCTTCCGGACCTATAACGCCGTCTTTTTCGGCGGCTCCCGCACCACCCCGTTCTACAATACGAATTTCAATGAGCCTTACATTGCCCTGGTCAACCGCGGCTTCATCACCAACAACGGCAGCTTGATCTGGGCCGCGGACTTCGAGCACAGCGGCCTCATCACTGCCGCCACCGGTGACATCCAATTGCAGCAGGCCCGGAACGCCATCATCACCAACGGCTTCCTCTTTGCTGTCAATGGCAGCATCGCTCTGAACAGCGGCTATCTCTTCGCCAGCAATACCCTCTTCCGGGCCGGCGCGGGCCTTAGCCTCGCCGTCACCAACGCCTTGAGCGACGGCATCTCCAACCTCGCCCTCATTTACTTGGCCAACACCAACTACCCCACCAATTACTTCAGCGCCCAGGTCACCAACGGCAACGTCTGGAGCGCCGGTAACGGCGGCCTCAGCCTGCTGGTCAAGCCCGATGCCGGCAATCTCCTCGCCACCACCATCAGCGACACCGCCTCTTTCAACACCCGCGTTCCCATTGTCTGGGCCGGCGCCGACCGTGGCGCTTCCAGCGATGGCTTCGTCAATAACGCCGCCTTGGGCCGCCTGATCCTCAACGGCTCGACTGACAGCCTCTTCGCCTTCATGGGTCCCGGCGACAACAATGCCATCTATATCGACGACCTCGAACTCCAGGGTTTCACCGCCACCGCCAGCGATGCCATAGGCGATTTTACCGGTCTGTCTGTCTCCAACATAACGGTCTATTACGCCCAGGCCAGGGCCAACGGCGTCGAAATCGCCGAGAAGCTCAACGGACGGGGCGGCGGCGGCTTCGTCTGGGTCAGCAATTACAACTGGGGCTACTTCTCCTCGACCAATCTCATCTACCCCGATGGATTATACCATCGGGTCAACGCCGCCCTGGCCGCAAGCTGCGACCTGGTTTCCAATCCCACCAACGCCGTTGTCAATTGCCAAAGCCAAGCCCCGATTTCCCCCATCCCGCCGCCGCCGCCGGACCTCACCAATGACGTGCCGCTGCTCCCCGCCATCAACCTGGCGCCCCAGGGCCAGACGGTCATCCAAGGCAGCTCGGCCACCTTCAGCGTGGTCGCCTCGTGCGCGTCGCCTTTGAGCTATCAGTGGCTCAAGAACGGCCTCATCATCCCCGGCGCGAATTACCCCACTAATACCATCCAGAACGTCCAACCTGCCGATGCCGGCGCTTACTCCGTGGTCGTTTCCAGCTTCGCTGGCTCCGTCGTCACTCCCGAGGTCACCCTGATGGTCAACCTACCCCCGGCCATCACCGCCCAACCCCAAAACGTCACCGTCGCCCAAGGCAGCACCGCCGCCTTTTCCGTCACCGCCTCCGGCACCCCCCCGCTGACTTACCAATGGCGCTTCAACGGCGCCAGCATTGCCGGAGCCACCGCCCCCGGCTATACCATGACCAATGTCCAGGTCGCCGCCGGCGGCTCTTACGCTGTCGTCGTTTCCAGTCCGTTCGGCTCCGCCTCGAGCATTGACGCCACGCTCAATGTGGCGCCCACCAACTCGCCCAAGTCCAGCCCTAACCCCGCCATCCTGCCGCCCCTGGCCAAGCTCTCCTCCCAGAATGCCTCTTCCAATGCCTTCTCCGCCGCCGTGGGGACTTATTACGGCCTGTTCTCCGACACCAATGGCGCCTCCTCGGCCAGTTCCGGCGGGTTCAGTGCCAAGGTCACAAAGCACGGCGCTTACACCGCCAAACTTAACCTCGGTGGACGCTCCTATTCGATGTCCGGCTCCTTCAGCACCAACACCCCGAGCACCGCCTCCGCTACTATTCAGCGCGCCTCGGGCCTGGCTCCGCTCACCCTGACTCTGCTCCTGGACTTGTCCGCCGGCGGTCAAATGCTCGGCGCCGTCGCCGCCTCCGACTGGTCGGCCACCCTCCAGGCTTATCGTGCCGCCCCGGCTGCCTCATCCCCCTACACCCTTGTCATCCGGCCCGCCGAGGCCGGCCTCGGCGCTTCGCCCGCCGGTTTTGGCTACGGCACCATCACCGTCGACAGCCTCGGCAATCTCCTGTTCGCCGGCGCCCTGCCCGATGGCACGAAAGTCAGCCAAAGCGCCATGCGCTCCAAAGACGGCTACTGGCCGCTCTATGCCTCCCTTTACAGCGGGAGCGGTTGTCTGCTCAGTTGGCTCGAGTTCGCCCACGCCGGCACCAACGCTTGCGATGGCCAGTTAATCTGGCTCGATACCGTCGGGGCCACCCCCAAGAGCTACCCCGCCGGTTTCACCAACCTGACCACGGCCACCGGCTCGCCCTACTCTCCGGCTAACGCCCTGGCCGGCTTCACCGGCGGCACGCTGGTCTTCTCCGACGGCCGCCCGGCCGACGCCAGCACCGACTCCTTCAGCCTGGATACGCACCAGCGGGTTCACCCGACGACCGCCGGCAGCAAATTGAGCCTCAGCTTTACCACTGCTTCCGGCCTGTTCAGAGGCAGCGTTTGGTCTGCCGAACTCCACCAAACTCTCACCTTCCAGGGTGTGCTCTGCGGCCAAGGCGCCAACGGCTTCGGCTTTTTCTTAGACCCGCCGCAAAGCGGACAGGTCGTCTTGGACTTGGCTCAGTGAAAATGCGTAACTGTTCAGCAAATCTGCCCGCTCACCCGCCATTTTTCCTGTTACGTTCTTCCCGTTGCTGGAACAGTGTAGGTGAAGGTGAAACTTCGCGGACCATGGCCGCGCAAAGCCGGCTGAAGCCGGCGTTCCGGAGCGCCGGCTTTAGCCGGCTTTGAGCAAACAACGTGGACAGGCGCTGAATACTTACGAAGATGCCGGGCGCCGATGCCGGTGAGTTTAACAGTGTGAAGTTGATTGTTATGCGTAGATTCAAATTGAATATGTGCGGCTCGGGCTGGCGCCGGCGGGTGCTGCCCGGCTTGCTTGCCTTTATCGGATTGCTGGGCGCCTCCGCCTGGGGGCAGGGAGCCACCAACGATGACTTTGCCAATGCCACCGTCATTTCCGGCGAGTGGGGCTCCATCATCGGGTGCAATACCAACGCCACGGCCCAACCCGGCGAACCCAACCACGCCGGCTTCGCCCCCACCTACAGTATATGGTACAAATGGACCGCCCCGGCCGACGGCGAGGTCTCGATGGACACCTTCGGCAGCCACTGCCTGGACATCAGTTACAACTATGCCGAGACTACTAATGTCATTACTATCGGCACCAACACCTTCACCAACATCGTGCTGGTGACCATCACCAACGTCTTTGACGGCCCGATGGATACCATCCTCGCCGTCTATTCGGGGTCCGACCTCACCCACCTTACCCAGGTTGCCGCCAATGACGACGTCTCCCCTTACCTGCTCCAGAAAGAGCAATATACGAGCATGGGCAGCATTTCCGATCTGCCCTTCGGCGGACCCAGCGGCCTCCGCTTCAATGCCGTCAACGGCACCACCTACTACATCGCCATCGACAGCAAAGGCGCCACCTCTGTCAACTCGAGCGGCGGCGGTTCCATCTTCGGCGGCAGCACCATCGCCGCCCCTAACGGCTTCCCTCTGCTCAATTGGGCCTATCACTCCTCCGGCGTCTTTCGCTTCGCCAGCGAGCAGTTCAACTGGACCAACGCCACCGGCCCCATCCCCATGTATTACTGCACCCCTTATGAGGATTTGCCGGACTGGGATGTCAACTATAAGACCTACTACACCTATTTTGCCACCGGCGTCGTCGTTACCGTCACTCGCCTGGCCGGCTCCTCGGGACGCGTCCTGGTCGATTACGCCACCGCCGACGGCTCGGCCCTGGCCGATTTTGATTACCTGCCCGTCTCAGGCACGCTGGCCTTCGACGATTTCGAGATGAGCAAGGACATCGTTGTCCCCATCGTGGGCGGCCAGGGACTTGGCGGCGGCTTTGGCGGGCCTGGTGGTTTTAGTTCGCCACTGGGCTACGATTTCTATGTCTATTTGTCCAACCCCAGGCTGGACCCGACCGAATCGTTGGATATCTCGCCCCCGCGGGTCGATTTGACCTGGTCCAATTCCACGGTTCGCGTCCTCAATTATTATAAGTTCATGGACGGCACCACCAACCGGGACGCCTATAACTTCTCGCATGTCCATTATCGCTTTCCCGAGGACGTCAATACCTACTACGCCAGCGCCCTGCTTACGGTCTATCGTACCGCTTTTCAGTCGGCCCCGCCGGAGTCGGCCACCATTCACTATCGCGTCAACCGACTGTTCCTGGACGACATAGACCCTGAAGGCTGGGACAATTTCTTCCCGCTGGAACCGGGTTGTGATTATGCCACTCCCTCGCCGGCTTACATGGCCACCATTCACGGCACCAACTCTGATTTCGTCATCAACAAGGGCGACCTCAACTTCGGCGGAAATGATCAGTGGAAGACCATCTCCTTCACGATCACCAACGACGGCTTTACCAAGTTCGCCCGAAACTTCAAGGTCTCCATCTGGCGGGACGCCGAGAGCGGCGGCGGCATTGTCCAGTGCGGCACCGCCGGTGAGTGCTACGTCACCATCCTGTTTAACGACCAGAACCCCCCGGCCGGCTCGGTCGATGAACTCTACGACCCGGATCATAATTTCTCCATCGCCCTGCCCTTTGTGCCGCCCTCCGACCCGGAGGATATGTACAGCCCGGGCGCCGATGGCCAGGTCCTGGGCCTGGTAGTCTTCCCCAACTTTTACACGGTCAGCAACACCGTCGTCGTCACCAATAATAACGTCGTCACGACCAATACCGTCGTCGTCACCAATACCTTGGATCAGAGTGTCATCGTCGGCGATTTCCATTCCTTTAACAGCTATGCGCGCAATGGCATCGCCCGCGTCAACGTGGATGGCACCCTCAACCAATCGTTCCTGGCCCCGCCGCTGGACGGCGCCGATGCCTTCATCAGCAGCGTCGCCGCTGCCCCCAACGGCAAAATCATTGTCGGCGGCGCCTTCGGCGCCTTCAATGGCGCGCAAAGTCCGGGCGTCGCCTTGCTTAATGGCGACGGCTCGTTGGACCTGGCCGATTTTAGTCCCGGCCTCGGCGCCGCTTTTAGCGCCGGCCTCGGCGCCACGGCGCCGGTGCGCGCCGTCCTCGTCCTGCCTAATGGCCAGTTCCTCATCGCCGGCGACTTCACGTTCTATAACGGTTCCAGTTGCAGCCACGTCGCCCGCCTCAACCCCAACGGCACGCTCGACACTTCGTTTGTGGTCCCCACGATCACCGGCAACACCATCAACGCCCTGGCCCTTTCCAACGGCAAGGTCTATATCGGCGGGGACTTTACGGCCGTCGGGGGCACCCTGCTCGCCAACCTGGCCCGCCTCAACTCCAACGGCACCCTGGACCAAAACTACGCCAGCACCTTGGGCGTGGGGGTCGACGGCATTGTCCATGCCTTGAGCATCGATGCCGCCGGCAATCTGCTGGCGGGGGGCGATTTCCGCACCGTGGCCGGCCTCGCTCGTTCCCGCATCGCCCGCTTTACCGCTAGCGGCTCGCTGGACACCACCTTCGATCCCGGCACCGGGGCCGATGGCACCGTCTTTACCATCCTCCCCCAGCCCGATGGCACGATCTATGTCGGCGGCATGTTCACTTCCTTTAACGGCACTCATCGCCTCGGCTTCACCCGGCTGTTCTCCGACGGGACCGTCGATACGACGTTTCTCGACACCGCCTACAACCAGTTTGCCGGCCTGCACCGGTTGCGGTTCATCGACCCGGTGGGGGTCGTCTATGCCACCGGCGTTCAGACCGACGGCAACATCCTCATCGGCGGCAGCTTCCAGCAGGTGGGCGGCGGCCAGACCGACCCCACCATCCGCATTGACCCCAATGATTTCTTCGGTCCCTACAACCAGAACGTTGATAATCAACCCAAGACCCGCGCCGGCCTCCGCAACCGCTCCAATTTCGCCCGTCTCCTCGGCGGCGTCACACCCGGTCCTGGCAACCTCTCCTTCACCGACAGCAATTACAACGTCAACGAAAGCGAGACCGCCGCCACGATCGCCCTCACCCGCACCAACGGCACCTTGGGCTATCTGTCCGCCAACCTCACCGTCCCTTCCGGCGTCGCCCAAAGCGGCGTTGATTATGCCTACAGCGGCTCCGTGCCCACCTATCTCACGGCCTGGCGCCTCTACGACTATCTGCCCGCCAGTCCCGCCGGGGCGCTGACCCGCTGCTTCAGCGATGGTATCTTCGGCCTGAGCGCCAGCCCGACCGATATTTACGGTTCCACCTTCTTCAGCTATACCGCCAACCGCGTCGTCGTCAGCGTCATCAATAACAGGATCCCAGGCCCCAACCGCTCGGCCTCCATCTACCTGAGCAACCCCTCTTGCGCCGACCAATTCTATCTCGGCGGCCAGACCCTCCCGATCAGCGGCGCCCTCGGCCGCTCCTTTGCCCCCTTCACCATCGTGAACGACAACCACAATCCAGGCGTCTTCGGCTTCTCCTCCCCAACCTACCGCGTCGACGAAAACGCCGCATTCGCCTCGATCAATGTCATCCGCACCAACGGCTCTTATGGGAACGTCTCGTTGCACTACGCTACCACCACCAACGGCAACGCCGTCCCCAAGCTGGATTATTCGCCTACCAACGGAAACCTCTACATCGCCGCCGGCGTGACCAACGTCACCTTTGCCGTCCCCATCATCAATAATACCAATATTCAGCCCCAGGACCGCATCGTCGCCTTGAACCTCTCCTACCTGAGCTCCGGCACCTTGGGCCTGACCAACGCCAGCCTTTTCATCATCGATGACAACTACCCCATCGGCTACGTCAACTTCACCCAGAGCACTTACACCACCAATGAAAGCGCCGGCGCCCTGCTCCTGACCCTCAACCGCACCGGCGGCTCGCGCGGCGCCATCTCCGTCCTGTGCGCCACCGCTAAAACCGGCTCCGCCGTGCCCGGCGTCAACTACCTGAGCGTTTCCACCAACCTCTTCTGGGACAGCGGCGACTCCTCCCCGCGCTACGTCGTGGTCCCCTTGCTCGACAATGGCCTGGTCGGGCCCCCCACCACCTTCCAGGTCAAACTCTCCAATCCCATCGCCTACGGCACCAATGCCGCCACCATGCTCGCCGGCTCCCGCGTCACCGCCAACGTCACCCTGGTCGATGACAATCAATACGGCAATCTCCAGTTCAGCGCCCCTACTTACGTCGTCAACGAAAACGGCGGCTACGCCACCATCACCGTCAACCGCACCGGCGGGGCCGCCCAAACCCTCACGGTCAATTTCGCCACTACCGACGGCACCGCCGTCTCGACCGGCCCCGAGGCCTTTCGCAATTATGCCGCCACTAACGGCATGCTCACCTTCACCCCGGGCCAAACCGCCGCCAGCTTCACCGTGCCCCTCTATGATGATGGTGTTGTCGATCCCGCCAACTTCTTCTTCACCGTCAGCCTGGCCAACCCAACCCCGCAAGGCTCCGTCCTCGGTTTCCCGTCCACCGCCCGCGTCAGTATCATCAATGCCGAGGCCGTCAACGTCCCGGCCGGCACGCCGGACCCCAACTTCCCTGCTACTCCCGGCTTCAATGGCGATGTCCTCTCGGTCGCCCTGCAGAGCGATGGCGAAATCCTCGCCGCCGGCGCCTTCACTGCCGTCAATGGCGCCGGCAGGGGCCGCCTCGCCCGCCTCAATGCCGACTCGAGCCTCGAGCCCACCTTCCTCAAGAACCTGGAGGGCGCTAACGCCGCGATTAACCAGATCCTGCTCCAAACCGATGGCAGCATCCTCCTGGGCGGCGCTTTCACCACCTTCAACGGCGTCGATCGCTACCATATCGCCCGCGTCCTCAGTGATGGCACTCTCGACAGCTCCTTCAGCCCGGGCTCCGGCGCGGACGGCAATGTGTTCGCTCTGGCAGAGACCTTCCCGCCGGGCGGCACCAATCGGTCCCTGCTGGTCGGCGGCAGTTTCACTCACTTGAACGGGCTTTCCGTCTCCGGCCTGGCCCGTCTCAATAATGACGGCACCCTCGACCCGAGCTTTACCCCGCTGGCCAACCCGGGCAGCACCATCTACGCCCTGGCCGTCTATCCTACCAACGCGCCCCACGCCGGCCAGGTCCTCATCGGCGGCGATTTCACCACCATCAATGGCGTCAGCCGCAACGGCATCGCCCGCCTTAACCCGGATGGCTCCCTCGACCTGACCTTCGACCCCGGCCTCGGCGCCACCAACGCCGTCCGCGCCCTCACCATCCAACTGGACGGGAACATCGTCGCCGGCGGCTCCTTCACCAATTTCAATGGCGCGGCTCTGAACCGCGTGGCCCGCCTCAACCCCGATGGCTCCCTGGACTCCAACTTCACTGCCAATGTCGGTCCCGGCGCCGATGACACCGTCGATGCTCTCCTTATCCAACCCGACAACCGCATCGTCCTGGTCGGCGCTTTTACCCATGCCAACGGCGTTAGCCGCGGCCACATCACCCGCCTCCTCCCCGATGGCACGGTCGACCCCTCGATTAACTTCGGTTACGGCAGCCGACGGCTTCATCAACACCGTCGCCCTCCAGCCCAACGCCATGCTCATTATCGGCGGCGGCTTCTCCTCCTTCGACCACCAGCCCCGCTCCCGCGTCGCCCGCATCTTCGGCGGCGCCATAAGCGGCGCCGGCGCCTTGACCTTTACCAGCCCCATCTTCCAGGCCGACGAGAACTCCACCAACGCCCTCATCACCGTCCGCCGCACCGGCGGCACCGCCGGCGCCGTCTCGATCGATTTCTCCACCGCCAACAACACCGCCACCAACGGCATCAACTACTCCAACGTCCTTTCCACCCTTCCCTTCCCCAACGGCGAGACCTTCCAGTCCGTTCTTGTTCCGGTCATCGACGACGGTCGGATCACCCCGGACCTCGGTGTCAATCTCTCCCTGAGCAACCCCCAGGGCGGGGCCGCCCTGGGCGATCAATACGTGGCCACCCTCATCATCCTCAACGATGACAGCTCCCTCAGTTTCGCCTCCACCAACTACTCCGTCCTGCAGAATATCCCCACCGGCCTGGCCGACGTCACCCTCGCCCGCAACGGCAGCACCCGCTTCCCGGCCTCCGTCAATTTCTTCACGATCACCAATGGCTCTGCCCTCCTGGGCCTTGACTACCTCGCCGTCTCCAATACCGTCACCTTCCCGGTCGGCCAATCCAACGTCGTTGTCGTTGTGCCGATCCGCAACAACCCGGCCATGCTCAACGACACGGTCGTCAACCTCGAATTGACGAATTCCTCCGGTCCCTTCTTGTTCAATCCCTCCGCAGCCTTCCTCACGATCCTGAGCACCAACACCAGCCCGGGCCAATTCATTTTCACCCAGACCAATTACGTCGTCCTCGAGGCCGATGGCGCCGTCGTGCCCATCACGGTCCTCCGCACCAACGGCCATACCGGGTCGGTCACCGTCAACTTCGCCACCCTCTCCCTCAGCAACGCCATCAGCGCCGTCCCGGGTGTCAATTACGCCCCCACCAACGGCACCCTCACCTTCGCCGATGGCGAACTGAGCAAAACCATCTTCATCCCTATCTTCCTTGACCCCGTGGTCAAAGCTAATCTCTCCTTCTCGGTCACGCTCTCTAATCCCTCGCGCGGCACCAGTATCCTCCCGCCCGCCTCCGCCTCGGTCCTCATCCTCGATTCCGTCCAGGGCGTCGGCTGGCACAGCGGCGTCTATGTTACCAACGAAACCGCCCCCGCCATCGTCCTGCTCCTGGACCGCCTGGTCACTAACGGCATCACCACCGTCCAGTACGCCACCGCCGATGGCACCGCCGTTGCCGGCATCAACTATGTTCATGAGAGCGGCACCCTGACCTTCATCGAAGGGGAATCTGAAAAGTCCCTCAGCATCCCCCTGGTTGATGACCCGCGCATCACCGGCAGCCTCTCCTTCCGCGTCAACCTCTCCAATCCGTCCGCCGGCGCTTCCCTCTATCCCTTCGCCTCAGCCCTGGTCAACCTCCTGGATTCCGACACCGGCGTTTCCTTCACCAACTCCGCCTTCGGCGTCCTCAAGAACGGCACCAACGTCATCGTCACGGTCACTCGCACCAACGCCAATACCGGCCTGGCCACCGTCAACTTCGGCACCCTCGACCGCTCCGCCCTGGCCAATGTGGATTACTATCCTACCAACGGCCTCCTGACCTTCAGCAACGGCATCGCCTTCCAGTCCTTTGCCGTGCCCATCATCAACAACCGCACCCTCGAGGGCGACCGCAACTTCGCCGTCTATCTCTCCACCAATGCCACCAGCCTCGGCCGCGCCCAATTGCTCCCCCCCAGCACCGCCTTGGTCACCATCACCGATGACATCACCGGCTTGAGCTTCTCCAGCCCCGCCTACCAGGTCAATGCCAACAGCGGCCAGGCCCTCATCAGTGTCATCCGCACCGGCTTCACCAACTGCTCCCTCACCGTCAACTTCGCCACCGCTTCCGGCACCAACAGCGATTCGGCCATCCCGGGCGTCAACTACATGCCCACCAACGGCACCCTCCTCTTTACCAACGGCGTCACCCTCCAGAGCTTTGCTGTCCCGGTCATCGACGATAACCGCGCGGACGGCGCTCACCTCGTGCAAATCAGCCTTTCCAGCCCCATGGTCGTCAACGGCACCCTCGGCTTCGCCGTCCTGACCGCCACCAATGCCGCCACGCTCACTATCCTCCAGCCCCAAGGCAGCGAAATCCTTGCTGCCGGCGCCGCCCTCACCTTCACCCGGTCCTTCACTAATCCCGCCACCATCAGCCTGGCCACTGCCGCCGGAACCGGTTCCCCTTACCCCTCCGTCATCGCCGTCAGCAACCTCTTCAGCCAGGTCGAGAACGTCGCCGTCCGTCTCCCCAATGCCACTGTCTCCGCCGCCAACGACCTCGCCGGGTTGCTCGCCGGCCCCTCGGGCGCTACTAGCCTCTTGATGGCCAACGCCGGCGGCGCTGGCCCTCTCTCCGGAACTTCGCTGGCCTTTGACGACACGGTCACCAACACGCTGCCCGTCAATGGACCGCTTACCAACGGCACTTACATCCCGGCCGCCTACGCCCCTGTGCCGCTGTTCCCCGGCGCTCCGGCCCAGCCTTACGGCACCAACTTCGCCACCTTTATCGATTCCACCAACGCCAACGGCAACTGGTTGCTTTACGCCCTGGAGAGTTCCCCGCCTTTCGCCGGTTCCCTTTCCAACGGGTGGGCCATCGATTTGACCTGCCTCGAAACCAATGTCGCCCGCGTCATCCAACCCGGCGAAACCGTCACGATGCTCTTTGCCTTCCGCAACGCCGGCTCCAATGTGGCCAACCTCATCGCCACCTTGCTTCCCACCAACGGCGTCACCAATGTCTCCGCCCCACAAACCTATGGCCCCATGCCCTCCAACGGCCCCTCCGCCTCCCGGCTCTTTACTTTTACGGCGCTCGGCACAAACGGACAAGTCATCTCGCCCACCTTCCACCTCCAGGACGGCGCCATTCCCCTCACCAACCTGGCTCTTCAATTTCGTCCTCGGCACCACCACCACCACCTACTCCAACACCGCCCCGATCATCATCCCCGACCATGGCGCCGCCTCCCCTTATCCCTCCACCATCAATGTCAGCGGTTTCGGCAACCTCGTCAGCAAGACCACCGTCACCTTGACCAATCTTGCCCATACCTGGCCCTCCGATATCAATATCCTCCTCATCGCGCCCAGCGGCCAGAATTCCTATCTCATGTCCAAGTGCGGCGGCAGCTTCGCCATTACCAACGTCACCCTTACTTTTGACGGAACGGCCACCAACCAGCTGCCCTTCAATGGACTCTATTACCAACGGCACCTATGCCCCCACCGCCTATCCCCTGGCCCCGCCCCCCTTCCCGTTGCCGGCCCCAGCCTGGACCCCCACGGCCCCCTACAACACCAACATGTCCGTCTTCAACGGCATCAATCCAAACAACACCTGGTCGCTCTTCGTCTTTGATGATACTCCCCTCAATTCCGGCATCATCTCCAACGGCTGGTTGCTGAACCTGACTACCGCCACCCCAATCCAGCCCGCCGCCGATGTCGGCCTGGTCATGTCGGCTCTGTCCAACAGCGTCATCCTGACCAGTAATCTCACCTTCACCCTCGAACGTAATGAACTACGGGCCCGGCATCGCCAGCAACGTCGTCGTTAGCGATGTCCTGCCCAACGGCTCAGTCTATGCCTCTTCCACTAACACCGTCTCCCCGACCGCGGTCTACCAACAACGGCCGCCGGTTCGTTGACCTGGAACCTCGGCACGCTCCTCAAGGGCGCCGGGGCCTCCATGGTCCTCACCGTCCAACCCGGCCTCGTCGGCACCGCCACCAACACCGCTTCGGTTTCCACCACCACCACCGACCTCAACCCGTCGGACGACTCCGCTGCGGCCGGCGCTGAGGTCGTCGGCCCCACCGCCGACCTCGTCTTGAACCTCGTCAGCATCCCTAACTCCGTCACCTTCGGCGACACCTATACCCTCACCGCCACCGTCACCAACCTCGGCCCTGCCAGCGCGCCGGGCATGGCGGTCGTTCTCTATCTCGACCCCACTGCCAACTTCGTCTCCGCTTCGCCCCCCGGCTGGTCGTTGGACAACGTCAACAACATCCTCACCTTCACCAACCTCCCCATCCTGGGCAGCAACCAGGTCCTCTCCGTCTCGGCAGTCGTCCAGCCTACCATCCTCTCCGAGAATCTCACCTACGCCACCTGCTACGCTGCCCCGAGCGTCATCGAGACCTTCAAGAGCAACGCCGACGCCAGCGTCAAGACTGTCGTCGTCGCCCCGCTCCTGGTCCACCTGCTCACGCCCTCTCCCAACAGCCTGCTGCTCACCTGGCCTGCCGGCCAGGGCCTCTATAATGTCCAGGTTGCCACCAATTTGACCCCGCCCATAAACTGGATCACCGTGACCAATCCCGCGCCCAGCCTGGTGGGTGGTCAATACATCTTCACCAACTCCATCGGCACCGGAAATCTCTTCTTCCGCCTCAACCTCGCCACCCCATGACCCGTTCATCGCCCTGGGCTGCCAACCCCCGACTGTTTGACTTGATTATGAAGCCATTTACGGTGTCGTCCACCAGCACCCCCTGTCCGCCGCTGCCGCCCCTTGCCCCATTCGGACTTCGGAGTTCGGACTTCGGACTTCGGCCTTCGGGCTTACGCCGCCTCACCCTCTGGTGCGCTCTCCTCTTCGCGTTGGCCCTTCACAGGTCGGCCGCCGCCGCTGCCGACCGCCAGGTCGTGCCTGGCCATGTGCCCCCCGCCGTGGCCCGCCTCCAACCCCTCAACCGCCTTCCAGCTTCCCAGCGCTTGACCCTGGCCATCGGGCTGCCCTTGCGCAACCAGGCCCAACTCACCGCCTTCCTGCAGGCCCTCTACGACCCTGCCAGCCCCAATTACGGCAGCTACCTCACCCCGCAGCAATTCACCAATCGTTTCGGCCCCAGCCAGCAAGACTATCAGGCCCTCATTGATTTCGCCAAAGCCAATAATCTCAGAGTCACCGCCACCTCGCCCAACCGCCTCATCCTGAATGTGGACGGCGCCGCGGCCGACATCGAGAAGGCGCTCCACCTGGCCCTTTACCTCTATCAGCACCCCACCGAGCCTCGCACCTTCTATGCCCCCGATACCGAACCCTCCCTCGACCTCCCCATCTCCATTTTGCACGTCAAGGGACTGAACAATTACTTCCTTCCCAAGCCGGCCTTCATACGCAGACCCGCCAACGCCACTCCCCCCTGGGCGCCGGCGCTCGGCTCAGGCCCTAACGGCACCTACTTGGGCAACGACTTCCGGGCTGCCTACATCCCGGGCACCTCGCTCACCGGCGCCTTCGAGACGGTCGGCCTCCTCCAGTTGGATGGCTACTTTGCCAGTGACATCGCCTCCTACGAATCCATGGCCGGCCTGCCAAACGTCCCCTTGCAGAATGTCTTGCTCGACGGCTTCAACGGCGTGCCCGGTTTCAATAATGGCGAGGTTTGCCTCGACATCGAAATGTGCGTCTCCATGGCGCCGGGACTCTCGCAAATCCTCGTGTACGAAGCCCCAAATGGCTACCCCACCGCCCCAGACGACATACTCAATCAAATGGCCAATGACAATCTGGCCAGCCAGCTCAGCTCTTCCTGGCTCATTGGCGACGACCCGATTGCCGATCAGATCTACCGGCAGTTTGCGGCTCAAGGCCAATCGTTCTTTCAGTGCTCCGGTGACAACTGCTCGTTCTACCCGGGCAGCCAGCTCCAATATGCCGACGATCCGTACATCACGCTCGTCGGCGGCACGACTTTGAGCACCACCGGTCCTGGAGGCGGCTATACCTCTGAAACCGTGTGGAACTGGGGCCAGGGCGAGGGCAGCGGCGGCGGCATCAGCACCAATTACGCCATCCCTGTCTGGCAGCAGGGCGTCAATATGTCCACCAATGGCGGCTCGACTACCATGCGCAATGTCCCCGACGTCGCCCTGACGGCCGATAACATCTTCACCATCTCCGACAACGGCGCAGGCGGGGCGGTCGGTGGCACGAGCGCCGCCACACCCCTCTGGGCGGCCTTCACGGCGCTCATCAATCAGCAAGCCCTCGAGAACGGGGAAGCGCCCGTCGGCTTTCTCAACCCGGCCCTCTACGCCATTGCAAAAAGCCAACTCTATGCCGGCGCCTTCCACGATATCACGACGGGCAATAACACGAACCTGGTCAACACCAACCTCTTCTATGCCTTTCCCGGCTACGACCTCTGCACCGGTTGGGGCAGTCCGAACGGCACCAACATCGTCAATCTCCTGGCCCCGCCCATCGGCCAGGTGCCCCTCCTGAGTTACGTCACCAATTACATCTCCGGCGGCAATGGCAACGGCGCCATCGACCCCAATGAGTGCAATAACCTCAACGTCGTACTCACCAACTTCGGCGGCGTTTCCGCCACCGGCGTTCGGGCTACCCTCTCTTCTCCCACTCCCGGCGTCATCGTCGTCCAGCCTGTGTCCCTTTATGGCACCATCCTCACCAACTCCGCTGCCACCAACCTTGTCCCTTTCAAAGTCAGCACGGCCCCCACTTTCCCCTGTGGCACTCCCGTCGTTTTCATCCTCACTGTGACCTCCGACCAGGCCGTCAGGCAGGTTTCTCCGCGCTTCCAACTCTCCACGGGCGTCCCCGGCGTGCCTTTGCGCTATGATAATTCCTCTGACTTCGCCATCCCCGACCTGGGCCAGGTCGATTCCCCGGTCGTCGTCTCCAACTTCCCGTCCGCGGTCACCAAGGCCACCGTCAGCCTGTTTGCCACCGATACTTACGATTCCGGCCTGGTCTTCGAGCTCATCGCCCCGGGCGGCGCCAGGACAACTCTCTCCGCTAACAACGGCGGCTCGGGCCAGAATTATGGCCAGGGTTGCGCTCCCGATGATGCCCGCACTACCTTCGACGACGACGCCCCTGCGCCCATCTCGACTGCCTTTGCCCCCTTTGTCGGCACTTTCCGCCCTGACAATCCCCTCTCGGTCTTCATCGGCAGAGCTGGAACCAATGTCAACGGCGTCTGGAAACTTCGCGCTCTCGATCAGTACCCTCAGAACACCGGCGTCCTCCACTGCTGGTCTCTGTTCCTGACCCCGGCCGCTTGCCTGGATGGCGGCGGCGAATGCCCGGGCGCCGATATGGCCATCGCCATGTCCGCCGCCCCGGACCCCGTCATCATCGGCGACCTCCTCACCTATACCATCTCCGTGACCAATAACGGCCCCAGTTCCACCAAGACCACCGTCGTCACTCAGCCGATCCCCTCCGGTGTCCAGTTCGTCACCGCCGCTCCCTCGCAAGGCTCCTGGAGCTTCCTAGGCGGCATCGTCACCTTCGTGCTCGGCTCCATGCCCGCCCGCTCCACCGCCTCCATCACCGTCACCTGTCAGGCTATCGTCCCCGGCGATTTCCCTTCTACCGCCACCGTCACCTCCGACCAGCTTGATCCCAATCCCGCCAACAATACCGCCACTGTCCTTATCCACGTGCTCCCGCCCACCTCCGACCTGGCCGTCAGCATCTCTGCCTTCCCCAATGCTCCGGTGGTCGGCGGCACCCTCACCTATACGGTCACCGCCGTTAACAACGGGCCCAGCCCCGCCTCCGGCGTTGTGCTCACCAACGTCTTGCCCGACAATGCTGCTTTGCTTTCCGCCATTGTCTCCCAGGGTTCTGCCGCTATCAATGGCAACGCCGTCGTCTGTGGCTTCGGCACCCTCGTCAACGCCGCCTCCGCTACGGCTACCATTACTGTGACCACCCTCGCCCAAGGCGTCGCTGTTGACACTGCCTCCATCTCCGGCGACCAATACGACCCCAGCCTCGCCAACAACACTGCCACTCTCAAGACCGCCGTCGGCCCCGCAGCCGACCTCTCCGTCACCGTCATCCCGTCTCAAAACCCGGTCGTCCTGTTCAGCAACCTGACCTACTTCATCACCGTCTCCAACGCCGGCCCCAGCACGGCTACAAGTGTCGTGCTCAGCCACACCTTGGATCCGTCCCTTTCGTTCGTCTCCATGACCAGTTCTCAAGGCGCGATTTCCCGGTCCGGAAACACCATCACCGCCAATATCGGCACCCTGGCCGGCGGCGTCAGCGCCCTGGTCACCGTCCAGGTGATTCCTACTATCCAGGGCCCCGCCCATACCTTGTCCTCCGTCGCGGGCGCCCAATCCGACCCTGACCAGTCTGACAACTCGGTGACCACCTCCGTCCAGGTCGCCCCGCCTTTCATCAGCATCCTCCCCGCAGGCGCTACGTTGATTAGCGAAAGCTTCTCTCCTCCCGACGGCGCCATCGACAACGGCGAAACGGTCACCGTCAGCCTCCGCCTCCGAAACACCGGCAATGTCAGTAACACCAACCTCCAGGCCACCCTCCTCGCCACCAACGGCGTCACACCCGTCTCCCCCAATAATCCCCAGGACTACGGCATCCTGCCCCCGGGCAGCTCTTTCGCTGCACAGCAATTCTCCTTTACTGCCAGCGGCGCCCCCGGCGCCACCATCAGCGCCGTGCTCCAGCTCCAGGACGGCCCTAATCTGCTGACCAATACCGTCGCTTACAACTTTACCCTTCCAACCATCCTCACCTTTGCCAATACCAACGTCATCGCCATCCTCGATGACACCAGCGCGGCGCCTTACCCCTCCACTATTAACGTCTCCGGTCTCACCGGCACGCTCAGCAAGGTCACCGCCACGCTTTCCGGCTTCAGCCATACCTATCCCAGGGACGTCGATGTGCTCCTCGTCGCCCCAACCCGCGCCAACACCCTCCTCATGTCCCATGCCGCCAACCAGCCCGCAGACAATCTCGACCTGACCTTCGACGACGACGCCTCCTCGCCCATGCCTCGCTTCGGCTCGCTCTCCTCCGGAGCTTACCAGCCCACAGCCTTTTCCCCGGCGCCCGTCTTTTCCAACCCTGCTCCTGCCGGGCCTTACACCGCGGTCCTCTCCAGCCTCAACGGCATCAACCCCAACGGCCTCTGGTCCCTCTTCGTCGAAGATGATCGCGGCGGCGATTTCGGCGCCATTTCCAACGGTTGGAGCCTCACCCTCACCGCCGTCACGCCCGTCAACCCGCTCGCCGACCTTGCCTTGCTCGCCTTTGCCCCTCCGTCCACGGACCTTGTTTCCGACAACCTGACCTATTCCTTCGTCGTGACCAACGGCGGCCCCAACTCCGCCTCCAACATTATCTTCACCAACGTCCTGCCGGCCAATGTCGTCTTTGTCTCCGCCTCTTGTTCCCAGGGCAATATCGGCTTGAGCGGCAATGCCGTCATCGGCAACCTCGGCTCCATCAATGCGGGCTCCACCACCGCAGTCGCTGTGGTCTTTGCTCCCACACCTGCCGCCAAAGGCGCCCTGGTCAATACCGCTGGCGTCGGCGCCACCGAGATTGACCTTAACCCCGCCAATAACATTGCCTCCACCACGATTAACCTGGTGCTGCCCGTGGCTGACCTCGCCGTCTCCCAGACCTTCGCCCCGAACCCCGTCGTGGTCGGCTACCCCCTCACCAACACCATCGCCATTACCAACGTCGGCACCGGCATGGCCATCGATGTCGTCCTCACCAACATGTTGCCCACCAACACGGCCTTCGTCTCCGCCACCTCCACTGCCGGGTCCTGCACTGCCAACGGCGGCCTCCTGACCTGCGCCCTGGGCAACCTCGGCCCCGATGCCGGCGCTTCCGTCTCCCTCATCCTCACCCCGCTGCTTGTCGCTCCTGTCACCTCTGTCACCGTTGCCTCCACCGCCTCGGCTGACCTCGCCGTCTCCCAAACGTTCGCCCCGCCCCCCCCCGTGGTCGGCTATCTCACCAACACCATCGCCATTACCAACGGCGGCCCCGGCGTGGCTATCGGTGTCGTCCTCACCGACCTGTGGCCCACCAACACCGCCTTCGTCTCCGCCACCTCCACCGCCGGCTCCTGCGCTACCAACAACGGCCTCCTGACCTGCGACCTGGGCAACCTCGGCCCCGATGCCGGCGCTTCCGTCTCCCTCATCCTCACCCAGATGGTCGTCGCTCCTCTCACCTCTGTCCCTGTTGCCACCGCCGTCTCCACTGTTCCAGACCGCTCTAGCATCAGTGTGACCAACTCCGTCGCGGTAAACGGCCCCGCTCCCTTCCTCTTGGCCGCCGGCGCCGTTCTGCTCCCCGGAAGCGGCCCCGGCAACGGCAGCGTTAACCCCGGCCAGACCGTCACCGTCTCGCTCTACCTGACCAACGCCGGCACCGCCGACACCACGACCAACCTCACTGCTACCCTGCTCGATTCCGGCGGCGTCGCCCCCGGCCCCAACGCCCAAGAGGTCTATGGCGTCATCGTCCACGCCGGCCCGGTCGTCGCCCGCCCCTTCACCTTTACAGCCGTCAGCTTCAGACCCGCTACCACCTCCCAGGGCGGCTCGATCACCGCCACGCTCCTGCTCCAGGATGTGCAAACCCTCGACAATGGCCTCCAGGTCACCAATTACGTCACCACCAACTCCTTCCTCTTCATTCTGCCCGCGCCAGCGACTTTCTCAAGCCAACAATCCATTGCCATTCCTACTTACGGCCAAGGCACGCCTTACCCATCCACGCTCCCTGTTTCCGGTATAACCGGCGTAGTTAGCGAGGCCACTGTCACCTTCTCCGGCCTCTCCCATACCTTCCCGAGCGACATCAATGCCCTCCTGGTCAGCCCTGCCGGCACTAACGTCCTCCTTATGGCTCATGCCGGCGCGAATAACTCGATCAGCAATGTGACCCTCTTCTTTGAAGACACTGGTGCGCCCTTGCCCCAGGCCTCCCAGATCACCAACGGCGCCTACCAGCCTACTGCCTACAACGCCCGTACCCTGCCGTCTCCCGCGCCCCCGGGCCCTTATGCCTCCATTCTCGCCAATCTCAATGGTTGGAACCCCAACGGCACTTGGTCGTTGTACGTTCTCGATGACAAGCCGGGCGACTCCGGCCTGCTCAACGGCTGGGACCTCATCCTTACCATTGTCAATCCCCTTAATCCTGTTTGCTCCGATGTCGGCTTGGCTGCCTCGGCCCCCAGCGTTGTCCTGCCGGGCAGCAATCTGACCTATTCCGTCAGCATCTTCAACCGCGGCCCTTCCACGGCTGCCGGCGTCACGCTGACCGATCCCCTGCCGGATGGCGTTAGCTTTGAATCTGCCCTCTCTTCCCAGGGCACTTACTCCCTGGGCGATGGTCTCGTCACCTTCAACCTTGGCGCCTTGAGCGTCGGCGCTTCTGCCACCGCCTCTCTCTCCGTCGTGCCTCGGCACTACGGCTTGCTGACCAACACCCTGACCGTCGCCAGCCAGGAAACCGATCTCAACCCGGCCAATAACTCCGCCCAGTCCGTCACTGCCGTCCTTGGCCTGAGCATCCGCCCGGTCCTCAATGGCCAGTACCAATTAACGGTGGCAAGCGCGCCCGGCCAAACTTACGTCATCCAGTCTTCTTCCGACCTTTCCTCCTGGACGCCCGTCTCGACCAACACTGCCGGGGCAGGCAGCCCCATCGTCTTCCCTGTCAGCCCCCAAAGCGCCAGCCACGCCTTCTATCGCGTTGTCCTGGCAGCCCCGTGAGTTTCCATTCCCAGCGATTTCCCTTGCGCCGTGGGCCGTCGGCCAGTAGTCTTCAGCGCCCTATCGGTGCGCACCCATAGCTCAATTGGATAGAGCATCTGACTACGGATCAGAAGGTTGTAGGTTCAACTCCTACTGGGTGCGCCAAATCCCTGGGAAAACAAGGGCTTCCAGCGAATTCCCGCAGGCTTGACACCGCCCTAGTAACACGTTATACGCATTCGCAGAGCATCTGTATGGGCACATTTCATCTCTACACCGACCGGCGGGGGCGCAAGGAGCCGGGCATCTACGAGGACGCCGAGGGGCGGAAATACCTCCGCATCAAGGAAGCGGGCCGGAAGTTCTACTCCTACATCAGCCTGAAGACGAAGTCACTGGAGGCCGCAAAGGAGGCCCGGGACGCGAGGCAGGCGGCCAGGGTCGCGAGCAAGCTCGGTCTGGCCGTCCAGAACCCCGACCGGGCTGCCAAGGAGGCCAGGGCCACCGTCCCCGCCGTCATCGCCCGCTACGTTAAGGACGGATACCCGGACAAGAAGGGCGTGCCACGGGCCGGGAAGAGGCACTGGAAGGCTGAGGAGGGCTACTGCAAGACCCTGCTCTCCTACGCCTGGGGCAAACCAGCACCGGACCTGGCGCAGCACGACCTCGACGAGTACCACGCCTGGCGCGTCGCCCAGGTGGCCGCGGGCAACAGGGCCCGGGACGGGCACCGCACGACGGACCTGGAGCTGAACACCCTGAACAACGCGATGCGATGGGCCGTGCGCAAGGAAATGTTCAAGCACAACC
This sequence comes from uncultured bacterium, assembly GCA_963713735.1. Classification (GTDB taxonomy): domain Bacteria; phylum Verrucomicrobiota; class Verrucomicrobiia; order Limisphaerales; family UBA8199; genus CAVQND01. Next base: position 145,721 of record CAVQND010000051.1, read on the forward strand.
CCATCGCGGCCAGGGCCCGCTACCACACCGCCAAGGATGCAACGCACTGCCGCGAATACTCGTTCGCCTCCGCGGACGGCTTGCACGCGGCCGCCGGTGCCTTGATGTCCTCGCGGCGGAGCGAGGTGTTCGGCTGGCAACTCCTCTTCGAGGGCCTTTCGGGCCTGCGGACCGAGGAGGTGTTGCGCCTGCGTTTGGACGCCAAACACGACGAGCCGGGGTTCGTCGAGGGCGACTTCCTGCACGTTCGCCGGGCGATGAAGGCGAGCAAGGATAACCCCTGCGTCCTCATCAACGACGGGCTGAAGGAGACCATGCGGGCGCACCGGATATGGCACGCCGCCCGATACCCCCAGTCGCCTTGGTTCTTCCCCGGCCGAGACAGGAAAGCGGGGAAGCCGGTCGACAAGGGCATCCTGACGAAGGCCCTCGATCGCCTGCACCGGTCGGGGAAGCTGAAGGAGAAGCACACGTCGCACGGGGCGCGGGCGTTCTACATCAAGGTCCGCAGGAGCCAAAGGGCCAGCGACACGCGGATCGCGTTCGAGATCAACCACACGGGCGGCGTCGGCACCATCGAGCAGGTCTACGGCACGGCCCCGGAGGGATGGAGGAGCGGCAAAAACACGCCCATGTCCTGGATTCCGACGGGGGCACCGGCATGGTCGAAGACCAAGGGCGTCAACTTCTCCAAGACCCAGGCGCCGGTTGTCCCGAGCTTCGATATATAGATTCGGCGAGCGTCCGGCTGTTTCCCCTAGCGCTGTCCGCCCGGGCGGAGGGCAACCCGGCATCCTCGTCCCGGCGGACAACGCCGCCGAGGTGGCCGTGGTCGCCGGCTTGCGCGTGATCTCGACTCGTAATCTGCGCCGGGCCACGAGCTTCCTCGAAGGCCAAACCGACATCGCCCCGGCCCAGGTGGAATCGCCCGGATCTTCGACCAGCAGCCCAACGATGAGACCGATTTCGCCAAGCCCAAAGGGCATGAATCGTTCAGGCGCGCCCTGGAAATCGCCGCCGGTGGCGGCCACAACATCCTCATGTTGTGAGCATTTAACTTACACGGTGTATTACGGGTTATAGGAGGCCACCCGAATGGTGGTTTTCCAGGGTGCCGCCGTCACTGAGTGTCGGCACCGGCGCTCGAAGGGCAATGCGCGACAACCGCAGCGCGCGATTGCTCCGCGAGGCGGCCTTTAGGTCGAGTTCATGTGATTCGGAGTCTGGTCTCTGGCCAAGTTCGGGCTGTGGGCTGGTGGGGTCATCGGATCGGGCCAGAACCATGCTGATCTTTACACGCTTCATGATGGCAACGGTAAGCCACCACCGATGCCCTAAGGGGGACAAGATGAACGAGTCGTGGGTGTCCCGGTTTCCACGGACATGCCCGCGGGCCAGATTTCAGATGGCCGGGCCGTGGTAAGTGGCCTTCTTGAAGGGGATGAAGTGCAGTTGGCCGTGCCGCATTTCCAGGTCGCGGATGGCGCGGGGTTTGGCCGGAATGAGGCCGATGCGTTGCTAGGTTTTCTTGATGCGGGCGCGTTCCGCGTCTAACCGGCCGGGCGGCAGCAGTTTTTTCCACCAGAACCAATAGCACAGCTTCGCTATGGCCAAGTCGCTAAAGAAGCAAAGACTGTGCGTAGCCCACTGCGGGCCAGGCGGGTCCTCGATCCAGTTTCGGAGCAGAAACTCGGTTTGTTGCCAGTCGGAGTTTTTCTCCCGTGGGGCCTCTTGCTCCTACAGCGCAAGCCATTTTCGCAGGTGTTTGGCGAGTTGTGCATCATCCTGATGACTGCTGGCAAGGGCGGAAACCGTTTCGCGCAGTGTGGGATTGCCAAGGCGCCTGCGGAATTCGCGGTAGGTTATCGGGTCGCCCCCTATTTCGACCGAACCTCTACCGACGAATATGGCCAGCGGACGCCCGGTCCGCCGGCCCGGTTGTGGTTTAGGCGGCCGGCTGAGCTTTGGGCTGAGCCTTCCCCAGGATGAAGTCGACGGCGCGCTGGGCATGGGCGGCGGCGTCCCGTCGGTGCCGGGCCAATTGCCACCGGATTGGTGGCATCAGACTCATCTTCCCCCATCGAGAGAGGGTTTGTGAATGAAATCTCCCGGTCCAGCGCGGTTTTCTTGCACCAAAAGTGTTGTCTCTAATAGTGCAATATTTATCTTGCACCCTCTGCGGTCCGCTCGTATGCTCCAACCATCGTGTTCATTAAACGCAACCACACCGTCCTGGCCGGCAAAGACTACCGGTCCGTCCTCTTGGTGCAGGGCAAGCGCGTGCTGGCCAAGCGCCCGCCGGGGCGCCCCGCCGCTGGCGCTCCCGCCCCCAAATCGGTGGTGATCCACCAAACGCTGGCCAATCTTTCCAAGCTCCCGCCCGAGCTCATCGAGTTGATTGAGCGACACTGCAAGCACCAACCGCCCCCACCCGAGGGCCCCGTCGGGCCAGCCGGCGGCGGGGAGGCGTCGAGCGCCATTCACCAAGGGCCGTGTTATGGTGTGCTGGCCGCCTTGGATGGCCTGGCTCGGGAGATAGGGTTGGTGCAGGCGGTGGGAGAGCAAAGCCGCTCCCAGCGCCTGGCCCTGTTCTTAACCTACGCTCGGGTGGCCCACCAGGGCAGCCGCTTGTCGGCGGCGCGCTGGAGTGAAGACCACGCGGTCAAGGAAATCCTGCAGGTGGGCAGTTTCGATGAGGACGATCTCTACGCCGCGCTGGAGGACCTGGAAGGCCGGCAGGCCAGTATCGAAACGGCGCTAGCCCCCAAGGTGGCAGCGCCCAAAGCGCGAGCCATTTATCTGTATGACGTGACCAGCGTGTATTTTGAGGGCCTGGAAAATGAGTTGGCCGATTTTGGATATAATCGCGAGGGCAAGAAGGGCAAGAAACAGTTGGTGGCCGGGCTGTTGACCGACAGCCATGGGGAACCGATTTCGATTCAACTCTACCGGGGCAACACCGGAGATCCGCCGACATTCTTGGACGCGGTGCAGAAGCTCAAGGTGCGCTTTGGGGCGGAGGAAATAGCCTTGGTGGGAGACCGGGGCATGATCAAGCGCCTGGGCAAGGCGGCGCTGGGCGAAGCCAGGTTCTGCTATGTGACGGCCTTGACCGATCCGCAAATCCGAGCGTTGCTGGCCAAGAAACGGCTGCAACTGGAGCTCTTTGAGGACAAGCCTGCGGAGGTGGAATTGGAGGGCAAGCGTTATGTGCTCCGGTGCAATCCTCAGACCCAGGCCCGGGAACGGGCCCGCCGCGCCGACCAGTGGGCTCGCGTGCAAGCCAAGATCACGGCGCGCAATCAACAGGTGGAGCAGAAGCCCCGCAGTGAGCCTGAGAGTTCGCTCAAGCAAGCCCAGGCGCTGCTCACCAAGTATCGGCTCCGGGGATGGGTGAAAGTGGAATTAGCCGGGCGCAAAGTGGTTTGGACCGAAGATACGGCGGTGCGGCAGAAGCAGGCTGAACTGGATGGGTGCTATGTGATCGAAAGCGATCTGCCCAAGGAGGTGGCCGACACCCAGCAGGTGCATGACCGCTATCTGGATCTGACGCAGGTTGAGCGGGACTTTCGCACGCTCAAAACCGGCTCTTGGAACTGCGGCCGATTTTCTTGCGCAAGGAAGGTCGCACGCGCGGGCACGCCGTGGTGTGTCTGCTGGCACTCAAGCTGGCGCGGGAGTTGGATCGGCGGCTGGCGCCGCTGGGTTTGACCGTCGAGGACGGACTGGAGCGGCTCAAGGGCGTACGGTTGGTGCGGCTGGGCGACAGCGAACCGGAGCTGTGGAGATTGCCCGCCAGCTATCCTCCGGCGCAGACCGAGGTGTTGGCAGCGTTGCCGAAGCTGAAGCCGCCAATGTTGTCTCTAGGAAAAGCCAACAGGCGGCGGCTGACCAACCCGCGCAAGGGACGCACCTAGAAGGACTTGTGCAGACAAGTCACGGCCGACCGTCCCTTCATCGATGGGGGAAGGTCAGTCAGATGCCACCACCACCGGAGCAACCTTTGGATTTGGAGGCTGCCCGGTCGAAGCTCAGCAGGCGCAGCTTCTGTGAGGCGGAGCAGTCCGCGATAATTGGGTTTCAGCGCGGGGAGCACCTCGGTCGCCCGGCCATCCTCGCCAGCGACCTTGGTTTTCTTTATGACTCCACCGATGCCCACCGACCTTGGCCCGTAGCGGTTGATCTTAGCTCGGAGGCAGGCGGACTCGGAGCTCTCGTCAGCGACGTTGACGGATGCTGCGACCGCAATCACGAGGTGGTGGAGATTATGGCCATGTTCGCAACCGAGCACCACTACGCGGCTGTCATGCGTCGCCTCTTTCCCAAGCACGAATAGATGCCGACGGGGGAGCTTGAGAAGTCGGCGAGAGCCGATGGCAGGCCAGGTGCATCCCGCGGGGCAGCCGGAAGCGGCGGGGAGGCTTCGAAGCGACTTCCCACGAGGGCACTTCGGATTACCATGCCAACCAGGAATCCGAAGCACTCCCTTGGCAGTGGGAGGGGAGAGACCTGGGCCGGCGTCGAAGATTTGTTGGCAGCCAACTGCGCCGAATCTCCAGAAACACCTGCTTTTTCGTCCACAGAACGCCATGCATGCAGGATTGGCTGGGGTTATCACCGCGGTCAACTCCGGCGGAGCGCCACGGCAGGCCAGGTCTGCCTGGCTCTTTCCGGCGCACGTCGCCGCAAAGCATGCCGTCGAGATCGAAGGCGTCTGGCTGGAATGAAAGACCCGTTCATCTACAGCAGTGAGAACGGCGGCGGGTGGTCTCAATGGTTGGCCGTGCGCGACAACGGCTACGTCGGTGGGCAATTCTTGTGGACCGGTTGCTTACCTGGGCGAGGCGAACTGCTGGCCCAATCGCGGCAGCGGGGCTGGGCTGCTCGACCTGTGCGGATTCAAGAAGCCCAGCGTCTGGTTCCGGCAGAGCCTCTGGACCGATAAACCTATGGTCCATCTCTTCGCTGCCGCACGTGGCGGCGGGGCAGGACGGGGGCAGGGCGGCGGCTTTGGCCGCTCTAGCGGAGAGGAAAGTTGGAACTGGCCCTCGAATGCCATCGTCACCGTGCGCTGCTGCACGACCTGCCCGGAGGTGGTCTTGTCCCTCAACGACCGTCCACTCGGGACAAACTACCTTTCCGAGGCAGTTCAGGGCCTCTTGATCTGGCAGGTCCCGTTCGAGCCGGGCGTGCTCAAAGCGGTCGGACTCGAGCCCGGCAAGGTGGGATGCGAATTCGCTTTGCGGACGGCCGGGCCGGCCCAACGGATCGAACTGCTGCCCGATGGAAAAGAATTGCGCGCGGATGACCGGGATATATGCCACCTGGAGTTTCACATCGTGGACGCCCAAGGCGTGCGCGTTCCGGACGCCACCGCTGAACTGACCTTCACCGTGGACGGCCCGGCCAGGCTGCTTGGCGTTGAAAACGGCGACCTGAACAGCCCGGTGACGGGGAAGGATGGCGTTCGCAAGGCTCATCACGGGCGCGGCCTGGCCATCCTCCAATCCACCGGCGAACCCGGCAAGGTCCGCGTGACCGCCCGGGCTGAGGGTCTGAAAGAGGCTACTGTGGAGATTGAAACCAAACCATAGGAACTTCTAACTGAGCCTTTGAACTCGAATGTCTCCAATTGGATCCAATTGGAGGCATTCAACCGGAATTCGAGTGAGCCGATCCGTGAATGGTACCGATCACCGCGAGTGATCACGCGGGAGCGGCTACCGAGATTTGAATAAGCTCAGTGCCTGTCCTGCCTGCTGGTTCAACTTCGAGAACTCCTTCCACGCATCGGTCCGGCTGGCGCCATAGACCCACAGGTAAGGCATGGCCGCAGGCTGCCAACGCCTATTTGGAGTCATCTGCTGGTCCACCGCCAGTTGACTGTCCGGATGGATGCCTCCTTGCGGATTGGTCCAGGACATGACCTGCCAACCATCCGGCTGGTGCAGCGACCCGAAGCAGCCTCCCAGCTTGGTGTCCGTAATGAACTGCGCCGCACGATAATAATTTGGCACACCGGGTCCACCGACGACGTCGTTTTCCGGCGAACCGCCGATCGCCGAACGGCAAAACCAAAAGACCTCCACCAGGTGCCAGTTACGCGCATCCAGGCTCTCCACCCATAACGGCCGCACCAACGCCAGCCCCAGCTCCCTGAATACGACCGCCCGCACACGCGCCCGGTAGCCGGCCGGGCCCTCCAAGGCTCCCGGGTTTTCAACTTCGGCTTCCACCACCCATGCCTGGGGTTCTGTCTGCATTTCAAGGCGGATTATCCGGGAACTTTCCACCCACTGATCCTGCCCCTTCATTCTCTGGTGAACCGCAAAGACCAGCCGACCCAGAACCAGACCGCCGGACTCGATCCGGTCGAAGAGCGCCCCGCTCTTGCCACTACAAACCCAGGTGGTGTCCACCCCTTTTAACTCGATCCGGCTGCGTGGCTCGAGCTTGAGGGCCAGGGCATCCAGCCGAACGCTCTCCCCGGGCGCCAGCTTCGCGACGAAACCCAGGGCCAACTCCGGATCCTCGACCAGCACGGGCACTCGCGCCAAATCCTGCCCGGACACATTGACGAGCGCAGGCCCTCCCGCCAGTGGCTTGCCGCCCAACACCTGTCGTTTGCTGCCATCCCAATTCTGCAACTCTGCGCACCAGGTGGTATCGGAAGGCATCGCAAATCCCCGCCGTTCACCCGGTTTGAGCCGGACCTCCTCGACCCGGTTGCTGCCTGGAACCGTCAGCCGCAGGTGCCCGTATGCGGCCAGCGCGCTGGGATTTGTGACTTCGACTTGAGCCGGCCCCGCGGTCAACGCCATCAGTCCGGAAAAGCTGCTCTGTCCGTGCCGTTCCGGCGCCCGCCGGTTGACGTCAGCGACGGTCCGGGTAAAGACCTCGTAGGGCGCGTCCTGTTCGTCCACCAGTCCATAGTTGCTGTCCTCGGGGAAGGTATGGCTGATGCCGCGCGCTGGCTGATCGGCCCACATGAAGTAATGATAACCGACCATGAAGGGCAGCCCGGCCATGGTGTTAGCGAAGATGCGGTAGCAGGCCGCCTTTTGTTCCTGGGTATCGACGCGCATGCCGGCGCCGTGTTTGCAGGGCAATCCACTGTCCAGGGCCGGGAAACTCCACTCGGTGATGATCATCGGTTTGCGCACTACGGCATAGTACTCGCTGAGCTGTTGCGGGACGCGCTCCACTACCCCTCCGGTCCCGTCAGGCAGCCAGGCGTTCTCAAAGTCCACCTGCGGGTAGGTGTTGATGGTGAACACGTCGTTGTACTTGCCCGCCGCTGCCAGCGCCGCTTTGGGCGCCTGCCCGGCGAATCGGCAGCCCAAAACCAGGTGGTCGGGGTCCGATTCCCGCAGTGCCCTCGACGCGACACTGAAGTAGCGCTCGGCAATCTCCGCCATGAACCCTTCCCGTGCCAGCTCGAGCGCCGGGGTGGGCGACGGCACGTTCGTCGTGCTCATGAACGCCGCCTCATCGGCGTAGCCGGTCCCGAGCCGGCGGTTCACCTCGACCAGGCTGCTGTTCCGCTTCGCGGAAATCACTGAAGTCGGAGGCGGTTTGCTTCACACTTAACCAGGAGGGGGTGGCGAGATCTCCGTTGCGAGCGTGAGGCGAGAGCGGGCTCGGTGGGGCGTTGTCGCGCAGGCAACCGGGGCCGCCAAGATGGAGGGAGGCTGGTGAAACGAGGTTTTCAGGCGGGGCCAGCTTGGTTATAGAGGGTTCATGCAAAACATCTTCAAAACCTCACTGACCCCGCAGCAGTATGCCGATCGGAAGTATCATAAGCAAGTCAAGGCGCCGGAAAACTGCCTGAACTGCGGGCGGGCGCACAGTCTGGAGGCGTTGGCGTATTACCACCGGTATGTCAGTTGGCTGACGGGCGTGCTGATGATTTGGGTGCGGCGGTTCCTGTGCCGGCACTGCCGAGTGAGCGTGAGTTGCCTGCCGGACTTCGCCCAGCCGTATCGGGCGGTCAATAGCGAGACCATTGCGGCCGGTTTCAGCGGCCAGACCCGGACCCGGGAACAGAACCGGGCCGTCGAGCATTGGGGCACGGCCATCGCGGTTTACTGGCGCCGGTATCAAGGGCATCTGCCGGCGCTCTTGTGCATCGTGGGCAACGCGTTCGGGGCGCTGCCGCTTCAACCCACGGCCCGGGAGTTTTGGAACGTCCTGCTGGCGCGCTGCGGGGATCTGGCCGGCGCCACCCGAGAGTTGGTCCAGCAATATCACACCTGTTTGTTCGGGACTTACCGCTGCCATCAGCGGCGACCGCTTCGGGCTGCATGAGAGCCCCGCCCGGGAGTCGGGCGCCGGTTAACCCCCACACACCCTTGCTATTCCAAGTGCGTGAGACCGGCCCCAGACTCGCGAGCGTATGAATCAACCAAGCGATTCCGAAGCATCGGCCCTGGCCCGGCACGCCGCCGCGAGCTGGATACAGGAAGCCATTGCGCAGAACTTCACGTTGGCCCGGGCCACCACCCTGGCCAGCGAACGGCCCTGGGGCGGCAAGCTCTACGGCGCCTCCACTCTGGAGGGCTGGTATTACTTGTGGCGCAACCAGGGGTTCGAGGCCCTGCACCGACAACCCCGCAAAGACAAAGGCGCGCGCAAGGCGCTCAGCCCGGAAGCCTGCCAGGCCCTGGTGGAGTGGCGCCAAAAATATCGGGACCTGACGGTCAAGTGCATCGTGCGCCAGTTGCTCGACAACGGCACGCTCCAGTTGGGCACCTTCAGCCTGCCCTCGGTTTACCGCGTCTTGGCGGCCCACCACCTGGACGCTCGTTCCCTCAAGGCCAATCCACCGGCCGGACTGAGCGGCCCGACCAAGGCCTTCGAGTGTGCCCTGGCCAACCAACTGTGGATGACCGACATGATGTTCGGACCCACGCTCAAGCTGGCCGACGGCCAGGTCATCCATACCCGGCTCTTCTCGCTCCTGGACAACTGCTCGCGCCTGGTCCCCCACGCCCAGTATTACGACTCGGAGAAGCTCTGCTGGTTCCTGGACTGCTTCCGGCAAGGCCTGGCCCGGCGCGGCTTCCCCGAAAAGCTCTACACCGACCAGGGCAAAATCTTCACCAGCTACCACCTGCAGATCGTCTGCGCCAACCTCGGCGTGCGCCTCTGCCACGCGGCCCCCTATGCCGCGTTCTCAAAGGGCAAGATCGAGCGCTGGTACCGGACCCTCCAGATGGACTTCGAGGCCCGTCTGGTGATTGACCCCGTCCACAGCCTGGAAGAACTCAACGCGCGGCTCTGGCGCTGGATCGAGGGCCAATACCATCAGCGGCCCCACAGTGCGCTGGGCGGCCAAACCCCGGCCGAACGCTTCGCCCAGCGCGCCTCCAACCTGCGCACCGCCGACGCCCAAACTGACTGGGAAGCCCTCTTCCTGTGCCGAGCCCAGCGGCGCGTGCGCCTGGACGCGACCTTCAGCCTGGCGGGCCAACTCTGGGAAGCCCCCGTGCATCTGCGCGGCCAACTCATCCAAATCCGCTTCGACCCCTTCGCCTGGCGCCGCCTGGAGATTTGGTGGGAGGGCAAGTTCCTCGCCCAGGCTCGCCGGTGCGATAAACAACTCAACGCCAAAACCTATACCGACCGCGATTATGAACGGCCCGATAAATCCGCCTGACCTGGACGTCGCCCTCAAGAGCCTGTGGGGTGCCACCGCCATGCCCTTTGGCGCCGCCGTTCCCAAACCCTATGCCGCGCAGAGCTTCCAGCAAGCCCGCCACCGGCTCGAACAGTTGGTGGCCGTGCGCGCCTGCGGATTACTTCACGGACCCAACGGCGTGGGCAAGAGCCTCTTAATCCAGCACTTCCTCTCCAGCCTGCCCGACAAACGCTTCAAGCCCCTGGTGGTGGCGCACTCCTCGGTCACCGGCACCGACCTGTTGCGCCTGCTCTGCGCCGAACTGGGCCAGAACGCCCGGATGCGCCGCTCCGACAACGTGCTGCTCATCCGCCAGGGCTGGCAGCAGTTGGAGCGGCTCTGGCCGGTCATCGTCATCGATGAGGCGCAGAACTTGAGCGCCACCGCCCTGGAGGAAGTGCGCCTGCTCTCTTGCGACCGGCGCGACACCCAGCCGCCCTTCAGTTTGCTCTTGGTCGGCGACGAGCAACTGCTGCCGCGCCTGCAAATGGGCATCAACGCGCCGCTCTTGGCCCGCCTGAGCTTTTGCCTGCCCCTGACGCTCTGGACGGCCGACGAACTGGCCGGCTACGTCCAGGCCCGCCTGCAGGAGGTCGGCATCCACGCCAACCCCTTTGACGCAGCGGCCCTCCAACTGCTCATTCGCGCCGGCAACGGCCTGCCCCGGCTGCTCAATCACCTGGCCCAGCGCGCCCTCGAAGAAGCCGCGGGGCAGAACTCCCGGTCCGTTACCGCCGCTCACGTGCAGCGCGCCTTGGAACTGCTGCCCTGGGTCGCCCAATTGGTTCCATGAGCCCCCGTGAGCTATCCCCAGCCCCCATCTGCGGCCCGTTCGTCAGGCTTGTCTGACGGGGTGAACGGGCCACCCCCAGGCTCGGTCCCGGCGACCCTGCTCCAACTCCACCAGACTTATTGCCAGCTCACCGGCCAAACCCTCAGCCTGGGCTTTGACCGGGAGCGGCTCTGGTTCGAGTTCCACCGCGCCGGCTTCACCCAGGCCGACCTCCTCCAGGTCGTGCGCTATCTGCAAAAGGAAATCCGCCACACCCGCCGCAATGTCGGCGCCCTCAAGCTCTCCAACCTCTTGCAACTGGATCGCTTCGAGGAGGACCTCAACATCAGCCGGGTTCGCCTCACGGCCCCGCCACCCCCCAAAACCCCGGCCGCCCTCCTGCCGCCAACCTGCTCACCGGCGCAACAGGAGCGCGGCCGACAACGCGCATTGGAGCAACTGCGCCGACTCAAAGAAACCCTTCGCTAAAGAGCCTATGCCACTGGACCTTTCCATCCTCGAAAAGCTTGAAATCGCTCACCGCCTCGTCGCCGAAGCGCTGGGCCGAGCGCCTCAACCTGCGACTGCCGCCTCGATCAGGCTATGCTGGTCTTGGAGCTATCCATCAAACGCGCCCGGCGTTCGCCACAAATGCGTTTGCGCCTGCCACCGGACCGCCGCGAAGAGGCCTTCCTGTTCTGAGCCCCATCCCTTCGCCAAAACGGCCTCTCGCCCCGCCGCAGGGGTGTGCCGCGCAGCATCCGCCTCTCCGCCCCTTACCCAAGCCACCAGCTTCCTCGACTATCTTGATACGCCTTTGTCGAACCTCCTTGATTATCAAGATACTTTTCTCCCAGAAAAGCGTGAAGCGGAACAGCTGCCGAAGCGCTGCAGCAGCCATTGGTAAAGGGCTTGCTTGGCGGGTTGCCTGGCGCCGAGCTGGAACACTTCATCGACCAACTGCCCGCTCTTGCCGTACCATTCCAGTTCATTGTCCAGGAACGTGCCAATGCACCACGGATCACCTCGGGTCTGTTGCGCGGCGTTCCGCGCGAGGCTCCGGCAATGGCTCTCCCAGCGCGGGCTGAAAACGTCAGGGAACCCGGTCCAATTGACGGGCCGCGTAATCCATTCGCGCCGGGCAAACTCCGCTCCGAAAGATGCGAATTGGATGTGCGCCAGGCCTTGATGACGCAACGACGGGCTGTGTCCGGCCGGCAAGCAATTAAAGCCCCATCTCTTGAGCCGCTGCACGGTTGCTCTTCCCCAGACCGCTTCACTGCCATATTTCGTGGCGACATTGCGGTTGTAAGGCGCGTAGCCGAGGGCCTCGCACCAGTGCCCTCCGTAGCTCACGTGGTCGGTGCCAATGTCAAAGAACGGCTTGCCTTCGGGATCCACCAACCACCAGCGTCCTTCTGCCTGGAGCGCGCGGAAGAACCCGCTGCCCTGGGTCAGGGCGTTGCCGGGGCGCGAGACCCAGGGCGCAACCGGTTTGGAGAAGTTGTCGTTAAACGTCTGGCCTCGGCCCACTGCGCCACTGATCAAAGCCAGGATCAACACCGCACCCAGTCGCCGCTGCCCAATCAACGCAAAGTCCCGATGCAGATGAGGTTCGCACACGCGCCGAGCATAGGTCCGCCTCCAGGAGATGAAAACAACCATATCGCGCATCCACGACTTCCTGTTAACGCCGATTCAGGTTGATTCGGCAAGTGCCAGAGGGCCTTACGCCACCTTTGCAAGGTCGAGAAAGACGATGCTTGAGGGATTACCGACTGGGGTGTAATGGCCCGTGAAGGCCAGTCGGCCGGTATCACGATCCACGCGGAACGCCGCAATGTTGTCGCCCCGCTGGTTGCAGCAATAAAGCAGCCGACCTGTGGGATCGAAATTAAAGCTCCGCGGATAGCTTCCTCGGGTCCATTCCTCACCGACGAAGGTCAGAAACCCCCGGTTGCCGACCGAGAATATCCCGATGGTGTCATGCAAGCGGTTGCCAGCATAGACGAACCGGCCATCGCCAGAAACCAGAATCTCGGAGCAGAAATTACTCCCGGCGAAGCCCGGCGGCAGGCTGGAGAGCCTCTGCCACAACGTCAGCCGCCCCTTTGCGGCATCGTAGTAAAACAGGACTATGTTGGATCCTTCCTCCTGGAGGGAGTAGAGCCAGTGCCCGTTTGGGTGGAAGCGGAAATGCCGCGGCCCATCCCCCGGCGGCAGCAGGACCGCCGGCGGATCGTTGGGGGTGAGCACGCCGCGGCGCTCATCAAACTCCCAAAGGAAGAGCCGATCCAGTCCCAAATCGACGTGCAAGACGAAACGTCCCGAGAGATCCGCCTCAATCATGTGCGCGTGCGTCCGGTCGTGACCGCTGACGGCGAAGCTCCCCGGCGGAGCATGGGTGGCCCTCTTCGGTCCCACTGTGCCGAGGTCCTGCTTGAAATCCGTAGCGGCCCCCAGGCGGCCATCCGGCAGAATCGGCAACACCGCCACCGAGCCGCCAAAGTAGTTCGCCACCAGCACGAATCTCCCGGACGGATGAATACTCACATAGGTGGGACCCGCCCCGCCCGAGCGGACGGTATTGAGCAGGGTCAACCCCCCGTCAGCCCGGTTGATGGCGAAGGCGCTGACGGTGCCTTGATGGTCTTCGCCCACCCGGTCCGTCTCGTTGGCAGAATACAAGCGCGCACGGGCGGCATCCAGGGCCAGGCAACTCGGGCTGGTTCCCAATTCATACACACCGCTCGGGGTCATGGCCCCGGTGACGCGATCCACCTGATACAGGTGGATGCCACGCCCATTCCCCGGGGGCAAATCCACCTGAGTCGGCAGCATATCGCGGAGCGGAGAGCTGAAAGTGCCCACGTAGGCCATGAGCGGGGCGTCGCCCCCAGCCGAGTTTCCTTTGGTCACTGCCGTCCAAAGCGGGGCACTCCCGGCGAGGACGGCGGAGGCTTTCAAAAACGAGCGACGGGAGACTGCCCGCGAAATTGGATGGAATGGGGGACGCATACCGGGCAAATAGCGGGGGTTCATTTCGTCGCGCCCGTGGAATCCAGGCAGGCCTCAACAAACTCCAGGAGCACCTTCGTCGCCGGATCACCCGCCGCTCCGAGGCGGTCGTTGAGTTTGTTGTGGTTCGTTTCCTTCGCTCCAAAGACGGTTGTCTTCACTCCCGCGGCCTTCAGCACGGTGCCCAGACGAAACGCTTGGGCACTGGTGTCAGGATGGTCGGCCACGTGCAGAATCAAGAAAGGCGGAATGCTCTTGCCCTTCGCCACGTGCGTCACCGCGGAGTATTCGCGATGCTTTTCCGCCGTGTTGCCGAACTTCTCGCGATGCCCGAACCGCGGCTGCGGTTGGCCATGCACCCGGCAACGCGTCTCCTCCGTCTCGATAATCGCCGGCACGTCATACGTATCCCCATCGACCGGCACGCAGCCGATGAGGTCGGTGAACGCGATCCCTTCCGCCTGCAAGTAGCGATCGTCTGTGCAGATCAACGCCGCAAGCTGCGCGCCCGCCGAATGGCCCCCGACGAGCACATGCTTGGGATCGCCGCCGTATTCAGCGATGTGGTCATGCACCCAGCGAAACGACTTCGCGACATCGCGGAAAATCTCGATCATCTCGACCTTCGGCAGCAGACGATAGTTCACCGATACGAAGACAAAGCCCTTCTCCACAAAGAGCCGCGGCTTCTCCGCAACGTCATTCTTGTCGCCCCCCTGCCAGCCACCGCCGTGAATCCAAAACACCACCGGCGCGTTCTTCGCTAAGGGCGAGGCGTACACATCGAGCGTGTGAAGCGGACTCGCCGGTTCGGCATAAACGATGTCCTGCTTCTTAATGATCCGGGTGTCTTGCGCGGAAGCCACTGGCAGCAGTGCAGTAATAATAATCAGGGATAAGATGGCATTCATAAGCTGGGCATGGTTGACCCTGTTCCATGACGATCTCGTACCAGAGCGTCTTGAACCGAGGGCCACTGCTCGATAGCGAAATTCAAGACTTTTGCTTCGGTTCGGTCAAGTTCAGACAGGTCCCCCGCGCTTGATGGGCTTGAGGGACTGAAAGGGTACGACGTGACGGTGGATGCTTTATCGGCTGGCACCGCCACGGTGCGCGGATTTAAGCTGGGGCCATGATGCGACGAAGAAGCTTTTTGAAATGCGCGGGTGCGGGCGCGCTGACGCTTGGGTTGCGCGGTATTGGCCTGACGGCAGCCACACCCGCCGGACTCGCCGGCGCCAATGATGCTGTGCGCCTGGCGGTCGTGGGGATCGGCTCGGCCGAAGCCAAAGGGGGCGTCGGCGGCCGGGGACACCAACTTATCAATGCCCTGCGGAAAGTGCGGGGAGCGCGGATTGTCGCGTTGTGCGACGTTGACCAAAAGATCCTGGCGCGTCAAGCCGCGGCGTTGAAGGAGCAAGGGCAGCCGGTTGGCGTTTACGGGGATCTCCGCCGGGTGTTGGATAGCAAAGAAGTGGACGCCGTCATCGTGGCCACGCCTAACCACTGGCATGCGTTGGCCACCATCTGGGCCTGCCAGGCGGGAAAGGACGTGTATGTGGAGAAACCGCTCTCGCACAACATCTGGGAAGGCCGGCAGATGGTGGCGGCCGCCCGGAAGTACAGCCGCATCGTCCAGTGCGGAACGCAGGCCCGAACCAGTTCCGCCGTGCAAGAAGCCGTCGCCTGGGTCCAGCGCGGAGAGATCGGCCCCATCCGCTTTGGGCGCGTCATCCTTTACCGGGAGCGCTCCAGCATCGGCAAGGTCTCGGGGCCAACGCCGATCCCGCCGGAAGTGGATTACGACCTGTGGTGCGGCCCGGCAGACAAGCTGCCGCTCAGACGCCAGCAGTTGCACTACGACTGGCATTGGGTTTGGCCCACCGGGTCGGGCGAGATGGGCAACAACGGCGTTCACCACATTGACGTGTGCCGTTGGGCGATGAAGCTGGACACCGCGGCCCCGCGGGTGATGAGCCTGGGCGGACGGTTCGGTTTCGACGACGACGGTGAAACGCCAAACACGCACGTGGCCCTGCTGGGATACCAGCCGACGCCGATCTACTGCGAGGTCCGCGGGTTGCCGGAGAAAAAGGGCTCGAACGTGATGGACTCCTTTCTCAACACCGGGTTAGGCGCGGTGATCCACTGTGAGGGAGGTTATTTCGCCGGAGCCCATCTCAGCGGCGCGGCTTACGACACGCAGGGGAAGAAGATCCGGGAATTCGGTCCCACCACCTGGGAGGCGATGGACTCCGGGCACTTGGCCAATTTCGTGGCCGCCACGCGCAGCCGGAAGGCCGCCGATTTGAACGCCGACGTTCTCCAGGGGCATCTCTCCGCCACCTGCTGTCACCTGGCCAACATCTCGCATCGCCTGGGCCAGGCCGCCGCGCCGGAGGCCGTCGTCGAGCGGACGAAGTTCGATCCCGCGTGGTCGGATGCCGTTGCCCGTTATCACGAGCACCTGCGCGCAAACGGGATTGATTTCGCTGGAAACGAAACGCTCGGACCAGCGCTGTCGTTCGACGCCAAACTGGAGCGCTTCACCGGTGACTTTGGCGACCAGGCCAATGCGCTGCTCCGGCGTGCCTATCGCGGTTCATTCGCGGTGCCGGACCTTGCCGGATGAGGATTCCCGGAAACCCGACCAAACAGGCCCAAACCCTCAAGAACCGAGCGGCAAATGGTTTGGGGATTTGCTTGGCAAGCCCCGGGTTGCCTGCGCCTCGGGTCGCACGCAGTGAAGAAGGCCTGCTCGGGCCGGTGACCATTCTCGAGGAACGAGAGAGCGCGGAGCACAAATGATCACACAACGATTATGAAACGACCAAACTCGAACTTCGTGGTTCTGGGGCTGAGTGGCTGCATGCTGGTGATGTCACTGGCGGCGGCGCCTGCCGCGGGGCGACGGGTTATCTCGCTGGATGGCACCTGGCAACTCGCCGAAGGGCAGGCGGACCAGAGGCCGGCCCGGTTCGACCGCAAAGTCCCGGTGCCCGGCCTGGCCGGAGTGGACGGAAAACCGGTGCGGAGCCTGCGGGACACCGAGATTGTGGATGCCAAGGGCAATATGACCATCACCGCGGCGTCGGGGGCGCGGCAAAACTTAATTGGCATGGGCTCGACATCGGCAGTGCCGCACAATTATTCAAGGTTGCCCTTGGACAGCCGTCTGGACATGGCGCGGATGGTTTGGGGCCATGATGGTCTTGGTTTCCGGGTCTGCAAACTGTGGGCTGACCAGCGCTGGGCCCCCAACGGAGCCCAAATGCTGTCCAGCTACAAAAGTCTCTACGATGACATCAACTCGGTCCAGACTAATATGATTTGGATGTATGGCGCCACGGGGAATGCCGCACGCGAGGGCCTTGAGAACTATGCGGCCCATCATGCGCAGATGGTGGCGGACTGCAAGGCGGGCGGCATGGTTTTTCAGTATGTGGGGACATGCAATGAACCGAATGGCAGCAATCCATATCTGTATTGGCCCAGCAATGCCGCGGCGCTGGTCAAGGATTTTCGCGAGGAACTGGACAAAAGGGGGCTTCAGAATGTAAAAATAGTCTCTCCGGAATGTCCCGGTGTGGATTCAACGGGCATGAGCTACATCCGAAATATGAAAGACGATCCTGCGGCGCTGGCCGGCCTGGCAGCCTTTTCCTCCCATTCGGCCAATATGTGTTTTACCCCGGAGTACTACAACCTGTGCAATGTTCCGGGCAAGGAATCCTGGCAAACGGAAGGGGATGCCAACGGTCCCGAGGGGACTAACGATGCGGGTCTTGCGGCGAATTTTGCCGCAAAAGCATGCAATGATTTTAATTTCGGCTGCCAGGTGTGGATGCATTTTTTGGCCTATCAAGATTACGACGCTCGCGACAACGCCACGCGGATTATGGGCTATGACCCAAACACGGGCGAACATCAGCCGTTTCTCAAGTATTACTATTACAAGCAGTTGAGGCTGGGCTTCAAGGACGGTTGCCTTTTCCGCTCGTCAACCAGCGATGATACCCGTGAGGACCGCTATAGAACGATGTGTTTTACCTATGGCGACAAGCCGGCGATTGTCGGGGCCGCCGGACAGAATGTTGACGGCTCCTGGGGCCTGAACGTCGTCAATCTGACCGGCGTGCCGGAGCGGCGGCCCGGATCAGGGCGGGGCAGCGCCAACTATCAGCCGGCCGCGACCTACAACATCACCTATCATGTCGCGGAACTTGAGAAAGCGGGCAAGCTCAGCTTCACACTGTACCGTTCCAGCTCCACGGTGCGGGTTGCCAAACAGGGGACGGTTTCGATGTCTGGCGGCAATGTGACATTCAACATCGCACCCCTGGAACTGGTAACGCTGGTGAGCGCCCTGGAGCGGTCAGTCCTAGAAAAGTGACAATACTGGGCTTGAGTGAAGCTGGGGGTTGGGGGGAGGCTGGCAAGACCATGGCGAGACCGGTTCGCACCCAGTACCCTGGGGCGGTTTGTCATCTGATGGCGCGCGGCAACCAGGGCCGGGAAGTCTTTCGCGAGAATCAGCATCGCAAGAAGTTCCTGTCCGGACCATTGTCAAGTGTCCCTCCGGGACAGGATAGAGCCGGCGGGCGCGAACTGGATGCGGCCAGGGTCCCCGCCCTGGGAGAATCTGAGATGCGCCCTTCCTGGCTCCGAATCTTTCTCCTAATCCTAATGCGAGCGAATCGCATGTTCGAGGAGGAGATTGGGAGCGGGATTAAGATTAAGATTAGGATTAGGAGCGCGAATATGGCGCTCCGGTGCGCTGGGGAACCAGCAGGAGCGAGAGAACCAGAAAAGGACACTGGGCGTGCTCGGGCCGGAGTTGACAGATTTGGGCCGGTCGGGCACGCTCGGCCTGCGTCAGGCGAAGCGCGACTGAGGGCTTTGTGGACCAGCTACAGCCAGAGCAGGAACACGGCGGGAAGAAAGGCCAGTGGTTTGCCGCCACGCACTGGAGCGTCGTTTTGGCCGCGGGCCACGCGAGTCCCCAGCAGCGCGCGCAAGCACTGGAGACGCTGTGCCGTATCTACTGGCAGCCGCTCTACACCTACATCCGCCGGCTCGGCAGCGACGTTCCCGACGCGCAAGACCTGACGCAAGGTTTTTTCGCCCATCTGCTGGGCGGGAGCTGCCTGCAAACGGTGAGTCCCGCCAAGGGCAAGTTCCGGTCCTTTCTGTTGGCAACGCTCAAGAACTTCCTGGCCGACGAACGGGATCGGGCGGCAGCCGCCAAGCGCGGTGGCGGTCAGGTCCTGCTGGGCTTTGATCCCAACTTGGGTGAAGACCATTTCCAGCAGGAAACTTCACCGGACCGCAGCGCGGAGTGCCTGTTTGACCGCCGCTGGGCCCTGACGCTGCTGGACCTCGCGTTCCGGAGGCTGGAGGAGGAATTCGCCCTCGGGGGCCGGGCGGGGCAGTTCGCCGAACTGAGCGCCTTTCTTTGCCGCGAAGGAAAGGCGGCAGACTACGAGGCGGTCGCCGTCAAGCTGGGCATGAAGCCCGGCACGGTGGCCGTGGCGGTGCATCGCCTCCGGCTGCGCTACCGCGAGCTCATCCGCGCGGAGATCGCCCACACTGTTCCCGACCCCGCCGATGTGGATGAAGAAATGCGCTACCTGCTGGAGGTGATCCGCCAGTGACGCACCCTGGTCTGAGGCCGTGCTGCGGCAACTGTTCACGATGAGCACCACGCGCACATGCCCGAGCTGCGGCGCCGCCGTCGCCGACGACCTCCTTGGAGGCCACTGCCCCCGGTGCGTCGCGAAGATCGTTGCCGGAACCAAGGTGCGCTATTTTGGCGATTACGAGCTGCTTGAGGAAATCGGGCGCGGCGGCATGGGCGTGGTCTATCGGGCACGGCAAGTTAGCCTGAACCGGCTCGTCGCGGTGAAGATGCTCTTGCACGGCGATTTCGCCGGCGAGGAATTGGGCAGGCGCTTCCAAGCCGAGGCCGAGGCCGCGGCCAGCCTCCAGCATCCGAACATCGTTGCCATCCATGAGGTCGGGGTCCATGAGGGCCTGCGCTACTTCTCGATGGATTACGTGGAGGGCCAAAGCCTGGCGGCGCTCGCCGGCCAGAGGCCCCTGCCCCCCGAGCGGGCCGCCCGCTACATCCGGCAAGTGGCCCAGGCCATCCACTACGCCCACCAGCGCGGCATCCTGCATCGCGACCTCAAGCCCTCCAACGTCGTGATCGACCAGCTCGACCAACCGCGCATCACCGACTTTGGCCTGGCCAAGCGGTTTGTCGTTCCCCCTTCAGGCGCCTCGCCGGAGGGGGAACGGGCTAACGCCGGGGCTGGCAACGAACTCACCCTCTCCGGCCAGGTGCTCGGCGCGCCCAGTTTCATGCCGCCCGAGCAGGCGGCCGGCAAACGCGGACAGGTCGGCGTGCCGAGCGACGTCTATGGCCTGGGCGCCACTCTCTACCACCTGCTCACAGGCCGCCCGCCCTTCCAGGCCGACAGTCTCCCTGAAACCTTGCAGCAAGTCCAAACTCAGGAGCCGACGCCACCCCGGCAGTTGATTCCCGGCGTCCCGCGCGACCTGGAGACCATCTGCCTGAAATGCCTGCGCAAGAACCCCCGCGACCGCTACGAATCCGCCGCGGCGTTGGCCGAAGATTTGCGGCGCTGCCAGGCCGGCGAGCCAATTCTGGCACAGCCCTTGAGCCGAGCCAAAAGGGTTCGCTACTGGGCCCGGCAACACCCGGCAATGCTCACCTGGGCCGTCGCACTGGCTCTGGTTCTGCTTCTGGGCGGCGCTGGCCTGCTCCGGCATCGCCTCGACTTGTGGCAGTTACACAACGCCAAGGAACTGCTTTACATCTGGGTCGGCACCGACATCTACCTTACCGATCGGCGGGCCGCGAATTGGCGCAAGCTGCCGGTCCAGGGCTTCCTTGTGGATGTGTCTCCCGACGGCCGGCGCCTTTGCTACCTTCGGGACGATCGCACGAACGTTTGGCTGTTGACAAGCGACCTCGACGGAACCGCCGAAAGGCGTCTGGCCACGGCTCATTCGCATGGTGTCTGGGTGGATGACGAGACGATCATCTACCACGCCCAAGACCTGCGGAACGTATGGTCGATCAATATTAAGACCGGCCAGAAAAGGAAGCTCTTCAACTGGAGTGCCGTCAGGCCAAACGGCTTTGCCGGCCATCTGGCGCTCTCGCCCGACCGCACCCGGGTGCTGGCCAATCCCCAGAAAGGGGCTTGGAGTCCTTCGATGGATCTGTTTATTTGCGACTTGCACGGTCAGCACGTCGTCACGGTCTGGGAAGACCCAGGCAAGGACATCGAAGACAACCACGCGCTTTGGCTGCCCGGCGACCGGTTTGTGTGGTGCCGGTACGCCAAGCCCGGACCCGACCTGCGGGAAATGGCCATTGTGACCTGCCGCCTGGGTGAGACGAACTACCGGGCCTTGACCGATTGGGAGGGCTTGAAGTGGCCGCTGGCGGCTTCACCGGATGGAAGTCAAGTCGTCTTTTTGAAGGAGATTGCCCCGCGCGGCGGGGGCATGGAAATCTGGATCATGAATACGGACGGCAAAGAGGCTCGACGATTCACCGCCAAGCCGTTCTCTTTGCTCGGACAAGGGGACGTTGGGGTCCGGTGGTATGGCCGTTCTTTAGCGGGCCGATAAGGCCTGAGGCCGGTTGTGGAGGGTTCGGCATCCCGGCGCCGCTCTGCTTGCGCGCAGAGGGAAGTTGACCCTCAGTGGGTTGTCCCCGGCCGAGGCCCCTGCCCAGAATCCTCAAATTTTCTGTAATCACTCGTCGCGCTTTCCGTTGTAAGAGGCAAAGCACATGAAATCGAGCGGCTATGTCGAACGTCGCGCGTCTCAGACGCCGACGCCAGCCTTGCTCACCTGCGCAAAGCCGGCTGAAGCCGGCGTTCCGGAGCGCCGGCTTCAGCCGGCTTTGGGCAAGGAACGTGGACAGGTGCTGAATAGCTACAGCAAATTCTTGTCACTGTTCGCAGCCAGCACAATTAACCGACCAAAGGATATGAAAACAATGAACCTGAATTTAGGCCTCCTGCCCTTCGTCCCCAGTTTCGTGTGCGCAGCACTGTTGGGGTTGGAATCTGGATCTGCTCAGACCATCGCCATTACCAATATCACCATCTCCGGGTCCAACGCGCTGTTGCAGATGAGCCAGCCGTATGACCGATTCATCGTGGAAAAGTTTCTGACGTGGGGCCAACCCTCAGTCTGCTGGGCCTCTTCCGCTGGGACCCTGACGAACCAAATCAAGGTTGCACTTGACACAAACCCAATGGGGTTTTTCCGGCTCCAATTCGGCATTCAGGCCGTGCGTTTCGACGATCGGACATTGGAACTGGATATCAGGGGGCTAATCGCTCAGAAACGGAAACCTGTCAATGCAGTCTATGATGTTGATCTGGCTGGCATTTTCCAGCTCAGCGCGCCCAACCAAACCGTAAACAGCTTGACTGGGCTGGAGTTCTGCAGAAACCTGTCTGAATTGGACCTCTCGCAAAACTTTATCAAGGACCTCACCCCACTTCACGGCCTTTCTTCCCTCGCCACGGTCAACCTGAACGACAATTTCATCGAGGACCTGGCGCCTCTGGGAAGCGCATACTTGGCAAACCTCAATGTACTGTGGCTGAACAACAACCTTATCACGAACGTGGCGCCTTTGAAGCCTCTCCTTGGTTTGAGAAACCTTTCGCTGTCCGCGAACCGCATCAGTGACGCAGGACCACTGGGGGCGCTTACCAATCTTAGCGGGCTCGAACTCGATTATAATCACATCGCAAATCTTGAGCCGCTGGCGACACTCATTAACCTCTCGCGTCTCGGCCTGGAAGGTAATGGGTTGGTCGCGGATCTCACCGCACTTAGCGGCCTGACTGCGCTAACCTCGTTAGACCTCGCAGGAAACCAGATTCAAGATGTTGCTCCATTAAGCACATTAGTAAGGCTCAATTGGTTGGAATTGCAGTGGAACCAGATCACCAACGTTGCTCCATTGGCAAGTTTGCAGAAGCTATCGGTGAACCTTAATCTGACTCAAAACCGCATCCAGGACGTTACCCCGCTGGCCAGCCTGGTTAAGCTCACTGGACTCCATCTTGGCATAAACAAGATTTCCGACCTCAGCGCCCTCAGCCAGCTTATATGGTTAACCAGCCTTGATCTGAATGATAACCGTATCGGCAATCTAGATGCGCTGACAAACCTCACACGGCTAACGGGGTTGTCCCTGGAGAATAACCTGATTACTGACCTGGGACCTCTTGTGGCCAACGCTTCTCAAGGTGGGCTTAAAGGGGCTTGGATCGATGTGCGCGGCAATCCACTGGGCCAGTTTGCCCAAACGAACCAGATCCCGATTCTGAGGTACACTTACGGTGTAACCGTTTACTGGCCGTGAGGCGACAACTGACGAGTGTTTAGCGCGCGATGACCAGTTCATTTCAGGCCTGACGGAAGAGAAAGCGCCAGTTGTAGTTGGCGATCACCCAACTCTTATTCGCGCCAATTCCCGCTCTGGGCTCCCTGTGTCCCTCAGCATCCTCGCCGGCCCGGCCACGTTGACCAGCGATTGGCTCGTTTGCGGCTCTGCGTCGGGTCTGGTTACGGTGAAGGCGACACAGCTCGGTGATTCACTGGCAAGACGTTCTCTTTGCTCGGGGAAGGGGACGTTGGGGTCCGGTGGTTTGGCCGTTCTTTAGCGGGCCGATAAGGCGTGGGGCTGGCTCCGGACCGTGCGGCATCCCGGCGCGGCGCGGCTTCCGCGCAGGGGGAAGTTGACTCTCACTGGGTTGTCCCCGGCCGAAGCACCTGCCCAAAATCCTCAAATTTCCTGTAATCACTCGTCGCGCTTTCCGTTGTAAGAGGGAAAGCAGAAGAAATCGAGCGGCGACGCCGAAGGTCGGGCGTCTCAGACTCGGACGCCGGCCTTGCTCAACCGCGCAGCGTCAATGAACCGGCGGCGCGTCAAAAAAAGCACATTGGTATCAGTTCAACATGAGCGAGATCAGCAAGCAATTCTCGGCGGCTCGCGCAGCATCCCGAGGCTGCCGCGACAAAAGGCGCACTCCGGTAATTCCACAAACCGAAAGGAAACAATCATGAAAAGTCAAACACTCTCACTCTCGCCTTTACAGTGGCGATTCAACCACAGAATGGAGGATAGAAGGATGAATAGAAGAACAGTTGGCGTCAATCTGCTCGCCGGTCTGGCCCTCATCACCACGGCCCAAGTTGCCCGGGCCCAGAACACCAGTGACTGGCCGGTCACAGACGCCACGCCGCAGCAAACTAGGTTTGCCAACGTGATTTTCGGCGGCCCGCCCGCAGGGGTCTTATACACCAATTCGGTGGACCCAAAAGTCGCAACATATCCAGCAGATATTGTGGTCAGCGACGGGTTGCTCGTTTTCGGGGGCGGTTCAGCAATATCCCCGTATACGACGAGGATCTATGATGCTGACACCGGGCAGTGTTTGTTTACTTTTCCGGAGAGCGATGAGCCGATGCACGCCATCGGGAAACTCGGCGCCCAAACGACGTTGTTTCGCGCTGTGTCCGTTCCGGATGCGAATTTCCTAACTCGTGTCGTGACCCTGACTGCTTACGATCTAGGCCCTATTCTGGCCCGGATCCCGGGGGCGGAACCTGCAGCGACGTGGAGTTCTGATTTCACCCTGTCTGACGCGATGGTGCCGTTCCTGACTTACATGGAGGGTGCGCTGTATCTTGGGAACCCGGGCGGGATTCTGAAGATTGACGGCGCGTCGGGGACGCAAATCTGGACAGCTTACGCACCTGCCAGCAACGCCGCGGTAGGGGACGTTTGGGTCCCGGGTGCGGGCGGGCCGCAACTGGAGCGGCTGGTCATTACCGCGGGGTTTGGGGACAACACTATCCGGGCGCTTTATGATCGGGACTGAAGCGTCGCCTGGCAAGCCACCGCCGAACGGGCGGAGGTACGTAACGTTGGTCAAAGTCCCGTCGCCCACAGGTCCGTTGGATGCGTGGCGCGTTGTGGTTCCATTCGGGTTCGAAATGGCCTCCCTTCTGTGTTTGAACGCTTCCGATGGGAGCGTTATGCCGAACTGGCCGCAACCGCTCAAAGCCAGTTGTTATGCAGCGAATGGGTGTGTGGCGGTCCGCTATCTGTATGACGGCTCGGGGTCCGTGACGAACGCCGCCATCTTCATTACTCCTGGGAGTGATGAGGAATCAGACACAGAGCACCCACTGTATGCTTTTGATTTGAATGGCAACAACGCCTGGCCGCACTCCCTGCCCAACCCGATTCAGCTTCCTTCGGCGGCAGCCTATACGGAACCGGCGGTCACCCGGGACCGCGTCTTTCTAATTCTTCAAGATGGGCGCCTGTATTCCGTTGATTTGAACTCCGGCGAGAGTTCTGTGGATTGGTTTGGAGCCGCCTTGAAAGACTACCCTTTCCCGGCTGTGGCGGACAATGGTCACGGTCCCCTCCTCTACGCGTTCAGTCAAAAGGTGGGCTATTTGGCGTTGGCGCCGAACGACAGATTTCAACCGCAGGCGCCACCGTTGACGATCTCGCTCACCGCGACGAACACCGTGCTGATCTCTTGGCCGTCGCCCTACAGCGGCTTTGCGCTGCAACAGAACTCAAATCTCAACACAACGAACTGGGTGACACTCACAAACACGCCTATTGCAGTTGGTTCACAATACCAAGTGACCATTCCCCCGCCAACGGGCAACCAATTCTATCGGCTCATGCAGCCGTGATTGTCCTGCCTCCGCGGAGAGGTTTGGGAAAGGTACGCTTTGGAACAAGGGTTGTCGGACGACTATGGCCTGGCCTTGGCGTGTGACGAGCGGGGCAGCTCTGGGACTACCGTTGCACCCTGTATCCGAAAGGATGCACCGATTCTTCCGGGTCGGAACGGCTTGGCGCAAGATATTCAAATCGAATCCCTCCACAGGAAGGGCATGCTCACCTGGACAAGCGACCCGGCAGCATTCGAGTAATTCACCGTGCAGTGGGCACCATCAGCAGTCGGCCGGTGGTGTAGCAAGGTCCAGATGTCTTTGTCGGCAGCGGCCTAAACCGGTCGCGCCTCCGCTCCACTCGACCAGTATCAGTTGGTTTGCTCGTTCTTTAGCGGGCCGATAAAACCTGAGGCTGGTTCCGGGGCGGTCGCGATCCCGGCGCTGCTCTTCTTCCGCGCACAGGGAAGTTGACCGTCACGGGGTCGTCCCCGGCCGAAGCCCCTGCCCAAAACTCTCGAATTCCCTGTAATCACTCGCCGCGCTTTCCGTTGTAAGAGGGAAAGCAGAAAAATCGAGCGGCTATGTCGAAGGTCCGGCGGCTCAGACCCCGACGCCAGCCTTGCTCACGCGCGCAGCGTCAATAAACCGGCGGCGCAGCAAAAAAGCAAATTACTTCCACTATTATGAAAGCATCCCTCAGCCAGCCAATCATCAAATGGCAACAACTGCATGTCGGACTCGGCACTTTGCTGCGGTTATGGGCAGTGCTGACCGCAGCCGGCCTTTTGCGGCCAAGCGGCTGCGTGGCCGAAGATTCCGTCGTCTGGACGCAAGGGCCGAAGCTGCCGGTGGTGTACCGAGGAAATCCGGGCGGCGGTGTTGGAGGGAAAACTCTATGTGGCGGGCGGGCGCACCGGGCAGGGCAGCGGCAATACCTGCGTGAACACCGTGCTGGTCTATGACCCCGCCAGCAAGCAATGGAGCTATGCCGCTCCGTTGCCCGAGGAACTCGGCGCGGTCGGCCTGGCGGCCCACGGCGGCTATCTCTACTCCTTCGGCGGAATCTATGAACCGTATTGGTGGGGCTGGCCCGTGTCCTCGGCCTATCGCTACAATCCAACCAACAACTCATGGACCCGCTTGGCCGATATGCCCATTGCCCGGTCCAACTTCGGCATCGCCGTCATCGGCGACAAGATCTACTGCGCCGGCGGCAACATCCACTGGCCCAACGCCACCAGCCGCGTGGACGTTTACGATACGGTCGCTGGCACGTGGTCCACAGCGCCGGACATGCCTGGCGCGCGCGGCGGGCCGGTCTGCGGAGCCTGGGCAGGCAAGTTGGTCGTTGCGATGGGCTTGGACAGCGCATTTTCATCCGCGAGCCTGACTGTGTTGGTCTATGATCCGCAGTTGAGCCAGTGGACGCAGACGACCCTGGCCGACACTTTTGGGCACGAATCGGGCTCGCTCTTCGCCGACAGTGCCGGACTATATTGCATGGGCCAGAAGGACGGCGTGACACAGCCCCCCTGCATCAGTCTTTTGCACCCGGACACCGGGCAGGTGGATTTCCTGATGCCGGCTTCTCCCCTCACTAACGAAGAGGTGTGGGCCGAGGCCTATGATCCGATTAGCGGTATCTGCTATGGCGTCACCCCCAGCTTGGAACTGGCTGTTATCCTCAGCGCGGCGGCAGCTCCAACCACAAACTACTTCTGGGTCATCACCAAAGGGCGCGACACCCAGACGGCAAAAGCCATTTATGGTTTGAGCCCGGATGGTTCGAATACTACCGTCCTCTACCAGCCCAGCGGCTTAGGGCCGAGCCAGTACATCACTGCCCCGGCTGTTCGCGCGGACGGCCGCCTGGTCTTTCATGTCTCCACTTCAGGCGATTGCGGTCCCCTCTACGCAGGCTCTTTGAACAGGGGTCAACTGCAGCCGTTGGCCGGCACATATCTCGATACGCCTTGTGGCTCCATCGCTTGGATTCCGGGCAAGGACGAGGTGCTGTTCAGCAACTACGCCAGCGGAGTCCATCGGTTGGATCTCGACCCCGCCACAGCGGACGAGACGTGCCTAACCAGCGGCGCTGACGACGAAGTCCTGTTTGTCACGACGCAGGGGACCTTTTATGCGTCCGGACCCCCAAGCCCGGCCAGGATGTTCACGGCCAGCGTGGATGGCGGAAACGTGAGTCCTTGGGACCCCTTCAACAATGGGGAGGCAGATTGGGCCTTCCTGAGCGCCGACCAGCAGTACGTGGCTATACGTCAGCGACTGACCCCAACCGGCAGCAGCCTCACCGCGCGCCAATTGGACGGCACTCCCGTCGTGGGCTGCCCGACGCCGCTGGTAGGCGGCGCGGACGTGAATTTGGGCACGCTCGGAGCGGGGGCGTGGTCGCCGGATGGGCGGACTTTCTGTTTCCAAAGAGACCATGACTTGTGGAGCATCAACACCGATGGCAGCGGTTTGAGGCAGTTGACCCACGGCGAATACCCGTTCCCGCAAGTGTGGGGTGCTCGACCAGTGGAGCCGCTCCAGCTTGGCATCGCGACCGATAATCGCGCCGCCGCGTTGAGTATCGCCGGCCCGGTGGGAGCGAACGTCATCTTGCAGTACACATCCAATCTCGCCAACCCCGATGCCTGGACGTGCTGGACGAACTTCACCCTGCCGGTGAGTCCCTTCACCCTCATCAACTGCGGGGCCTCGAACGCGCCCCAGCGTTTCTATCGGGCGTTCAGCCGCTAAGGGTTCATGCAAAAACAAGTTCCGAAGTTGAGGCGCAATTCCAACATTATTCTCTGGCACCCCTCCGGGGTGCGACCGGCTGAGGACGCCCTACCCGGTGGTCGTTCCCCTCTGCCCCGAACGACCACCGGCCACCTTCTGCCAACCCTTCGGGTTGGAGGAAATGGGAATCTGTTTTTGTATGGACAGCAAAGAACATCACCAAACGGCTGCCATGCGGCGCCAACAAAAAGGACCTACAATGAATATGGCCAAGCATCACCTTAGAAAATCGCCTTGTTTGCACTGGGCTCTGGCGTTGCTCGCCGGCAGCGCGATGGCACAGACAACGCGCGAAGTGAACCAAAACGACCCGAGCGCGCCCTACCAAACGATTAGTGCCGCCGTGGCGGATTCATTGCCCGGCGACACGGTGCTGGTGCATCCGGGCACCTACCTGGAACGGGTGACATTCTCGGGCATCACGCTCAAATCGCTCCGGGGGCCCGAGGTAACGGTAATCCAGTCGCCCGACGGCACGGGTGACGGCGTCACGCTGACGGGCAATCAAAACGCCGCACTCATCGGTTTTCGCGTCCAGGGGTTCGTGAATGGAATTGTCGCCAGCACGGGCGGCGGGAACACCAAAGTGGCCAATTGCATTTCCACAGGGAATTCTGCCGACGGCATCGTCCTGGGGTTGTCCCTGCCGGTCGATGCCAAGATCGTCAACAACCTTGCGGCCGATAATGGCAGAAACGGGGCGTTTGTCCCGGACCGAGGCGGTGGCGACGTTACTTTCAGTTCGGCCTTGAACAACGTCCTGTACCGGAACGGGAGTTACGCCTTTTATGGCACTACCTTCTGGGGAACCTACATGTTTGGAGACTACAACTGCGCCTGCGCAAACGCCCCAGCGATTCCGTAAGGTGGGTGGGGTTTCAATTCCAACCTGGCTGACCACAGGCAGTTAGGGCATTTTCGGAAACAGAGGCATTTTCTTTTTCGCTTGCATTGCTCGCCCGCTCTGCTATCCTACATCTATATATGAGTAGGATACAGCCGCTCCAGCGCACATTGACCCTGGCCCTCCGCCAGCGAAAGGCCCATCTCCTGCGCTCCTTCCAATTCCCCCCCGGAGTCCTCCACGCCTCCTTAATCGAGCGATTCCTCAAATGTGGCAAGGCCAATTGCCGCTGCCACACCGGTGGCCCCAAGCACGGCCCGTTCTTTTATCTCAACCGCTGCTTCGCCAAAGGCCAGGTGCAATCGCTCTTGCTGAAGTCCCCGGGCCAGATCGACCAAGCACGCCAAGGTGTGGCCGCTTATGCCCAGGTCCAGCACGTGCTTGACGAAATCAGCCAAATCAATCGCGAACTGCTCCGCCGTGGTGAACCTCTGGTGGCCGCGTCTTCATGAACGAACTGGCTCAGTTTCTGGGCTACGTAACGAAAGTCTTCGCCATGGGCCGGGTCGTGCGCGGGGTGCGCAGCGATCGGCCCTACGCCAAGATTCCTACGCGGCCCTTGTTGCTGAGCATGCTCATGGGCGTGGCCATCCGCGTCGGCAGTTACCTGGATCTCTCCAAGCAAACCAAGCGTTGGCGCTGGCAACACCTCATCCATTGGCAAGAGCGCATCAGCGACGACGCCTTTCACTATGTGAGCGAGCGCTTCTACCTGGAGGACTTGCGCCAAGGCCTGGCCGGGGTGAACAAGAACCTCAAGGCCAACAAGGCGCTGGAGAGCTGTAAAATCAACGGCCTGCTGCTCCTGAGTTTGGACGCCAACGAACACTTCCACAGTCGCAGTCGCTGCTGTCCGTGCTGCTGCCAGAGGGAGATTCAAGAGACCGACGACCAAGGCCAAAAACACACGGTGATCGAATACTACCACCGGTATGTCTTTGCCCAGATCAACGGGCCCAAGTTCAACGTGCTGGTGGACGTGGAGCCTATCGGTCCCGGGGAAGAGGAAGCCCAGGCCGGCCTGCGCCTGCTGGGGCGGATTCGCCGGCTTTACGGCGTGCGCTTTTTCAACGCCGTGACCATTGACAGTTGGTATGTGCAAGGCCCCTTTTTGAAGGCGGTGGAGAAGCTGGGCTGGGCCTGGATCGTCGTGCTCAAACAGGAACGGATGGAGGTCTTGCAAGAGGCGCGCGCCCTGAGTGCCGGACAAGAACCCGCTCTGGAGTTTGACGACGAAACCCGTGGCCGGCACGTCAAACTCTGGGAGGTCAAAGACCTGAACTTCAGCAAGAGCTACGGCCGCAAAGTGCGGGTGGTCCACTCGCAGGAGACGTGGATCCAGCACAAGATGGTGGGCGGAAAAATGACCCATCAACCCCAGACCAGCGACTGGTGGTGGATGGCATCGGAGGGCTTGGCGGGCTATCCGGTCCAGGTCGTCTATGAGGGCGGTCACCGGCGCTGGGGCATCGAGAACAAGGCGTTCAATGAGCTGACGCAATTCTACCACCTGGAGCATTGCTACCATCACGAACCGGTGGCCATGTTGGCGCAAATGCTGATTTTAGTCCTAGCGTTTCGTCCTCTTTAGCGCCTACGCGGTGCTCCACAGTCAACTGGTCCGGTTGGGCCAGGTGAGCCTCAAAGAGCTGGCGCATGACCTGGATCTGGCTTTGGAGGAGGACTTGCCTTGGGATTTGTGGTTTGCCTGTGGCTGACGACCGCCTGGGTGAGCGCTTTCGGGGTGTTGCTCTTTGCAAACTGGCCGACGCAACAAGGAGGACTCGGGGACTGCGGGAGAGGTGTTGTCTCGCGCGGGCTCTGCCCGACCGCCCCTCCATCACGACAGCGCTCGGCGCCGACAAAAATCTGGGCCTCCGAAAGTAAAGCGGCGGCGCACCCCACCTTGCGGAATTGCTGCAAACGCCCTAGGAGACTGGCTCTCGCATCTCGGTTCCCATAGCATCGGGGTTGATCCACTGGTTGACGTGACCAAGAACTACCGCTTCACGAGCCAGGGCTCGCCCTGCGTGAACGCGGGCCACCCTGCGAGCTTCTACAACGACCCCGATGGCTCTCGCTGCGATATGGGCGCATACGGTGGGCCGGAGGCGCGCAACTGGTGGCGCGATCCCTTCACCGGCCCGGTCGTGGTGAACGTCACCATTGACCCGCCCCAGGTTCGGCCAGGGAGCAACATTGTGGTCCGGGCCACCGCCCGCACCGAGTAGGTGAGACCATGAAAACGAATTTGGAAGTCCGCGAGGCGGCAGGCATTGAAAGCGGCGCCACGGGGCCGGCGCGCGGCGGCACCGGCTTTTTCGGAGGCGTTTTGAAGGCGCTGGCGTGGCTGATGTGGCTCGGCTGCGCGAACCCGGCCCACGCGGCGAGCGTGACGGCCATGGAGTACTACATTGACACGGACCCAGGCAAAGGACTGGCGACGCCCATCCCGCCTTTGGACGGGGCCTACAACAGCACGGAGGAGACTGGCCAGGTCACCGTGGCCACGAGCAGTCTGAAGGTTGGCCCACACCTGGTCTATGTGCGTGCCAAAAGCTCGACCGGCGTGTGGGGCACGTATCCTCCCATGCTCCTGTACGTTTATGACCGGCCGACCGTGGCCGCAGCCGAATACTACATCGACACCGACCCGGGTTTAGGCAAGGCCACCCCGCTTGAGCCTGTGGACGGCGTGATGGGCTCCGTGCAAGAGTTGATCACTGCGACCACCGTTCCGATCAGCGGCCTCGTCATGGGCAACCATACTCTGTTCCTCCGCGCCTGCAGCAGCCGGGGATTATGGGGCCCGACCCGCGCCATTCCGTTCGAGGTCTTGCGCACGAGGTTCATCGCCGGCGCGGATTGCGGTCTGGGCGGCGCAGGTGATACCGCCCCGACGGGGACAATCTACGCCATGGATGCCATCACCCCTCCGTTTGACAACGGCGTCGAAGACGTGATCACGACGGGCCTGAAATCACCTGCGCAAGTCGGAACCTACCGGGCCTTCGTCCGCACAAGGGACTCCCTCAGTCTGACCAGCGCCTGGGGTTACGCGGAGTTCAAGGTGACCACCAATGGCTACTATATATGGGCAGGCGACTGGGGCCTGAGCGGGACCAACGCCCTGCCCGAGGCTGACCCGGCAGGCGACGGTATTATAAACGCCGTGAAGTACGCCTGCAATCTGAACCCAACTCTCCCGGGCGGGTTCAGCTTGCCTTATGGTACCTGGCACGAGCGGCCTCCCCAATGTCAACCTCATCGGCGCCTCTGGAAACCGCCGGCTCCGGTTGGAGTACCTCAGACGGAAGAATACCGATTCCATTATCTACCGGGTGTTCTTCACCAGCACGCTTTCCCCGCCGGCAAACCGGCAACCGGCCACCGACTCCGAGACGGTAACGGCCATCGATTCCATTTGGGAACGGGTCAGCATCGACGACGCCGCGGCGACCGGCAGCGAGGCCAGCCGGTTTGGGACGGTCCGGGTCACACTGCAGCCCTAGCGGTCGTGTCGTTTGCGGCGCAGCATCCGCTGGTGTGGAAATGGCTCGGAGAGCTGCCACGGGTCTCGGGCAATTCAGCTCGTCCTGCTCATGCGCATTGCTGGTTTTGCGGCATGTCCCGCGCGTTCGTGGCGATCTGGCGTGGCCAGTTTGGCGCGGCTGCGGCCTTCAATCCGAATGCACTATGGCTCTTTGGGGTGGTATTGGGCGGGAGCGCCCTCGGGCCGCTTTATTGGGGGGTCAAGTGGTCGGCGAAGCAGCAGGGGCGAGAGAACCGGAATGGCGATGAGCAAAGGGGCGAGCATGGCCGGCGGGCCGCGCGTCTCATCGCTGGGCGGCGGCGGCCGATGGGAGGCGGTCAAGGGCCAGGTTAAGCGCCAAGACATTTACGCCGGGGTCACCCAGCAGGCCGAGGGCGGGAGCATCGGTGTTTTGGCGGATGAGATTGCGGATGGCCTCCGGGCTCAGGCCGCGGGCTTTGGCGACGCGAGCCACCTGGAGCTCGGCGTTTTCGGGGCTGATATGCGGGTCCAGGCCGCTGGCCGACGCGGTGACGGCGTCGGCGGGAACGGGCGCATTGGTGGCCAGGCCGTTCTGGGAGCGGTAATCGGCGAGGTTTTGAGCGATGCTGTCGCGCAGCTTCTGGGAGGTCGGGCCCAGGTTGCTGCCGCCCGAACTGGTGGCGTCGTAACCGTTTCCCGCAGAGGAGGGGCGCGAATGAAAGTATTTGTCCCCGGTGAATTGCTGGCCAAGGAGGCGCGAGCCGCGAATGGTTCCAACGGAATCCCGGATCAAGCTGCCATTGGCCCTGTCAGGGAACAGGGCCTGGCCAATCCCAAAGACCACCAGGGGATAAAGCCCGCAGCAAACCACCCCCAGCATGAGGGTGGCCAGGAGGGCGCTATGGAGTTCAGGGAGGAGTTTTTTCATAAGCTTAAACGGGCTTGAGCCAGGTGATAATCCAATCGATGAGTTTGATGCCGATAAAGGGAATGAGGACACCGCCCAGGCCGTAAATGAGCAGGTTGCGCTGGAGGATGGCCAGGGCGCCGATGGGCTTGTACACCACGCCCCGGAGCGCGAGCGGGATGAGAGCGATAATGATGAGGGCGTTGAAAATCACCGCGCTGAGGATGGCGCTGGTCGGGCTATGCAGGCGCATGATGTTGAGGGGCGCTATTGCCGGGAAGGTGGCCATGAGCATGGCCGGCACGATGGCGAAATACTTGGCCACATCGTTGGCGATGCTGAAGGTAGTGAGGGAACCGCGGGTGATGAGAAGCTGTTTGCCGATTTCAACGATCTCGATGAGCTTGGTCGGGTTGCTGTCCAGGTCCACCATGTTGCCGGCCTCGCGCGCCGCTTGCGTGCCCGTGTTCATGGCCACGCCCACATCGGCCTGGGCCAGCGCCGGGGCGTCGTTCGTGCCGTCGCCCGTCATGGCGACAAGGTGGCCGGCGGCTTGTTCGCTGCGGATGCGCTTGAGCTTGGCCTCGGGCGTCGCCTGGGCGATGAAGTCATCCACGCCCGCTTCGGCCGCAATTGCCGCCGCCGTCAACTGGTTGTCTCCCGTTATCATGACGGTGCGGATGCCCATTTTGCGCAACTGGGCAAACCGCTCCTTGATTCCGCCCTTGACCACGTCTTTGAGCTGAACCACGCCCAGGACTTCCGCGGCTTCAGCCACCACCAGCGGCGTGCCGCCCGAACGCGAGATCTCTTCGATGGCCTGCGTGACGGCGTGGGGGACTTTTCCGCCGAGCCGGTCAATGTAAACGCGCATGGCGTCAGCCGCGCCTTTGCGAATGCTGCGAGTCGCCGGCCGGCCAGGTCCAGCCCCCCGGCCCATCGAGCGGCCGGCACTCCGGGCGGCCGGAAATGCGCCGTCGGGGCCGCCGGCGGCGACCGCTTCAGCCACGCGCGACCCGCTGCGCGCCGCCACGGCGTCCTCAAAAAAGTCCACGCCGCTCATCCGGGTTTGGGCGGTGAACGGGACAAATTGCGCGTGAGGTTCGGCCACCTCGCGGCCGCGCAAATTGAACTGCTGCTTGGCCAGGACCACGACCGAGCGCCCTTCGGGAGTCTCATCCGCCAACGAAGCGAGTTGCGCGGCATCGGCCAACCGCTCCGGGCTGATGCCGGGCGCCGGGATGAAGGCCGTGGCCATCCGATTGCCCAGCGTAATGGTGCCGGTCTTATCGAGCAGCAGCACGTCCACGTCCCCCGCCGCCTCGACGGCCCGCCCGCTGGTGGCCATCACGTTGCGCCGGATGAGCCGGTCAATGCCGCTGATGCCGATGGCGCTGAGCAACGCGCCGATGGTCGTGGGGATGAGGCAGACCAGGAGCGCCACCAACACCGGCACCGAGAAGACGACCCCGGAGTAAATGCCAAAGGGCTTTAGCGTGACGCACACGAGCAGGAAGATGAACGTGAGGGCCGCCAGCAAAATCGTCAGGGCTATCTCGTTCGGGGTCTTTTGCCGCCGGGCCCCCTCGACCATCGCGATCATCCGGTCCAGAAAGGCCTGCCCCTTCTCCTGTGTGACCCGGATGACAATGCGGTCGCTGATGACGCGCGTGCCGCCGGTCACCGCGCTGCGGTCGCCCCCGCTTTCGCGGATGACCGGCGCGGATTCCCCCGTAATCGCCGATTCATCAACGCTGGCGATGCCCTCAACCACGTCGCCGTCGGCCGGGATCGTGTCGCCCGCCTCGCAAACGACCAGGTCGCCTTTCTGGAGTTCAGGGGCGGGAACCCTTTCCTCCCGGCCGTTGCGCGTGCGGCGAGCGATTGTATCTTTCCGCGCCTTGCGCAAAGCGTCCGCTTGGGCTTTGCCTCGGCCCTCGGCGACCGCCTCGGCAAAATTGGCGAACAGGACGGTGAACCAGAGCCAGACAGCCAGTTGCCCGATGAAGCCGCGCTCGCCCGGAGCGCAGGAAAGGATGCCCACGGTGGTCAGCGCGGCGCCGACCATGGTCACAAACATGACCGGGTTCTTGACCATCAACCGGGGATCGAGCTTGCGGACTGAGTCCCCAATCGCTGGGCCGACGATGTTCCAGTCAAATAGAGAAGGAGCTTTGTGGGTCATAGTTGCCAATCAGTCAGAGACTCCTCACGTCGTCTCCTACAATGTCAAATAGAGAAGGAGCTTTGTGTGTCATAGTTGCCTCCCGTCAATAGAGCTTGCCCTGGGCGGTCAGGAAGTGTTCCACAATGGGTCCCAGGGTCAGGCCAGGCAGAAAGTTCAGCGCTCCGACCAGCAGCACCGTGCCCAGGAGCAAGACGACGAAGGTGCCGCCCGCCACCGGGAAGGTCCCTGCGCTTGGGGGTGAGATTTTCTTCCGTCCGAGGGAGCCGGCCAGGGCCATGATGGGGATAATCATCAAAAAGCGGCCAATGAGCATGGCCAGGCCGAGCGTCGTGTTGTACCAGGGTGTATTGGCGTTGAGCCCGGCAAAGGCGCTGCCGTTGTTGCCATTGGCGGAGCTGTAGGCATAGAGTATCTCACTCAGGCCATGCGGACCGTTGTTGTTCAATCCGGCCAAACCCCACTTGCTCACCGAGGCCCAGGCCGCAAATCCAAGGATCGACACCGCCAGGACCAGCAACGCCAGCATCGCCATTTTTACGTCGTAGGATTGGATTTTCTTGCCGAGGTATTCAGGGGTGCGTCCCACCATGAGGCCGGCAATGAACACCGCCAGCACCACGAAGACGAGCATGCCGTAAAGGCCGGCCCCAACGCCGCCGATGATGATCTCGCCAAGCTGAATGTTGAAGAGCGGCACGAATCCCCCCAGCGCCATGAACGAATCGTGCATCGAGTTGACCGCCCCGCACGAGGCATCGGTCGTGACCGTCGCAAAGAGGGCGGAGTTGAAAATGCCGAAGCGGACCTCCTTGCCTTCCATATTGCCGCCGGCCGCCGCGACCCCGAGTTGCTGATGGATGCGATTGCCGGCCGCTTCCGAGTGCCAGCACACAAACACTCCGGCCAGGAACAAAGCCATCATCGCCGCCCACACGGACCATCCGTGCGCCTGGTTCTTGACCATCCGCCCCAGGTAGTAGGTCAGCCCGCTGCCGATGGCGAAGATGGAGAGCATTTGAAGGAAGTTCGAGAGGGGCGTGGGATTCTCGAACGGATGCGCCGCATTGGCGTTCATAAATCCGCCGCCATTGGTCCCCAGCATTTTGATGGCAACCTGCGAGGCCACGGGCCCCTGCGCGATGACCTGTTCGTCCACTTTCTGATCCACCATGACCTGCAGGTTGGTCATCACGGGTTTGCCTTTCTCGTCGAGCTTAGGCACGTCCACCATCACGGCCACGCCGTTGGTCATCACCGGTTGGCCCTTTTCGTCCAACTTCGGCGCTTGCACCATTACGGCGACGTTGGTCATCACCGGTTGGCCTTTTTCGTCCGTCTTGGCAACCTGCGTGGTGAACGCTTCGGTCAGCTTGGCCTTGGTGTAGGGCTTGAAGTTTTGAATCATGCCTTGGGACACCAGGACCACGGCAAACACCCCGCAGATGGGCAGCAACAGGTAGTAAACCGTCCGCACCAGGTCCACCCAGAAGTTGCCCAGCGTCTGGGCCGAATGGCGGGCAATGCCGCGCACCAACGCCGCCGCGAGCGCAATCCCGGTCGCCGCCGAGCCGAAGTTATGAATCACCAGCCCGACCATTTGGGAGAGATAGGACATCGTCGCCTCGCCAGCGTAGCTCTGCCAGTTGGTGTTGGTGGTGAAGCTCGTGGCGGTGTTGAAGGCCAGGTCCGGACTCACCGGCCCGAAGCCCTGGGGATTGAGCGGCAGCCACTTCTGCAGCCGCAGAATCCCATAAGTGAACAGGCAACTCACCAGGCTGAAGAGCAGCATGGCAAACGCATATTGTTTCCAATCCTGCTCTTTGTCGGGTTTGACTCCCATCAGCCGATAGGTGAGTCGCTCTAAAGGTTTGAAAACCCGATCAAGCCAAGTCCGGCCCTTTGCATCCAGGACCCGGCCCAAGTAAAGCCCCATCGGTTTTGTGATCAGCGCCACGGCCGCCACAAACACTCCAAGCTGCAACCAATCAATCGCGCGCATAGCGGTTCCCTTAGAATTTCTCGGGCCGAATCATGGCCGCGAGCAAGTAAACGAACAGCAGCAGAGCGACAATGCCGACAATTACATTTTCCATAAGCGTTGCCTCACATTTTGTCGCAGGCCCGGACGTACCAGCCGCCCACGACAAAGAACAGCACCACTACTCCGATATAAATGAGGTCCATCATGACAAATCTTGTGCGCCAGGAAGATGCAGGCGGACGGCCTGGGGCGCTAATTAAAAGCCGGTCAAAACGCGCTAAAAAGTTATAAATTAGAGACTCCTCACGTCGTCTCCTACAGTCAGGGAACGGGGCCCGTTTCGGCGACTTCGTCACTGGCCCTGTGCCCCAGGCCCGGTTTCGCCTTGTCTTCCAAGCGAAGTAGGGCCACTTTATGGCACTATGAGACTTGTTGTTTGCGGGGCCGGCCTGGCCCTGGTGCTGGCGGTTGGCGCGCGCGCGGAGAACTGGCCCCAGTGGCGCGGGCCCTTTTTCAACGGTTCGACCACCGAAGCGGGGTTGCCCAGCCAGTGGAGCAAGACGGACAACGTCGCCTGGGCGGCGGCGTTGCCGGGCTTTAGCGGGGCCACGCCGGTGATCTGGGAAGATTCCGTGTTCGTCTCGAGTCCCGACCAGGAGAAAAACCTGCTCCTGATTTGCCTCGAACGCAAGACGGGCAAGCTGCGCTGGCAGAAGGTCGTGGCCGCCGGCGACCGGGAGAAGGGCCGCAACAACATGGCCTCCCCCTCGCCTTTGACGGACGGTCAGAGTGTGTTCATCCTCTTCGGCACGGGCGACCTGGCGGCGTTCGATTTCTCGGGCAAGGAACTTTGGCGCCGGCAACTGGCCAAGGACTACGGCCCTTTGTCCATCAATTGGCTTTACGGTTCGAGCCCGATGCTCTACGGCGGCCGCCTTTACGTCGAGGTGATCCAGAGCGCTCCCCGGGACGGAGCGTCCCCGGGGCGCGACGACACGGCCGCCCGCGACTCGTTCCTGCTCTGCCTGGACCCGGCGAGCGGCCGGAACGTCTGGCGCCACGTCCGCCCCACCGACGCCGTCGCCGAGTCCCAGGAGGCCTACACCACGCCGATTCCGTGGGCAGGGACCAGCGGCGCGGAAATCCTCGTGGTGGGTGGCAACTATGTGACCGCCCACTCCCCGGCCAATGGGGAGGAAATCTGGCGTTGCGGGGGCCTCAACGCCCGGGGTGAAAGATCCTGGCGGATTGTCCCCTCGCCCGTGGTGGCCGAGGGCATGATCATCGCCTGCGGCCCAAAGCGCGATCCCGTGCTGGGCATCCGGGATGGCGGCAAGGGCCTGGTGACCGACACCGAACTGGCGTGGCAATTCAAGGAATTCCCCAGCGATTGCGTGACGCCC
Organism: uncultured bacterium; assembly: GCA_963713735.1. Taxonomy (GTDB): domain Bacteria; phylum Verrucomicrobiota; class Verrucomicrobiia; order Limisphaerales; family UBA8199; genus CAVQND01. Next base: position 184,655 of record CAVQND010000051.1, read on the forward strand.
CTGGCCTATCGCCACAAGCTCTACGTCCTGGACGGCGATCGCCAGATGATGACTTGCCTTGACCCCAAGACCGGCCAGAAGCTCTGGCAGGGCAACCTCGGCCTGCGCGAGATTTTCCGCGCCTCGCCCACGGGGGCCGACGGGAGGATTTATTGCCTGAGCGAGCAGGGCACGGCAGTGGTGCTGGACGCGGGCCAGGAGTTCAAGATTCTCTCGACGGTTTCAATGGGCGAAGGCCCCGTCCGTTCCTCGATCGCCGTCGCCCACGGCCAGTTGTTTATCCGCACCGCCCAGCACCTCTATTGCGTCGGCAAACCTCCCTCGTAGCCGCCGCATCCGCAAGCCTATGAACTGGATGCTGTTAGTGATTGTCGCCGCGGTGTTGATTGGGCTGTTTGGTCTGAACCGGGTGTCGTTCGTCCCGGCAGAAAAGGCCCGCCAATTGTTGCGGCAGGGCGCCTTGGTCGTGGATGTCCGTGGTCCTGGGGAGTTCGATTCGGCTCATTTGCCCCGTGCGGTGAACATCCCACTTGGAAGTTTGAGCCATGAGCTGCCGCGCCGCGCCCCTGACAGAGGCCAGGTCCTGCTGTTGCATTGTCTGAGCGGAACGCGGAGTGCCCTCGCCAGGCGGCAACTCAAGAGGATGGGTTACATCAATGTCTTCAATCTGGGCTCGTACGGCCGCGCCGAGAAGATCGTGCGTGACGCCCAGGAAACGTGACCGGGGACGGGGATGGTTTCAACAACTCGGAAGCGGGGTCAGGGGGTCGAGCACCATTTGGCCGCTCGATGCTCCCTGCCGTACCCGGGCGCCGTCTCCGCCAAAACCAGCGCCAACTGCCCCTCCGGCGCTTCCCGTTCCACGTTACCGTTAAGCTCCACCTCAATCTCCTGACCTTTGAACTGTGGATAGAGCGCCGCGAGGCGCGGAATCGCTTTCTCGGCAAGATGGAAGTATGCCGAATCGATCTCCAGCCCGGTCGATGTGTACCCTATAGCTTTTGCGGCCGCAATGGTGGATCCCGACCCCATAAACGGATCGAGAATCGTTCCCTCGCCCAACGGGAGCAGGGCGCGCACGATGATGCGCATGAAATGCTGCGGCTTGAGGCACGGATGGTTCGAAATCGCCGCTTCGCGTTTCGGAGTTCGCCCGCTCGGAAGGGCGTCCGGCAGCGGCTTGTCTGGTGAGAGCCGGCGCAAAGCCCCCGTCTTCCACCGCCGCAGGTTCTCCGCCACGGTGCCGCCCTCGATGGGTTTCCGAAACAGCATCCATGGCTCATAGGCGCCCTTGGGGCTGACGCACACCTCGGGGAACTCCGCCTCCGCATTCTTGGGCCGGTCACCGCCGCGGAAGCCGTAGTAGAGCCGCATGATGGCCGGCCGCACCTCGAACCCCGCCTGCGCCATTGCGCCCTGCACGTGATGTTGCAGAATCGGATGCCCGGCCACACAAGCGTGCGCCCCGGGCGCCAGCACCTGGAGGAGGAGCTTGCCCCATTCGCGAAAGTAATCGCGCAAATGCTGCTTGTGGTCTTCGGTGAGCACCGTAAACCGCGGCAGCGGGTCGCGATGGCTGCCGCCCATCTTCGGCGGCAGGCGCCATACCCCGCCGCGCCCGGCGCGCAGCTTCGCAACCTCCTTCTCCGTGAATTCCAGGATGCCGTACGGCGGGTCGGTGCAAACGGCCTGAAACGACCCGGCCGGGCACGCCCGGAGCCACTCAAAACAGTCCGCCTGCTCGATCCGATACATGCCCTCTATTTCAACTATAGGCGAAAGACAAGCAAGCAAAAAGTGTGTATCAACTAAAGGCGAAATGGATGCGAAAACGATTCTGGGCCGGTTCCTGCGCAAACTGCGTGAGCAGGCGAACCTCACCCAGGAGCGGTTGGCCCGCAAAACCGGCATCACCTACCAATACCTCTCAGGCCTCGAAAACGGTCGTGAGAACTTCTCCATCGACGTCCTCGATTCACTCGGGATGGCGCTGAACTGCCCGTTGCCACAGTTGGTTTCGGGGGCATTCGCCGAGGAAACCACCGCCCCTATCCCAACGGCCAACAAGGAATGCTTCCGTCCGCAAGCCCCGCTGCCACCCGGGCTCGAGCTCTCGCACCTCGAGCTGGCGATGAACGCCGCCCAGCGCGTCCTCGCGGTCATCAACAGCAATCTTCTTTCGACCGGGGCAAAACCACTGTACGACTACATCCAGGGAAACAACTTCAGCGGCCTGGTGTCGAACATTCTCTGCGACGCACTCAACGACCATTCGCCGTACAAGCACAACTCACATCAGGCTTACCCGGACCTAATCAATCCTGAGGTCCTGGAGGAGGGCAAGCCCGTCGGGTTAGAAGTAAAATCAACTATCCAAATCGGCAAAGGCGGCGAAAGCCACAACGGCCATTCCGGCTGGCACATGGTCGCATGTTACCGAATTGATCGCGAGACATGCCACATCAAATTCATGCACATCATGCTTGCCGTGCTCAATGGCCATACGCATCCCCAGCCGGATTGGACCTACGTGGGCAGCAAGGTCAACGCCGTGACCGGGAGCAGACGAACGGAAACCTACAACACGAACCTCGTTGGCACCACGAAACTGCGGGACGGCTCGGTGTATCTCGATCCAACGGCGATCAATTTCAGGCGCTGGCGCGCCAAATGCCTCGGTGATAAACCCCCTCACGCGCTTTCCTGACACCTCGCCCGGTCATGCGCAACTCCAACTCCTTCTTTTTGTTTTTCAGCGGCGCGGCCGGTAGCAGATTCCACGTGCAAACGCCAAATCCAGCCCGGACCTCAGCAGCGCCGAGACGCGCCGGAGCCGCGCTGCGCCCCTGACAAGAGCCAGACCTTGCTGCTGGAGACTCCTCGACTTCCAGACCAGATTCCCTCAGCACTGCTGCCAGGCTATGGAACGAACGGAAGAACTGAAAGCGACCGCCAGAGAGGCGGGCGCGGACGTCGTCGGCGTGGCCGATCTGGGGCCTTTTAAAGCGGAAGGAACCATGCTGCCACCGCAGGCCCTCGACCAATTCACCAACGCGGTGTCGGTTGCGGTTCACCTGGATGACGCAATCGTTGACAGCATTGAAGGGGCTCCCACGCCCGCCTACGCGCGGCATTACTGCGCGGTCAACGCCAGGTTGGATCGCATCACGGCCCAGCTTGCGAAGTGGGTCGCCTCACGAGGCTTTTCGGCGTGCGGCATCGCGGCCTCTCAGATTGTGGACGAGAGCAACCTCTTGGGCCGCATTTCCCATAAAGCCGTCGCGCGCCTGGCCGGCCTCGGCTGGCAGGGCAAGAGCCTCCTGATCGTAAGCCCGCAATACGGTCCCCGTATCAGGCTCTCGACCTTGCTGACGGACATGCCGTTGACCTTTGACAAGCCCCTGAAGAACAGGTGCGGCACGTGCAAGGAATGCGCCAAGGCGTGTCCGGCATCCGCGATAAAGAACATCCGCACCGAGGATCGTTATGGAGAGCGCGATGATGCGCTCCACTTCAGCCGGTGCGTCCAACAGACGCTGGAATTCAAGGCCAGACCGGGCATCAACGCGCAGCTTTGCGGTGTCTGCGTCAAGGTTTGTCCTTTCGGAAGGAGGAACGGGAAGGCTCCGAGCCGTCATCGGCGGGGGCCAGGCTGACGGCCGGTCCGGCCTCGTCGGGCAGGGCGATGCGCAGGTCGAAGGGCGCGCTCCCAATCGCGTCCAGCACCTCCAACCCGGCGCAATCGAAGAACCGCTTGTTGGCGATGCGGTATTGAACAAAGCGCGTCGTTACGGGTCGGTCCGGGATGAGGCGGAAGGTGCCGGAGGTCATGGTTTCCTCGTCGGTCCACATATAGTTCGCCGGGAGGTCTTTCCAAAAGAAGTTGAGTTTGAGAAACCCCTGGGAGCGATACTCCTGGCCGTCAAGGGAAGTGAGGACTTCCACCCGGTCCCGGACCTCGCCTTTGAGGGAGTCCCACCAGGGATAGCCGTGCAGATTCATGGCGAAGCTGGCGCAGGGGGCCGGCGTGCCCAGGTCCAGGGTGATGACCGGGTGATCCTCTCCGCCCACGTTGATGGTGTACCTGAACGGCAAACGGGGCACGGTTTGTCTGTGGCTGCGCTCGACCAAGGTACGGTCTTTCTGCCGCTCCGACCAGTTGAAGGTCACCTCCAGCGGCCTGAATGCCGTGTCGAGCGGGAGGTAGGCGGCCTCCATCCGCACGGCATAGATGCTGCACCCGGCGGGGGCCGCTTCGGTGGTGTTCATCAAGTATTTCAGCCAGACCGAGCGGTGTCCCCCGGGGAGTTCGAGCGTTTCGTAATGGATAACGTCCCAGGGCGGCGCAGTGCGCCGGAGCGACCAGGACTTCCTCCAGGTCCGCCCGGCATCCAGGGAGTAGAGCAGGTCCACGTGGCTCCTGGGGGCGCGGTTGTAGAATCGACCGCCGTAATTGACCCGGGTGATGTCCGCCGGGGCGTCCAGGCGATAGACCAGCCAGGCATCCTCTCCGGCGACCGCCGGATAGATGGTGCCCTGGTAGCCGGGTGTAGGACTCGTTCTCCTTGAGGTTGAGGATATAACGATGGCCGTAGTCCCAATTGAAATAATAATACCGGCGCCATCGCACAAGGTATAGAGCGCGCTCATCGAGTTGTCGTACATGTGCCAACGTCCGCCATAAAAGACCTCCGGGACCGTGTGAAGGGAAATGTCCCAGAACCGGACGGGCAACCCCAGGTTATGCCAAAGGGCGCAATTGACCCCGGAGATGGTGCTGCACATGGTGTAGCCGTAGTCATTGAATTGGCGGATGGGATCGGTCAACTCGAGGCCGTGCAGCATCATCGGGGCCGTTTGGCGGCGCCCGATGTGGTTCCAGTAGAACAGCGCCCAGCATTTCTCCTGGGGACTCCCCCACCTGGCCGTCGCGCTGTGGAGAAAGGAAGGCAAATCCGAGTAATCGGGAGAAGCGTCCGTGACGAGCTTGAGGTTGCACACCTCCGCCGTGGCGGCGCCGGCGGCCAGGAGAACGGCGAGGCAAAAAGCCAAGGCCGCCCGGTCGGAAAGACATTGCTGAATCTGCATGACCAACGGGTATAGAGCCGGCCAGAGCCCGGTTCAAGCTTGGATGCTTGACTTTCCCAGCATCCCCGCCACACTGCGCCTATATGGACATAAGCCATGTGACCCCGGAACAACTACGGAAGGCAGCCGACCTCAAAGAGAATATTGACGCGCTGCAAAATCAACTGCATCAGCTTTTGGGCGGTGACGTTCCCACTCCCGTTCAAGCTGCCGCCACTCCAGCGCCTCAAGCGCCCGCCAATGGGAGGAGGAGGAAGAAGAGAAAGCAGGTCAGTGCGGAGGGTCGCGCCAACATTAGTGCTGCGGCCAAGGCAAGATGGGCGGCGCTAAGAATGGGGAGGAAGAGCACGAAGGCAGCGGCGGAAGTCGAGCCGGGTGAAAAGCCGAAGAAGAAGCTTTCCGCTGCCCATAAGAAGGCACTTTCACTTGCGGCCAAGGCGAGGTGGGCGAAAGCGAGGGCGGCTCGGAAGCTTTGACTATAAACATGGCGCTCCTAACGGAGCTGTTCTGAACTCGAAGAACGCGCCGTTCTGCGATGGCTCACACGCCCGGCTTTGACCCGGCGCGGGGCGCAAGGCGCGGGGCGCGTCCGGGTTGGCGCGCTGGGAAAGGGATTGTTGACCAGATGAGAGCAAAAATGAGTTAATCTTCAACTCGCGCCGGAGGCCCTGGCGCTGGGGAAGAAGAATGACAAGACAAAAAATGTTTACTTTTTAGCAATATTTGAAATGCTCATGGCCTGGCGTTGGCGGACAATGGGGTCCACGCGCGCGAAGATGTTGCGTGGGTACGATAAGAAACAACAAATGTAATGCGCATGAAAAAATCACTCATACTCTTAGTTGCGGTTATGGCGGCGGGCGCCGTGTCTGCCGGGGCGGCGGAGGGGAAGGCCCTTTACGAGAAGAACTGCGCCAAGTGCCACGGCCCGGACGGAAAAGGCGAGACCAAGATGGGCAAGAAGGTTGGCGCCAAAGACTATACCAGCGCCAAGGTGCAGGATGAGCTCAAGGACGAGGACGCCATCAAGGCGGTCAAGAAGGGCTACAAAGACAAAGAAGGCAAGGAAGTGATGAAGCCGGCGGAGGACCTGTCGGATAGCGACGTCAAAGCCGTGCTCGCCTACCTGCGGACATTCAAGAAGAAGTAGGGCCGTTTGACAGCCCGCCCCGGGACCGAGCCTTGGGCGGGCGGCCCGGGCGGCGGTGAACCGCCGGCTGGAAGCCGGCTCCACGGGTGCCCGGGACCCGGCCTTGGGCGGGCCGCCCGGGTTCCGGGGCGTGACCCATCGTCAGAGCCTATGGGCCTAAAGGGCCCAGGCAGCGTGTGGAGTTGCCGGTTGCGTTTCGTGCTTTTGCATCATGAATTCTGAAGTCTCTTCTCCGGCCGCCCGGGCCGCATCCATTATCGGTGTTTCGCAATTGGCTGAGCCTGACGGGCCTGGTGGTGATGGTGGGGAGCCTGTTTTCCTTTCTGCTGCTGCTGTTGCTGGATTCGCTGGCGCACTTTGCCAATCCGTATATTGGGATATTGACATACCTGGTGGCGCCGTTTTTTTTGGCGATCGGGCTGGTGCTGGGGGTGGCGGGGGCGCTGTGGCGGCGGCGCCAACTGGCCAGGAGCGCGGGGCCGCTGCCCCCGTTGCGGATAGACCTGACCCGCCCGCGCGACCGGCGGATGCTCGGGTTTTTTCTGGCGGGGAGCGTGGTTTTTTTGCTGATTTCGGCGATCGGCAGCTACCAGATCCTACCGGTTTACGGAATCGGTCCCCTTCTGCGGCCAGACCTGCCACGGGGTGATGAAGCCGGAGCTGGTGACGTATCTGCACTCGCCACACGCGCGGGTGGCCTGCGCCGAGTGCCACATCGGCAAGGGGGCCAAGTGGTATGTTCGCTCGAAGCTCTCGGGCACCTACCAGGTGTATGCGACCCTGGCGGACAAGTTCCCGCGTCCGATTCCCCCGAATATCAAGAACCTGCGCCCGGCGCAGGAGACCTGCGAGGAATGCCACTGGCCCTCGAAATTCGTCGGGAGCCTCGAACGGACGTACTGGTATTTCCTGGGCGACGAGACCAACACGCCCTTCACGGTGCAGATGCTGCTCAACGTGGGGGGCGGGGATCCGACGCACGGTCCGGTTGGGGGCATTCATTGGCACATGAACGTAGGCAACCGCATCGAGTATGTCGCCACCGACGACCGACGGCAGAAGATTCCCTGGGTGCGGATGACCGACCTGGAGCAGGGGGTGGTGACCGAATTCCGTTCGCCCAATTTCACCAACCAGGTGGACCCGGCGGAGGTGCGCCGGATGGATTGCATGGATTGCCACAACCGCCCGGCCCATCGCTACCAGACGGCGGACGGCGCGGTGAACCTGGCGATTGCCCTGACCAACCTGGACCGTTCGTTGCCTTACGTGAAGACCAACGCGGTCTATGCCCTGACGCGCCCCTATACGAACGAAACGCAGGCCCTGCAAGGCATCGCCACTTTCCTGTCGGTGCGCTACCCCAACGACCCGCGCCTGCACGGCGCTATCCAGGTCATCCAGCAGATATACAAGGATAATTTCTTTCCGGAGATGCAGGCCGACTGGAGGACGTATCCGGATAACATTGGCCACAAGGACTGGCCGGGCTGTTTCCGGTGCCACGATGGGCGGCACCAGACGGCGGACGGCAACGCACGATCAAGGCCAATGACTGCAATGCCTGCCATACCATCCTCGCCCAGGGGAACGGGGACAAGCTGCAGAACTCACGCCCACGGGCCAGAAGTTCAAACATCCCGGGGGACGAGGTGGAGGGGGCCTGCAACGACTGCCACAACGGCGGACTCTAGATTCCGGGCGACTCTCTGACAATCCGATGCAAGGCAACTATGACAGCCACCGGGCGCGGTTCACCGCGTATGTGCTGCTGCCGGTCTGGCTATGGCTGGGGGCGTGTGGCGCGCTGGCGGCCAAGGGGCCTAACAGCGCCTGTCTGGAATGCCATGGGGACAAGAGCCTGACCACGACCAATGCCGCCGGCAAGGAGGTTTCCCTGTTCGTGGACGAGGCGAAGCTGGCCACGACGGTTCACAAGACCAACACCTGCGCGAGCTGCCATGCCGATATTTCGGAGAAACACCCGGACGACAACGTTCCGGCCAAGGCGGTGAATTGCGGGGCCTGCCATAAGCCGGAGGCGCGGGACTATGCCACGAGCATCCATGGAGCGAGCCATACTCTGGGGGCCTCCGGGGCGGCCGGTTGCGCGGATTGCCACGGCAGCCACAACATCCTGCCGGCCAAGCACGCCGATTCGCCCGTGTTCAAGTTGAACCTCCCGGCGACGTGCGCCTCGTGCCACAGCAATCCCGGGCTGACTCGGGAGTATCAGATAAAGTTTCCGGAGGCCGCGGCCCAGTATATGGACAGCATTCATGGCCGGGCGCTGCTCAAGATGGGGTTGATTGTCGCCCCGTCGTGCAACGATTGCCACGGGGTGCATGACATCAAGCGGGCGGTGGACCGGGACTCGCCGATTAACACGGCGAACATCGCCAGGACGTGCGGGAAGTGCCACGTCAAGATCGAACAGATTTACAGGCAAAGCGTCCACGGACAGATTGTGGCCAAGGACGGCAAGCACGCTCCGGTCTGTTCGGACTGCCACACGGCGCACCAGATCGAGACCCCCAAGAACGGCCACTTCAAGATGGCCAGTGACGAGATCTGCGGCAAGTGCCACCAGGACCGCCTGGCGCATTATCGCGACACCTATCACGGCAAGGCCATGGCCCTGGGCAAACCCAATGTCGCCTCCGACGTGGCCGCCTGCTATGACTGCCACGGCCACCACGACGTGCTGCCACCCTCCAACCCGAATTCGCACCTTTCGCGCAACCACATCCTGGCCACGTGCCGGCAATGCCACCCGGACGCCTCGATGCGATTCACCCAGTACAAGACCCACGCCAACCCGCTGGATGGGAAGAGCAACCCGCTGCTGCACGCGACGTTTTTGTTCATGACGGCCCTGCTGGTGGGGGTGTTTGTCTTTTTCGGGGCACACACGGGGGCCTGGTTGTTCCGCACCGGCTACTTGTATTGGCATGACTCCAAACAGTTCCGCGAGGCCAAGACCAACGCCCAGGTCGGCGGCGAGTGGTTCACCCGCTTCGAGCCCTTCGAGCGGTTCCTGCATTTCCTGGTGGTCACCAGCTTTCTCCTGCTGGTCATCACCGGCATGCCCCTCAAATTCTACTACACCGACTGGGCCAAGACCCTCTTCGGCCTCATCGGCGGCGCCGAAACCGCCCGCGCCTTGCACCGCCTCGGGGCCATCGTGACGTTCCTCTATTTCGGGCTTCATATCTCGAACGTGGCGCGCAAGTGCTGGGCCGGCCGACGGCAAATTCGCGACCCCAAGACCGGACGCCCGAGCCTCAAACGCGCATGGTCCCTCGTCTTCGGGCCTGACTCGATGGTTCCGACCTGGCAGGACTGGCGCGATTTCGTCGCCCACAACCAGTGGTTCTTCGGCCGGGGCCCCAGACCGCAGTTTGACCGGTGGACCTATTGGGAGAAGTTCGATTACTTCGCCGTGTTCTGGGGCGTTTTCATTATCGGCGCCTCGGGGCTGATCATGTGGTTCCCGACGTTTTTCACGCGGTTCCTGCCGGGTTGGATTATCAATGTGGCGCTGATCATCCACTCGGACGAGGCGCTGCTGGCGGCGGGCTTCATTTTCTCAATCCATTTTTTCAACACCCACTTCCGCATCGAGAAATTCCCGATGGACACCGTGATTTTCTCCGGGCGTGTTTCCAAAAACGAGATGTTGCACGAACGCCGGCGCTGGTATGACCGGTTGGTGGCACAGGGCCGGCTCGATGATTTTCGGGTCCGGGACGAGTGGCTGCGCTGGAGGAGCATTGCGCGCTCCTTCGGCTACTTCTTTTTCGGGCTGGGCGTGCTGCTGCTCGTTCTCATCCTCTACGCGATGGTCACGCGCCTGACGCATTGAGCGCCACCCCGGGCCCCGAGCCGGGTCCACGCGGACGCCGCTGCCGCCGATTCGACCATCCCGCCCATGAACCGCTTGCCAGGGCCCCAGCGCCTGCCCCCGGCCCTCAGCCGCATCCGTCGCGGGAACTCCTTAGCCAATCAATGAGTATATGTAATCTGTCGTGCCACATAAGTTAGCCATTCTTTGTTTTGGCAAGGCTGAATAATGTTGAGCACTTTGTGGCGCCGGCGAGCGCCCGCGCCGGGGCTGGGTCCATCGGCGCCCGCCCCGCGTTTACCGGGGTATTCTGAGTTTATCGGGGAGGCGGAAGCCGGCGAGGACGTTCAGGGATGGCACAGTCTTGCGCCATTAGAGCAAAATATGTAAAGATCTTGGCAAGGAATGGGGAGCCTTAGAGCGCCTCATGCTTAGACTCCGGGCGTGACACTGACGCGCAATGAGCAATAACACGAGCGGTCCGGAAACACTGCAGGAGTTCATTAACCTGACCAAAGGCATCGAGTACATCATCGCGGTCGTTTTCCTTGTCCTGTTTTTGCTGTTCTGGAGGTTGTTGAACAAGGGAAAAGAACCCGAGGACACCTGAATGCACTGGACGATCCTGGCGCTTCTGGCGGTCCTTTTGTCCCCGGCGGCTGGCGCGGGACTGGCCGGCAACGAAGCGGAGGCCATCAAGGCGCCCCCTGCGGCGGCGGCGGAACGCAAGTGTTCCGACTGCCATGCCAGTCCCAATCCCACCAAGCAGGCCCCCGGCCTGGCGCCGTGCCCGCGCCTGGCCTCGAAGAAAGGGCCGGAGGTGGTCTTGCTTGACCAGCTTTCAAGCCAGTACGTCCCGGTCGTCTTCGCCCATAGACTGCACGCGGAGATGACGCAAACCGGCGATGGCTGCGCCCTGTGTCACCACCACAACCCTGCCGAGGCTATCCTGGCTTGCCGGAAGTGCCACGATGCGGCCGGTCCCCAGGAGGACCTCGCCAAACCCAGCCTCAAAGGCGCCTACCACCGGCAGTGCCTGAACTGCCACCGGGAGTGGAGCCACGAAACCGAGTGCGCAGTGTGCCACGCCAAGAAGACCGTCAACTCCCTGGCCGTCAAGATTCCCGACCCGACGGATATCATGGGCGGCGTCCATCCCAATGCCGAAGAGCCCGTCAAGCGGATCTACGAAACCAAGCACGAGCCCGGACGGCTGGTGACCTTCCGCCACCAGGAGCATGTCAAGCGCTTCGGCTTCAAATGCGTGAGCTGCCACCGCGACGAAAACTGCAGCCTGTGTCACAAGCCGGAAAAGGCGTTGGTCGCGACCAAGACTTTCACGCAGCATCACTCGCCCTGCGCCAGTTGCCACGAAACTGCCGAGGACAAACACGCAAAGTGCTCCCATTGTCATTCGGACCAGGAGATTCCCGCCTTTAGTCACGAGAAGACCGGCTTGGCGCTGGACAAGAGCCATCAGGACGCGGCGTGCGCGGATTGCCACGCGGGGAGCCAGTTTGACAGGAAACCCACTTGTTCGGAGTGCCACGAAGAGAAGGAGAGAATCACCTACCCGGAAAAACTGCCGGGCACAAAATCGAAAACACTATGATTCGAGGAAGGAAGCTCCCATCATGAAGCGCAATCGCCGTCAGTTCGTAAAGGGGATTGCCGCCGGCGCCGGCGCCCTGTTGTTGGGTCAGCGCGGCGGCGCCGTGAGCCCCGTGGAGGACTTCACCGGCTACCCGGGCCGCCTTGGCATGCTCATGGACTTGTCTCTGTGCATTGGCTGCCGCAAATGCGAAGAGGCCTGCAAGCAGGCCAACCACCTCCCGCCGGTCGCCGGCCCGCTGGAAGACCCGGCCGTTTTTGAGCGGCAACGCCGCACCGATGCGGAAAACTACACGGTCGTCAATCGCTATCCTCCGCCTCAGCCGGGCAAGCCTCCGCTCTTTGTCAAGAAGCAGTGCATGCACTGCAACGAGCCGGCCTGCGCCTCGGCCTGCCTGGTCGGCGCTCTCCGCAAATCCAAAGAGGGAGCGGTGGTTTACAACAAGGATGTGTGCCTGGGTTGCCGGTATTGCATGATCGCCTGCCCGTTCAACATTCCCGCCTACGAATACCACAATCCCACTTCCCCCAAGGTCCGGAAATGCACCTTGTGCTACGAGCGGATCCAGCGTGGCCAGAGGCCGGCCTGTGCGGCCATCTGTCCCCGGGAGGCCATTACTTTTGGCAAGCGGAGCGACCTGCTCAATCTGGCGGCCGAGACTATCTGGAAACATCCCGGCAAATACCAGGACCACGTCTATGGAGCGGAGGAAGCCGGTGGCACAAGTTGGCTCTACCTCTCGGAAGCCCCCTTCGCCACGATTGGGTTCCCCATGGGCTTGGGCACCAAACCCTTCCCCGAGTACACTCGGGGCTTCCTGTCCGCCGTTCCAGTCGTCTTTGTGGTTTGGCCGGCTTTGTTGGGCGGATTCCATTTGTTTGCCCAGAGCCGGCAGCAGGCCTTGGGCAGCGGCAGCGGAGGCCCGGCGGACCAGAAGGAGGTCCTATGACGATCAAGGGTGGCGAGGTATCGGTCCCGGCTCGGCAATGGATGCAGGAGCATCTGTTCGAGGGTAAACCTGTGCCAGAGTATCTTCGGGAGCTAATCACTCCCTTTCATCTGGTGGCCGGGGCCATCATCCTGGCCGGCCTGCCTTTGATCTTGATGAGGTACGCGCTGGGCTTGGGCGCCGTTACGCACGCCTCGAACGACCAGCCCTGGGGGCTGTTTTTGGGTTGGGGGCTTTTCTCGGGCGTCCCGTTGGCCTCGACCGGCTTCCTCATGGCCTCGGCGGTCTATCTTTTTGGGCTTAAACAGTATTATCCCTTGCTGCGGCCGGCCGTGTTGACCGGGTTTATCGGGTATTTGTTTGCCGTCATTTATCTGCTGGTGGACCTGGGGCAGCCCTGGCGTTTGCCCTACCCCATGTTCAAGTCATTCGGAACCGGTTCGGTGATGTTCCTGGTGGCTTGGCACGTGGCCCTCTACCTCTCGACGCAACTGGTGGAGTTCTGTCCGGCCATCTTCGAATGGCTGGGGGCCGACCGGTTCCGGCGCTGGGCCTTGCGGGTGACAATCGGGGCGACCATCTTTGGCGTCATTCTGTCCACGCTCCACCAGTCCGCCCTGGGCGCGTTGTTTCTCCTGGCCCCCACCAAACTGCATCCGCTGTGGTATTCTCCTTACCTGCCTTTGTTGTTCTTTGTCTTGAGGATTTGTGCCGGGCTTTCCATGGTGATCGTGGAAAGCACCTTGGTTAGCCGGTTGCTGCCCCAGCGCATGGCCGAGGCCAATCGCCAAGCCCTGGACCGTCTCACGCTGGGGCTTGGGAAAGGGGCGGCGCTGGTTCTGATCACCTATTTTGGCTTGAAAATGATCGCGCTGGCGCACGGCCACGATTGGGCCCTTCTTCAGTCCGCTTACGGGGCCTGGTTCCTGTTCGAGGTGATTGGCTTCGTGCTCCTCCCGTGCGGCCTGTTCCTGACCGGGGTTCGGAAGGCGAACGTGAGACTGGTGCGATTCACCGCCGTCCTCACCATTCTAGGAGTCGTAGCCAACCGCTTCACGGTTTCCATGTTCGCCTTTCAGTGGGAACTCCCGCATCGCGAATTCTTCCACTGGAAGGAGCTGCTCGTCGTGGCCACCATCGTTGCCATCGAGGTCCTGGTTTATCGGTGGATCGTGAACCGACTCCCGGTCCACACGCAACATCCCCTCTACCAAGGCGCGCATTAGAGGGCTGTTCAGCGTGGGTCGTTTTGGGATTGACAACATAAGTCCTTGTGTTGGATTCTCATTCCATGAAGATCGTTCCTTCTAACTGGCTTCGCACCTCAGCACTCAAAGTCTGCGAGATCTCCTCCCGAAAACGCATGACCCATAGCTTTTTTGCCCGGACTTGCAGCGTTGGGGCGCTGTTGGCGGCCGCGAGTTTGGCCGTCGTTGGGGGGCGGCAGGCGCTGGCGCAAGCGCCGGTGCGCGTTTATGCAGCCGAGGGCCCCGGCCCCGCTCTGCATGAGGCGGCCGCGGTCTTTTCTGCGGACGAGGCGGTGAGGGTCGTCGACGGGCCCCCGTCCGAGTGGATTGAACGGGCCGCCGCGGATGCGGACGTGGTTTGCAGCAGCGCCAACTTCATGATGTCCCGGTTCCTCAGCAGCGCCGCGCTCCGAGTCGATCCGTCAACCGTCAAGGTCCTCTACATGCGCTCGTCGGCCATTTTGGTCCGCCCAGGCAACCCGAAGCGGATCGAAGACTTTCCCGATCTTTTGCGGCCCGGAGTGCGAGTGATGGTCGTGACCGGCTCCGGCCAAACCGGCCTGTGGGAAGACATGGCGGGCCGGAAGGGTGATGTCCAAACGGTGCGCAAACTCCGGCAGAACATTGCCTTCTACGCCGCCCATAGTACGGAGGCCATCCGCCTCTGGCGGGACAAGAAGGATATCGACGCCTGGCTCACCTGGGACATTTGGCATACCCCCCTGCGTACGGAGGCGAAGCTGATCCAGGTCAGCAAGGATTACGGAATCTTCCGCCAGTGCAGCGTGGCACTGACGAGTCGAGGTCGCGACAAGCCCCTGGCGGCTCGGTTCATGGAGTTTCTGGCTTCGCCCGAGGGTGCCCGCGTCTTCGCATCGTGGGGCTGGATGACACCCCCGGCTGATTCCGGTCCCGTCGCGGTGCTTCATGACGTCGCGGTCGTGTGCGGCGTGGACCGGAACACTTGGACGAACCATGTGGGTTTGGGGCTGGCCCGGGTGAAGCGGCTCGTTGAGGATTACGAATCAATAGGGGTTTCGGGCCACGAACTGCACATCAGCGTGGTCCTTCACGGGGAGGCCGCTTATTGGCTGCTCAAGGACGGCCCGTATCGCGCGTTCACGCGGACGGAGGAAGGGAACCCAAACAGGCCCCTGGTCGAGAAACTCCTCGGTTCTGGGGTGAGCGTTGAGTTATGCGGGTTGCAAATGAAGGAGCGCGGCTGGTCCAAGGACGACCTCCTGCAGGGCATTACCATCGTGGCGGGGGCGTACCAGCGGATTGTCGATTTCCAACTCCGGGGCTACGCTTACATCCCGTTTTGATGCGGAACCATCCCGGGTGCCGTGCGGATGCCGGCGCCCTGTCCGCACCCTTGAATTATTAGAACTACCCAATCAATGAATTAAGATTAGGATGGCTTGTCATGTATTTGCCACAGGCTGGCAAGAAATGCTGTGCGATTTCCCTGCCGGCGAGGGCCTGCCAGAAGTGGCAAAAATGGGCCAAATCGGGCGGAAAATAAGCATTTCTGACAATGGGCGGGGAGAGGCCGAGCAAATTATGGTTACTGTTTGACAAGAAATGGATAGTGTCAGGGGGGATTTTTCGGGAGACTTCCCGGAGCCTGGCCTTGGAATGTTTCCGGCGGGCAATGAACTGAATTCGGCAAATCATGCTGAGCATTGAAACGGACAAACGCTGCACAATATGAACAAAGAACCTCTCAAGAGCGCGCTTGCTGCCTTGGGGGCGACCCTGCTGGTAGTCGTCGGCGCGACGGCGACGGCGGCAGGTGCGACCCCGTTGCAAGGGCGGATCTCTATCCGGCCACTCACCCCGACCGAACAAGCCACCTATAAACTCTCCAGCCTTCAAAAATCCGCCGGTATCAGCACCGTCGCGCTGGGCGAGCCGGTCTATTTGGACGCGCTGGTCAATATTGCCATTCCGCCGGCGGACATTATTAGCGTCACTTGGGTCCTGACCAACCAACCGGTGGGGTCTTCCGCAGCGCTGACCAACAGTCCGCTGGGGACCAACGTCCCGGTCTATAAGCCGTCAGACAGGCTGGTGAGCCAGGTGGCCGGGCGCGCCGCGTTCTGGCCCGACGTGCGGGGACAATATAACGTGACGGCGACGATCACGACCGCCTCGGAAGGGACGACCAACCTGGCGCAGACCGTCACGGCGGGCGTCTATATGGGCATCAATACCTGCTCGCTGTGCCATAGCGGTGGGGACATCGCCATGAACAAAGTGACCCCCTGGTCGATGACCGAGCACGCCACGATGTTCAGCCGGGGCATCAACGGCCTGGTCAGCTCGCATTACAGCGCGAGTTGCCTCCCCTGCCACACCGTCGGCTACGATACCGACCCCCGGACGACCAACAACGGGAATTTTTACGCGGTTTCCAAGCAGCTCGGATGGACCTTTCCCAAGGTGCTGACCAACAGCAACTGGGCGAGCCTGCAGACAAATTATCCGACCCTGGCCAATGTCGCCAATATCCAGTGCGAAAGCTGCCACGGTCCGGGCAGCGAGCATGCCTACGCGCTGGGCGAAACCAACCTCATTTCCAAAGTCCTGGATCAGGGTGATTGCGCGCAATGCCACGATAGCCTGAACAACGAGTTCCAGGTTGCCGAATGGAACAATTCCCTGCACGCGATTACGACGACCGATCCGGCCGGCAGCGCCGGTTGCGTGGGTTGCCACACCGCCTTTGGTTTTGTAAGCAGGATGGAGGGAGTCCCCATCAGCAACACGGCCTATGAGGCGATCACTTGCGCCGCTTGCCACGAGCCGCACGATGCGTCCAAGCCGCACCAGCTTCGGGCGGTCAATACCGCGACGCTCATGGACGGCACCGTGGTCACCAACGCCGGGTTGGGCGGTTTGTGCATGCAATGCCATATCAGCCGCCAGAATGCCACCAACTATGTGCTGACGGCTGCCGGCAGCTCCCATTTTGGCCCGCACCATGGGCCGCAAACCGACATGCTCGAGGGCGTCAACGGCATCACCTACGGCAAGGCCATTGGCAGTTCGCCCCACAAGGATGTCGTGCCGGACACCTGCGTCACCTGCCACATGCAGGCCCAGACCGCGAGCAGTCCGGCGTTCACTCGCGCGGGGGGCCATACGTTTGAGGTCGCCTGCAGCGCCAGCGGAACCAACCCCGCGGTGCAGCTTACAGCCGCTTGCGTTCAATGCCACGGCAGCATCACTACGTTCAACTTTCCCACGGTAGATTATGACGGCGACGGCGTGGTCGAAGGCGTGCAGACCGAAGTGGCCAACCTGATGCTCCAGTTGGCGACCCTGCTCCCGCCAGTCGGGGTGGCCAAGACCAACCTGGCGATCGATTCGACCTGGACACAGCAGCAATTGAAGGCGGCCTACAACTACCTCTTCGTGCAGAGCGACGGCAGCTACGGGGTTCATAACATCGCCTATACGGTTGATCTGCTCAAGGGCTCGATTGCGGACCTGGGCGGAGGTTCCAGCGCCGGTGGTTTGCCGGCGGCGTGGCAGATCCAGTACTTCGGCTCGACCACCAACCCCAACGCGGCGCCCAATGCCAGTCCGGCTGGGGACGGCATCCCCAACTGGCTCAAGTACGCCCTGGGCCTGAACCCCACGGTGGCCGGCATCACCTTGCCCGGCGGGGTCGTGTGGGCCAACGGCAGCAGCCTGGTCAGTGCCGGCAATACCAATGCCATTGCAATCTACACCGCCGCTGAGGTGGCCTTCACCACCGAGGTGGGCAAGACCTACCAGCTCCAGGCCATTTCGTCCCTGGGCGCCGGTTGGCAAAACGTGGGTGCTCCCATCGTCGGCACCGGCTCTTCTATGAGCTTTCTGACCCCGACGCGGAATGACTCGCAGCAATTCTTCCGCGTGGTCAGCCAATAGCCGCCGCGCGGCCCGGAGAAATCCAAGAGATTGACTCCATTCAGGACCCCTCCCCGAAAGTGCGGGGAGGGGTTTCTTTCAGTTACCGAGAGGCTGCCTTGAGGCGTTTGAGCGCCTGGATTTGGGCCTGGGAGCGGGCGGCGATCTGCTGGAGTTGGTCGGTTTGTTCCGCCTGCAGTTGCCGGAGTTGCTTGAGGGCGGCCTGCTGTTCGGCCTCGGATTGGTTAGTCTGGGCCTGGAGGAGATGCTGTTGGGCCTGCTGGATGCGGGTCTGCGTTTCCCGGGCGACGCGAGTGAATTCACTGAGGGCGGCCTGACCGAGCAGGCGAGTGCCCTCTGCCAGCGAAACAGTCTCGAGGTTGGGAATGACGCGCTTGACTTCTTCAATCGGTGGCGGGCCGCTCCGTGGCGCCACGACCACGGGCTCAGGCTGGGCTTCGGCCTGGGCGGTTCGGGCGATGGCCCGCGCCAGGTCAAACTCCAGGGCCGGCTCCCACTCCGGGGCGAGGCGCTCGAGGCATTCCTTGTGCTCTTTGCCCACGACGGCTATCCCCAGGAAACAGGCATCGCCCTTGTCGAGGTTGAAGGGCTTGAGGCCGTCGGCGACGGCGGCCCTTTCGACCCCGGAGTTGGGCTGGAAATTATGACGGGCCACTTTGAGTTTGCCGCCGGCGTCGCGCTCGAATTGGGAGAGCAACTGTCCGACTCGTTCCACGAACGCAGGCATCGAGGGCGGCACAGTGGCGGCATCCAGCGAGCAGTAGAAGCGGATTTCCACGGGGACACCCAGGTGCTGCAACACCGCGGCGGTCGGAGCAGACAGGGCCGGGCCTTGGCCGGGGGCTTGCCCGGAGCCGGCCTCCTGCCCCTGGTGCGACGCGAGTTGGGAGGTCAGGAAGGCCCCCCCGGCCAGACCGGCGGCCAGGCAGGTGAGTGCCAGAGCCAAGGTTCGACCCGGGCCTCGGTCGCCGGGGCGTGGGTTGACTGGGGCATTAACTTGCGGGGTCAGGCTTTGGTTCATTGCGCGGCTCCTTTTTTCACGTTGGTACGAATTTGCCACCCGGAGACAGGCGGCGCGAGAAAAAACTCTCTTGCTTTGGCCCGGACAGTGTTCAATATGCGCCGCATGAACTCGGTCGGTCGTCGGCTGGCGGCATCCGCCAACTCCAGACACAAATCGTCTGTAGCGGGAAGACTTGCAGTTTATGAATAGCACCCAAGCTCGGCTGGCAAAGCGGGCATCGATTTTGTTCCTGGCCACGGCCTTCTTCATCGTGCCTGTCCGGCAGGGCAGCGGGCAGGAGGTTCAGCACTTGAGCCTCACCCAGGCGGGCGGTCTGCCTGGGTGGCCGGTGATGACCGGCATCCAACGAGCCGGCAACGGTGTCAGCCTGACCTGGGATGGGCCGTCCGGCTATTATCAAGTGTTTCAGCACTCCGGTCTCAAGGGGTCGAAATGGGAGGCGGTCGGCAAGGCGGCCAACCTGGTGAGGCAGGCGACGATTGCGCCCTTGTATAGCAACACCTTCTTCCGCGTGTCGGGGCCCTCTCCAATATATGCGGGCTGGGCTGTGTGCTCGGGGTGCCATGAGCACCTCTATGCCACGGAGGTGAACACACCGCACGCGCGCGCATTTGAGACGCTCACTGCGCAACAGCAGACCAACAGCGCCTTGCTGGCCTCTTGCACGGTGGGCTACGGGCTGCCGACCGGCTTCGCCAGCGAGGCAGCGACCCCGCTGCTGGCCGGGGTGCAGTGCGAGAATTGCCACGGCCCGGCCGCCAACCATGCTGCCAGCGATATGGACCCGACCGTCCGGCCCCGGGTCGAGCTGGCGGCGACGGTCTGCGGGGGGTGCCATACGGGACCGGAACATCCGACCTTCGAGGAATGGAACACGAGCGGTCATGCCAAGGTGGTGGCGGGCATTGATTTGAATTCCACCAATCTGATCGACAGTTGCGGGCGATGCCACTCGGGTTCTGTGCGCTACAGTCTGTTGGGAGGCCAGCCGCTGCCCTTCGGGGATGCCGAGGTGGGGATCGTCTGCGCGACCTGCCACGACCCGCACCAGACCAATGCCAACCCCGCGCAGGTTCGCTATCCGCTGGCTTCCACCAATGATTATTATGTGACGGCCACCGGTGGGTTTACCAACCAAATCAATCCGGCGGTCAACTTGTGCGCGCAGTGCCACAATCATCGCGGGGCGTCCTGGACCAATTCGGCCGCGCCGCCGCATCATTCGCCGCAGTACAACATTCTGCTGGGGACGGTAGGGGAGCTGGCTTCCGGGCTTCCGCCCTACGAGCCGGGCAGCCACGCGCTTTTGCTCACCAACCAATGTGCCGGCTGCCACATGCAGTCGAGCCCTTACCAGGGCGCAGCGCAACCGGCGGTTACGGGGCACACATTCACGGTGGATTCCTATAACCTGTGCCTGGACTGTCATCCCTTGCCTGGGCCTTTGGTCCAGTTCGTGCAGGGGGCGGTTTCCAACCAAATTCAGCAACTGACGCAGGACCTCAATCGCTGGGCCTCCACCAAGGCGCCTGCGTCCCTGTGGGCCAAGTACAACGACCGCGCCTGGGAATATACGACGCCGGGCCAATTATCTTCAGGGGGACCGGGACCCGAGGCGAGCGAACAAACGTTGATTCCAGTCAACATCCGGAAGGCCCGCTTCAACCTCTACCTGATTTTGAACGATGGCAGTTATGGCGTCCATAACGGTCCTTATTCCGCAGCTCTGCTGGACCAGGCGAGCCAGTGGATTCAAGGCGAGTTGCATAATTGAAGCGTGCGGTTGACCAGACGATAAACCAGAATCTCGTGATGATTCCCACAGCGAACAGACGAAGCAGGGTTCCCCCGCGATGGAGACGCACAGCCGCCCTGGTGGGCGGAACCATCGGCCTGCTGGCGGCCGGCATTTCGTGCCACAGCGTGAGCCGTTCGGTGGTGATGCTGCCCAACGTGCCGGGGGCGAATTACATTGGCTCCAAAGAGTGCGAGCAATGCCATGAAGAAATCACCCGCAGCTTTAGAACGGCGGACCACGCGCGATTGGTTGCCGAGGGGCCCAACGCACTGGGAGCGGGTTGCGAGTCCTGTCATGGCCCGGGGAGCCTGCATTCCGAATCCGGCGGGGAGGTCAAACCGCCCTATAGTTTCACCGCCGGCCGGCTGCCGCGGGGGAACACGGGCACCCGCCTGGCGGAGTCCCCTCCGCGCGCGGTCGAGACGGTCTGTTATCAATGCCATGGAGAGGTGCGGGGGCAGTTCAGCCTGATGTATCACCATCCGGTGCCGGAAGGCAGGATGAGCTGCATAGGATGTCATCCCCCGCACAAGGGCAATGCCTATGCCGGGGGAGGCACTGCCCTGCTTTCGCAGGCGGCCATGTGTTTTGAGTGTCATCCGGCCCAGCGCGGTCCCTTCCCGTTCGAGCACGAAGCGATGCGCGAAGGTTGCCCGACCTGCCATGCCGTGCACGGCTCGATCAACGCCAAGCAACTCACCGTGCGCGACTCGAATTTGTGTCTCAAGTGCCATTTCCAGCAGGTCAAGGGTGGCGTCATCCTCATTGGGGGTTCCGACCACACGTTGCGCTTGCGGCAAGGCGCCTGCTGGAACGCCGGCTGTCACGAGGCGGTGCACGGCTCCCGTGTGAACCCTTTCCTTCGATTCTAACCTTTAACCTGAGACCCGATGACAACTGTATTCGGACCCAAGCGGCACGCTGGCGGGTGTGCATACGCTTTGTGGCTTGGCCACAGTGTGTTGGTGGCGTCGCTATGGCTGGGAATGAGCCCGGCTGGCGGCGCCGAGGCCGCGACCAACGCGCCCCCCGCCAAGACCGGCGAGGCCGCGACTAACGCAGCTCCGGCCAAAGCGGGTGAGGCCGCGACCAACGCGCCGCCCGCCAAAACCGAGGAGTCCGCGTCGAAGGCGGCTGCCGCGCTGACGCCCGAGCAGATGTATGAGGGCGGGGCCAGTCCCTATAAGAATTGGGTCGAGGTTTCGACCGGCGGCTTCATGGTTAAAGGCGATGCCGGGCAGGCCGAGCAGCAGCAACAGCTCAAGAGAGGGGCCTTTGGAGGAATCCAGGACCTGCATATCGAGGGGAACATTGATAAGAAGACGACCCTGGCGCTCGACGGCCACGGGCTCTTCGACGACCACGATTACCAGTTGAGCCTTAATCTCAAGCGCGAAGACACCGGCTATCTGCGGCTGAGTTTTGAAAACTTCCGCACCTGGTCTGACAGTTCCGGCGGCTTCTTTTCTCCGGACGGTCTGCATTTTTCGACCTCCGGCGAGGGGCTGCCGCTGGACCGGGGCAAGGTCTCGGTCGAGGCCGGTTTGGCCCTCAAGAATGCTCCCAAGGTCACCTTCCGCTACACGCATCAGGTACCCGGCAGGGGGACGAGAGTTCCACGGTTTGGGGGCCGGTGAACACCTCTTTGGGAACGCGCAACATCTTTCCCGGCTCCTATAACCTTGATGAGAAGTCGGACACTTTCCAGGTGGACGTTGCGCACCGGCTCGGCTCGGTTGATTTCGGGGGGGCATCCGGTATGAGACGGGGACCTTGGACAATGCGCTGCTGACCACTTCTCAGCCGGGCGGACCGGACCAGCAGCGGATTACCGACCGGCAGGGCACGGACTATGACCTGTTCAGCGTCCATGCCTTTGGCGAAACCTGGCTCAAGAAGAACCTCTTTCTTTCCTCGGGTTTTGTCTTCGATAATCTCGACAGCAAGTTTTCCGGGAGCCAGATTTACGGCGATGACTTCAACGTGGTTTTCACTCCCAACACCCTGAGCGGGCTGGGTTATTTTGACCTGAACGGCGGTTCGCACCTGCACGAGTACGTATTCAACCTCAACCTGTTGGCGATGCCGGCCAAGGCCTTGACCATCGTCCCCTCGGTGCGGGTGGACAAAGAAGATTGGAGCGCCGATTCGGCCGGGACCGGCACCCTCGGCCCCTTTCCGACCGAGCCTTTCAGCAGCCGGAGTGACCTGGATGAACTCGATGTGCAGGAACGCGTGGACCTGCGCTACACCGGGTTCACCAACTGGGTGTTCTACGCCGGGCCGCAGTGGACGGAAGGCAGCGGCAATTTGAAGGAAAACGGTGGTTTGAGCCAGGTCTTCGGCATCGGGGTGCCGCCGGTTCAGTATGCAACGGACAACTCGCGTCTTTTCCAGAAATACCTGCTGGGCGCGCGGTGGTACCCGACCCGGCGCCTGACGCTGGATGGAGGAGGGTATTACAAGTATAACAGGTATGACTACGATGCCACACTGGACAGCACGCCCAATGGCCCGACGAGCCCCAATCGCTATCCGGGTTACCTGGTGATGCAGAGCTTCGAGACCTACGACGGGAATCTGCGCCTGACGCTCAGGCCCGTGCAGAATGTGACGCTGGTGGGCCGTTATGAATATCAATTGTCCAACGTGCGCACCGCCCCCGATCCCGCTTCCGGCCTCAGCGAAACCGACTCGGCCAGGATGACCAGCCACATCATTGCCTTCAACGCCAGTTGGGTGCCCTTGAGCCGGTTGAGCCTCCAGCTCGGCCTTAATTATGTGTTGAGCGATGTTCGCACGCCGGTGTCCGATTATACCGCCTCAGTGCTCAAGGCCGAAAATGACTATTGGACCTTAAACTTCAACACCGGCATCGTCCTGGATAACAAGACGGATTTGAATTTGGGTTACTTCTACTATCAACCCGACAATCCTCAGAACAACTCCGCCGCGGGCCTGCCCTTGGGCGCAGCCGCACAGGAGCACGGGGTCACTGCCTCCCTTACCCGGAGACTTTCCGACCACTTGCGCCTGAACTTGCGATACGCTTTCACTCACTTCGAGGACCTTACGTCCGGCGGATTCAACAACTTCCAGGCCCATCTCGTCTCTTCCAGCTTGCAGTACCGGTTCTAATCCTGAAAGTCGCTGGACGCGAATTCCCCATTGTCTGTTTTCTCCGTTTCCTCCTGTGGAGTCTCAGTTGAGGGCACTCCTGGCTTGCCAGCGGACGCGCTGGAAACTAACTTTCGCGTCCTTATGGAAAAAGTTGTCATCATGGGTTCGGGCTGCGCCGGGCTCACCGCCGCGCTCTACGCCGGCCGGGCCAATTTGAAGCCGTTGGTGATCGCGGGCAGCCAACCCGGCGGTTTGCTCACCACCACGACCACCGTGGAGAACTATCCCGGGTTTCCGGAAGGCATTGACGGTTATGAACTGGCTGTGCGGATGCAGAAGCAGGCGCAACGGTTCGGCGCCCGGATACAGTTCGGCGTGGTCGAGGCCTTGGATTTCTCCGGACAACCCTTGGTCCTGACCACGGACGGCGAGCGGGTCGAGGCCGAGACGATCATCATCGCCAGCGGCGCCCGGCACCGGCGTCTTGGGCTGGAGAGCGAGTCAAGGCTCGAGAACAAGGGCGTGACCTATTGTGCCACGTGCGACGGGGCGCTGCCGGCTTTTCGCAATCAGCCCTTGGTCGTCGTGGGCGGAGGGGATTCCGCCTGCGAAGAGGCCCTGTACCTGACGCGGTTCGGCTCGCTCGTCTATTTGGCGCACCGCCGCGACAAGCTGCGCGCCTCGAAGATCATGGCCGAGCGGGTGCTTTCCAACCCGAAAGTCCGGCCCATTTGGGATTCGGTAGTGATCGACATTGCCGATGTCAGCCAGGGCAAGGTGACCGGGGTGCGGCTCAAGAATGTCAAGACCGGCGCCGAGAGCCTCGTCCCCTGCGCCGGGGTCTTTGTCGCTATCGGGCATGTCCCCAACACTCAACTTTTCAAGGGAGTCCTGGACCTGGACCAACACGGCTACATCATTCCCAAACGCGGCACCGCCACCAGCGTCCCGGGTGTATTCGTCGCCGGCGATTGCGCCGACCGGGTCTATCGCCAGGCCATTACGGCGGCCGGCTCGGGCTGCGCCGCGGCAATTGATGCCGAACGCTACCTGGCCGCCCGCCACGAGTAGCGGCGCGGCGCACGCTGGCTGCAAGCGCCACGTTCGATTTAAACCAGGAAAACAGCGCCTTCGGCCAGAATTGGGAATACGGGCACCTGTTCGGTCCCGCGGCACCCTGTGAGTTGAAATGGTGGCGTTGGCAGTCAATCCAAGCCCGCTTCCTTCTTCACCTGCGACCAGGGGACGCGTGGCTTTTTGCCGTGGGAGCTCTTGGCCCGTTCAATGGTCCGGGCATCCTCGATGTCTTCGACAGTTTGACGCATCCGGCGCAAAATGGACTTGGCCTGGTTCAATTGCGCATCCAGCTGCGCCCAGGACGCCCGCGGTTTGTTTGGCGCTGCGATCGTGTTACTCATAGATGTCTTTCCGGTCGCCCACATCATAAACGACAATCAGCCCGTCTTCCAATTCAAAAAGGACGCGGTAATTTCCGGCACGCAGCCGGTATTTGCTTTTGAAACCCCTGAGTTTCTTAACGTCCGCCGCCAGGTCGTTCTGAAGCCGGTTCAAACAATTGCCTTGCGCGTTCATCCCTGTGAGCGAGTGCAAAGCCTGGGGCATGGAATTGAAATCCAGAAAAAAGCCGATCTGCGCCCTTCGCGGCCATGGATTCGTGACTCTCGGAGTCGTCACACGAGCTTGTAGCCCACGCTGTGGACGGTCAGCAAGTGTTTGGGGGCGTCGGCATTGTCGCCGAGTTTCTTGCGCAACTGCACGATGACCTGGTCGATGGTTCGGGTGGTGCCGTAATAGTTGTAGCCCCAGACCTCGTTGAGCAGGCGGTCGCGGGACAAGACCTCGCCGGGGTGCGCGCGGAAGAATTGGAGCAGCTTGAGTTCTTTGGCAGTCAGTTCCTCGATGGTTTTGCCGCGCGTCAACTGGAAGGTCTTCGGGTCAATAGTGGCTGGGCCGATCTGGAAGGGCTCCAGTGAGGCCGCCTCGGCTCGAGGCAGAGCCCCGCCCCGGCGCAGGAGGGCATGGATGCGCGCCAGCAGTTCCCGCACCCCGAAGGGTTTGGTGACATAGTCGTCGGCGCCCAGGTCGAGCCCGACCACCTTATCGATTTCCTGGCCTTTGGCCGTGAGCATAAGAATCGGTGTGGAAACCTTCTTCGAGCGGAGCGCCTTGCAGAAGTCGTAACCGCTCATTCCCGGCAGCATGATGTCCAGCACGATCAGGGCGGGGCGGTGTTTGGCGAAGGCCTCCATGGCCTGGTCTCCGCGGTTGCACACGCCGACCTCGAAACCATCGCTTCTGAGCACCTCTTCCAGACCCAGGAGTATGTGGGGGTCGTCTTCGACGATGAGGATTTTGGTTTTCATTGGCATTTCGGGTCTCGGACCCCCGTTCAGGAGGAGCCCGTCGGTTTTTCCGGCCGTTCTCCCGTCCTCAAGGGCAGCCGCAGGCTGAAGCAGCTTCCGCCACCGGGGCGGGTCTCATAGACAACTTCACCGCCATGGGCGCGGGCGATTTGACGCGCCAGGGTCAGCCCGAGGCCGGAGCCCTGGATGCCGCTGCTCAGCGAGTCGTGGGCGCGGTAAAACTTCTCGAAGATCTTCTCTTCGCGCCCTTTGGGGACGCCCAGGCCGCGATCCAGGACTTGGACCTCGACGTGCGGCAGGGGGCTGCTCTGCTGCCTGACCCGCAAGACAATTTCCTTGCGGCTGCCCGAGTACTTCTCCCCATTGGAGAGAAGGTTGACTATGACTTGGGCGAGGGCATCGGCGTCGCCGTTGACGAAGGTGGGGCTGTCGGGCAGCTCGCAATCGAACTGGAAACCGCCGGCCTCCAGATGGGGCCGATAGCCGGCGGCGGTCTCCCCGGCCACGCGTCCGAGGTCGCACTTCTGGAATTTGTATTTCTTCTCACCGCGCTCGATGCGGGCGAAATCCAGCACGTTGTTGATGAGCCGGGTTAGGCGGGCCGCTTCCGCCGTGATGATGTCCAGATAAGCGCGCTGTTTGGCCGGGTCCGCCACCCGGCCCTCGGCCAGCAGCTCCGAGAACATGCGAATGGAAGTCAGGGGCGTTTTCAGCTCGTGGGAGACGTTGCTCACAAAGTCTGTCTTTTGGCGGGCCAGGGTCAGTTGCCGATTGAGGTCGGCTACGATGAGCCAGCCTCCGAGCCCGATGGCCAGCACCAGGATGGCGATCACCAGGCCCAGGGTGAGTTTGAGCGCCTGGGCCGAGCGGGTGAGCCTGGCGGGGTCAGCCAGGTAAACCGCCGCTTCCCAGTGGGGCAGGCTCTCACCGATTTCCGTGGCCACGAAGGGGCGCTTCCACGCCGCCCGAAAACCCGGATGCGACAGGGCCAGCGGCCGGGCGGTGTCGTCGAGCAGCGCCACACAGTCTCCTCCCTGCAAGGCCGGTTCGACCTTTTGCACAATGGGGCGCAGCTTGTCTATGAGCCGGGAGACAGAAAGTTGGGCGCCGAAGATCACCGGGGCGTCGCGGGAGGGCCGGCACCAATAGAGGACGTTGAGCTTGTTATCCACAAAGCGGGCCAGAGCACCCTCGAGGTCCTCGCCGATAAGCTGTCGAAACTCCGCCTCGGCGGCGGCCATTTTCGAGGCCTGGTTATCTTCCGCCTGGGCGATGTTTTGAAAATTGAAGCCCAACTGGGCTTGGCTCTGCGGCATTAGGGCCTGGACCTGATTTTGCTGCTGAGGGATGACACTGCGCGCTTGTGGCGTCTTGCTCGGTCCATAGCGCCGATTGGAATTCGAGTCAGCTTGCTGTTCCTGGGGCGATTGCGGCGGGGCATTGAGCGCGAGACTATTGTTCAGGGACTGCCTGGGGTTCAGATAGACCTCCGCGCTCTCAAGGTTTCCGAGAAAACGCCCATAGTCGGCGCAGAATTTCCTGGCCTCCGGCCGGCTGTAGGGGGAGGGGGACAGTATCTCACCTTTGAGATCCACCGCGAAGCCGACCTCGGCCACGGGCCAGAGCCTGCGGAGGCCCTCGTCGAAAGCCCGGGCGGCATCCAGGGGGTTGCCTTTGCCCAACAGGCTGTTCACGCTCAGCCGGAACGTGCGCTCGCAATCGTCCAGGGCCTCCTGCACCTCCTTGGCTTTGGCGTCAGCCACCGCCTGGTAGAGCAACGATTGCTGCCGTTCCAGCAGGAACTGTTGGTCGCGCAACGAGCGCACGGCCAGCCACGCCAGTATGAGGCTCGGCACAAATACCGCCGCGATATAAAGCAGCGCGACCTTTTTCATAAGCCTTGACTCGGCTCCGCGCGGCGCCTCCGCCGGCCACTCAAGCCGAGGGCTGCACGGTACAGCGCCGCCCGCCGGCCTTCAAGCATGACCTCGGCCGTTGGCCAGGGCCAATTCATGAAAGGGGCGGGGACGGCTCGTCCCCGGTTCCGCTCTCTACCTGCCGGCCCGCCTGCCGCAGCCCCGGCGAAGGCAGGCAAGAAGCGGGGACGAAGCCGTCCCCGCCCCTGGTCTTGCGGCCTCGTGAATTGGCCCTGTGGCCGTAAGCCTCTGTGTCTCATGCCGGCAACCTGACACCCAAAACCACCCCCGGTTGTCAGCCCCGCGCAAAAGACCTGTAAAAAGTATGTCATAGGGCCCGCTCACCAACGCGCTTGCCAGGACGAATCTTTTACAGAACTCTTACCCCGCCTTGACATCGTTTCCGCCCCGGCGCCCTATAGTCGCTGCATGAATGAAAACCGAATCCGACTCTGCGTGTGCAGCGCACTGGCCCTATGCACGATGGCGGCCGCAGCCGCAACCGACCCCGCCGACCCGGCGCCGCGGGACACGGTCCCCAGGATCGAACGGATAGCCCTGTTCAAGAACGGCCTGGGCTACGCCACCGCTGGCGCGAGGCTGCCGGACAAAGCCAAGAGCGTTCGCCTCGGCCAATTGCCGGTGCCCTCCTACGGCACGTTCTGGGTCAGTTACCCGAAAGAGGTCAAGGTTCGCAGCCTGGTCACAGCGATGGAGACGATCGAGGAACTGGCCACGGCCCCGAGCGTGGACCAATTGCTGCGCCTGAACCCGGGGCGCAAGGTGTTGATTTACGCCACGGGCGCGCCCACTGCCGAGCGGAGCGTGATCGAGGGCGTGTTACAACCCGTCCTCAACCCGGCGGCCGTGGAGCCGGCCAGCCCGTACTTCATGGACGTCCGCCGGCCCCCGGAGCGCGGCTATTACACCGGCTATCCGCCTCAGCCGCAAAACACCGTGCGTGTTGGTGAAGACCGAAAAGGGCCTGGTCGCACTCAGTCCGGGTTCTATCCAGCGGGTGGATTTCGCCGGGGGCGAGCCGGTCTGCGTAACCACCAACCAGCAAAAGCGGCCCTGCATCCGCATGGAATTGGAGGAACCAGCCGGCTGGTCAATGCCGCCCGGATGCCCCTGACGACCGCCGTCGCCCAGTTCGTCAAGGACGGCCAGTTTGTCGGGCAGGACACCTGCTATTACACCTCCGCCGGCTCGGAAGCCTCCATCCGCATCAACCGCGCCATGAACGTCCAGGCCGAGCAGGCCGAACTCGAAGTCGAGCGCAAGCGAAACGCCGCCACTTTCTACGGCTGGGCCTACGACCTGGTGAAGCTGAGCGGCGAATTGAAAATCCGCAACCGGCTCGACAAGGCCATCAAGCTTGAAATCACCAAGGAACTCTCAGGCGAAGTCCTCCAGGCATCCGATGCGCCTCGCGATGTGCCAACCGCGCGCGGCCTCAAGCAGGTCAACCCCAAACACGTCCTGACCTGGCTGCTCGAACTCAAGCCCGACGAAGAACGCAAAGTCACCTACTCCTACCAGCTTTACATCAGGCCATAGAACCAGGCTGGAGGCCGGGAGGCTGGAGTGGCCGTCGGGCAGTGCCCCAACCGATGGAAAGGGGTCTAATGGGAAAGCCCTGCACGTGCTCAGAGTGGTTGAGTGGAGACTACACCGGGAGCGGCCAGCCAAAGGTGCCGCAGTTTGATAGCCGGCGCTTTCCTGCCTCTCAGCGGAAAGGCACGGTTGTGCCGGGTAATGGCGACTGGGGGTTCGTGCGGGCTGCGTTTGCAGTCTCGCGGCTTGCCGAAGGCCCGGACGTTCATTCGCGCGTATCGCGAATGGCTTCGCCAAAGCCGCGGATGGCTTGTCGTGGACCGTGTTGTAGCCGACCATCAGCGCCTCGGTCATCGCCCAGGCGTAGTCGCCAACGATGAAACGGGCGATGCCGGCATCGCAGTAGTCGGTGAGGAGTGAGTGCGCGTCATCCACGGGTTTGCACTCAATGAAGATGCCGTCCTGAGAGCGCATCACGTTGGCACGATCCGCGAGAAAAGCGACCATGTCCGGCCTCTTGCTCGTTTTCTTGCCGTCGTAGTTCCGCACCTCCGGGCGCTTGATGCTCGAAAACACTTCGCCAGTGAACCCATCCACCTTGCTCGAATCCAAGAGGTGGTTTTCGAGAATCTCATGCAAATGGGTGGTGAAATCCTTCTCCTTCGCGGTTTTCGGATCGAAGGGTCGCGGTGGATCTGTGTGCAACATCCCCCAAGCCACAACGATGGCGTCTTCGAGGATCCTGAACACTGTCACTGAGACTGGCGGATGCGGCAGCGAAAACGCTCGCTCCCTTCTCGCCGCCCAATCAGTGGATAGTCCGAGTCCCATTCGCCTATTCCTCAAACGGCCCCATACCCTCCCGCAGGATCCGGATTGCGCACAAGCGGGCCCGGGAAGCCGTCCAGTACCGCGCATGGTTGAGGATGCCGACGAAGCAGGTCCGCGGTGTATCGGCCTCGATGATCGCCATGCTGGCCCCGGTGCGATTGGCCAGTTCGAGGGCCTGCCTCGCAATGTTATCCTCCACTTCCAGAGGAAGCTGCCGTTCGTTGCTGACGCGCAAAACCGAAAACGGGCAGTCCTCCGTCGCGCCGGCGATTGCGGTGAGGCCCACCGAAACTGTCTGACCGAGTTGCTTGAAAAACGGACGCAGCACCGCCTCCATCCGCGCGCAGAATTCACGGCGTTGCTTCGGACTCGGCGCCGCACTGGCCTTTGCGCGCACCGACCTGAAGGGGAGCTCCACGCTCAAAGTGTCGCGGATGACCTCCATGTCCCGCGGTTTGAGCCGGTAAAGGTCGGCAAAGAAGGCGTCTATGTCTAAGAAAACGGTTAGATCCTCGGCAAGAAGACGGTCGCTGAGATCTTCCACTGTGACACGCTGGTCGGACGACAGTTTCGACCATGGAATGACCGGAAACCGTTCCAAATCATCAAGACGGATTTTCCTTCGCTCAGCTCCGAGCTCCGGACTCGTCAGTAACGCATGATACATCCAGACCTCAGAGTGAGCCGCCAAGTGCAGATAGCGCGACAGTTCTTTGGCCTCGGGATGACCATAACCGGAGAATCCGTTGAACGCCTCCTTATATGCAACGTCGTCAGCACAAAACCAAGCCCGCCCTTTCGTTCGCGCCTCACCTGGCGAGGCCTTGAGCAGCACCAGCGGTCCACGGTAGTCTTCTCGCGCACGCGGGCGCTCAAAGGCCGGCTTCACCAAGCGATCGAGCTTATTCACGTCCACGCTAAACCTAAACTCGGCAGTGCTTTTGATAAAAGGCAAACCAGCCAAGTGCCTGGAACCCTGAACGTCTCCCTTCGTGCCGACAATGTACCCCTTGGAAAACCTCAGCCCCAAGTCCTCCTCCCAATACTTTTGGAGAGGCACGCCGCCACTATGCTTCACCTTCCGTACAACCTCAATGTCCAGCGCAGTTCCGAGCGCGAGGGCTTTCCACAACCACGGCTCGTCGAAAGTCTGCTCGACGCTGACCTCCTCGATGGACTTCGAATCCACGCGGATTTCACCGCGGTCGTTCAGTGCCTCGTCGGGATGAACCGTAATCCAGCGCACTGAGTGATCCGGTTTCGGCAGGCGGTTGCGGGCGAAGAAGAGCAGGAAAGGTTGCTGCATCCTCGGCCAGACGTTCGTGTCGGAGAGGTTCGAGCAATTGAGCATCCCCGTCACGGCGACGGCCTGGAAGACGGCTTCCCTGGCGCTCTGGCCGATATCGCCCTGCTTGAAGAGCAACCGCGCGGGCAGGACGAACGCCACGCGTCCCCCCCGTTCGCACCATTGCATCGCCCGCCAGATGAAAGGCAGGTCCGGCACCCTGTCGGGGTTCTTAAAAGTCTGCGGCAAGGCCGGTGAGCTTCCGCTCGGCAAGCACCTCACGCCCAATGCCATCAAATGTCGTGGCGAGCTTGGTTTGTGACTCATCCAAGCTCGTCCAGGGGGGATTGCCGATCACCATCTGGTAACGGCCCCGATGGCCCGCCAGCATTCGCGCATCGAGGCTGCCCGCCACCGGCCCTTTCTTCGGATCTTCATTGCGGCGGCAGTTGAACAGCACTTTGTCGCGCAGGTTCTTGAACCGCAGCGCGGCGGGCGGCGTTGGCTTGGGGTCGAGTTCGATGGCGGTCAGGTAAAGACTGAGCGCGGCCAGGCGAAGCGCGGACTCGTTGATGTCGAAACCGCGCAGTTGCTTGCTGAGAATCTCGCGGATGACCGGACGCTCAGGACGCTGCCCGGTTGCCTTCCATCGTTCCCGGTAAAGCCGCCGGAATGCAAGCACAAGGAAGATGCCCGCTCCGCAAGCGGGATCGAGCACTCGCGCCTTGCCCGCCCTGTGCATCCCGTCGAAGGCATCGTCCACGAGGTACTCCGCGATGCGGCGCGGCGTGTAGTGGATGCTCGTCTCCCCCGCTTCCTTCGGCTCCCACTCCCAGACGAACCCCTCATATACTTGGCTCAACAAGCCCACCGGCACATGAGCGAAATCGAACATGGTCCAGTCCATTTGCAGGCGCTGCTGATAACCGCCGCCCGCCGGCTCCTCGTTTCGCAGGATGGCGCGCAGGTCCTTGAATACGTCGCTGCCTGCGGGCGCCACCCGCTGAAACCACACGCGGCTGCCCGCTTCAGATAGCGGCAGGAAGTCGCCGTTAAACGTGTCATCGAGCCACCGGCAGGTATCCGCCGCTTTGGCGGAGTCGGCAAAGCATTCGTCGAGACGCCGCGCCCCTGGGGCGATGTCATTAAGATTCTCCGCGGTCACAACGCCACGATCGCTCAGGAAGCGGAGAAAGAGCGCCCGTCCCACGAGGGAGAGAACGTCGCGGCGCTCTATGCGGGCGCTTTTCGCGATGATGTTCTTCGCAACCTCCGTGAGAAGCTTGAACATTGCCTCATAAACGTAGTCCGCTTGCGCCGGCGCGCCTTTGGCTTCGTATTCGCCAAGCGCCATGCGTGCAAACAGACCGCGGGCCTCTGGAGTGTCTGGGTGAAACTCTTTCCAATGCTGTGTGCGAGAATCGAGGCTGACTGGAATGACCCGCACCAGCCCCGGCTCGACCACAGCGAGAAAGGCGCGCTCGCCGCGGCTGCCGAGCGTCCGGCGCAAACGGCTTAGTTGATCGTCCTGCCGCGTCGGGTCTGCCGAAAGCCTATTGTTCGTGATGAAATAAAGCAGAGGGCGCTCGCGGCTCTCCGCCACGCCGTTTAGCAGGACGTTGGTCCTCTGATCACCAGGAGCAGGGCACAAGTCAAGGTAGTTGAGCAGTTCCCGTTCAGGCTTGCTACGGAAGAGCCTGACGCTCCCGGTCGGCACTCCACACCCCACGACCTCCGCCGGTATCGCCGTGGATGGGACATGCGCACTAGACACTGGCCTCACTGGCGCGTCGGGCATGATTTGTTCGGCTCTTCAGGCGCCCATCAGGTGCTCGAGGACCATCTGGTCCAGCGTCGCGTAGTCGCGCTCGGCGATGAGTTTGGCGGCCTGTCGGTCGTCGAAGGAGCGGGCCTTTTCCAGGAGGCGCAGGAAGGTGCGGCGGCTGTTGTCGAGGTGGGCGACCCAGCGGTCGGGTTTGGTAGTGCGGTAGGGGTGCACGTCGAAGGCGACGAATTGGCCCTGAGCGCCGTAGTGATTGCGTTCCAGGGCACGGACCTGGTTGAAGGCGACGCGCAGATTGGAGCTGCCGAAGGGTTTGTCCTGGTCGAATTTCAGCCCGTTCTGGTCGTTGAGGTGGAGGGACCAGAGCTTGCCGAAGGTCATGGCGAAATCAATTTCGTCGGCGGGGTCAAGCCCGGCGAGCATGGCGTGGGCGGATTCGATGAGGCAGCCGACCCGTTTGGGGTCGCGGGTCAATTGCGCGATGGCCAGGGCGTGGCCGATGGTGGGCAGGTAGGCCTGGTCCATCGGTTCGTTGGGTTTGGGCTCGATGGCCACGCGAATCTTCTTGTCGTGGGCCAGCATTTTGTCCAGCGCCTCGACCAGGAGCTCGAAGCTGCGCCGGCCGTTCTTGGATTCCCGCAGGTAGGTGCCCTCGCGGGCGAGCCACAGGATGATGAGGTCCGTGCCCAGGCACTTGGCGATGTCGATGCACCGCAGGGAGCGTTGGATGGCGTATTGCCGGCACTTGGGGTCGTTGCTCGTATAAGCGCCGTCAATGGTCATCGGGCTGAACCAGAGCCGCGGGGCGACCATTTCCGCCACAATGCCCGCGTCGTGGAGCTTCTTCTTCAGCGCCTTGGCCTCGGCGCGCACCTGGGCGTCGGATTTGCCGTCAATGTCCGGCACCGCGTCGTCGTCATGAAACATCATCGCGTCGAAGCCCAGTTGCTTGAGTTGCTCGAGCTTCCAATCGAAGGTCTGGGGGGAGCGGGTCGGCGGACCGTAGGGATCCTGGCCTTCGCTGATGTTCCAGGGACCAAAACAGAATTTGTATTGATGTGATTTTGCCATACTGCGTGCGAACTTAGCCTGACGGCTGTCGAATTAAAGCGAAAAATTCAGCGTGCCAAGCTGCCGGAATTCTGGTAAAAGGCTTTTGACAGCGGCAAATTATGACGACCAGCACTATCCAGCACGACCCGAACCAGAAGGCCCCAGGCCGGGTGGCCTTTCTGGACGGCCAGAACGAACTGCCCATGATCGAGATCACGACCGCCTGGAGCACGGCCGAGATCTACCTGCCCGGCGCGCATGTGACGCAATTCAGGAAACGGGATGAGCCGCCGCTCCTGTTCATGAGCCAATGCAGCCGGTTTACCGAAGGCCAGCCCATCCGGGGCGGCATCCCCGTGATTTTCCCCTGGTTCGGCCCCCGCGAGGGCCTGCCTCAGCATGGGTTTGCCCGGCTCAAGACCTGGGACCTCAAGGAATTAGTGCCCGCCACCGACGGCAGTGTGAGCCTCCGCTTCCGGTTGCCTGATTGCCCGGAGGCAGCCACCCTTCCGCCCTTTACCGCCGATTACGTGGTGACGGTCAAAGACACGCTGACCCTCCAGCTAATTATTACCAACCGCTCCACGGACGAGGTGCTGACTTTCGAGAACTGCCTGCACACCTACTTTGAGGTCGGAGACTGCACTGCCATTTCAATCGGCGGTCTTAAGGGCGTCTCATACCTGGACCGGGTCGATCACTTTGCCAACAAGCTCGAGACCGGGCAGGTCATCCGCATCGCCTCCGAGGTCGACCGTACTTTTCTCGATGCCAGCGGCCCGGTCGAGATCCTCGATCCGGTCTTCGGGCGCAGGATACTCGTGGAAAAGCAAGGCTCCGCCTCGACCGTCGTGTGGAATCCCTGGATTGCCAAGTCGCAGCAAATGCCCGATTTCGGCAACGAAGAGTACCGGAACATGGTCTGCGTCGAGTCCGGCAACGTCGCGGCCAACGAAATCAAACTGCCCCCGGGTCAGACCCGGACTCTGACGGTAAAGCTCAGCAGCGGGCCGTTGTAACGCGTGCGACTTGAACGCAGTTCGATAGAATCCAGACGTCTCTGTCGAGGGTCGAGGGACGAAGTGGCGGACTGAATTCAATTCTCCCTTGCAGACACCGTCTGTTTTGCCAACTTAGGCGATGAAATATCCGCGCCTAAACCGCCCGAGTTGCGGTTCAATTTCACATGCGCACATTAATCAAACATCTTTTGGCTTCCTCGGCCCCGCAAGAGGCGGTCACGGTCAAGGGCTGGGTCCGCACCCGGCGGGATGCCAAGGACTTCTCGTTTCTCGAACTCAACGACGGCTCCTGCCTGGCCAGTGTCCAGATCGTAGTGGATAGCGGCGCGGCGGGGGCGGAGCACTTGCCCAAGCTGGCTACCGGGGCCTCGGCCACGGTCGAGGGCAACCTGGTCCCCTCGCCGGCTCCGGGCCAAAAGTGGGAGCTGCGCGCAACCCGTGTCGAACTGGTCGGCGCGGTCGAGCCGTCCTATCCGCTCCAGAAGAAAGGCCACAGCGCGGAGTTCCTGCGCACCATCGCCCACCTGCGCCCCCGGTCGAATCTTTACGGGGCCGTCTTCCGCGTGCGCAGCCGTCTGGCCTTCGCCGTGCACCAGTTCTTCCAGGAGCGCGATTTCGTCTATGTCCACACGCCGATTATCACCGCCAGCGATTGCGAAGGAGCAGGGGAGATGTTCCGCGTCACCACGCTCAAGGGCCAGCCCGGTGAGAAACCCGAGACCGATTTCTTCGGCCGGCCCGCTTACCTGACCGTGAGCGGCCAACTCGAGGGCGAGACCTTCGCCTGCGCGTTGTCCAACATCTACACCTTCGGCCCGACCTTCCGCGCGGAAAACTCCAATACCGCCCGCCACGCTGCCGAATTCTGGATGATCGAGCCGGAGATGGCCTTTTGCGATTTACAGGCGGACATGGACCTGGGCGAAGAGTTCATTAAGGCCATGGCCAAATACGCCCGGGAACAATGCGCGGAGGATGTCGCCCTGTTCGCCCGGTTCGTCGACAAGGGCCTCACCGAGCGGCTGAGATTTGTCGTCGAGCGTCCCTTTGTCCGCGTGCCTTACACCGAGGCCATTGACATCCTCAGAGGCTCGGGCAAGCACTTCGAGTTCCCGGTCGAATACGGGCAGAACCTCCAATCCGAACACGAACGGTTTCTCACCGAGGAGCATTTCAAGTCCCCGGTGACCGTTTTCAACTACCCGCGCGAGATCAAACCGTTCTACATGCGGCTCAACGAGGACGCCAGGACCGTGGCCGCCATGGACGTGCTGGTGCCCGGCATTGGGGAGGTCATCGGCGGCGCTCAACGCGAGGAGCGGCTCGACCAGCTCCACCAAAACATGAAAGACCACAAGCTCAAGCCCGAGGATTATTGGTGGTATGTTGATTTGCGCCGCTTCGGCACCACCCCCCATGCCGGCTTCGGCCTCGGATTCGAGCGCCTCCTCATGTTCCTGACCGGTGTCCCCAATATCCGCGACGTCATCCCCTTCGCCCGCACACCGGGGAATGCGGAGTTTTAGGGCTGGTGCAAAAATTAATGCCGAGTATTTCTCGGGGAGAGGGTGTAATTCCACTCGGGGAGAATGGTGTGCTTGACCAAGTCCAGTTGGCGCATCTGAGCAGCGGTAATTTTGATATTGGTGGGGTAGTCCTTGGTGCGCAAGACACAGTTGGCTCGTAAGCCGGTTCAATGGCCTCGACGGCGAAGAGCGGGGTGTCATGGGAGGTGCCCAGGCTCACCATGCTGTGATTGGCTTGGAGGTCGTAAATCCCGTAAGGAATCGCCAGACCCCGAGCTTGGGAGCGAAAGTCGTGATCCTGCACCTGGATCGGGTTCACACTTCAGACCCGGCCATTGTTCTTGAACTGGCCCACCAGTTCCTTCTTCTTGCTGTCCACGCGGATAATAGGGTAGGCAAGCGGAGCGCCGCCCTGGGTAAGGCGCCTAGCTTGAATGTCGCTCGGGACTTGAGCCTTGTTGCAATAGAGTCCATCCTCTGATGCAAGAATGAATCGCATTCGGCTCTTATCCGAGCAAGTGGCCAACCAAATCGCCGCCGGTGAGGTGATTGAGCGGCCGGCGAGCGTGGTAAAGGAACTGGTCGAGAACTCGCTCGATGCTCAGGCCGGACGGGTGACGGTCGAAATCCAGGCGGGGGGCGGAGCTTGGTGCGGGTGGCCGACGACGGCGCCGGCATGAGCCGTGATGATGCCCTCCTGTGCCTGGAGCGCCACGCCACCAGCAAGATCCGGCGCGCCGAAGATCTCGCCGCCATTGCCACCATGGGATTTCGCGGCGAGGCGCTGCCCAGCATCGCCAGCGTGAGCCGTTTCACCCTGACGACCCGCGAACGTCAGAGCCAATCGCCCGAGGGCACCCAGGTCGTCATCAGCGGCGGGAAAATGCTCGAGGTCAAGGCGGCCGGCAGCGCGCCGGGCACGACGGTGGACGTGCGGCAGCTCTTCTTCAACCTGCCGGCGCGCCGCAAATTCCTCCGCACCGAGCCTACGGAGTCCGCGCACATCCAGCATTACCTGGCCCTGGCGGCGCTGGCGTTTCCGGAGGTGGCCTTCACCTTTCAAAAGGACGGCCATTTAATCTGGCAATTGCCGGCCATCAAGAGCGGCAGCGACACCCCTGCGCGCCTGGCCGCCCTGCGCGAACGGTTGCGCGCCCTCTACGGGGGCGAGCAAGCGCTCCTGCCGGTGGATTTCTCGGCCGTGATTCGTTCGAGCGAACCGGCCGCAGAGGAGCCTGGCTCAGAGTCCGGGCCTGAGGCCTCGGACTTCCGCCTGTGGGGTTTCATCGGCGCCCCCGGTGTCTCGCGCTTGACCCGCGAGGACCAACATCTCTTCGTGAACCGCCGCCCGGTGCAGAATCGCGGCCTGAATTTCGCGTTGTTCGAAGGCTATCACACGGCCCTGATGAAAGGCCGCTACCCGGTCTGCTGCCTGTTCCTGGAAATCGCCCCGGCGGCCGTGGACGTGAACATCCACCCGGCCAAACGCGAGGTGAGATTCCATCAGGAAGGCGAAGTGCGGCGCCTGGTCGCGCAAGCGGTGCGCGAGACGTTGTTGCGATTAGCCCCAAGTCCAAAGGCCACAGTCCAGAGTCCACAGTCCACGGGCCACAGTCCAGAGTCCACAATTCACGGGCCACAGTCCACAGTCCAGGGTCCGCCGTCAGAGGGTCGAAAGGAGCGAACCGGGGCCGAGGGCCGGGAAAGTGGGAAGCTGGGGCAGGCGAGTTTGCCGAGTTTTCCGGCGGGGTTGCGACCGCCGCCGTACCCTGTGCCGACTCCGCCCGCCGGTCAGCCCGTCTTGGGGATGGGGTTCGGCCCGGGACAGCCGGCCTCCGGCCCACCCGCGCCACTCCCGCAAGAACCCCGTCCAACTCATTTGACCTCCTCCGCCAGTGTCCCGTCCCCTCGGGTGACGCCGGCGGCAGCCGTGCCCTTGTTGAACGTGCCGTTGCGCCTGCTCGGGGTGGTCGGCCGGCTCTACGTGGCGCTTGAGTCCGACCGCGGCCTGGTGCTGCTCGATCAGCACGCGGCGCACGAACGGATTCTGTACGAGCAGATGCTCAATCGGCTCGAGCGGAACGACCAGGCCTTCTCGCAACGGCTGCTGCTGCCGGAAACCGTCGAGTTGTCGGCGCGGGACGCGAGTTTTGTGCGGGAGCAGTTGCCGGTGCTTGGGCGCCTGGGCGTCGGGTTGAGCGAATTCGGCGAGCGCACGTTCCTGCTCGACGCGCTGCCGGCTTTTGTGAAGGCGGCTGACCCGCGCCGATTCGTGCTGGCGATGCTCGATGAACTCAAGGCCGCGGGACTGGAGGTGAACTCACTGCGGCTCGGGGAGCAAACGGTGGCCAAGACCGTGTGCCGGCACGCGGTCAAGGCCCGCGACCCGCTGGCCGGGCCTGAACTGGAGGCGCTGGTTGAGGACCTGCGGCACTGCGCCATGCCCTACACCTGCCCCCACGGCCGGCCGACGCTCATCGAAATGAACTTCCGCGAGCTCGAGAAAAAGTTCGGCCGAACTGCCTGAGGTGAAGCGTGAACGCCATAAACCTGCAAAAAGTGAGCTGCCTATGAAACGGTCTGTCCTTTTGTGTTTTATTTCCACTCAGAGTCGCCGGCGCCGGGCGCGGCCAACCTCCCGGCGGTTGGCTGCTGCGGTCGCGCTCCTGGTATTGGCCGCCAACGCCGCGCAAGTTGCCCTCGCCCAGAGCATCCAACTCAGGCCGGGCCAACTCGTTTGCGCCGGGGCGGCGCCACTGGCGCCCGGGACCTACGCCATCCCCTGCGTAACCGATTGGAACGGCGACGGGCGCAAGGACCTGATGGTCGGATACCAGACTGCGGGCAAGATCGCCCTGTATCTCAATGCGGGCACGGACGCCAGCCCGGTCTTTACGAACTATGCCAACCTGCAAGCCGGCGGCGTGGACATCGTGCATCCATCCTCGGGTTGCGGCGCACCGGCGCCTTTTGTCTGCGACTACGACGGCGACGGGAGACGGGATCTGCTGGTGGGCGAGGGAAACAACGGTTACGTCTATTTCTACCGCAACACGAATACCGATGCCGCTCCGATCCTCGCGCCGGGCGTGCGGCTCATGGTGGGCAGCACACCGCTGACGGTAACCTATCGCGCGACACCTTACCTGTATGATTGGGATGGAGACGGGTTGGATGACCTGCTCTGCGGCAATGGCGACGGCTTCGTCTTTTTCTTCAAAAACATCGGCACCGCCCACGCGCCGGCCTATGCTCCCGGCACGCGCGTTCAAGCCGGCGGCACGGACTTGAATTTGGGGATGCGTTCCGTGGTCCGCATGTTGGATTGGGATGGAGACGGGGTAAAAGACCTTGTGGGCAGCTCCAACACCGGCGTGTATTGGTGCAAGAATGTTGGCAGTAGTTCATCACCCGTGCTGCTGGCGCCGGTGGCCATTCGCGCGCCGGTGTCCGGCGGCGGCCTGGCAGCGATCTACACTGGCCCGCGTATGCGCCTGGACCTGGTGGATTGGAACAACGACGGCGTCATAGACCTGCTCCTCGGCAACGGGGATGGCACCGTCTCGTATTACGAAGGTTACCCATTTGCCTTCACCGCGATGACGGCACAGCCTTCCGGCCAGCAGGTGCTCCAGTGGAACAGCGCGTCATTTCTGAGCTACAGCGTGTTGGCTGGACCTTCCATCGGCGCCATCACCAACCGCGTCGCCGCCAACTTGCCCTCAGGTGGAAAGAGCACCTGCTGGACGAATTCCTGCGTTGACGCCCAACAGTTCTACCGGCTGCAAATAGCTCAGTGATTCCCAGAGGAGGCAGCAGAGTCGAGGCTACTGCTTGCGCAGGCGAAAGTAGAGCGCGGAGCCCGAGTGGCCGAGGGTCACCCGATAATTCCGGCCGCGGGCGGTGCAAGCCGTTTTCCCCAACGGCAACTGGAGACTTGCATGGGGCGCATCTTGCCAGCACCACCGTAGCGCAGACTTCTCCCGGCCTGCCGGGATATTGCGGATTTCCAATCCGCAGATGCGGCCAAGCAGCTACAGCCTGCCGACTTGGAAGTCGGCGATACAGCTCAGGTTGGAAACCTGCGCTACCAACGCGAGCATCCTGGCGCCTGGTGGTACTGGCAAGATGCGCCCACTTGCATGAAATGTGTCAAATTGCCGTTGACTTTTGATTGCGCATAGAATAAGGTACAAAAATACAAGCATAAGCTTTTTTCTACCCCGGCTTGGCGGCGTGCTGGGTTGTTGCCGGAAGCGCGGCCGTGGTTGAGCGATCCCGCTGCCGCATCTGTTCTCGCTGCTTAAAGCGGCGGCGCAGAAAAACAAGCTTTCCGCTTCCACTCGAGGCAAGCGGAGTTTCTGACAAAACAAAAGCCCAAAACAAGGCAAAGAAGCATGAGCGAAAAACAGAAAATACGAAAAGGTAAGAAGGTCACGACCGCCTGGTTGAAGAAGAATCCGGGCGCCAAAGGTGTTGTTGCCGGACAGTCTGGAAAGCCGGAAGTCGAAGGCCAGAGCAAGTTAATTTATTGCTGGGGCTGCCCTTGCTGGGCCGTCCTGCCAGACTGGGCCGCCTGGTGGGTCTGCCCAAACGGGCACATGAACTACGTTTGACTCGATCCGAGAGAAATCTGCGGCAGCTTAGGCACTGTGTCTCCGGCCAGGAGCATGGTCTTAAGCTGCCGCTGATTGCTTTGGTTGGGACTGGGGATCGGTTATCCTATGCGGCAGATGGACTGCACCTTTTACAGATTCCTGGACAATCCGCGTCGGGAGCATGTCAAGGAGAGTTTAAAGGTCCTTATCGAGCTGGGAGTGCTGGTCGTGGGAGGCCAGGAAGGGTCTTTGCTTATGTTGCACCCGAATGGTCGCGAACTGGTATTCACCATGACCGTCGGGCCGAAAGGAATCCGCCAGCACCCTCGCCGGGCAACGAGTTCCTTTGGGGAAGGGACTGGCTGGGCTGGCCGCGCAAACTCGCTCCGTCCAAGCGGGCGCGCCGGTTTTCAAGGAAGTCAAACAGACCGGAGCCGATCCGACGGCCGTCATCGCCGCGCCTATGCTTGTAGAAGAGGAATTGATCGGCGTGATTACCGCGGTGAGTTTCCGCCCGAGAAAACGATTTACCTCCGCTGACGCGTTGCTTTACTCCAGGTTGGCCGCAATCGCGGGGCTGGTGGTTGACCAGCAACAGCAGTTGGATGCTATCGCGGAGCGCAAGCAGCGGAGGCAAGTTTTCAGGCCGTTGAAAGAGAAGCAGCGGAAGATAGTTGACAGCGCTGTTCGTCTGGCAACCGCCAACCCGCGGAAACTCGACCAAATCTCCGAGTTGCTGGTTCTGGTGGAACGGTTGGCAAAATGAAATGAAGCGGGACCGGGCCGGAAAGCTGAAACGCCGAGACCAAACGCTTAAGCGCGCCTTAAGGACGGCGGTGGCAGGTCTTGCCAGGCAGAAGCTGAACCTGGTGAAGGTCGCGGTTGTCGACAGCGGCGTGGATGCTTCTCACCCGGCTTTGGCCGGCCGCATCCTCTCTGCGGGCGCCATTGCCAAGGGGAAATGGGTTCAGCCGGCACGGGCATCGAAAGGGCAGGGTTATTCCAATAACAACGTCAATGGCCATGGCACGGGTGTCGCGGGGATCATTTGCCGCATTGCCCCAAACGCCCGGATTCATGACATCCGTGTGCTGGGAGAAGGGACGATAGGCAAGGGGGAGGATCTCCTGGCAGGCTTCGGGCAAGCCCTGGAGACGGATGCCCGGATTATCAACTTGAGCCTGGCCGCTACGAGTGCCTTCGCCGTTCGGTTAACCGAACTCTGTGAGGTGGCTTGCCGCCGCAACCGCATCGTTGTGGCGGCCAAACGCAACATGCCGCTTGAGGATAATGGGTTCCCCGCCGAGATCTCATCGTGCATCGGGGTGGACAT
This sequence comes from uncultured bacterium, assembly GCA_963713735.1. Taxonomy (GTDB): domain Bacteria; phylum Verrucomicrobiota; class Verrucomicrobiia; order Limisphaerales; family UBA8199; genus CAVQND01. Next base: position 227,696 of record CAVQND010000051.1, read on the forward strand.
GGCGGACGTTCCGTCCCCGTTTATTCTGCACTATTGCGCCAGGCCTCCGATCGAGTTTGCCGGCCAAGGGGTCAATGTCCTGACGCCGGCGATGGGGGGCGGCTATAAATATCGCTCCGCAACCAGCTTCGCCACCCCAACAATCACGGGTCTCACCGCCTTGCTGATTGGACGGTTTCCGGATTTGCGCTTTTACGAGATTAAGAGCCTCTTAAAGGCCTTCGCCTGGCACGTGGATTCCTTTGACCCCTGATCGCTGCAAGGGCCGGCAGTTCGTTCGTCTTACTACTGAATGGGCAACGAACCGATGGTCACAAATGTATGAAGGCTAACAATTATGCGGCGTCCTGGCTCGCAGCGTGGGCGCTTTGCCTGGTCCTGGCCGGGTGCGCCGGGATCGAAGGCGTGCCGTATCAATCGGGCACCCCGGCCGCGAAAATACACGAAGAGCGCAACGGCCAACTGGCGGGGCGGGACACCAGGAACGAGCGCCGCAGCACCGCTACGCCCTCTATAATTCCGGTGGTGGCACTGGAGCCGGAAGTGGCCTGCTGCCTGGACTTTTCCTCCGTCCAAGTGGATGTCAACGAGGACGGGGGCAAGCGGTTTGTCACCGCCTACAGCGTGGTTAGCCCCCAGGTTCTGGTGTGGCGCATCGGACTCATCAAGGACGGCAAGGAATATTACCATTTTACCGCGGCCACCAAGCATCATTTCCTCAGCGAGGCGATTCCGTTGGAGCCGCTGGCCCTTGACCCGACCCTGCCTGTTCCCGACAAAATCGTGGTGGCCCGAGTGAAGCCAGCTTCGCCCTGAGCCAGCATGGCGAAAGGTGTGGCGCTGTGCCCAAGAGGCCCGAAGGGATGCGTGCCAGGCCAACCTGGGGATGGCTCTTGCCGGAGAGTTGCTTTTTGCTTGGCAGGAGGTCTCCCCGGTTGCTACTTTGCCGCGGTGGTGAAACCGACTGAACAATACGCCCCAATTCTGACCGCCTTTCCGCTGCTTCACGGCTTCACAAACGCTAGCGCTCAAATGCTGCTGGACGCCGGCCAGGTCAAGGAGCACGCGGCTGGCGATACCCTCTTCCAGGAAGGCGACCCGGCAACTTTTACCTGCTTGTCTCTCACGGGCAAGCTCGAGGTTTTCACGAATCGCGAGGGACGCGAACTGGTCCTGCGAGAGACGGGGCCCGGCGAGGTCCTCGGCGAACTGGCGGTGTTGTGCGGCATGCCCCGAACGGCGTCAGTGCGCGCGAGGACCCATTCCGCCGTACTGCACTGGAGCGCCGACGCCTTTCGTCGCCTGCTGCTCCGCCATGCCCTTCTGTCAGAGCGGATTCTCGGACAATCGTTGCGCGTTTTGATCGAGAAAGAGGGATCGCTCCTGGACGCACTCGGCCAATCTCAAGGCACGACCGAACCGTAGGGCAGAGGACTGGGTGCGGAGAGGCCCACCTTTAGGCCAACCCAAGGGGCGGCCGCCAGAGGGACCAGGGAGTTGACCTGGAAAGGCGAATGGAGGTGCTGAAGCTCGCGTTTTAAGGAGAAAAATCCTATTGACGCTCTGTAATCATCTGATATACACAGTAATATCAGTGACTACCGAACGCAAACCCTGGTTGATCGGCCCGATCTCCCCCGCCGCCGGCGGGACGCTTTACCAGCAGATCGTTGACCGCCTCAAGCGAGAGGTCAGCGAGGGCCGGCTCAGGCCCGGCGCGGCGCTGCCCTCGTTCCGCCGGCTGGCGGAGGAGTTGCTGGTGAGCGTCATCACTGTCAAGCGCGCCTACGAGGAACTCGAGCGCGAGGGCATCATCTTCCGCCGCCAGGGGCTGGGCACGTTTGTTGCCGAGCAGGGCGACGACCGCAGCCGCGCGGCGAAACTCACCGCCGCCAAGGAGTTGCTCCGCGAAGGTTTCCGCGAGGCCGCCGAGGCCGGATTGAAAACCGCCGAAATCCTCGAACTGGCCCGTGAAATCCTGAGGGAGAAACAATGATATGACCAACGCCATCGAATTCCGCGGACTCGTCAAGAAATATCCGAAATTCCAGCTCGGTCCGCTGGACCTGACCGTGCCGCGCGGGGCGATCTACGGCCTCATCGGGCCGAACGGCGCGGGCAAAACCACGGCCATTGACCTCATTTTTGGCATGGGCAAAAATGACGCCGGGCAAATTCGCGTGCTCGGCCTGGACCACCGCGCCGACGCCGTATCGCTCAAACGCCGCGCCGCCTACGTCAGCCCGGATTTGAATTTCCAGGTCTGGGGCAAGGTCGGCAAGGCCATCCGGTTTGTGCGCGGCTTTTATCCCGGGTGGGATGACACCTACTGCGCCGCATTGATGAAGGCCTTCCATTTGAGCGACACCGAGAGGATCGTCCACGCTTTCATTCGGCGCGAGAACCAAATTGAGCCTGCTGCTGGCGCTGGCGCGCCGCCCGGAGGTCTTGATTCTGGACGAACCGACCACCGGCCTCGACGCCGTCTCCAGGCAGCAGGTCTTCGGCGAACTGCTCAAGGCCGTCGAGGACGGCGAGCGCACCGTGCTGATTTCCTCGCACGGCCTAAGCGACATCGAACGCTTCGCCGACCACATCGGCATGATCAAGGACGGAAGGCTGCTCCTCGAGGGCCGCACCGACGGCGTCGTGGACCGCTACCGGTTCGTGGAGTTTTTCACCAGCAGTGACACGCCCTTCCAGGACCCTGTGCCCGAGGGCCTCATCATATTGAAGTGGGACGAAAACCGCTGGCACGCGCTGCTCGACCAGCAAAGCGCCGCGCGCCAGTGGCTCGAGGAGCACGGCGCCCAGCAAATCTCGCTCACCCGCCTGACGCTCGAGGATTTGTTCGTGGCCCTGGTCAAAGAAGAGGAGGGCCAATGAAACGGCTGATGCTCGATTACTTTCGCCGCTGGTCGTGGTTGCTGGCCCTTGTCGGAGTGCTGCAATTCAGGTTTGGCTGGTCCATCGCCAACCGCCCGGAAGATGACTTCGAGTTTTGGGGTTTGTGTCTTGCGGGTTTTATGGGCGCGAATCTGCTTGCGCTTGACTTGGGGCGCGGCGTCGTTCGCGCCGTCGCGGTCTTGCCCCTGACGGGCCGGCAAATCGGCCGCAGTTGGTGGCTGGCGACCGTCCCCATCCCTGCAATTGCGTCGGCTGCGCTGCTGTTCTTAGGCGCGGCAACGTTTTGTCATCTTCACCCGAACCAGGTTTTCCCCGCGGCTCGGCTGGCGATGGCGAGCCTCTTTACGCTGATGTGGCTGGGAATAGTCTTCACCCTTATCTTCAACGCCCCAAGAGGCTTCCGCGGCCACGGGTGGGAGGATGCGCGCACCCTTTTCTTTGGCCTGCTGGGGATAATGATGCTCTTCGGCGGAATGCTGTTGTGCCAGGGTGCGTCAAGAAAGCCCATCGCTCGTGCCATCTTCCTGGGGGTTGGCGCGGTGTTGACCGTCTGGAGCTGGCTTCGCGCCGAGCAGTTTGACTTGGGCCGCGACGGACAAGTTGACTTGGGCCGGCTCGGGCAATCCAACCTCCGCCGCCCCGGCCCCCGCCTCACTGCGCTGGAACCCAAAATCGCGCCTGGCCGGCACTGTGCGCCCGGCGGCCCTGGCGGCATTCCTTTTCTGATTCGCACCACTTTTGTCCGCATGTTTTTATACCTCGCGGCCATGAACGCGGTAATCGCACTATTGGCGCCACTGGAGTCCTGGTGGCAGGGCCACGCGATACCCCAGGATCTGGCCATCGTGATGTTTGCGGGAGGGAGTTTTATGTTCTGTGGGTTTGTCATTGTCTTCGAACTCCTGCCCGTTCTGCGGCAACTGCGCTGGTTGCGGACGCTGCCCATTTCCGCCACCCGCCTCGCTGCGGTGATGATCGCAATCACCCTTCTGCCCCTCATCGCCCTGGGCGCGCTGGCGGCCGGGGTCGTCGGGCCGGCTTTGGGAGCTTCCGCCGCCATCACGTTCCTGAAAAGCTACACCTACATCCTGGCGCCTGCCTCGCTGTGCGTTTTCTTCTGCGTCTGGCGGGGCGACGGAATGCAGGCTTACGCTTTGCTGGGCTTCACCCTGTTCGGTTTCCTGAAGCTACACGGGTGGTTGCAGTTGCATTCACATCGTCTGGAACTCCCTTTCAGCCTGATCGGTCCAATCGTGGCGATAAGCGTCTTGTTGGCCTTTCTGCTCACGCGCTACGCGCTTCTGCACAGCAGCCGCGCCTACCGCGTCCAGGCAAACCCCTTTGGTAATGCCCCCTGGGCCCGGGCAGGTGAGCCCTCCCATTGAATGGTTTTGAATATGAGGCTTTACTTTAAACTTTCACAGGTTCCCGAACTTGCGGGATTGACACGCCGGCAGCGGCGGCTGGTTTACCAATGTGCCTTGGAGGCCCTTTTTGCCGAGCAGCCCTCAACAGTCTGGGTTGGGGGGCCCTGGATTACCGGGGGCATCCTGGCCGGGGCTCTTCCCGGTGGGCTCGCGGTCGCCGCCGATGGCCTCTCTCGATCGAAACTGCTCGTCATGGCAGCCGGTGGTCTCACCGGAGCGCTCCTGGGCATCTTCATCGGTGCGCAAATCCTCACGGCACGGTTGCGTCCGTATTACCGGCGTGTGCTTGAAGAGCGCAAGGACGAGATTGCGCAAATCAACTGAAATTCAATCGCCGCTCACGCGCAGCACGGCGACACCCTGCGCGCATTCATCGCCCTTTTCCGCAACGGCCCGCACCACCACTTCGGGCCAGGGCAGTTCAGGCGCGGCCAAGACACATTGGAACCGCGGCGCGTCTGCGACGGCGGTCGCCGAGGCCAGCACGAATTGGTTCGCCCGCCCGCGGTTGTCGGCCGCGATGCGGTCGCGGGTGGCGCGATTTGCGGGGGAGTCCGGGGGCAATGGTTCCAGGTTCGCTGGCTGGGAGGACAGGGGACGTTCGAGCGTCACGCGCAGCGCGGCTCCGGCCAGCCGAACCGGGACGGTGCCCTTCACGGTGAGGCTGTGGCCCGAGCGCGCCGGGCCGGTCATCTCCAAGGAAACATCCAGTGGCACGACCGGCAGGCGCAGGGCGGGGTCGCCCAGCAAGGTCCACATTTCCAAGTCTTCGAGGCGCTGCGTCGCCAACGGCACCTTGCCGCCCGTGCCGTCGCTTTGATCCAACAGCTTGAACGTGAGCGCGTCGATCGGACCCCGCGCCAATCCGGCCTGCACGGCCCGCCAGTAATCGGCCAGCCGGGACGGGAACGGCGTCCGCGCCAGACACCCCAGCAGGCCATCGGCCGCCAACAACCCCGCGGCGGAGTAACTTTCGGCGCTGGCCCCGATGACTGCGACCGGCCCCGCCGGATTCCGCATCGCCGCCAGGCAGTAGCCATCGCCGCCCCCCAGCTCGCACCCGAAACAACCGCAACTGAAGAACACCCCTTGTCCCGGCCCCAGCTTCATCCTTGTCCAATCGTCGCGGGACAGAAAGATCCCATTGCCGGACCCCAGGCCCTGGCCGCGGGAATGCCCCATGTAAATCGAGAACAGCGCGCCCGCTTGGAGACAGTCCATCGCCGCATCGTGGAGGCTGGCGCTCGGGCAATAATAAGCCGAGGCCGGGATGTCAAACACCGCGCGCAGACGCTAGGCTGGGTGCAGTCTGCCGAGCCGTTGCGCCATCAACTGCCCGACGAACATTTCGCCCAGGAACCCGGCTTCCGGGTTGCCCTGGATCAACGCCAACCGGTTCCGCCAGGCGCCCGGGCGGCGACAATTCTGTTCCATGCTCAACGTCTTCTCCACCATGCCTTGCATCTCCTCAACCGTGCAGGCCGGGAAGCGGCCCACGGCGGCGGCGCACTCTCCGTCTTGGTCCCGCCGCGGCAGACCATAGGCATAATCGCTGGGCCGCTGTTTCATCACGCCATTTCTTCCGGGCAAGGCCGGCACCACGATCTGCTGCGCGGCTGCCGCATCCGGCGTCCCCGCCGTGCCCGCCAGCAAGACGTAGTTCGGTCCCTTGCCCGGTTCCAGCAACCGGCGGATGCAGGTCTCGAGCGCCGCGCCTTGCGACAGCCAAATCTCTTCCGGGCTGAGCACGTTGGTCGTTTCGACGACAAGAACCTTGAACCCCTCCGCGCGCCGGTGCTCGATGAGTGGCGCCAGGGGGGCGCGGAAGGCCGGGGCGGTCGCCACCAGCCAGACTCCCTGGGTGAAAGCGAGGGTGACTGTGCTCTCCGGCGGGCCCGAACCGGACGGGTGAAGTTCCTTGGCTAACGTCTCTGTCGCAGCCGCCGCTGGGCGGCTGCCGGCTGAAGCCGGCGTTCCGGGCGCGGTGGCGCTGGCGAGCGCCTCGGTCCCGGTCGCCGCTGGGCGGATGTGTTCAATACGAAACTTGAGAACCGGCTCCTCTGCGCGCGCCATCCCGCCGAACAAACAGAGCGCCGCAAGGAAGGCAACGCTGGTCCAACTGAGAGAGAATTGGTTTCGCATCTCGCTCATGATTGCAGAATGATGACCGTGTGGACAATACTGAGTCTCCGCGCCATGATCGCGAGATACCGTCCGCTGCCGGCTGAAGCCGGCCTTCCGTTTGCCGACCGGAACGCCGCGTTCACGCGGCAGGCGCTCCCGGCCTGGACTCGATCCGGGAGAGGCATGCGCCGGAATCACCCCTTGTCAGAGCCAGACAAATGGGCGATGATGCCGGGCATGGAAGCCGTGCGACAGGCCGAAGGGATGAGCGTTGAGGATTACTTGACGGCGGAGGAGCGCAGCGAAGTCCGCCACGAATACCTCGGGGGTGCGGTTTACGCGATGGCCGGCGCCAGCGATGAACACATCGCCCTGTCCATGAATCTTGCTTTCGCCCTGCGGAACCATCTCCAAAACACACCTTGCCGAGTCCAGATGTCCGACGGCAAAGTCCGTTTGCGCCTTGCGGGCGAGGACGTGTTCTACTACCCGGACGTGATGGTGGTCTGTGACCCGCGAGACCAGGACCGCTACTTCAAGCGTTTCCCCAAGGTCGTCATCGAGGTGCTATCGGAAAGCACCGAGGCGATCGACCGCCGCGAGAAGTTTCTCAGCTACCGACAAATCGAAACCCTCGAGGAATACGTCCTGGTGGCCCAGGATAAAATGGAGGTGACCCTCTTTCGGCGCGCGAACCGTTGGCAGCCGACGAGCTTAAGACAACCGGATGAAGCGCTGCGGTTGGCCTCCTTGGATTTCAGCATATCGCTCAAGGCCGTTTATGAACGGGCCGGCGCAGGACAGTGAGGAGAGGCGTCATCGGGCGCCATAGGTGAAATCATCAAAGAGGGTGACGCTGTCCGCCTTGGTCCACACCCCGACTTTGCCGGCCTCGGAAAAGCTCTCGTCGCCGGCCTCGATGACTTTCCTGCCGTCAAATGTGACGGTAAACTTGTTGCCCTCGAAGTCCACACGCAAGGTGTGCCACACGCCGGAGGCGACTTTCTCGTTCACGTTTTTGAACGAACCCCGCCGGCCTTTGATGGTGTGGTAAATGGTGACATTATCCTCGAGCGCATTGGCGCGCGCGAGGTAGTAGTTGTCAGCGTCTTGGCAGCGCCAGATGACGCCGCCGGCCTGGTCTCGCTTGCCGGAGAGGGGCTTGAACTTCACCTCGACGAAGCCGTCTTTGAGGCTGGCGTCGTTCTTGATGCAGACCGGGTAGGCGGCCTCGCCGGACTGTTTCAGGACGTTGGGTTTGCTGGGGGCCGAGTCGTCGGCGACGACTTCCCACCTCGGGTCGCCTTGGCCGGTCTTGGTGGCGGTCCAGCCAGGAGGCGGCGCGCCGGTTTTGAGGTCGTCGAAGTTGACGCTCTCGCGCCGGTCCTGAACCGCGTAGAGGTGGGTCATGGTGGCCAGGTAGAGGACGCCGTTGGCGGCGGTGGCGGTCGAGCTGATGGGGGAGCCGAGGTCAATCGTGCTGAGCAGTTTTTTCTGCCGTTCGGCGGCCAAGACATAAAAGGAGCCGTTGCGCGTGCCCAGATAGACCTTGCCGTCGGCCACCAGGGGCGAGGCCCAGGCCTCGCCTTTGAGTTCGTGGGTCCAGAAGGGCTGGCCGGTGAGCGCATCCACGCAGTGGAGCACCTGCCCGCAATCGGCGATGAACACCAGCCCGTCCCAAATCGCGGGGGTGGCCATGACATGTCTTTGGAGCGGATAGGACCAGATCAGGCCGTTGGTGGTGATATCGCCGGCGCGGGTGGCATTGATGCACTTGAGCCAGGCCTGGTTCTTGCCCCACCAGATGTCGCCGCCGCCGGCCACATAGAGGCGGTTCTGGTAAAAGACCGGCATGCCAAAAAAGTCGCTGGGGCCTTCGCGGCGGTTGGAGTGGTATTTGTGAACGTTGGTTTTGGGGGCCTCGGGGTCAAAGTCGAATTGAAACACCCGGGTCAGGAATTGGGGCGCCGGAGTGTTGGATTGCTGGAAAGCTGCCGGCGCCGCAGGCGGCTCTTGGATGGGGTCGAAGGCATAGACGATGCCGTTGCCGGCGGCGAAAAAGATGAGTGGACGGCCGTTGACCTCGGCGGCGGACGGGCCGGCCCAGGTGGAGTGAAAGATGTTGGGGGCGATGTGCTCGTTGTCGCGGGCGACCAAGCGGCCGGTCCGTTTGTCCAGCACCACGAGGCTGGGCGCATCCGGGGTCCGAATGTGAACGTGGGTGTTGTTAACGCCGGTGCCGGTGTTCAGATAGAGGAGGTTGCCGCGAATGAGAATCGAGCTATGGGCGGCGTCATGCGACCAGATGCCTGCGCCGGCGGTAAGGTCGAACAGCCATAGGATGTCGGCATCCAGCGGGCCGGGCGTCAGGGGAGGCCCGGTGCCGGGCGTCATGTGCGCGCCTTCGTCGCGGAAAGGTCCATCGTTGCCGTTGGCCAGGCCCAAGGCATCCAGGCAGAGCACTTCGCCCCGGTTGCTGACGATATAGACGCGCTCGCCTTCAACGGTGGGCGGGGAGCATATCCCGCTCTGGGGCCAATCGAAGTAGATGTCCTCGACGCGTTTGGGCACGACCAACTGCCAGAGAAAGAGACCGCTCTTTTCCTCGAAGCACATCAGCACACCGCGGTCGCCCTGGTGTTTGGGGTCGCGCGGTTCGCCGTTGTTCGTGCCGATATAGACGCGCCCGCCGGCCACTATCGGAGTGGCATGAGTCTCGGTGCCGAGACGCGCGGACCACTTCACATTCCGGCCGGTTTGAGGGTCGAAGCAGGACGGCAGGTTGCGTTCATTGGACGCCATGTTGCGAGACCAGGCTTGGCCCCATTGCGCCTGGTTGGCGGCCAGGCCACTTTGGGCAAGAGCGGCAACGGCCAAGGCCACGGCCAGGACGCCCGGCCAGGCGCGCAGCGCTGAAACGCGGAACCCGGGGGGCGGATGCAGAATCAACCGCAAAGAGCGCAAAGAACTCAGAGCGGCGTAGCCGCAACCGAGGAAGGGAGTTAACCACGGATTACTCGGATGAACACGGATTTGTTTTATCCGTGCCATCCGTGTAATCGGTGGTTGAAAATTCTTCGCAGCCCGCGGGCGAATTGGGCTATTGCAGTGCAAAGACCTGAGAAAAATAGGGCACTTCTTTGCGGTCTCTGCGTTCTTTGCGGTTAATCCGTATTTCAGGCTCATGGGGTCGTTCGTGATTGGAGCGGAGCAAGCGCCAGCCAAAGCCAGCCGACAATGAAGCTGATGCCGCCGATGGGGGTAATGGCGCCGAGGCAGCGCAGGTTAGTGAGGGCCAGGAAATAAAGCGAGCCGGAGAAGACCACGACGCCTACCAGGAAACAGAGCCACGGGCCGGCCTGGAAGGGCGTGCGCCCGGCCAGGACAAACAGCATGACGGCGTGGATGAAGTGGTAGAAGACGGCCTTTTCCCAGAGGGCGGTCGTCTGGTTGCGGAGGAGCAGGTCCTTGAGGCCATGGGCGCCGAAGGCGCCGAGGGCGACGGCCAGCTACTCCAGAGAGGGCGGCAACGCGCGCGGGCAGTGAGCTGGTCATTAGTCCTTTTTTTCGGCCGCCCCCGCCGCCGGCACTTGTTTGGCCGCCTTGAGAATCTCCTCGGCGGGAAGAATTATGCCGGTCACATTTTCGGCTTGGACGCCGCCGAACATGCCGCCCGACATGCCCGAGGCCCCCTTGCCTTTGAGGGAGCGGATGACAAACAGGCCCAAGGGCTTGCCGTCCAGGGTAAAGGCGGGCGCGCCCATAGTGGTGGTGGTCGCGCTGGTCTCCGGGACGTAGAACAGACGCGGCTTTGAGACAATGGCCGAGATGCGCTCGACCGAAACGGAATAAGCGCGCCCGGCGGCGCTCCCCAGGCGAGTCAGGCTGATGACCTGATCCAGGATGTCCGCCTTGCCGGATTTGGCCAGGTCCAGCGCCGCCATCGGAGTCGCCGGCCTGGTCTTGGGCCGGATGAAGGCCAGGTCGTTGTCCTTGTCGCGCAACACGACTTCGGCGGGCACTTCCGTGCCGTCATTGAGCACGATCTTCACATCGCTCAACTCGCTCTCCATCTTGAATCGCGACTCTTCCTCCCCGCCGGACATCATGGCCTCGATGAGAATGCTCGGGTCGGTGGAGGAGAGCGACAGGACGGTCAGGCCCCCCGGGTTCGATCACGGTGCCGGTGGCATCCCGCCGCGCTTCGCCGGAACGTCCCCCCATGCCGCCAAAGGACATCTTGTTCTTGAGCACCAGTTGCACAATGACCACGGCTTGCTGGTTGGTCTTGAAGATGGCGCGCCCTTTGTCGATCAGTTCATCGGCCCGGCACGGCCCGGCAAAGGGTTCTGCCAGGAGCCCCAGCACAAGTGGCATCCGCCAGAGGTTATGTGACAGCATATTTCCTTTCAGGTGATCTACTTTTTCCAGGCAGGCTCAAGCTCCAGGTAGGCGGTGTGGATGCCGCGCAGAACTTTCAAAACCAGGAACGGTTTCTTGTCGTGGGCGGCTTGGTCCATGAGTTGCTTGAGCGAACTGACATCCTGGACTGGCTGGCTGTCCACCTCAATGATTAAATCGTCCGTCTCGAGCGAGCCCACCTCGGCCCAGCTTCCTGATTTGACTTCCTCGACCAGCGCGCCGCGCTGGCCCAGGGGCCATTGCTGCTCGGCCACATCAAAGAACGCCACGTCCCGCGCGCTGAATTCAAAATCGTCGTTGCGGTATTTTTTCATCTCGCGCTTGAGCTTGGGGGAGCGGGCGAGTTCAACGGGAATTTTGAGCTCGGCTTTGTCGCGCAGGACGGTCAACTGGACAACGGCTCCCACGTCATATTGACGAATGAGCGTGGCCAATTCCTCCGCATCTTCCGGCCCGGCGGCGGTCAGCTTCTCGCCGTCCACGGCGAGGACAAAATCCGCCGCTTTGAGGCCGGCCCTTTCGGCGGTGGTGCCGGGATAGACCTGAGTCACATAGAAGCCTTTGAGGTCGGGCTTGCTCAATTGCCGGGCGATTTCGCGGCTGATGACATGGGTTTCGACCGGCAACCAGGCCTTGGCAACCTCGAGTCCGGGGTCGCGCAGTTCCTGCAGGCCCACCTTGACGACGGTCAGGTAGCGGCGGGCGGCGCGCTCGAACGTGGCGATGACCGGAACCGGCTCGGTCTTGCCCTCGGTCAGCTTGCGCGTCAGGTCGCTCAGCGCGGCGGTGTTCGCAACCGGGAGGCCGTTGACCTCAACCAGCACGTCTCGGGCGTCGAGCGGAGGTTTGGCCTCCCCGGCGGGACCCCCCGGACGGACCGAGGTCACCAGGACTCCCGCCTGACTGGACCGCTTCATTTCCTTGGCAGCAAGGAAAGAAAGATCGCGAATGGTCAGGCCCCAGGGTTTGAGTTCCTGTTCCTTGCGCTGGACCTCGCCGCGCTCGATGGGTTGAAGCCTCAGGGGGGTCTCCTTGCCGTCGCGGAGCACCAGGGCGACGACCTCCTGGCCGATGGGCAAGCTGGTCGTCAAGCGCATGAAATCCGGCATCTCCTCCTCGTAGCGGACATTGGTCGGCCGATCCCCAAGGCGCAGAAGCAGGTCCCCGGGTTTGAGTCCGGCCTGGGCGGCGGGCGAGCCGCTGATGACCCCGCCAACCAGGACGCCGCGCTCGGCCCTGCCGTGTTTGAAGCGCGGCTGCACGTCCAGGCCGAGCCAGCTCCGCCGGACTTTGCCCTGGGCGATGATCTCCTCGGCCACGCTGTGCGCCAGGTTGCCGGGGATGGCCCCGCTCAGGCCAAATTGGATTTCATTGATGCCGACGATCTCGCCGCGCAGGTTGACCAGGGGCCCGCCGGAGTTGCCGGGGTAAATGGCCGCGTCATGCGCAATCCAACGGATCAGGGAGCCCACATCCTCGCCGTCCAGTTGAAAGCGCCCCTGGCCGCCGAGCATCCTGGGCATGACCATCTCGATATTGCTGATGATGCCCAGCGTGACCGATTGCGACAGCGCCATCGGACTGCCCATCGCCAGCACCCAATCGCCCACGCTCAGCCTGGCCGAATCTCCGAACATGGCCGGGACGAATTGCCGCGGCGATTCGGGTTTCAACTTGAGGACAGCGATGTCCGTCAACGGGTCGGTGCCGATCAGTTCGGCCTCGACTTCCTCCCGGTTCCATAGGGTGCAGACGATGCGGGCGGCATGGCCGGCGACATGGTGATTGGTGATGAGGCAGCCGTCTTGGGAAATGATCGCGCCGCTGCCCACAGACTGGAATTTCAGCTCGCGGCCCTCGCTGTATTCGGTGGAGACAACGCGGATGCGCACCAGGGCGGGCCGCATCCGGCTGATGGCGGCTTCCACCGCCGGCCGCGCCTCCGCCGGCGCCTCCTGCGCCCCGGCCAAAGCCAAACCGCGGCACAGAAAAAGACCGCCGGTGAGGATTAAGCCAAGGGTACGCTTCATCCAAGTGCTGTTTCCCATGGGATTTCTTTAGTTCAATTCCGCCGATTATCAAGCAAAGAGTTTCCGCGGCATTGGCTTTGGGGCGCATCTTGCCAGGACCACCGTGCGAGCCACGAGGTCAGGGAGAGTGCCCGCCGCCAAGGAATTCATCCCGGAGGGATGACAGATGGTAGCCGGGGGTCGAAGCGTCGCGAGACCCCCGGTTCAGCGGCGGCGTGGGTCGGCATCCTATAGGGATGCCAGAAGGCGGCCTGCTCCCTTTGTGCAGCCTTCTGGCACCCCGTTCCGGGGTGCAGGCCCCCTCTGGCCGCAAACCGGGGGTTGCGGCGATGCCCATTCGCGTCAGGCTAAGGTTTGGCGCGCAGTTGACGCGGCGGCCTTTTCTGTGTCCGACACAGGAGCAGCACGTTTTTGTCTTCGATTAGCCACTTCATTTCTTCCCCTTTTTTGATCTCCAGCGCCTCCGCCAGGACCACCGGCAAGTTCAGATAGTAGGAGCGATTGGTTGGCCGCTCCACCTTTTGCACTTTGATGAGGTAACCCGTCGTTTTTTCTGTCGCCTTTTGTCGCTTTGGCATATAGTATTAATACTATATAAAACCACGCATGTCATCTCCTAACCCTTCCGCGCAAAACAATTCCGGTTTGCCCGCCTCCCTCCACCAACAGCTCCCGGCCTGCCTCCCCAAACTCGACGCCATCAACGCCGAGGGTATCGCCCGAGCCTCAGGCTTTCTGCAGCGCAGCCCACGTAAAATCCCCATGCTCAAATTTGCCAAGGGCCTCCTGGCCCTCGCTCCCGAAACCGACCTCGCCTTGGAGCATACCGCCGCAGTCATCGGCTTGGCCGCCGACACCACCTACACTAAACAGTCTTTGAGTGAACGGCTCTCCGGTGGCCTCAAAGGCTTTCTGGCTGGGGTCGTCACGGCCCTCTTCAGCCAGATCGCTCGTGGCGTTCCGACCTGCCAAGCCCTTGAACGCTTTGCTCACGTCTGGGTCCATGACAGCACCTCCCAAACGCTGCCCAAGCACTTGGCTGAACTCTTCCCCGGGGCCGGCAACCAACATGGGCAAGACTACGCCACCCTCAAAATCCAATGGATCTGCGACATCAAAAACGGCGTGGTCGGGCACGTCTCCCTTTCGGGCTATACTCGCAATGACCAGGCCGCCGCCCCGGACATCCTGGAAGTCGCCCGCCCCGGCGATCTGGTCCTGCGGGATCTGGGTTACTTCACCACGGCAGTCCTGGCCCAGTTTGTCAGTGCGGGCATCTCCTTCCTCAGCCGCTACCGCCACGGCGTCAATCCCTACGACCCCAAGACGGGCCAACCGCTGAATTTAAAGGCCCTCCTGAAGAACTCTGGCTCCTTGGATATGGACGTGCTCCTGGGACCGGAGCGAGCGGCCGTGCGCTTGGTCGCCCTGCCCGTGCCAGAGGAAGTGGCCGATCAGCGGCGGCACAAGGCCAAAGTCTCCGCCCAGAAACGCCACCGCTCCCCTCCTGGCGCCGAGCATCTCTTCTTGATGGGCTGGAACATCTTCGTGACCAACGTGCCGGCGGCGACTTGGCCCCCCAAGGTCCTGGCCGCGATCTATCGGCTGCGCTGGCGAATTGAGATCGTTTTAAAACCTGGAAAAGCCACCTGGGATTGCCTCACCTCAACTGCCGCACCCCGGTCTTGCTTGAGCCTCTCGGTGCTGACCAAGTTGTTGTTCTGCGCGCTGGTCTGCCAGCTTTCTGACCTGCTGGAACTCAATTGTCCCCACGGCCAACACGTCAGCCTCCTTCGCCTGGGGCACATTCTCGGACAGTGCGCTTGCTGGTTCTCGGCCATGGTGCTGGGCGTCTCGGTCGTTCAATGGGTGGAGTTCTGCCTCGCCCGCCATGCCTTCTACGAAAAGCGAAACGATCGCAAAAACTACTACGAACTGCTGTCCGGAGCCGCAGAACGCCTTAGCCTGACGCGAATGGGCGATGCCGTGACCCCCGGCTACCATCTGGCAACCCTCCGGGTTGGCCCGAGCCGCCGCTCCTGGCTGGAGGTGGTGGTACTGGCAAGATGCGCCCCGTCGCCATTGACTTTAGGGCGGCCCGAGCCCAGGATGGCTTTGATTAACGATTATGCCGCACCGGACCTTCGATATTGAGGAAGTGGGGCGCTACCTGCACCTGGGGCGAGCGGACGTGGAGCGGTTGGTCAAGAACCAGGACATCCCTTTTGAAAGACACGGCGAACGCGTGGTGTTTCGAAAGGTCGAGCTCGATGCGTGGGCCTCTCAGCGCATCCTGGGCCTGGAAGGCCGCCGCCTGGCCGAGTATCACCAGAGGACCTCGAGCGACACGCGGCGGTTTCTGGCGCGCGAGGCGATGATGCCGGAGTTGATACTGCCCCAGTTCATCGAGCCTGCTCTGCCGGCCAAGACCAAGGCCTCGGTGTTGCGCCAGATGACGGCGCTGGCAGAGAAAGCGGGCCGGGTCTGGGATCCGCAGGGCTTGCTGGCGGGCCTGGAGGCGCGCGAAGCGCTTTGCTCGACCGGTGTTCCGGGCGGCCTGGCGCTGCTGCATTCCCGCTTTCCCGACGCCTACATGTTCGAATCGCCTTTCATCGTCCTGGGCCGGACGGTCCAGCAAATTCCCTTCGGCGCGCCGGATGGCGGGGCAACGGACCTGTTTTTCCTGCTCGGGTGTCCGGACAACCGCCTTCACCTCCATACCCTGGCTCGCCTCTGCCTGATGGCTCAGAAGACCAACCTCCTGGCCCAACTGCGGGAGGCCCCTGATGCCGCCTCGATGCACCAAAGCATCCTCGAGGCCGAGCAAGCCGTCCTGGGGACCAAACGCGAAGCCCAGGGCAAACACTGAGGCGGCGGTAGGCAACAAAAGAACAAATTACTTTCTTGTATTCTCCGGGGCGTATCTTGTCAGGTACCACCACTTCCAGCCAGGAGCGGCGGCTTGGGCCAACCCGGAGGGTTGCCAGATGGTAGCCGGGGGTCACGGCATCGCCGCGACCCCCGGTTTCCGGCCAGAGGGGGCCTGCACCCCGGAACGGGGTGCCAGAAGGCTGCACAAAGGGAACAGGCCGCCTTCTGGCATCCCTATAGGATGCCGACCCACACCGCCGCTGAACCGGGGGCCTCGCGACGCTTCGACCCCCGGCTACCATCTGTTATCCCTCCGGGATGAATTCCTGGGCGGTGGGCACTCTCCCCGACCTCGTGGCTTGCATGGTGGTACTGACAAGATGCGCCCTATTCTCCGTATGCTGGAGAATCAACTTAAGTGGCTTCACTGTAATGTGTTACGGTTTACAATGCCGGTGTCCTGGGTTCGTCTGCCGCAAGCGGGGCCCTGAATTGTCCGGTGAAGGGCTCCCAAGCGGGCAGTTTCCGCGGTTGGGTTGGAGGTCATCTCCTTGCCTGGGTTCCCCTAATTTCAAGGACTTACTCTACCGACGGCCCTTGCTCGGAAACGCGCGCTGAATTAGACTGGCGGCATGAAGCGTTATCACCAATACGCCATAGATTATTTTCAGGACGAAGACGGGATGTTCACTGCGGAAGTGCCGGCGATTCGCGGCTGTGTGGCATGGGGAAAGACGTTGCGGGAGGCACACCGCAATGCCGTGGACGCGATCGAAAGCTGTCTCGAGGCGCGGGCAAAGGTGGCGGCTCGAAAACCCCGTAATTCACGTTACGCCGGCCTGAACATTTACCGCCGCCCGGTTCATGCCTAAGCTCGTGCCGATCTCGCACCGCGAGTTGGCCCGCAAGCTCCGGCGCGCGGGCTTTGTGGAAATTCGCACGAGCCGGCATCCAGTCTATTATTCCGAGGACCAAGACCTCACGGTTCCGGTCCCAATGCACCCCGGCGACGTGCCAAAGGGCACGTTGCGCAGCATCATCCGTCAGATGCGCGTCACCGTAGAAGACTTCAATGCCCTATAGTCCGGGCTGAAGCGAATGCACACGAGGGTTCGATTCCCATCACCCGCTCCAACCTCCAAAAACCCCGTAAAATCAATGGTTTTTCTCACTTCGGCTGCTGGGAATGCCCCCTCCTACAACACTATCCTACAACACATGCAAGCCTGGTTAGCCTCCACCACCATCGGACAGGGCTGTCATTTTCGCGGTCAAAGCCCTGACCGACTTGCCCAGCATCGCGGCCATCGTCACGCACTGCGCCAGGGACGATTGGACACCCTTCTGCGGCACGCCACCGAAGAACGTCAAACACCGACATTCGCGGCAGGCCGTTCTTGATGAACTGACAAGGCTCCTTCCTGCAACCGAGTCATTCGCCCCTCTTGACCGCGACCCCAGGCTCTCAACGCTGGCGTCGGTGCCGGTATTTAGCGCGTATGGACAACGACAATGACAGAACGCCCGTCTCTACCTCGATCCGTATTCGGCCCTGCCCGTTCTGCGGGTCCGAGGCCCGCCTCGTCAGTGCCCACGACGGGTATGGCGTCCAGTGCGCGTGCGGCGCTGGCCTCCAGCCCGCTCACGGGACCCTGGCTGAGGCTCTCATACGCTGGAACAGGCGCGGCGGCGGCGTGTCGGCAGCCGGGGGCCGCGCAACGAAGGGCGTTTCGACGCCGAGAAAGCGCAGGGCCAGCCGGAGGAACTTGGCGCTCGCCAGGAAGGCGAAGCTGCTCGTCAGGCTCAAGGCCAAGACCGACGACGCGATTGCCCAGCTCCGGCCATTCCGCGAAGCTGAACAGCTCCGGTTGGAGGAGCTGGCGGCACGCTCCCGCGCCCAACTTGCCGCTCTCCTGCCCCAGCTCGAAGCCCATCCGGTGTTGCGCGGGACGGTGGAGTTGCTGGAGCCTGGCCAGGCAGCCGAGGGTGTAGGCCCCGAGGTACACGGCGCTTGAGCTGTCGCCGGACGGCCCCCGGCTGAGATTGTTGCCGGTGGCGCAGTCTTCGCGGACGTGGCCGTCGTTGAGGTGGTCGCCGTCCCATTGCTCGGGGAGGACCTGGAGCGCCACGGCGAGCTGGCCGGTCCAACCGCCCTGCCCTGGGACGCGCCCGTCGCCGGTCTCGGCCAACGGCCTCCTGGACGGCCATTGGCAGGCCGGTGAATATCGGCAGGAACCTGCCGATATTGCCCCGAGGCTGGGTCGGTGGCGCAACTCTGGCTTCGGGCAGGCCCACGGCGGGCGCGGCACCCGTCCGGCCCACGCCGCAGCCGGTACTCCGGGTGTGCTTCCACCGTGCGGGACCGTCGCCGGTGCCGACCGCCTAATCCCCGCCCCAACGGCCCGCCCGCGCACGCCTTTGGCCGCTGGGGCATCTTCCTTTGGCCGGTCGGTAGAGTTGCCGGTCAGCCAGCCTGGCCCGCTGGAGCCTGTCCCTTTGCCCTGCGGTAACGCTCGAACAGCCAGCCCAGGAAATCCTCGGCGAAATCCGGGTTGTCGGTGACCTGCTTGTAGAACTTGAAGTTGCTGTCGATCATCTCCTGGAGCCTGTCGTTGACGACCTGGTTGAAGGTCAGGCGAGCATCTTCGGGTGGATTGACACGGATGCTGGCCTCCAGGGCAGGGTCGTTGGAGATGCGCTGCTCCAGTTGCCGGATGAACACCTTGTCTTCCTCGGTGAAGTCCGTGCCGAACCGCTTGTTAAGTTCATTGATGATTTCAGAGAGCGGTTCCATGTCCTCCGGCCTTAGCCCGCCGTCCTTGGGCTTCATCGGCTCCAGTTCCTGCGTGCCCTTCTCCAGCTTGATCTGGCCGCTGCCGGTCTTCTTCACCCGGAACGCATCGAGGTCGATGTTCTGCTGGACCTCCACCGGCAGCGGATCACGGTTTACCGGCAGCACCCGCCACAGCAGCTTGGCGAAGACATAGAGCTTCTCCAGGTCGGGATCGGTGAAGGTGATCACCTGCGACAGGAACGCGTAGAGCCGGACGTAATCCACCAGGCAGCCCCGAAAGTCCGATTGCGTCGTCCAGCGGCGCGTCCTGGTAGCGGTCCACCACCGGGGCCAGCACAGCCTGGAGTTTGTCCTGCGTGCCCTTCGCATCGAAGTAGATGGCGGCGAACCTCTCGACCTCCGCCTCGGTGAACAGGTGGAAGCCGTCCAGCCTGGTCTGCAAATCGTAGAGCAGGTTCGGGTCCGTCGCCTCCTTCAACAGCGTCCGCTCATAATACGGCTGGAACGCCTTCTGGATTTCGTCGGCCTCGTTGGCGAAGTCCAGGACCATCGTGTCCTCCTTGTCGGGATGAATCCGGTTGAGCCGTGAGAGCGTTTGCACGGCGTTGACGCCGCCCAGTTTCTTGTCCACATACATGGTGTGAAGGAGCGGTTGGTCGAAGCCGGTCTGGAACTTGTTGGCGACGATGAGCAACCGGTATTCATTCTGCTTGAACGTCTCCGCGGTGGCCGTCTCCGGGATCGCCCTGCCCGCCGACGCCGTGTTCATCCCCGTTTCGGTGAAGTCCGCGCCGCCGTCCTTGACCGTGCCGGAGAAGGCGACCAGCGCCCTGAATGGGCAGCCCTTCTGCTTGAGGTATTCGTCCACGGCCAGCTTGTAGCGGACGGCATGGAGGCGCGAGCGGGTGACGATCATCGCCTTGGCCCTGCCGCCAATCCGCTGGGCGACATGGTTGCGGAAGTGCTCGACCATGATGGCGACCTTCTTGTTGATCGTGTGATTGCTCAGGCCCACGAAAGCCTTGAGCAGATACTCCGCCTTCTCGCGGTCGTAGCGCGGGTCGTCCTTGATCTTTTTCAGCAGCGCCCAGTAGCTCTGGTAGGTCGTGTAGTTCTCCAGCACGTCCAGGATGAACTTCTCCTCGATGGCCTGGCGCATCGAATACAAGCTGAACGCCTCGAACTTCCCGTCCGCCCGCTTGCGCCCGAACAGCTCCAGGGTCTTGTTCTTGGGCGTGGCCGTGAATGCGAAATAGCTGACATTCGGCAGCCGCCCGCGCCGCTTCATCTCCGCCACGATCCGGTCTTCGAGGTCCTCCTCCTTGCCGCCGTCCTGTTTCTCGGCCTCGTCCAGCGAGTCGGCGGCGAGCACCTGCTTCAGGCTCTTGGTGCTCTCGCCGGTCTGGCTGGAGTGGGCCTCGTCGATGATGACGGCGAACCGCTTGCCCTTCAGAGCGCCCATCTCGTCGGCGATGACGGGGAATTTCTGCAGCGTGGTGACGATGATGGTCTTCCCGTCCTCCAGGGCCTGCTTCAACTGGCGCGAGGTTTTGTCGATGTTCTCCACCACGCCCAGCGTCTGCTCGAACTGCCTCACCGTGCGCTGGAGCTGCCGGTCCAGCACGCGCCGGTCGGTGATGACGATGATGGAATCGAAGACCCGCACGTCCGCAGGGCTGTGGAGGATCGAGAGCTGGTGCGCCAGCCAGGCGATGGTGTTGCTCTTGCCGCTCCCGGCGCTGTGCTGAACGAGGTCGCAATGCCCAACGCCTCGGGCCAGCGCATCCGCGACCAGCCGCCGCACGCAGTCCAGTTGATGGTAGCGCGGGAACAGCAGCTTGCGCTCGCCGGTCTTGTTGCCCTTGTCGTCCTCCAGCTCGACGATGTGGATGAAATGCTGGACCAGGTTCAGCACGCTGTCCCGCGCCCAGACCTGCTCCCACAGGTAGGCCGTGGCGAAGCCCTTCCACGACGGCGGATTGCCCGCACCCAGGTTACAGCCCTGGTTGAAGGGCAGGAACGCCGTCTTGCCGCCCCGCAGCTCGGTCGTGACATACACCAGCGACGGATCAACGGCGAAATGGGCCAGGCAGCGCCCGAACTGGAACAGCGGCTCCTTCGGGTCGCGGTCGAACCGATACTGCTTCACGGCGTCCTGGACGTTCTGGCCCTTGAACGGGTTTTTCAGCTCCGCCGTGAACAGCGGCAGGCCGTTGAGGAAGATCGCCAGGTCCAGGGCATTGTTGTTCCTCTCGCTGTATTCGAGTTGCCGGACCACGCTAAACTGGTTGGCCAGGTAGAGCTTCTGGGCCGCTTCGTTCAGACCCGACGACGGCTTGAAGTAGGCCAGCCGAAACTTGCAGCCGTTGGCCTTGATGCCCTTGCGCAGGACGTGAAGCGTGCCGTGCTTGTGAATTTCCGACGCCAGGCGCTTGAGCAGCGTCGGCTTGGCATCCGCCCCATGCTGCGTGGTCATCTTCTGCCATTCCCTGGGCTGGGTCGCCTGGATAAAGCTCACCACGTCCTTCGTGACCAGGCACAGGGCCTTGTCGTAATCGGCGGATTCGCGGCGCTGGTAGCCGCCCGACAGGTAAGCGCCAATAGGGGCTTCGGCCAGAGCAGAGGCGTCCTGCGGGGCGCTGCTCAGCGGATCACGGAGCAGGGTCGCCTCGATGCTGGACTCGAAATTCTTTTCGGTGGTGTCCACGCTCGGCATGGTCGCGTTGGGGTCTGGTCTAGTTCGTTTCCTTCCGCACATCAATCTGGCCGGTGACGGCAGCGGAGATGATCGCAGCCCGGTATTCCTGCAACCGCTCAACCACCGTGCGGATCTTGGCGACCAACCCGTCCAACTGGGCCGTTTGTTGGGCAAGAAACCCCAACACAGCCTGACGTTCCGACCTTGGCGGCATGACCACTGGCAACTCCTGGATGTTCGTGCCGGAGATAGACGCCAAGTTGGTGCTCTGCTTTGATCGAAACATGAAATAGAACTTGGCGTAGCAGGTCAGCGTGATCGTGTTGATCCAATCTGAGTCCTGAATGTGGTGCGGACGGACAGCAAATACGTGGTTCTGGTGGACGCACGGCTCAACTTGTCCCTGCCAAACACTTCCACGACCAAGTTTGTCGTAGTCGCCTCCCTCATTCATTAACACGTCGCCCTTCCGAAGCGAAAACCGCTTTAGTTCTGTTGTGGCGATCACAATCGTTGCCACATCGGCGAGATCGAGATAGCCGTCTTGCACATTCGCAACTCGCAGGTAGGGCACTTCCATCGTGTCCCTTCCTCCGAAGTCCCGCCCTTTTGCTACACCAGATCGAACTTCGGCGATCAATTTGAGCCGTTTCACTTCCCAATGCCTCGGGATGTTGCCAACCCACGGGATGCCGGAATCCTTCATCGGCGCGTCAGGATTGAGGCCCTGGGTGACGGCGTGGCTGATCAGCGCCGTGCGCTTCTCCTGCAACAGCTCGATCAACCGCTCCTTCTTCTTCACCAGCGCATCAATCTTGCCCGTCTCTCGGTCGAGAAACTCAGTGATGGCTTGCTGCTCATCGAACGGAGGAACAGGAAATAAGGCGTCACACAGCGCGTCTTGGCCCAAGGCGAACCGAGTGATACCGTTGGCCTCGACTCGAAACTGATCATTCACGCCAGCCGCTGCAAAGGCCCGCGCCAGAAAGCCGCCATGCGTGTGGCCGATACGAGGGCGGACGAGCGCAAGATGGTAACCGCACAGCAAATCCGGCACGTCCTCGGCAACGTAGGCGGGAACAGCGATGTCCGACCACTCCTCGGAATCTTTGGTCACGCAAACGTCGCCGGTCTGGAGTTGGAACTTCCTCTTCTCCGCTTCCGTAGCCGTCGCCCGCATAAAATCCATGCCCGCCGTAATTCGGTCGTGGTGATAGACATCCACGTAGTTGCAGAGTTTCACCGGCAATTCGCCGTCCTCAGACTTTTTGTCAACGTTGCTCGGCTGAACTGTCGCTACGTGCTTGAGTCTGTGAGTCTGCCAGTGCGCCGGAATCCGTCCGAACCATTTCACAGCGGAACCCTTGTAGCTTGGATACGGTGCCAGCCTCCCGCTCATATCGCCAGTCCTTGCTGGAACTGTTTCGGAGGCCAGAACACGCCCACCACGACCCAGGTGTTGTAGGGAAAGACCGTTCCCATGAAGAAGCGGGTGTCTCGGTCATGGGCACAAAGCTCGTCGAGGAATTTGTGCCGGACGCTTACCGCCGCCTTCTTCTCGTCGCCGAGCCGGGCCAGTTCGTTCAGGTAGAGCACGCCCAGCTCCCAATCCTCGATCATGGCATTGTGTGGCTTCTGGCCGTCCTCGCACTCGAAGACATAGCTGAACTTGAAGGGGATTTTGGCCAGCGGTTTGGGCGGCGGGCCGAACAGCAGGAGCTGGTTGTAGAGCTGCTGCCACTCCGGCTTCCACTCACGGTCGGCATCCTCGATGGTGAGGTCGAGAACCCGTTTTGGGCGGACGATGCCGATGGAGGTCTTGTCCTGGTCGTGAAGCGCCTGGAGCTGGAGAACAGTGTGAACGGGCAGCCGGTCGATGATCTTCCGGCGACTCCGCCAGGCGTCGTGGGTGTCCAGGGGCGCTCCGACCAACCGGATGGAATCGAGGTCAGGCTTCCGGCTCTCCTTCCGGTTGTCGTTGCCGCTGCCCCGCGCCGCGAGTTCAAGCTCGATCCACTGGTATTTCCTGAACTTCTGATTCTGGGGGCGGTAGCGATAATCCACCGGATACAGGCGCACCCATTCGCCCGCCTCCGTCACGCCCGCCGTGCAAACCAGTTCCTGATAGCCACGGGATGGAAGCGGGTAGGTCATCACCGTGATCAGGACTTTGGTTTTCTGGTAGCCCGGCTTCAATCGTCCTCCTCATTTGGAGACGCGCAGATCTCGGATTTCGAGTTTGGTGATGTTCGCGACCTGTTTCGCCAAATGCGACCGGTGACAGCGGGCAGGCTGTTCCTCCTGGCAGACCAGCACGGACGGCGCACCGCTGACCCAACCGGCGATGCGCTGGATGACGTTGGGCTGTTTCGGCAGCAACTCGTTGACGTAGCGCCCGAACAAACGGTCGTAGTCCGCCTGCGTGTCGAGGTCACAGCGCCAGTCGGACGGAATCCCGACCTCCGGTTCGTGGCAGTATTCGATGTCCAGACGTTCGCAGAGCGACGCGAAAGTGGACTTGTGAAAACCGTATCGACGGGAGACAGGATTGTCGCGCACGTCCACCACGCGGCAGATGCCGGACTGGAGCACCAGGTTCAGAAATCCGTCCACCTGCAACCCTTCATAGCCCGCCGTGTAAACGGCGCAGGCGGCGACGGGGCGCTCAACTTTGCGCCGGTCGGTCTGGGCGGCGTTCAAGGTGAACCACGGGAACCGGCGATAGACGGTGTCGAGCAGTGCGCCCGTGGAAAGCTGGCCGTAGTTCCGCCAGCAGCGTTCGATGTCTCGCTCGATTGCCGGTTCACCCAGACGAGGCGTCAGGAATCCGGGCTTGTTGGCTTTCAGATCGGCGTCGCCCGCCGCCGTCAATTCGCCCTGGCGGATCAGGGCCTCAAGTTCCTGATACATGGTGAACGAGAACGGCCCAAACTTGTACGGTACGAACTGGTAGTGGGCGCTGGCTATTTGCGACTGGGCATCCTGGGCGAGGAGGAACAGCCACTTTACCAAATGAAGACGGGAGGTTTTGCCGCCCGCTCGTTGAATGAAGTTAATAAGAATTTTCTGGCGCAGAATCATTGCGTGATGTCTTTCAGCATCGAAACAATTTCGCCTTCCAGGGCCTTGATGTCACTCTGGATCTCAGCCAGCGGGCGCGGCGGCTGATACTGGTAAAAGTAGCGGTTGAAGTTGATCTCGTAGCCGACCTTGCCGACCTCGCCATCCTGGTGGTCGCGGATGCTGGTGTTGATCCAGGCGCTCGGCACATGCGGCCTCACTTCACGGTCAAAGTAATCGTGAATGTCCTGGCCGAGTGGCACATTCTCGGTGTCCCTCAATTCTGGGTCAGGCTCGGGCTGGCCGTCGTCGTCACGGCAAATCTCGGCGCTCTCGTCCCGCTCGGCCAGGGCGCTGAGGATGGCTTTGCGGACGGGAGCGCCGAGCTTGAGGCCCGCTTTCGCCAAGGCAGCGTCCAGCAGCGGAATGAACTTTGCCCGATCTTTGCGGAGCGCGTCCGGCAGCGTGCGCAGGGCTTTGAGGATGGCGGCTTGTTGCTTCCGGCCCTCGGCTACCTCAGTGGCCATCGCCTTGGGGTCCTTCTTTTTGCTGATGGCCAAGTTCTGGAACCCGGGTTCCTGTTCCAGCCGTGCCAGGCGCTCGGGGCTGGCCTGGAAGTTAAGCCGGAGCGGACGTTCCACGGTGATTTTGCGGTAGCCAAACTCGGTCGCCTGAAAAACCTTGCTGTGCTCGCCCGCCTCAGAATCCGGTGTATAGATCGACGGTCTGCTTGATCTGGTCGCCGGAAATCTCGCGCCGCTTGTTGCCGAGGCTTTTCCGCATGGGCGTCCAGAGGCTGGACGCGTCAATGAGCTGGACCTTGCCCTTCCGCCGCTTCTCCTTCCGGTTGCTTAGCACCCAAACGTAGGTGCTGATGCCGGTGTTGTAGAACAGTTGCTCCGGCAGGGCGATGATGGCCTCCAGCCAGTCGTTCTCCAGAATCCAGCGCCGGATTTCACTTTCGCCGCTGCCCGCGTCGCCGGTGAACAGCGGCGACCCGTTCATGACGATGGCGACCCGCCCGCCGCCGTCCTGCGGGTCCTTCATCCTGGACAGCATGTGCTGGAGGAACAGGAGCTGGCCGTCGCTGATGCGGGGCAGGCCCGCGCCGAAGCGACCGGCATGGCCGCGCTCGGCCTCGGCCTCGACAGCGGCCTGGTCCATCTTCCATTCCTTGCCATAGGGCGGGTTGGCGCACTGGTAGTCGTAACGCCGTGGGCCGAGCTGCCAGTTGGAGAGCGTGCTGCCGTACTTGATATTGTCCGCGTCCCGCCCGTCCGCCGACACCAGGTACAGGTCGGCCTTGCAAAGGGCGAAGGTCTCCGGCTGCGATTCGTGACCGAACAGGTGGACCTCGGCGTTGGGATTGATCTCCGCGATTTGCTCCTTCGCGGTCGTGAGCATCCCGCCCGTGCCGCAGCAGGGGTCGCACACGGTGCGGACGATGGCCTGGCGCTTGATAACTTCCTTGTCCACGGCAATCAGGAGCAGCCCCATGAGCCGGACGACCTCGCGGGGCGTGAAGTGCTCGCCGGGGTTCTCGTCGAGGGCCTCGTTGAAGCGCCGGACCAGCTCCTCGAAGATGGTGCCCATCTCGTGGTTGCCGACTTTATCGGGGTGGAGGTCAACCACGTTGCTGGCAAAACGCTCCATGACCAGGAACAGCAGGCCGTATTCGTCCAGCTTGGCGATGGTGTTCGGAAAGTCGAACTTGTCCAGGACCTCCCGCATGTTCTCGGAAAAGCCGTTGAGGTAGGCGCGGAGGTTTGCGGCGAGGTTGGGCGCGTCGTCGAGCAGCCTCTCGAAATCGAACCTGGACGTGTTGTAGAAGGCGAAGCCCGAGGCCGTGCGGAGCTGCGGGTCGAGGTTTTCCAGCTTCCCCTTGAGCTTGGCGTGCTTCTCCAGCACCTTCGCCTTGGTGGGCGCGAGCACGCAATCAATGCGGCGGAGCACCGTGAAGGGCAGGATCACGTCCTGGTACTTGCCGCGCTTGAACCGGTCGCGGAGCAGCTCGGCAATGGACCAGATGAAATTGACCTTCTCGCCGAAGTTGTTCATGGCCGTGATCAGACTTCACCCGGCACTTTGGTCGTCGTAGCCGCCATCACGCAGGTAATACCGAAAATGGCCGAGAACCGCAAAGGGATTTTACCTGACGGACGGCAGGAAGCCCTTCATCCGCTGGCGGCGGGGCGCACAGATCTGACAGCCTCGCCCAAAGATGCGGATGCTGGCGGGCCGAACGCGACCCCCGCCGTAATTCCCCGCTCTGGGCACCCATACCGCAGTATTACGGCGGTCCCGTCAGAAACCGTACCAAACCGTTCCAAACGCGTCGGCTTTCCGGGCTGCAAATTGCGATCTGGCGACCAAGATCGCGCTCGACTCGCGCCCTGCCGCAGGAGGCCCCGCCCTGGCCGAGCATGAACCGCAGCGGCGGTCGCGGGAACGTAAACAAAATCTCCATGGCCCCGACCTGCCGCCGTGAGGGATGCCATGGGCGATGGCGTAGTCGAGCGCCGCCCGGTCGGCACCGGTCTGGCCTCCAGAAATGATTTTCTCAACGCCCACGGGTTACAGGGTGGTGCCCATCTTTAGGAGGAAGGGCCGCAAAGGCAAGTCCAGGCCAGCGGCCCGAGTTGCCCTGCGACCTGGCGGGCGCTCCTGGGACCGCCCAGGAACCGCCAGGTGGTCCTCTCGCTGGTGCGGCACTGCCGGGCGCGAAACGCGCCTTATGCGGCCTGCGGCGGCGTCTGGTGCCAGGTTCCATCCGCGTTCGAGAAGTCCATGACCATAACGATGGTGACGACATGACCAGGGTGTTGAGCGAGACCATGATCGGCGCGGGCGTTGCCGCAGGAGGCTCCGCCTGGGCCGGGAATGGGCCGCAGCGGCGGTCGCGGCAATGTAAACAAAATCTTCAAGGCCCCAAGCCGGTCCCCTCCTCAGCCAATACAGGACCTTGAAAGTTCATTTGCCTGATTTGGCCTGGTCCCATCCAATATCATATCCGATCTGATAACCCAGAATCCAATCTTTGAGTCCTCCCTTTGCGGGGTCAAACTGGACACCGCCCATTGTGCGACGGGCGCTCGCATCCAAATCCTCTGGGCTGGCATGGGCTTTTCCCGAACTGTAGGCCATCAGGCCCTCCATCCTGCCTACCAAAAACCCGGCGTTGTAACTGTCGCTGTGCTTCGTCTCGCTGTTGCACCCGGCCATATCGGCGATCCAAGCGATGAGCGCGACAACCACGAGGATGACAAGACAACCAGCGGCTTTGCCTCCCTGCTTTTGCTGTTGCGACACCGCTGACGATGGTTGTGCCGGTGCGGCTCCGGGAGTTGGCGTGGGCACTGCGCCCGCCGATTGAGGTTCCGCAGGAGGGATCGAATCCTTGAGCGAGACCGCGACGGGGCAGCCGCAATGCGGACAGGCCGTCGCCTGGCTGGATACCTCTTTCCCGCATTCAGAACATTTAATGAGCGCCATAATCGCCTTTCGTGAGGTTTTACCGGATTGTCTCCTGGCGATACCAAGCATCGCCCTTCTTTGTCAGGGTGAAGGTCGCCTTGAACCGCTCGCTCTTGCCTCCTTCATTGGGCAGGGCTTGAACCCACACGGCCCTCTCGGTTCCAATACCGTTGACGACCCCGGTGAATCCCCGCCGCACCAGGCAGTCGGCTTCAATATCGTAAACATGGGCCGCGCCGCCGTTCCTGCTCTCGGTATAGTGGTTCGTGATCTTATACGACTCGAACAGATTTCGTGGCTGGTGACGCCAAGTGATGAGGCCACTGAGCGCCCAATTCGCCCCCTTGTCAATTTCGTTGGCGGGGGGCGTTGGCGAGCAGCCGACCACTACGACGGCTATCAACACGGTTAACGTCAGGTTTGCTATTTTCATTTTGGCTTGTTCTCAGGTCTTTTCACCGAAGCACGATGCGCGGCACAAGACGGTGCGGGATCAAGAAATTGAGGAATACGTCGTCACGGGACGGTCCCGGATGGACGTGAATGACCCGTAGCGGTCGGGGTTTTTTCCCGGCGCTCGTCACGGTCAAATCGGCGCAGTGTGCCCAGCGGTCCAGGTTTCCGTTGGGAAATGGCGGGTTCACCGCAGCATCCGCCATGTAAACAATCTCGGTTTGGAACCTGAACCAGCCTTCGGATGTCGGGTAGAACTCGTCTGCCAGTTGAATCTTGGTCCCATCGGCAAACGACCGCTGCGGCAACTCCTGGATGGTCTTCTCAACCATCGGGAGCGTCAGGACCCGCACGGCCACGATCAGACTGGGGCAGCCGCCGAGCGACGGCAGGAACACGGTGAAGTCGGGCCGTTCGCCCGCTGGGCCGTCCGAGGGTGCCAGGAAGGCCAGGCAAAACCCTCTCCGCTTCAACGCTGTCAGGACCTTCTTTTCACGCCACTCATGGTCGAGTTGCTCCATCTCATCTATGATGTCGGTGAGTTCCTCGTGCTCCTGCTGCTGCTCTGCCCTCGTCAGGGCAGTCTTCCTCAATCTCGTTTTTCTCGGCCTTGAACCAGACGTTCGCCTGGTCCGCTCTCGCTTCTTGCCCTTCATGGCTCGGATCTAATTCTTGCGAAGACCGGCCACGGCTGAACGGAAAGGGCGCGGACTCGACACCCCTCGCGAGAGGCCCTTGCGAGGCCCAATGGGAAGGTCGCCAAGCCGCGCCCAGGGGGGCGCGTGCTTTCGGGCGGTCTCCCATTTGAAAATTCGCAAGGTTTCTCGTGAGACCGTAGCGCAAGCTACGCAAGTTCTTTGGTTCGTTTACATAAAATAGTCCAGGCCGGACGGTAGCGAGACGGCCCGTCGTCGGCCAAGCCTTTCCGGGCCGCAATTGTGAACGGCGGCGTGGACGAGCAGGGCCAGCTTGCGGCACCAAAATGTCGCAGGGGCACTGCCGAGGCGGGCTTGACCTCACGGCGACCCTCTCCCCGCCCCGCACCCCGGCCAGGGCGCTCCGGCTCGTCCTGGGACCCGCCAGGCCGTGTAAACAGGCATTATGGGCAGGCGGCGCAATTCAGGCGGCTCGCGCCAACAGATCGCGACGGCGGCACCAAGCCGTTCCGGGCAGGGCTGCGTTGCTCAGGGCGCACGCAGCCGGTGCGACTCGAACGATGGGAACTGGGACTGAATGAACGCGAGGAACTGGCCCACCGCGCCGTTCGTGATTACAACACCCTCAACCAGTTTGGCGGATGCGCGGCGGGCGTTCTCCACGTCGGCCTTGGTGGTGCGGTAGCCTTTGCCCGTCAACCATCCGGCCAGAGCGGAGTAGCTCATCTCCCAGGCGTCCAGGCCCCAAGCCGAGCGCACGTACGCCCGTAGGAACATGCGCTTGGCGATAGTGAGGGAGGCGTTCCTGCGCGGCACCCGCAGCGGGCCAGCTTTGAGCAGGAGCCAATCGTTGAACCCGCTCAAGTCATCGACGGCTTTCAATACGCCCCCGCCGCGCTTTCGGAAAGCCTCCCATTTCTCCCGGCAGCGCAGGAAGTCCTCCAAGCAGGCCCAGGGGGTCGTGTCGAAGTAAAGGTGCGGAGTGCCGTTGATGGGTCTGAGGCAGGGGTGAATCGGACGGCGCTTCCAGTCATACTCCATGGCGACGCGCCGGGTGATCGTCTTCCCCACGAGGTCGCCGCCATGCTTGTGGATCTCGGGAAGGCACCGCAGCATTTGGACCTCCAGCTTCAATTCGGCGGTGCGATTCTGGAACAGGCTCACCATCCAGTCGTTCTGGTCGGTCTTCCGTTCCATTTCCCTCGGCGGCTTGAGGCCCGCCTTCGCAAGGACAACCGGCTCGCCGGGCAGCGGTTTAAGCGTGGCCTGGCCCCTGGTGCGCCAGCCCAAGGGCTGAGCTATGCGGTGCTTCGCCTCCAGGATGGTTTGGTCCCCGCAGACGCGCAGCCTCGCCTGCGCGAACAGGCGGCACAGCGGCCCCTGCGTGGCTGCTTGGATGTCGTCGGCGCTGGCGGTGGTCAAGAACCCGTCCGTGGTCGCGCTACAAACCTCCACGTCGTCCAAGAGCCGGGACAGGATTTCCCCGAGCACGGCCCGGACGAACGAAGTGATATAGGCGGCGAAAAACGGGTTCGTGACGCGGCTCGGCGGCAGCGGGCGGTAGTCGCCTGAGCGGGAATCGAAGCAACGCTTCATCATCAAGCCCTGGGCGAGCTTCCCGTACAGGGAGTTGCCAATTTCTTTCCAGAGCTGCTCAGGCAGCGATCCCTTGTCGTAAGACTTTCTGCGCTTGTTGCAGTCGATTACAAATGCCTCGAAGGGCCGGACGTGAACCGACGAAGGCAGGATGATCCCGTCGAGGATTTGGAGCCTCGCGCCCATTTTCGCGGCCAGGTAGATTTCCGGCGAGCAGCAGCAGCTCTCGCCGGTGAGCGGGAAGATCAGGCCGTAGGGAGAGCGCACCGGCAGGCAGGGAAACCTCGTGCCTGGCGGAAACTCGAACCGGACGCGGGCGTAGCCCATCACGTCCGGCTGAAAAGCGTCGAGGTCGCGGGTGGGGTGGAGCTGCGTCCAGTCCGGCAGCCCTATCGTGAGCATTGCCGTGGTGTACGCGCCGCACAGGTCATAATCTGTCCAAACGCCCTCCTGGCCCGCGCCGAAGAAGAACTGCTCGTTTCGCCCGCCGTGAAAGGTCTCTGTCACGAAGCCTTCGTAGAGCTGGCGTGCCTGGAGAGGCACGTCGCGTCGGCGCTTGATTGACCGGCCCAGCCGTTTGGAGTACATGGGGTCGTTCACATTCTCGGTCCCGAGGACGGCGTGGCGGTCGATGCCGGAAGCCTCCCAGGTCTGAACGAGCTGGACCACGCCGATGCTGCTCAGGGTCGGCGGCACGGCATACTCGCCGGTGACTTCGTGGTTGAGGCTCATCATCATTAGCGCGTGCTCGACGCAAATCTCAGGGTCGCGCTCGGCGTACTCCAAGAACAGAGCGCGGTTCTCGCGCAGGAGCCTGTCCATGTGGCTGATCTGGTCCTCCTCCAGCTCCACCTTCGGCAGGCCGACCAGGTCGCCCAGGTCAGCCAAGCTCTTTTTGCCAGCGGGGCACAAAAGCAGGCTGTCGCGCATGATGACGCGGACGGCGTGCGCGTGGCGGTTCTTGTCATACAACGTAAATAGCGCGGGCCGCTGGATCGAAATGAACGTTCGGCGGATGGAGTCGAAGGCGAATTTGAGGTCTTTGAAATCGACGAAGCCCGGCAGGTCGGCCAGCGTGAAATGCCCCACGAGGTAGATGGTGAGGGGCCAGGAATCCATGTGGCCGAGGTCCAGGCCGAGGCACACCGCTGCCGCAAGCAGCGTGCCCAGGTGATACCGCTTGCCTTCCGGCACCAACTCGACGTGCCGCCATCTGTGGCCACGGAGGTCGTCCGCCGCGAACTGGTAGCTGAGAATGACGTTGCCGTCGCCACGGCGCACGTACTCGCTATCGAAGCCGACGACCAGCGTTTGGCCGTCACCGCCGTAAGACGCCGGATCGGGCACCCATACGCCACTACTACGGCAGTCGTCGCCCAAATGCTGTGAAACCGTTCCAAACCGTTCCGGTTTCGGCGGCTCTTTTTGCGAAGTCGCGGTCAAGATCGCAGGCGCGTTCACTTCCTCCGCCTCCTGATCTCGCACGGCAGCAACGGCGGCTGCTCGCCGCGCTTGAGCCGCTCGAAGGCCGCTTTCGCGGACTCGTAGTCGTACAGGGCCTCGCGCCCTGGGCTGCCGCGCCGGACAACGGTGATCCAGCCCCCCGCGATCATGCGTTGGGCCAGGCGCGGTGAGGCAAGAATTGTACACAAAACCTTTCTCGTCACCATGAACGGCTGAATCTGTGCCGGTGCTGGGTCCATCGGTGAGCCGTTTACGCCGCTAAGACCAGGGGTCTCGTCGCGACGATTTTGACGGTGCGCATTCGAGCACAAGATCATGCCAGCTACGCGGCGGTCGGACGCGCACGGGCCGGTTCGTGGCGATGGCGGCGATGGCGCGGAGGAGTTGCTCGCAGACGGCTATCCGTTGATCCAGCGTGGCTTGAAGGTGAGGAGGAGGCCCGTTCCAGGCGAATTGGACATGGCTGTCGATGACCTCCAGGATTTCCTGCAATTCTTCGGCCCTCGCCGCGATCCGCTCAAAGGCTTTGTGTTGTTTTTGGGTCATGGTGATCCTGGCGTTGAACCTGACACGTTGGCCAACGCCTGTTACACTATGCCCTCGGGCGCGGGGGCTTGGCTGGCACCCGCACCACCGCGACCACCGCCTCCACTGACAGGCGGTGCCGCCGCACCAGGCTCGTCGGGCGGCAGGCGTCCGATGAGCCGGTAATACGACGTGGTGGTCCAATACCGGTCATCGACGGAGTAGCCCTCCGTCCTGTTGATGATGACCAGGCGGTAATCCTCGGCCCGAAGCTCGTCGATAGCGGAGTGGACCGCCAGCGAGTTGGAGACCCCCTGGAGCTTCATGGCGTCAACCTCGTAGCCGCGATGGGCCACCAAATAGTCGTAGATGGCGCGGAGCTTGGTGCCGGGGCGCGGCCTGGGCCAGCGCGTTGGATCGGTGTCCAGCTTCGGCGGGTCCTCGGGGCGGGCGGGCGGAACGGTGGGCAGTGCGTCCGCTGCCGGGGGAGGGCTGCCCGGATCGGGCGGCTGCCCCTGTCCGCCCGCACTCAGTATCGTGTTGACATTGGTAGGCAAGAAGGATTTCTTCTCCTTGGCCAATCCTGCGCTCTCGATGGGGGCGGGTTTGGTCGTGGTCCCCAGTCCGATTCCAGTCGGCTGGGGCCGTTTCTTTTGTTGCTTCATTTGAATGATTTGTTTTGGTTTCTCGACACGGCCCGAACTTGACCAGCGTCCAGCCGGACCTAAAAGGGGAGCAGCACTCCCATGGCCGCGTGGTGAACACGGCCATCGAAGTGGGCTACGTCACCTGGCTGCGGATGAACGCGTCAATGGACTCCAGATCCCAAAGGCGGACGCCGCTTTTTTGGCCTCGGACACGCAGCAGATACCCTCGGATCTTGCCGTCCGCATAGAGGTTATAGAGGGTTCCCCGTTTAATGCCGCGAGACGCCTCAACATCCCGAGTGCGGGCAAACTCAGGCTTGATCGCTACCGGCTCCGCAGGCTTTACCGGTTCAGTGGTGAACTCGTTTCCCATCAGGTGACCTTTCGTTTTCTTTGGGCAGTCAACCCGCTCCAAAGAGTTATCTTGAGATCACCTTAAACGCTTCTGCGGGATGCAAAAGAGACACGAGTGAGGATCGTCGGATTTGTCCGGCCAAGGGGAAAACCGCGCCGACCGCCAAGGGCTTAGCGACCCTCGGAAGGACTGGGCCAAACAAACTCTTGCCCGTCAGGCGGAAGGAAGGTGAGCGTCACGTCCTTCCGCATCACTTGTATTTTCCTGCCGGTCAATGACAGAAGTCCCAGGCGTTTACATCGTCTCCTGATGGTTCCTTCCGCCCAATCCTCGCGGAGCACCACGGAGCAAACGTCGGCTACGCCCTTCTTTGTCAGATATAGAAACTCAGGCAGCCCATCGGCAGGTCGGTCCCAGTGCTCAAGGAGGAAAAAGGGAAGGAGAAGTTTTCCACCGGACTTGGAGAACTTCAAATTCTCAGAGACTTCCTTCATCCAATCAGTCTTAATAATGCGTCCAAACCAAACAAAAAAATCCCGGTCGTTTCTCTCTGCGGCGTCCAAGACGGCTGCCTTCACGGTGGGCGTGTTGAGGGGCACGGTGCCGAACCCCACCTGCTCCAGTCGCATCGAATACTCCATCCCAGCAGCGCGGAGTTTTGGGTCCTCGGAAAATGACAGATCCTCTGCTTTTTGCAGCCAACTGGTCAAGCGTAAGCACCGAAAGACCAAGTCCGTGCGCACGTGGTCGGTCGCAGCCCTGATTCGCGCCAGTTCTGCCGGGGTTACGCGCCAGCCGTCTTTCATGGCCGGGATGCCGGTTTCGTCACGTCCGGCATTCGGTCGAGCGCGGCGCGTTTGGTTTCGGTTTCGATGTGAGTGTAGTTCTTGGAAATTGCGGCGGACTCGTGACCGATTATGTCACGGGTTACCACGTCGCTCACGCCTGCGTTTTTCAGCAGGCTGGTGGCCGTATGCCGTAGCGCGTGAAACGAAATGTCACTTAACTGGCGGCGGGCGCTGCGTCCTGCCTTGCCATCTTTCTTCTGGTGGTCGCCACGTGATTGAACCAAGCCCGCCGTTGCCATTAGCTCATGGAATTGGTTGGAGAGCCAGCTCACGGTCTTTCCCTGGAGCGAGGGGCAGAGCGGTGCCTTCGGATCATCGCCAGCAGGCATAGTTTCGATGTGGGTCAGAAGCGGTTTGGCAAAAGGTAGGATTTGGACGCGCCCCGTTTTCTGCGTGCGGATGGTCAGTTCCTTCTGCTGCAAGTCGAGATTGGCCCAGGTCAGCGATTGAATGTCGCCGAGGCGCAG
This sequence comes from uncultured bacterium, assembly GCA_963713735.1. Taxonomy (GTDB): domain Bacteria; phylum Verrucomicrobiota; class Verrucomicrobiia; order Limisphaerales; family UBA8199; genus CAVQND01. The sequence continues at coordinate 262,514 of CAVQND010000051.1, forward strand.
GCCGGTGTAGATGCCGAACAGAACGGCGGTCTTCCAGTCGTCGCCGCAAACGGCCAGCAACTTTTGCAACTCGGGCAGGGTGAAGGCCCTTCGCTCGTGGCGGTCGCTGGCGTTGAGGTTCTCCACGAGGCGGGCAGGGTTGCGGTCGAAGATGCCCTGTTTGACGGCCTTTTCCAGTCCAACACGGATCACCTTTAGGTGCGTATTCACGGTGGACGGGGCCACCAGGTCTTCCAGGTGGTCGCGGTAACGCTCCACATCCTCGGCCTTTAACGCGGCCAAATTGCCGGAGGCTTTACCGGCCAGGAAGTCCAGGAAGGTGTTCACGATGCCCCGGTAACGGATAAACGTGCCTTCGGACTGCTCCGAACCGAAAGCCTTCAACCAGGAGCAGAAATGCTCGCGCACGGTCTTGTGCTCGATGGGGGCACCTGACTCGGCCATGATCTCGCCGATGACCCGCTCGATCACCCGCCTGGCCTTCTCCTCGGTTATGCTGCCCGTCCTGGCCTGGTCCTCGATGCTCTGGATCTTGGAGCAGATGCGCTCCGCTTCCCGTCTGGTGCGCGTGAGGGTGGACTTGGTGCGCCGCTTGCCGTTGCGGTCGGTGTAGTAGCAGAGCCAGTTTGGGCTGGCCGGGGTTCTATGGACGGTAGCCATAAGGTGCTACAACAATATCCTACAACGCCCAAAGTTGTCAAGGTTGGTCAGCCTCCCCATATTTACGGTGTATATTGAGCGCCCGCCTGGCCAGAATCGCCACGTGGGTTCGATTCCCGCTCTCCGCCGTAGCCTCGCCGAAGGCGGATTCACCCGCTCCATCCAACCACACCAACGACTTACGCAAGATTTCCGAGAGAAAAAGGCCAAACTAAGAATGAAACTAAGAATGGAGGGCCGCTTTTTTGAGTCCTGCCAGCCCCGCGCCATCCCCTGCCTCTCCTTCGTGCCTCCCAGCCGCCAGAATCCCTCCTGATCCCGTTTACGGCCCGCACGAGGCCATTAAACCCACGACCGGGCCCGCCACTCCATCCTCCCAATCCCCACTGCCGCCGCCTCCATGCACCTGGGCCTCCATCCTCGTGCTGCTCAAGCCACGCTCGGAGGAGACCAGACATCAGGAGAAGTCCAGATGGAGTCAGGGGTCAGGGCAATGAAGGGCAAAGGGGCAGGAGTTCGATGAGGCAAAAGGAGTTGACTTGGCCGCCTGGATGACATAAGTGACAGGAGGAAGTAAGGGTGTTATGCAATGCGGCCTCGGGAATCGGTCGGTTCAAACTAAAGCCTCGGATAGTCTGCGGGGCAAGGGGATTCTGCAATCTTCGGGTTCGGGAAATGCTCGCTCGAGATTCCTTGTAACCTTTCCGGCGTTTTGCTTCTTGCAATAGGTGAATAGGAAGAATATGAAACGACTTAATAGGAAGGGTATGAAGCGACTTCGTGCGCAATCGGCATCGGGACGCGGGAGCCCAGGGGCATTTACCCTGATTGAGCTCCTGGTGGTCATCGCCGTCATCGCCATTCTGGCGGCGGTGCTCCTGCCCGCGCTGAGCCGGGCCAAGACGGCGGCGCTCTCGGCGGCCTGCAAGAATAATCTCCGCCAGTGGGTGCTGGGGATGGGGATGTACATTGGGGACATGCATGCATATCCTATCAACCAGGTGCCAGGCCCTGGTGACCTTTGGATCTACTGGCCTGTCTGGTATCAGCGCCTGGGGCCGTACACCGGGGCGAAATGGCCGAATTGGATTGTCAACTCCTATGTCCCAGATACGCCGGTATTGGGCTGTCCGGCTTATGACCGGATTCCCAACCGACTTTACACGCAATCTTGGGGCAGCTACGGCTACAACGGTTTTGGCCTTTACGGAGGCCAGCTCCCGGGTATGCCGGGGACAACCGGACTCGGGTTAATTGCAGATTGCTCAGGGATGTCCTTCATGGGATCTTCCGGAACAGCTCCGCCGGTGCGCGAGAGCGATGTGCTGAGGCCGAGCGAGATGATTGCCATCGGCGGTGCGGTCTTTGGACCTAGCTGGGACAACCCCGCGGGTCCCTATCCCCTACCCCAGCCCCCACCAGGCGGCTATCTCTGGGGCTCTTACAAGCTTTCCATTGGGGATGTCATAGACTGCGCCGGGGCCTATTGCCTGGCTGGCGCGCCCTGCAGCAGCATGTTCCCTACGGACCCGCGTTTGCGCCACTATACAGCAAGCGGCACGCGCAGCGGTTCAACGTGTCTTTTTGCGATGGACATGTCGAGAACCTCCGGGCAGCCCAGTTGTTCGACTACCGGCAAGACACCGTGCTGCAACGCTGGAACCGGGACAATCTGCCCCACCGCGAACTGCTGCGCCTGGATGGGTTGTGATCCGAAGCGGCAGAAGGACGTAGGAAATCCTCTCCTGGAGTAACCAGAGCCAAGAGGATTGGCTATGCTGGGTTCTTTGAGAGTGCGGCGCTCTGCCGAGACGCCGCTACGCATGCAAAAGAACTTCCTGTGACCTTTGGCGGATTTTGCTTCTTGTGATAAGTGGATATGAAAACTATGCCTTTGTCATGCGAGGGGTCAGCCATAGCTTCTCGCCTCGAGGCGGAACTCAGCGGGCCTTCGAGCGGCCCGCCCGAGCGCCGCCAGGCCGCTCAGAGGGTATGCGTCTGCGATGCACCATACCGTTTTCACACTCAGTCTCCCTTCAGCCTACTGGGCGCGGAGCGTGAAACCCGAGCGCAACGACTGCCGTAGCGGGGCGTCCAACGGGGCGGCTGCCCCCCCCTGGTCGCTGCTGTCCTCGGCCGGCCTGGGAATCCCACGCCTGAAGGGGTCGCTTGTCGCCTGCCGTCCGCAGCGCCACGGCGAGCACCGCAAGCCAGAAGGAGTATGCGAGTTGGGTCGCCGCTGCCGCTCGCGCCCGTCGCGAAAATGCAGCGTGCTGCGGGCGGGTCGTTTGGTGTGAGCTTTCATAAGGTGGAAGAAGAGGGCAGGCCGCTTCCATCTAGTGCATTGGCGTAAGGCCTCAGAAGGTGTGAAGAAATTGACAAAAAGCTCCCAAATGCAAAGTGCGCCCATTGGTAATCAATGACTTACGACAGCGAATTTTGGCGGTTCTCAATTTTTTCACACCTTCTCAGTGAAAGCGGCTGAACCGTCCTTTCGGAAAAGGGGTTCACCCATAACTTGGTTCATTCAGTGGGGCGACAGCGAAGACCGTGCTGGTTAGGCCCTCCCCCTGCAGCCAGGCAGGGATGGCTGAGAGAGAGCGCCGAATTGCGGCAGGAGAGCCCGGCAGGGTGGTTAGAGCTTGCCCAGGTGAGCAGCAACGCGGTTGCGGAACGCCGCCAGGATAGCGCCAACCTGATCCACCCCTTCCCGCATGCGATCCCACTCGATCTGGAATCCATAGCCGTGGTGGACGACATGCCGGAACCTGCGAAAGGCGCCGAGTTGCCGCTCCAGGGCGTCGTCGAAGAGTTGCGGAAGCATTGTATGGCCGGCTGGGCAAAAGCGGTTGAACAACTCGAAGTGCCAGTTGTCTCCGGCAGGCAAGGCGACCTCATGAAAGCGGCTCAGGCGCTTGAGGATGTTCTCCACGCCCGAGTAGAACTGGGCCAGGAAAGCGGCGGCGGCTGTCTTGTCGCGTACGCTCGGCTCGCGTCCGGCCGCATCTCGCCGCAACGCTTCGAGCTCGTCAACGACCTGCTGAAGCAGGTTGAACTCGATCTGGATTTCGGCTTTGAGTTCTTCGGCGGTCACAGGAGGACGCGGGCCCGCTTTTCGATGACCGGGTAAAAGGCGTCGGGGAGTCTAGCGGCACCAAGTCCAGCGGGATGCCCAGGGCCCGTTCCAGCGCGGACGCCAGCTCGAAGAGCTTCCAACCAGGAACACCTTCGCAGGCCAGATCGAGGTCGTGGGCCGCGGCGGGATCGTCCAGCGCACTGCCGAAGAGCAGCAGCCGCTTGGCCCCAAACTCTCGGGCTACAACCACGGCGGTCGTCAGAATACTCTCCAGGTTACGCATTATCCGCACCTTATCATTTCGTGTCCGCGCCGACAAGCACACAAGGGGTCAGCGAGGGGACCAGTCCCGGAATTCTCAATCCCGATCCCGCGCGCCCTTCTGCCACATGGCCCTCTCCGCCGGTAAAGGGGTCAACCATTCCATGGTTCGTTTTGGCGTTGACTTTATTCCGCGGGCGAAACAACCCGCGCCCGCCGCGATTCCTTTTCGTGTTCGCTCGGTGACAAGACTGGGCACGCACCGGGTGACGACAGCCCGGCTGACATTCCTTTTTGTCGTCACCCCGGGCGTGTGAACGGGCGCCTGCCTTGCCTCTCATGCGAGGGGTCAGCCATAGCTTCTCACCCTCGAGGCGGAACTCGGCGGGCATTCAAGCGGCCCGCCCAAGCGCCCCCAAGCCGCTCAGAAGGTATGCGTTTGCGATGCATCCTGCCGTTTTCACACTCAGTCTCCCTTCAGCCTATTGGGCGCGGAGCGTGAAACCCGAGCGCAACGACTAGCGTAGCGGGGCGTCCAGCGGGGCGGCTGCCCCCCTGGTCGCTGTTGTCCTCGGCCGGCCTAGAGTCCTTGAAGTTCAAAACATTGTGTAAACAGGTCAAGTTTTCGGCAGACACGAATTCGTGGGGAATCCGTGAAATTCGTATTAACCCTGGTCTGAGGCGGAGCCTCGCTAACTATTACCGCCGCCTAACCTCACCTCTTGTTCCTCGGCGCTTCGAGACTTTCGCGGGTTTCTTCGATTTTCTTCTTAAACTGTTTCCGTTGCTTTTCCCAATCCGCCCAACTGGCGGCCCAGGCAGGCCCGGTGAGTTTGGCGCGAGCGGCAGACCAGGAAGTTTCAAGGGCGCCCAATTCACGGCGGGCCTGGTCGCGCTCGCCCCATTTGAGATAACCCTCGATGAGCTCGAGGTGGTTATCGGGGAAGTCCGGCGCCAGGGTCGCAGCGCGCCGGAGGTGTTGCTCGGCCTGCGCGCGGTTGCCGATGCTCAGGATGGCAGGCGCATCGCGGTAAAGTTGGCCCAGGTTGCGGTCCGGCCCGGCATAGTCCACCTGCTCATCGAGCCTGCGAGCCAGGTCAAATTCCTGGCGCATCAGGCCCACCAGTTTGAGGGCCCCGAACCCTTTGGTTCGGGCCATTTGGCCCAGGTTCACCCCCAGATAATAATGTGCCGGCCCCGAGTTCGAGGCCCGGGCGATTGCCTGGCGGCAAGCGGCGATGCCTTGATTGGCGAGTTCCGCGCGCTGGACATGGTTGGTGGCGCATTCGGCCAACTCGAAACAGGCCCGGCCGAACTCCCAGGCCGCCTTGGCGTTGGCCGGCTCCTGCCGGTAGCGCGCCTGGGCCTCCTGGAAGAGGCCCTGGGCGTAAGCGGTGGTTTCGGCCATCGGGTCCGCTTCGGCGCGGCACCAGGCCAGGACCAGAAGCCCCGAGCAGACCCAAAGTCCGAGCCGTTGGGCGCAAAGCCGGGCTCTCATCCGCAGGGCTAGTGACAAAGTTCTCCGCAAACCATCGTAGGAGACGACGTAAGGAGTCTCTGACTGATTCTTGAGCACAGCGAGGGCCTGCTCCCACCGGCGGCCATTGATCAGAGACTCCTCACGTCGTCTCCTACAGTCAGGGAGTGGGGCCCGCTTCGACGAGTTTGTCAGCGGTGCCGCCCTCACCTGTTCCGCCCTCTGAAATAAGTGTTGCGAAGCACACCAATTGGCTGTAATCTCGACTGTCGTGAGATTGAATTGGAAAGTCCTGCGGCTGGCGGCTCTCATTCCGGCCTTAGTGCTGGTGGGGGCCGGGTGCGGCGGAGTATCCGCTTCAAAAAGCGTTTCGCCGGCCTCCTTTCTCCTTCCGGGCTTGCTCAAGGCCGATCCGCCTCCCGCGCATTCGGAGCCGGTCCTGCCGGGCAATGAGCCTCCCGAGGAATTGGCGCAGTTCTTAGTCTTCATTATGCGATTCCCATTCGCGCTGACGGTCAAGATTGCCCGTCATATCGTGAAACACAAGCTCTTGCGCACGCCGCGCTTTGCTTTGGTGCTGCAACTGGAACCCCTTCACACGTGTAACCTGACCTGCACCGGTTGCGGGCGCATCCGCGAGTACTCCACCAGCCTCAACGACATGATGAGCCTGGAGGACTGCCTGGCGGCAGCGCGGGAATGCGATGCCCCCATGGTTTCCATTTGCGGGGGCGAACCGCTCATATACCCCAAAATCGAGGAATTGGTCGCCGGCCTGCGCGGCCAGGGGCGCATCGTCTATATCTGCACCAACGGCATGTTCATGCGCAAGAAGCTCAGAGAATACCTCGCCGCCGTTTACACCCCGAGGCTCGGGCCGCCCTCACCCGGCTGCTGGCCGAAAAGCTGATCACCGACAAAGAAGCCGAGACCATCCGCAAAGGCACGACTGACCGCCGGCCCGTCATAGCCCCGAGCCGGTGGCTGTATTGGAGCGTTCATGTGGACGGCCTGGAATACACGCACGATTTGGTAGTCGAGCGCGAAGGGGTTTTCAGGGAGTGTGTCGAGGCCGTCCGCATGGCCAAACACCTGGGGTTCCAGGTGGCAACAAATACGACCGTTTACAGGGAGACCGACGTGGAGGAAATCGAGCAGATGTTCGAGTTCTTCTCCGCCCTGGGAGTGGACGGCCATACCATTTCGCCCGGCTATGATTACGACGCCGCCAAGAAAGACATGGCCAAACGTCTGGGCAAAAACCCCGAGGACTTCTTCCTCACCCGGGCCATGACCCGCCAGAAGTTTGCAAAAATCCAGGAATGGGGCAAGCGCTTCACCCTCCAGGGCACGACGGTTTACCAGGAGTTCCTGGCCGGCAAGCGCGACCTGACCTGCACCGCCTGGGCCATTCCGACGCGCAACGTGCGGGGCTGGAAAGCCCCCTGCTACCTCATGACCGACGGCCACTACGAACACTACCAGGAGATGCTCGATACGGTGGACTGGACCCGCTACGGCGTGGTCAACGGCGTGGCGCGGGACTCCCGTTGCGAGAACTGCATGGTCCACTGCGGTTACGACCCCAGCGGCGCCCTTGGCGCCAACTACCGGGCTGGCGATAATTGGAAGATGCTCAAATACAATTTCGGGCCGCGGCCCGCGCCCTATCACGCCGGGCGCCAGGTCAAGGCCTTCAACGGTTGCTCGATCGCCAAGGGGCACCTGGCCGAGGCCAAAGCTGCCATCAACTCCGGCTTGGCCGGGACGCAGCTCCGCCCGGCAAAACGGGATTGATCTGAGGCCCGAAGAGCAATGAGCAGGACCTTGTTTCTCAATCCTCCCTCCTTCGATGGCTTCGATGGCGGGGCCGGCTCGCGCTACCAGGCCCGGCGCGAGGTGACCAGTTTCTGGTATCCGACCTGGCTGGCGCAGCCGGCGGCGCTGGTGCCGGAGAGCAAGTTGCTGGATTGCCCGCCGCACGACATCGGCATCCAGCAGTGCCTCCAGCAAGCCGGGAACTACGACCACGTCATCATTCACACCTCGACCCCGTCCCTCAAGAACGATTGCAAGGTGGCCGAGGCCATCAAGCTCAACCGGCCGGAGACCCGCATCGGCTTCGTCGGCGCCCACGCGGCGGTCCTCCCGACCGAAACCCTGAGGGCCTCCCCGGCCATCGATTGGGTTGGGCGCAAGGAATTTGATTTCACCTGCCAGGAAGTGGCCGAAGGCCGGCCGCTCGACCAGATTGCCGGCCTGAGCTACCGCGATGGCGACGGCCGCATCCGCCATAACCCGGAGCGCGAGTTGATCCAGGACATGGACTCCCTGCCCTGGGTGGCAGATGTCTATAAACGCGACCTCGACATCGAGCGCTACTTCATCGGCTACCTCTTGCATCCGTACCTGAGCCTCTACACGGGCCGCGGCTGCCCCGCCCAGTGCACTTTCTGCCTCTGGCCGCAGACCATCGGCGGGCACAAGTACCGCGTCCGTTCGGCCCAAAACGTGGCCGACGAAATGGCCTACCTCAAAAAGCTCTTCCCCCAGGTCCGGGAGTTTTTCTTCGACGACGACACCTTCACGGCCAACCTGCCGCGCGCGCGGGAGATCGCCGGGAAACTGGCCCCGCTCGGGCTGGCCTGGAGCTGCAACAGCCGCGCCAACCTTGACCACGACACCATCAAGTCGCTCAAAGACTCCGGGCTGCGCCTGCTCCTGGTCGGCTACGAAACCGGCAACGAGGACATTCTCACCCGCATCAAGAAGGGCGTCACGCTCGACCAGATGCGCCGGTTCACCCGCGCCTGCGACCAGGCCGGCGTGGTCATTCACGGCACCTTCGTCCTGGGCCTGCCCATCGAGACCCGCCAGAGCATCGAGAACACCATCCGCTTTGCCAAGGAACTCGATGTGTTCAGCCTCCAGGTTTCCCTGGCGGCCCCCTATCCTGGAACCGAGCTCTTCGAGATGGCCCGCCAGAACGGCTGGTTTGTCAAGAAGGACAAGACCGACCTGGTTGAGACCGACGGTTTCCAGCAAAGCGCCCTCGAATACCCTGACTTGAGCAAAGAGGAAATCTTCGAAGCCGTGGATCGCTTCTACCGCGCCTATTATCTGCGCCCCGGCCCCATCCTGCGCATCATCAAGACGATGCTCCAGGACAAAGACGTCTTTGTCCGCCGGTGCCGGGAGGGGTTTGAGTTTTTCAAGAGCCTGCGCCAGCGCAAGGAAGACCTCGCCGCCGCCCGGGCCAAACCGGCCGCCGCCTGCGGCCCGGCGTAGTCTGGACTAAGAGCGCTACTGGGCTGCCGAAGCTACGTAGCGCAGGTTTCCAACCTGCTGTATCGCCGACTTCAAGTCGGCAGGCTGTGCCCGGTTGGGAGCATCTGCGGATTGGAAATCCGCGATACAGCAGGCTAGAAGCCTGCGCTACGCCTATTTGGCTAAACCACCCGGCAGCCGAAGAATCGGACACTTTTTATGTTCGGTTTTGGCTTCCGGCGGGGTTTTACTGGTGAACACAAGATGACGGACAGCCAACAGTTGCTTGCCGGATACGCCGAGACCGGATCGGAGAGGGCCTTTCGCGAACTGGTCGGGCGCTACGTCAACCTGGTCTATTCGACCGCGCTGCGGCGGGTGGCTGGGGACACGCAACTGGCCGAGGACGTGGTCCAAACGGTCTTCATCGGTCTGGCGCGGCGGGGCCGCTCCCTTACGAGCGGGGTGATGTTGGGGGGCTGGCTGCATCAGTATGCCTGCCACACCGCCGCCAAGGCCATGCGCGGCGAGCGGCGCCGTCAAGCCCGCGAACAAGAGGCGGTGGAAATGAAAAACTATGACAAAGCTCAAAGCAGGGATCCTCAGCGCCGTGGTCGTTGCCGGCGCCGCGACGTTTTTGGTGGTTCAACACCAAAACGAACTCAACCTTCGGCAGGAAAACCAGGATCTTCGGGAGCAAATCGCCCAGCTCCAAACGGACCATGCGAGCCTGTCCAATCGCGCTGCGCAAGCAGAGGCCTCGCGCTCCCTGAGCAGCGACCGGTTGCGCGAGTTGCAGAGACTGCGGAACGAAGTCGGTTCGCTCCGGCGGCAGGTGCGCGAGGCTCGATCAGGCCGGCGCCGCAGGCGCGGCCAGAGCGTCCGCATCGGCCAGCCAGGCGGCGTTGAGCGCGGGCCCGGCGTCCGCTCGGCCGCTCCCCTTCCAATTGCAGCTTGTCCTCGACGGGCCCGGGGAGAATACCCAGCCCATGACCAATTATGCCGGCAAGGCCGGGGATGAGACGCTGCATGTGCAGAAGACGCCCTTGCTGGACCAGACGGCCATCAGTTCCGCCGCTGTCACCACCAACTCGGCCACGGGCGATCCGCAGATCGAAGTCGAGTTTAGTGAGGCGGGCCAGGAGCTTTTTGCGGCGATTACGAGGGAAAACCTCAACAAACGGCTGGCCGTCGTGCTAGACGGCCATTTGTATGCGGCACCGATGATCCGCTCGGAAATCTCCGGGGGCAAGGCCGTGGTGAGCGGCTCTTTCACGGAGGAGGAGGCCCGGGCGCTGGTGGCGAAAATCAGCGAGGCAATTCAGTCAAAGTGAACCGGTTACGGGCGATGCCCGGCCTTCGGTCTCAACTCAACTGCCTGTGGTGTCGCCCTACTACTCTTGCATCCCCGTTTCCACCGTGGAAATGGGTTCTTTGAGCAGGGCAATGAACCGCTTCATTGCCGGCGAGAGCACTTTGCTGCGGGTGTGGATAAGGGCCAGGGGGCGAGGGAAATCGCCTTCCTCGAAGCGGAGGGCCACCAGGGTTTGATGGGCCACTTCCTGGCGGATGGTGGTCTCGGGGACAATGGCCAGGCCGTAATCAATTTCCACTGCCCGTTTGACCGTCTCGACATTGTCGAATTCCATGACGTAATCCACGGTCACGCGGTGTTCCTTGAAGAGGCGGTCCAGGGCTTTGCGAGTGGGGATGTCCCGCTGGAAGCCGACGAATCTCTGGCCATTCAAGGCATTGAGTTTAAGGCCCTTGCGTTTGGCGAACGGGTGGTTTGGATGGCAAATCAGGACCAGCGGGTCTTTGCGCAGCGGGACGATTTCGAGGTTGCGCGCGTGGGCGGGGTAAGCCACGAGGCCCAGGTCCACAACGTTGCTCAAGATATCTTCGTAAACCTGCCAGGCGTGGCGGTACTCGACGTGGACATTGGCGCCGGGATGGCTCTTGAGGAACTTCTTGAGGTACGGGGGCAAGTCATGCAGGCCGATGCTATAGACAGCGGCCAGGCGGATGGTGCCGGAGACGACTCCACTGGTCTCCTTGAGTTTGGTCTGGAGCCCCGCGTATGTCTCGAGGATTTGCCTGCTGTGCTCATAAAGGAGATCGCCCTCGGGCGTGAGCTGAAATTTCCTTTTGCCGCGCTCGACCAGAAGTGCTCGGAAGCTGCGCTCCAACGAAGTGATTTGCTGGCTGACGGCGGACTGAGTGACCGCGTTGACCTGAGCTGCCTTGGTGAAGCTCTGGGTCTGAGCCAGGTCGCAAAACACCTTCAGACTTTCAATTTTCATGACTTCAACGGTGATGGTGCCGGAAGAGACGCCGGCGGTTTTGGAAGAGGTACCAGACGATGAGGATGTTGAGACCGAGCACGACAAAGACCATGAGCGAGGGACGATGGCAAAGGCGGTTGACCTCGATCGGGATAAAAAAGGCCGATTCTCCAATCGCCAGCCAGCCGGCCCAGGGAACCCGGAAAATGAGGCCGACGCCTTCGACGAGCGAGAACAGGCTATAGGCCAGCAGGCCGGCGGCAGCCACGAGCACTTTGGTTTCGGTGAGTTGGCTGACCTGGGCGGCAAGATGGGTCCAGATTCTGTGCTCCGGGTTGAGCCTAAGGATGTGCAGCAGGCGCTGGTATTCGGCCGGCAGATCGTTGTCTGAAAGCGTATAGGCCGTGATCGCCAAAGCCACAAACAGGACCCCTTTGAGCAGCTTTATGACGATAATCGCATACAGCGTCGGCGCCCGCTTCTTAACCGGCTTCAGCCCGGCCTCATCAGTGCCCCTGGGAGATGAAGCGGGTGAAGGAGAGGGAGAAGGCGAGGGAAGGGGCGATTCCGGCGAGCCGGCGGCCGGGCCGGGGCGCGCGGAACCCAAGGTCTGAAACGTGATGTGCGGTTCGCGAGGCGTAATGCGTGCGGGGTTAGAGAGTTGGCGGCGTTAACGGATCCTGGCAGTTAACACCGGCACAAGGTCGGCAATTTTGACCCGGTCCTGTTTCATGGTGTCGCGGTCGCGCAGGGTGACGGTGTCTTTGAGTTGCGGGCCATTTTCACCCAGCGTGTCGAAATCAATGGTGATGCCGAAGGGGGTGCCGGCCTCGTCCTGGCGGCGGTAGCGCCGGCCGATGGCCCCGGCCTCATCGTAGAATACCGACATGTGCGGCCGCAGCAGGCCGCGCACTTCCTGGGCCTTTTGGACCAGGCCGGGTTTGTTTTTAAGCAGCGGAAAGACGGCCGCTTTGATGGGGGCGATGCGCGGATGGAAGCGCATGACGACGCGGGTTTCGAGCTTGCCCTTTTCGTCGGGGGCCTGGTCCTGGGAATAGGCATTGCATATCAGGGCCAGTGCCAGGCGGTCGACGCCGGCGGAGGGCTCGATGACGTGGGGAATGTAGTAGCCTTTGGCGAGGGCCTCGGCGTCCTGGCGCGCTTGTGCTTCTGCCGGGCCGGGGGCTTCGCCCATCTTGAGCAGGTACTTGAGGCGGTTTTGGAAAAAGCCCTCGCGCAGCCCGGCTTGCCTGGCCGGGTCAAGCCTCGGCCAGGCGGCCTTGAGTTCCTCGTCGAAGACCGTCATGGGCCGGCCAGCAAAACGCTGGTGCTGGGAGAGGTCGAAATCGCTGCGGGCGGCGATGCCCTCGAGTTCCTCGCCGATCAGCTCGCCGTTCGGGTCGCGTTTGCTGAAGGGGAATTTGTAAAGGACATCGACAGTGGCGCGGGCATAGTGGGCCAACTCGTCGGGCTTCTGCCAGTATTCCACCAGGGATGCGCGAGGCAGGCCGATGCTCTCATAGAAGCGGAGGCGTTCCTCGACCCAGTATTGGTGCCAGAGTTGCCAGCCCCAATCGGGCTGGGGCTCGCCGGGGTGGCCCGGCCCGGCCGGCTTGGCCACGCGCCCGCAAATGGCTTCGACCGCTTCGTCGGGTCTGATGAAGAACTCGAGCTCCATCTGCTCGAATTCCCGCGAGCGGAAGGTGAAGTTGCGAGGGTTGATTTCGTTGCGGAAGGCCTTGCCGATTTGGCAGATGCCGAAGGGGAGCTTCTGCCGGGAGACCTCGAGCACGTTTTTGAACTGGACGAAAATGGCCTGGGCGGTCTCGGGCCGCAGATACGAAACGTTGTCCGCGCTCTCCACCGGGCCCACGCAGGTCTTGAGCATGAGGTTGAAAGGGCGCGCCTCGGTCAGCAGCGAGCCGTTCTCGGGGTTGTAGCGGGTCGTGTTCGAGACCGGTTCAGAACGCTCGCCCTGCAGGGCCGGCTCGTTGAGGCCGCGTTGCTGGTAAAACTGCCGGGCCACCTCCCGGGCGTAGCCGGGATGTTTGCCGGTGGCGATCAGGGCCGAAAAGGCGTCTTTGGATTCTTTGCCGGCCGCCGCATCGGTGGCGCCGGTGTAAAAATAAGCCGTCCCGCTCTGCGGCTCGATTTGGTCCGCGCGAAAACGCTTCTTCGTCAGGAGGCAATCAACCATCAAATCGCTGAACGTGGTGGTATGGCCGCTGGCCTCCCACACCCTGGGATGCATGATAATCGAGGCATCCAGGCCGACCACCCCGTCGCGCAACCGCGTCATCGAGCGCCACCAGTAATCCTTGATGTTCCGTTTGAGTTCCGTCCCCAGCGGACCGTAATCCCAAAAGCCATTGAGCCCGCCGTAGATTTCTGAGGACTGGAAAATGAAACCGCGCCTCTTGCACAGTGATACAAGAGTCTCCATTAACTCGCCGGTTTTTGGTTCAACCATAGGACGAACACTCTTAGCCATGCGCGCCGCGATGTCAAGGAAGGCGGCTCGCCGCCTTATCCCCGGTATTCCTTTCCGTGGCGGAACTCGATATTCTCCGGGCGCTTGATTTTGCGGCCTTCCTTGGCCTCGACGAGTTTCTCGGCGCCTTTCCAGAGCAGGCGGCTGACCGCGCCGGGGAAGCAAGTGATGAGAATCACAAACGGCAGGACCTTGAGGAACCACACCGGGCCGGCCTTGAAGGACTCGACTGCGAGACGAAACGCGTCGTGAAAGGTGTTCTGGTTGACGAATCCGCGTTGAAAGACGGTGTATTGGAAGATCTTCTTGGGATAATAATAGCGTCCGAGCATTTCATGCATCAGGGCCTTGGCGATGGTCTTGTCGTCTTGCTTGACCTGGTTGGCCACCATCATCCAGCCAACCACCAGGTGCAGCGGCCGGTAGCCGACGTTTTCCTGGCGGTTGATGATGAAGTCATGGGGCGTGACGTAAATCAAGGCGTTTTGCTTGACCGCATAAACGAAGAAAAAGAGGTTCGAGAAGATCGTGTGGATATTGTAGTAGCCCTTGAGGACCATCTCGGGCACCACCAGGCTCGTCCGGAAAATCGTGCAGGGAATGAACGAGCCGGTGTAAAAGAAATTATAGCGGTGGTCCCGGATCAGGTCCGGGGCGCGGATGACGGCCCCGCGCGGCAAGACGCTGTGATTGGGCACGCCCACCGAAATGATGTCATACTGGCCCGACTCAACCGCCCGGGCGATTTCATCGAAGTGCGAAAAGTCGTAATCGTCGTCGTCGCAGAGGATCCAGGTGTATTGGCTCCGGGCCGTCTCGAGCGCACGGAGGTAATTGCCGCTGATGCCGACGTTGAACCGGTTGCGCAGGACGTGGAAATTCGGGAAAAACGGCGCGTGTTTCCGGCAGACCTCCGGCGTCCCGTCCGACGAGGCATTGTTGATGACCGTAAACTGGCACTTGGCAATGGGGCTGGCGCGCAGTTTCTCGAGCGTCGCATCCAGGTACCGCTCCCGGTTGTAAGTGACCAGGATGATTTCCAACATCTCGCTCAGCGATGCGTTCATTATCCAGGCCATTATCTCAGAACATGAGGCCGGGGCAAGCGCCAAGCAAAGAATGAACTTTTCAGGCCAAATCCGGGTCAGATGAAGGATCATTACATGAAGAAGCTTGATTGTTGGTTCAGATGGGCGCTGATGGCTGCCTGCGCGACAGGGGGGGTGATTCGACCGCAGGCCGCCGAGGCGCCGCCGCGGGTGCCGCGGTTTTCCATCGATTACATGGACAAGTCGGTCGATCCGGGCACCGACTTCTTTCATTACGCCGCCGGCAACTGGATCAAGGCCAACCCCGTGCCGGAGGACAAATCGCGCTGGGGCGCGTTCATGGAGCTGCAAGAACGGAATTGGTTCCTCATCCACGAAATCCTGGATTCCCTCACTGCGTCTGTGGCGCTCCAGGAAGGCTCGCCGGCCCGGAAGGCGCGCGATTTCTACCGCTCGGCGCTGGACACCAACCGGCTGGAGCAGCTCGGTTTCAAACCGCTGGAGCCCGACCTGGAGCGCATCGCCGAGCTGAAAGGCGGTGATGACGTGCTCCGGCTGCTGGCCGGCTTTCATCAACGGGGCATCGGCGCCTTGTTCGGGCAATCCGTCCAACCGGACGCCAAGGACAGTTCGGTCTATGCCCTCTATCTCAGCCAGGGCGGGCTGGGCCTGCCGGATCGGGATTACTATCTTAAAGACGATTTTGCCAAAATCCGCGAGGCCTTCACGGCCCACGTGGCCAGGATGCTGACGCTGCTGGGCGAGGCGCCAGCCGCCGCCCGGGCGCAGGCGGCGACCGTGCTCGAGCTGGAAACGGCCCTGGCCAGGGCCAGCAAATCCCGGGCGGACCTGCGCGATCCGATTGCCAACTACCATAAGTTCGCCGTGGCCGACGTAGTCCGGGAGTATCCGGACGCGCCGCTGACGATTTACCTCAAGGGCCTGGGCCTGGAGAACCTGCCGGAGGTGATCATCCGGCAGCCCGAGTTCTTCCAGGCGCTCTATGCCCTGGCAGACGAACGTCCACTGGACGATTTGATGACCTATCTGCGCTGGCATCTCCTCAACGCCAGGGCGCCCTATCTGCATGCGGCCGCGGAAGACGAATCATTCGCATTTTACGGCAAGGTGCTGCGCGGCCAGCCTGCGCAGGAACCGCGATGGCAGCGGGCGGCCAGGGTCATTGACGGGCAGATTGGCGAGGCCCTGGGGCAATTGTTTGTGGCGCGGCACTTTCCGCCCTCGGCCCGGGCGCGGATGCTCGAACTGGTGGACAATCTCAAGGCCGTCTTCCGCGACCGGCTCGCCAAGGTGGATTGGATGGCCGAGGCCACGCGCGCCAAGGCTCTGGCCAAGTTCGAGCGGTTCACGCAGAAAATCGGGCACCCGGACCCGTTCCGCGATTATTCGATGGTCGAGATTCGGGCCGACGACTATGCCGGCAACGTGCAGCGGGCCGAGCTGTTCGAGTCCCGGCGGCAGTTGGCGCGCGTGGGCAGGCCGGTGGACAAGACCGAGTGGCACATGACGCCCCAGACGGTCAACGCCTATTTCAACCCATCCCAGAACGAAATCGTTTTTCCCGCCGGCATCCTGCAGCCGCCCTTCTTCGATAGCGACACGGATGACGCGGTGAACTACGGGGCCATCGGCGTGGTCATCGGCCACGAGATCACCCACGGTTACGACGACCAGGGCCGGAAGTACGACGCCGAGGGCAACCTCAATGATTGGTGGACCGAGGCCGATGCCAAGGCCTTCGAGGCCCGCGCCGAAAAGGTGGTCGAGCAATACAACGCCTACGAGGCCCTGCCCGGCCTGCACGTCAACGGCAAACTGACCCTGGGCGAGAACATTGCCGATCTCGGCGGCACCAGCATCGCCTACGAGGCCCTGCGAGCGCGCCCTGGCCAGGGACCCGGCCAAGCGGAAGAAGATCGACGGGTTCACCCCCGAGCAACGGTTCTTTCTGTCGCTCTCCCAGGTGTGGCGCATCAACTGCCGGGAAGCCGAGATCCGGCGGCTCATCACCGTGGACCCGCACAGCCCCGGGCAGTTCCGAGGCGTGGGGCCGCACGTCAACGTGCAGGAGTTTTACGAGGCATTCGGCATCAAGGCCGGCGCCCCCCTATGGCGCGCCCCGGAAGCCCGCGCGCGGATATGGTGACCTTGAGGCCAGGAGAACGTAGCGGCGCCTCGGCAGAGCGCCGCTCATGGCGGGCCTTCCTCACGATGCGACCTGAACCATGACGAGGCATGAAGCCTGGGGCGTTGATGAATGAAAAGCGGCATCGCGTCGCCCTGGTGACGGGAGTGCTCGACCTGGGCGGCACGACGACCTTTCTCTGCAACCTGGCCGGCGAATTGATCCGGCGCAATCTCAAGGCCGCCGTCTTCAGCTTCGAGCAGGACAATCCGCTGGCCGCCGACTTTGCGCGGCTCAAGATTCCGGTCTTCGCCACCGACCCACGGCGGATGATCTTCGAGGACCGGTTGCAGTGTATCTTGCGCGAGTTGGCCCGCTTTGAGCCCACCTCGGTGGTTGCGAACCTTTCCGCGTCTTCCTTCGAGACGCTGCGATACGTCCCTCCGGGCGTGTTTCGCATCGGCATGGCCCAGTCTCACGACCCCGGGGTCTATCGCACCGTTCGTGCTTATGCACCGCACGTGGAAGCGATGGGCGCGGTTTCCAGGACCATCCGGCAGACCCTCGCCACCCTGCCTGAGTTCGCCCGCCTGCCCGTTCATTATCTGCCTTATGGCGTGCCCATGCCCGCGCCCGAAACCATCGTGGCGCGCGACCCGGCTGCTCCGCTGCGCATACTCTACCTGGGCCGGGTCCAACAGGAACAAAAACGGGTGCGCCTCTTCCCGCAGATTCTTCAGGCCCTGGCCGCCTCCGGCATCCCTTTTCACTGGACCGTTGCCGGCGAAGGCCCCGAGCGCGCTTTCCTGCAAGCGGCCATGAAAAGCCCCACGCCGGCCCAGACCGTTTCTTTCCCGGGAACAATTCAGTACGACGACGTGCCGCGCCTGCTTTCGGAGCACAATGTGTTCCTCCTGGCCTCGGATTACGAGGGCCTGCCGCTGAGCCTGTTGGAAGCTATGGCCCGCGGCCTGGTTCCTGTCGTGAGCGACCTGCCCAGCGGGGTTTGCGAGGTGGTCGATCGCACGACCGGCAAACTCGTGCCGCCCGACAACGTTTCCGGCTACGCCCAGGCCATCATCTGGCTGCACTCCCATGGCGAAGAAATGGACCGGCTCTCCCGCAACGCCCGTGAGGCAGTGCGCCACAGCTTCTCAGTGGCAGCCATGACCGACCGCTGGCTCGGCGTCCTGGATGGCGCGCCCGCTCAGCCCGTCTCCTGGCCCGCGCATTGGCAAATCAAGCCCATCCTTCTGGCCGGCAATCCCTGGCGCTATTCACCCCCCCTCCGCCTGGCCCGCCGTTGGCTGCTCCGCTTTTGCCGGCGGTAAGGGCTTGGGCAAAAATCGAGCCCGAGGTTGAGGCGCGATTCTAACATTTTGAGCCCTGGCTGCTGCTTCTGCCAGAGCGGCCCTTCACCAACGCGCAATCCCCAAGGCCAGGAGCGGACATTGTCGCGCCAGCGTTTGGAGTGCGTGGAGCTTGCTCCCGCTCTTGTGCGCCCCAGCCAAACCGAAAGCGCCCGCAAGCTGTCCACACGCTTCGCGAGATTGAGAATCGTCCTCTGGAAAGCCGGTTCGGAGGCGGGCCTTTGCCCGGCGGCGGCCTCTTCCCGGCTCCGTCGGCAGAGAGCCGGCATCCTCGCCGCACAACGTTCAGCCGCTGAGCCGGCCATTTGCCGCTCGACACTCTCGTCCCCCTCTGGCAGCATGGCAACGGAATGAGCGGGACAAAAAACCAAATTCCCTATCAGATCAGCATCCAAGCTAAGCCCACCACCCGAAATGGCGAACACGTCTTCTGAAAAACCTCGCTCGACGGCGGCCCGGATTCGGGCCTTTACGCTCATCGAACTGCTCGTCGTCATCGCCATCATCGCCATCTTGGCGGCGATGCTGCTTCCCGCTTTGGCCAAGGCCAAGGAGAAAGCTAAGCGAGCTTACTGTCAAAACAACAACCGGCAACTCGGCGTCGCCACCCATATGTATGCCAATGACAACCAGGATTTCCTGGCCTTCCCGAACTATGAGAATGAAGTCGCCAACGGCCCTGGATGGCTGTACCTGCCGCTGCCGGGCGGCGGAGTCTGGGGCGGCAGAGCGCCCGATCCGACGGTGCTTCCCTACTCGCTCAATCCGTCCAGTGCCTACGAAAGCGGTTTGTTGTGGCAGTACCTCAAGGCGATGGGCGTTTACCGCTGCCCAACCGACAGCACGAATGACCCGATGTGGAAGCTGCGGAACAACAAGCTCTCAACTTATGTCATAAGTGATGTCGTTTGCGGCCGAGGCGCGCTGGTGGGGCAGCATCCCAACACTATCAAACTGGGCCGCTTCAACCCGGCGGCTTACATGCTGTGGGAACCCGACGCCGACCCGCCGTTTGGGCCGAACGCCTACGATGATGCCTGTAACAGTCCCGATCCGTCTGACGACGGCGGCGTGGGCCGAAGACACCGCAAAGCCGTAGCGCTGGGCTTCGATGGGCACGCGGATTCGATTGGGTTCCAGCAATGGTCGAACATGTTGACCCTCAAACCGGGTCTGCTGTGGTGCAATCCGCTCACCCCGAACGGGACGTAGAATGAACCGCATTATGCATCCTCAACCCTCAAACCAAAAACACAGAGGCCAGCATGACGGTGAATAATTCAAGCCCTGGCAACTACTGGTACACCGCCATCGCCCAGGATCGGTTCGGCAACCGCGGCACCTCCGGCGTTGTGAATGTGCTGATACTGCCCAGTAACAGTTTTGCCGCCGGAGAAACCACCATTCTGCCGTCGCCCATGGCCGGCAATACCGGAAACGGCGTGTTTTGCGAGTTTACATCCTCGCCAGGAGATGCCCTCATCGAGAGCCTAAGCGTGTACGGGCAAGGGGTCAGACCGTGGATTGGGGCCTGGCAGAGCGGAAACCTCGCGCAGGAGCGTCGAGGCGTCGGGGAAACAACTTCAGAGGCGCAAAACTTCGCGCAACTTGCTCCTGATCGCCTGCTGCCGTTCCCAGCTCACAAAGCCTCGCGCGGAATGGAGCCTGGACTTTTCGAGGGGGTAAAGAAAGTCGCATTGACATGCCGTGGGGGAGGCAAATCCGTCAGCAGAATCAAGCTGCACGTCGGTTTTCGGTAGTGTGCCGCGCAATGTAAAGCAGGCAAGGCCATTCACCATGCGGTGCCGTGGCTCGTTGCATCGTTCCTCTCCGCTGGCAACTACAAACCAGTGGTCCGATTCAAATCCAGGCGGACGGGTTTTCCAGATTTCCCATTGGTGGATTTTCATCGGTCTGGCCCAGTTCCGGCCCCCGACATGGCATCCTCAAGCCGCAGCCGATCATCGGGCAGTGGATAGCACTCCGCAAAATAGCCTGCTGGCCTCTGAACCTGAAACCGGCCCACGACGCTTGGGAGTCCCGCCCGTATGGCCAAGCGGATTACGGTAGCTGGCTTCTCATGGACAAGCGCTGCCGCTTGCTCAACATCCGCCGCAAGGGTGTCGTCCAAATCAACGCTTCGTTTCATGACAGCATTTTGCACCCAAAAGGTTACACCGGCAAGCCATTTCTACTGCCCTTCGACTGGTCCAAAGATTCACGGTATCGATCAAGACAACCGCCCCAAGCGGAAGTGGCCCACTTCATCCTTCCCCCTGCCGGCGGTTTCGCTACCCTGTGCCGCGCATTGAATGCGCTTATGTCAAAGCAGCCTCCGAGCATCCAGGTTTGGATTTGGATATGTTTGGGCCTGGGCCTGTGGGCGGTGCCCGCCTTGAACGGTCAGACCCGGCTGACGAACTTGTGGACCATCACCATCGCCAATCGCAGTGATTCTTCTCCAGCCCTGGGCGCCGATGGCACGCTCTATTTCGGTGTCCGCGATGGAAAGCTCTGGGCGGTGGATTCCAACGGCACGGTCAAATGGGTCTTCCACACCGACTGCGAAATCAAGTCTTCCCCGGCCGTCGGGATGGATGGCACGGTTTATTTCGGTTCGCGCGACCGCTATTTCTATGCGCTGCGGCCCGACGGCAAACTCAAGTGGAAGTTCCGCACCGGGGCCTGGGTCAATTCCTCCCCGGCGCTCGCCCAGGACGGCACGGTCTGCTTCGGAGGCTGGGACAAGAACTTTTATGCCTTGAACGCGAACGGGTCCGTGCGATGGAAATTCCCCACTGGGGGCGAGATCGTTTCTTCCCCCGCCATTGGCCTGGACGGCGCCATCTATTTCGGGTCGCATGACCGGAAGCTTTATGCCCTCGGTGCCGACGGCCAGAAGCGATGGGAATTCGTCACTGGCGGTCCAATACTTTCGTCCCCCGCCCTCAGCCAGGACCAGGGCCTTTATTTTACATCTGTCGAAGGCTGCCTCTACGCGTTGAACCTGGACGGCTCCCTGCGCTGGCGCCTGCGGACCGGCGGCATCACCGAATCCTCCCCGGTCATCGCCCAGGAAGGCACCATCTATGTCGGCGTCAACCACGAATTATGGGCCGTCAATCCGGACGGCACGCAGAAATGGCCGCGTTGGAATGAGGAGCCCATTGAGGCCTCGCCCGTGGCGTTGGCCAACCGCACGGTCTCTTTTCTTTCCCGGCGCGGGTTGCTGCTCACGCTCGACGAGAAGCGCGAGCCGGTCTGCAGTTACTACTGTTATGGCGCCGGTTACGCCTGTCAGGCCGTTGGCCCCACCGGCGTCTCCTATGTCGCCGAGCGCTACATCCTGTTCTCCGCCCTCGACTCCACTCTGCCGCTGGCCCGCAGCCCCTGGCCCAAGTTCCGCGGCAACCCGCGCAACACCGGCAACCTGGCCGATGCCCAGGGCAACTAGCCTGAATAATTCATAGCCTAAGAGCGGTACCGGGCTCCCGAGGCTGCGTAGCGAAGGTTTCCAACCTGCTGTATCGCCGGCTTCAAGTCGGCATGCCGTACCTGCTTGGTCGCATCTGCGGATTGGAAATCCGCGATACAGCAGACTGGAAGTCTGCGCTACGCCTTCCGTTTGGCGAAACCGGTGAAATATCCGGGCTGGTGTCCTTGAGTCTCCAGGACCCGCTGCAATCAGGCCGAGTTTCGCCCCGATTCCAGCCATGGATTGAGCCGGCGACTCTGTCAGGTCAATTGAAAATTGAGGATTGAAAAATGGTCATTGCCTTCAATAGCCAATGACCAATGCTCAATACTCAATTCTCAATGAACCCCTTCCGGCAGATTCGATAGCACGGGTGGTCTGAGGCGCCGCCTCGTTAGTTTCGTGCTTGACTCTGTCCGCCTCTTGTCGCCAACCTCCAGGCCAAACTCAAACCAAATGACGACCATGACGCGATTCAAAACCACACTCGGCATATCGATCACCCTCCTGGCCCTGCTGGCGGCAACCGCCTTCACGTTCCTCGGCCAAGCCGCCCAACCCTCCGGGAAAATCAGGGTGCTCCTGGTCACGGGGGACGACGTTTCCGTCCACCCCTGGCCGGTGGTATCCAAAGCGATCAAGGACACCCTGGTCTCCAGCGGGCGATTCGAGGTGCGGGTGTGCGAAGACCCCGGGGTGCTCGACTCGGCGGCCAGCCTGGCCCGTTACGACCTTGTCCTCCTCGATTTCTATAACGCCAGCACGCCGACCCTTTCGCCGGCCGCCAAAGAAAACCTGCTCAACTTCGTCAGCGGCGGCAAGGGTTTCGCCCTCTGCCACCTCTTCGAGCGCTTCGTTCAAAGAGTGGCCGGAATTTCGCAAGCTCTGCGGGCGCGTCTGGGTCATGGGCGCCTCCGGCCACGGCCCGCGCGGCGTCTTCAAGGCCCGCATCGCCCAAAAGGACCACCCGATCACCCAGGGCCTCGAGGACTTCGATGCCGATGACGAGCTTTACGCCAAGCTCCAGGGCGACGCGCCGATTAACGTGCTGGTCGAAGCCGATTCGCCCTTCAGCAACAAAACCGAGCCGCTGGTCTTTACGCTCGAGTATGGCAAAGGCCGCGTGTTCCATGAAACCTTCGGCCACGACGGCAAAGCCATGGAAAATCCCACCGTCCAGAAGCTCATTCAACGCGGCTGCGAATGGGCCGCCACCGGCAAGGTGCAGTAAGCGCTTGCGCGACAGCAAAGGCCCAGCTCGGCGCGCAATTCAGATATTTGAAACGCCGCCTCTGGGTGACGCGGGAACGGGACGGGTACCAGAAGCGATAGTCTTCTGCCCGCCGGCCCCAGCCCTCTGTCCTCCCCCCTCTCGCTTGGCGCCCCCTGTGTCCCCTGCGCGGGACCCAACGTTTTGCAATCTCATCGGGACTTGACCTGATAACAACGGGTTTCGCGATTCAAGGACCCCAGCGCAGAGCCCCGCATGGCGGGTTCGGTTCAGGAAGCTGCACAGCCGCCGCGATTCGGCACAGCAATAAATGCAGAGCAAAGGCCAATTTTTGCAAAGACAAACACCGGGGGTGTTGCTAAAATCACAGCTTCGGCTTGGTAGAGACATTGTATTGGGATAATTCCGAGGGTTTTATGAACAAAACCACCTGCCGTCAGAAACTTAACCGTCTGTGCTCACTCCTGCTGGCCGCCTGCCTGGCGCTGCCCCTCTTGCTGGCCGCTGCCCAGACCGCCTCCGCCCAAGGCCCCGCCTATTCGGTAACGGACAGCGGCGCTTTTTACCGCGTCTGGCAAACGACGCTTTGGGCCACAAACAGCCTCACAGGACAAGTCACGCCGCAAGTCCGTGGCTACACCGAACTGGCGGATGGCCTGAATTATTGGACCAATGGACAGTGGACTGAATCGCAGGACCTCATCGAAATCGCGCCCACCGGCGCGGTGGCGGTCCATGGCCAGATGCGAGCCTCATTCAGCGGGGACGTTACCGGCCCAGGCGCCGTTACCCTGACTACTCCGTCGGGCCAGATTTTTCAATCCCACCCAATAGGGCTCTTTTACGCCGATTCGGTCTCGGGCAAGGTCGCCCGGATCGGTTCGGTCCAGGACACCGAGGGCCTGCTTTACGCGCCCAACGTGCTCGTGTTTACCAACGTGCTCTCGGGCCTGAACGCGGACCTGATGCTGGTCTGGGCGAAAAACGGCTTCGAGCAGAACCTCGTCATCAAAGAAGCCCCTCCTGCCCCGGAGGCCTTCGGGCTGTCGAGCGCATCCTGCCGCCTGCAGATGTGGACCGCGATGGACCAGTGCCCCGTGCCACTCGAAGACAGGTCCGCGCTCCTTCCGTCCGGCCTGGTGGACCACATCCTCGTCTTCGCCGACTGCTGGTTCCCGGTCGGCTGCGCCTTCGCCTTTGGCGGCGCGCCGCTGCCGGAAGCGGGCCAGGCCGCTGCCGTTCGGCCGTTCAGTCCGTCGCAAGCGAACGCCATGGCCACAGCCAAGAGCCTGGTGAGCATTGGCGGCCAGCGGGTGCTCGTCGAGGAAATAGACTATGCCGACCTGCTCCCGGCCTTCAAGGGCCTCTCGCACGCGTCACTCTCCCCGAGCAGCCCCAGGGCGGTCCAATGGGCCGCCCGCCGGCAACTGCTCCCGCCTCCACCCAGCCACAAGCCCCCGGCTGCCCCGGTCCTGCTTGCCTCGGCCCCTTACGAACCCCCGAGGCGTCGTCCTGGACTACATCCAGTTCACTGGGGGCGCCTATGGATATACCTTCACGAACGCCACATATTACGTTTCCGGCTCGGCCACGGTCGGAGGCGGCGGGGCCATCTTTCAAGCCGGCGCCTGCCTGAAATTCGCCAGCAACGCCTGCCTGTGGGTCCAGGGCGGCTCGGTGAGTTTCCCGTCCAGCGGCGCCCAAGTCGTGTTCACCTCCAAAGACGACAACTCGTATGGCGACTGGATTACCAACAGCACCTCCGTGCCCTCCTACGCCGCCTCTCCGGGACTGTCGGTGTATTGGCCGTCGGCTTACACCCCCTGCTCGGTTCAGAACGCGCGGTTCCGCTGGGCATACACGGGCGTCGCCTACTCCGACAACGCTACTCTCAGCCCCACGGTAAGTTCCTCGGTCTTCGAGGACTGCCAGTGCGGGGTGGACATCTGGCTGCCGGGCAGCACCGTGACCTTCTCCTCGGACACCTACTGCAACGTTGCCACACCCATACGCCTCGAGCAGGGCACGGTCTCCGGCTCCGTAACCGCCGACTGCGGCACTGCGGTGACCAATCCCCCGGTGGACGCCTCCCGGTTGTCGGGTATCGAGGGGGAACCGGCCATTACGGTGAACCCCGTAAATCCCCAGAACCTGTTCATTGACGCCAACGGCCCTGATGGCGTTGTGGACTGGTCTCCATGGACAGCGGGGCAACCTGGACGCACAGTAATCCGGTTTATCTGACAAACGGCTGGTCCGATCCTTCCGCGACCTTCGATAGATACGGAAACCTTTTCGTCACATACGCCACCTCGAACAGCTCCGGCTCCAACGCCCTGGGTCTGCTGGCATTGCTCAGGTACCGACGGCGGGACCAATTTTTCGATCCTGCCCAACTTTCTCGCCTCCCCGTACACCAACCACACTCTCGACCAACCCACGATAGCCTCTGGCCCGACGAGCTCGCGCGACAAGTCCTCCGTTTGGCTGGCGGCTTACGACCTTACCTATTTCGTTGACTATATGTTTGTCGCAGGGGCTCCGGTGACTGGCCCCGGCAACGTTGGAACCTGGAGTTCCTTTACAGAAATTCAAGGTGGTTTCGAGTGTTTTTGCCCGGGCGTCGCCGTCGGGCCTACCGGCCAGGTTGCCGTTGCCTTTGTGAGTTTCAGTTCTACAGACACAATCTCTATGAGCGTGAACCCCCACGGCATCGACGATCCAACCAATTTCCCCACCGCCTGGAGTGTAGTCACGACCAGGCGCCTACCCCAGCCCGCGGCTGCGCCCCATCGAGGGGTTGGCAATGGGCCCGGTTTTGCCTGGGACTGCACAGGCGGCGGGCATGGTGGCCGCCTTTACATGGTCTTTACCGACTGGAACACCAACTACACGGACGACTTTGACATATTCGTCATTCACTCGGACGCGAACGGCGCCTCGGGCACCTGGAGCAGCCGGGTCAAGGTCAACGACGACTCGACCCATAGAACCCAATTCGATCCCCGCATAGCGGTTGATCAAACCAGCGGCAAAGTGGCGGTAAGCTGGTACGACCGCCGGGATGACACCAACAACGTAAAGACGAAGCTCTACGCCGCGGTGAGCAGCGATGGCGGAGGCACCTGGTCAACGAACATTTGCCTCGAGGGAAACTCGTCGGACGCGACGAGGGCGAACCCGAACTACGATGACTACTATGATTACACGGGTCTGGCGTACTACGGCGGGTATTTCTATCCGGCTTGGGCAGACAATTCCACCAGCACCGGCGATAACCCGGACTGCCCGCCGCATAATAATCCAACCTGGCAGATGGACATTTACGTCGCAAGGGTGAAATATTGATGGAGTCGCTACCGACTTGTGGAACAATATCATACTCCGACAAGCGAGCGGGTGCCGCACGGCCATACTTGGGGCACAAGCGGGACGACGGCGAGCGACGGCGGCGCACCTGCCCCTGGACGTGGACATCCGGTACACGCGTGGAAGGCTAAAACAGCGGGTGCAACCTGCTTCCTGTTCCTGGCCCTCCTGCTCCCGCTGGCGCCTTGGCGTGCCCCCGCTGCGACCATCACGAACTACCTGGCCTTCAGAGTGGCGCCCGGACCCCAATGGGATCAACAGAGCATCGCCATCAACGTTGGAGATACGATCGTCTGGGTGAATCAACAAGCCGCCCCACCGACCAACTACGTCGAGAGCTACGGAGGGCAATGGAGGGGCGCCCTGCCCAATCCGGGAGATTCCTTCGCGTTCACCTTTACGAACGCAGGGTTCTATGCCTATCGGACTGGCTTGCTGGTGTCGCCCGACGAGGGCTTCAGCGTTGTCGCGGGCACCATCACGGTCAGCGACTGGACGGACGCGCCCCCGGCCGTAACGATCAACTCGCCGATGGATGGCGCCCTTCTCCCAGCAGCGTGGTTTTTGCATGGAAGCTTAGGAGTTTCACGGTTGGTAGAGGCTTTGTGGCGAACCCTGACAATATCGTCCAGATCCAGTATTTCGCGAATTCAAACCTGATTGGCACGGCGGCAAGTCCGCCCTATGGCATTCGCTGGACCAATGACCAGCAAGGCCAGTTCGTGCTCACGGCCAAGGCGGTGGATCGGCAGGGAAGGCAGACGGTGTCCAAACCGGTGCGGGTCTCGTCCCTGAGTGCGCCGTGGATTTGGGGGCCACGAGTGCTGCCTGGCGGCGGGTTGCTCCTGTTTTTCAGCGGGTGGCCCAGCGGTGCGACAACCCTGTTTTCGACCGACATTCTGCAATCGGTGGATAACATCTTGAGCGTCTCCAACTGGGTCGGGAGAATCCTCATTCTGGATTCCGTCAGCGGAGTCTTTGTGGATGAGACGCTTCCCGTTCCTGCGGTGACGAACCGGTTTTATTTTTGGAGCGGCTGGGCAAAGTGAGGCTTGCATTTCGAACAGCTTTTGCCTGGCCCAGGTACAGTCACCTTTCAACGAGGCGCGCGCGTGAAACCTGCAGCCAACGCCCGACCTCTGGTCTACAATATCTGGTTCCTCCCTCCATGGACTGTGCCTGCGTAGCGGCGTCTCGGCAGAGCGCCGCCGTTGCCAGGAACGATGTCGAGCGGCGCTCATGAACTGCGTCTCAGCACCGTATCGCGCTGGGCCCAGGCCGGGTCCGGCTTGGGGTAATCCAGGTTGTAGTTCAGCCCGCGGCTCTCCGGGCGCTGGGAGGCGCTGCGGATGATGACCTCGGCGACGGTGGCGATGTTGCGCAGTTCGAGCAGGTCTTTGGTGACGATAAAATCCCAATAGTATTCCTGAATTTCCTCCTGGAGGTTGGCGATGCGCTTGCGGGCGCGCTCGAGGCGCTTGTTGGTCCGCACGATGCCGACATAGTCCCACATCGCCCGGCGGATTTCGTCCCAGTTATGGGAGACCACGACCAGTTCATCGGGGTTATGGGCGTTGCCGGAGTGCCAGGGGGGAATTGGGGGCGGCGGGGGCAGCGGCCCGGCGGCGAGGGCGCGATGGGCGGCGCGGTGGGCGCAGACGACCGCCTCGAGCAGGGAGTTGCTGGCCAGGCGGTTGGCGCCGTGCAGCCCGGTGCAGGCCACTTCGCCGATGGCCAGGAGTCCCTGGATCTCGGTTTCGCCCTCGAGGTTGGTCAGCACGCCCCCGCACTGGTAGTGGGCGGCCGGCACGACCGGGATCGGTTCTTTGGTGATATTGATGCCGAAACTCAGGCAGGTCCGGTAGATGTTGGGAAACCGGTCGATGATGAACGGCGCCGGTTTGTGGGTGATGTCCAACAGCACGTAGTCAGCGCCGCTCTGCTTCATCTCGCTGTCAATGGCCCGAGCCACGACGTCGCGCGGGGCCAGCGACTTGAGGGGATGGTAGCGGTCCATGAACTCGAGGCCCTCGAGGGTCTTGAGCACGGCCCCCTCGCCCCGGACGGCCTCGCTGATCAGAAACGATTTGGCCTTGGGATGGTAGAGGCAGGTGGGATGGAATTGGATGAATTCCATGTTCGCCACGGGCGCGCCGGCGCGATAGGCCATCGCCACGCCGTCGCCGGTGGCAATGTCCGGATTGGTGGTGTAGAGATAGACCTTGCCGCAGCCGCCGGTGGCCAGGAACGTGATCGGGGCCGCAAACGTATGAACCTGGCCGGTCGCCTTGTCCAGCACATAAGCGCCCAGGCAGCGGTTCTGCCCGGCCTGGCCGAGCTTCTGGCTGGTGACCAGGTCGATGGCGATGTGGTTCTCAAAAGTCTCGATATTCGGCCGTTGCGCCACCGCCGCCAACAAGGCGCGCTCGATCTCCCGCCCGGTGATGTCTTTGGCGTGGAGAATCCGGCGTTTGGAATGCCCGCCCTCCCGGCCCAGGTCCAGTTCCCGCGCCCCGTGCGAGAAGGGGATTTCCCGTTCCGTGAACTGGATTCCCAGGGCGATCAGCTCCGCAATCCGCGCCGGTCCTTCCTCGACGATGGTCCGCACCGCGCGCTCTTTGCAAAGACCGGCCCCCGCCTCGAGCGTGTCGCGCACGTGCAGCTCGAAGGAATCCTCCTTGCTGGTGACCGCCGCAATGCCGCCCTGGGCATAGTTGCTATTGGACTCGGCGCGGTCCTTCTTGGTGATGATGGCCACCCGCCCGCCCTGCGCCACTTTCAAGGCGCAAGAAAGCCCTGCAATCCCGCTGCCCAACACAATAAAGTCGAATGATTTCATAATCGTCCATTGTCAATGAGCCGGGTCTTGCCCACAAACACGGCCAACGCAATATGCGTGCCGCGGCCCACCGCAGCCGCCGGGACGAGCGTCTCCGGGTCGAAGAATTCCACATAATCCAGCCTCGCCGCAGGGGCTTGCCCGACAATGCGCCCGACCTGGTCTTTGAGTTCGGCTGCGGGAAGCGGGCGGGCGGACTGGCGCACCGCCGCCTGCGCGTGGCAGACCGAGCGCCAGAGGACCAGCGCTTGCTCCCGCAAATCGCCCTCGAGATACTTGTTCCTCGAACTCATCGCCAGGCCGTCGGGCTCGCGGCAGGTCGGGGCCACCACCACCTTCAGGGGAAAGTTCAAGTCCCGCGCCACGCGCTTGACCACCACCGCCTGCTGATAGTCCTTGGCGCCGAATACGGCCACGTCCGGCAGCACGATGTTGAATAATTTGGCCACCACCGTGGCCACGCCGCTGAAATGGGCCGGACGCGACGCGCCTTCCATGCCGCAGGAGAGCGCCTTCTCGACCACACAAGTGCTGGCGGGTCCGTCTTCGCCGCGCACGTACATCTCCCGGTCGTCTGGGGCAAACACTGCGTCCACCCCCGCCCGGCGGCACAGGCGGACATCCCGGTCCAGGTCGCGGGGGTAGCGCGAAAAATCCTCCTGCGGCCCAAACTGTGTGGGATTGACGTAGATGCTGACGACCACCTTTCCGGCAGGGCCCGCCAGTCTGCGGGCCCGCTGGACCAGGCTCAGATGGCCCGCGTGCAAATATCCCATGGTCGGCACCAGGCCAACTCGGGTCCCTTGCCTGCGCCAGCGCAGGGCCTGGCGCTGCATGGCCTGGACCGGCTTGATGATTCGCATGGCCAAAAGGTGCGGCAGCGGCGGGTGACGATCAACCCGAATCTGATGCCGCCCCTCCCCGCCCAAGGCCACTGACAAAGTCGCCGAAACGGGCCCCATTCCCTGACTGTAGGAGACGACGTGAGGAGTCTCTGGTAAATGCCCTCCCACGGGAGCAGGCTCTCGGCGTGCTCCCAACCCGATCAGAGACTCCTCACGTCGTCTCCTACAGCGGTTTGCGGAGAATTCCTCCCCCACCCGCTTTCCGAAAACGGTTCGTGGGCCTCAACTGCAGCCGCAGCCGTTGGTCGGCACGCCGGCCTCGCGATCGGTTTTCTCCACCAGGCCATTGGCCAGCAGGTAAGCCTCGACTTCGTCTCCGCTGACGTTCGGCCAGCATGCGGCCGTCAATTTCGACACAAGGGCTTAGCTCCTGCCCGCTTTTGGCGACCATCTCCTGCCGCTGCGCCGGGTCGTTGCTGATGTCGCGGTCCTCGATAAGGCAATTCATATTTGCGCAGAATGGCCCGCACGCCCTGGCTCCAGCCGCACATGGGTTTCAGATAGGCTATAACTTTCAGTTTATCCATAGTTCAGTCTCACTTCTGAACCTGCCACAATTCCCGGCGAGCGCAAGCCGGTCTGCCCGGCACGACGCCGCCGGGCGTAGGTCTGTTTTTGAGCGCCTTCCGCGTTTCGAGCGTCGCGTTTCCCCTCACCCCGGCCCTCTCCCTCGGGGAGAGGGAGAATCCTCCTCAGTCGGCCGACGAATCCAGCGGTGTGGGAATGTTCCTGAGCCGGCCTTGGCTGCTCCCTCTCCCTTGGGGAGAGGGCCGGGGTGAGGGGAAACTGGCCGCAAAACAAAACCGGCTCCCAAGAACAGATTCTGCGCCCCTGAAAGGCAGGAGGGGAGTAGTGCGCCTTCCCGTTTGCATTCCGGCGTCGGTCATGCTTAAATCCGTGCCAGGATACTGATGATCGTTATCGACCAACTCAAATTTGATGCCAACGGGCTGATTCCGGCAATCATCCAGGAGCAGAAGACCGGGCGTGTGCTGATGATGGCCTGGATGAACCGCGCCTCGCTCCAGAGCACAATAGCCACCGGCAAGACGCATTTCTGGAGCCGCTCGCGGCAGAAATTCTGGATGAAAGGCGAAACCAGCGGCCACACCCAGACCGTGAAGGACATCGCCTTGGATTGCGACGGGGACACGCTTCTGATTCAAGTCGAGCAGATTGGGGCGGCTTGTCATGAGGGCTACCGGTCCTGCTTCTTTCGCTCGATTGCGGACGGAGGCGCCTCGGTGAAGACCACCGAGCCGCGGCTCCTGCATCCGGATCAGATTTACGGCAAGACATGAGCGACGAATTCATCCGGTTCGGCACGCGGACTTACGGGGCCCTCTTTGTCCTGTTGCTGGTTTCGCGAGGTCTGGACTTCCTGAGCACGTGGATTGCCACGCCCAATATGGTCCTGGAAGGCAACCCCATCGCCAGGAAATTGGGCTGGACCTGGGGCATGGTGGTGAACCTGGGGCTTTGTTTTGGGTTCGCCTTCTGGCCGTTGCCCGCCATTGTCATCAGCACGACCAGCGTCCTGGTGGCGGCGCGCAATTTTCAATCGGCCTGGCTCATGCGTTCGCTGGGCGAGCATCGTTACCGGGAATGGCACATCGAGCGCATCCAGGAAACCAGCATTACCCTTTACCTGTGCTGCCTCCTTGGACAAACGGGCCTGACCGCCGGCGTGGGCGTGGGGGTGATTTATTTCACGAACTGGGAACGCGACCCGGTGCTGCTGGCCATCGGCCTGGGCATTGTCGCCTATGCCCTGGCGGTGGCCTTTTACACCTTGCTGGGCGCCTGGCGCTTGCATCGCCTGGGCCTGCGCAACCGCCGGTTGACGGACCCGCGCCCCTCCGGCTATGCCGAGCCCGCGCCGAGAGAGAACGCAAAGCTCATCCAAATCTGCCTGCGTGAACCCCCCCAGCCTTGACGAATTCCGAAAGCTGGCGGCCCAGGGCAATCTCGTGCCGGTCACCTGCCGATTGCTGGCCGACATCGAGACGCCGCTCTCGGCCTACCGCAAGCTCCGAGGCCCCGGCGAATCGTTCCTGTTCGAGTCCGTGGAAGGCGGCGAACATCTCGGGCGCTACTCCTTCGTCGGGTGCAACCCCCGGGCCATCATCCGCCAAACCGGCCCGCAGGTCCAGGTGCTCGCCAACGGCAAGGTCCTCGAGCAATACGTCATCGGCGCCCCGGTTTCCCCCGGCGCCCAGGGCCTGCGCGACGGACTGGAGGTTGTCGAGCGCGTCATGAGGCGCTACCGGGCCGTGCCGGTGCCCGGTCTGCCCCGGTTCACGGGCGGGGCCGTCGGGTTTATCGGCTACGAGTTTATCCACGATATCGAACCCGTCGTGCCGCGTCCGCCGCGTGACGAATTGCAGACGCCGGTGATGTATTTCCTCATTGCCGACCAACTGCTCATTTTCGACCGGGTTGCCCAGACCCTGACCGTGCTCGTCAACGCCGTCCTGGACGACGCGGCCAGCCCCAAGGAGGCCTACGAAAATGCCGTTGGCGAAATCGAGCGCCTGGTCTCCCTGCTCCAACAGCCCGCCGACCACCGCCCTGCCGTCCTGCCACCGGAGGTGCCGCCTGTGCCCTTTGAATCCAATCTTCCGCGCGGGCAGTTTTCGGCCAATGTCCTCAAGGCCAAGCAGTACATAACCTCGGGCGACATCATTCAGGTGGTCGGTTCCCAGCGCTTCGCCACACCGATCAAGGCCTCCCCGCTGGACATTTACCGCGCTGCCCGTTCCGTCAATCCCTCCCCGTACATGTTCCTGCTCGAGCTCGACGGCTTTTCCCTCGTCGGCGCTTCCCCCGAAATCCACGTTCGCTGCGAAGACCGCCAGGTCCAAATCCGCCCCATTGCCGGCACTCGCCGGCGCGGCACCACCCCGGACGAAGACCGGGCGTTGGCGAGCGAATTGCTCGCCGACCCCAAGGAACGCGCCGAGCACGTGATGCTCGTGGACCTCGCCCGCAACGACCTGGGCCGCGTCTGCAAGTTCGGTTCCGTCAAGGTCAAGGACCTCATGGTCGTCGAGCGATACAGCCACGTCATGCACATCGTCTCCCAAGTCGAGGGCGCGCTCTGCCCCGATAAAACCCCCTACGACCTGATGCGCGCGACCTTCCCCGCCGGCACCCTGAGCGGCGCTCCCAAGATCCGCGCCATGCAGATTATCTCCGAACTCGAGCGAGACCGCGCGCGGGCCCTACGGCGGATGCGTCGGCTACTTCTCTTTCAGCGGCAATCTGGACTGCTGCATCACCATCCGCACGGCCCTGCTCAAAAACGGTCTGGCCTACGTGCAAGCCGGCGGTGGCTGGGTCAACGATTCCACTCCCGAGGGCGAGTACCAGGAAACCGTCAACAAAGCCAAAGCCATGCTCCAAGCCGTGGCGCTGGCCGAGACCTTTGCCGGCCAGGGAACTTGCCCTTGGTAACTTGGCCACGGCTTGGCTTCATTTTCCGCTTGGAAGCGGGCCACTTGTGGCGCATGGTGTCCCGAGTATATTGTGAATCGCAAGCGGATGACGGTTTTTTACTCGGGCAATGTGCAGGGCGTCGGGTTTCGTTACACGGTGGTGACCGTCGCCACCGGCTTTGAAGTGACCGGGACCGTGGGCAATTTGCCCGACCGGCGCGTCGAGTTGGTGGCCGAGGGTCCCGGAGACGAACTGGAGGCCTTTCGGCGGGGCATCCGAGAATCGGGTCTGCGGTATTTTATTAAGGACGAAGAAGCGATCTGGAGCGAAGCTACAAATGAGTTTCGCGGGTTTGAAATCATAAGGTAGATGCATGAAGTTTGCCATTATTGCGGACATCCACGCCAACCTGGAGGCGTTGCAAGTTGTCCTGGAAGACATCAAACAGCAAAAATGCACCCATTACGCCTGCTTGGGGGATGTCGTGGGTTACAACGCCAACCCCAAAGAGTGCCTGGACATTGTTCGCCGCATGAACATCCCTTGCGTCAAGGGCAACCATGACGAGTATTGCTCGAGCGAGGGGCCGCTGGAGGGATTCAATCCGGCCGCCGCCGAGGCGGTGAGGTGGACGCGCAAGCAGTTATCCAATGATGACAAACAGTGGCTGGGCGAGTTGAAGTACTGGCGCATCATCGTCAATTTCACCCTCGTCCATGCCACCCTGGACGGCCCCCAACGCTGGGGTTATGTCTTCGACAAGCTGGCGGCCGCCGCCAGCTTCACTTACCAGAACACCGCGATTTGCTTTTTCGGCCACACCCATGTCCCGGTCGCCTTCATCCGCGACAGCGTCGTGCGAGGCGGCACCTACTCCAAATTCAAGGTCGAGCAGGGCAAGAAGTATTTCGTCAACGTTGGCGCCGTGGGCCAGCCCCGTGATAACAACCCCAAAGCCGCCTACGTCGTCTATGATGCCGATGAGGGGACCATTGAGTTGCGCCGGCTGGATTACGACATCCCCGCGGCCCAGAAAAAGATACTCGATGCCGGGCTACCCCCGCGCCTGGCGGAACGGCTGGCCTTTGGCCGGTGACCATTGTGCCCTCCAGGCCCGGGCTGTCCCGGCTGGCGGCCCAATCCGGCGCCCTTGGAACGTAGAGCCGGAGTTCCGCACCCCGACCCTTGAAGATTCTCATTCTCAAACCGAGTTCCCTTGGGGACATAGTGCAGGCCCTGCCGGTATTGCGCGCCATCAAGCGGCACTGGGCGCGGAGCCAGGTCTATTGGTGGATTGACCGCAACCTGGCGCCTCTGCTGACCGACGATCCGGACCTGGCGGGGATAATCCCCTTCGGGCGCCGGAACTGGGCCACCCCCTCCGCCTGGATGGCCCTCTGGGGCGCCCTGCGGTGGGTGCGCCAGCAGCGGTTCGACCTGATCATCGACCTGCAGTGCCTGCTGCGCAGCGGCATCTTCGCCTGGCTGGCCAAGGGGAAGCTGACCATTGGCCTGGATGAGCCGCGCGAAGGCGCTCGCGGGCTGTACGACCTCATTGTGCCCCGTCCTTCTTTCCACACCCATGCCGTGGATTGGTATCTGGGCGTGCTGCCTCTTGCCGGCGTGCCCCTGACCTGGGATTTCCAGTGGCTGCCGCAGCGGCCAGGTGTGGCCGCCAGCCTCTGCCGGAAGTGGCCGGTCCAGCCCGGCCCGTGGCTGATACTGCAGCCGGGCGCCCGCTGGCCCAACAAGCGGTGGCCCCTCCAGTACTTCGCAGAGCTGGTCCGGCAGGCGGCCGCGCGGCTCAAGGGCTGGCGCTTCGCTATCCTGGGCAGCGCCGAGGAGCGTCCTTTGGGTGAGGCGATTGCCGGGGTTGTCCCGGCGCGTTGCCTGGACCTGACAGGCCGGCTCTCACTGCCGGAGATGGTCGAGTGGATTCGGCTCGGCGCGGCCATGGTGACCAATGATACGGGACCGATGCACGTGGCGGCGGCCCTCGGCAAGCCGGTAGTCGCGCTCTTTGGTCCCACCGAGCCCCGGCGCACCGGCCCCTATGGCCAAGTCGAGCACGTTCTGCAAGCCAATCTCCCTTGTGTGCCCTGCTTGAAGTCGTACTGCGCCTACGCCAAACCCATCGAATGCCTCCGCCTCCTCTCCCCGGCGGCAGCCCTCGCCGCCCTTGAAAGGCGGCTCGATTTTTGTTGCCTCCACGCGCCCGGTTCATAGAGTGGTTCAATGACGAAACTAGGCTTTTGGGTGAGTCTGTTGGCGGCGACACTCCTTTCGGCATCGGCGCAGGTCACCGTCGAGGTCGCGCAACCGCAGGACCAGTTCCTGCCGGCCGAGGCCGTGCCGGTCACAGTGCGGATTATGAATCTTTCGGGGCAGACCTTGCATCTTGGAGGAGACCCCGATTGGTTGACGTTTTCCGTGGAATCACGCGAGGGGGTCGTGGTGCCCCAAATGGCAGATCTTCCCCTCTTCGAGCCGTTCGAGCTGCCTTCGGCGAAAATGGCGACCAAACGCATGGACCTCGGGCCCTGCTTTCCCCTGACCCAACCCGGCCGTTACAACATCATCGCGAACGTCAAAATCAAAGAGTGGGGCCGGGAGATTGCCAGCCCGCCCAAGGGCATGGACATCATCGAAGGAGTTGGTTTGTGGCAGCAGGAATTCGGAGTGCCCAGGGCGCCCGGCCAGACCAATGGCAGCCCGGAAATCCGCCGCTACATCCTCCAGCAGGCAAATTATGTGAAGGGACAACTCCGGCTTTACCTGCGAGTGACCGATCTCACCGGCGCCAGGCCGCTCCGGGTCGTCCCGATTGGGGGCATGATCTCCTTCAGCCGGCCCGAGCACCTGATTGACCAGGCCAGCGACTTGCACGTGCTCTACCAGGACGGGCCGCACTCCTTTAGCTACACCCGGTTCAGCCCCCAAGGCGAACTCCTGGCGCGCCAGACCCATGATTACATCGGCACGCGCCCCCGGCTCAGGGTCGATGCCGACGGCAACATCTCCGTCTTCGGCGGGCTCCGGCGCATCACCCCCACCGATGTGCCCCCGCCCAAGCCCATCGTCTCCGTGGAAGCGCCCAAACCGCTGAATGAATAACTCGATTCCGCTTTCTGCTTTTTGCTTTTCTTTGCTAATCCACCAGGTCCTTCAATGACCGGATGCGTCCCTGCATGTGCCGGATAATGGGCGTGGCTCGGGCGATGGCGTTTTGCTCGGTCTGGCCGGGGAACGTTCTCATGATCACTTTGACTGCGGCGATGACTTCGCCATTGCGGTCCCGCAGCGGCAGGGTGACCGATACCGTGGCCTTGTCCTTGCCGTAATAAACCTGGCCCTGGGTCAGGACATCCAGCTCGGCCTTGGCGCCCGCATGACCGATTTCGCTTGGGTCCAGGCTGGCCACCAGGCGGGTCGTCTTTGGGTCGGTCCCCAGCACGAAGACCTTCAGACCGAGCAGCTTCGAGTATTTCCTGACCGTGTCCCGCACAATCGCCTGGGCCGGGTCTTCCAGGGGCTTATAGACAATCCTGGTACTCCCGAAGTAGCTGACCGAATCGGACTTGGTCCAGAAGCCGATTTTGCCCTTGGCGAAGTTGTCCTGGAGCATCCGTGGGATGATAGCCTTGCCGTCCAGCGAGCAGGTCACCTGGCTGCCTCTGCACTCGACGGACAATTCATGCCAGACTCCATTAGTGATGCTCACCTTCGAGCCAATCGGGCCGATCAAGTCGCCGTTGACGAATTTGTAAAAGTAAAACGTGCCTCCCAAACCGCTCGCCCGGACATAGTAATAGTTCTTCTCGTCCTGGATGCGAAATGCCAGGCCCGCCATCTGCTCGGTCTGTCCGCTCACCAGCTTGAAGCGCGTGATCAGGGTGAAATCGCCGAAAACCTCCTCGTCCCACACGAGCAACGGATAATGGTCATCCGTGCGATCCTGGGAGAGTTGGGCCAGTACCGGCTTGCTTGGTCACGTGCGGGGCCTGAGGATTGAGTGGCGGCAGCAGCGGCGCCACGTCATCCAGGACCACTTTCCATTGCCCCGGCTTGCCCTGCCCGGTGAGGGCGCTTCGGAAGCCGGGCGGGACCCCGCCCTCGGGGGCGTCGCTGAAATCAAATGTGCGCTCGGCCCCCGCCGCAGGCTGGGCCAGGACCGCGCACAGAACGCCGGCGAGCAGCAACAACCGGCGGCAAATCAGCTTTTGAACGCACCTTGCTGTCGGGCCTCCGGGACAGAATGCAGGGGGGAACGGTGTACAGAGGCTGATTTGCGCCTGCAACAGCCTGAGAAGTTGATTTTGCATCGCGGCCGAGACTACCCTAATCAGGGCGACGGCGAAATCCTAAACGCGTTCGATGGGCACCCTCTCGCAGGGCCAGTGACAAAGTTCTCCGCAAAGCATTGTAGGAGACGACGTAAGGAGTCTCTGATTTATTCTTGGGCACAACGAAAGCCTGCTCCCCTCCGAGGCCATTGATCAGAGACTCCTTACGTCGTCTCCTACAGTCAGGGAACGGGGTCCGTTTCGGCGACTTTGTCAGCCGCCCTGCACCCTCTCACGGTTCCCAAATCATATCGGCGACCGTTCGACCAGCCGGGATAAAGGGCAGCACATGCTCGGTATAGGGGACGATGATGTCCAGCACGTAAGGTTCGTCGGCATCCAGCATCCGCTGCATCGCCGCGCGGAGGTCCTTCTTGTACATCACCCGTTCGGCCTGCACGTTGAAGCTCTTGCACATGGCGACGTAGTCGGGATAGATCTGCTTGCGATTCTCCGGATCGCCCAGGTAGGTATTGCCGCGGTTGCCGGCGTAGAAGCGGTCTTCCCACTGCATCACCATGCCGAGGTGCTGGTTGTTGAGGATCAGGGCCTTGGCGGCGATCTTCTCGATGTGCGCCGTGGCCAACTCCTGCACGTTCATCAGGAACGAGCCGTCGCCATCGATGTCCACCACCTGTCGGTTGGGAAAGGCGACTTTGGCCCCCAGGGCGGCCGGGTAGCCGTAGCCCATGGCGCCCAGCCCCGCGCTGGTCAGGAGCTGGCGCGGATATTTGAACTTGTAGTACTGCGCGCTCCACATCTGGTGCTGGCCCACGCCCGTGGTGATGATCGCTTCGCCCTTGCTCAGTTCGTAGAGCATCTCGATGGCCATTTGCGGGAGGATGACCTCGTTTTCCCTGCCCTTGAGATGGTCGCGCATGTGTTGGGATTCGACCACCTCCTCCGTCACCACATAGCCAAAGGGCGCCTTGGCCTTCCAGGCGGCCAACTGTTGGTGCCACGCGCCGAACCTCTTTGCAATGGGCCGTTCCTTGACCATCTCCACCAGCCGGCCAAGGGCGTGCTTCACGTCGCCGACAATGGCCAGGTTGACCACCCGGTTCTTGTTCAGTTCAGAGGCATCGATGTCCAGATGCACGATCGTCGCCCCTTCGCCGAACTTGTCGACTTTGCCGGTCACGCGGTCGTCGAAACGCACGCCGAAGGCCAGCAGCAAATCGGCGCCGTGGGCGATTTCTTGAGCGGGTCGGCCGGGTTTTTGCGCGGCTCATATTCGCCGTTGACCGCCCAATTGGCAAAGGCAGCCCCGTGCATGCCCAGCCAGCGCAGGGACAGGGGATGGTCCTCGGGAAAGACGCCGCAGCCCATGAGGGTGGTCGTTACCGGGACCTGGGTGGCCAGGGCGAACTGGCGCAGTTCCTGGCTGGCGTTGCCGGTGATGATGCCGCCCCCGACGTACAACACGGGCCGCTCCGACTTCTCGATCAAGCCGACAATCTCATTGAGCTCGAGGTCGCTCGCCCGTTTGTCCGGGTTATAGCCCCGGACGCGAGCTTCCCTGGGGAACACCGGCTGGGTGCGGGCCTGCTGGACGTCCTTGGGCACGTCGATGAGCACGGGGCCGGGCCGGCCGCTCTGGGCGATATGGAAGGCCTCTTTGGTGATGCGCGGGATGTCATTGACATCGGTCACCAGGTAGCTGTGCTTCACGACGGGCAGGGTCATGCCGTAGATGTCGGTTTCCTGGAAGGCGCTCTTGCCGATCATGGCTCGGGTGACCTGGCCCGTGATGGCGACCAGCGGGACCGAGTCCATGTAGGCATCCGCAATTCCGGTGACCAGGTTCGTGGCGCCGGGACCGCTGGTCGCCATGCAAACCCCGGCCCGCCCGCTGGCGCGGGCGTAGCCCCCGGCCTCAAAGGCGCCCCCCTGCTCGTGACGGGGCAGGACCGTGCGAATCTTCGAACGGGTCAGCGCCTGGTGGATTTCCATGCTCGCCCCGCCGGGGTAGGCGAAAATGGTGTCCACCCCCTCGCGTTCGAGGCAGGCGACGAGGATTTCGCTGCCCGACATCGTGGGGCCCAGTTCCACTTTCTTGCCGGCAGCCTTCTTGGCCGTGTCTGTTGTCTTGCTCATAATCATCTGGCGGTTGTGACTGGCAGCCGCAGGCGCGCAAAAAAACCCACGGCCGTTTGCCAGCCGTGGGTTCTTGTCGAATCTCAATTCACCTTCGACAAGCCCCTGCGGCGTCGTCACCTACGACGACCAGCAGCCGCACGACTTGTCGAATACTCGCTAACATCGCGCTGAACTTAGTGAACCGCCCCCATCAAGTCAAGCCTGGAACCGCTTTCAATTCGGCGGGGGGCGCATCTTGTCAGTACCACCACCTCCAGCCAGGAGCGGCGGCTCGGGCCAACCCGGAGGGTTGCCAGAGGGTAGCCGGGGGTCACGGCATCGCC